>CAVVGA010000019.1:0-98632 GCA_963747605.1 uncultured Acidobacteriota bacterium | reverse complement strand
CCGTAGGTATAGTTCGCCTGGAGCAAGCCGCTCCCCCAGCGGGAGAAGCGTTGTTCGAAGGAAACGACCATGCCGTTGTAATTGGAAACCGCCGCGGTCTCGTACTCTGTCACCCCACCAAATCGCGGATCGGCACAAGGTGGAATCGGCGGGCTGCTGCACACTGTCTTTGGGAGTGATCCGAACCCATAGGCATTGGCGTTTACATTACCGAAAAACTCATGGATGCCGTGATTTCCAAAATAGCCGACGGTCAAGGAAGTAGAAGACCCGAAAATCTGCTGCGCCTGCAGGCTCCATTTTTGATACCGCGGCGAATGCATGATATTTGCCGGAGTCGTAAAGCCCGGGGGAACAAACTGTCGGATCCGTTGCCCGGATCTGAGCAAGTGTCTGACCGGTGGCAAAGCCTTTCAAAAAAGCGGTATCGAAGGCGGCGGCGTTCTGAGACAGGCTATTCGTCTCACCGGGAGCGAGGTTGTAGCCAGTGATATTGAAAGTGCTGACGGACGGGGGATTGTAAACAAGGTTTCCAAGGCCGTTGGGGAGTGGGTCGTAAAAAATGCCAACGCCACCACGTACTACCGTATTGTGCGAGACACCCAGGGGCTGCCACGCAAAACTGAACCGCGGCGACCATACGATGCTGTCCGTACTCGGATACGCCTGTTTCTGATTCACCAGTATCGCTTCATTGTAGGGCTGGCCCGGGTCATGGCTGATAGAATTGAACGGCCCGGAAAGCCTGGCGAAGCAATTAAATTCACACACCGGATTGGACTGGTGATCAGCGCGCAAACCAAGGGTTAAGGTCAGGTTGGATTGAGGATGCAACTCGTCCTGGCCGTACAACCCGAGGCCATAGGACCAGTAGCGGTTCCGAGTTTCGGCGGGAAAAGTTTGAGCAAGAGTGGTGAAATCCGTTTTTGGATTGGCTGGATCTACCCCGCCGAAGAAAAAGGCGTCAATCGTTTGCGGAAGTATTTGTCCCGTACCGCTCCAATTGTAACTGTCGCTCGTCCAGTACGTTCGCAGAAAGTTAAATCCAATCCCAAACTTATGCTTGCCCCGCGCCTTCATCAGGTCGTCGCAGATCTCGTACGATGTCGTTCCTGAACTGCTTGGCAGGGCAAAAGCCCAGTTCCAGCCTCCCATCGAATTGAAGGTATTGCCCTCATTCCAGAAGTTCAGATCCGTCGAAAATACAGCCTGGGTTTGCGCTGGATTCGCAACACCATTACTCCCTCCGATATAAGTCCCAGCAACTAGGAACTGATTCGCGGCAGTGGGGCTAATCGTGTGCGTCTCGCTCAACTGGCCTTGCCAGGTAGACTGATTCCCGTAGGCATTGAAAACCGCGTTTATCCCGTCGACATATGTAGCGCGATTCCCGTAGCCATATTGCACGAGCAGGAAAACACGGTCTGAGGCCCCTAGGTTCGAATCCACGCGACCCGACACGATCGAATCGCTGGACGGAGTATCAACATTTTTCAGGAAATGTACGGCACAGGGATCCGTTGTACCCAGCCCCTGTGGTCCCTGCCAACCGTTGCAGCCGAGATCGTGCGGATTAAAGGTGCCAGGAATCGCGGCGCTTTCCCCGGGCGCGCTGTTGTATATATTGAAGACCTGCTGGTAAAACTTGTGGGAGGCCGACGCCGGTCCGAAGATCTGATCAATATTTGCCAAGGTTGCGGACTGAAATTTCGCGCTGGGCAGGACTACCTGAGTACTCGATGGGAGTATGACGCGCATACCTTCGGTGTCGAAAAAGAAGAATAGGCGATCCCTTCTAATCGGGCCGCCCAAGGATCCTGCCCATTGATGTGCGACATCGAAGGGACGCGGGTTTCCGTAAGCATTGTCGATCCAGTCGTTGGCATTCATTGCGCTTCCGTTCCAGTAGTATTGCGCGTTCCCATGGAATGCATTGTCGCCCGATTTTGTCACGTAGTTGACGTTCGCGCCCGCAGCGCCTCCAAACTGCGCGGAGTAACCATTGATGACGATGCTGGCTTCTTGCACCTCGTTCTGGCCCAGCATCATCCCCGTCACCCCGCTATTGTTAACGTTCGCTTGGCTGTTATTGTTGTTCATTCCGTTTAGGGTGAACAAATTGGAAGTTCCCGGCATCCCCAAAATTGAAAAATTCCCTAAGCTGAAGGCACCGATCGTGTCCGTATTCATAATCGCGCCGGGCGCTGTTTGGGCAATGTACGTCAGGTCGTTACCTGGGTTAGGTACTTGGGATATCTGCAATTGACTCATCGTCACAGCGACATCGCCCATCTCTGCCTGGATCAGCGGCGTACCTCCGCTTACCTCGACCGTCGCACTTCCCCCTGCAATTTTGAGAGTGACGTTCCGTGTTCCCGGCGGTCCTAGCAACACATTGACTTCTTCGCTCTCTCCGCGAAAGCCGTCATGAGACACGGTCAGCGTGTAGTTTCCCGGCGCCACGAAAAAGAATCGAAATACGCCGTAGCTGTCGGTCTTCGTCGCTTGAGATTTTCCCTTGGTGCTATCCCAGATCTCCACGACCGCATCAGGCACAATCGCACGGCTCGGATCGCTGACCACACCGGACAATCCCCCCGAAGTCGTCGTTTGCGCGTTCAAATTATTGGACAGACAAGGAACGACCATTAGGATTGCGATGGGCAGAATTACGGGCCTCAATCTCATGGGAGCACACCCAAGATTCCAGTCGAACAGGTCCTCAGGGTTCGCGAGTTCTGGCCGTGCCGGCAATACTACTCTATTACCCCCTCCGTGGATCTCAGAACTCCGAGAGGCAACAGAGTAGTGCGAGCATTGGGTTTATCCTGCGTTCGTATGGTGGGTCCGCGCGACTGCCCAAAAACAGCTGATTCTGGGCCGTCAGTCTTTTCATTTTGAGGTGAACAGAATCAATTGTTTGGAAGGCGTGCGGCCGCAACGTTTTTGGGCAGACACGAATGCTGGCAAACCGATGCTGCGCGCGCACTGCCGCCCCGACTTTTCGCCGTACTAGGACTTCACGTGTACGATAAGAGCGGTGATCTCAATAGGTCGATGCAACACCATCTGATATGAGTCTGCTTTCTAAAGGTGGTGTTTATATGAAGCCAGGGAAACGGTTTGGGCTGTCTGCGATTGAGAAGAGCGACATCTGGAGGCGATGGAAGGCGGGAGAGACGCTGCATGCGATTGGGCGCGCCTTTGACAAGCCACCTAGCTCGATTCGCTGTTTGTTGTTGCCTCGCGGAGGGATTCCTCCCGCAGTGCGCCGTCGCTCCCGTCTAGCCCTCATGCGGTCGGAGCGAGAGGACATCTCGCGAGGGATCGCATCCGGTTCATCGATTCGTGAGATAGCTAGACATCTGGATCGAGCAGCCTCGACGGTGGGCCGGGAGGTTACACGCCACGGTGGCCGTCCCGCCTATCGAGCCCATGAGGCGGATGACCAAGCCTGGGAGTCGGCCTTGCGGCCCAAGCGGTGCCTTCTTGCCGTGCACCGGAGGTTGCGAGAGGTCGTTGCGAGTAAACTGATCCTGGAATGGTCGCCGGAGCAGATTTCCGGATGGCTGAAGACCGAGTATCCCAAGGATGAGAGGATGCGCGTGTCTCACGAAACGATTTACCGCAGCTTGTTCATTCAAGCGCGCGGCGTGCTGAAAAAAGAGCTGCTGGATCACCTGCGAACCAAGCGGCGCATGCGCCGCTCGCAGCACTGTCGTATCTTCAAAGACTCGCGCGGTCAAATCGCAGATGCCATCTCGATTCGGGAAAGACCCGCTGAAGTCGAGGACCGCGCTGTCCCTGGTCATTGGGAGGGCGATCTGCTAAGCGGTTCACGGAACAGTCACATCGTGACTTTAGTGGAACGTCATTCACGCTTTGCCATGCTGATCAAAGTGCCCAGCAAGGATACAGCAGTGGTGGTTACGGCATTGAGTCGGCATATTCGTAAACTCCCCGCTACTCTGCGGCGCTCGCTGACGTGGGATCGCGGACTGGAGATGGCCAAACACAAGGACTTTACGGTAGCTACGGATGTGCAGGTCTACTTCTGCGATCCGCAAAGTCCTTGGCAGCGCGGCTCGAACGAAAACACGAACGGGCTATTACGACAATACTTTCCGCGAGGAACTGACCTGTCTGGCTACTCTCAAGCGCAGCTCGACCAGGTCGCACTGCGCTTGAATCAACGTCCAAGAAAGACCCTGGGATTTCAGACTCCCGCGAGTAAACTTCAAGCAAGTGTTGCGTCGACCATCTGAGCTGGCAGCGTTTACCAGAGCGTTTACCAGGACTTGAGTCCGATACCTGGAAAATCTTCCTCCCAAAAGTCATTAGTAAACACGAGCCGACTTGTGGGGAGTAATCTCTCAAAAGTACCTCAGAAACTCTCCACGAACGACTTCGTTCCTGGTATCGGAATTTTAGACTGGAATCACCAGGGAACGACGCCCCCCGTCTCGATGAAGCCGCCCGTGGGAGCGTCGTCGGGAGCACGTGCCTGTCGGAACGCCTCCGCGGCGCCTTCTTCGAGCGTTTGCGTGCCCCTGTTGCCGTTCAGATCGGTCGCGGTGTAACCGGGATTTACGGTGTTCATCTTGATCGCGGTATCGCGCAGCTCCCACGCAAGTTTCACGGTCTTGTGGAAGATGCCTTCGTAACCGAACGGTCCGCCGGCGGTGTAGCGGTAGAAGGTGGCGAGCAGCGGAAGGAAACCGAGCTGGCGCAAGCGCGAGCCGTCGGACGGCTGTAGTTGGCTCGGCTTCAGCGCGGAAGCTGTTGGCATCGACCTGCCGGGCAACCTTGGCTGCAGAGTGCGGCATGATATGGCAGGGCTCCGCCGATTTTAACGAGAAAGAAAACTATCGCTTGACGGGGGAGCGTAGCAAAGAACAGAATCCCGGCGTATTCCCTCGCTGTTCGGTACTAGCCCCGGTTGAGGAGTTTCCGAAATGCGAAAGGTGCAGCTGTCTCCGCCGGTGTTGGCGGCGTGTCTTTCATTGGCCGCCGCGATGCTACCCCGCGGAGCGAGTGCGGTGGCGGTGCCGCAAGAAGGTGGCGCGTCGTCCGCACCTGCGGCTGACCGTGCGCCGTCGCAATCAGCCACGCCCCCGCCAGACCAGAATTCCGCAACCGCGCCCGCCTCTGGCCAGTCCACGGCTCCGAAGGCTCCTGCAACAGCCACAAACCCGAGATCGCTGGCGCCGCCAATGCCGACGAACGACAGTTATTGGGACTCGGACTGGGGGCCGAGGCGGACATTCAAAGCCAGCAAGGCGGCACCACAGTTCACAGGAACGTACCAATCGGGCAGCGTGTTTGTTTCCGATGGGAGCGGCTCGGTGGATATTTTTCAACCGGACGGAACGATGATCGGGACGCTGAGCACCGGCCAGCCGCTTTCGGCGGGGATGGCTTTCGATCGGTCGGGAAATTTGTACGTCACAACGTTCGGGCTACCGACCGGTGTCGTTAAGTTCGATGTGAACGGAAACCTAGTGGGACCGTTCGGCAGTTTTCCGGCGAGCGCCACCGGGAACTCCTCTCCGGAATCTGTTTTGGTCAGCACGTCGGGAAATGTGTTCGTGGGAGCTGCGACGCCGGCGAACGTATGCCCGGGCACGACGTCGGGACCGGAGCCAGCGTTTGAATTCAGTCCGAGCGGAAGCTTACTCAATACGTTCACGGTGGCCGGCGAATGCCGAGGGACTGATTGGATCGAGCTGCTTCCGGACCAAGTGACATTGCTATATACGTCGGAGGGAACATCAGTCAAGAGCTTCAATATCGGCACGAACACGCAGAATCCCGACTTCGCAGCGAATTTGCCGGGGGCTTCGGCCTTTGCGTTTCGCGAGCTTCCGGATGGGACGGTTCTGGTGGCGGATTCGACTGTTGCGGTGAGGCTTGGAACAGATGGGACGGTGCTAACGACGTATCAACCTTCATCGGCGCCCGCCACTATATTTGCGCTCAACCTGGATCCGGACGGAACATCGTTTTGGACTGCAGACCTGGTTACCGGGACGGTCTACAGGTTTGACATTGCGAGCGGCACACAATTAAGTACGTTCGTTTCGCCTACCGGTTTTGCGTCGGGGTTGGCGGTGTTCGGTGAAAAGATTGTGGGGAACAATAATCTGACGGTGACAATCAATGGGAGTGGCGCGGGAACGGTGACCAGTAGTCCTACGGGAATCAGCTGTCCTACGACTTGCTTCGCGCCATTTCCGGATAATAGCAGCGTGACGCTCACGGCTACTCCGGCAGCGGGGTCTACGTTGGCTAGTTTTAGCTCGAACTGCGTGCCGGCGACTCCGCAACCGTCGCCGCCAACATGCTCGGTTCCGATCGGCGCGTCGGATGTGACGGTGACATCGACGTTTAATTTGTCGGTCGCAGCAACGATCTCGATCGCACCGGCGACGTTGACGTTTGGGAGTCAGGCGGTGGGGACGACCAGCGCGGCGCAGACGGTGACGGTGACGAACACGAGCGAATCGACGGTGACGTTTACGAGCATTGTGACGACGGGAGATTTTGCGGGTGCGACGCTGGCGCAGTGCCCGAGCATCGCGGTGGGGGGAACGCCGTGCAAGTTCCAGATCACGTTCACGCCGACGGCGACGGGAACGCGTTCGGGGGCGATTACATTCACGGACAACGCGACGGGTAGTCCGCAGTCGGTGATCTTGGCGGGGACGGGAACGAGCAGCAGCACGACGATTGGGATAACGCCGGCCTCGTTGACGTTTGGCAACCAGGCAGTGGGAACGACGAGCGCGGCGCAGATGGTTACGGTGTCGAATACGGGCGGGAATCCGTTGACATTTACGAGCATCGTGACGAGCGGGGATTTTGCGGGAGCGACGTTGGCGCAATGCCCGAGCATCGCGGTGGAAGCGGAGCCGTGCGTGTTTTCGATCACGTTCAAGCCGACGGCGACGGGAACGCGGACGGGAACGATCTTGTTTACGGATAACGCCACGGGAGGTCCGCAGATGGTGACGCTGACGGGGACGGGAACGAGCGGAACGGCGACGCTGACAGTGACGCCGAGCAGTTTGACGTTTGGATCACAGGCGGTGAGCACGACGAGCGCGGCGCTGACCGTGACAGTGATGAATACGAGCACGGCGACGGTGACGTTCGCGGGCTTCACGATTAGCGGAGCGAATGCGGGGGACTTTGCGGTGCCGCAGCCGACGTCGAGTGCGGGGTGCAGTGCGTCGGGGACGCTGGCGGCGGGAGCAAGCTGCACGATCAATGTGGTGTTCACGCCGGGCGCGAATGGATCATTCACGGCGACGTTGAACATAGCGGACAATGCGACGGGGAGCCCGCAGATGGTGGCGTTGAGCGGCATGGGGGTGACGTCGCAAGTGATCATTACGGTGCCACCGGGCGGATCGACGACGGCGACGACGGTGCCAGGAGGGACGGCGTACTTTGGGTTGATGATCAGCGGGGCGGAGGGAGTGACGGGGACGGTGCAGCTAGGGTGCGTGCCGTCGTCGGTGGTAATCACGTGCAACGTGATCCCGAATACGGTGACGTTGAATGGGGGGACGACGGAGATCGCATTTGGGATCCAATCGTTCTGCCAGGGGGCGACGACAGCGACGGGATTTGTGCCGCCGATCGGTGGTGGAGTGGGGCTGCTGCTGGTGACGATGGTGCTGGGGGGAGGGGTGTGGGTGTTCCGTGGGAACCGGCGAGTGGCGGTGACGTTTGCGACGTTGTTGCTGGTGGGGCTGGGATCGGCGGCGTGCAACAGTTTGCCGCAGGGGCCGAGCGGAGCAACGCCGCCGGGGACATATACATTGTCGTTGACGACGACATTCAAGGGGCAGACGCAGACCTTGGCTAACTTTTTGACCTTGGTGGTGAAGTAGGGGTGCTTTTTTCGGGGACCTTTGTAGCGCCCGATTAGTCGTTTGTCACGACTTGAGTATCAATCCGTTCCAGGATAGTGGTGCGTAACCGGTCCTCCCGCGAATTTTTCGCGCTACGCTTTCAACTCTTCCTCGAGCCGATCGAAGCAGCCGCTCCAGCCCTTGCTGTGCGCCTCGCGCTGATCAGCAGTGGCGAGTCCTTCGTGCGTCAAAATCACTTCCGTAAAAGCTCCGCGCGGCTGAAATTCCACCGTCACCAGGGTGTCAAGAGCCTCGTCGACCTTCTTCCCCGACGCGGAGAACTTCTGCCAATCCCAGGTAAAAACCAGTTTTTTCGGTGGCTCGATGTCCCGGTACGTAATGCTCTGCTTAAACGTTTCTCCTTGCGGATTCTTGACCTCCATCACATTGGTGCTGCCCAGCCGCGCGTCAGACGTGGTAAAACGCGTTTCGTGTCGCGCGAACCGGCACATCCATTTCTCTACCTTTTCCCGCTGAGTCCACGCGTCGAAGACCTTCTCGCGCGGCGCTACGAACATTCGCCGGACTTCCAGCTTGGTTTCGGGTGCGTAGGCGGGGTTTGCCATTGGAGGGTCTCCTCTTTATCGATTCTTCTTCCAGATAATCTGCCAGTCGTCACGGACGAAGCGCAACATAGAGGCGCTATTCCTCGCGCAGCGCTTGCATCGGATCAACGCTGGCCGCTCGCAGCGCGGGGACATAGCAAGCCAGCAAAGCCGAGACCAGCAGTATGGCCGCAACCGCACCAAATGCCGTAAGATCGATTACCCCCACATCGTAGAACAGGCTGTGCATCGCGCGACCCACAAAATAGGCGCCGAACAGGCCGAGCACAAGTCCCAGAGATGCCAGGAGCATACCCTCCGTCATGATAAGCGCGAGCACTTGCCTTTGACCGGCGCCGAGGGCCATGCGCAAGCCGATTTCATGCGTTCGCTGCGCAACGGCAAACGACATCACGCCATAAATGCCCAGCGCTGCGAGCAGTAGCGCGACTCCCGCGAAGGTTCCAAACAGAAAGGCGCCAAAGCGATCTCCGGCCATGGATTCGTCCTTGATCTGATCCATAGTCTTGACTTCGGCGAGAGGCAGATTCGGATTCATGGATAGGACGATGTCCGAAATACTTCTCGTCAAAGTCGCTGGATCCGTGGATGCGCGGACGGCTACGCCCGCCGTCGGCCAGGGGCTCTGCCAGAAGGGCACGTCAATCTCGGGAAAGCCCTCTCCCTTCGGACCACCATTGTGGACATTGTGGTAGACGCCTACGATTTGCCATTCGATCGGAGGACCCAGCTTGGTGACGGCGGGAGTCAATTGTTCGACGAGGATGCGCTGCGTTAACGGATTGACGCCGGCGAAATAGCGTTTCACGAATGTTTCGTTCACGACTGCCACAAGAACACCGGCAGCCAAATCCTGGTCCGTGAATTCGCGTCCCTGGTCCATGCGGATGCCAAATGTCTGAAAGAATTGAGGAGTCACCATGGTGAATCCGGCGCCCGGACGCTTGGAAGGGTCATCGACCGTTTTCCCGACAATTTGAAAGGGCATGCCGAAATTCGTGCCGCGCAGAGGCATGCCTGTGGATGCGGAGGCCGCCGAAACGCCTGGCAGAACTCTGATTCTGTCCAGAAGCTGGCGATAGAAAGAAGTAATCTGTTCTGCGCTCGTGAGCTGGTTCTGCGGAACAGGGAGAAAGAAAGTCAGCAGATGTTCGGTGCGAAAGCCGAGCTCCACGTGCTCGACGTTCCACAAACTGTGAATCGCAATTCCGCCACCTGTCAGCAAGCTGAGAGCCAGCGCGAACTCGGCGACAACGAGACTGCGGCGCGCCCCGTGCCGACCGCCACCGAGCGAGGTGCGGCCACCCTCCTTCAGCACATCGTTCAGATTCAGTCGCGACGACTGCCACGCCGGAGCGCAACCGAATAGCACACCCGCCCCCACACTAACAGCCAAAGTGAACAGGAGCACAGGCGGGTTCAGCCGGACGTCCGCTTCATACGGCAGAGTGAAAGGCGGCATCATCATTAGAATTATTTTCAGCAGCACCCAGGCCAGCGCGGTGCCTACAATTCCTCCGATGCCGGCCAAAACGAGGCTCTCGGCCAGGAACTGGCGAAATAGCTGCCAGCGACTGGCACCGACGGAAGCGCGCACCGCTACTTCCTTCCGGCGTTTGGTCGCTCGCGCGAGCAGTAAGTTCGCCACATTGGCGCAGGCGATGAGCAGCACAAATCCCACCGACCCCAGCAGAAGCCACAGGGCGCGGATCACGTCACGGTCCAAGAAGTCATTCTTAAGAGGTTCGACGCTGGCGCTCCAGCCTTTGTCCGATTTCGGGTAAACGTCCGCGATGTGGCGCGTGACGGCGTCCATGTCCGCATTTGCCTGCGCGACGGTAACTCCCTGCTTCAGGCGTCCCATGACAAACAGCCAATGAAAATCGTGATTGACTTGCTCGGGTTTGAAGGCCAGCGGCACGGACAGCTTGTCTCGCCCGCGGTCGGAGACGCCGGGATTGTTAACGCCGACAATCGTGTAGGGCTCGCCGTTCATCGGGACTGTCCGGCCGACAATCGAGCGGTCTCCGCCGAAACGATCCATCCACAATCGATACGTGAGGATGGCCACATGGTCCTTGCCAACTTCGCCTTCCTCTGGCAGGAAATCACGTCCCAATAATAGCGGCTGTCCCATCATCGCGGCAAAACCTGGCGTGACCATGGCCGCTTGCAATCGTTCCGGCCGGCTCCCAGTCCCCAGGTTCAGACTCTCTTCGCTCCACGCTCCCAAGCCCTGAAAAACATTGTTCTCGCGCTTCCAATCCAAGTAGTCGCCAGCGGCAACGACATTCCGATTGCCTTGGATTTTCGACCACACCATCACGAGTTGCTTGGGATGGGGATAAGGCATGGGTGCAAGCAGAGTCGCGTAGACGATGCTATAAATCGCGGTGTTCGCGCCAATTCCTAACGCAAGCGCCAGAACAGCGACCGAGGTAAATCCCGGATTCTTCCTGAGCAGCCGGAAACTGAAGCGAACGTCACGCCAAAAGTTGTTCATGCCAGACTCCTGAAGCGCCTGGAGCTGGAGCTATTTGGAATAGTCCAGCGCAACGCTGCGCGTCACGGCGCCCCTGAACAATGAACGCCAACGCGTGAGGAAATGTTCCGTCACGAGGTGAACCGTTACAGCTTGTAACACATGAGGCTCGAGTTTCCAACAGCAATCGCATCGGCTTCCGGGGTCCACGACACGGCACCGCTGACAAGCGCAGGCCAACTCCCGCACGCGTAACCGGAAACTTGAAATCACACGTACGATTACGGCGTTAGAACGTAGTCGCTGGCGCGACGGACGCTTCGCGTGCTATGCTCCGCACGTCATGCCGCAAGGTAGAGCTTTTAACTGCGATTTTCGGTTTTATCTGATTTTCCTAAGCCAAGCAAAATCAATAGGCTGCAAACGAAAAACGATTCAATTCCCATAGCCGTTAGATCGGTGCAGCCACTAGCCCGCATCCGCCGCAACCGCCAGCGCCCACCTTCAAACGGATTAATCGAACGCGCGCGGAGCACCGTGCAGAATTTCGACCGATTGCGAAAACGCGCATCCGATTAATCACTAGCGTTTATCAGGACTTAGCCCGAATCGGCTCTCATCGTTGACTTGTCTCCGAGCGGAACCTAAGATGAACGCCAAATGGTGGATTCTTCCTCACTGATCGGCCAAATCATCTCGCACTATCGCATCATCGAAAAACTCGGTGGTGGAGGCATGGGCGTTGTCTATAAAGCTGAGGACACCAAGCTGCATCGGTTCGTTGCCTTGAAGTTTCTTCCTGACGGGTTCGCGCCGGACTCAGAGGCATTAAGTCGCTTCGACCGAGAGGCACAGGCTGCTTCCGCCCTGAACCATCCAAATATTTGCACCATCTATGAAATCGGCGAACAGAACGGTCTGCCCTTCATCGCGATGGAGTTTCTCGACGGTCAGACCCTGAAGCACCGCATTTCGGGCAAGCCGCTTCCGCTAGAGCAAGTGCTGGAGTTGGGGATTGAGATTGCTGATGCACTCGACGCGGCGCACACGAAAGGAATCATCCATCGCGACATCAAGCCCGCCAACATTTTTGTGGCTGAGCGCGGTCACGCCAAGATTTTAGATTTTGGTCTAGCGAAGCTGGCTCCTGCGGGCAGTGCAACAAATCTTTCGGCGATGCCCACAATCAGCGAGCTAGGACAGCTCACTCGACCGGGCGTCGCGATTGGCACCGTCTCGTATATGTCACCTGAACAAGTGCGCGGCGAGGAGTTAGATGCACGCACGGACTTGTTCTCATATGGTGTGGTGCTCTACGAGATGGTGACAGGGGTTCTTCCCTTTCGCGGTGAGACCTCTGGCGTAATTGTTGAAGCGATTTTGAATCGTGCGCCAGTCGCCCCGGTACGACTGAATCCCGACCTTTCCCCGACGCTGGAAGAAATTGTCCACAAGGCGTTGGACAAGGACCGGAAACTGCGGTACCAGAACGCCGCAGACATTCGCACGGATTTAAAGCGGCTGAAGCGCGATTCGAGCCCTCGGTTTACGGCGGCAGAGCGCCGTTCAGATTCGAGCCGCGTGGCCGTCGAGACAGAAGAAGCGAGATCGAAGTCCGCCTCGAAATCCATACGGTTTCGACGGCTTGCAGCCGCCGCCACGGCGCTGGTGGTTGTCGGATTGGCTGCGGTCGGCTGGTTGATCTTTTCGCGCAAGGCGCACGCGCTCACAGATAGAGACACCATCGTCGTTGCCGACTTTTCCAACACGACCGGTGATGCGGTCTTCGACGATGCTCTGCGACAGGGGCTTTCCGTCCAACTGGAACAGTCACCCTTTCTGAGTCTGGTTTCAGAACAAAAAATCAGGCAGGCGCTCCGCCTAATGGGCCAGCCACCCGACTCGCGACTCACGCCCCAGATTGCACGGGACGTATGCCAGCGAACCCAGAGCGCTGCGGTCATTGAAGGCTCGATTGCAAGCCTGGGAAGTCAATATGTTATGGGTCTCAAGGCCGTGACCTGCAACACCGGGGATGCTCTAGCTGAATTGCAGGCAACGGCGGACGGCAAAGAGCGAGTACTGAAAGCCCTGAGCGATATGGCGGCGAAACTGCGCGCCAAGCTCGGCGAGACGCTCAGCACGGTTCAGAAGTTCGACACGCCGCTTGAGCAGGCCACTACACCTTCGCCTGAAGCGCTCCAGGCTTACACCCTGGGACGGAAGGCCATGGCGGGAAGCGCTTGGGCCACTGCCGTGCCGTTCTTGCAACGAGCCATCGAGCTGGACCCGAATTTTGGCATGGCTTATTCCAGACTTGGGACGAGCTATCAGAATCTCGGCGAAAGCAGTTTGGGAACTGAGAACACGCGAAAGGCCTACGATCTGCGTGAACATGTGAGTGAGCCGGAGAAGTTCTACATTGAATCTCATTACTATCAGAATGCCACTGGAGATCTGGAAAAGGCGCGCCAGGTCTATGAACTGTGGGCGCAGACTTATCCGCGGGACTGGACACCGCTTATCAACCTGCAGGATATCTACGGTAACTCGGGGAGTATGACAAAACTCTTATAGAAGTCCGTGAAAGCCTCCGCCTCGACCCGAACGCCCTAGGTTATTCCGCGCTCGCCGCCGTCTACCTTAATCTGAATCACCTCCAGGAAGCGCGATCTGCAGCCGACGAGGCGCAGGCAAAGAAGTTCGATTCCCCTGACTTACGGTCCACAATTTACCAGATTGCTTTCTTGCAAAACGATGCGGCAGGGATGGCGCAGCAAGTGGCTTGGGCTGCGGGCAAGCCCGGAGCAGAAGACGTCATGCTGAGTAATGAAACTGCTAGGGCTGCCTATTCGGGCCAGATTGAAAAATCCCGGCAACTTTCCCGCCAGGCGGTGGCATCAGCCGAACGGGCCGGAGAGAACGAAGTCGCGGCGAACTACGAGGCTGGCGCGGCCCTGCTGGAAGGCCTAGGCGGCAATTCGGCAGCAGTCCGGAGGCGGGCTGCCGCGGCGCTGAGTCTTTCGAGCGGCCGGGTCGCGCAGTATGCAGCAGCGCTGGCACTGGCCTTCGCAGGCGATATTGTACGGTCGCAGTCGCTGGCGGATGATTTGGGCAAGCGGTTTCCGGAGAACACTATCATGCGCATTTCCTACCTACCAACGATTCGCGCTCAACTCGCGCTGAGCCGAAACGATTCTTCCAAAGCCATCGAAGAACTTCAAGCCACAGTGCCGTATGAACTTGGTACGGCGGCTGTGCTGTATCCCGCCTATGTCCGCGGCGATGCCTATCTTGCCGCGCATCAGGGAAATCAGGCCGCCGCCGAGTTCCAGAAAATCCTCGATCACCCTGGCGTGGTTGGAAATGACACGATCGGCGCGCTGGCGCATTTGGGCCTGGCCCGAGCCTACACGGTCGAAGCGCAGTCGGCGCGAGGCCCCGAAACCGAAGCGGCTCGTGCCAAGGCTCGCGCCGCGTATCAGGATTTCTTCGCGCTGTGGAAAGACGCCGACCCTGACATCCCCATCCTCATCGTCGCCCAGTCCGAACACTCAAAGTTGCAATAGCAGCGCCACGCTGTTTCCAGTTAGTCGGAATGTTCAACTCAGTGATTAGTCGCGTTACCAGTAACTTGATTACTGTAACGAACCGTAGCGGTAATCGCGTTTTGTTGCACTACTTCTTCGGGCGCGACTCGGGCGGCACCAAGCCTGCCACACGGTAATAAACCGTGAGCTGGCCGTAGATCTCTCCTGAATGCTCGACGAAGCCATAGGCGAAATCGCTGATTCGTGCCTGTTCATTTTCGAACGGATCCACCACTAGGTCGGACATGCCCTTATCGCCTTTGGCTTTGATCGCCGCGGCCCCGTCTGCAAATGATTTCTTCACGAATGCGACCACGTCAGCTTTAGTTTTGAACTGGTCGCGTTTGGGATCGGCCATCTCAGGCATCTTCTGACCCTGCAGTGCATTAATGAAAAACTCGTTCGCGTGAGCAGCGTGGATCAGTCGCTGGGCAAAGGTCCCGACCGCGGGTGTCGGCTTGAAATCGTACTTGTCGTCAGGGAAATCTTCCGCCATCGCGATCAGTTTGCGTCCGATGTCGTTCCACTGTTCGAGCACAGCTTCGGTTGCGCTCGGCGCCGGCTTTGGCGCCGCGCCCTGTTTTGGCATGTCCTGCGCGTGCGCTGATGGAACCGAAATACCGGCGGCGACGATCAGTAGAGCAAGTAAACGTATGCCATTCATCTTCATCAGCTTCATCGGCAATTCCTCCTGTCACCGTCAGTGGCGCATGTTACAGGAGTTTGACCAGCAGGAAAACCATCGTTTCGGTGTGCCGCGTCATCGGAGGACGCCGAAGTTGTCAGGTCCCGATAAATCGCGTTGCTGGACATTTGGTTTTCCCGCGAACTTGCAGAAACTCCGCATCGCGTCTACTTTGAAGGTAGGGCTGGCTACATCTCGAACGCCACCTCATTGCTGGTCGAGAATTCACATGGGCATTCTCAGCGATGACATGAAGCGCCTCGTGCGCGAGCAGCGGCTGGGCTACATCGCAACTGTATGCCCCGATGGAACACCGAACCTTTCACCTAAAGGAACAACTGCTGTCTGGGATGACGACCATCTGGTGTTCGCCGATATCCGGTCACCGCGGTCGGTGCAGAACATCGAGCACAACCCCTCTGTCGAAATCAATGTCGTCGATCCGCTCGTTAGGAAAGGGTATCGGTTCAAGGGGCGGGGAGTCGTCCATCGCTCAGATGAAGTCTTCCAGCGCGGGTGCCGGATGTACCGGGACGCGGGACTCACGATCGAAATCCGAGCCGTGGTCTTGATTCGTGTTGAACGCGCACTGCCGTTGATCTCGCCCGCGTATGATCGGGGTGAGACAGAAGAACAGGTCAAAGTTCGATGGCGCGACTATTGGTGCAAGCTGTGGGGTTAACTGGTAAGTATAGCATCAACGTTTGAGCGGCGGGCAGCGGACGCAGATTGATTGGCGCGCGAAAAAAAGCAGATCGCTCCCCGGCGGTCGCGGGTTCCGGATGACGACGCGACAGTTTTTCGGTGAACCCGGGAGTTCACAAACTACGAAGCTTCCTGAATTCGGTCACGCGCACTCTAAGGTTGAGGATTGAGCGAAGGGTCTTGCACTGTTGCTGCGCGGTCTTCGGTGGTGGCGCGCACGGTGGCGGATTCGTCGGTGTAGAAGCTGCGGTAGCCGAAATTTCCGGCGCGGGCTGTTAGCGTGTAGGCAGTGATGCGGCCGGAGGGGTCTGGTTTGCCGGGAGTGTATTGCAGACTGTAGTGGGCTAGTTGCGCGGACTGGGCGGCTTTGCGGACCGTGTCGCCGAGAGCTTCGAGGGAGGGTGGGACGCTGCCTTCGCTTTGTTGGTAGGTGTTGATTGTTTGTTGGATCGCGGCCAGCGATTCGCGGGCGTGCGCTTCGGCTTCGGTTTTCGAGCCGGATAATTTCCAGGGGACGGCGAACCAGGCGATGACCCAGAGAGTCGCTAACAGGATGCCGCAGACTACGGCGACTCGTTTGTAGTTTGTTGTGATGGGTTTTGGGGTTTTGCCGGCGAGGATTAATTCGCTGTCGGCTAGAGCTTTTTGGTCGGCGCCGCAGTAGGGGCAGACTTCGCTGGCCTGGTTGATGAGTTGCTCGCACTCGGGGCAGGAGTACATGGGCGGGACAGTTTAGCAGTTTTCTGTTTGGTAAGTGGCGCGGGCGGGAAAGGCGAAGGATTTAACACAGCGGGCGCAGAAACCGGAGCGCAGAGTTCGCAGAGAAAGACGGAAGATTGGCCATAGACACACAGAGGCGCGGAGGCAAATAAGCAAGGAAACAGAAAGGCCGAGAACACGATTGGGCCGGGCAACTCTCCGGCGAATTCGGGTATCATCATTCTGCAGTGGTTCGACCGAGTTGCGGTCGCGCAGGCGCATATGCCGTCCAGCCCGGCAGCACAATTCGTTTCGATTGAGGTGGCGCGGGGCCTTCTGTTAAAGGGGGCTGCTCCGGCGGAATGGAATTTGACGGCGGAGCGTTTTCGAGACGCGCTCGAGCGCAGCGTGGCGCATCGTTTTACCAGAACGGCTTCGGGCGTCTCCACGAGCGCGGCTTCCAATCTTTCTGGCGGCGCGTCCTCTAGCACGCATTCCAGTACACCCTCCCCCACTTTGCCTGATGCGCGCGCGATTCGGGCTTATCTGGATTCGCTGCATGCGGCGGATTTGGCCCTGGCTTGCGCTTGCAGCGACGGGAATGCGATGGCGTGGGATTTCTTTATGGCGCGATTTCGTCCGGAGCTTTATCGCGCGGGGCGGGCGATTGCGGGCGAATCGGTGGGGCGTGAGTTGGCGGATTCTTTATACGCGGAACTTTATGGATTGCGCGAAGTGGCGGGGCAGCGGAAGTCGTTGTTCGTTTATTTTTTGGGGCGCAGCAAATTGACGACTTGGCTGCATGCGATTCTGGCGCAGCGTCATGTGGATGGAATTCGGCGGGCGCGCGGGACCGAGCCGCTGGAGGAAGGCGAGGCTGGTGAGCGTTTGTACGCGGCGCAGCAGAATTCGTCAACGAATTGGACCGGGAGCTTGGCAGCAAGTTCGGCCGCGCGTTCTCCGGATCCAGAGCGCAACCGGTTTCTGGCGATCTTGCAGGTGGTGCTGACTGCGGCGCTGGATGCGCTTGCGCCGCGCGATCGTTTACGGCTGGCTTATTATTACGTGGAGGGGCTAACGCTTGCGGAGATTGGGCGGCTGGTGGGCGAGCACGAGGCCACCGTTTCGCGGAAACTGGAACGCACGCGGCGGGAAATTCGCAAGCATGTGGAAGGGACGCTGCGGCAGGAGAAGAAGTTGAGCGCTGCACAGTTGCAGCTTTGTTATGAGTACGCGCGGCAGGAGTGGCCGTTTGATTTGACGCGGGCACTTTCGCAGGGGGAGTGAGAGAGGGTTGTGCATGGCATGCGACGTGCCGCGATTTGTAGCGGCGCGCTTCGGTGCGCCGCCTGTGATGTGCGGCTGAACAATGGCGGTCTGAAGACCGCCGCTACAAAGGCTCGTAGTAGTGCAAGATTTGGGGTTTCGCGCGTTCTAAGTTGCGCAGACAGAATCGGGAGAAGCAATGGCGGCGCGGGAAGAAGACAAGGCGATGGCGGGGTTGCTGCGGCGAAGCCTGGCGCAGGACGCGGGCATAGGCTCTGGTGAGGTGTGTCCGGCGCCGGAGATGCTTGCGGCTTATTTCGATCGCGCGCTCGATGCGGAGGAAACGGCGCGCTACGATTTGCATTTTTCGCGCTGCGCGGTTTGCCGGGAGCAATTGGTGGCGATGGCGCACGCGAGTGGTGACGATGCCGCCGAGAAAAAACCTGCGAGCGCTTGGGATTGGCTGGTTGGGTCTCGGTGGTTGATGCCTGCGGCCGCTATGGTGGTGGCGCTGCTACTGATTGGCGGAATCGCTCTGCGGATGAGGAAGCCTACGGCGCCTGCGAACGAGATCGCGATGGCGCGGCCCGATGCGGTGCCGTCGCCGAGCTCTGAGCCCCCCGTGATCTCGGTGCCTGCGCCCCAGGCGGCGCCGCCACCGAAAGTTGCGCCGCCGTCATCGAAGATTGCGCCGATGACGAGCGGAGAATATCTCGCCCGGCGGCCTGCTGAGGGCGTTCTTCCTCGCATGCCTCACGCGGATGGTGCGTCACGGCGTGATGAATTGTCGGCGGTTGGCGTCGCAGGCGCGAAACCAGCGATAGCGCAACCTATGGCGCCGCCGCAAGCGCAGATGAATTCTCGACTCATGCGTCCCGGCGCAGTTCACGGGGCGATGCGCGCGGGAAACGCGAATGCGGCGGCCGTTGCGCCTGCGACTTCAGCCGATGCGACCGGAACGGCAGCATCGGCGGCGCGGAACACAGCGGACGCTCCGGAAGCGGCGCCGTCGTCCACCAAGAAAGCGGATGCGCAATCTGTCGAGAGCGATCTCAACGCCGCTGTGCAAACGGAGGAAGCCAAGGACGCGACCGTGGCGAAAACGAAATTACCGGCGACCGCCGAGCCTGGACGTTCGGTGACCGCGCTGAATCTGCCTGCGAGCAAGATCACCGAGGCTGCGGCGCTGGCGAAATTGCAACAAGCGCAGATTTCGTCGAATTTGATGAACCTGCAGATTCAGACGCCGGATCCGAAAATATTGTGGATGATCGGGGGGGCGGGCTCGATTGAACGATCTGAGAATGGCGGAGCGAGCTGGAAAACGGAATACCTAGATACGCGTGATCTGATTGTGGCGGGCGCGGCGCCTACGGTGAAGATCTGTTGGCTGGTGGGCGCGAACGGAACCATTTTGCGTACCACGAATGGAGCGCATTGGAAGACGATCAATCCGCCGGCGGAAACGGATTTTGTGCGCGTGGAAGCGATGGATGCGCTGACGGCTGCGGTGATGGCGATGGACGGGCGAAAGTTTTCGACGGCTGATGGCGGGAAGAGCTGGAGCAGTGTGAAGTAAGGCACTGCCGCACGAGAAATTTTTGCCTGAAGTACCCTGCAAGAAAATCCTGGCGCGACGTTCCAAGAGGGAAGAAGCAAACTAGGGAGGCGAAAGCCCATGTGCTTGCGCACGCGAAAGGTATTTGGCACGGCGATTCTGATGGTGTTTCTAGCAACTGCGCTGCTGGCGGGATATTTGCGGCGGGTGCAAGCCTCGGGCGACCAGAAAGACGAGGCGGCGGCTAAGGCGCCGGCGCTCTCGACCACCGAAAAGGATCAGGTGGACTTGGCGGTGACGGTCTACAACTCGAATTTGGCGCTGGTGCGCGACGTGCGGCAGATTCATCTTTCGGCGGGAGTTTTTCCGCTGCATTTCGAGGATGTGGCGGCGTCCATCAATCCCGCGACGGTGCATTTCCGTTCTTTGAGCGAGCCGAATAAGCTGAGCGTGGTTGAGCAGGATTATGAGTACGATTTGCTGGAGCCGGCAAAGCTGCTGCAGAAATATGTGGGGCGCGAAGTGACTTTGGTTCATGCGGAAAAAGATGCAGGATCGACGCGCTGGGTAGAGACCAAAGCCTTGCTGCTTTCGGACCACAACGGACCGGTGTGGAAAATCGGTGATGAAATTGTGACGGGGATGAGCGCGGATTCTTATCGCTTCCCGGATTTGCCGGGGAATTTGTATAGCCGGCCGACGTTGGTGTGGACTCTGGACAATCGCGGCGCGAATGCGCAGAAAGTGGAAGCTTCGTATTTGACCGAGAACATGAGCTGGAAGGCGGATTACGTTTTGACCGTGACGCGCGAAGAGAAGGCGGCGGATCTGGATGGGTGGGTGACGCTGGCGAACAACAGTGGCGTGGCTTACAGCAACGCCAAGTTGCAGCTCGTCGCGGGAGAAATTCACCAGGCTGCGCCCGCGGTGCCGATGCAAATGATGGCGAAGTCGATGAGGGTTGACGTCACAGCGGCTGCACCGCAATTTACGCAGGAGGGTTTTTCCGAGTATCACCTGTATTCACTCGAACGGCGGACCTCGATTCAGAACAATGAGTCGAAGCAGATTAGTTTGTTGAATGGGACGGGCGTGCCGGTGGAGAAATATTTGATGGTGGAGGGGCAGGCTTATTACTACCGCAATCCGCAGGGCATCGGGAATGCGATTCCGGAGCCGGTGAAAGTTTATTACCGGTTCAAGAATGAGGAGAAGGGCGGGCTGGGAATGCCATTACCGGCTGGAACGGTGCGTGTGTACCAGGCGGACTCAAAGGGCGGCGTGCAGTTTGTGGGCGAGGACAATATTCAGCACACGCCGAAGGACGAGACGCTGAAGATTTATATCGGCAATGCGTTTGATGTGGTGTGCGAGCGCAAGCAGACGGATTACAAGAAGCTGGCGAGCAATCAGCTCGAGATGGAATATGCGATTACGTTGCGGAATCACAAGGATGGGCCGGTGACGGTGGAAGTGCGCGAGCCGGTGGGCGGGGATTGGGAAGTGGTGAACTCGAATTTCAAACCGATGAAATTGGATTCGACGACGATTGGGTTCTCGGTTCCGGTGGAAAAAGACGGGAGCGCTACGTTGACTTATCGTGTGCGCGTGAAGTGGTAAGGGAACTGCAAAAGATTTAACACCGAGGGCACAGAGGAAAGGCAGAGGAAAATCGGAGATGGCACAACGGCTTCCACGGCAGAGAAAACCGGGGAGCACAGGCGCGATGGCCTATGCCACGATGCGCGTCAGCGATTGCTGCCTTGCTTTTCCACGATGGTTAGTTCGCGGGCAAAGACTGCGTTGGTGGGAAACTCGACGGCCAACTCGGCGAGCAGGACACGCGCCAGGGCGGGCTGCTTTTCGCGCTCGTAGGCTAGCGCGAGCATGACTTTTGCAAAGGGCTTCAGGTAATGGCCGTGTTCGGCGGCGGAACCCATCAGGTCCATGCCGCGCTGTTTATCGCCATGCAGGCCACCAAACCAGAGGAAGGCGCGTTTGTAACTGGGCAGGCTGCCGATCACGTAATTGCTCATGCCGAGCGCGACGTTGGCATCTTCTTCTTTGGGAGCGACGGCCAGCAGGGTTTTGGCGTCGGCTTCAGCCTGGCGCATCATGGAAAGTCCTGGCAGCTGCTTCTTGATGATGATCGCGTCGTAGTCGGATTCCATACCGTCGGCAATGGTGAGAGCGAGTAGTCCATGGATATTGTTTGGATCGGTCTTCAGGAGCGCTTTGGCCTGTTCGCGCGCCCGATTATTCGCAGCCACGAATCCGGCATTGTGGTTCTGCTCCGCGGTGCCAGAGACGCCGCCTAGAAACGTGGCGTCATTCACAAAAAACTCAGAGGTCAGAACGCCTCTTTGGTGGAACTGCTCGAAAAGATAGCTGGCGGCTTCAGAGGCCTTGCCGAGCGGATCGTCGGGACGCGCGTTCTGATAGGACGCGAAATCTGCGCGGGCCTCGACGAAATTCAGTTCGTAGAGGTGGCGATATCCGCTCTCGAGGAAATGAGCGGAGGCATCAGCCTCCATCACGGGAGTCTGCTGCGGCTCAGCAGCTGGAGTGTCAGTGACATCTTGCGCGAAAATACCGGCCGGCGAAAAGGCGCAAGCCAGCAGCAGGCCGGCGGTAATCCACAATCCATGGGCGCGCAATTCGCGCAGTTGGAAAGTTCTTCGGGCGAGCCGTCGCCCAATTCTTCGTTGGCACGCAATAGGCATTCGATTTTCACCCGGCAGTCTTGCTGCTGAAAAGACGTAGGGTGCCGCGCGTCCTCTACTATATTGGAAGTGTACCGCAAATCCTTGGTTGCTTCCGCAGACTTATCTAAAGATTAGCTAAAATAAACTCGAGCGTTCGCCGTATTTCGATTAAGAAGGCGGCGGCGTCGCCGACGCCATGGCCGCGACCGGGGAAAGCCATGAACTGGTCGGGATAATGACCGCCGTCAATCATGGCATTGAGCAATTCCACGGAATTGGCGAAGTGCACGTTGTCGTCGCCAGTGCCGTGGATGAGCATGAGTTTGCCTTTCAGGTATTCGGCTTGATTCACGGGCGAAGAATCTTTGTAACCATCGGCATTGTCCTGTGGACGGCCCATGTAACGCTCGGTGTAAATGGTGTCGTAGAGCTTCCAGTCGGTTACCGGCGCGTCGGAGACGCCGAGTTTGAAAACTTCGGGCGCGTTGAAGAGCGCTTCCAGAGTCATGTAACCGCCGTAACTGGCGCCGGTGATGCCGATGCGCGCGGGATCCACGTAGCCGAGCGATTTCAAATATTTTACGCCGGCGAGCTGATCCTGCAGCTCGATCTTGCCCATGTGATGGTAGAGCGGCGTTTCGAAGGCATGGCCGCGGCCCCAGGAGCCGCGATTATCGAGCGTGAAAAGGATGATGCCCTTCGCTGCGTACACCTGGTCCAAAAGATAGCGCAGGCCGCCCCAAGTGTTACGCACGAGCTGCACGTGCGGGCCGCCGTAGACGTTGATCAGCACTGGATATTTCTTGGAGGGATCGAAGTTTAGCGGTTTGATGATCGCGGCGTTTAGTTTGGTGCCATCGTCCGCAGTGACTTCGAGCAATTCTACCGGCGACAATTTGTATTCGGCCAGCTCGGGAACTTTTCCTTCGTTGACGACTGCTATTTTGCTGCCGTCCATGCGGTAGAAGTCCTGGCGAGCGGGCGTGGCGGCGTTGGAGTAGGTGTCCACAAACGCGGAGGCGTCCGCCGCGATGCGGGCGTCGTGCGATCCGGCCTCGTTGGTGATGCGCGTAAGGGATTTGTCGCTGAGGGAGACGCGGTAGAGCTGCGTTTCGCGGACATCATCCTTATTCGAGATGAAGTAGACGAGGCCGTGCGCTTCGTCCACGGCTGGATGATTGGCCGCGCCGGGACCGAAGCCGCCCAGGTCCGAGATGGCCCAATCGCCGCTGGTAAGCTGCGCCAGTTCTTTGCCGGAATTATCGTAGAGATAGAAATGGCGGTAGCCGGTGCGTTCGCTGGACCACAGGAAGCGTTTGTTGTCGGAGAAAAAATATAGATCGTCGCTGATGTTGATCCAGTATCTGTCGGACTCGGTGAGGATTGTTTTGGAGGCGCCGGTTGCGGCGTCGGCGAAAAGTAGATCGAGCTGATTTTGCGCGCGATTGATGCGCTGAATGGCGATGCGGCGGCTGTCCGGCAGCCAATTCACGCGGGCTAGATAGACGTCGGTGTTCTTGCCGGTGTCCATCCATCGGGTTTCAGGGTTTGCCCTCGCAGACCCCGAGCTAGCAGATGTCTCGCCGCCGCTGACGTTGACCACACCGACGCGCACGATGGGATTCGCTTCTCCGGCTTGCGGATAGCGCGTGAATTCGGTGCCGCCGGAGGGAGAGCTCATGTCCGCGATCGTGTAGCGGGTTACCGGGCGCTCATCCATTTCGTAATACGCGATCTTCGTGGAATCGGGCGACCACCAGTAGGCGGTGCGCGTGTCCAGTTCTTCGGGATAGACCCAGTCGAGCTTGCCTTTCAGAACTTCTTCGCTGCCGCCCGTCGTGAGCGCGGTGACTGCGCCGGTGGAAATATCGACGACGAAGAGATTCGCGCTGCGGGAGAGACTGATCCAACGTGAGTCGGGCGAGAATTTGGGATCTTCGATCTCTTCGTCGCTGGTGAGGATGGGTTTGGGCGTCATCGTCTGAAGATCGAGGAGCACCAGGCTATTGCTGCCGATGAACAGGAGAGAATTGCCGTCGGGCGACCACAGATAATTGTCGGCTTGCACGCGGCCGAGGCCGGTAGACTGGCTGGTCTTGGCTTTTTCTGGCTGCATCACGGATTTCAGAGTCTCGGCGTTGACCAGAACTTTGCGTTCGCCGGTTGCGGCGTTCATGGTCCAGAGCTGCAGGACGGCATCTACGCCGGAGCCTTGGCGATCGAGATAGGAGAAGCGCTTGCTGTCAGGCGCCCATTCGATTCCTTGCGTGAGGCGTCCGCCGAGGGATGGCGTGTTGAAGAGACGCTCGATGGTGATTTCTTTGCCGGATTGCGTTTGTGCGGCGGCGGATTGCGCGAGTAGCGGAGCGAAGAGCGCCGCGGCGAAAATGCTCGCGGCGAGAAAACGGCCAAGCGTTGCGCGCGAAGAGCTGGGCATGCGAGCCTCCTAAAAGAAACGCGTCATTCTATATCTGACGTACGGATTGCGGAATGATTAAACTGGAGATTCCCTCGACTGCCGCTCAGTCGGCGCGCTGGGGCGTAGAAACTCCGGTGATCGGCGCGGATTCTGTGCGGCTCTTGCGCTGGAGCATAAACGCACCAACGGTCACCGCGAGCGCGAGCGCCAGGAGCGAACCATCGCGAAGCAGCGTCAGCGGGCCGAGGCGTTCGCCGGGGCCGAAGCAGCCGCAATTAATTTCCAGGCCCGCCATGTAGGTGCGGACCATCACGGCGAAGAACGCGCCCAGCAGGAACGTGGTTATTAAGGACGCGTAACGGAGCAGCACTCCGCTGAGCAGCCACAAGCCGAGGAACAATTCAAAAGGCGGAAGAAAATGCGCTGCAGGGCTGACCAGCTGGGGCGGCAGAAGCTGGTAGGAATCCACTTGCATCGCGAAAAGCGAGAGCGAAGTCTTGATGGAAGAGCTGGACCAGGGCATGGCGGCTTGCGGTTTGAGTTTCGCGTAGGCCGCGACAATAAAAATCGCGGCGAGAGCCAGCCGGCCCAATAGCAGCAGCATGCGTGCAAGATTTCCGCGCGTTTCGTTGGGCGTCATGGTTGGTCTGTCTCGGCTATTGGCTCAAGAGCGTGTCGAAGAACTGCTTCAGAATCGGCCAGGTGATGATGCCCGAGGATGCGGGGTAGCTCTGGCCTTTGTAGTGAATGATAAAGGTAGGAGTGGCTTGCACCGGAACCTGGTAGCCGAGCACGATGTCTTGCACGATGTAGCTGTCCACCGGGCAACCGGCTTCGGGCTGCGGCACGGAGCGGTCGGCTTTCGATGTGGGCGGCGCGGCGGTGCAACCCTTCATGATTCCCTGCAGGCGTTTGAAATTCGCGGGGCTGATCGCGCCGGCGACGTATTTTTCGATGCCACCATCCACGGGCCATTTGGCTTGATTGTCGAACAGCGCAGCGTCCACGTCCTGAAATTGACCGATCATCGCAGCGGCATTGGCCCAACGCGCGGCTTGGCCAGAGTAGGTGTGCATCTGCAGCGGGAAATCGTGATGGATCAGGTAAACCTTTCCGTTCGCGACGTAGTCCTGAATCATCGCGCGCAATGTATTCTCAAAGAAGCTGCCGCACGAAGGACACTGATAGTCACTGAAGACTTCCATGGAGATGGGCGCGTTGCGGTTGCCGATGGTTTTTACCGGCGCGCTGGGGCTGCACTATCTGCGGCGACGTGTTTGTGCGCGGGCGTAGAGGTTTTGCTGGGGCGGGCGTCGTAGTTTGCGCCGCGGAAACTGGGGCGAAAATTGCGAAGGCTTGAGGATGGCCGCGGCCGAAAAGGCGCGTGCGGCCATGCGGCGGATGAAGTGACCGTTGGTTCCGGAAATCAAAACTACCTCCTGAGCATCAGATTCTAACGAACTGACATTGTAACGCGAAATGTTGGTGTCGAAGTGCCGGGTTGTGTCGCTATGTGCTGTCGCTGGAAGCGCCAGATTTAGGATGCGGGTGGGGGAGGGTTGGTTCGCCGGGATAGAGAAGGCAGAAGATTTGCCACATAGGCACGCAGACACAGAGGTAAAGAGGCAGGGAGGCGGCGCTGCGGAGAGATTTGGGGCACAGAGGGGTACTGAGGCGAGTATTTGAATGGACAGATTGTAAGACAAGCGTTTACATAGGAATACAGACACACAGAAAACTTGACAATGATACACTCAACATGTATCATGAGCACGTTTCCGAGCGGACCTTCTACTAGGATGCCCGCCGAACGCTATTAGGAGCGAGATACATGAGCAAGATTATAGGAATTGACCTGGGCACGACGAATTCGGTGGTAGCGGTGATGCAGGGCGGCGAACCAACCGTAATCCCGAACCAGGAAGGTGCGCGCACTACTCCTTCGGTAGTCGGGATCACCAAGAGCGGCGAACGCCTGGTGGGCCAGGTAGCCAAGCGGCAGGCGATCACCAACCCGGAAAACACGATCTATTCGATCAAGCGGTTTATGGGGCGCCGGTACGACGAAGTGAGTGAAGAGTTAAAGATGGTGCCCTACAAAGTGGTGAAGCACGGCGAGGGCGTCGCGGTGTCGGCATACGGCAAGGAATACACTCCGCCCGAAATCTCGGCGATGATTCTGCAGAAGCTGAAGCTGGCCGCGGAAGATTTCCTGGGCGAGAAAGTGACCGAAGCGGTGATCACCGTGCCGGCATATTTCAACGACGCGCAACGCACGGCCACGAAGGACGCGGGCAAGATCGCGGGCCTCGACGTAAAGCGCATCATCAATGAGCCGACGGCGGCGGCACTGGCGTATGGGCTCGACAAGAAGAAGGACGAGACCATCGCGGTGTACGACTTCGGCGGCGGCACGTTCGACATCTCCATTCTGGAAGTCGGCGAAGGCGTGATTGAAGTGAAGGCCACCAATGGCGATACGCACTTGGGCGGCGACAACATCGATCAACGCATCGTGGACTGGCTGGTCGAAGAGTTCAAGAAGGACGAAGGCCTGGACCTGAAGAGCAAGGGGAACGAGATGGCGTTGCAACGGCTGCGTGATGCGGCGGAGCGCGCCAAGATCGAACTCTCCAGCACGATCGAAACCGAAATCAATCTGCCGTTCATCACGGCGGATGCCAACGGTCCGAAGCACCTGGTGAAGAAACTGACGCGGGCGAAGCTGGAAGCGATGGTGGACGACATCGTGAAGCGTTCCGTCGAGCCTTGCAAGCTGTGCATGAAGGATGCGGGCGTGGACGCGAGCAAGATCAACGAAGTGGTGTTGGTCGGCGGACAAACGCGCATGCCGATGATTCAACAACTGGTGAAGGACCTGTTCGGCAAGGAAGGCCACAAGGGCGTGAATCCTGATGAAGTCGTGGCAGTCGGCGCGGCGATTCAGGGCGGCGTGCTGGGCGGCGAAGTGAAGGACATTCTGCTGCTGGACGTGACTCCGCTTTCGTTGGGCGTGGAGACGCTTGGCGGCGTGACGACCGTGCTGATTCCGCGGAACACTACGATTCCGACGCGCAAGTCGGAGACGTTTTCGACCGCGGCGGACAATCAGACGTCGGTCGAGATCCACGTGCTGCAGGGCGAGCGGCCCGTGGCCAGTGGAAACCGGTCACTCGGAAAATTCCACCTGGTAGGATTGCCGCCTGCTCCGCGCGGAGTGCCGCAAGTCGAGGTGACGTTCGATATTGACGCGAACGGCATCTTGAACGTCTCGGCAAAAGACAACGCGACGGGCAAGGAACAGAAGATCACCATCACGGCTTCGACCGGATTGAGCAAGGAAGAAGCCGAACGCATGAAGAAGGAAGCGGATTCGCATGCGGCGGAGGACAAGGCGCGGCTTTCGGAAGTGGAGGCGCGCAACCGGCTGGATAACTTGGTTTACCAGACGGAAAAAGTGGTGAAGGACAATCGCGAGAAGCTGGCCGAGGCCGACGTGAAGGCTGCGGAAGATGCGATCGACGAAGCACGCAGCGCGCTGGCTGAAGGCGGGCTGGAGAAGCTGAACGCGGCCGCGGAAAGCCTGACCAAGGCTTCGCACCACATCGCGGAAACGATGTACAAGGCGCAGCAGGCGGCAGGCGCGGCGGCAGCGGGCGCACCGGGCGGCGCGGATGGAGCGAGCGGCGGCGGTGCGCAGGGCGGCAATGCTTCCGGACAAGGCGACGTGGTGGATGCCGAGTTCGTGGATGTTGACGACTCGAAGAAGCCGAACTAAAGCTGCGGAAAGGTTGTGAGTGTAGGGGCGGGTCCGATCCAGACCACGATCGGACCCGCCCTTTTATTTGTACGCGCGGTGAAATTGGTTTAGAGAACTCGTTTCCTATGGCCACTACTACCAAACAAGATTATTACGATTTGCTGGGTGTGGCGCGCAACGCCGCGGTGAAGGATATTCGCGCGGCTTATCGCAAACTCGCGCGCAAATACCATCCTGACCTGAATCCCGGCGACAAATCCGCGGAAGAAAAATTCAAGCAGATTCAGGAAGCCTACGAAGTTCTTTCCGATACCAAGAAGCGGCAGGTGTACGACCAGTTCGGGTTCAACAAGCCGGGGCCGGGCGGAGCTCCGCCGCAGGGCGGTGGATATGGTTACGGCGGTGGCGCCACGCCGGAAGATGTGCATTTCGATTTTGGCGGATTTGATTTTGGCGGAGGCGGCGCGGGGGGCGGCGGCGGGACCAGCTTCCGCGATTTGTTCAGCCAGGTATTTCGCGGGCAGAATGCGGCGCGTGAGGCGACGGAGCGCGAGCCGGGCAGCGATCTGGAATTCCAGATCGAGATTACTTTTGCAGAAGCGATGCGCGGCGCAGTGAAGAAGCTGAGCATCACGCGGCTGGATGTGTGCAACGTGTGCCATGGCGCGGGCGTGCAGCCAGGCGATGAAAAAGTCTGCCCCACGTGCGGCGGAACGGGACAAGTGACGCAGGTGAGCGGCAAGATGCGTTTTCAGATTGCGTGTTCGCGCTGCGGCGGCACGGGACGGTTGCATACGATGTGCAGGAATTGCGGCGGAGAAGGGCGCGTGCCGCGCGTCGAATCGCTGGACGTGCGCATTCCGCCGGGCGCGCAGACGGGTTCGCGCGTGCGTGTGGCGGGGCGCGGCAATGCGGGTTTGCACGGCGGTGCGCCGGGCGACCTCTACATTGTTATGAAGGTGGAACCGCATCCGTTTTTTGAGCGGCGCGGCGATGATCTGTATACGGTGGTTCCGGTGACAGTGACGGAAGCGTCGCTGGGGTCGAAGGTGGAAGTACCGACGATTGATGGGCGGGCGCAGGTGCGCATTCCTCCTGGCACCAACAGCGGCAAGAAACTGCGCTTGCGCGAAAAAGGCGCGCCTTCGATACGGCAGCCGGGAAAGCGCGGCGACCAGATTGTGGAAGTGCAGATTGTGGTTCCGAAGCCGGAAGACGAGCGCGTGCGCAATCTGCTGAAGGAATTGAGCAAGCTCGATCCGGAAGATCCACGGCGCGAGATATTTTCGCGCGCGACGGTTTGAGGAGAAGTTTGATGGCGGCGCGTCCCAGGAAAAGAGCGAAGGCCGGTTACATGATCAGCGCGGTGGCCGAGCTGTACAAGTTGCATCCGCAGACCTTGCGGCTTTATGAGCGTGTGGGATTGCTGACGCCTTCGCGTTCGCAGGGCAACACGCGGCTGTATACGGATCAGGACCTGGAGCGGCTGGAAGTGATTTTGAATTTGACGCGCGAGCTGGGCGTGAATCTGGCGGGGATCGAAATTATTTTGAACATGCGCGACAAGATGGCGGAGATGCAGTCGCAGATGGAAGCGTTCACGCATTTTGTCCGCAGTGAGATGGCGCGCGGGTTTAATGCCGGCGAGGATCGCAAGTACCGCAACGCGATTGTGCGCACTACACCGCGGCAAGCGATTCGCGTGCATAAGTAAGTCGACGCAGTTAATCTGCGTTTTTACTTTCTGCGAAGCTTTCCACAGGTACGAAAACTTCCACAGGCATGGGTGTGCTTGCGCGCGACGTGCGCGGCGCTTATTCTTGCAGCATGGCGCAAGCGGATTGTCCCAATTGTGAAGGCAGCGGATGGAAGGTGGTGGAGCGCACCGCGGAAGGCGCGCAGGCGCTGGCGGCGGATCGTCCTGGTGCGGGAACGGGCGAGCCGAAGATGGTGTGGGCGGTACCGTGCGATTGCACCACGGGCGACCGCACGGAGCGTGCTTTGCAGCGGGCGCGCGTGCCGGAACGTTATCGGCATTGCGATTTTGAAAATTACGAGACAGACAATGATATTGAGAATGTGTCGCGCGAGCAGATGGCTGCGTGGAATCGCAGCCTGGCGCAGGCCAAGCTCGTGGTGCAGCGTTTCGCGGAGGAATTCACTCCGGTCGCGATGTGCGTACCGAGCACGGATTGCTGCTGATGGGCCCGTGCGGCGTGGGTAAGACGCATCTGGCGGTTTCGGCGATGAAGGCCATCGTGCTGCGCGGTCACAGCGGGCTTTTTTACGATTATCGCGAGCTGCTGAAAGCGATTCAGGACAGTTACAACCCGGAAAGCCAGGCGACCGAGATGAGCGTGCTGGAGCCGGTGCTGAAGGCGGAAATTTTGGTGCTGGATGATGTGGGCTCGAGCAAGCCTTCGCTGTGGGCGCTGGAGACCGTCGGGCACGTTCTGAACACGCGCTACAACGAAAAGCGCGTGACTTTGCTGACTACCAATTTTCTGGATTCGGACGCGGCGGCTGGAAATTCAGCGACCTGGCGCGCCGCCCGCACGCGTCGCAGGCATGCGCGCGCCGACGATTGAAGATTCGCTCACCGAGCGCGTCGGCAAACGCATTCGTTCGCGCCTGTATGAGATGTGCCGCACGGTGGAAATTTACGCACCGGATTACCGCAAAGAAATTCGCCACGCGGGACCGTTTCGGTAGTTCAAATCGCTCCGCGAGCCGCGGTCGTGTGCGGGCCTGAAACACAATTTCCCTGCTCATTGTTGCGTAACATTCGTGTGGCTTGATACAGCTGTGGATGGGCCGTGATTTGCGCGATGGTTTGTTGACAATGCGCGAATCGGGCGGGTATCATCCTCGTGATAAGAGCGTCTAGCGTGGGCGTTCTATCCCCTTCATTGCTCCAAACCCCAGCGGGTGGAGTAGCCGAGTGCCGAATTCTCGGCAGCAGGGCACGAATCCGTACGGAGGCCGCTCCCCAATGTCACCCGAACACGACCTGAATCTTCCTACAGCAACCGTTGAATCAGCCAGTACAGACGCGTCCGCGGAAATACCGCAGGGCAGCGCTGGCGGAGCTATGTCCGAACCGCCAAGTGGTGCGGTGAGCATGGCATCTGCGAGTTCGACGGGAACAGGCGCGGCTGTGGCGCGCGCGCCCGAACCTGGTTCGGCGGACAACGGAGCGGCGGAACAATTGGCGGACGGGCCGGCGGCGATGGTGGAACCGGTAGGCGCCGGTGCATCTGGCGGTGGGGCAGAACGAAGCGAGCGCAGCGATTCAGTCTGCTGACACCGCCGAAACAGCGGTAGCGATCTCGGCCATCACCAGTGGTGATCGCGAAACTGCGGACTGGCGAACCGGGCGAATCCGGCGAGACATCGCAGACGATGGATCAGTTGATGGAGCAGTTTGCGGTGCCCGAACCCGCAGCGGCCGAAGGCGAAATTTTCGATGGGCGCGTGCTGGCGGTGACCGACGCCGGCGTGATTGTGGACGTCGGCGGAAAGTTCGAAGGATTGGTGCCGGCGCAGGAATTTGTGGATTCGGGCAGCCCGATTGAATTTGGACCGGGGCAGACGATTGAAGTGGAGCGTCTGCACGAGCAGAAAGATGGATACGTGCTGCTGTCGCACGTGCGCGCGCACCGGCGCCGCGTGTGGGAACGCATCGAGAAATCGTATCGCGAGCACGCGACGATCAAGGGAAAAGTCACCGAGCGCATCAAGGGCGGGCTGGTGGTGGATATCGGCGTGCGCTCGTTCCTGCCGGCTTCGCAGATTGAATTGCGCCCGGTGCACGATCTGGATTCGTGGAAAGACAAAGAGATCGAAGTACGCGTGCTGAAATTGAATCGCAAGCGCGGCAACGTGGTGGTGAGCCGCCGCGCGATTCTGGAAGAAGACCAGAAATCGAAGCGCGATTCGCTGATGGGCTCGCTGGCCGAAGGCACGGTCGTCACGGGCAAAGTGAAAAACGTCACGGACTACGGCGTGTTCGTGGACCTGGGCGGAATGGACGGACTGCTGCACGTGAGCGATTTGGTGTGGGGACGCGTGCCGCATCCTTCTTCGATCGTGAAGGCCGGCGACGACCTGGAAGTGCAGATTCTGAAATTCGATAAGGACAAGCAGCGCATTTCGCTGGGACGCAAGCAGCTGCTGCCCGATCCATGGGCCACGGTGCCGGAGCGTTTTCCGGTGGGCACGCGCGTGCACGGGAAAGTGGTGGGCGTGACGGACTACGGCGCGTTCGTGCAGATCGAGCCGGGCGTCGAAGGCCTGGTGCACGTCAGCGAAATGAGCTGGTCGAAGCGCACCAAGCATCCGGCGAAAATCGTGAAAGAAGGCGACGAGCTGGAAGTGGTGGTGCTGGAAGTGAAGACGGACCAGCGCCGGATTTCGCTGGGATTGAAGCAGACGCAGCCCGATCCGTGGGACGCGGCGGCGGAAAAATATCCGGTGGGAACCGTGGTGAGCGGGCGCATTCGCAATCTGGCGGATTTTGGCGCGTTCGTGGAAATCGAAGAGGGCATGGAAGGCCTGATCCACATCAGCGACGTGAGCTGGACCGAGCGCATCAAGCATCCCAGCGAGAAATTCAAGAAGGGCGACACGGTGGAAGCGAAAGTGCTGAAAGTGGATTCGCAGAACCGGCGGCTTTCGCTGGGCATCAAGCAAGTGAAAGATATCTGGGCGGATTGGTTTGCGGCGCACAAGGTCGGCGACATTTTGAAGGGCAAAGTGGCGCGCACTACGGATTTTGGAGCTTTCGTCGAATTGGCGGAAGGCATTGAGGCGCTTTGCCACGTGTCCGAGATCGAAGAGCGGCGGCCGAAAGGCGATCGCGACAAGGAAAAGGCGGCACGTGGCGCTCGCGTGACGGCCGTGCTGACCACCGGGACCGAATACGAATTCAAGATCCTGCGCCTGGAGCCGGAGCAGCACAAAATCAGCCTGAGCTATCGCGCGGCGCAGAAACAGGTGGAGCGGCAGGAAATCGAATCCTACCGGGCGGCAGCGGCGCCGACGCCGCGGGCGCCGAAATCCTCACCGACGGCGACGATTGGCGATGCCATCATGGCGAAACGGCAGTCGTCTTAGGCTTACTTGACGGCTGCGTAGACCAAGGATTCGCCGGGGGCGCGGGGGCGAGGCCTGGCTGAAATCATTTCTCGCAGGAAAATCATTTACCTTGCGGTAGATTGGTGATATGCAAGGACATGCGTCGCCCCTCCCTAACGCGTACAAGGCCGAGTTTAAACCGAAATCTTAACGAGGAGGCTCTCACCCATGGCAGAAGCTGCCGGAGAGCATGGAAGCAAAGAACACACAATGACGAAGGCGGAACTCGTCGAAGAGGTCACGCGCGTCACCGAACTGCCACGCAAGGAATCTGAAGCGGTGGTGGAGACGATTTTCGAGAGCATTATCGCCGCGCTGCAGGCGGACGATAAAATCGAGATCCGCGGCTTCGGCAGCTTTCGCACGCGGCAGCGGCGCGGGCGCACCGGTCGCAATCCCAAGACCGGGGCCAAAGTGGAAGTGCCTCCCAAGAAGATCCCCTACTTCAAGCCCAGCAAGGAATTGAAAGACTATGTGAATAATCCGCGCGCGGCGGGCGCAGGCGCGGGCGAGCACGGCACTCCTCAGGGTCACACTTAAAGTTGAGCGGGACTTGGGGGACTGACCGCGATGGATTATTTGTGGACGCCCTGGCGGTATCGCTACATCGCGGATGCCAAGAAGGATGAAGGCTGTGTTTTCTGCGAGGCGGTGGCTGCGAACGATGACGCCAAGACGCTGATCGTTTTCCGCGGACGTAAGAACTTCATTATCCTCAATCGATATCCTTATACTTCCGGACATGTGATGGTGGTTCCTTACTTACATTCGGCGGATTTGTCTGCTTGCGATGCAGAGACTGCGGCGGAAATGATGACCCTGGCGCAGCGTTCGCAAGCGGCGCTGGAGAAGACTTATCATCCGCAGGGGTACAACCTGGGAATGAACCTGGGACGCGCGGCTGGCGCGGGCGTTACCGGACATTTGCATATGCATGTGCTGCCGCGATGGTCCGGCGATTCGAACTTCATGACCGTGGTGGGTGAGACGCGCGTGGAGCCGGAAGATTTGGATACTACGTATGAAAAGCTTCATCAGGCTCTTGCAGGGTGATCTCTCCATGGATGAGACGGATCGCGAACAAATTTTGCGGCTGATTGCGGAATCGGATGAAGCTTTAGTTGCTGCGGTGGCGACGCTTGCCGATGAGGGCGCGCGGCGGCGGCCGGAGCCGGAGCGTTGGTCGGTTCTGGAATGTGTGGAGCATGTGATCCTCGTGGAAGACGGCGTGTTTGCCAGTATCAGCGTACGGTCAACGCCGGGTGCGCCGCCTGCCGAACTGCGGCGCGAAGGTCAGATCTTGCGCGGCATCACGAAACGCGAGCTCAAGTTTAGCGCGCCCGGGTTCGCGGAGCCGACCGGCCGCTATTCGTCGCTCGCCGAAGCGCTGCAGGAATATCGCAAGCGCCGGGCGCGCACGGTTGCTTACGTGGAGCAATACCAGGAGGATCCTCGCAACAGAACTACGCTGCATCCGGCAATTGGTCCGGTGAGCTGCCAGGAAATGTTTTTGGTGCTGGCGCTGCACCCGGCGCGCCACGCGCTGCAAATCCGCGAAGTGCGCAAGAGCCTCGGTTTAGAATAGACTGCAATGTGCGGTAGAATTTCAATCTTTATCTGGCGTATCGACTATCGCCGTGTTGATTTTTCTTTAAACATCATTGGGAGTTGCGTGTGAATCTGGAACTTAGCGAAGAACAGCAGTTGCTGCAGAACAGCGTGCGGGAATTTGCCGAGGCGGAAGTTAAGCCGCTGGCGAAGGAAAACGACGAGACGGGGAAGTACCCGCGCGGGCTGTTTCAGAAAGCGGCGGAGCTGGGATTGACGGGCGTGGCCATTCCTGAAGCGGAGGGTGGCGCGGGGATGGATCACATCAGCTACGCGATCGTGATCGAGGAAATTTCGCGGGTGTGCGCTTCCACCGGCGTGATTTTGTCCGTGCAGAATTCTTTGTACTGCGATCCGATTCATCGTTTCGGTACGGACGAGCAGAAGAAAAAATTCCTGTTGCCGTTTGCGCGCGGTGAAAAAATCGGCTGCTATGCGCTGACCGAACCGCAGGCTGGTTCGAACGCGGCGGCGCTGGTGACCAAGGCTGTGCGCAAGGGCGACAAGTATGTGATCAACGGCACGAAGGCGTGGATCACCAATGGCGGCGCGGCGGATGCGGCGATTGTTTACGTGAACACGCAGCCGGAGAAGGGCGAGAAGGGAATTACGGCGCTGGTCGTCGAAAAGGGGACGCCGGGATTTGCGGTGGGCAAGGAAGAAAAAAAATTGGGCATTCACGCGACGGCTTGCACGGAGCTTTCGTTTAGCGATTGCGAAGTTCCCGCCGGGAATCGCATCGGCGCGGAAGGCGAAGGATATAAAGTTGCGCTTTCGACGCTCGACGGTGGGCGCATCGGGATCGCCGCGCAAGCCACCGGAATCGCGCAGGGCGCATTCGAGGCTGCTCTGAGCTACGCGCAGCAGCGGCAGGCATTTGGCCATCCCATCGCGGATTTTCAGGCGATTCAATTCATGCTGGCGGATATGGCCACGGAAATTGACGCGGCGCGGCTGCTGTTGCGTCGTGCGGCGTGGAAGCAGGATTCCGGCGCGCGATTTTCCATGGAAGCGGCGATCGCGAAACTTTTTGCGAGTGAGATGTCCACGCGCGTCGCGCACAAGGCCATACAGATTCACGGCGGGTACGGATATAGCAGCGAATATCCCGTCGAACGAGCTATCGCGACGCGCGCATCACTGAGATTTACGAGGGGACCAGTGAGATTCAGCGCCTTGTGATCGCCGCCTGGGTGTTGAAGCGCTACTAGAAGTTTTCGTAGCGGCCTGCGCGTTCGCCAGCCGCCCGGCGTCACCGCGGATGATTGTCATTCAGCGGATGCTCGCCGAGGAGATCGGCGAGCATCCATGTTGCTCCGGCTATCGCGCAGGTCTCGGTGATTTCGCTCCAATTCGTATGGCTGTGAGGATCTGAAAGAACCAACGGCACCCACACGATCAGCCCGAACAGTACCAGCATTAGCGTCAGCAGGCGAGTGGCGAGAAGCGCCATTCGATTGGTAAGCAGGGCCGCCGCCGCGAGCGCGAAAAAAAAGTCGTCGCTACCGCCCAAAACATCGGACTGGGCGGAAACCACTTCGGTACAAAACCGGCGGTAGCGTCAAGATAAAATGCCTGCTCCAGGGCGAAAGAAACCGTACAGATCCCCAAGAGAATGCGGCCGATCCGATTGACGGCTCCTCGCGACCACACCGACGACAAGCTGGCATAGGCAATCGCAGCGCCGGCCGCCAGAGAGAACTGTTCGAAGAAGTTGCCCCAGCTATTGTAAACCTTCGGCGCGGTGATGATTGCTGGCAAGCACAGTAAGGCCAAGAAAAGATAAGCCGCAGTAAGGACGGCTGCGCCCGTTTTCGCGGTCCGGCGGAACGGAAGCGCAACGCCGCCGAAGATCTGTGAAATCGCGGCAGCGTAGACAAGGTAACGCAGTTGCGGCCAGTCGCTGTAATCGTGCCAGATCAGTGTGATGAGACCAAAGACCACAGCCGCCGCGCCGAACAGATAACGGCCGAGGTTTGAACCAAGCTTTGATACGGTCATTCGTTTTCAATCCCGACGGACAGATCAAGGGTATAGTGCCACAACGTCGGCGCGAAGCCGCCACGCGATCTTGAAGCACAGAGAGGCTTCGCGCTGGATTTCTGCTCGGTGTATCCTCGTACAGATGCTTGAGCTTGATTGCGGACTGGAATTTTTCTCGGACTTCGCGCCGGACTTTTTTGCGGCGATGCCTGCACGGCCGGGAATTTTTCTGCTGGAGATGCGCGAGGTCGGGGCTGCCCCGGGGCCCGGAGCGCAGCCTTATCTCGCGCGGACCGCGGATATACGGCGGGCCGTTGAACGGTTGTTGGGCGCGCCGGAAGTTGCCTCCAAGCAATTGAATTTGCGCGAAGTGGCGGCGCGAATTCGCTATCGAGTTACTGGCTCGAAATTCGAGCAGAACCTGGCTTTCTACCAGAACGCGCGCGCTTATTTTCCTTCCCGCTACCGCGAACTGCTGCGTTTGCGGGCCCCCGCTACGCTGAAAGTGAATCTGCGCAATGCCTACCCGCGTTGCTACGTGACGCGGCGGATTCGCGGCGACGAAGGATTTTATTTTGGGCCGTTCGGGTCGCGGCGTTCGGCGGAGGATTTCAGCGAAAGCTTTCTGGATCTTTTCAAGACGCGCCGTTGCCAGATCAAAATCCGGCGTGACCCGGATTATCCCGGCTGCATGTATTCAGAGATGAAAATGTGTCTCGCGCCATGTTTTGCGGGATGCACGCAACAGGAATATGACGTGGAGATCGGGCGCGTGGTGGAATCGCTGGAAACGAAGGGCACGTCGCTGACGGAGCAACTGGCGCAGGAACGCGCAGCGGCGAGCGAGGAGCTGGATTTCGAGCGCGCGGCGGCGTTGCATAAGCGTCTGGATAAAGTGACGGCGGTATTGCGCGGGATGCCGGATTTGGCGCGACGGATTGAAGAGCTCGACCTGGTAATTTTGCAGCGCTCCGCGGAGCCACAGACCATTGCTGTATTTCCGGTGCGGGGCGGAATGCTCGCGGAGCCTTTGTTTCTGAGGTTCGCCGAAATTTCCAGCGAACCGCGATCGGTGGAAGCGATTTTGAAGGATACGCTGGAGCCCGGCTGGAACGCCGAAGCAAGCGAAGTTGCGGCCGGTGGGCGTGCGCCCAAACGCGACGGTGAAGAATCGGACGTGGTGGTGCGCGAGAGGAATTTGCGGGCGCGCTACGGATTGCGCGCGGCATCGCCCGATTTGCACGATCATTTGGCACTGCTGACGCGATGGTTTTATTCGAAGCCGCGCGAGGGTGAAATTTTGTTTCGCGATACAGTTTGGCCGTACCGCCGCATGTTGCGCGCTTGCAGCCGATTGCTCGCCGGGCCGCAGCAGACGCAGAGCGCGCCGCACCCGCAGCAGTAGTTGCGTCTGTAGTGTATGAATGGTGCGGCCACAATGGACTGATGCTTCGGAGCGTGCGGAAGGATTCGGGCCGGTCGCTCGGGAGATTGCGTCGTACAATTATTATGATGGCAACCGCGGACACAGCGACGACCGCTTCACCATCACCGGACAGCCCGGAAGTCCGCTCGCGCTTTCGCGACATGGTGCGTTCCTTGCGGCACCGCAATTTCCAGCTTTTTTTCAGCGGGCAGATGATTTCGTTGATCGGCACGTGGATGCAGACGGTGGCGCAGGCCTGGCTGGTGTATCGCATCACGGGATCGTCGCTGCTGCTGGGCGTAGTGGGCTTCGCGGGACAGATTCCGATTTTCTTATTTGCGCCGCTCGGGGGATTGGCCGCGGATCGCTTGAACCGTCATCGCGTGGTGATCGGCACGCAAGCCGCATCGATGATTCTCGCGTTCATTTTGGCTGCGCTGACGCTTCTTCACGTAATACGGGTGTGGGAAATCGTGGTGCTGGCGGCGCTGCTGGGAGTGGTCAATGCGTTCGACGTGCCAGCGCGGCAATCATTTCTGATCGAGATGGTGGTGCGCGAAGATTTGATGAACGCGATCGCGCTGAATTCTTCGATGTTCAATGGAGCGCGGGTGATCGGTCCGGCGATCGCGGGGATTTTGGTGGCGCGCATCGGCGAGGGATGGTGTTTTTTCGCGAACGCGGTGAGTTATATCGCGGTGATCATTGGATTGCTGCTGATGTAACTGGGGCCGCTGCGCACGGCGCCAAAAGGTTCGTCCCCGTTCGAACATATCGTCGAAGGGTTCCGTTACGTGTGGCGCACCGCGCCGCTGCATGCGCTGATCCTTTTGATCGGGTTGGTCAGTCTCGTTGCGGTGCCATATTCCGTGCTGATGCCGATTTTCGCGGATCGCGTGCTGCATCGCGGCGCGCATGGCTTGGGGATTCTGATGGGCGCAGCAGGAGTTGGCGCGCTTTTCGGCGCTCTCACTTTGGCCGTGCGGCGGAGTCTGCGCGGTCTGGGACGTGTCGTGGGATCTTTCGGCCGTCGGCTTCGGCGTTTCGTTGATACTTTTCTCTTTCTCGAAATCATTCTGGTTGTCGGTGGTACTGCTGATTCCAGTAGGCTACGCGGTGATGCTGGAAATGTCGGGATCCAACACGCTGATTCAGGCGATGGTGCCCGACGAATTGCGCGGACGGGCCATGGCGATGTACACCATGATGTTCATGGGCATGGCGCCGATTGGTTCGCTGCTCTCGGGAGCGCTGGCAGGCGCGATTGGCGCGCCATTGACGGTAGCGCTCGGCGGCCTGGGCGCAATTGCTGGAGGAATCGCATTTGTGCGGCGTTGGCCCGCGGTGCGGCTGCAAGCGCGCGAGTTGTTTATCGCGCAAGGGGTGCCGGTGAGCGAGATCGTGCAGAAATGATTTCTCGTTTCCTGGCCTGCGCGCCGGTTTTTGCGGGGCCGCGGCTGCGAACTGCGGCGGAGTGGTTCTGCTATACTGCGCGGCAATACGATTTTCTGTTGCGAAGAGGGGACTGATGTCATCAGTTGCACCATCGAATCGCGAACGCAAAGCCGGGTCAGCCACGGCGGAGGGGACGCTGCGTTATGCGGCGCGATTTCAAGGACGCGCGGCGGCCGGACATTTTCGCGAGATACGCGGCGGCCTGGTGCTTTCTTCGATCGGGATCGGAACGTATCTGGGCGAAGCGGATGACGCGACGGACGGCGCGTATGTGGACGCGGTGGTGGCGGCGGTGCAGTGCGGCGTGAATGTGGTGGATTCGGCGATCAATTATCGGTTTCAGCGGAGCGAGCGTGCGGTGGGCGCGGCGTTGCGCGAACTTTTCGACAAGGGTTATGGGCGCGATGAAATTATGATTTGCACCAAGGCGGGATTTTTGACGCCCGATGGAGAAATGCCCGCCGATCCGAATATTTATTTTGCGCAGGAATTTCTGGAGCGCGGAATTTTTCGCGTGGAGGATATTGCCGCCGGTTGCCATTGCATGGCGCCGGATTATCTGGCGGACCAGCTGGAGCGCAGCCGGCAGAATTTGGGGCTGGATACGATTGACGTCTTCTACCTGCACAATCCGGAAACGCAATTGAGCGAAGTGCCGGTGGACGAATTTCGGCAGCGGATTCGCGAAGCATTTTTGTTTCTGGAGTCAGCCATTGCGACGAAGAAAATCCGCGCCTATGGGATGGCCACGTGGAACTCGTTTCGCGAAGATCCCAAGGCCGGGGGATTCTTGTCGCTGCCAGAAATGGTGAAAATCGCGAAGGATGTGGCGGGAGACGATCACCATTTTCGTTTTGTGCAGTTGCCATTCAATTTGGCGATGCCAGAGGCATTGACGCGACCGAATCAGATGGTGGGTGGGAAGGCGATGCCGATGGTACAGGCGGCGCGGGATGCGGGAATCGCCCTGGTGACGAGCGCGGCGCTGCTGCAGGGACAGCTGACGAAAAATTTACCGTCGTTTGTTAATTCGGCGCTGGGATTGAAGGATAACGCTACGCTCGCGCTGCAATTCGCGCGTTCGGTGCCTGGGCTGACGACGGCGCTGGTGGGAATGAGCCAGGTGCCGCACGTGAAAGCGAATCTGGAATTGGTGGGAATCGAGCCGGCGTCCCGCGAGCAGTTTCTGAAATTGTTTGAATCGAAGAATTAGGATTTTGGGGGCCCGGTTACGGCAGGCGTCTGGGGATGACGTTCGTCGAGCCAGGCGTCAATCGCGCTGCGGACTTTTTCCAGCTGGCCGGCGAAGAAGTGGTCTGCGCCTTCGACGATGACGAGGCGCTTGGGCTCGGGCAACGTCCAGAAGAGTTCTTCGACGTTGCTGCGCGAGCCGAATTGATCGTCGCCACCCTGAATTATCAGTTTTGCTTTCGCGCAGCCGCGCAGGTACGTCAGGTCCGAGTGGTCCACGGGAATCCCCAGGCCGATTAAATCTGAGACGCGTTGGTCCGCGCAGCCCGCACGCAATCCCACCATTGAACCGAAACTGAAACCCGCGAGCAGGATTGGTGTCTGCGGAAATTCCGCGGCGAGATAATCGAGCGCGGTAGACACGTCGTCCTGTTCGCCGACGCCGCGATCGTGAACTCCTTCGCTTTGTCCTGCACCGCGAAAATTGAAGCGCAGTACCGGAATGCCGCGCAGGTGCAGCGCCTTCGCGGCTTGGTACACAACTTTATTGTGCATGGTGCCGCCGAACAGTGGGTGCGGATGACAGACCACGGCTGCGAGCGCCGGCTGTGCTTCGGGCACGGTCCAAAGCATTGCCTCCAGGCGGCCGGCCGCGCCTGCGAGAAAAAAATTGCGATGAAATATTTCGGCCATGAAAGTGTCAGTGCACGAGTGTAACGGACTGCTACCGGCAGAGCCAAACCAGAGATGGATGCTCAGGCTTTCGTGGGGCAATCCCAGGGGACGGCTACGCTGGTGAGGATGGCGCTCATTCCGGCGAGAGGATTGGAAAGTGGAGCTGAGCATGTGGAAGTGGCGCAGTTTTCGACGCGCACGATGCGGGCTGGAATCTCGCCGGCGCGGGCCCACTCGCCCCAGGGAATTTTGGCGAGGACTGCGTCGTCGGCGGAGTAAATGTGCGCGGACTCGAAGCGTGCTCCGGCGCGAGAAATATTTTGCGTCATGGATTCCTCGGGCCAGGGAAAACCGAGGGCGCGCACGAAGATGGGCAGCGCGAAAGAAATTCGGGAGCAAGTGCGGCGTTCGCGATCGGCGGGGCGCGAGGCGATTCGCGACGGCAATTCCAGCTGCAGAGAAACCTGATATCCGCGCGCCGCTGCCCGATTCGACGCGCACGACGCGAGCGGGAGTTTCGGGCGGAACACCGCCAGCCGCAGCGGCATCGAACGGAAACACGACCCAGACGCGCGATTCGAATTCGCAGGACTCGTTGCGCTGCACGCGGATGCCGTTGCGCGAAACGTCGAGCGTGTGGGTGGATTCCATGCGCATGCCCAGAGGACCGCGCCAGCGGACGCGCGCGGGAAGTTTTAGTTGGGCTCGGGGATGTTTGCGCAATTCCAGGAACCTGGAGGCCGGGCTCATGAGCGCCCATCCTAGCCGCAGCGGCGGGGCAGGTCAAATTTCGCCGCGGAATTTGTTGCTTAAGGCTGGTGGAGGTTTAGCAAGGCGCGAAAGTTACGGAAACGTTCGCCCGGCGTCAATTGGCGGGCGCGTAAAAGCCATTGCGCAGAGGCCGGAAGCGGTGATAGCTTGACGCAATCGAAGAGGCACGCGGGAGGGTTGATGGATAGCGCCAAAGAACGCCGCGCCGCACGCCGTTTTTCGATGATGCTGCCGTTGAAAGTACGATTTTCGGACGAAGACGACGTCCTGGAGCGGCAGGGCGAAACGCGCGACGTGAGTTTTCGCGGACTTTATTTTATGATCGAAGCGCGCGTGGAAGCGGGAACTCCGATTGAGTTTGTTCTGACCTTGCCTCAGCAAATCACGCTTGCCGGGCGACGTGCACATACGCTGTTACGCGCGGGTGCTGCGCGTGGAGCCGCACGACGGGCGCCGCGGCGTGGCGGCGCGAATTGATCGCTACGAATTTCTTCCCGCCTCCGCCTGACGCTATCTCCAAAAAAGAGAGTAGAATCGTTTTTTGCCCGGAGTGACGGGGAGGGCACATGTATCACTACGATCCGAAAGTGGCACTGGATGAATTGCGCGATGATGCGGTGCTGCCGCATCCGGTGCATTTGCGCGACATGATTTTGCGGACGAAGCTGGACGCGACGAATGCGCTGGATCTGAACCGGGAATTCCAGGATTATTTGGCGCGATTTGGCGAGGCGCAGAAATTAGCGGGGGAGATTCTTGACCGGCTGGCGGTGGGCGCGAGGAAAGTTTCGGCGTCGTGAGAGATGCCCCTCAGCTGCTAAAGCTGCTTGGATGCGAGTTTGCGGCACGGCCCGAGAGCGTGCCACTGACAGGTTCTCAGGATAGTCGACGGCGTGTGCTGATGGCAAAAATTTGTGGTGACGCAGGCTCACAGGGCGGGAGCGCAGAATTTCGGATGGCACGGCACACTTTACTGATTGATGCGGACGATACGCTTTGGGAAAACAATATCTTCTTTGAGAAGACCATCGAGCATTTTGTAACCCAGCTGGAGCATCTGGGTTACACGCGCGAATATATCCGGCACATCCTGAACGAAACTGAAAAGCGCAACATACGGCAGCACGGGTATGGCGTGCGGAGTTTTCGGCGATCGCTGGAAGAAACCTACATGAAGCTGGCTGGGAACGCGGCGCGGCGCGAACTGATGCAGGAAATCGCGCGCATGGCCATCGAACTGGAAGCCACGCCGCCGCATATCATGGATGGAGTTCCGGAGACGCTGGCTTATCTGGCGAAGCATCACCGGCTGATATTGCTGACCAAGGGCGAGCCGGCCGAGCAGGCGGCGAAAGTGGAGCGTTCTGGATTGCAGCCTTATTTCGATGCGATTGAAATTGTGCTGGAGAAGGATGCGAGCGTTTACGAGCGCATGGTGGAGCAATTCAAGATTGTGAAAACGCACGGGTGGATGGTGGGGAACAGTCCGCGCAGCGATATCAATCCGGCGCTGCAGATGGGGTTGAACGCAGTTTTTATTCCGCACACGGATACGTGGCATCTGGAGCATGCGGAGCTGGAGAGCGGCACGGGCAAATTGCTGATACTCACGAGTTTTCGCGACTTGCGCGAACATTTTTGATTTTGCGACTCAGTGAACCGACCTCGCATCTGATTCCACTGCCGTAGCATCTATACCGCTGTCGTGTTGAACATTTCGAGCATTTTGTGACGGGCGGGGAGGAATTCATGCCGACAACAGCACAAATAAATGTGGTTTCTGGGACGAAGCACGTAGCGGTGATGGGCGCGGGGGCGGTGGGGTCTTATTTTGGCGGAATGCTGGCGCGGGCGGGCGTGCCGGTGACGATGATCGCGCGGGGGCTTATCTGGAAGCGGTGCGCCGCAACAAACTTTTTCTGGACACTGTTTCGTTTCAAGAGCGGGTTACGGTGGAGACTTCGAGGAGCCATCCGCGGTGCGTGATGCGCATGTGGTGCTTTTCTGCGTGAAGGGGCAGGACAACGAAGAAACGGCGCGCGCGATTGCCCCGCATCTTTCCACGGATGCGATCGTGGTGAGTGTGCAGAATGGCGTGGACAATGGGGAGCGGATACGCGCGGCGTCGGGAATCGATGCACTGCCCGCGGTAGTGTACATCGCGGTAGCGATGCCGGAGCCGGGCATCGTGAAACATTCCGGGCGTGGAGATTTGGTCGTAGGCGAATTCGCGGGACGGAGCGTTGGCGCGGAGTCGTGGCCGCCGCGGACGGAACAAATTGCGGCTTTATTTACGTCGGCAAAAGTGCCGTGCCGAATTTCGCAGGATATTCAGGCGGACATGTGGCTGAAGTTCATCACGAACTGCGGCGCGAACGCAGTGTCTGCAATCGCGCAAGCTAGTTACGGGGAAATCGCGCGCTATGAAGAGTCGCGCGAGTTGATGAGCCGGGTAGTGGAGGAGTCCATCGCGGTGGGACGGGCTGCGAGCGTGCACATGCCGGGAGCAGGCTTTACGGAGAAGTGGCTGGAAAATTTGGGGAAGTTTGGGGATGCGTTTTCTTCGACGGCGCAGGATTTGGCGCGCGGGAAGCGGACGGAGATTGAGTCGTTGAATGGTTATATTGTGCGTCGCGGCACGGAATTGGGGGTGCCGACGCCCAGCAATTTTGCTTTGTATGCGATGGTGAAGCTACTGGAGGAGAATGCCGCGAAGCGCGAACACGAGCAAGGTCGCCCGGCTCGTGCGGCGCAGTAAATTCCCCTTTACTCGGGGCGGCGGAACTTGAAAGGGATGTGGACTACGGCTTCCAGTTCTACTGGCTGGCCTTCGCGCGTGGCGGCGCGAAAGACCCAGCGGGCCAGGGCTTCCATGGAATTTTTGTCGAGCTGCGGATCGATCCCGTGGACGAGCTGGATGCTGTCCACCGAGCCGTCTTTGCGGATGATGGCGTAGAGGACTACTTCGCCGTCTACGTGTTCCTTGATTTGATTTTGAGGATATTTCGGGTCCACTTTGCTGAGGAGGGCAGGTCCCGATAGCTTCCCTGTGCGCCCGCGGTACGGCGGATTGCCTTCGTCGAGCTGCGCGAAATTCATTACCCAATTGCCGGTGACGCTGGTGAGATTGGGCATGTCAATGTGCAGCGTGTAAATTTCTTTGCCGGAAAGAATCACTTCAGGCGGAAGCTTGGGGTCAATCGCGCCGATTACCGCGGGGCCGTGATGAACAGAGGGCGGCGCGTCCAGTGCGGGCATCGGTTTCAAATTCAATTTTGTGGTGGCGCGACCGGTGGGCGTGATTTCACCGCTGCCGGGGCGGGAGTTGCCGCCGCTGACGCTTACTGCCGCGGGCAGAGAATCGGAGCCTGTGCCGGATTTCGCGTTGGTGCCGCGTCCACCGCCGCTCGAAGTGCCTCCGCCTGCGCCGCCATTTCCTGCCGCACCATTTTCAGAGCCGCCGGGTGCGCCGGGTTGTTTTCCTTCTGGAGAAACCGCGATGCGCGCGGCGAGGTTTCCTTGCGGCACGCTTACTTCGGGAGCGGGAGGAGCAGGCGCGGAGGATAGCGCGATCACGCGATGCAAGCTGTCGTCTCCGCTCGAAGTGGCTGCGCCGATTTCCGGTGCTGCGCCGGTTTCGGATTGTGCGGCGCGCCGGGCGGCTACGGCTTTCGACATTGGCTCGACTGGCATGCGCGGCTGCTGATTGATGCTGGGAGAAGCCGCGATGTCCAGCGGGCCGGGAGTTTTTTCCTGGTTCACGAGTTCAGGCGCGGCGAGATCGTTCACGGCGTGATGCTGCACTTGCGGAGCTGCTGCGGTGGACCCGACGCGCAACTGCGGCCTGGCGGGCATCTTGGGAGCCGCCCACTCGACGATATTGGGCAGCGGAACTTCGATCTTCGGCGGAGTTGGCGGCGCGTCCGGTTGAATTAAAGTTTGCCGCGGGTGAGAGACGATGGCCGGCTGCGAAAGAATTGTTTGCCGCGGATGAAACGCGTCCGCGCCTTTTTGCGGAACTGGTTTCGCGGGATCGCCTTTGGGGCTGGGTTTTGGTTCGCGTCCGGGCTGCGAGATGGGTGGCAAATCCTGCGAGGGATTCGTCCAGGCGAGTTCGATGCGGACGGGCGCGAGATTCGGCGGATCGCTCGCGAGAAAATGCCAGATGGGCAAGAAGAGCAGTCCGATGGCCGCCGCGTGCCACAGCGCGGAAGCAGTGAAGGCTCGGCCGGGAATTTTTCCTTCGATCCATTCGACGCGCAAGTCGGAGTCTGCGGGCAGCTCGGAATCCTGCGGCGCGCGCGGGCCGCGAAAAAAATCGTGCCAGCTGGTGCGGAAGTCGTGCCAGGGCGAACCCCAGTCCACGCCGAGATCCAGGCGGGGCAGGCGCGAGTGCGAAGGCAGCTCGACGTCCGGCTCGAGAGCCACCGCGGGCGCGTCGGGTCGCACGGTTGGCTCGCTCGGTGGTGGAGTCTCCGGGTACCGTTGCATCACAGGTTGCATAAGCCGGGCCATTATACAGGAAGAGGCCCACAGTGGTTGGATGCAGGCGGGCTAGGCTGCGGCTGCCAGGGTGTAGAAAGAAAGAATGGCGTCGCCCTGTTCGATTTGGCGAGTGCACTCCAGGCGCGTGAGGAATTCGGGCAATTCGGTTTTCCAGTAGTGTTCGACGATGACCATGCCGCGGGGGGCGATTAGATGCGAGGTGTCGAGGAATTCGAGGACTTGCAGGTACTCGGAGGTTTTTTCGTAGGGAGGATCGAGGAATATGAAATCGGCGAGCAGGTGGCGGGTTGCCATTTTTTCCAGGCCGCGCGCGGCTGGCGATTCGATCAGTTCTGCGCCGGCTAGGATGTCGAGAGATTTGAGATTTTCGCGGATCAGACGCGCGGCTTTGGCGTTAGATTCGACGAAAACTGTTTCGCGCGCGCCGCGGCTGATGGCTTCGATGCCTACGGCGCCGGTTCCCGCGAAGAGGTCAACGAAGAGGGAATCTGCGAGCGCGGGGCCGAGGACGTTGAACAGGGTTTCGCGCAGACGATCGCTGCTGGGGCGGAGGCGGAGCGCGCCCGGTCCTTTTAGTAGACGGCTGCGATATCTTCCGGCGATTACGCGCATGGTCTCCATTTCACCACTAGCCCACCGAAGCCAAGTGATAGCGCTGGCGCCAGGAGGGGTTTACGGATTCCAGTCGCCCGATTATTTCTGCGGCGCGCTGGGGATTTTCGGCCAGGGCGAAAGCTTCGCGACGCGCTAGTTCCAGGATTTCGTGATCGCGCAACGGCTGCGCTACGGAGAAAGCGGCGTCGCCGTGCTGGCGCGTGCCGAAAAATTCGCCGGGGCCACGCTGCTTCAGGTCCTGCTCGGCGATCTCGAAACCGTTGGAAGTGGCGACCATGGTCTCGAGGCGCGCGCGAGCTTCGCCGGTAATATTCTTAGGCGCGACAAGAATGCAGCGCGATTTTTCTGTGCCGCGTCCGATGCGGCCGCGCAATTGATGGAGTTGCGCGAGGCCGAAGCGGTCGGCATGTTCGATGACCATCAGGGTCGCGTTGGGAACGTCCACGCCGACTTCGATTACCGTCGTGGCGACTAGGATCTGAATTTCGTTGTGGCGGAATTGCTCCATCACGGAATCTTTTTCGTCGTTCTTCAGGCGGCCGTGCAGGAGGCCGATGCGTAATTGCGGAAAAACGTGTTTCGCGAGGCGCTCGTACTCGGCGGTGGCGGCTTTCAGTTCCTGTTTCGATTCTTCGATTACCGGATAGACGACGTAAGCTTGGCGGCCGTCGGCAATTTCGCGGCGGACAAGTTCCCAGACGCCCAGAAGCTGACTATCCTCCTTCCAAAGCGTATCGATGGGCGTGCGCCCGGGCGGCATTTCGTCAATCACAGAAATTTCCAGGTCGCCGTAGAGAGTTAGCGCAAGCGTGCGCGGGATGGGCGTCGCAGTCATCACCAGGACGTGCGGCGAGACGCCTTTGTCTATCAGGCGTTTGCGCTGTAGGACGCCGAAACGGTGCTGCTCGTCCACGATGACGAGGCCGAGTTTCTTGAAGGCCACGGGATTTTCGATGAGCGCGTGGGTGCCGACTACAATTTGTGCGGCACCACTTTCCACGCGCGCGAGCGCTTCATCTTTGGTGGAGCGTTTGCGTCCGCTGACGATTAGTTCCACGCCGTAACCTGCGGCCTGGAAGATGCGGCGCGCGGAAAGATAATGTTGCGCGGCGAGAATTTCGGTGGGGGCCATGAGGGCAACTTGATAGCCGTTCTCGATGACGATGGTGGCGGCTTCGAATGCGACGATGGTTTTGCCGCTGCCGACGTCGCCTTCGAGCAGGCGATTCATGGGGAAGGGCTTTTCCAGATCGGCGGCGATTTCGCCTAGCACGCGTTTCTGCGCGGTGGTGGGCTTGAAGGGCAGAATGCGTTTCACGGCTGCGCGGACATTTTCTTCGCGCACGCGCATCCCGATGCCGCGGCGGCAGTGGTCGCTGAGGCGGCGCAAGGCCAGGGCGAGTTGATAGTAGAAAAATTCCTCGAAGATCAGGCGGATTTGTGCGGGGCTGCGGTAGTTGTTGAGCAGCTCGATGCTTTGATCTTGCGGAGGAAAATGCGCGTAGAGCAGGGCTTCGCGGCGCGCGGGAAAGCGATAGCGTTCCAGAATTTGCGGCGGGAGCGGTTCGGGAATATTGCCGTCGAAATTTGCCAGGACGCCGTAGATGATGCGGCGCAACATGCGGGAGCTGATGGCGCCGATGGCTTCGTAAATGGGAACGATGCGGCCGACTTCGGTGGAATCGGCGGCGCCGCCCTCGCTGGCTCCTACGAATTCCATTTGGGGGTTGACCATTTCCATGCGGCCGGGGCGGTAGCGGTCTTCGTCAACTTTTCCATGCAGGACAAGCTTTTGGCCGTCTTTCAATTTTCCTTCGAGATAGCTGCCGTGGAAAAAGCGGACGTGCACCGTGCCGGAGGCATCGCGTACGGCGACGTGGAAAATTGAGCGGCGGCTGCGTTGGAAACGGACGGTGGTGCCTCCGCCGCCAGTTACCTCGGCGAAAATTGTTTGCACCTGGCCAGGGATTATTTCTGCGATCGGGGTGAAGCGGAGGCGATCTTCGTAGCGGAAGGGGAGATAGCTGAGCAGATCGCCGACGGTGACGATGCCGCGAGCTTCCAGCGTGGCGGCGCGTTGGGGGCCGACACCGTGGAGGTATTTGACAGAGTTGGTTAGAGAGATGGTGGGCATTGGATGGGGCGCTGGCGCATCACTTTTATATCATTGGTTGTAGGTTGGGTGCGTGTCGCGCGCCAGGGCAAACGGTTTAGCATAGCCGATAAAGAGGCAAAAAACATTGAACTCACCGAGGGAGTCGGAGCGTACTAGAACATGGGGAGTGACGGGCGGTTGGGTTCTCGACTGCGAGCCTAGCCGAGTGGCTAGCCCCGTGCAGTCTGTGGAAATGTTGAGATTCGAACTGGCGAAGGCGCTGCGCAAGCCCGCGTGCGTTGTGGGTAAACCGCACCATTGCAATATTTTAGACGGGTGGCGCATCTCAGCGAGTAGGTGGAAATTGGGGCAGCTGTCCGATAGTGGGAAAACGACGTCCGGCGATGCTCACCAACGCCCACAGGCGCCGTCTATCTTCACGTTACCGACCGAGCCGGTTGATACTGGAACGGGCGGGATTCACGCTCCGGGTTCAAGTGGCGCGGACCAGGGCGTTAGCAGGCAGGCGATAAACACCATGGGGATGAGCGTCGCGCTCGACATCGAGGCGCGCCAGGCAGCGGCGGTGAAGGTTGCGGAAGAGCAAGCGCTCGTCCGCAAAGCACAGGCGGGGGACCGTCTGGCGTTTGAATCATTGGTACGACGCTTCGACCGCGAGGTTTTGCGGTTGGCAATGAACCTGGTGCATCGGCCTGAAGATGCACGCGACATTTATCAAGAAAGTTTTTTGCGCGTTTATAAGAACTTGCACCGCTTCCGGTTCGAGTGCAGTTTTTATACTTGGCTCTACCGGATTGTGACGAACGTGGCGCTGGATCACTTGCGCCGCCGCACCAGCCGCCGCGAAGATCAGGCGCCAGTGCCGGAAGATGCCGAGGGCGGCACCAGAGATTTCTTCGATCGCCAGCCGGAACAGAGAGCAGGCGCGAATCCGGAAAGGAATTTGTTGGGGCAGGAACTGGGCGAGCAAATCGCCAGTGCGTTGCATAGGCTTTCACCGCGCGAGCGCATGGTCTTCGAGATGAAACATTATCAAGGTTTGAAATTGCGTGCTATCGGGGACATGCTAGGCACGTCTGAAGAGACAGTAAAGAATTCGCTATTCCGGGCGACGCGAAAATTGCGCGCGAGCCTGCAATGCATGCGTTAGACGCAAACAAAGCGGCGAGGTCGAAAAGAATGCGGGAAGCAGGAATGGAGGAGACGAAGAGCCCGGCGTGCGAGGAATTTGCGCCGCGGCTGATGCTCTTTGTGGCCGGGGAACTGGATGCATCGGAAATCGCGGATGTGAACGAACATCTGCAGCATTGCTCCGGATGCAATCTAGCGTTGGCGCAGGAGCAGGAAATGCTGGCGCTGCTGGCTTCGCGGCACACGGAGCCGGATGCGGCGCTGCTGGCGAGTTGCCGCGCGGGCCTGGAAGATGGTTTGGATCAGCAGGAAGAGCGCAGCTGGCTGGGCCGGACGATCGGCGCGCTGCTGCCTGCGAGCTGGATTTCACCGCAGCCGGCGTGGAGCGCGGCGCTGCTGGTGCTGATCGGATTTTCGGTGGGAATGCTGGGACCGCGTTTGCTGCGCAATTCCGCCGGCAAGGTTGACAGGAATTCTTCGCTAGCTTCGAATAATGCGACGGGAGCGGTTCAGGGCGTTGTGAATGCGGACCCGGCTTCTGCAAGTTCTCCTTCCGCAGGGTTGAGTTCCCTCGATATGCGCACCGCGAGCGTGGCAGGTATCAATGTATCTCCCGCCGAGGACAATCAGCCGCCGCAGGTGCAACTGCAATTGAACGCGCGGCAACCCTACACGGTGCGCGGCACGGTGAATGACGACGACGTCAAACAGATGCTGATGTACATCCTGCACAATAATCAGCGCTTCGATCCGGACGTGCGGTTGGATGCGGTGGATGTGCTGCGCCTGCGGAATAATGATCCGGATGTGCGCTCGGCGCTGTGCCAGGCGGTGCATACCGATCACAACGCAGCGGTGCGGTTGAAAGCGCTGGAAGCGTTGAACGGAGCAGAGCCGCAGGACATCATTCGACAAACTCTTCTTGATGCGCTGGTGGACGATCAGAACCCCGGAGTCCGCGTGGAAGCGATCAACGCGCTGCGCGACATGGCCGCCAAGGGCCAGGTGGACGCCGACGATCATCTGCTGGCGGTGCTGCGTGAACGGATGGCCAAAGATCCCAACACTTACATCCGGTTGCAGAGCGCGGAAGTGATACGCGATCTGGGCCCGCGGCAAAAATTCTAAACATGAGTGGAGCGCTGTACATTCCGCGAATGCGGCAGAGAATCGCGGCACGGATTGCTGTGTCTGCCGGGGTTTTCGCAGTGGGCATTGGTTCGGCTTTTCTGGCGATCGCGTTTCTGATTCCTGTTTCGGCTGCGGCGGATGGCGTCGAGAAAGCCAAAACGGAAGCGCAGAATCATGCGGGGCCGCGGGTTAGCGCCGAATTAACGGGGAGCGTCCCGGTGCGCGACGGGCTGCGGCTGCATCTGGTGACGGACTTGGGCAACATTATTATCAGGACGCAGAATTCGGGAAAGATCGATTACAAAGTACGCCTCGAAGCGGACGCCACGCAAAAAGATGCCAAGCAGCTCCTGAAAAATTTCATTGTCACAACCAATCCGACAGCCGAAGGTGTGTATTTTCGCGGGCAAAGCCTGGGGCGGCATGCCAGCGGGCGTTTGTGGGTGGCGGTGGAAGTAAATGTTCCGCGGAATTTCAATTTGGATGTTTCGACCGGTGGCGGAAACATTGAGGCCGAGGACATTATCGGCACCGCTACGCTCGCCACTTCCGGCGGAAATATCGTGATGGCGAATGTGGGCGGGGCGGCGCACCTCTCCACCGACGGCGGCCATATCACTGTGAAAAATGTGGCGGGTGCGCTCGCAGCCAGCACGGGCGGCGGGCACATCACCACCGGCACGATTGCGGGGAACGCGATCTTGCATACGGACGGAGGGCATATTCGCGTCGCTTCGGTGGAAGGCGCGGCGCACGTTTCCACCGGCGGCGGAAATGTTTCCGTGGAGCATTCGGGCAGCCAGCTGGTGGCGGAAACCAACGGCGGACAGATCGAAGTAGGCGAGACCGCGGGGCTGGTGCAGGCGAAGACGGGCGGCGGCGGAATTCGCGTGGTACGCGTTTCCGGGCCGACGAATTTGGAAACGAGTGGCGGGAGCATTTATTTGACCGAAGTGGACAGCCCGGTGAAAGCGTCCACGGGAGCGGGGGCGATCACTGCGTGGTTCGTCACTGCGGGAAAAATGCCGGGGCAATGCGAGCTGCAATCTGGCGAAGGCGACATTGTGGTATACATCCCCCGGCAATTGCCGGTGACGATTGATGCGCAGGTGCAATCGGGCGAGGAGCATCACGTGATTTTCGATCCGGCGTTTCCGGTGAAAATCAGCCGGGAAGCCGCGGCGAACGGAGATGAATGGATTCGCACCGAGGGCGCGTTGAACGGTGGCGGGGAAGTGATCCGGCTGCGCACGGTGGCGGGCAACATTCATGTGATGGTGAGCGACGCGAACAAACAGGTTCAGTTGTACAAGCAGCAGATGGAGCAATTGCAGCAGAAACTGCAATTGCAGTTGCGCATGCTGCAGCAGCAGTCGCAGCAGACGATCGAGAACTCGCCCTAGGCGGGGAATCGCGGCGTGGCGCAGCGCTTCGCTTCGTTGAGAGAAGCGATGACGTGCAGGCGACGACCAGAATCCGGCCGACTAGAAGCGGCCGAATGTTCTAGTGAACGAGGGTGTTTCACTCGAAGGGGGCGTACCGTGCAAACGCAGAATGAAGGTAAAACTTCCGGCAGTAAATCCTGGGACGGCCGATTGCGCATTGCGGGGACCACACTTCGCGGGTTGATGCTGCTGGCAGGGTTTGCCGGGCTGGTGTTCCCCACGCTCGCGGCGGACGAGAATTTCCATCAAATCTATCCTCTGGCCGCGGGCGGAAGCTTCGCGCTGGAAAACGTGAATGGCTCGGTGCAGGTCGAGGGTTGGAGCCGCGACGAGGTGGAAGTAAGCGCGGTGAAGACCGCAGCACGCAACGATTCGCGCGACCTGTCGCAGGTGAAGATCGAGGTGGACAACAGCCGTCCGGGACAAGTGGCGGTGCACACGCGCTACCCGCAGGGCGAGGGCGCCGAAGTTGCGGTGGAATATCACGTGCACGTGCCGTATCGCGTGCTGCTAGGCAGCATCGAGACGGTGAACGGCAGCGTGACCGTGCGCGGAGTCGAAGGCGGCGGGGAATTGCGCTCGGTGAATGGCAACGTGGAAGTTTTCGACAGCTCCGGCCGATTCAGCGAGAAAACCACGAATGGAAATTTGCGACTGGAATTGCGCTACTTGATGTCCGGCGGTCCCATGAATCTGGAGACCGTGAACGGGTCGGTGGTGCTGGGACTTCCGGAAGGCGCTCGCGCCGATTTGAAAGCGCTGGCGATGAACGGCGATATCTATTCGGAATTGCCGGTTACTGCCGCGGCCAGCGCCCCTGCGGCGCGGGCGTTTCGAGCGAAGCTGGGAACCGGGGGCGGCGAGATTTCGGTTCGAACGATTAATGGCGGCATACGCCTGGTGGTCGAACGGCCGGGCGTCTGAGGGGGCGTAATTCACCCATAAGCGAGGACGAATGGCATGAAGCACTTTCAACGTGTGAACCTTGTTGGCTGGGGTTTGTTGCTCGCGACGATGCTGATTACGCCGGGCGCTTTGGCGGGTCAGACGACAGAACGCGCGCCACAGCAGGCCACAAAGACTCCTGCTCCGGTTGCACCTACCGATTCGACTCCTACGCTTACAACGCCCATAGCCCCCGATGCGGGCTGCTTGCACCTTAGCCTTCGGCTGGAACAAATCGGCGATGCGGTGCGTAGTATAGATAGAACGATTGATCGGGCGGAAATTCAGCGCGCGGCACAGCAGGAATTGCGGGAAAACCTCGCCGATCTGAATCAGCGAGTGCGGCAGGAGGTGCAGATGAGCTCCCCCGAGATGCAGAGATTGCAGAATCTCTCGGCCCAGCTGCGGATGAATCAAGGGCAATTTGAATCGAGCGCGAACGAACTGGCTTCCCGCGCGGCGGAACTGGCGGAGCTGGCGCAGGAAAACAGCGTCGAGGTGCAGGGGCCGGGCGTTTTCGTCACCAGCGACGAAGATGGCGGCGGCTGGCTGGGCGTGGAAATCGGCGAAGTAACCGCCGCAAAGGCGAAGGACCTGAAATTGACGGCGGAGCGCGGCGTGGTGGTGATGGACGTGGAGCCGGACGGTCCGGCAGCTAAGGCTGGGCTGAAAGAAAATGATGTGATTACGCAGTACGACGGGCAAGTGGTGGAGGGGACTGTGCAGTTCCGGCGGCTGGTGCGTGAGACGCCGACAGGACGGACGGTGGCCTTGGTGATTTCGCGCAACGGCGCGACGCAAAATGTTTCCGTGGAATTGGGCGAGCGCAACGCGTTTTTTGAGAAGCGGATGAAGGGCAAGATGCGCGACTTCGATAACGCGTTTGCGTTCTCGATGCCCAATCAGGATTTTGCTTTGGCCATGCCTCCAGTGGATGCGCGCATGCCGTCGCTGGGGATCAATGCGGAAGATTTATCGGGACAGCTGGGAACTTATTTTGGCGCGCCGGATGGCACGGGGATTCTGATTCGCGAGGTGCGTTCCGGGACGGCCGCGGCGAAAGCGGGATTGCAGGCCGGCGACGTGATCGTGAAAGTGGACGGCAAGGCGATTCGCACTTTGGCTGATCTGAGGACGGAATTGCGCGGGAAGAGCGATCAGAAAACGGTGGCTCTGGGAATTATCCGCAAGTCTGCTGAGATGAGCGTGACGGTGGGGATCGAAAGGCCGCAGCCGAATGAATCGAGCCGCGTCGTGCGGCGCGCGGAGCTTTAGAAGTAGCGGTCGCGAAGCTCTGGCAATAATCGAAAAGCGGGGCCTGCGGGGCTGAAGCCCCTTTTCGATGGCGAGTCTGTTTCGATTCGCCGACTGGTAACGACTTGAGGTCTAATTCCAGTCGGTATACAGCAGAACGGCGACGGTTGCGCCATCAATCTCCCAAATCTGAACGTCCAGCGAATTGCCGGCGCGAGATGGACAGCGGTACGCCTCGAACGGAATGCCCGAGGTTCAGGGACGGCGAATCTGCTACCGAGCGTTCGCCGGAAATATGCTAGGCCCGCCTTCGTGAGTTTCTCGAATCTCCAGTCGTGAAAGAAAACTTGGCAGTTCGCTGGAGTTCATTGCAAATGCCGAAGCTGCGCCAGAGTCCGAGAACCAGTGCATCCACGCGTCGCCACCACAAAGGAAGCTGTGGACAGATGATGGAATCTTGAGACCATGTTCTCAACTGACGCGGACACCGGAACTTCCGATGTAACCAAAGCGGCGAAGCAAGCCGAAACCGGACACGAGCAGGACCACGACGATCAGCATCACGAAGGCTGATTTCTGAACTCGGTACCTGGTTGTTGGCGCGGGATTATTCGCGGATGATTTCGGCGTTGGCGGCGGGGGCTACCAGGCGCACCAGTTTGGGGCCGTCGAGGAAAAGATCTATCTCGTTGTCTTCGGTCCTTACGCGCAATTCCTGGACTTTCTGGCCGTTGACTACCTGCTCGCCCATGGAATCCACGGTGACGGTGCCCGGGGTCATCTCCTGCGGGACGAGAACGGAGAAACTTTGCTCGCCTTTTTTGTCCCAATCGTAGAGGCGGGCTAGAAATGTGTACTGGTAGTAGAGATTGTCGTCAAGCACGACAACCAGAGGAGCGGCGAAGGTGAACTGCTGGGTGAAGGGCTTGGCGCCTTCGAGGTGGAGTTCGACGGTGGCGGTGACTCCGCTGAAGCCGATCGTAGCGGAAGCTTTTTTTGCGCCTTGCGTGGACCATTCATAGCGCACCGGGACGCCGTCTGCATGCACGACGAGCGAGCCGGTGACGTGTGTGTTGCCCTTGGGCGATTGAATATCGGTATTGCCGTGGGCCGTCCAATCGCTGCCATTGGGAGCGATGGTGAATTCTTCCTTGCCGATTTGCTGGCCGCTGACCAGGATCTTGAACGTGCCTTTATCGGCGGCGAGTGGGGCGATGAGCGCGTGCGTTCGCGGTGGCAACATGCTGGCTTCGGATACAGAGTGGAGCGCGAGCAGCGACGCGGAGATGATTGCGAGCGCGATGAGCGCAGTTATGACGCGCGAGAATGGGTTCATCCGGCTGCGTGCCGACTTTTCATTCATGCAGTCACCTTGGGGAAAATTCCCAGCGCGACGATTTGCTCGACGACGCGCAGGGGCTCGATATTCGACTCCACACGGTAATCCGCAATCTCGTAGGAAGGCAAGCGTTCCTGATAGAGGGTGCGAAAACTTGCTTCGTTCCGAAAAAGCGGACGGTCTTGAATATGGGCGATGCGTCTGAGCAATTCCTCGACCGGACATTGCAGCCACACCAGCACGGCGCCGGCCTGGCGCAACAGCGCGAGATTCTGCGGCTGCGCGGTGGTGCCTCCGCCGAGGGAGATGACGCGCGGTTTTTGCTGTTCGACGGCTTCGCCGAAGATGCGCTGCAGCTGTTCGTGTTCGATCTTGCGGAATTCCTGCTCACCGAGTTTCGCGAATATTTCGGGGATGGTTTGCTCGGTGGCATCGACGATGCGTTTATCGAGGTCCACATGCTGCCAGCCGATTTGGCGGCCGAGCAGGCGAGCGACGGTGGACTTGCCGCTGCCCATGAAGCCGATCAGGCAGACGAGCGACCGCGCGCGAGGCTCAATGGTCATAAATGCAATTGGTGCGGCGAAGGTGCCAATCAATCGCGTTTAAGAATGTTGATTGTACCATCGAAGGAGGTCATCTCAATCTTGGCGCGGCCTTCGTTAAAAGTGCCGAACAGGGCGTTGCCCCAGCGCGGCATGAAATGGCGCTGATGGGGCGAGGGCGTCAACTTCGCTTCGTTGTTGACTTTACCTTTGAGTGAGGTGGCGCTGAGGTCGAAGGAATCTCCGGGCGAGAAGCGGAGTTCGATTACGCCGCTGTAGTTCTTCAGAGAGTAGGTTCCGTTGGGCAGGAACTGGCCAGTGAAAAGAATATTGCCGGAGGAGGTTTGTGCCCAGACATGATAGGTGTGCAAATCAAGTAGGCGGAAATTGCCGCTGATTGAAGAGGCTTCAATCCGTCCGGCGCAGCGCATGCAGGTGAACGAGCCGCCGACGGTCTTGACGGTGAGGTAGCCGGCGGCGTCCTCAAGGTCCACACCCGCCGCGACGGTTTCGACGTTCATATCGCCAAGCACGTTCGCGACGCTGACGCTTCCAGCGTCATTGTGAATTTGCAGCTCGGCGTCTTCCGGGACGTTAAGCTGAAAATCGGCACGCATATCGTCTGGCGCGACGGAGTCGGAAAGTTCGCGCGTGGAAACGTCCACGCGATTGCCCATCTGTTCGGCGTCCACTTCGATACGATCGCTTGCCGGAGTGGAAATAACCATGACTTCAGCCTTGGTCCAGGCCTTTACGGTGATGAGGCCGTTGGGATTGTGGATGGTGATTACGGGATGAGCAGCGACTTTGAAATGCTGCTCCTGGCGGTGCGGCGCGGCGGAGACAGCGCTACAGAGCAGCAGGCTGGGGACCAGCAATCCTGCTGTCTTCCAATTCGTTTTGGAAAGCCACTGCGCCCGGACAAAGTGAGAGGAGCTCATTGGACATTTTCTCCGCGTTCCGTCATTTGCGTCAGCAGGTCCGCCTTCTGCTGATACGCTTCGTAGAGATAATCCCGCGCCACTTCGTTCTGGGGTTCTTCGCGGACACTTTTTTCACACAAAGCGATGTAGTTGTCAACGATGGCCAGATTCTGATGCAAAGAAGCGGCCACTACGGGATTGGAGCGGCTCACGTAAGAATTTGAATTTTGTTCGGCAAAATTGAGTTGGGCGCTGAGAGGTGACGTGGAAGTCTGCGTGCCTTTGAGCCAGCGCGCTTCGTTTACACGCTTGTTGACGGGCCCGCTGAGGGCGAAAGCTACGGCGACCAGAGCTGCGAGGTATCCGCCTGCCAGCACGGGGCGTGGCAGCCGCGGGAATCGGCCGGCGAACCATCCGCTGCGGCGGGCTGCGGCTTCCGCAGTGGCTGCGTCTGCAGGGATTGCGTCGCGGATCAGACCTTCCTGTTCGAGTTGCGCGCGGAGTGAAGTCCATACTCGCTCGGGCGCGTCTTGTTCCAAGGCGTTCCAACTGCGCGCTTCGGTGTGGATCAATTCCAAATCTTTGATGACGCCGGAGCAATGCGAGCAAGTGCGGAGGTGCGCTTGCGCGTCCGGCGGGCGTTCGCCCTCCATCCAGGGTTCCAGATAATTCAGAAATTCCCTGCATGTGATCGTGGCCATGGTTCAGTCCTTGCCGCCGGTTTCCGCACTGGCGGCCTTGCGGTCCTCGCGGGCCTGGGCGCGCAGCGCTTCGTGAAGCAGTTCGCGAAGGCGCATGCGTGCCTTGTGCAATTGCGATTTCGAGTTGCCGATGGAGCAAGCCATGATTTCCGCAATCTCGTTGTGTTCGTAGCCTTGCACATCGTGCAGCACGAACACCGATTTATAACCGGGCGGCAGCTGCTCTACAGCGCGCTGCAAGTTGACCCGGTCAATCGAGCCACTGAGCCGCAAATCCGGGCCGCCGAAATCGCGCCGCGGTCCGCCGGAATCTTCATCCGGCTCGGTAAGCTCTTCGAGCGAGCTTTCGTTGCCGGATTTCTTCCGCAGTTTCATGAGCACGACGTTGACGGCAAGGCGATGCAGCCAGGTCGAAAACGCCGACTCGCCGCGGAAGGTAGCGATCTTCCGGAACAGCTGGAGGAACGCTTCCTGGGTCAGGTCCTCCGCCTCGGCGGTATTACCCACCATGCGCAAGCAGAGAGAATAGACCCGCCGGTTATGCAGGCGGTAGAGGCGTTCAAAAGCAGCCGCATCGCCCTGTTGGGCGAGGCGGATGGCCTCTGCCTCCGGCAATTCCCCGGTATCGATTCGTCTCGTTCGGGCCACGCTACCCGTCGGGGCGCATCCTTAGTTGCGATGCGGCACCCGCCCCCTGAGTTGTACTTGTAGTCCTAGACGCGCAACGAATTCGCCACCTGCGGGGATTGGCTGGTTTCCTCGCAATGGGCGAAAGACGAAAATACTTGACCACCCGTTTTCGCTCGGACACTCGGCCATTTTGGCTGGATTCGGCATGTACGTCCAGAAATACGTCCAGCCCCCAAGCCCGGAACGGCCGCGGTCGATGGTGGCACTTCCAATAGGAAGAACTTCGGGAACATGACGTTAGACGATGTTGGAGTGCATTGGCAAGCGTCGGGTTGGCCGATTCTACTAAAATTGGAAGGAAATCAAGCCGAAGCACGGCTGATTCGCGTTCGCGGAGTCGGCGTGGTGCGCTTTTGGGGCGAGAGCACCGCATCCAGTTCCGACGCGAAGGCGCTGAGCTGCTCGCCCGGCAACGCGCGGACGAAGGATTTCACTGTTACTTCGGTCTCGCGCAGGCAGGTAGTGAAATCGTAGTGCAGGCATTCGAGCTTGTCCCAGGCGTCGCCGGGTTGCACGGAGATCCCGGACGCGACGTCTTCGGCCGCGTCGTTATATTCGCCGGCAAGCTTCTGCACGGTCTCCGACAAAATTCGCAGCTTCTGAAAATAGCGAGAGCGGCTGGCGAAAAGGACGCGGTGGAGAAATTCGTTCCAGGAGGCCGCGGTCTGCGCAGTTTCACCGCGGAAGTTCTCTGTGTTCAGCGGTTCCACATTGGGAACATTGCTGATGTGGCGGCCGCGGTTGGTGAGCACGCCGCATGCACCTGTAAGCGAAGCTGCCAAACGAGATAGAAGATCGGCAGACATCGAGACTTGCTGGCGGGCGCGAACCAGTTCACCACGGGCGCGCAGTGAGAGAGCGTCGTCGAGCGACACGCTCATCATCGCGTAGAAAGTCTCCCAACGATGGACCACGGCGTCAAACACCTGGACCTTGTCTCGCGGTAACCACGCGATCCAATCATCCGAGACGCTGCGTCGTGAGGAGGAAGTGCCTGGCTTCCGCTTCAAGAACACGCTGCCCCCAAGTTGAGCGGGCAGTATAACACCGGTTTGGTGGGCGGCGCTTTTGCAGGCGTTTTCTTGACGCTTCTGGAACGCGACCGCTATACTGCCGCCCGGCTCTGTGAATGGATTGTTTTTGTGCGCGGCCTTGGTTGCCGAAAGGAAGTTGACCCGTTGGAATTCGAACCGCAGGATCAGTTTCAGCAGCGCCTGAAGAATTTGGGTGAAATTGAAGGATTGGGCCATGCGGCTTATCCGCGAAAATTTGCCTGGACGCATACGGCCAAGGAAGTGGGAGATCAATTTGGCGAACGCACGACGGAACAACTGGCGGCCGAGCCGGTGGAAGTACGAGCCGCCGGGCGAATTGTGGCGCTGCGGCCGCACGGGAAAGCAGCGTTTGCGCATATTGCCGGTGACGGCCGACGTCTGCAGATTTACGTACGGCAGGATGTGGTGGGTGAGGAGGCTTACAAGCTGTTCAGGCTGCTGGATTTGGGCGACATCGTGGGAGTTTCCGGGCACCTTTTCCGCACCAAGACGAACGAGCTTAGCGTGAAGGTGGAAAAAATCGAGCTGCTGAGCAAAGCCCTGCTGCCTCTGCCGGAAAAATGGCATGGGCTGGCGGATATCGAGCAGCGCTACCGGCGGCGCTACCTGGATCTGATCGTTAACGAAGGAGCGCGCGAGATTTTCATCCGGCGCGCGCAGATCATTCGGGAGATACGGCGTTTTTTTGACGAGCGCGGGTACTCGGAAGTGGAAACGCCGATGATGCATCCCATTTTGGGAGGGGCCACGGCGCGGCCTTTTGTGACGCACCACAACACCTTCGATATGGACCTCTATCTGCGCATCGCGCCGGAACTTTATCTGAAGCGGCTGGTGGTGGGTGGGATTGACAGGGTCTATGAGATTAACCGCAACTTCCGCAATGAAGGTATTGACGCCATCCATCAGCCGGAATTCACGATGCTGGAGTTTTACCAAGCTTACAGCGATTACCTGGAGTTGATGGATATGACCGAGGAGTTATTTCGCGGGCTGGCGGAGAAAGTGACCGGCAGTACGCAGATCAAGTACGGCGAGCAGACGATTGATTTCGCGCGGTTCGAGCGGCTTTCGATGCGCGAGGCGATTGTGAAGTATTGGCCAGCGGCGGCGGGGACGGCGCCGAGTGTGGCGGAATTGGGCGCAGAGGGCGGACCGCGAACGGTGGCGGAACGTTTCAGTACTTACGCGCGGGCGCATGGGCTTGATTGCGTTGCGAATGTCACGAAGCTGTCTGACGGCGAATTGACCGGCGAGCTATTTGAAACGATTGCCGAAGCGCATCTGGTGCAGCCGACATTTATATATGACTTCCCGACGGCGATTTCGCCGCTTGCGAAGCAGAAGCCTGACGATCCATCCCTGACCGAGCGCTTCGAGTTGTTCGTCGCCGGGATGGAGCTGGCCAACGGCTTTTCGGAGTTGAACGATCCGTTCGATCAGGAACGGCGTTTTCGCGCGCAGGTGGAAAAGGGCGGGCAGGAAGCGCCGAAAGAAGTGGACATGGATTACATTCGCGCGCTGGCGCATGGTTTGCCGCCGACGGCCGGCGAAGGCGTGGGAATTGACCGCCTGGTGATGCTGCTGACCGATTCGCACGCGATTCGCGAGGTGGTGCTGTTTCCGTTATTGCGCGCGGAATCGCCGGACGCGCCTGATGGCTCCGACGACGCGGCGGCACCGGCAGCCGGCGACCGAAGCGATGCAGGCGGCAAATCGTAATGAGCTTCGAATGGCTGGTGGCGCTGCGGTATCTGCGGTCGCCGAACCGGCCGGCGGTGCTGCGGATCGTCACGCTGTTGGCGGTGATCGGCGTCGCGGCGGGCGTAACGACGCTGGTGATCGCGCTTTCGATGAATACCGGATTTCGCCAGGCGATTCGCGACCGATTGCTTAGTGTTACCGCGCACGTGAACCTGAAGCCGATTTGCCCGAACGGAATCCGCGACTATCGCGAACTGATGACGACGCTCGGCGGCGCTCCCGGCGTTCGTTCGATCGAGCCGGCGATTTATTCGACGGTGCTGCTCTCTTCAGGGGGCCGCGCGCGGGGAATCGTGATGAAGGGCGTTGATCCGGAACTCGAACGGCGCGCGAGCGAAGCTCTACATCACATTGTTGCCGGCAGCGGCGATTTTGTGCAGGACGCGGATGGAATTCCGGCGGTGCTGGTGGGGCGCATCCTGGCGAACGATCTGGATATCTCCGCCGGCGATTACATTACGCTGACCAGCCCGCAAGGAAGTCTGACTCCGTTTGGGATGCTGCCGCGTTCGCGGCGTTTCCACGTGAGCGGAATTTTCGATTCGGGATTTTACGATTACGACGCGAATTGGGGATTTGTGACGCTAGGCTCGGCGCAGTCGCTGGCGGGGATTGGCGACGTGGTGAGTCTGCTGGAAGTGCGCGTCACGCAGATGGACGACGCGAATAAGATCGCAGACGAATTGTTGCGGCGCGCCGGAGCGGGATTCACGACGTCCACTTGGATGGACGAGAACCGGGCGTTGTTTCGCGCGTTGAGTCTGGAAAAACTGGTGACGGCGCTGTTCATCGGACTGATCACTTTTGTTGCCGGATTGAATATTCTGGTGGTGCTGACGATGACGGTTACCGATCGCGCGCGGGATATCGCGGTGCTGATGGCCATGGGCGCGCGTCGGCAGCAGCTACGCAAGATTTTCATTTTGCAGGGGCTGGTGGTGAGTATTGCCGGGACTGTGGCGGGCCTGCTGATCGGATATACGTTCGCGGGAATCGCCAATCAATGGCGATTGATTCCGCTGAATCCCGAGGTTTACGCGATTCCTTACGTGCCGTTCCACACGAATGCGCTTGATGCGATTTGGATCGCCGCAGCCGCGCTGTTCATCAGCATCGCTGCGACGATTTTGCCGGCGCGTTCGGCATCGCGCATCTTGCCGGTAGAAATTCTACGCTTCGAATAGTCATCCTCCGCGTGATAGATGTTTTTGGCTCCCACCCGAGCGGCAAATTTCCGCGGCGATCTTCAGGATTTCGCGCCCCATTCAGGAACTTGGCGATTTTCACCGAGCATTCGAAAAAATGCTGCCCCCGGGCGAACTTCAGCGCAGGTTTCAGCGCGGAGCAATCTGCAATTCGCGGCGCTACGTGTTAGAATCGAAAAAGAAGCGAAGTTTGGGTGGCTGTGCTTCTGGCGATGGGACGGGGTGAATTCCAAGCCAGAGGTAACGGTACGGCCTTAATGAGAAATTCATTGGATTTACAGGTGGGAGTCGCCAAATCGGGAATGACTAGATGCCTGTAAACGAAGGACATACAGTTTGGTCCATTCGGCATCTAACGTGAAAGAGAATACAGCCTAGGCGATGCAGACGCAGGCAAATTCGAGCACAGCTCTCCTCGATCACTCCGGTGAAACCACCGCGCCGGGCTCGCGCGAAATCCTGCGCGGCGAAAATCTGCGCAAGACTTTTCGCTCTGGCGCGCAAGACGTGACTCCTCTGGCGGGGATAAACCTCACGATGGCGCGCGGCGAAATGGTAGCGGTGGTCGGGCCCTCCGGCACCGGTAAAAGTACTTTGCTGCATCTGCTGGCTGCGCTGGACACTCCAACGAGCGGTACAGTATACTTCGCCGGGAAATCGCTCCAGTCGTTTTCAGAAACGGAGCTGGCGGAGTATCGCAATCGCGCCGTTGGTTTTGTCTGGCAGCGTCATCACTTGCTGCCGGATTTCACGGCCGCGGAAAATGTGGCGATGCCTCTGTTGGTGCGGGGCGTCTCATTGGCGCAAGCGCTGCGGACCGCGGGAACATGGCTAGGCGAAGTCGGATTGGCCGATCGAGCAGAGCAGCGTGGGGGTCAGCTATCTGGGGGCGAACAACAGCGTGTGGCCATCGCGCGAGCGCTGGTGAATGGCCCGGCCTTACTGTTGGCCGACGAGCCTACCGGCGACCTGGATCAACGCAGCGCGGAAAATATTTTCGAATTGATGAAGCGGCTGCACCAATCGCTGCAATTGACATCCATCCTTGCGACACACAATCTTTCATTGGCCCGGCGCGCAGACCGTGTTCTGAATTTGGAACGCGGAGCTTTGGCTCCGGGCGCAGAAGCGCTGAGCGAAACCGCGGTACCTCTCCCGCGGGCCGCCAGTGCTGGGGCGACGACTCCAGGAGACCGTGGGTGACCCGTGTTTGAACGCTATACAGAAAAAGCTAGGCGCGTAATCTTTTTCGCACGGTACGAAGCGAGCCAGTATGGCAGCCCGTACATCGAGACGGAACACTTGCTGCTGGGACTGTTGCGCGAGGACAAGGCGCTCGCCAATCGTTTCCTGCGGACCCATGGCTCGATCGAATCCATTCGCAAGGAAATCGAGGCGCGCATCACCGTGCGTGAACGCATCTCGACTTCGGTGGAAGTTCCACTGAGCCAGGAGTGCAAGCGCATATTGAATTTCGCGGCCGAGGAAGCAGAACGCCTGGGCCACAAACATGTGGGCACCGAACATCTGTTGCTAGGCGTGCTGCGGGAGGAGAAGTCTTTCGGTGCCGAGATTTTGCTGGAGCGGGGATTGCGACTTTCAACCGTGCGCGAGGAGTTGGGACGCAGCGCGGGAGAGAAGGTGCCAGTGAACCGTCCTAAAGAAGCATCGTTGTTGGCGGAATTCAGCAGGGATTTGACGCAAGCGGCGATGGAAGGCCAGCTGGACCCGCTGGTAGGACGAGACCGCGAACTAGAACGCGCGATTCAGATTCTGTGCCGGCGCACGAAAAATAATCCGGTGCTGATCGGCGAACCAGGCGTGGGCAAGACGGCGATCGTGGAAGGGCTGGCGCAGAGGATATCGGATGGTGATGTGCCGCCGTTCCTTGCGGACAAGCGCATCCTTTCGCTGGATCTGTCGTTGATCGTGGCGGGAACAAAATATCGCGGGCAGTTTGAAGAGCGGCTGAAGACCATCATGAAGGAATTGATGGAGAGCCAGAACGCGATCGTGTTCATTGATGAACTGCACACGCTGGTGGGCGCGGGGTCGGCGGAAGGTTCGCTGGACGCCGCGAATATTTTGAAGCCGGCGCTGAGCCGCGGTGAGATTCAGTGCATCGGCGCGACGACTCCTTCGGAGTACCGCAAGTCGGTGGAGAAGGATCGTTCGCTCGAGCGGCGTTTCCAGGCCGTCAAAGTAGGCGCGCCGAATGAAGAGGAAGCGATACGCGTGCTGCAGGGCGTGCGCGACCGGTACGAAAAATTCCACGCGGTGAGCTACACGGACGAAGCCATTCAATACGCGGTGTATCTCTCGAACCGGTACATCCCGGACCGTTTTCTGCCGGACAAAGCAATTGATCTGCTCGACGAAGCCGGCTCGCGCGTGAAGCTGCGCCAGGCCATGCTGCCGGACGAGGTTTCCGAAGTGCAGAAGCGCGTGAAGTTCATCACGCACCGCATGGAAACCGCGATCGCCAACCATGAATTCGAAAAGGCGCGGTTCTACTCGGAAGAAGAGCGCAAGGAAAAAGAACATCTGCGCCTGCTGCGCGAGAAGTTGAAGATTGACGATTCCTCGACGGGTATTGTGACGCGCGAGGACATTGAAGAAGTGGTGGCCCGTTGGACCGGCATTCAAGTGTCCGCCATCAAGGAAGACGAGCAGCAGAAGTTGCTGCGCATCGAGGAAGAACTGCACCGCCGCGTCATCAGCCAGGACAAATCCATCACTGCATTGGCACGGGCGATTCGCCGCAGCCGCGCGGGATTGAAAGCTCCGGGCCGTCCGGTGGGCTGCTTCCTGTTCCTTGGACCGACGGGCGTGGGCAAGACGGAAGTGGCGCGACGACTGGCGGAATTCCTTTTCGGCAGCGAAAAGTCGCTCATCCGTTTTGATATGTCCGAGTACATGGAGAAGCACTCGGTATCGAAATTAATAGGCGCGCCTCCAGGATATGTTGGATATGAAGAAGGCGGCCAATTGACGGAGCGCGTGCGCCGGACGCCTTATTCGGTTATTTTGCTGGATGAGATTGAAAAAGCTCACCCAGACGTGTACAACATCCTGCTGCAAGTCTTTGAAGACGGTCAGTTGACCGATGGACTTGGCAACACGGTGGATTTCCGCAACACCATCATCATACTTACATCGAACCTGGGCGCGCGGCAGTTGCAGAAACAGGCGGGCCTAGGATTTGCGTCGAAAGAATTGGACGCGATGGCCAAGAGCCAGGATGACATGGTGATGGGTGAAGTGAGGCGGGTCTTCAATCCGGAATTCCTGAATCGTCTGGACGAAGTAATTTTGTTCAATTCGCTCAACGATGACGATCTGTTGCGGATTATTGACTTGCTCGTGGGCCAGATCAACGAAACGCTGGTGCATCGCCAGGTGCAGATTGCACTCACGCCTGAAGCGCGCCAGTGGATCCTCGAGAAGACCTGCAGCGACCGAAATTATGGCGCGCGGCCGCTTCGTCGCGCGTTACAGAAGTACGTCGAAGACCCACTGTCGGAAGCTTTGATTCAGGGCGGATTGCAACGGCCCGCGACTCTTGAAATTTATCTCGGGAGCGAGGGCTTAGCGTTCCGGCCCGTGGTTGAAGCAACCCCAGTGGCCCACTAGGAATCCTACGCGCAAGCCGGCGGGAGCAGTCCGGCGGGGGAGCACAAAATTTTGGGCGGGATACTGCGGCCTTGACCAGGGCCGCCAGCGGGAAAACTTTTCTGCGTCCATTGCGATTTTTCGTAGTGGTGTATTTGTGCGTGTTGGCTTCGGGGCAATCTCTTTCGGCTCAACAACCTCAGGAAGCCAACGGCCCGCAATTCGTTATTCAGCGCATTGAATTCATCGGCAATCGCCGGATTCAGCGCGACACTCTGCTAGCGCGAATTTTCTCGCGGCCCGGCGATCCCTACAGCGCCGAAGCGGTGCGCCGCGACTTTCAGGCGCTGTGGAACACGCAGTTTTTCGAAGACGTCCGCCTGGAAGTGGAAGACAGTCCCGACCAGCCCAACGCAAAAATCATCGTTTTCTACGTGCAAGAACGCCCGATTATCCGCCGCATCGAGTACAAGGGGAACAAATCCATCACCGAGTCCGACATTCTGGACGCGTTCAAGGAAAAGAAGGTGGGGCTGTCGGTGGAAAGCCAGTTTGATCCCACGAAAATCAAACGCGCCGAAGTGGTGATCAAGGGATTGCTGGCCGAGCACGGGCGGCAATTTGCCACGGTGAAGCCCACCTATGAACGGATTGCGGCGACCAACGCCGTGAAATTGGTCTTTAATATTGATGAAGGTCCGAAGGTGAAAGTGGGCGACATCAAGTTTGTCGGCGCCAAGGCATTTTCCGACAGGAAATTGATTCGTTCGATGCACAACGACCGGCCCTACGCCATTCCGCTGTACATCACCGAAATTCCGGTTATGAGCAAGACCTACGACAAGAACAAGCTGGACGAAGACCTGGGAGTCGGCATCCACGGGATTTACCAGGACCATGGATACTTCAAAGTTTCGGTGAGCGATCCGGACGTGAAAATCAAGAATGAAGACCGCAGCGGCATTCCGGGACCGTGGCCGCTGCTGGGATCCAAGAACGGCAAGCGCGCGGACATCACGATTACGATTGATGAAGGCTTTCAGTATCGTATGGGCAGCCTGCGGTTTCGCAGCTCGGACCCGGAGCAGGGACTGGTGTTCAAGTCCGAAGTTCTGGCTCGGGCATTTCCTCTGAAGCAAGGCGACATTCTGGCGGCGGACAAGCTGCGGAAAGCGCTCGACAATTACAAAAAGCTTTACGGCGAGTACGGGTATATCGATTTCGTGGCCACGCCGCTGACGGAGATTGACGACGCGAAGAAGGTCGTGAATTTGACTGTGGAGTTCGATCAGCAAAAACAATTCTTCGTCCGACGTATTGAATTTTCCGGAAACACCACGACGCGCGACAAGGTCATCCGCCGCGAGTTGCTGCTAGATGAAGGCCAGGTGTTCAACAACCGTTTGTGGGAAGTCAGCCTGTTGCGGCTGAACCAGCTGAATTATTTTGACACCATTAAGCCGGAAAACGCGGAGCTGAAGCGCAACGTGAAGGCCGGAACCGTAGATATCAAGCTGAAACTGAAGGAAAAAGGCAAACAGTCCATCAGTTTCAACGGCGGCGTCAGCGGCATCGCCGGCACGTTTGTCGGCGGTTCCTACACCACGAACAATTTCCTGGGATTAGGCGAGACGCTTTCGCTTTCCGCGCAGCTGGGCACCTTTCAACGCGATGTGCGATTTGGATTTACCGAACCCTATCTGTTCGATCGCCCGATTTCCACAGGCTTCACGATTTTTTCGACGAAATTTGATTACAACCAGGCCAAGCAACTGGGCATTGCCTACAATCAGGAAATCGCAATCAATCCCGCGCTGCAAGAGAACTACACGACCAACTCCAAGGGCTTGACGGTGTTTGCCAGCTATCCGCTGCGGAAATTTTCCTTCACGCGCGTGGGCGTAACCTATGGCTATTCGACCACCAACATTCAGACGTTCAGCACGTCGGCTCAATTACTGTTCGACAGCGTTAAATTCACGGGATTGGCCGGGCCTTCGGCGCTGAATGGAATCGAATCGAGCAAGATCACCGCGACGATTTCCTACAGCACGGTGAACAATCCGCAAAACCCGACGAACGGGAAGAGCTACTATTACGGGATCGGGATTGAAGGCGGACCGCTGCAAGGGAACGTCAACACCATCACGAATTCGTTCGTGACGACTTATTTTCATCCGGTGAATAAGCGCCGCAACGTGATCGGTCTGAAGTATCAGACGGGAATGATTACCGGCTACAACGGCACGAACGTCCCGCCGTACAGCCGGTTCTTCCTGGGCGGCGAGAACGACGTGCGCGGATTCAATTTCTATACCATTTCGCCGTTTGTCGAGATTCCCTACGCCACGACGCAGGCGGTGTCCTACTTCAACCCCACGGTATTAAATGCGCAGGGAAAGCCGACCGTGCAAACGATCGGCGTGCCCATGATCCAGTTCCTGCCCACGCGGCCGGGCGGCGATTTTCAGAATGTAGGCAACATCGAATACCGCATACCGATCGCCGGGCCGGTGACGCTGACATTGTTCAACGACATTGGCATCAACGGCATCCTGCGGCCATCGCAATTGGCGCTGGATCCCGCGGCCGTCACCGTCTATCAGCAGCAATATCCGAATCCGGATTTTCCGAACCTGAAAATTGCCAGCAATCTGCCAATCTATCCCGGCACGAATTTCAAGGTGCACACGTCGGCGGGCGTAGAATTGGACGTGGTGCTGCCGATCGTGAACGCGCCGTTCCGCATTTATTATGCATACAATTATTTGCGCCTGGACGAGACGATTAACGGCTTGAGCGGTGGGTACGCTCTGAGCGACGCGGTGAAGAATGGTCTGCCGCCCGGCGTGCTGGAGACACAGATCGCGCCGCAACTGCAGGCATTCATCACCGCGAACACGCAGCACATTCCGGCGCAGTTGATCGAGCCGCAGCACACCTTCCGCTTTACGGTGGGTAAGACATTCTAGGAATTGGCAGCAGTGTGGACAATGCAAGATCGGACGCGACGCAACGGAAAGAATCCGGCGCGCGCAGCGAATTCAGTTGAGAGGGTGAAAGAAATGCGCAACAAGATATTGAGGTTGGGCGCAACGGCGCTGTTCGTCGCGGTATTCGCGTTGGTGTGTGGGTGCGGGGGGAACTCGACGCCGGTCGGCGTGACCGTCGGCCCGAACCCGGCGGTGGTTCCGCTGGGCGGCCAGCAGCTGTTTCAAGCTATCGTCACTGGCACGTCTACGACCTCGGTAACCTGGCAACTCTGTTTGGTGCCGACTCCGACCAACGCGCAGCCCACGGTTTGCAGCCCAGCCAAAACCGGGCAGACGCAAATGCCGAGTGGCTACGGGATCATCACGACGGGACAGACCAACACGCCGCAGGGAGGCTTCTACACGGCGCCCGCAACTCTGCCCCCGACGAACGATTTTCTGGTGGTAGCCACCAGCACGGTAAACACGAATATATTCGGCATCAGCGTGGTGCACATTGATTCCACGATTCGCGTGGCCGTTGCGCCCACCAGTGCAACCATCGCGCCGGGCGATACCTACACGCTTACGGCGAACGTTACCGGCACGACGAATACGGCGCTCACCTGGGAAGTAAACGGAGTTGCAGGCGGCGATGTGACGGACGGCTTTATTATTCCGGGTGGCGGAAATGGCAATACCGCCACGTATCGGGCTCCGATAGCCAATTCGCCGGGCAGCGTGACGATCACGGCGGTTTCGGGATTCGATCCGGCGGAGTCAGGTTCCGCTACGATCACGATCATCACTTCCGATGCACCAACGCTCAGTTCGGCGGCGCCAAATATTGTGGGCGAAGGCTCGGCGCAGCAGGAGGTATTTCTCACCGGCACGAACTTCACCTCCAATAGCGTGGTGATGGTAGGAATTCCGCCCGCGCCGGTGCCGACATTGTTTCTTAGCGCCACGCTGCTGCACGCGACGATTCCCGCGAGTCCGCTATCGGTCGCCGGGCCAGTGGCCATAATCGTCGAAGCGCAAAACGGCGAAGTGTCGAATAGTCTGGGAGGATCACTGGCACTGCAGGTGATGCCGTCGCGTCCCGCGGTGGTGGCGTTATCGCCGGATACGTTGGTGCCGAATGGCGGGACGGCGGGCGTGAATCTGATCGGCGGATTTTTCTCGCCGAGTACTGTGGTTAACTGTAACGGAACGAACGCGGGGACGCGGGTCGCGACGACCCTTACCAGCAGCCAGCAATTGGGCGTAACCATACCGGGCACCTGCGCGCCGGCACCTGGGCAGTATCCGCTGTTTGTGCAAAATGGTGATGTGATGCCGCCGAATCCGGCGATGTCCGCGGTGAACCTGACGGTGGAGCCGCGGGCCAGCGATATTTCCACGGGCATCAGCTCCAGCTTTCCGGTAGGCGCGTCGCCGGTGGGCATCGCGATTGATCCGGCCTTGAATCTGGCCGTGATCGCCAATTCAGGGAGCAACTCGGTCAGCATCATTAACCTTGGCACGCTGGCGACTTCGACCGTTCTGGTGGGGACCGCCCCTACGTCCGTGGCGATTGACGATCAAGTAACGACTGCTGGAGGAGCGCTGGGCGATCACATCGCGGTCGTGACGAACAGCGGCGACAACACCATTTCGGTGATTGACTTGAACACGATGAAGGCGGCGCCACCATTTGCTCTGCCGAATCTGAATACGCCGCCGAACCGGAAACCGGTGCCGTTCGCGATCGGCATCAACCCATTGACGCATCGCGGGCTGATTGCCTTCCAGTCCACAAATACCGTAGTGATTATCGATTTTTCCGCGGGCGTTCCCACAGTGATCCAAACACTGGGTGGCACACTGACGCCAATCGGCACCGGCATCAATCCTAAAGTGGCGGTGGATCCAATATTGAACTGGGCGCTGATCACTCCGGGAGGCGCGGGCGTGATTGCTATTGTGGATATGGGGCGCAATCCCGGACTGGGCGCGAGCCCCGCCGATTTTGGGCGCTCTCCGGTGGTGATCGCAAGCCTTTCAATTTCCCAAACGGTGCAGGGCGTGGGAATTAATGCCGCGACACACCAGGCGCTGTTCACGGATCCGCAGGGACCAAACCAAGTTCCGGCGGCGCCGTCGGTTTCATCGTTCAGCATGCTGGATCAGTCGGTGAGCTCGGTTCCGTTTTCGCAAGGGGGAATTCCGTTCACGAATTTGGGATTGGTGGCAGCGGCCGTGAACCCGCTCGCCAATATTGGGATCGTGGTGAACGGCACGGCGAACAACGGATACGTGCTGGACCTGGCAAATAGCCTGGTGCTGCAAACTGTGGCGGGCTTGAACTCGCCGCAGGCGGTGGCGGTGAATCCGCTTACCAACACGGCCTACATCGTCAACCAGGGCAACAATACCGTTTCTGTTTTTCCCATGGCCACGACCACGCCGAACCCGCTGCAAATTCTGGAGACCAGTCCAGTCACTACGTTTGTGCAAACTCCGGCGGCGGGTTTGACGCTCTCGATTGTTGGCACTGGATTCACTGGCGCTTCACAGGTGTTTCTGGATAGCGCTGCGGTGCCCACCACTGTTGTGAGCAGCCGCCAGCTGACCGCTGCGATTCCATCCAGCGACTTGATGGCGGCACGGCGCTATGCCGTGTACGTGGAGACCGGCGCGTCCATTTCGAACGTCAGTGATCTGGCAGTGATCCAACCCGTCCCTGTGGGCACCTCACCTGTAGCAGTGGCTGTAGATCCCTATCTCGACCAGGCGGTGGTGACCAACTCCGGGAGCAACAGCATCTCGGTCGTGAACTTGCTGGACGGCTCGCAAGTCACGCCGCAATCGCCCAGCTTTTTCGCTACCGGCGCTGTACCCTACGGCGTGGGGATTCTGGCGCGCACCGGTCAGGCTGTGGTGGGAAATAACGGCAGCAATACCATCACGGTGCTGGACGAAAAGGGTCTAAATAATGTGTTTAACTCCCCGGTGAATTTGTCATTGTGCGCGGGTTGCACATTGCCGCTGGCTGTGACCGTGGATCAGGATTCGGGACTGGCGGCGGTTACCGATACAATCGCCAACGAGCAGATCTGCCAGAACACCAGCGCCACCAACAATGGCGGTTCACTGGCATCGTTCCTGGTGGTGGGCGCGACCTCTGGCACGGCGGCCAGTAACTCCTGCGTGGATTACATTCCCCTGGCCGTGGCGATCGATCCGGTTCTGAACAACGATCCGACGCAAACGATCGCCGCAGTTACTACGGCATCGCAATTCAGCGCGCTCGACTTGCTTCCTTTGCCCTTCGGTTCGGTCACGCGCATCCAGATGCAGCTTCCCACTGGGGTGGTGTTCGATGCGCTGAATGGGGTGTTCTTGGTGGCGGACAGCACGGCCAACAACGTGATTTATGTTGATCCACTGACGTCGGAAACGGTGTTCACCGCCAGCGCCGGGATAAATCCCACCTCGCTGGATTACAATTTCAATACCAGCACGCTGGTTACCTCGAACGCAGCGAGCAACACGCTCTCGATTCTAGCTTACGTATGTCCGCCGAATGCTAATGGCGTGTCGAACTGCCCGGTGCCGCGAGTGCGGGAAATTCTGGACGTCGGCACTGTCGAGCCGCTCGTGTCTGTAGTGGTGGGGCCGAATTCGATCGCGATCGATCCGCGGCTGAACCTTGCGGTGGAGATTGATCAGGCCAATAACCGCATTTTGCTGGTGCCGCTGCCGCACTAGCGGGATTTTGGTTCGCCGCTGGCTCTGCTGCGCGAGGTTGGTTGGGGCATGTACGGAGCGGCTGCTCTGAAGCGGCGCTTGCTGCGCAGGGAAAGGTCGCCGAGCGGCGCTGCCGAGACCAACCATGCATTCCGCGGGTGCATCTCACCAGAGCTGGCGGTTTCACGGGGCGAACCGACAGGCGAAACGAAAGCGATTGACCAGCTTCTCGGGCGGCAGCTATAATCTTCGATTTGTGTCCGGCATGATATGCGGCACAGTTCCTGGCACCGAAATCCGAAAGATTATCTACCTTAAGGAGTGAGAATGAAGATGCGATTTGCAGTTCCGGCCCTGGCGGCGTTCCTGATGGTTCCCGCTATGTGGGCGCAGACGGGCGGCTCTTCGGCCGCGACGGCGGCGGCAGCAGGCAAGCTAGGCGTGATTGACGTGCAGGTGGCGATCACCAGCACGGCGGAAGGGAAGCAGGCGGCGGCGGAATTGCAATCGCAATTTGCGCCCCGGCAGACCGAGCTTTCCAATATGCAAAAGCAGATGGAAGATATCCAGACGAGATTGCGCACCGGGCAGACCACGCTAAGCGACGATGAAAAAGCGCGGCTGCAGCGCGAGGGCGAACAGCTCCAGCGCACGTTCCAACGCCGATCGCAGGACGCTCAGGACGATTTCAACGAAGCGCAGCGCGAGATCGTGGACCGCATCGGCCGCCGGATGATTGACGTGCTGAGCAAATACGCCCGCGAAAATGCGTTCACCGTGATTCTGGATCGTTCCGGGCAGACTTCGCCGGTTATTTTCGCGGCGAATTCGGTAGACGTCACGCAGGATATTATTCGCCTGTTCGACCAGAGCTATCCGGCCAAGGCCGCGGCGACAACTCCGCGCACCCCGGCTCCGCAGCGTGCACCAGCACCGAAGCCGGCGACACCGCCTCAGCAGTAATTTCCTAGCGCAACGATTGTTGTTGCGCGGCTTGTTCGTATGAGCCAAAAGGCCTCCTGGAGTTGAACCCGGGAGGCCTTTTTTTTCGGGCAAAGGCGAATGCTGTCTAGTCAGGCAGCCACTCGAACGGAAAAATTTTTCCGGATGCGACGGGGTCAACTTTCTGGCCCGCCAGTTCGAGGGCGTGTGCGAGAACAGTATCTTTGCCGCTAGCCAAGTCTTGGGCCGTCGGAAGGACTATCTCGTCGGGTGTCACGCCGGTGTGTTCCAGGCTTTTGCCGTCCTTCATGGTCAGGTCGGCTGCAGTGATCGAGAAGCTGTAAAAGACCTTCACGTCTGCTCCCTGGGATTCGTCGAAACCACGGGCTTCCATTACGGCGCCGGCGGTTCGATCCCCGATCACGGTACCGCGATGTTCCAATTGAATCGACCCGCGAAAACAGCTCCGCGCAGGAAGCTGAGATGCTATCCACGAGGACGATCAATTTCCCGGAGAACGCATCGTGTCCGCGGGTTTTTGCGACTAGCGGTTTCAATGCCTTGCGACCCACGCGATCACCAATTGTCACTTCGTGGTCGAAGATATTGCCGATCATGCGCTCGAGGGTAACGGTGTAGCCCCCTGGATTGCCGCGAAGATCCAGAATGAGAGTCCGGTGTTTGCGCGCATCCGCAAAAATGTGGTCCACCGTGTGGTCTTCCATTTCGAATTCGGGCATCTTCCATACCATGACGTCGCCGACATCAACCCATCGTTGCCGCGAGACATGATCGAAGTTCTGCGGTTCGCGGATCGCGTCCCAGCGGTCGTAGCCTCCGTCCTGGCCGGTCATGTCAACTCTCTTTTTTAGTTCCCTTAATTTGGAGTCGACGGTTACTTTCGGCTCCGCCCCGTCAGGATCGCGCAGATCGAGGTTGGAAACTTGCTGAGGCGCCAAGTCATTAAAGTAGAAGTTCATTTGCCAAAACGCGCTGCGGCTTACCGCGTAGTTGTTGTAGCCCAAGACCTGATCGCCCGGGCGGACTTTGGATTGGGCGTCAGTGCCGGGGCGAACCCTGGTTATAAAGCAGTTTTCGCCGTACATCTGCAAGCGATAGCCGGAGTCCAGACGATAAGGACGCGCGGGTGGCGAGAAAAATGTGTGTGTGTCGTGCAAGGAGTCCAGATATGAGGCGTTCAAACGGAATGCTTGGCTGAGCGACGCCGCATTTTGCATTCTGGAATTGTAATCACGATAGAGCGCGTCAATATCCACGCCGTGGTATTTGGGGTCGTAGTAATACTTCTTCACGTTTTGGTAGCGCATCGCGCAACATCCCTTGCGCGCGAGAAAGATTGACTAAGTCCATCTTCTGTTGCGAATACAGACTCGCGCGTGGCGCGGCGGTGAGCAACGCGGCAACGCAAGCGATGGACAAGATCAATCGCCGGGGCATGGATGACTCCTCCATTACATTCTAGGGACGTGGTGCGAACCTATATACACGACCACAAAACTATCGCCAAGTGCCGTTCTGGCGTCGCGTGTACCGGTGGAAATCCGCCGCGGCGAAGGCGGACCGGCGAGTGAGTCGCTGCGGCTAGCGCGTGGCGCGAGAGCGGGGTTGCGAGGCCGGACGGCTGTTCTTGCCTTTTTGGCCGCTAGAAATTATACTGGGTTGCTTCCAGACAGGTCGCATGAGCCAGTGGGCGCAAGCCCACTTTTTTGTTGGACGCGACGGATGGCGGGATGCCGGTGCGTCAATGCCCGTGGTGCCTGCGCTCGAACGGCGAGCTGGCATCCAAGGCGTACGCCGTTCCGAGGGCAGTACTGGGGCTGGCAGTCGCGCCTGGTTCGAGGCTGTTCGCGTCGTCGGATAGCTTCCGGCGAGCTGTCGGAGCGAGGTTAAATAGCGCCGTTGGAATAGAATGCAACTGGAAAAGGTTCGAGAGGCGGCCGAGCGGGTGGCAGGTTCGCTGGGCCTCGAGATTTTCGACATCGAATGGAAGGTTGGAAAGCAGCGCATGCTGCGTGTGTATATTGACCGGCTGCCCGGCCCGCAGAATCCGGAAGGGTTGGGTGTCACGCACAAGGATTGCGAGCGGGTGAGTGAGCAGTTGAGTGTGATCCTGGACATGGAAGATTTGATTCCGGGGCCGGCTTATGTTCTGGAACTAAGTTCGCCGGGGCTGGACCGGAAATTGATCAAGCCCGCGGATTACGAGCGCTTCCTGGGGCGGCTGGCAAAGATTTGGTTGAACGAGCCGCTCGAAAAACAGGCGTATTTTGAAGGGCGACTGGCGGGAATTACGGACGGCGTGGTGAAGTTCACGCTGCGCGATCGCGAGATCGAAGTGCCGTACGCCGGCATCAAGAAAGCGAATTTGGTAGTCGAGCTCTAGCAGAGAGCCGTCAGCTGGCAATTGGTGCCGGCAATTTTTTTCTTGGGACGTACGGGAGAGAGCGAATGGCGAGTCAGCTGTACCAACAGATCGAGCTGATCAGCCGGGAAAAGCATATTGAACCGGAAATCATCATCGCGGCGATTGAGGACGCGATGGTGGTTGCGGCGCGGAAGTATTACCGCACCGAGGAAGAGCTGCGTTCGAAATTCAATCCGACCACGGGACAGGTGGATGTGTATTCGGTGCACATGGTCGTCGAAGAAGTGGCCGACCCGGTGCGCGAAATTTCGCTGAACGATGCGCGCAAGCGCCAGCCGGACGTGGAAGTGGGCGGCGAAATCACGCAGGCCAAGCCGACCGACGTGCTGGGACGCATCGCGGCGCAGACCGCCAAGCAAGTGATCCTGCAGAAAGTACGCGAAGCCGAGCGCGACACGATCTACAACGAATTCCACACGCGCGTGGGCGAGCTGATCAATAGCGTGGTGAAGCGCATGGAAGGCCCCGACATTATTGTGGACATGGGCCGCACCGAAGCGCGGCTGCCGAAGCGCGAACAATCGCGCCTGGAAGCGTACAACGTGGGCGACCGCCTGCGCGTGACGATTCGCGCCGTCGAAAGGGCAGCCAAGGGGCCGCAGGTGGTGGTTTCGCGCGCCGATCCCGCCCTGGTGCAGCGCTTGTTTGAAATGGAAGTGCCGGAAATTTACGACGGCACGGTGCAAATTCGCGCCGTGGCGCGCGAAGCCGGCGAGCGCACCAAGATCGCGGTGGAAAGCCGCGACAAGGACGTGGATCCGGTGGGCGCGTGCGTCGGCATGAAGGGCATGCGCGTGCAGTCCATCATTCGCGAACTGCGCGGCGAGAAGATTGACATTATTCCGTTCAACGAAGAAACCGTTGCGTTCGCGCAGAAGGCTTTGAGCCCCGCGAAAGTGACGCGCGTGCAGATTATTGACCCGGAAGAAAAGCGGCTGGAAGTGATCGTGGAGGATACGCAGCTTTCGCTCGCGATCGGCAAGAAGGGGCAGAACGTTCGGCTCGCCAGCAAATTGATTGGCTGGAACATCGACATCAAGAGCGAAGAAGAAAAGCGCCGCGAGATCGAAGCGCAGATGGCCGCGCTCACCGCTCCGGGAACCTCGCTGACGGAATTGGCGGGCGTGGGCCCGAAGACGATCGAGAAGCTAGAAGCCGCGGGCATTACTTCGATCGAAAAGCTCGCGGACATGACGCCCGAGCAGCTGGTGGAAATTCCGGGCATCGGCGAAAAAATGGTGGAGAAGATTCACCAGTCGGTCGCCGCGTATTTCGAAGCGCTGGAAACGGCGGCTACCGCTGCGCCGGATGCGCCAGACCCTGCAGTCGCTGCGGAAGGCGAAGGTGCGGTGACGGAAGAAGCTGCGGCCGCGGGCGAAGAAGCAGCGCTTGTTGACGAAGCGACCGAGGAAGCCACCGAAGAAATTGCGGCAGGCGAAGGCGAAGCTGCGTCGGATGCCGCTCCCGCGGACGTGACAGCCGAAGCGGAAGCGGTGGACGAAGCGACGGAAGAAGCTACCGAAGAAGTGAGAGAAGAAGAGATCGGCGCGTCAGACGAAGGCGCGGATAAGTAAGCGAGATTTTCGCAGCTGGTCTTTCGTTTGTAAGACTGCGTAATTGCTAAAGAGCGCGGGCACGAGTGCCTGCACGGTTGAAAAGAGGCGAATGGCAGATTCCAATCAAGTCCGGATTAATGAGCTGGCGCGGGAACTGGAGATCAAGGCGAAAGTCCTGATCGATTACCTCCCGGAAGCCGGCGTCACCGAAAAAAAGACGCACTCGAGCTCGATTGACCTGAAGCACGCTGAACTGGTGCGCAAGCATTTCCGCGGCCTGGCGGCTGCGGAAGAAGCTGAAGAAGCGGCAAAGGCCGCGAAAGCTACCGCAGCGAAGAAGCCGGCGGCGAAGCCTGTCGCGGCGGCTCCTGCGGCGCCTGCGGCCGTCGGCACGAAGCCTGCTGCCGTTGCGCCTGCTGCTGCTCCGGCGGCTGCCACAAGACCGGGCGTCGTAACGCACGCTCCCGCAGCGGGCGCCCGCGGCCGCTCCGGGCGTTGCGCGTCCTGCTGCCACCTGCGGGCGCAACCGCAGCTCATCCGGCGACGCACCCGACGAGCGCGGCGCCCGCGGCGGCGCGCTGCCTGCTTCAACGACCGCTGCACGTCCTGGCGTTCGCATCTGCACCATCCGCGCCACGACCCGGCGTTCCGCTACGGCCAGCTGCAGCACCGGGAAGCGCGCCAGCGGGAGTACGTCCTGCCGCAGCAGCGCCTGGCGCTCCGCGGCCTGCTGGCGCGCCTTCAACTTTGCAACGTTATCCGTCCCGGCGGCCCTGCTTCTGGCCCGGGCAATCGCGCCCAGGTGCGCCGCAAGGCATGCGCCCGGCTGGCGCGCCACAACATATCGTCCGAGCAGCGCGCCGCAGGGTCGTCCTGGTGGCACGCCAGGGCAGCGTCCGGGCGGACCGCCCTCGCGGTTCCCGCAACGCCCCGGCAGTGGCGGCGGGCCAGGTGGTCGCGACAATAAAGGACCAGTCGGCACGCAGCGTCCCGGCGCGGGAGTTCCCAAGGCCGAGCCAGGCAAGCCGCTCTATGCGCGCAAGCCGGCGGCGCGCGGACGGCCGCAGATCGAAAAACGATATGCCGAAGGCGAACGCAAGCTCCATCCAGTTCGTCCACGCGCGGGCGCAGGCCCAGGCGGACGCGCGACGGCGGTCGAACCAGTCGCGCCGGTAAAACGTGAACCGCGGGCATTAACCGTGACGGAAGGAATCACCGTACGCGAATTGGCGGAAAAGCTCGATATTCGAGCGAAAGATTTGCTGAAGACTCTGCTCGACCGCGGCGTATTTGCCAGCATCAATCAAGCGCTGGACGTGCCGACGGCGACGAACCTGGCCGAAGCATTTAACGGCGTGGTGCAAGTCGTCACGTTCGAAGAGCAATTGGTGCAGGAAGAAAAAGTGAAGGAAGAGCGCACGGGCAACGAAGTGCCACGCGCTCCGGTCGTCACCGTAATGGGCCACGTGGATCACGGCAAAACCAGTTTGCTGGATGCTATTCGTGAAGCGGACGTGGCGGGCGGTGAAGCGGGCGGAATCACGCAGCACATCGGAGCGTACGAAGCGCACGTGCAGGGCAAGCGCATTGTGTTTGTGGATACGCCGGGTCACGAAGCGTTCACGCGCATGCGTGCGCGCGGCGCGAAGGTGACGGACATCGTGGTGCTGGTAGTGGCGGCCGATGACGGCATGATGCCGCAGACCGAAGAAGCGATTTCGCACGCACGCGCTGCCGGCGTGCCGATCATCGTGGCGATCAACAAAGTGGATAAGCCGGACGCGCAAGTGGAACGCGTGAAGCGCCAGCTATCCGAAAAAGGTTTGATGCCGGAAGATTGGGGCGGCGACACGGTGATGGTGGAAGTTTCCGCCAAGACCAAGAAGAACGTCCCCAAGCTGCTGGAAATGATTTTGCTGGTCGGCGACATGCGCGAGCTGAAAGCCGATCCCGACGTTCCGGCGAAGGGAACTGTGCTGGAATCGCGCGTGGATAAGGGCCGCGGACCGGTGGCCACCATGATCGTGCAGAATGGCACGCTGCATGTCGGCGATGTGTTTATCGTGGGCGCCGTATATGGCAAGGTTCGCGCGATGTTTGACGATCGCGGCGGCGCCATCAAACAGGCAGGCCCTGCGACGCCTGTCGAAGTACTCGGCTTGCAGGGCGTGCCCGAAGCGGGCGATCAATTCCAGGTGGCGGACGAAGCCAAAGCGCGGCACATCGTGGAATATCGCCAGGGCAAGGCGCGCGAAGCGACTTTGGCGAAATCCTCAAGCGGCCGCTTGACACTGGACCAGTTGCACGAGCAATTGAAAATCGGCGAAGTGAAGGAATTGCCGGTGGTCGTGAAGGCAGACGTGCAAGGTTCGGTCGAAGTACTGAACGAAATGCTGCCGAAGCTTTCGAACGACCAGGTGAAGCTGAAAGTGATTCTGGCAAACGTCGGCGCGGTGAACGAGAGCGACGTGCTGCTGGCTTCCACTTCCGGCGCGGTGATCGTGGCGTTCAACGTGAAGCCCGAGCGCAAGGCCGCGGAATTGGCGCAGCGCGAAGGCGTGGACATTCGCAGCTACACGATCATTTACGAGTTGCTGGACGAATTGCAGAAGGCCGTGGCTGGATTGCTGGCGCCCATCATCAAGGAACAGCATCTGGGCCGCGCCGAAGTGCGCGACACGTTCCGCGTGAAGGGCGTGGGCACGATTGCTGGCTGTTCGGTGGTCGAGGGAATTATCCGACGCGACGCGGAAGTGCGCGTGATTCGCGAGGCCGCGGTGGTGTTCACCGGCCGGATCAATTCGCTGAAACGCTTCAAGGACGACGCGAAGGAAGTGCGCCAGGGATTCGAATGCGGCATCGGGATTGCGAATTTCGCGGACGTGAAGGTGGGCGACAGTCTGGAATGCTTCACGGTGGAGAAGATCGCGGCGCTGCCGCCACCACCTCCGCCTCGTCCGCGCGCGCCACGGCAGGAAAGCGCGTAGGACGCCGAATCTGAGGCGTGCAGAATTTCTTGCTGGTATAAACTGCACCAGCGCAACGGGAGTTGTTGCGCCACACGGAAATGCCGATCGGCCTCCTTACCCTGGAAATCCATATCCTGGATGCGCAGTCCCTCAAGGACAAACGGCAAGTTTTGCGCAGCTTGAAAGACCGGCTGCGCGCTCACTACAATGTGGCCGTGGCGGAACTGGAGCATCAGGAAACCTGGCAACGCTCGCGGGTGGGCGTGGTTACGATTTCCAGCGACACCGGCTACCTGGAAAAAACACTGGCGGAAATCGCGGCGGAATCGGAACGCTTGTTGGGGCGCGATTTGGTTTCGCAGAACGTGGAATATTTCGAAGATCAGAACGAGGAAAGCTTATGACCGTACAAGGACACCGGCCCGAACGCATCGCGGAAGAAATTCGCAACGAAGTAAGCTTGATGCTCGCAGGAGAATTGAAAGACCCGCGCCTGGCGGCTCCTGTGATGGTCACCGAAGTGCGCCTGGGCGCGGGAATGCGCACGGTGCGCGTGTTTGTGAGCCTCGCGGGCGACGAGGCGGAACGCGCCACGACGCTAGAAGGCTTGCAGGCGGCGAAGGGCTACGTGCGGCACGAATTGGTGGAGCGCCTGCACATGCGGCGCGCGCCCGAAGTGCTTTTTATTCTCGATGATACAGAAGAGTACAACAATCGCATCGAGAACCTACTTCGCAAGGCCAAAAATCCTGAGGAGCATAGTTCGTAACGCAGAGAATATTTGCCGCACCTCGGCTTCCGCTTTTGTTTTCGCGATGAACGCGCAAAAGATAGCGCGCCCGCGGAAAGAATCGGCCGCCGTTGCAGCTGCACCGTCAAACCACTCATGTCGCACATACCCAAGCAGCCTCCTGTCGATGGAATTCTGGTTATAGACAAGCCGTCGGGAAAAACTTCGCACGACGTGGTGGAATCCGTGCGCCAGCTCGCGGGATTTCGCGGTATCGGGCATTTGGGCACGCTCGATCCGCAGGCGACGGGCGTGCTGGTGCTGGCGCTGGGGCGCGCCACACGCCTGGCGCGTTTTTACACCGGGCGCCGCAAACGCTATACCTGCGCGGTGCGCTTCGGTTTTGAAACCGACACGTACGACGCGGATGGAGAAGCACTTGGCCCAGACTCTGCTCCTTCGCTGAATGCGGACGAACTCGCGGCGTATGCGGCTCGTTTTGTCGGGAAAATTCAGCAGACTCCTCCGGCATATTCCGCCAAGAAAATTCGCGGCCGCCCCGCGCACGAGCTCGCGCGCAAAAATAAGCCGGTGAAACTGGATCCGGCGGAAGTGGAAGTCTTCGAATTTCGCCTCACCGGTGTGGAAGGTTCTGTGGCGCAGTTTGTAGTGGAATGCGGCGCGGGCACTTACATTCGTTCTCTGGCGTATGAATTGGGAAAGCTGCAGGGAAGCGGCGCGCACCTGGCGGAAATCACGCGCACCGCGGTGGGCGAATTTACCCTGGATCAAGCCGTCTCGTTGGACGATCTGACGCTGGATGCGCGGGCCGGACGGTTGCTGGAACGCGTGATTCCTCTGGAAAAATTGCTGACAGACTTGCCCAGTGCCACCATCTTGCCGGTGATCGAAAAGCGAGTACGTCACGGCGCAAAATTCAATCTGACGCTGGCGCAAATTCAGCCCGGACAAACCAATGTGGCGCAAAACGCTCCAGCCCAGCTTGATTCCGGCGACTGGAAGCCGGCGCGGCTGCGTGTTTTCAGTCAGCAAGGGCAATTAATCGCGATTGCCGAGCCCGTGGTGCCGCGCACGTATCAGCCGGTCGTCGTCCTGGAAGCCACACCGTAGCGGCAATCTGCTGCCGCGCGCGCGGTCCCATCGCAAAGACCTAGCGCGCCGCCGTTACGGGCGCGGTGTGTTGTCGGATTGCTGCTGGGGAGGAGTAGTTTGCGGCTGCTCGGTCGGCGTTTGAACCGGCGGCGTCGTCGTCTGCTGCGGCGGTGCAGTTTGCGGTTTCGTCTGAGGCGCTGGTTCGGGTTGTGGCGGTGGCACAGCCGCTGGCTCGGTCGGTTGCACAGCAGGATTCACGAATCCACCGCCCCGGCGTTCTTGAATCGTGGGGCCTAGCGCTCCCGCGCCTCCCAGCTGGCCGCGTCCGGCGTAGATCAAATGTTCTTTATTGCGCGCGGCGGAATCCACAATCCGCGGCGTCACCAGAATTAAGATCTCCGAATTCGAAAACTGGTTTGCGGTGGTCCCCCCCACAATTCCGGCCAGCGGCAGATTGGCGATTCCCGGCGTGCCATTCAACGTGGTGGTGGTCTGCGGCGCCAGATAGCCCGCCAGCAAGGCGGATTCGTCGGCGCGCACGCGCACGCTCTGTTTAATTTCCTGATTGTTCACCACCGGAATATTGTTGAGGCTGTTACCCGCCAGGCTGCTGAGCGTGAATTCAAATTGCAACGAGACATCGCCGTTCTCGTGTACGCGCGGAGTGGCTTTCACTTTCAGGCCGATGTCAATGTACTGCGCGTTGGGGAACTGCGTGCCCGTTGCGCTGCTGGAAAGCAGGCCGATCAGCGAGGACGAATCCAGAATTATGGACGCAGTGTTGGAGCCGAAATTCGTAAGGACGACGTCGGGCAGGCCATCGCCATTGAAGTCAGCGGTGGCGATGGAATCGGGCGTGGTGCCCACCGGCACCTCGATGGCCCCATTGAAAAAGCCGCCGCCGGCGCCCAGCAGCAGCGCAGCAGCATTGTCGCCGCTGGCGGTGACGAGCAGATCGGGAATGCCGTCATCGTTGAAATCGGCGATGACAAAGGAAGTCGGCGTGGTGCCCGCGGGAAAATCCATTCTCGTGCCGCCCGGCAGGATGAAGGTGCCGTCGCCATTCCCGAGGAAAACGGAAACACTGTTGCCCACGGCATTCGCGCTGGTGGCAGCGCCGCTATCTGCCACCACCAAATCCAAATTGCCGTCCAGGTTGACATCAGCGGACGCAACCCAGACCGGGGTTACGCCGGTGTCGTAGGTGACACCGTTAGTGAACGTACCTTTCCCGTTGCCTATAAAGATTTGCAGCGTGTTATCGGTGGAATTGGTGACGGCCAGATCAATGATCGCCGGCGCATTCGGATTGAAAGCCTGAGCGACTATCGAAGTCGGCGCGTTGCCGGTGGTGATGGTAGTGGGAGTCTGAAACGTCTCATCACCATTTCCGAGAAAAATGCTCACCGTATTGGCGTTTTTGTTTACCACGGCCAAATCCGCGAAGCCGTCGCCATTGAAATCGGCCACCGCGATGGATGTGGGTCCGGCTCCGCTCGGCAGCGTCAAGGTCGGTTCCACGGTAAATGTTCCGGTACCATTTCCGTGCAGGATGGAAACGGTGCCGGCGGTCTGATTGGCGACGGCGAGATCCACAATTGTGTTGGTGGTATCCGTCTTGGTGTTGAAAAAGCCAGTGGAGATCCAGGTGGGACCTGCTCCGACCGGGATCGTGGTAGGCGTCAAGAATGTGCCAGGGGTAGTGGGATTTCCATCAAACAGTGACAGCGTTCCGTCGGTGAAATTCGCGACGACGAAATCCTGAAAATTGTCGTTATTGAAATCGGCAGTCGCGACGAAGTCGGGATTCGTTCCGGTGGTGACCGTGATGACGGGCAACACTGAGTTGGGGGCCGAAGCCGTCGGCGTCTGCGTAGCTACGGAATTGGCGTTGCCAACCAGGCTAGAAGAAAACTGCGCCAGCGAAACCGGGAAGCGCTCGCCGACGAAGAACGTCGCAGGTTGGCCGTCTTCTGCGCGCAATAGAACCCGCCGGCCGGAGTGCACGTTCGAAAGAAAATTCGATAGCGTGGCGGTGGCCCCGGGCAGCGTGTAAAAAAAGGTCGTCTTACCACCGCCGAACGCCAAAACGGGCGGAATCGAAGATGCCGACCCGAAAACCTGTGTCAGCAACGCATTTAGCGCCGTGGCGCCGCCCTGTTGCACCAGCTGCGCGGCATTCGAGGGAATCGAATAAATTGTCGCCGTTTGCGGGCCGGTGATCCCGAAGTCCACGTTGTGATTGCGGTCCACTTCCATCACTTCGATTTCCAGAATCAGCTCGTCGGGAGGGCGTTCCAGATCTTCGATGATGCCGGTAGCCACGGCCATGGCTTGCGGCGAAGCGCGCATCGTCAGGGTGCGGCTCTTGGTGTCCAGATCTGTACGCGTAATGCCTGCGATTTCGCGCACCAGCCGCGATAGCTCAGTCATCTGCTCGTTCGTTTCCGTGGAAGCCAACAGCACGGTGCGCACAATCGAGACTTCGTAATCCTTGCGCTTTTGCGTCGTATCCGGCGCCACAAAAAACAGGCGCTTTGTCAGCGGCCTCCAAAATGTGTTGCTGGCGCTTGCCAGAACGCGCGTCGCCGTCGCGAAATCCACGTCCTGCAAATCCAGGTGCACCGGCACTTGGCGCACGTCCACATCGAAGGCGACTTCGACGCCGAAGCGCTGCGCGATTTCCTGATAGGCGGATTGCGTTTGTCCGCGCAGCTGAAAAGATTGCGTGCCGGGGCGATGATCGAGGTGCACCGCGGGCACCAGCACCGGCTCGGCAATAATTTGGCGCGCGCGGTTGGGGTCCAGCGCTTCTAGTTCGGTCAGGCGTTCGCGGATCGTACGATTCGATGGATCGAGCTGCATCGCATCTCGCAAGGCATGCAGCGCGTTTGCAAAATGGCCGTTGACGGCCTCGCGTTCGGCGAGGTCCACCTTCATCTGCACGACCTGGCCTTTAGCGACGGCCTGGCGCACGAGGTATTCGCGGCTGCTGGGGTCCCAGTCCACGGCGTCGGAGTAGGCGTCGTAGGCGGCTTGCCAATCGCCATTTTGCTCGAGCTTCAAGCCTTGCTTGTAGGCGTCCTTGCCTTTCTTTACGTCCTGCTTGCGCGGAGGCGCCGGAAGCTTCTGTTCGACAGCCGGAGTGATATTTTGCGCCGGAGGGGTTTGAGTCTGTTGCTTGCCGGCGGCGGCGGAGGAATTCGCCGTGGACTGCGAAATGGCGTGCAAAGACGGTACAGCCAAAGTCGCCGCCATTGAAAAAAACAAGGCAACCGCGAACCCTACGGCCAAACTCTGACCGTTGGGGCCGGATTTCACGCGGCTCTGGGCTGGGATGCGGGATTGGTGCGGAGAAGTCATCAGTTATAAGATGTTATTCTACAGGGAAACGTGAGCAAGCGATTCAGGGCATTGAATTTGCTTGATTTTGGGGCACCCCGGCGCTAAACTTGAATTTCCAGTTGAAACTGGTTTACAACTGGAAACCTTATGCTCTCCGCTCTCCTCCTAGCTCTGCGCGAAGGTGTCGAAGCCGCGCTGGTTGTCGGCATCGTCCTGGTGTATCTGAATCGCACCGGCCGCCGCGCGCTCACCAGTTACGTTTGGGGCGGCGTAATGCTGGCACTGCTGGCCAGTTTCGCGGCTGCAGTGCTGCTGGATCGCTGGCAGGTCAGCGAGGATGGTTTTGAAGGTCTGCTGATGCTGGTGGCGTCGGCGCTGGTGGTTTCCATGATCGTGTGGATGAATCGCGTAGCACGCCATCTGAAGAAACACATCGAAGACCGGGTGGAAGAGTATGCGCAGAAATCCACAAGCGCCAGCGGGTGGGCGATTGGCACGTTTGTTTTTCTGATGGTGGTGCGCGAAGGCGCGGAGTTGGTTTTGGTTTTGCGCGCCGTGGAGCTCTCCAGCGCCGGAGTGCAGGTTTGGATTGGCACGGCGATTGGGATTGCAATTGCCGTAGCCGTGGGACTCTTCTTCTTTCAAGGCACGCTGCGCATTCCTCTGCAACGATTCTTCAAGGCGACCAGCGTGATTCTGATGGTCGTGGCCTTTCAGTTGGCGCTCACCGGCGTGCACGAACTCAGCGAAGCGATGTGGATACCTTCCAGCAAACTGGAAATGTCCACCATCGGACCGATTGTGCGCAACGAAGTTTTCTTTTTTGTGCTGATTCTGGGCGCCGCGGCGCTGGTGGTGCTGCGCGAATGGTTTAGTGCGAAGCAACCGGTAGCCGATGAAGCCGCGAATCCCGCCGCGCGGCGCATGCGCGAATATGAATTTCGTCGCCAACGGCGCTGGAGTTTTGCCGCGGCGATCCTGTGTGTCGGCGTGGTTGTTTCGTTTGCCGGGGATTATGTGTACGGGCGCGTTGCCGCGGCGCCGTCGCCTGCGACATCGTTGATTGCCCAGGACCATCAAGTTCGCATCCCGCTTTCCGACCTCACCGATTCCAGCCTGCACTTCTACACGGCAGACGTGGATGGCAGCGTGATCCGCTTTCTGGTGATCCACAAGCTGAACGGCGATTACGCAGCCGCGCTCGATGCCTGCCAGATTTGCGGCAGGGCGGGCTACCGCCAGCAAGGCCAGAGCGTGATTTGCCGGAATTGCGGCGCCGCGATTTACATTCCCTCGATCGGCCAATCCGGCGGCTGCAATCCCATCAACGTGAAGTCCCGCCTGGAAGGAGGCGAAGTGATCGTGGACCTCTCGGCGCTGGGCGACGCCGCCTCCAAGATTCACTCCTGACGCAATGTTTGCGCGCTTGCTTGGAGAATCCTTCACGCGCAATCCGCGGCGAAAAGTGCTGACGGCCGCGGCGCTGGTGATTGGTATGGCCGTCGCCACGGCCACGCTAACGATTGCCCTGGAAGTGGGCGACCGCCTGGCCCGGGAATTCCGCAGCCTGGGGGCGAATCTGCTGGTCACGCCGGAATCGGATACTTTGCCGGTGGAAATTGGCGGCGTGGATTACCGGCCAGTGGATGAGGGCGCTTACCTGAACGAAGCGGACCTCGGCAAACTGAAGACAATTTTCTGGCGCCACAATATTTTGGGATTTACGCCGTTTCTGGATGTTCCTGCCCATGTTTCGGAGACCGGTGGCGCGACGATTTTGATCGGCACGTGGTATCGCCACGAAGTGGCGGTGCCGGACGGCACAAAGTTCGAGACCGGCGCGAGCGCTACGCATCCGTGGTGGAAGGTGCAAGGCCGGTGGTTCCGCGACGGCGCCAATGAATGCGTCATTGGCTGGGCGCTTGCGGAAAAATATCCTGCGGCGTTTGCGATCGGGAAAACCATTCATGTCGCGCAGAACGGAGTTTCTGGCGGCGAGCGCTCGCTGCTAGTCACTGGAATTATTTCCACTGGCGATGCGGAAGACAATTCCGTGCTGGTGCCACTGACCGTGGCGCAGGAGGTTTCTGATCACCCCGGCAAATTCCGCCAGCTTTTTGTGAGCGCGTTGACCAAGCCGGCTGATGCATTGGCCGAACGCGGCGAGCGCGCGCAGACCGACAAAAACATTCAGCTCACCCCTACCGAGTACGACCGGTGGTTCTGCTCGCCTTATATTTCTTCCATCGGCTTTCAGATGAGAACTGTGCTGCCGGGTACCGACGTCCACGCCATTCGCCGCGTGGCGGAAACGGAAGGCCGCATTCTCACGCGCGTGGGCGCGCTGCTGTGGATTGTGACGCTGGCGGCGCTGGGCGCGGCGGCATTGGCGGTTGCGGCTACGTCTGCGACTACGGTGCTGGAACGACGCGCGGAAATCGGCGTGATGAAGGCGCTGGGCGCGAGCAACGCTTTGGTGGGCGGGATTTTCCTGGCCGAGCAGGTGCTGCTGGCGATTGCCGGTGGCGCAATCGGATTTTTATTGGGCGCGGGGCTAGCGCGATTTTTGGGCGAGAGCGTTTTCGGGACGCCTGCCGCGCCGCGATTGATCTTGTTTCCGGTGGTGCTGGCGCTCGCGGCGATTATCGCAATGATCGGCAGCCTGGTTCCGCTGCGGCGCGCGGCCCATTTTCGTCCGGCCGTGATTTTGAGGGGCGAGTAATGTTCTGGCGGCTGGTGTGGCAACTTTTGCGTGGCAGCCGCGGGCGGTTAGGCGTTGCGATAGTCGCGATAGTGAGCGGCGCCGCGGTGATTTCCGCGCTGCTGAATCTGGATCTGGGCGTGCAGAATAAATTGACGCAGGAATTCCGCACGCTCGGTGCAAATATCGTGATTTCGCCCGCCAGTGGCGCGCCGGCGCAGCTTAGCGGAGCCGATGTCCCCAGCTTGATGCCGGACAGCGATGTGCTGCAAGCGCTCCCCAGGTTGCCGTCCGCACAGATTGCTGCCGCGGCGCCCTATCTATATATTGTGGCGCGCGCGCAAAATATTCCGGTCGTCGTCGCGGGCACTTGGCTGGATCAGGCGCAGAAACTCGACTCCACCTGGAAACTGGAAGGGAACTGGGTTGCGTCGCGTGACGATAATTCGCAGTGCTTGGTCGGCCGCAACGTAGCGCGGCGATTGCATCTCGCGCCGGGGAATCCGCTGCAACTGCATTACATGGAGCGCAGCGCGCAATGCAGCGTCGCGGGCATTGTGGACGCAGGGGGCACCGAAGATAATCAAATTTTCGCGAGCCTGCGCGCGGTGCAGTCGCTGGCAAATTTGCCGGGACAGATTGGCCTCGTGCAAGTAAGTGTGACGGGCACGGCGCAGGTCGTCGCTGATTACTCCGCGCGTTTGGCCGCCGCGTTGCCGCAATATCAGGTGCGGCCGATTCGCCAAGTGGCCGAAGCGGAAGGTGCGCTGCTCGGGCGCATCCGCCTGTTGATCGTGTCCATGGTGTTGCTGATTCTGATTCTCACGGCGCTGTGCGTCCTCGGGACCATGGCTGCGCTGGCGATGGAAAGGCGCAAGGACGTGGGTCTGATGAAATCGCTCGGTGGCTCGATCTCGCGGATTGTGGGAATATTTCTGGCCGAGGTGGGCGTGCTGGGCGCTGCGGGCGGATTGCTGGGCGCGAGTTTAGGCGCGGCGCTCGCGTACTGGATGGGTCTGCGCGTGTTTGGTACGGCGATTTCGCCACGCTGGGAAGTTTTCCCGGCGACCATCGCGCTGATGATTGTCGTGACGCTGACCGGCGCGCTGCCGTTGCGCATGTTGGGCAACGTAAAGCCGGCAGAGATTTTGCGAAGGGAATAGAGAATCGTGGCGACGCTCGTCCAAGTGGAAAATCTGCGCAAGGAGTTCGGCAACGTACGCGCGCTCGACGGAGTTTCGTTCCGCGTCAACGCCGGCGAATGGATTGCCATCATGGGACCATCGGGTTCCGGCAAGACCACGCTCATCAATATTCTTGGCGGGCTCGATACGCCGACGGCTGGCCAAGCGATTGTGGACGGCACCGACGTCGCGCGCCTGGATGAGGCTGGCCTGACGCGTTTGCGCGCCGAAAAAATCGGCTTCATCTTCCAGCAATTCCATCTGGTGCCATATCTCACCGCGGTGGAAAACGTGATGCTCGCGCAATATTTTCACAGCACCACGGACGAGAAAGAAGCGCAGCGGTCGCTGGAGCGAGTGGGCCTTGGGGACCGCATTGAGCATCTGCCTTCGCAGCTATCCGGCGGAGAACAACAACGCGTGGCGGTGGCGCGCGCGCTGATCAATCATCCCAAGCTGATTTTGGCGGATGAACCCACGGGAAATCTCGACGAAGCCAACGAGGAAATTGTGCTCGGTCTGATGCGCGAACTTCACGCCGAAGGCCACACCATCCTGATGGTCACTCATGCCCCGTCCATCGGGCGCCTGGCCGATCGCCGCATCGAATTCGCGCATGGCCACTTGGTGCAAGCTGCTACAGCATCGTTGAAACCTGAACTCGCTTGAACAAAAGCGCGAGTGGGTCCGTTTATGTCACACTATATTCCGTTACAGGCGACGCGCCGGGAGACGCAGCGCAGCCAGCATGTTAGAGTCGCAGCCTAAATTTCTTATGCCGATCGCACAAGACGCGCGAAAAAAACCGGCTAGCATCAAAGTACACGTATCGACGGGCGAGGGCGTCGCAATCACCTGGTCGGACGAGCACACCAGCCACTACGATTTCCCGTACTTGCGCGATCATTGCCCCTGCGCGCTGTGCAACGACGAGCGCGAGAAGAAATCCAAGGGTGGGACCAGCGTCAGCTCTCCGTTGCCCATGTACAAGCCGCGCGTCACCGCCAAGAGCGCGAATGCGGTGGGGAACTACGCGCTCCAGATTCACTTTTCCGATAGTCACGCGACGGGAATTTTCAGCTTTGAACATCTGCGCGAAATTTGTCCCTGCGCAGACTGCGAGCGTGATTTTCGTGCGGCGCCAAAAGAGACCACCGCGTAAACTGCGCTACGCAATGCCGCGCACAACCGGCCATCGCGCGAAGCGCCAACCATTCACCCGCGAATAGTTACCCTTAGCAGCGTGCCATTCGCCGCGAGACTTCCTTTTTGGCCGCGTTTCAACGTATAGTTCCTGTCCACACTCAAATCGTATGGTTTCCAATTCCACAGGTCCCACATTCACGCCGGGTCGTGCCCGTCCTATAACGAAAGTTCTGGTGGCCACTACGGCCATGCTCGCTTTCATTTCGTTCTGGCGTGCGGCGGCAATCGTCCTGAACGACCTGGCTTCTTCCGCGTATTACGCCGGCGGCGAGGCTGAGCAGTTCATCGGCAAGACGGCGCCGTGGTTCATCCTCGGCATCATGCTGTTCTCCTACGCGGTGCGCGCGATTTACGTGGAAAGCTGCAGCATGTTCGTGCGCGGCGGCGTGTATCGCGTTGTAAAGGAAGCGCTGGGCGGGACGCTCGCGAAATTTTCCGTTTCCGCGCTGATGTTTGATTATGTGCTCACCGGCCCGATCAGCGGCGTATCCGCGGGGCAATATCTGGTGGGCGTCATCAACGAGCTTTTCCATCACGCCGGGACCACGCTGCATTTGAACGTGGACGCCACAGCCGCGACCGTGGCCATCCTCATCACGCTTTATTTCTGGTGGGAAAATATTAAAGGCGTGCCGGAATCCAGCGGCAAAGCTCTGCGCATCATGCAACTCACCACCATCATGGTGGTGGTCCTGATCAGCTGGTGCTTTTACACGCTGTGGGTGCGCAGCGGCTGGAGCCTGCCTCCATTGCCGAACGCGCAGAACATGAAGCTGGACCACGGTTCGCTCGGCTGGCTGGACCACTATCAGTGGGCGCACACACTCACGCTGATTATCATTTTCGTCGGCCTGGGGCATTCGGTGCTGGCGATGAGCGGCGAAGAATCCCTCGCGCAGGTGTACCGCGAAATCGAGCATCCCAAGCTGAAGAATCTGAAGAAAGCCGGACTGGTGATTTTTATTTACAGCCTGGTGTTCACGTCGCTGGTTTCGTTTTTCGCTGTGATGATCATTCCGGATAGCGTGCGCGGAAACTTCACCGAGAATCTGATCGGCGGCCTGGCGATGCATCTGGTGGGAAGCTTTCCGGTGCGGCTGGGATTCCACGTTTTCGTCGTGGTGGTTGGCACGTTGATCCTCGCGGGGGCCGTGAACACCGCGATCGTCGGATCCAACGGCGTACTGAATCGCGTTTCCGAAGACGGCGTGCTTACCGAATGGTTCCGCCATCCGCATCCGCGTTTTGGCACCACGCACCGCATCATTAATATGGTCGTGGCGTTTCAGATCGTCACGATTATCGCCAGCCGCGGCGACGTAACCTTTCTTGGCAACCTGTATGCATTCGGCGTGATCTGGAGTTTTTCGATGAAGGGCATCGCGGTGCTGGTCCTGCGTTACACGCACCCGCAGGACCGCGAATATCGCGTGCCGCTTAACCCGGTGATTTTCGGCAAGGAAATTCCCATCGGCTTGGGGCTGATCACGCTGGTGCTGGTGGCGATCGCGATCATCAACCTGTTTACAAAACCGCAAGCGACCATCGCGGGCATCATTTTCACGGTGCTGCTATTTACCGTGTTCGAGATTTCGGAGCATCGCATGCGCGTGCACGCCGCCGGCGCCGCTCACGTGGAGCTCGATCAATTCAATCTGGCGCAAGAAGCGGAATTGACGCCCACCAGCGTCGGCGTCGCGCCGGGAAATATTCTGGTTCCGGTGAGCACGTATTATGCGCTGTACCATCTGGAAGCGGCACTGCGGCGCGTGCGGCAGAAGGAAGCGGAAATCGTGGTGCTGCACGTGCGCATGCTGCGCCGCGCGGCCTCCGGCGAATACGATCTGGCGCCGGACCAGCTTTTCAGCACCATCGAGCAATTGCTGTTCACTAAAGTGCTGGCGCTCGCGGAAAAAGAAGGCAAACCCGTGCGTCTGGCAGTGGCCGCGGCGAACGATTTGTGGGAAGGCATTCTGCGCACCGCGATGAACTTGGAGTCGAGCACCATCGTAGGTGGGAGCTCCTCGAAAATGCCGGTGACCGAGCAAGCCCGCGAAATCGGCTTAGCCTGGGAGCGCATGCCCGAACCGCGCCCGCGCGTGACGCTGGAAATTTTCACGCCGTCCGGCCAGGAACAGATCTTCTATCTAGGCCCGCACGCGCCGCGACTGACGCCCAAGGAAATTGATTTACTGCACCGAGTCTGGCTGGAATTGAGCGACAAACTGCCCGGCGAAGAAATCCATCACCACGACATTATTCATTTTGCGCTGGGTGAAGTGGAACGGGAGATGGCGCAGGGCGAGACGGACGCCGTGCTCGAGCGGCTGCGCCAGCACGTGCACGAAATTCGCGAGCGCCGGCTGGATTCCGGCGACGCTCCCAAGAAATTGCCGGGGAGCTGAGTTCGCGCCGAGCGCATTCCGGCTCAGCAGCCGTCAGACACCGCAATCGAAAATCGCAGCTGCACTTACGCGCGCAGTTCCGATGTGCAGTTCGGGCAGCGCGTCGCCTTCAGCGGAATAGACGAAGCGCAATACGGACATTCCTTGGTAGTGGCAGCAGGAGCCGGCGCGGGTTTGTTCCAGGTGTTCACCATCTTCACGATCAGGAAAACCGCGAACGCTACGATCAGGAAGTCCACTACGTTGTTCAGAAAAAGGCCGTAATTGATCGTGGGTGCGCCGGCGGCTTTCGCTTCCGCCAGCGTGGCATACGATTTGCCGGAAAGACTCAGGAACAAACCGGAAAAATCCACCTTCCCGAGGATCAAGCCGATCGGCGGCATGATGATATCCGCCACCAGCGACGTGACGATTTTTCCGAACGCAGCACCGATGATGAAGCCCACGGCCAGGTCCAGCACGTTGCCCTTCATTGCGAATTCTTTGAACGCTTTCAACATGGTTGTTCTCCTTGCAACTTCTGCATCCTCTCAACCATCTCAACCTTCTCGCTAACTTTCCCAATGAGCAAGCCGTTCCGCGCCATGAGGCTGAGCCGCGTCTTCTCTGGATCCTGCGCCACTGCGGCGGAGGTTATCCGGAACGAGCACGGCTGGCAAGAGCGAATGCGCGGCTTTTCGATTTTGTGGGTTGCCGCGAAATCAACGGCGCGCGACCGAAATCAGCCGCCGCCAGCGCTCCGCGCAAGACCAGCACGCCTCCGGCCAGCATAAATAATTGTGACGCATGCCGCGCCGGCACGAACGGCACAGCAAGAATAAAGATGCCCACCAGCGCCAGCGACCCAGCGCGAATCATCGTCTCCACGCGCGCAGCCTTCGCTTCAGGCCGCGTAGCCGCCCGCACACCCCAAAATATGAAGATCGCGCCGAGCACCGCCACGCCCCCAGGTGCGTCGGCAGCCCGATCCGCCCCGTCGCAGCCAGCAATATCAGCAGCGCGCCCAGCAGCAGCATAATAAATTCGCTGAACAGCCGAAAAAGATTCGTCGCTGTCGCCATGTCCGTGTCGTATCCGCGCGCCATTATCAGATAAGCCGCGGACCGGCGCAATCGTGTGCTGCTGAGAGGCACCGTTCGTCTCCGGATCAGAATGCGACGAAAGGCTTTGTGCCATTGGAGCCGATGCCTCGAGGAATGCCGGCGATGCGAGGACTAACGGCACGAATGGCGCAGAAGTTCGCGAGTTAGCTTTTTACTGTATTAACGCTTCCATAACACCTGTACTTCCGCGTGCTATCCGCGCATCAGGCGTTCTGGTGGAATGATGTTCACGAGCGGCGAGCATCGTGCCGATGCGCATTTGCGCGTAAATCAAGGTGCCGTCGAACCCGAGGGCAAGTGACCACACCCGTTCTATATGTTGCGATCGTGCTGGCAGGAATTGGGCTGGGGATCTTTCACTACGAGCTAAAGCCCAGGCCCAACGACAAAGATCTCCGCGAGTACGCGCAGACCATGAGCGGCGACGCTGAGTGGCGGAATCAGATCGCTCCAGATTTTGAGTTCAAGACCACCAGCGGAGAGCGCTTTCAGCTTTCCGAATACGTCGGCAAGAAAATTATCGTGCTCAACTTCTTCGCTACGTGGTGCGCACCCTGCCGTGACGAAATGCCCGAACTGAATCGCTACTTCAACGAACACAAAGGGGAGTCGTTGCTGATCGTGGGGATTGATTCGGAAGAAAAGCAGGATCGCGTGGATGAGTTTCTTAAGGACCTGAAGATCGATTTCCCCGCTGGAATTGATGACGGGGTGATCCAGAAACAGTACGGAGTGAACGCGTTTCCGACAACCGTGTTGATTGGCGTGGACGGGAAGGTGCAATTTTACGAGTCAGGCGCGCTCGCTAACGCTGATGTTGCGTTCAATAACCTGCTGGCAAAGAACCGTCAACTCATGGATGCGGAGCAAATCATCACGCCCGAGATGTACCGCGCCTTAGTGCAAAAACAGCCCGCGCTGCCCGCTGCCCACGGACAGGAAAAGAGCACAGTCGAAAAGGAACCGAGCCTCGACTCGCGCGGCTTGCGGATCGTCGCCCGCATGGATTGCCCCTGCGGCTGCGACAAAAAAGTTCAAACCTGCACGTGTAACACGTCCAAGAAAATCAAGACCGCGCTGGCCAGCGAAGACTATAAGGACCAGCCGGACGACGAGATTATGAAGTCGCTGAACAAGCGATTCTGCTCGGGGGCCATGTGATCGTCGCTGAAAATGTTCACCTGCATTTCCGGCGCGGCCTCTTGCGCAGAAAGTTCCAAGCCCTCAATGGACTAAGCCTGGAGGTACGCGACGGTGATTTTTTTGCGCTGGTTGGGCAGAACGGTGCGGGGAAATCCACAGCAATGCACTGCCTCTTGGGGCTGTTGCAGCCCACCTCGGGGAAAGTCGAAGTCATGGGCAGGACCCCAGAACTTGGTTCGCACCTCTACCAGAGCGTCGCTTATCTACCCGAGGAGCCGCACTATCACCTCTATCTGACCGTCCAGGAAGCGACCCGCTACTACAGTTCGCTCTACCGGCGACGCGTCTCCGATAAGGCGATTGATGACGTGCTGGAGCGATTGGGATTGGCGCAATTCAAAACACTTCCGCTATCCAAGTGTTCCAAGGGCATGAAGCAAAAAGTCGGAATCGCGCAGTGCCTGATCCACCACACGCGCCTTCTCTTCCTGGACGAGCCGACCAGAGGACTCGATCCGCTGCTGGTGCGAGAATTTAGGGAAGCACTGCGAGAGATCCATCAACGCGGCGCAACAATCGTAATGAACTCGCATGTGCTCTCAGAGATCGAGATGCTGGCCAACCGCGTGGCGATCATCGACCGCGGCAAGGTTGTTGTGCAGGACGAGCTACAAAATCTCCTCACGATCGATCGCGAACTCTACGGCGTCACCTTCGAGCCAAACGGATCCATGCCGGATTATATCGGCTCGGTTGAGCGCATAGGTAATCTCGTACAAGCTAGCATTCCGAAGGAAAGACTCTACGATTTCATGGACTATACGAAAAACTCCGGCCTGAGTGTGCACGAGTGTTCACTGAAGAAGACTTCGCTGGAGGATTCGTTCTTCAAGATCGTCAAGGACGGAAGATCCGCGTCATGAGCAGCGCGGCGCCAGACGGGATTGCGCAGAGAGCGCGAGATCGCGCCCTGGAAAAAACCGGGAGGACCTATGGCTGAAGTCCTGAGAGCGAATATTCTTGCCCACTTTGCTTTTTATCGGCGCAGCCGGTTGCTCATGGCATTCGCGCTCGCATTTCTGTTGCTGACGGGATTGAGTTCGCTGCCGGCTCTTTTCAACGACGACGGCGTAAAAACCTTTAACGCCCTGCAGCAGATTTTCTCCATCCTGAACGTATTTCTTCTTTTTCTCGCCGGAGGTCTGGGACTGTTCATCGTCTCTTCGCATCTCCGCAACCGCAGCCTGAAAATGGTGTTCACCAAACCTTGTTCACCGGCTCTGTGGTTGGCTTCGGCGATTTTATCGGCCGCGATCGTATCTCTGTTGCTTAACGCGGTTGTGTTGAGCAGCGCTGTGGTCCTGTCTCTCATTGGGAAAGTGCCGGTGCGCGCTGGACTGGTATTTGTTTCCGCGGACACGTTTATTGCGTCGCTGGGCATCATCGCCTACATGGTGCTATTGGCGACGCTCGCGCATCCAGCCATCGCGGTTACTTTTGCCCTGATCT
>CAVVGA010000018.1:0-196922 GCA_963747605.1 uncultured Acidobacteriota bacterium | reverse complement strand
GCCGTCAGCAAACAGCGCGCCCTATAAAATTTTGAAGCTGCTCACCGGCGAGCCAGCCACCACGATGATTGATTTCGTGCTGCCCAACCAGCGCTTCGAACAAATTCGCGCCGGCCGTTACTGGCTTTCCAGCCGCACCACCGTGACGCCCATCCGCCACGATTTCTGCCGGCTGGATTTTTACGCCGCCTGGAATATTCTGCCCTGGTTTCCGATCGTGTCGTTCATCATCAATGTGTTTGGCCCGCGCTTCATTCGCCAGGACACCGAAGTGATCAAGAAGCAGGCAATGGGATTGCAGTACGAGGACCGTATGATGTTGATTGACGACGCTGATCGCCAGGCGCGCTGGTATTTCGAATTGAAAGCCGCGTATCAGGAAGCCCAGCGCACCGGCGCGCCACTGCGCCATCCGATGAACGGGCCCGTCACGCTGCGCTGGCGATCGTAATAAGCGGAATCCCTAAATTATTTGCATCGCCACTCGCGCTGTCTGAGGACGGTAGACCAAAAAATAGTAAACAATCTGCCCGAACGGGCACGTGCACAGCATCAGAAATGCAAGAAGCACCCTTAGGAACGCATTCGAGGTATCGAGAACCAGGCAATACCATGCCATCGCGAAAAACATGCATAGGCCGCCAACGATTGCCGGAAACATTACAATCACTTCAACAATTCCAACCGCGAGCACCTGGTGTTTCTCGTCAAACAACTTTGGCTGATAACGCAGCAACACCATCAGGATACCTAGCGCCAGAGAGCATGCCGCCAGAATCATGAACCTTCGTCGTGCAGCTCGCGAAACCATCCAAAGGTGTTCGAATCGAACGATGCCAAACATTTATTCGCGCTCCTTGCCCGACCGATGCGGCGAATAGCCGAAAGTGCTTTGCCGGACTCAACGTCCGGTCCCGCCACCCTGCGCTCGCGCTGCTAGCGTTTCGATTGCCTATTGAAGTCTGCTGAGATCGAACGGTACCACGATGTCCTGCCCGTCGGGCGTGAGCACTTCCACCGTAGCATCGGCGGTATCGATTTTCGCGGGATCGTAGTCCACATCAATCCTGCCGCCGATCGGCGCTGGCGGAGGGCCGTAGCCGTCCGCTCCCCACATAGGAAAGATCGCCGCTCCGGCCGAGGACTTCGGGCGCACTTCTTTATCCTGAATCAGGCGCACTTTGAAATCGTTCCAGAAGTCCCCGTAAGCGGGCGTGTTCAAAGGGATGCCTTCGGTGTGCGTGAGTGGTGCCGGCATATAAGTGGATGTGAAATAGAATTTCACGTGCACACGAAACAGCATCGGTTTGTCCTGAAATTCTTGGACCGCATCGAGGGAATCGTAATTTAAAGCGCCCCTTTAGCGCGTCGTGCGATCTGCAGGTAGGGAGTATCCAATTCAATCTGTGCTACGTACGGTCCTGTTTCTGGCGCGGGCAACGTCCGGGAATATTTCGCGAAAAGCGCAGCAGTGAGATCATCGTTGCGATTGCCGATCAAGAAAGCATCGCGAATATCGATGGACGACAACGGATACTGGTAAGCGAGAGCCGGAAGCGCGATCAGCGCCAAGATGACAGACGTGCCGAAAAGAATAACTAAACCGGAGCCAGCGGCTCGTCTCATGGCGGTCTCCCGTGCTGTCAGTTAAGACGCGCCTATGTGACCAAAGGGTACAGCGCGCTTCATTTCGCGATGCTGCTTAGGAACGGGTAGTGTTCCGCCGCGCCCATGAAGAAAAGCATGGGGAACGACAGCCAGAAACCCACGCGCGAGGCGATGAATCCGCAACGCGCCAGGCGCGCCGCCTGCTCCGGCATCGGCGTGCCTTGCTCGGCGCTGGCGCGCGTCCAGGCAATCAGCTTTTTCTGCACGCGCCACACCACGCCCCATGTGTTCAGCAGCATCAGAAAACCTATTCCGCCGCCGACGCTGATGCACAGATGCGCGTTCGAAACCACCGGCCCGCTATTCAAATCCAGGATGATCCAGGAAGCGCCAATCACGATCGCGGCAATCGCAATCGCGCGCACCCACGAATTATCGAGTGAGCCTTTGCTCGGCAACTGAAACGGATAAATCAGCGCATATGCCACCAACCAGACCAGCAGCCACCATCCGAACCAATGCAGCGTCAGCGCGGAGTTGCCGGAATTGTGCGCGTCGGCGGAAAGAATCGTGAAGTAGTAGCGTAGCCCCATCGCGACGGTGATCAGCGCCGACCAGCGAAACCAGCTCATCGCGCGCGACATCAGCACTGGAAACACTTTGCCGCGTACTGCGGGCTCCAGTTGCTTCATGGTGGGAACAGCGACGAGGTTGAAAAAATAGAGCAGGCCGATCCAGATAATTCCGAAAATGAAATGCAGCCAGCGCAGCATGATCAGTTCAACCGCGGAACCTTGCGGAAAATTGAACTGCGGCCGCAAGGCGACAATGGCGAGCGACAGGTGAGAAAGGATCATTCAGTGGCCTCCCGCGCATTTTTGGTGCGAAGCGATCAAGCGCTCGAGCCTGCGCCGCTACGCTAGCGGAATGCGCAGCAGCAAGTCAATCAGAGCCGCGCGGCGAAACATGCGGCGCGCCGAGGCGATCCATCGCCCAGCGCGCATGTTCGGCGATCAGAGAATCGTCGGCTGCGGCGAGGCGTTCAAGTAGCGTCACAATGCGTGCATGGGCTTCCGAGCCGCGCACTACCGGCGAATTTCCCAGCGCCACACAAGCGTTGCGCACCAACCCGCGCCACTTCGCGCGTTTCACGGCGCTGCCGCGAAAAATCCGGCTGAATTCTTTCTGAGATAGCGACGCCAGCCACTCCAGCTCCGGCGCGAACAACGTCGCGCCATTTTCCATTTTCTCTTTTCCATTTTCGCCATTCGTACCAACGGCGCGCGGTTGAAACGCCGCCAGTTGCGTCACAGGCGACTTGCGATTCCATGGGCACACATCCTGGCAAATGTCGCAACCGACGACGGCGTTCCCCATCGCCGGACGCAGCTCTTCCGGAATCGCGCCGCGCAGCTCGATCGTCAGGTAGGAAATGCAGCGCCGCGCATCCAGTACATAGGGCGCGGCAAAGGCTTGCGTGGGGCAGGCATCGAGGCACAGCGTACAATTCCCGCACAGATCAGCGGCCGGCGGCTCGCCCGGACCAAGCGACGGTTCCAGCTCCAGCGTCGCAAGAATGACGCCGAGAAACAGCCACGACCCGAGCTGCTCGTTGATCAAGCAAGTATTTTTCGCGAGCCACCCAAGCCCCGCATATTTCGCCGCCACCCGTTCCATCACCGGACCCGTGTCCGCGTAAGCTCGCGCTTCGAAAGGCTCGGGCCACTGACCGTGCATCCGCGCGACGAGCGTATTCAGCTTTTCGCGAAGCACTTCGTGGTAGTCGTCGCCCCACGCGTAACGCGAAATCCATCCGCGCGGCGAATCATCGTCGTGGACGCCGGCTTCTTCGGTGGAATAGGGTTTCGGCGCATTGTAATTTAACGCCACTACGATCACACTGCGCGCGCCATCGAGCGCCAGTCGCGGGTCCACGCGCCGCTCGTCGCGGAGGTAATTCATCTCGCCTGCATGTCCACGGTCAAGCCACGCAGCAACCTGCGCCAGCTCCGGAAACGCCTCCGCCGGTGCCACGCCGCAAAGATCAAACCCGACCTCGCGTGCCTGCTCGCAAATCCAGCGCGTCCTGACGGCCGAATCCATGCCACTATCATGCCATTAACAGCCGTCGCATCGCGCCAGCGCCGCTCGCTAACGCCCGCGCACCCGCGAGTGGGCAAATCTCGTTTGGCGACTACACTTCGACGAGCCAGGAATTTAGACTTGGCGTTCCCGGTACCGGGTGCGATCCTTGACGACCGATTTATCTCGCGGACGCACAACAAATGACCGACGAGCAGATTCGACAAGTTGTATCGCGTTTGAACGGGCGGACGCAGACAGATGCCTTCGAAGCCGCAAAGGCGATAGGGAACGACTCTGACACGCGCCTGGAGCGCCCTGTCATTCTGACACTCAAAAGGGGGACGCAGACCGTTTAATCGCGCCGCTGCCGCCTACGCAATGCAGATGGTGACAACGCCAAGAACCATCATCGCGCTGGAACAAGCGGTCAAGAACATATCCGAGCGCCCAGGCGTGAGAGGCGAAGCGGCGGAAGCACTCGCGCACTGCCATGGGAAGAAATCACATGATGTACTGCTTGCCGGACTCGCTGACCCCAACAAGGACGTCCGCTTCCGGTGTGCGTACGCGCTTGGTGAGATGGCGGAAAAAAGAGCCATTCCTGCCTGGAGACTCCTTGTCGCTAATGATCGAAGGATCGTAAAGGGCTTTCATTCCGTGGGAAAGGAGGCCGCTGACACGATCGACTGCATCGCCGAGAAGGCCGCCCACAGGCGAAAGAATGGCTGCGTGTTTTGTATTCGTTGGTAATTTCGCACTCTGGTGCCAGTGTCTGAATACGCCGGTAACTGGCCCCGGCTCCACTACCGAACATCGCTTTCATTAGCCTATCCCCGCATCGGCTGCTACAATGCGGCCATGGCTGATTGGCGGCAAATTCAGGCGCGTATTCGCAAGGCGAAGAACAGCGCCGACGCACCAACGAAACTTTCCGAGCTGTACCAGCGCACACATGACGCAATGGTGGCCTGGGAGCTGGGAGCCGTCGCAGAAAAAGCCGAACGAAATGAGGACGCCGTGAAGTGGTACACAATTGCAGCGGAACGATTCCGCCGTGCTGATTGGAAGAAAAAGGCCGAGGAAGCACTGGCGCGATTGGGCGCGCCGATTCCCGTGCCGGGAGCTAAACCCAGTCCCGAGCCTGTGTTTGCAGCAGCAAGCATCACGGAAATTGAGCCAAGCCACGAATACAGCGGCCCAAGCCATTCGGAAGCGACCCAACCGCGCCTGGCGCTGGGCGAAATTCCGGAAGATTCCGAAGACTATACTGGCGATGCGATCGAAGTAGAAGTCGTGCATCTTTCCGACGCCACACCTCCAACAGGCGCCGGCGTAGCCGATGCCGACACCAACGGCAAGAAAAAGCGCCGCCGCGGACGCCGTGGTGGCCGAGGACGCCGTCGCAAAGGCGCTCCCGCAGCGCCCGGATTGCCTTCGCAGGCATTCGCAGAATCAGGCGGCACGCACGCGCCGTCATCCGTCGCGCCGCAAACGCGAGCGCCGGCGCCTACGCCGCGATTTCAGCCTTCGCGGCCTGCTCCACATGCCGAAACTTATGAGCGCATCCCGGCCGCGCCACCGATTGCGTCACATGAACCGGAATATAGCCCGCAAACGGAGCAAGCCGCTCCCATGCTTCCATCCGAGCGCACCGCGCACGGCCGCGCCGGCGATCCGGCCTTGGCTTCGCGCATGTCCAAACTCGAATCCATGTTGCGCCGTTTGGTCGCCAGCCCGCTACATCGCCTCGACGAATCGGATTCCGCTCCGGCTGGGCCTGGAGTGTTCCTGCTTTCGGATTCCGACCAGATTTCCTCCTATTACATTGAAGCCTGCCAGACGCTGCGAGTCGGCCTGGGAAATCTCGCGCGCGGAAGCGGACGCAGCACCACCAAACCCGTTCGGGGCGGACGCCCTTCGTTCGACAGCGGCCTGAAGACCAAGCTTGCCGAACATTTGGGCATAGGCGAAGCGAAAGTCTCGCAATATCTAAAGGACCACTGCGTGGTCCGCTGGATCCAGCTCGACGACGACGCTCCGCATCTGGCGCATTTCGCGATTGGCGTCCTGCGCACCCCCCTCAACCTGGACTGAAAACTGAGCTAAATATATAGTCCGGCTGGTACTTCGGCTTAACCATTGGCTGCGCCTGGACGCCGTTCAGCCCCCGAATTGCACCTTTAGACGCACCCTCCTAGACGTCCAGTTTGAAACCATGCAAACTCTGGTACCGTAACTAGTTACGGATGAGCCTCATCCGTAGGGGCAAGCCTTCGGGGGATTCAAGCGCGGGTCGGGGTTGGTTTGAAAGGGGGAGGTGGAATTATGGCGAACGCGGTGAGTACAAAACTTTGGAAATCTTTCGACTGGGCGCTGTGTAAGACGGCTGGCGTCACTTACAACACGATTCAGTACTTCAACAAATTTAATCCGAACCCTTCTTTCACGCCGAAGTGGTCCGATAAGCCTTTGCTGAAATCTTGGGAGAAGTCTAAGCCGACGCTCGGTTGGCCCCGAACGACCGATTCGCTTTGCCCCGATTGCGTGCGCGAAGCGCGCGATCTGATCATCAATGGGAAAAAGGACTGGACCGATCTGGTGCACGAGAAGGTCGGCGAAATCAAGGCGCAGATCATCGAGCGCGACGGCCAAGTCTGGATGGTGAAGGAATGCGCCATTCACGGCAAATATGAAGACTTGATGGCCGTTGACGCCAAGTTCCTGGAATGGATCGAGAAGAATTTCCCCGGCCGCGATATTCCGGCGCACAACGACGAAGGCCTGCACCGCCATGGCTCCAGCACGGTTCGCCATGGCCGCGGTTCCGTACTCACCGTGGACCTCACCAACCGCTGCAACATGATGTGCGACCCCTGCTTCATGGACGCGAACCAGGTCGGCTACGTCCACGAACTCAGCTGGGAAGAAATTCAGGAAATTCTCGAGAACGCCACCAAGATCAAGCCCCGCCGTCAGATGTCGGTGCAATTCTCCGGTGGCGAGCCCACCATGCACCCGCGGTTCATTGACGCGGTGCGTTACGCGCGCAAAGTTGGCTACAACAGCGTGCAGGCCGCGACCAACGGCATCGAGTTCGCGAAGAGCAAGGAATTCTGCAAGGCGGCTTTCGAAGCGGGCATGCGTTACGCGTACCTGCAATTCGACGGCATCGGCAACGACGCCAACAGCCACCGCCAGGTGGGCAACCTATTTGACGTGAAGCTGCGCGCCATCGAGAACATGCACGAAGCCGGCATCGAAATCGTGCTGGTCACCACCATCGTCAACAACGTGAACAACGATCAAGTTGGTCCGATCGTGAAATTCGCGATGGAAAACCCCAAGAAAATCTCCTTCGTCTCTTTCCAGCCGGTTTCATTCACCGGACGCGACGAGGAAATCACTCCGGAACGCCGCATCCGCCAGCGCTACACGCTTTCGCACTTGGCGAAGGATGTCAGCACGCAAGTGGGCAAAGTTGAGCCTACGCGCGATTGGTTCCCGATTTCCTTCATCAGCACGTTCGCGGGCTTTTCCGATCTGGTGCACGGGCCCGATTCGCAGTGGGGTTCGCTCTCCTGCGGCTGCCACCCGAACTGCGGCGTCGGCACTGCGTTGATGATCAACAAAGAAACCAAGGAATGGGCGCCGGTTCCGCGCTTCCTGAACGCGCAACAGCTGACCAAGGATGTCGCGGCAATTACCGACGCAGCGCGCGGCAAGAAATTCTCCAACTTCATGATGGCGATGGCCGTGCTAAAGAATTACAGTCCCTTCCAGGGGCCGCCCAGTTTGCGGCTGAAGGATCTTTGGAAGAAATTCGATAAGACCTACGCGCTCTCCGGAAACGCGGACAAGAAATACGGCAAAGTTTCCGGCGACCGCACGTTCGAAGATGCCATGAAGCGCCGCAAGGAAGATCCTTGGAACTTCCTGTTCATCGCCGGCATGTGGTTCCAGGACCTGTTCAATTACGATTTCCGCCGCACCGAAATGTGCATCATTCCCTACGCCACGCAGCAGGGTGAAATTTCCTTCTGCGCGTACAACACCGGAGTGGGCTGGCGCAAAATCATCGAGAACATGCACAAGAACGCGACCGTGGCGCAGTGGTACAAGGAACACGGCAAGCACGACGTCTTCGCCAAAGGCAAGAAAGTCAATCTGGAGAGCTACGAACACTCACTCCGCATTGACGCCGAAGACGCCTCGCGCGTGCGCGAACACGAGCACGATATTCCGCAGACCGCGGCCGAAGAAGACCGCATCCGCCGCAAGAAGGCGTTCGAAGAGGCCGCCAAAGTCCGCCGCATTTACGAAGAGCTCGTGCTGAAGAAGTCCACCGAGCCTGTGGTGCAGATCGGCTCAATGCAGCAGATCTTGAGCGCGGTTCCCGGCGTAACGGTGAAGCCAGTGCAGATCGCTCCGGCAAACGGCAATGGCCAATCGAATGGCAACGGCCACGCGAACGGCAACGGCGCAGCCAAGGTCGAAAAGCCCGAAGCAGAAGCCGCAGTAGCCGGCGACTAACTCAACCGAAGAACTCAACCATCTCCGCAGGGTTAGCAAGGCCAGCAGCCCCGGCTCAGACCGGGGCTGTTGCTTTTTTGAGTTAAGCGCGCGATTCACCTACAGTAGGTCCTAATGAGCCGAATTCGCAGCGTAACTGGAAATGGACGGGAGCACCGTCGCCGTGTGTTTGACTTCACGGTCATTTTGTTGCCTATTGCGGACGAATTGGTTTCGCAAGGAAAGTCCAAAGCGCGCAAGTCCGTGGCGGCAAACCCCTCCGGATATCAAGTAACGGTCCCGTTGCTGCCGGGCGTAATCACGTACGGACGCACGGAAGAAGAAGCCATCGAAATGGCGCGCGACGCTATCCGTTGCCATCTCGCTGGTCTGCGCAAGTCGGGCGAAGAGACACCCGACGAGAAGAGAGCGTATAATGCGAAATTGCGAGTCGCTCTGAGCGCGTAGATGAGCTCGGGACTTCCGCTCCTCAAGCGGTGCTTGATACTGCGGGCTCTCTTGCGAGCTGGTTTCTAGGGAAACCACCAATCCGGAAGCCACGCACAGTTGCGTCACTCAATTACAACTCACGTTCGTTTGACCGTGCCTGGTCATGACCGCTTCGACATACCTCGTCCGGTACTGCGCGAAGTATCCTGCGCCAAGCGGAGCTGTCAGTTGAAGAATTTTTAGAACTCCTATGAGAAATGCGGTCGGCGCCGAGTTGAAGACGGGTCCAAGATTTCGATATCATGTTCGTCTTTCGCATTGATTTGAATGGAGCGCGGCAATGCCTATCTACGAATACCTCTGCGACGATTGTAACGAGCGCTACGAGCGCATCGTGCTGAGCCAATCGCAGGCCATCACCTGCCCGAAATGTTCGAGCGCGAAGTACACCATTCAGCTATCGGTCTTCGCTTCGCCAGCGAACGGAAAATCCGCAGCCGGTCCTTCTTCATATTCCGGCGGGGGCGGTGGCTGTTGCGGAGGCGGTGGTTGCGGCTGCCGTTAGGATTTTAGCTGCGAAGCTATCCCGCCCGATTGGTATGAGAACAACCACTCCGCCAACCCTGGCTCGCTGAATGCTACGTCCCACACGTTGTGACCGATGCTGGGATATTCGGAGTACTTCGGAGTGCCGCCAGCCTTGCGCAGCTCCGCGACCCATTCCCAAGCGGGTGAGACTGGCAGCAGCGGATCCCCCTCACCTTGAAATATCCACACTGGAACTTTCGCCACGCGCGGCACCATGTGGGCATCGCCGTACCCGCACAGCGTAATCGCCGCCGCGAATCGCTCGGGCGCGATCGAAAGCGCCGCCCAGACGCCTTCACCGCCCATGGATTGACCCACGACGTACTCGCGCGCGCTGTCAACGCTGTACTGTTTCTCAATCGTATCCAGTATCTCCAGGGCCACGCGGATTGCCACGGGAGGCGTGTTGGTGTGCGGGCGCGCCCATCCTTTCGTTGCGTCCACCTGCGGCGCGAGGACGAAGGCGTGGTATTTGGCCTGATTTGCCGCTATGGTCCGGAAGTGCGAGCCGGCGAAATTTCCGCCCCAAAGTTGCGAAAAATTATCCGACCCGCGCCCCGCGGCGCGGTGCAGCCATAGAATAATTGGATATTTTTTCGCGGCGTCGTAATCCGGCGGCACAAACAGGTGCTACACAATAGCTTCGCCGCTGGGGCTACGGTAGGAACCAGCTGTGAATCCGGCAACCGCGGCATCCGGCGCTTGCGCGGCGAGGGCTCGCAGCGGAAACGAAAGAAAGAGAATTGAGAGCCAGCCTGCGGCGCGCAAAACTGTGCGCGGGATCAAGCATCAACCCAAAGCGCGAGCGCAGCGTTCGCACATTGCTCCAGTGTCTCTTGATCTGCCGCGGAAAATGCATTCGCCCTCTCGCTCTCCACGTCAATTGTGCCGACGACTCGCGAATCCCGCGGATCCAGAATCGGAATGATGATCTCCGAAAGCGTGCTGCCAAACGCAGTCAAGTAACGTGGATCGCTGCGCACGTCACCGACAACAACTGTTGATTTCCCCTGAATCGCGGAACCAGTCAGCCCCGTCGTCACCGGAAATGTGGGATAGGCGGGCGCCGATGGGCCGCTCCACGCAATAATCGAAACCAGGTCCGCGCTGACGTCATAAACCCCGACCCAGCGGTACGCACCAAGCGTGCGAATCGCATCGGCGATTTGCTGCGCTCGCTCGGCACGGGCTGCTGCCCGCGACGCAGCGGAGCGAATCTTACTTAGCGTCGCTTCCATCGCCATGGCGCGAATATCTCAGGACGTTCTGCGGCGGCTCGAGGCCGGCATTCAAACGAGGGTCCGGAATGGGCGCGCCGGGCACGACGGGCAATGGCAGCACGCCTGCCCAAATCGGTAGCGCGTAATCCGCTTCGTCATCTTTCGGTGGCCCGGTACGCACCTTTGCGGACACCTCCTCCAAAGGCATCGCCAGCACCGACGTCGCCTTCAATTCCATCTCCGTGGGCGAACGCACATCGTTCCACCTTCCACGCACGATGTGGTTCGTAAACGCTTCCAGCACGCGATTTTTTTCGCCGCTATCTTCCACCGGCATCGCCCGTCCCAGCATCACTACCGAGCGGTAATTCGCAGAATGATGGAACGCAGAGCGCGCCAGCACCAGTCCATCCACCAGCGTCACGGTGACGCACATCTGCACGCCGCCGCCGACAGTCCGCAACATGCGACTGGCGGAGGAGCCGTGCACGTACAGCGTGTCGTCCAGGCGCGCGTAATTCGTGGGAATCACGAACGGCTGGCCGTCCACGACGAAGCCAACGTGGCAGACGAATCCTTCGTCGAGAATGCGATAGACGGTTTCGCGATCGTATTTGCCGCGGTCGGGCAGGCGTTGAACTTTCGTGCGTGCGGTCGGGCTGAATGGTTCGGTCATCCATCGAGCGTAAATCGCCGCGCCATTCGCCGCAAGTGCCAATCTGGATGGCTGCGATTCGCGTGCGCTCGCCCAGCGTTCACGAAGGACGCTACGGTTGCGGCGGTTCCGCGGCAGCCGCTGGCTTTGGCGGTGGCGCAATGTGCACCACGCGAAATCCGGTGTAGGCTGGATCCGCGGCGCGGTACTGCGCTTTGCCATCCGCGGGACGATCTGCGCTGCCGCCCAGCGTTTTGCCTGAGCCGTCGGCGACTAGCACCCACTCCGCCACGTTTCCGCCGAGGTCGAACACTAGCTCCTCGCCGTCATCGCCCTCCGCCGCAAAGCTTCCTACTTCTCGCAGCAATGGCACATCTCCCGGCAGTTCCTTGATCTTGGCTTCCAGCTTTTGCGCGTCCTCGGGATTCAGCGCGTAGCCCGCCCAATAATCCAAAGTATTCTCGCCGCTGCGCGACTTGTAAAAATCCACGGTTTCGCTTTCTTTCGGAAGCCGGTAAGTTTCGGCCGTCAGCTCGCTCAGCCATTTGCAATACGCTTGCGCCTGCTCCAGCGTGATGCCGTTCGCCGGATAATTTTCCGTGCCGGCGTCGAACTTGTAGTCCTTATCGAACGCCGCGAACTGCGCCCGCGTGATTTCGAACCGCCCGATTTCGATCGCGCCGCGCTTCACCGTTTCGGGGATCAGCACATCCAGCGCGGGATTTTCCGGCGTCGCAGGCGGATGAAATGCCACTCCGTACGAAGCTCCGGACTTGTGCACCGTCGCGCGCTTCAGCGCCACTTCCAGCGGCGATCCTTTTTTCAGCGCCTCGTTTTCCGGCAGCTTGGTCTTGAACAAATACGCGTCGAACCACGCTTCTTCCTCATTCATCTTCCGCAACTGGTGCGTCAGCTTCCGCGGGCCGTGCGCTTCGCCGGGAAACAGGATAAATTTCACCGGAGCCTTGCCGATCGTGTACAGCGCGCGGTAGTGCGTCCAGCCTTCTTCCGTCGGCACTTGCCGGTCAATGGTGCCGAAGAAAATCAGCGTGGGCGTCTTCACCTTGTCCATTTTGAAGAGCGGCGATTTGTCGATATAGAGCTGCGGAGCTTCCAGCGGCGTTTTTCCAAAATAATAATGGTCAAACGATTGGCCGAAATCCACGTTGGCCCAGTCGCTTAGCCATTCCACGTCTCCCGCGCCCACCACGGCCGCCTTGTATCGGTCGGGATTGGTGACGGTCAGCTGAATCGAGAGAATCGAGCCGTTGGACCAGCCCGCCGCGCCGATTTGGTCGGGATCCACCAAGCCCTTCGTGATCAGGTTGTCCACGCCACGCTCGATATCGGGAATTTCCAGCTCGTAATATTTTCCGCAGCAGATGGCTTCTACAAATTTCAGACCGTAGCCCGTGCTGCCGTGATAATTCGTTTTCAGCACGAACGCGCCTTTCTGCGTCATCAGGTTCGGCGCATACGCCCAACGTTCGGCCCATTGATCGTGATCCGCGCTGGCAGGGCCGCCATGCGTAGTCACAATCAGCGGGTAGGCTTTGCGCGCCTTGTAATCGTTCGGATAGTAGAGAATGCCTTCCACGTCGTCGTCGTTTGCGCCTTTCCACTGCAAAACTTCCGATTTCGCGATGGGCTTGTTCTTGAACGTCGGATTTAGATTCGTGATCTGCAGCGGCGAGGTGATTTTTGTGCCCTCCAGCTTTGCGCGGAAGAATTGCGTGGGCTCGCTGGCGGTGGAATGCTCGTAAATCAGCGTCTTGCCGTCTTCGCCGAGTTCGAAACTGAAATAGTGCTTTTCATCCTCGCTGGAAATAGATTTTCGCGACCACGTGCCGCCGTGCCGCGTGAAACGCACCGGTTTGGTGTACACGCCGTCGGCCAGCAACGCGATGAATCCGTCGTTCGTCGCTTCCAATGAACGCGCGAAGCCGCGGTCCCAATCGAGATTCACTTCACTGGATTTGCCGGCAGCCAGATCGTAAAGATAAATCCTGTGCACCGTGGCCACCAGAAAGCGTGGATCGTCGGAGTAGGGCGCAACCACGTAAAATCCGGAATTGTCGCGCGCCCAGACGACGTCAATCGGCTGGATGCGCTCATTCGCGAAAACTTGCATACGCGCGCCGGTCGCGAGGTCTACGACGTAGGTTACCGGAGGAATCTTTTGGTCCCACGCAAAACTTAATTCCCGCCGCGCCACGGCGACCGCTTTCTTCTTGTCGTGGGAAACTTCAAAGATCTCGATCCAGTCGTCGTTGTCCGTCAGCCGCGTAACTTTCTTGTCCTTCACCGAAAATTTGTACAGTCGCACCGGCGCGCTGTGCGCCGTATCGTCCACCACATTCGAATCATCCTTGCGCTCCTTCGTCTGCCGCTCGTAAAGCGTGGGATCCTCTTCAGCGCTGAAAACGACGGTGTCGTTGTCCAGCCACTCGAATTGCTGGATGCCGCGCTCGAATTCCGTCACCGCCCAAGGCTCACCGCCTGCTGCATTCAATAGCCACAATTGCGTGGGCGCCAGGTCGGGCTTCGGCTTGGGCAGCGCGTGAGTGCTCATATAAGCGATCATCTCGCCCGAAGGCGACCAACGTGGCTGCGACACTTCGTCCGTCTCGCGCGTGAGCTGCACTTCCTTGCCATCATTCAAATTCGAAAGATACAAATTGCTGACGCGCAGATCCTTCTCTTTATCCGCCGTCCCCTTAACCCACAAAGCAAATTTCCCATCCGGCGAAATCCGAAACTGCCCCGCGTCCTCCTGATAGACCACGTCCTCAGCAGTCCAGCGATTATTCTTCGCAGCATCGGGCTTAGGCGCGTCGGCAGCGGATTGCGCCAGCACAGCAGGCGCGAGGAGGAGCATAATCCCTGCGAAAAGCACGGCGACTTCCCAGCAGTGTGTAACGGTCATTTTCATACGGTCCTCAATTTCCATGAGAGCTTGTAGGTGTCTGAGTCAGGCAGCCGAAAAACTATCACAGACTTGTATCGCGCCGGTAGGGGGCGGCGAGGAGCCCGGAGTAGAGCGGCATTCGTCCCGCCGCCCGAAATCAGCTAAAATGCCTTCGTCAGCGTATTGGAGCCAACACCATGGCCATTAGCCGCGAACAGGCACGCAGCGAACACACCAGCAGCACTTTGCACGATCAGTTCAGCGAGACGATTTACGGCGTGGTGTGCTCGACGTGCCACAACTACATCCTGATTGATAAGACGAATTGCCCGCCGTCGTGCCGCGAGCATGAAACTTGCCGCGCTGCCTACGCTTAGATTTTCGTCCAGGGTTTACGCACTGGCCGCCGTCTCGCGCGTAAGCCCCGTTTCGCCTCCACCTGATTCTCACGCACCGCCTGTCCTCGTCCCGCCCAACTCTCGATTGACGCTTCCTTCACGCTTGCGTACGATGCGCCGCAGGCAACAGAAACGCTGTCCAGGAGCGCGCGCCGTTATATGAAATCCATCCTCAAAGTAATTCTGTGGACTGCCATCGCGCTCGCCGGCGCCGGCGCGCTTGCCGCTATCGCCTTCGAACGACGCGAGCCGCTCAACGCCGTCTGGTTCGTCGTCGCAGCGCTGTGCACTTATCTCGTCGCCTATCGCTTCTACTCGAAATTCATCGCAGCGAAAGTTCTGGCGCTTGACGACACCCGCGCCACTCCCGCCGAACGCCTGGAAGACGGCCACGATTTCGTTCCCACCAGCAAATGGGTTCTGATCGGCCACCATTTTGCTGCGATTGCCGGCCCCGGCCCACTGGTCGGCCCCACGCTAGCCGCGCAATTCGGCTATCTGCCCGGAACTCTGTGGATCATCGTGGGCGCCGCGCTGGGCGGCTGCGTGCAGGACTTCATCATTCTTTTCTGCTCGATTCGCCGCGACGGAAAATCGCTGGGCCAGATGGCGCGTGAAGAGGTCTCGAAGCGCGGTGGAATGATCGCCCTGCTGGCCGTCCTGGCCATCATGATTATTCTGCTCGCGGTCGTCGCGCTGGTGATCGTCAAAGCGCTGAAAGAATCGCCGTGGGGCACCTTCACGCTGGCAATGACCATTCCCATCGCGCTGCTGATGGGCGTCTATCTGCGTTACGTGCGGCCGGGCCGCGTGCTGGAAGCTTCGCTCGGCGGCGTCGCGTTGGTGATGCTAGCCGTAGTCTCCGGCCAATGGGTGAACGCATCGCCCGCCTGGTCCAGCGCCTTCACGTTTTCCGGCCCTGCACTGGCGCTTGCGATCATCATCTACGGTTACGCTGCGTCCGCGCTGCCGGTGTGGCTGCTGCTCGCTCCGCGCGATTACCTCAGCGCGTTCATCAAGGTCGGCGCGATCGCCGCGCTGGCCATCGGCGTGATTTTCGTACGTCCCACGCTCGAAATGCCTGCCTTAACCCGCTTCGTGGACGGCAACGGCCCAGTTTTCGCCGGCAAAATTTTCCCGTTCTGCTTCATCACCATCGCTTGCGGCGCCATCAGCGGTTTCCACGCGTTGATTTCCTCCGGCACCACGCCGAAAATGATTCTGCGCGAAAGCCACGCGCGCATGATCGGCTACGGCGCGATGCTGATGGAATCTTTCGTCGGCGTGATGGCCATGATCGCTGCCTGCGCACTGCAACCCGGCGTATATTTCGCGATCAATAGTCCCGCGGGAATCGTCGGCAAGACGGCTGACGCCGCAGCCGCTACGATTCGCACCTGGGGCTTCCCACTCGATCCACAAACCATGGCCGCGCTCGCGCAACGCGTCGGCGAACATACCCTGCTCGACCGCACCGGGGGCGCACCTTCCCTCGCCGTGGGCATGGCGCAGATTTTCAGCGGCACCATCGGGGGCGAACGCCTGCTCAGCATCTGGTATCACTTCGCGATCATGTTCGAAGCGCTCTTCATTCTCACTGTGCTGGACGCCGGCACGCGCGTCGGCCGCTTCATGGTGCAGGAACTCGCCGGACACGTCTGGAAACCGCTGGGCAAATCCGGTTCGACTCCCGGAATTCTCGCCACCAGCGCGCTGATGGTCGGTGCGTGGGGTTATTTTTTGTGGCAAGGCGTCCAAGACCCGCTGGGCGGAATTAATTCGCTGTGGCCGCTGTTCGGCATCGCCAACCAACTTCTCGCCTGCGTCGCGCTGGTGGTGGCGACCACCATCCTGCTGAAAATGGGCCGCGCGCGCAGGATTTGGGTGACGCTCGCGCCAATGGTCTGGCTGGTTGCCATCACCATGACCGCCAGCTACCAGAAAATTTTCTCCGCGAATCCGCGCATCGGCTTCCTGTCGCAAGCCAACGTTCTCGCCGCGCAAATCACGAACGGCGCGATTCCCGCCGAAAAAATCGCCGTCACCCAGCGGCTGATTTTCAATAACCGGCTGGACGCTGCCGTCACCGCCGTTCTAGCGGTGATGATTCTGGTGCTCCTCGTCGAAGCCATCGGCGAATGGATTGCAATTCTCAGCGGACGGAAAACCGCGGTGCTGCATGAATCGTCATACGTCGCGACGAATTGGGTCGAAGGGGACTAAAATGGTCTTCGCTGGATGCGTGCTTGGTGCTGTGCAACACAACCACAAGGCGATGCATCTTTCCTTACACGGCGAGCACTCGAGGCGTCCTCGGGAATGCCATCGGCGCGCAGATATCGTCACGCCGGTGCCAGTTTACACGGTTGAACTCGCGGACACTGCGACAGCGAGAACGATGATGACGAGCCGACGGCTGTTGGGCGCGCTTTTTCTGTCTTGGGCCTGCGCAGCTTACGTTCAGGCGCAACAGCCCAACCCAACTCCGGTGCAATCGTCCCCGCCGGAATCCGATCCCGCTCTTGCTCATCGTCGCCCCGCTTCAATACCGCCCACCGATACTGCGAAACCATCGACGATTCCCCTGACCGTGCCGACGGGCACGCCAATGCAAGTGGCTCTCGACAAAGAGATTCGCATCCGGAAAGTTGGCCAAGCGCTTACCGCACATACGGTCGAGCCGATTTATGCGTTCGACAAGCTAGTGATTCCCGTCGGCACGCCCGTCTCGGGCGAAATCACGCGCATCGAGCCAGTCTCGACGGGAAAAAGGACGCTCGCCGCGCTGGATGCCGATTTCACTCCGTCGCACGCAATTGACGTCACGTTCACCGAGCTGATACTCGCCGACGGCAAACATATTCCAATCCACACCGTAGTCACTCCCGGCTCCGGCCAAGTGATTCGCTTCCTCACCGCTGCCAACGAAAAAGAAAAAAAAGGCACAAAGGACGCCGCGTCCGAAAAAGCCAAAGAGGCCAAGGAAGAAGCCAAGCGCGAATGGGAAGCCGCAATGCAACAAGTGCAGCAGCCCGGCAAATTTCACAAAGCCGAACGCTACGTCGTCGCCCAGCTGCCCATTCATCCGCATTACATTGATGCCGGCACGGTTTATTTCGCCGAATTGCAGGAGCCGCTCGATTTCGGCGTCGAGCCGCTAACCCCTGAAATGGCCGCGTCATTGGGCGCTGCTCCTCCGCCCGGCAGTTTCGTGCGCACGCTCCTTGTGACTCCGCTCAATTCCGCCAGCACTCTGAAAGGCGCGCCAGTCGAAGCGATTCTTTCGCAGCCGCTTTTCGACGGCAAGCGCTTGATTCTGCCGCAGGGTTGCCGCTTGCGCGGCTCGGTGGTTCAGGTGCAGCCCGCGCGTTATATGAGCCGCAACGGCCAGCTGCGCATGGTTTTCCACGAGTTGCTCCCGCCGCAGGGCGCTGGAGGAGAAATCGTCGCGCAGAAAGTGGAAGCGAATTTGGAAGGTGTGCAAGCCGCGGCGGCGGACAACGTCGCATTGGACGCCGAAGGCGGCGCCCAAGCTGGCTCTCCGAAGTCCAGGTACCTGCTGACGACAATATCAATCGGTCTTGCAGTCGTTTCCGCTGGAGTTGGCGGCGACACCTTGGGCGATACTCCCGAACGCGTCGCCGGCGGTGCCGGAGGCTACAAGCTCATCGGAATCGTTCTCGGCGCTGCGGTGCACTCACAACCTTTCGGCATGGCTATGGGAGCATTCGGCGCCAGCAGATCCGTTTACATTCACTTCATCGCGCGAGGCCACGAAGTGGTCTTCCCGAAAAATACCGCTATGCAGATTGGCATTGGCACGCGCCAGACGCCCGCGCCGTTAGCCTCTGGAGGAGCAATCCAACAATGAACTCCGCCCGAGCGCTGGCGATTCGCATCCCGCGAAATATTTGGTCCTGGATCCGCCAGGTTAGCGGAGATGCCGGCTACGAAAATTATTTGCGGTCAGCGCGCCGCGTCGCGGAAATGGCGCGTGCAGGTTCCTGCGCAAGTCCTGCAGGCTCTTCGACGTATGCCAGCTCCGCTGCACTACTCACGCGCGAAGAGTTTTATCTCCACGCGCTGCGACGCCGCTACTCCACCGTCTCCCGCTGCTGCTGATTCGAAGCGCACGGATACCCGCCGCCCTCCTCTAACTGTTCCCCAGATATTCCACGTGGCAGTACGTCCCCAACCTCACGTCGTAGGCCAGGTACCAGCCGACGTGATCGGGGTCGTCATAAATCACAATCTGGTCGGAATCCCACAGCCAGTCACCGCAAAAGCCCAAATCATATGGCGCGACGCTGAAGTAAAAGCCGCCGAACCAGAATCGCGACGGACCTCCTCCAGCCAGATGCCAGATGTGATGCGGGCCAAATCCGCCGGTGAAGTGCCCGTGCTCCCACGGATGATCGAGATGATAGTGCGGATCGTTCTTCCCGGTATCGTGCCCGACCCACTTGCCATCTGGATGAACGTGCGGAGCATTCGGATGCCCTTCCTTATCCACATAGGAATGATTTTCTTCGACGGGATGCCCAGCGCCCTTCACCGGAGCGGGTGCATGAGCTGGCGGGTGCGCGGGGGCACCCACACCACCAGGATGACCTTGCGCAAAAACCGGAACGCTGCACAGCAACAACCCTGCCAGAAGTCCAGCAAAATGCTTCATGTTCACCTCCGAAGATAATTTACCAGCACCCGTCAAGGCGCGGTTTAGCCGCCCGCGCCCGAAGTCGGGGGTATAGCGCTCGCCTGCCGCGCTGCACCACTCGATGTGCCGCAGGCGATATTGGTTTCGGTCCGGGCCCTCCGATTGCCGGCCCAATTCCAACGAGGGACCATCCACACAAAAATCAAACCCCGAACCAAGCATTAAGTTTTGTCGATCCAGCCCGGTGGGAAACCTTACGCGCGGGCCGTCCCTGTCGCTCTGGAACACAACCACGTTACGGATAGTGGGCCAGTTTCCGACAAGGACTTTACCCTGACGGCACGGCGAGCGCGCCACCTGTCGACGGCGAGCGCAAATTGTTTATGCTGTGGTCACCATGATCACTCAATATAAGACACCTCGTTTCGGGCTTGCTTTCATGGAGCTTCTTCTAATTGTGACAGTGGGCATTGTGTGCTGGTGCCAAGCCGCAAGAGATATTGAGAATCGCCCTGAGCCCCTAATTCTTTTGCCTTCTGCATTTGACGTCCAATACGCGACGTTTGAAGGAAGGCCCCAAATGATTTATAGACTGCACGCTGATTACCCGGCGGAACTGACCCTGAACACAATTTCCACTAAGCTTGGCGAAGCAGGATGGAAGCCGCTGAAATCGGACTTTTGGAATCCATCCGGTCGTCACGTATACGGGGGGATGGCAGCAATTTGACGATGCGACAACCCAAGCTAGGACTACGGTCCATTCGTGGATGGCCCAATGGGAGAATCAACAGCACGATATTGTTTCTTACACCCTCGAATATCGATATCCTGTTGATGCAAAGCCAGACCTGGGCACGCTTCGAGTGCTCGCCATCTTCATTCCAGCCGCTGTCGCAAACAAGATGCCAAAAGCGGCTTCACGGTAGTGCCCGATAAGTCGTAATCGGAAACGGACCCACTACGTTGCGTACTTCGTTGACGGGACCGCCTGCGCACCCGTATAATTGGGGTTTGTCACTAGCTTCAGGAGGCAGCATGTACGCCGTAATTCGCACTGGGGGAAAGCAGTACCGCGTCGAGCCCGGCAAGACCATCCGCATTGAGCGGCTCGAAGGCAAGGTCGGCGGCAAGGTCACTTTCGACGAAGTGCTCGCCGTGCGCAACGACGACAAGAAATTCGCTTCTGGCGCGGACATTGCCAAGGCCAAAGTCATCGGCAAGATCGTCGCCCAGGACCGCGGTCCCAAAATGCTCACTTTGAAGTACAAGACGGGCGGTCAGTACAATATCAAGCGCGGCCACCGGCAGAATTACACCTCTGTCGAAGTCAGCGACATCCAAATTTCGTAGGGGTTTGCCATGGCACATAAAAAGGGCGGCGGCTCTTCAACAAACGGGCGCGATTCGCACGGACAGCGGCTCGGCATCAAGAGATTCGGCGGCCAGCTGGTAAGCGGCGGCAGCATTCTGATTCGCCAGCGCGGCACGCGCTACAAGGCCGGCAAGAACGTCAGCCGGGCCAAGGACGATAGCCTGTTTGCCACCATCACCGGCGTGGTGCGCTTCGAAGACAAGGGCGCGCACGGCAAGTTCATCAGCGTCTTCCCGGCGGAAGAATCCGCGGTCGGCGGCGCGGATCGCGCGCCGTCCGCAGCAGAGTCCGCGGCAGCCAACTAACGATTCGTTTTCCGATACGCGCTCGGATTCCAGGGCGCGTATTTTTGTCTTTGCTCCCAACCCTGGCGTATGCTTTCTTCGAGCGATTCCAAATCAGGTGACCCGTGTTTGCGGATGAAGCAAAAATCTCCATCAAAGCTGGCGACGGCGGCAACGGCTGCGTCGCGTTTCGCAGAGAGAAGTACGTTCCGCGCGGCGGGCCTTCGGGCGGAGACGGCGGCAAGGGCGGCGATATCTACATCGAAGCCAATCCGCACGACAACACCCTGCTGCGCTATCGTTACAATCGCGAATTCAAAGCCGTGCGCGGCGGCCATGGTGAAGGCTCGAATTGCTCCGGCAAATCCGCGGACGATCTCGTTCTAAAAGTTCCCGTCGGCACCGTTATCTTCGATCTGAATACCAACGAACAGCTTTTCGATTTGACGCAGCCGGGCCAGCGCTATCTCGCTGCCAAGGGCGGCCACGGCGGCCGCGGCAACGGCAATCCTCATTTCGTGCGGCCCTGGCATCAAGCTCCGCGCGAACACGAAGACGGCACGCCCGGTGAAGAACGCACGCTGCGCCTTGAATTGAAATTGCTGGCGGATGTCGGCCTGGTCGGCTTCCCAAACGCTGGAAAATCCACGCTGATTTCGCGCATCTCGGCGGCGCGACCCAAAATCGCGGCGTACCCCTTCACCACGCTCGAGCCGCATCTGGGTGTGGTTTCCGCCGATCCCGATGCCGCGCCCGGTCATGGGCGGTCTTTTGTGGTAGCCGATGTTCCCGGCTTGATCGAAGGCGCGCATGAAGGCGTCGGCCTCGGCACGCGTTTTCTAAAACATCTGGAGCGCACGCGCCTGATCGCGCATCTAGTAGACACCAGCGATGCCAACGACCGCGACCCCATCCGCGATTATGAGATCATTATGCACGAGCTGGCTTCGTTCAGCCCAGAGCTGGCGGAGAAGCCGATGATTCTGGCCGCCACGAAGCTCGACGCCACCACCAACCGCGACCATCTTGAACAGTTGCGCGCATTCGCCGCCGAACGCGGTTTGGAATTTCACGCGGTTTCTTCAGCGACGGGCGAAGGCGTCGTCGAACTGGTTCGCGCGATGGCTGATGCACTCGACCGGCTTCCGAAGCCAGGTGTGCCGATTGAGTCCCAGGAACCGATTGATGATGCGAATTTCACCACGCATGTTTCGTCGCAGGATTCGTCTTCGTCTGACCACGAACCCGCCGCAGAACCAGAAGAAGCCCATGCCGCGCCGCCTCGGGAGGAGAGTTGAGCCCGCACGCCGTGCATAAACCGCACGGCGCCGCGCATCGCCGTTCGGTCGCGCTCTTTGGCGGCACGTTTGACCCTGTCCATTCCGGCCACATCGCCGTAGCGCAGGCCGCGGAGAAGCGCTTCCATCTGGACGCGGTTTATTTTGTGCCGTCCTCGCGCCCGCCGCACAAAGCGAAGCCCGCGCTCACTCCTTTCCTGCATCGCTACACCATGGTCGCGCTAGCCTGCTCCACTCACCCGGATTTCCATCCGTCGCTCGCCGAAGCGCCCTCGGACGGCGCCGCACCGCACGTTTTCTACACCTTTGATACGGTCCGCCGCTATCGCCGCGAACATCCCGACGATCAGCTTTATTTCATTGTCGGCGCGGACCAGTTTCTGGAAATCCCCACCTGGAAGAATTACGAAGGTCTTCTGGATACTTGCGATTTCATCATTGCCAGCCGCCCCGGCTTTCGGCTGGAGGCTTTGCGCCTGGTAATTCCGCCGGAAAAATTGGGCCGCGCGAAATCCGACGACCCCAACAAAATCGTCCTGCGCAAATCCACCATTCATTTGCTGACGACGGTGTCCAGCCACATCTCCTCCACCGAAATTCGCATGCGCCTCGGCCACCGCCAATCCATTCACGGACTTGTGCCCGCGCCCGTGGAAGGTTACATTCTGGGACAGGCTCTTTACCGGTGACCCTTAACTCTCTCGATCCCGAAATCCTGCTGGCCGTGGAAGCCGCTCAGGAAAAACAGGCTTTGGACGTTTCCGTCTTGAACCTTTCCGGCTCCGGCGCGTTCGCGGATTATTTTCTGCTTTGTTCCGGCACCAGCCAGCCGCAGATTCAAGCGATTGGCGAAGCCATCGAAGAGCGCCTGCATCGCCACGGACGCCGCGCCGCGCATCGTGAAGGCAAATCCAGTGCCGAATGGGTGCTGCTTGATTACGGATTTTTCGTTGTGCACATTTTCAGCGAACGCGCGCGGCAGTATTACGATCTGGAGCGCCTCTGGCGCAATGCCGAGCGCATCGAATTTCACGAAACTGCCGGCGGCCCAGCTGCAGCGCGTCCAAAATCCCACGATGAGCGCCCCAACGAATCCGAAGGCAACGCCACGCAGCAATGAGCGCTTCCGTACGTTCGTGGCACAGCCACTCCTGGCTGTGCTCTTCGCTTTTTCCCCGGAAGAAAATAATCGCAAGCCCGCGACTGTGGTTCTTCTGCAGACTCCCGTTCGGTGCGAGTGAAAATCCATGAGCGCGACCGCTGAGATTCCCTGGATTGCGGCAGACCCCGCTTCCCGGCGTGTTCTGGAACTCGCGGAAAAAGTAGCTGGCGCTTCCACAACTGTGCTGATCACCGGTGAGAGCGGCGCCGGCAAAGATCAGCTCGCCCGCTGGATCCATCAGCGCAGCCCGCGCCACGACGCCCCACTTCTGAAAATTGATTGCGCCAGCCTGCCTTCGGAACTCGTCGAATCCGAGCTGTTCGGCCACGAGCGCGGCGCATTCACCGGCGCCGTCGCACGCAAACCCGGCCGCCTGGAAATGGCGCAGTCCGGAACCATCGTTCTCGACGAAGTCGCGGCGCTCGCCCCCGGCATGCAGGCAAAACTTCTGCGCGTGCTCGAAGAGCGCACCTTCGAGCGTTTGGGTGGCACCGAAACGCTGCACATGGAAGCGCGCCTGATGGCGCTAACCAATACGGATCTAACCAAGGCCGTCGCCGTCGGACGTTTCCGCGAGGATCTTTTCTTTCGCTTGAACGTTCTTTCGATCGTCGTGCCTCCACTGCGCGAACGCCGCGCCGACATTCCAGAACTCGCCGCGCATTTCTTGGCGCGTCTTGGCCCGGTGCACGGCCACCCCGACGCCTCGTTCGATCCCTCCGCGCTGCGCTTGCTGGAATCCTACGATTGGCCGGGAAATATTCGTGAACTGAAGAATGCCGTGGAACACGCGTTGGTATTCGCAAAACAACCGCAACTACGCGCCGAGGATTTTCCGGAGATTGTGCGCGCCGGCAGCAGCGGCGGCCAGGGCCCCGGCGGCCCGCTGCGTTCGCTCGAAGACCTCGAACGCGATGCCATCAAGGCCACGCTCGATGCCACGCACTACAAGATCGGCCGCGCCGCCGAAGTGCTGGGCATCAGCCGCAAGACGCTGCTCGAGAAACGCAAAAAGTTCGGCCTGTTGTAGCGTGGCGCACCGTTAAGAAATGAAAATCCGCCTCATCATGCTCGGCAAAACCCGCCGCGAAGAAGCTCGCGCCATGGTGAGCGACTACGTCAAACGCATTCAGCACTACGCCGAAATCGAAATCAGCGAATTGCGCGACGCCGGCCCCGCCGCGCTTCGCAAATTGAAAATCGAACCATCCGCCACGGTGGTCCTGCTCGACGCCGCGGGCAAGCAATTCACTTCGCAGCAATTCGCGCGCTGGCTGGGCGATCTGCGCGACCGCGGAGCGCGCGAACTGGTCTTCCTGTGCGGCGATGCCGAAGGTTTTCCCGCGGACCTGCGCTCCAGCGCAAAACAAACAATCTCGCTCTCCACGCTCACCATGCCACACGAATTCGCGCGCGTCATCCTGGCCGAGCAAATCTATCGCGCCTTCGCCATCCTCGCCGGCCACCCTTACCCGAAGTGAGAAGCAGGCGGTGTTCAAGGAGTTTTGCGGAAACCCGCAGTCCTCTTATGGGAGAATAACCGGACCATGGCCATCAAAATCACGCACGACGCCGACGCGCCAACCGCTTCCATCGAATTCATGATCACGCAACCGCTGCCGGACTATGATCTCGAAGAAGTCGAAGCGCCTATTCCGCGCGATGTGGATCCCATGCTCGCATCCCAGGGGTTCTTAGATTTGCTCGACGAGGCGCGTACGCTGCTCGATCGCGAGCTGCCCACCGCCAATCTTGAAATCGCGCAGCTGACGGGTGCGATCTGCCACGACAAATCCGTCCACCGTCCGGGCATTTGGTTAGTCCTGCGCGAACGCGGCAACGGCAAAGAAATGTCCGCCGCCGCAATTCAGCAAGTCGCCCGCATCGCGGAAACCATCCGCTCCACGTTCAGCCTCTCCTGATCGCCAAAAAATAAACCGCAGAGACCCAGAGTACGCAGAGAGTGCCCGACAATTATTGGACAGACTTTCTCAGCGCTGTCTGCGTCTCTGCGGTAAATGTTTCGCGAGACCTCAATCCCGCCGAAATCGTGCCGCTACTTCGCCTCTGAAATCTCCACGGACGCCCGCGTCGTTTCCCAATCCATGCGCAACGAAGCGCCGTTCCCCAATTTATCCAGGGCGATCGTAAAATTCTCCACCGCCGCTGGCAGCGACGACACCTTCATGTCGGTGCGCGCCAGATCCTGCCCTTCGCCCGCATAATTCGTGCCCCACAGCGGCCCGCCCTTGTCGTTCTTCGTCGTCTTGCTGATGATCAGCGTCCACTTATCCGCGTTGGGAATTGTGAAAAGCGTGTAGGTTCCAGCAGACACGGTCTTGCCACCCACGCTTATCGCGGTATTCGTGGTCAACGTGGTCGCTTCGTTCGCCCCGGCGCGCCACACTTGTCCGTAGGGAACGAGCCCGCCGAAAATCTTGCGGCCTTTGGCGCGCGGGCTCGAATAGTCCACCGTCACCGTCTTGCCATCCGCGAAACTAAACTGCGCTTGCGCCGGCGGGCTGGGCCGCTGGCTCTTGTCTTGCTGCCCGCTGCTCCGCAGGGCCAGCACACTGACGCTCAATAAAATCGCGCTACACAATACCAAGAATTTCTGCATGTGATTTTCTCCTCACCAACCATTGATAGTTTTTGCGATCCTTTGGATCTCGCACATCATATCTGAATTTCCGCCGCACAGGCATCGTGAGCGCGTCTGCATATCCCCTGCGTCAGGCTGACACATCACGTCATTTTGACGCGTCATTTTGAGACGCCTGATCCGATTCCACTACAAAATCCCCAATTTCCCTTATTTTCGACGCAGTTCAGCCCTGCTAACCAACGCTGTGAATCCCCGCTGGGTATTACAGAAGTATTACAAACCAGCTCATCGCCGCCTGCTAGTCTGAGGGGGTTGTGGACACCACAAGGAACCAGCCAGAGGCCCTCATGACCCAGTCACTCGAAGTCTTGAAGAAAAAATCGAAGAACAACGGCGAAATTAACTGGGTCACTTCGATCTTCATGGGCATGTTCCACGTGGGCGCCATCGCTGCTCTGTTTTTCTTTTCCTGGAAAGCATTTTTCGTCGCGATCGTTCTCTGGTGGATTGCCACCAGCCTGGGCATCGGCATGTGCTATCACCGCCTGCTCACGCACCGCGGATACAAAGTTCCCAAATGGCTGGAATACACGCTGACGGTTTTCGCCACGCTCGCTCTCGAGGGCGGCCCGATTTTTTGGGTGGCCACGCACCGCATTCACCATCAATTTTCGGATCAGGAAGGCGATCCGCATTCCCCTGTGGACGGCACCTGGTGGGCGCACATGGGCTGGATCCTCACTGGCAAGTCTATGCACCACGACACCACCACGCTCTCGCGTTACGTCCCCGACCTTGCCGCAGATAAATTCCACGTCTGGATCACCAAATATCATTACGTGCCGATGATCGTTCTCGGCCTTATCCTGCTCGCCGTCGGCGGCATCAAGTTCGTCCTGTGGGGAATTTTCCTGCGCACGGTGATCGGCCTGCACTTCACTTGGCTGGTAAATTCTGCCACACACAGCTGGGGCACGCGCCGCTTTCAAACCCGCGATCTTTCCACCAATAGCTGGTGGGTGGCGCTGGTCACCTGGGGCGAAGGATGGCACAACAATCACCACGCGCATCCCGTCTCCGCGCGCCACGGCTTGGCCTGGTACGAAATTGATTTCAATTGGTATGTCATCTGGACGCTCGAGAAAATCGGCATCGCGCAAAAAGTTTATACCGCGAAAATTTCCGAAATCAAACGCGCCAATCAAGCGGTTGTGGCCAAGACACTCACACGCGAAAATCCCCACGCGCTGGCTGCAGCCGAACTGTAGACCGGTCGCACCTAACCCGTGCCCGCTCAAGCGAGGGTAGGGGCGCTGCTTGCTACGTCCCAGCTTGCCAAGCTGTAAACCCATCGACGCACCTTCTATAGCACGCCATATCGCGCGCCTCCGCTCCTTCGCGGTACAATCTCCGTTAGACACCGTGCACATCGCGAGCCGCAGAAAAACCATCGCCTTCTTCGTCGTGCTGGGCTGCGCCCTGGTGGCCCTGGCCATCGCCCTCACCGTTGGCTGGACCATCTTGAATTGGCGCCAAGGTGTGCTGTTATTTTTCGGCGTGATTTTTTTCGCCGCGATCATCGCTGGAATGATTCTCAACACCATCTTCCTGGTGCGCGAAATCCGCCGCAACGAACAGCACGACGGTTTCATCAACGCCGTCACCCACGAACTGAAAACTCCCATCACTTCCATCCGCCTCTATCTGGAAACCATGCAGCGCCGCGAAGTGGACGAGCCGCAGCGCCAGCAATTCTATAATTTAATGTTGCTCGATACCGATCGCCTGCTCGGAACCGTCGAGCAGGTGCTTAAAGCTGGCGAAGCCAGTTACCGCCGCGGCAAGCGCCATCACGTCGAACTGGATTTCACCGAACTGCTGCGCGAATCCATCGAACTCGCTCGCGTCCGCCATCACTTGGCGCCCGGCGTCCTGCATTTCGATCCCGTCTCAGCCAACGCCGCGCCCGTAATTCTGCGCGGGGATCCTATCGAGCTACGCACCGCCGTTTCCAACTTGCTCGATAACGCCGTGAAATATTCGCGCGACCAGGTGGATGTCGCGGTGCGCATCGAAATTCCCGACGATGAACACATCGCCTTGCGCGTCACCGATCGTGGCATCGGCATCCCCGCGTCAGAACTCAAACGCATCTTCAAACGTTTTTATCGCGTTCCGGGTCGCCCCAGTTTTCAGGTTAAGGGAACCGGCCTCGGCCTGTTCATCGTGCGCGCCGTCGCTCGCGCCCATGGCGGAAAAGTTTACGCCGCTAGCGACGGCGAGGGCCACGGCACCACCATTTCCATGGAATTGCCGAGGAATATCGCATGAGCCGCGTGCTAGTGGTGGAAGACGAGGCGCACCTGGCCAAAGGCTTGCGCTTCAACCTCGAAGCCGAGGGCCACTCTGTGGAAGTTTCCGGCGACGGCGAATCCGCGCTCGAGCGCCTGGTCACAGAAAAAGAAGATTTCGACGCGGTGGTGCTCGACGTGATGCTCCCCGGCAAAGACGGCTTTGCGGTCGTCGCATCTTTGCGCAAGGCTCACAATTACGTTCCCGTTCTGATTTTAACCGCGCGCGGCCGCCCTGAAGACGTGCTGCAAGGATTTGCCGCCGGCGCGGATGACTACCTGCCGAAACCCTTTCAGCTGCCGATATTTCTCGCCAGGCTGCAAGGCTTGCTTCGTCGCAGCCAGTGGCTGGTCGCTGAAAAAACCACAACAAAAAGCCGCGCCGCCAATGGCAAGGAGGCCGCTGCGTCCGCTGGCGCCGCCGCCGCAAGCTCCGCTGTGGATTCCGAAGTATTTTCCTTTAACGGCAAGACGATTGATTTCGGAACGCTGGAACTTCGCGTTAATGACAGCACCATCCAACTGACGCTCATGGAAGCCAAGCTCCTGCGCCATCTGATTCGCAGCAAAGGCCGCACCGTCTCCCGCAAATCCATCCTCGAAGACGTCTGGGGCCTGCACGAAGACACCGACACGCGCGCCATAGACAATTTCATCGTCCGCCTTCGCCGCTACATCGAAAAAGATCCCTCCAAGCCCAAGCACCTTCTGACCGTCCGCGGCGTCGGCTATCGTTTCCTGGTTTGACGCAGCTCATCGCTACCTCGGAGGAGTAGTCGTTTGCCCAGCTGCGCTTCTGGCACTTCCGAGTTGGCGCAACACTCCGATTAGTGTGCTGGCGAATAGCGCGGTGAACATTACCGATGAGCCTACCGCGTAGATCGCGACGACCGGGCTGAAAGGGCGAAGAAAAGATCTTCCGAATACAGCGTAAATGGTATTTGCTCCCGTGACGAAAGCGAAGCAAATTGCGGCAAGCACCCACTGCACTGGATGCTCGATTGCGCGCTTTTCGAGAGCCTGTCTGGATTCCTGCCATTTTTGAAGACGATCGGTCATGATGCCTATAATCTTGCTTTCAGCTCGAGCCGCTGACAACGGGACGAATGTATAATGAGTTACTCCGTTCCTTGCGCTAGGCGTGGCTTGACGTTTTCGTGTCGCACGCTCACTATTCTCGACTGTTCTCATAAGGACTCACCGCATGCCCGAAGGCAAAGGACTGCTGATCGTTTACACGGGGCCCGGCAAGGGCAAGACAACTTGCGCGCTGGGTACTGCTTTTCGCGCGGTCGGCCAGGGCCTGCGCGTGATGATGGTGCAGTTCATCAAAGGTTCGTGGCACTATGGCGAGCTGGATGCCGCGAAAATGCTCGGCGACGATAAATTCGAAATTCGCCCCATGGGCCGCGGCTTTGTGAAAATCGGCGGCGCGGAAACCGATCCCGAAGACTTAAAAATGTGCGAAGAGGCCTGGGAATTCGGTCGCGCGCAGATTTACAGCGAAAAATACGACTTGGTCGTGCTCGACGAAATCAATTACGTGATCGGCTACAAAATGCTGGACGTCGAGCGCGTCGTCGAAGCGCTAACCCAGCGTCCCGAACGCGTGCACGTGATCTGCACGGGCCGCAGCGCGCATCCCAAACTGATTGAAGCCGCCGACCTGGTAACGGAAATGCGCGAAGTGAAGCATCCCTACACCAAAGGCATCCTCGCGCAACGCGGCATTGACTACTAAATCCAAAGGCGCAGCGGCACCATTTTTTAGCTTTCAACTTTCAACGATGAGCTGTTAACTTCTTAAGGGGCCTTCCAGCCCAAAAACCCCGACCCATGGCCTGGTTCAAGCGCGAAAAAAAACCGATCGAAAATCCCACGCCGGCCGAAGAACGCCGCGTCCACACCGAAGGCATGTGGACGAAGTGCAATTCCTGCCGCGCCATCATCTGGAAAAAAGATCTCGAAGCGAATTGGGAAGTCTGCACCAAGTGCGACCACCATTTCCGCCTCAGTTCGCGCCGCCGCCTGGAAATGCTTCTCGACGAGGAGCCGTGGACCGAACTCGACGCCGACCTGGCCTCCAGCGACCCGCTGCATTTCACGGACACCAAGCCCTACGCCCAGCGCCTGAAAGAAGCGCAGCGAAAACTCAATATGAAAGACGCAGTCATCACCGCCGAAGGCCGCTTGAACGGGCGTCCCGTGGTCTGCTGCGCGATGGAATTTGGCTTTATCGGCGGCTCGATGGGTGCGGTGGTCGGTGAAAAAGTCGCGCGCGCGATAGACCGCTCTCTGGAACAAAGAGCGCCGCTCATCGTGGTTTCCTGTTCCGGCGGCGCCCGCATGATGGAAGGCGTCGTCAGCCTGATGCAGCTCGCGAAAGTTTCCGCCGCGCTCGGACGTCTGGACGAAGCCAAGCTCCCATTCATTTCCATACTCACCGATCCCACCACCGGCGGCGTCACGGCCAGCTACGCGATGCTCGGCGATCTGAATATTGCCGAGCCTGGCGCGCTGATCGGTTTTGCCGGCCCGCGTGTGATCGAACAAACCATCCGCCAGAAACTCCCCGATGGTTTTCAGACCGCCGAATTCCTGCTCGAGCACGGATTCCTCGACGCCGTCGTCCCGCGCAAGGAAATGAAGCCTTACATCGCGCAAGCTCTCGACTTCTTCGTCGGTTAGCTCCTATGACGTACGAAGAATCTGTCCGCGCGTTATTTTCGCTGGGAAGAGAACTCGCCTCTCCGCAACAAGCTCGCGTCCAGAAATTCGGTCTCACGAACATCACAATTCTTGCGGAAGATCTCGGCCAGCCGCAGCGCTCCTCGCCCTGCGCGCACATCGCCGGGACCAACGGCAAAGGCTCCACGGCCGCGATGCTCGAATCCATCCTGCGCGCGGCAGGATTGCGCACGGGCCTGTACACTTCGCCGCACCTGGAACGCATCAACGAGCGCATCCGCATCAACGGCGAAAATATTTCAGACCAGAATTTCGCCGCGGCCTGGTCCCGCGTTCACTCTTCCATCGAATCGCTGATGGCTTCCGGAAAACTCACTGCGCACCCCACCTTCTTCGAATGCGTCACAGCCATCGGGTTTCTTGCGTTCGCCCAGCACCAGGTGGATTTCGCGATTTACGAAGTGGGTCTCGGCGGCCGCCTCGATGCCACCAATATCGTCGAACCGGAAGTCGCCATCATTACCCCCATTGATTTCGACCACGAAAATTTTCTCGGCCACTCCATCGAGGAAATCGCCGCTGAAAAAGCCGGCGTCATCAAACCTGGAGCATGGGTGGTCAGCGCCAGTGAACGCCCGGAAGCTCGCGCCGTGATCGCCCGCCGCTGCACTGAAATGGACGCCCGCCTGGTGGAAATAGACGCAACAGCGCACATTGAAAACGTGCAAAACGCGGATGGCTTCTATCGCGCTGTCACGGCTTTCACGCACTCGCGCAAACAACTAACGCTAGCCCCGTCGTTGCCTGGGCGTTTTCAGATTCGCAACGCGCTCACGGCTGCCATCGCCGCCCGCCTGCTCGCGGAACGCGGTTTTCCAGTACCCGATTCCGCCGTCGAGCTCGGTATCGCCACCGCGAACTGGCCGGGACGGCTGGAACGTCTCTCGACCCAGCCTGATCTGTACCTCGATGGTGCGCACAATCCCGCGGGCGCTCGCGAGCTATTGAAATTCTGGAAAGAAAACTACGACGGCCGCCGTATTTTTCTAGTTTACGGCGCGATGCGCGATAAAGCGGTGGATGAGATTTCCGGGCTGCTTTTTCCTCACGCAACCGCTGTCATCCTGACCGAACCACACCAGCCTCGCGCCATTTCCGCTACGCTGCTCGCCGAAATGACCCCTCACGATGCTAAAGAAACGATCGTCGTCCGCGATCCCGACCAGGCTCTCGAATCCGCCTTGGAACGGGCCGGCCCGCAAGACGCCGTGTTCGTCACCGGCTCGCTATACCTTGTCGGAGAATTGCGTTCCTACTGGCGCACGCGCGCGGCACAGCAAAGTTCCGCCGCCGGCCGGAATTCGTCCTCCAGAAGCTAATATTTTCCTCCCGAAGCTCATGGTTTCCTCCGACATCTCGTAGTGAGTCCATTTAAATTGCAGGATTGCAGTTGCCGCGCCTCGCGCTCTCCCAGAAACGTGCACCGTTGCCAATTCCGAACACGCGACGCGTCCCATCCCCGAACACCTTTTCCCACCCGCGCACGCTTCAAATCTTGCCCTGGAAAGGTGAAACTTTTTTGTGAACAACTCGTCCATTTTCTTCGTTTATCTATCATATACAGCAAAGCAAATCGGCAGTTCGTGCGTCTAAGAAAAATAAGCAGGAGGGTCCGATGAGGCAGGATGCGAGAAGGCAAAAACTGGAATCATTCGGCCGCGCGCCGGCTTTGTTGTCCGTCGCGCTGCGTCAATTTCCCAAGAAAATGTGGATCTACAAACCAGCCAGCGAGCGCTGGAGCATCCACGAAATTATCCTGCATCTCGCCGATAGCGAAGCCAGCGCCTATGTGCGCTGCCGTGCATACATCGCCGAGCCCACCGTCGGCCAAACGGCAAAATTCAGCGCCTCGCGCTGGGCCGGTTCGCTCGGTTATTTTCACCAGAGCACGCGCGAAGCCCTGGAAATTATCCGCCGCCTCAGAAAAATGACCTATCAATTGCTCATCGCGATTCCCGATGAGGTTTGGGAAAACACCGTCACTCATCCGCGCGACGGCGCCATCAGCCTCGATCGTTGGGTGGATCTGCAGGAGCGCCACATCCCGCACCACATTGACCAGATGCGCCAGAACTACGAGACGTGGCTCAAGACGCATCCGCCCAGACGCCGCCCTTCGCCATCGCGCGTCACAGGAATTTCGTCGGGCATGGTCTCGATGACCGCCGGGATCTGCTAGCAGCGCAACGCGCCATGGCGCGTTCTGTGCCTCACCCTGTCGTCGCGCGGGCAGCAGAGACCCCTGTCGCGAAATATTCAGTTGTCCCTTCGGATACCCGTCGCCGCCCCTCAGCCTTCGTAGCCCTTGCCCCTGCTCGGGCAACGAGAGAGAATGACTCACGCTGTGGTGCTCGTTCAATAGCTGTGCCCAGCCTGAAACGGGGGAGGATAGCCGTGGCGGAAAACCAGATACCAGAACAGAAAAATAATTTGATCATCCGCGTGCCGTTGTCGTCGGATGGCTACGTCTCGATTTATTTTTCGAGCAACGATGGCCGCCTGATGAGCGAACGCGAGTGGTGGCATCTGAAGCAAGTAATCGAACTCGCGAGCAAAGCCTTCGTGAAGCCCGAAGAACGCGCACAAGCCGCCGCGGCCGGCGCATAATCAACGTAGCGTCGAATCACACGCGGCAAGTCAACGCCGTGATGTGCTGCAGGTCTGAGCGTTCACCGCCCAGCATCGGCCAAGGAGTTGCGATGTACCCTGAAGAATTGCTTACAGGAATGCGCCAGGAATTGACGAGTATCGGTTTTCGCGAATTGCGCACGGCGAAGGACGTTGACGCGACCCTGCAACAGGAAAAACGGACCGTGCTCGTCGTCGTGAATTCCGTTTGCGGATGCGCCGCAGGCCGCGCTCGTCCCGCCGTCGCGCTGGCTCTCTCGCATCAGGCGCGCCCGGAAATTCTCGCCACCGTTTTCGCCGGCCAGGATCGCGAAGCCACCGAGCAAGCGCGCAGTTACTTCACGGGCTATGGCCCCTCGTCCCCCTGCATCGCCTTGCTGCGCGATGGCAAAGTGGCCTTCATGCTGGAAAGGCACGCCATCGAAGGCCGCGACCCGCAAGCCATCGCCGCAGATATCACGAGCGCCTTCGACCGCTTCTGCACCCCGGCCGCTGCGCGTGCAACTCAGTAATTAGATCTAAGCTCCAGGCCGCAAGCGCCGCCACTGCTTCTAAGCAACCGATATCAGTTCACCCTTCTATCTTGAGGGCAAGCATGACCTGCACGGCGTGCGGAGCAAAAACCGCGGAAGGAAAGCCCTTCTGCAGCGCCTGCGGCCGGCCGCTCGTAGGGTTTTCAGTTGGTCGCGTCCCCGCGCAGTCTCCTGCGCCCAATTTTTTTCCCGCGGAATCTACCGCGGTTTCTTCGCCCGAAAGATATGCCGGTTTCTGGCTGCGCGTCCCCGCCGCAATAATTGACTTGTTCATTCTCGCGATTCCTCTAGCCATAGCCGTTGCTTACTTGTCCGTGGCGATGGGCAGCTGGCGCGCTTTCCTAAGCCTCCATCCGGGCCAATCGCCGCAAGAGATCGTCGCAGCGTTCGGCAGATCTTACCTCGTCGCGATTCTCTGCTTCTTCATCGTCACAGGCTGGCTGTATTTCGCGCTCTTTGAAAGCTCCTCCTGGCAAGGCACGCTCGGCAAGAAATTCATCGGCCTCAGCGTCGCGGACCTGCATGGCAATCGCGTGACGTTCGCGCGCGCCAGTGGCCGCTTTTTCGGCGGACGCTTCCTGGCCCACGTTCCGTTTATCGGCTCCCTCTACATCGCGATTGATTGCATCTGCGCCGGACGAACATCCCGCAAGCAAGCACTCCACGACATGCTCTCCGGCTGCCTCGTTCTCCGCAGGAACGAAGGAATGCTGTATCGCAAGTAATCAGGCAACAAAGATCTAGCGCGAAACGCTCTAGCCGCGACGGGAACAGAAGATTGCCGCGCCCGTCGCGCAATGATAGGATGACACTTCATGAGCCCGGCGCCAGCCCAAAAAATCCGCGTAGGCATCCCCTATCGCACTAGAAAAGAAGAACTTAGCAATAAGCGGGACGCCTACGACAAGTACGTAGTAGCCGTCGCAGCGAAGGATGCCGAACCAGTCGAAATCTCCCTCGCCCTGTCTCCCACAGAATTGCAGCATCTAGCGCAAACGCTCGACGCCGTAGTGCTCCCAGGCAGCCCCGCGGACGTCGAGCCCTCGCTCTTCCATGCGACGCGCCATCCGAAAACCGCCGACTCCGACGCCGATCGCGAGCGCACCGATTTCGCGCTGCTCGGCCACGCCATCACCGAACACAAGCCCGTCCTCGCCATCTGTTACGGCGTGCAAAGCTTGAACGTGTTCCTGGGCGGCGCGTTGGTGCAGGATATTCCCAGCGCAATCCACACTAAGATTCAACATGCTTGGACTGGCCATGAGGGTCTCGAGCCGCACCATGACGTCAGTTTGGACCCCGGTTCCCGCCTGGCGCAACTAGCCGGTGCAGCGAAAGCCAGCGTGAACAGCTCGCATCACCAATCCGTGCTGCAACCGGGAAAAAATCTTCGCGTCGTGGCTCAGGCTCCCGATGGCGTGATCGAAGCAGTCGAATGGACCGGCGACGCCAACTGGATCGTCGGCGTGCAGTGGCATCCCGAACGCATGGTCGCATCGGACGAGCTGGCGCGGTCACTGTTTCGCGAATTAGCTGTGGCGGCAGCCGCCGCGCGTAAATCGCCAGTGCATTCTTAAACGCGCAGCACCGTGCAGCGACGCAGCAGCTTTCGGTTCACACAAGGTTTCAGAATTTGCGAATTTAGCTTTCAACTTTTAACCATGAACTTTTAACTCTCAACTCTGAACTGATCTCAACACGCCATTCATCGGGGGAAAAATGATCTCGCTCGCAGGCAAGGCCGCACTCGTTACCGGAGGCTCCCGCGGCATCGGAGCCGCCACTGTGAAACTTTTCGCGCAAGCCGGCGCGGACGTAGTCTTCAACTACCACCGCAGCAAAGAAGCGGCCGCACAAGTGGCGCAGGAAGCCCGCAAGCACGGTACGCGCATCGAATCCCTGAAAGCCGACCTGGGCAAAATGGCCGACGCCAAGAAACTCGTGGACTTCACCCGCGAGCGCCTCGGCCGCATTGATATTCTCGTCGCCAACGCCGGCATCTGGAACGAGCAAGACGCGCCCATCGAAAAAATGACCGAACGCGATTGGGACGAAATGGTCCAGGTCAACTTAAAGAGCGTCTACTCCGTGATTCATTTCGTCGCGCCACACATGATCGCGCAAAAAAGTGGAAAAATCGTAGCCATCAGTTCCACCGCCGGCCAGCGCGGCGAAGCGTTCCACACTCATTACGGCGCCACCAAGGGCGCCATCATCAGCTTCGTGAAGGGCCTCGCCAGCGAGCTCGGCCCCCACAACATCCTGGTAAATTGTGTAGCACCCGGCTGGGTGGATACCGATATGTCCGCCTCCGTGCTGCGCACCAAGAATGGATTGAAATCCGCGATCCTTCCCATCGCGCTAAAGCGCGTCGGCACCGCCGAAGAAATAGCCGGCCCCATCCTGTTCGCCGCGTCCGACCTGGCAACCTTTATCACCGGAGAAGTGATCAACGTTAATGGAGGCTCGGTGCTTTGCGGCTGATTTCTCCACTCATGAATTCGCGCGCAAGGAACTCTCATCGCATGACTGCTCGCCCAGCCTTCACTCGCACGATCTTATCGTCGCTATTGCTCGCCTGCGCCTGCCTCACCCTATCGCCGCGCGCTCGCGCGCAGGACGAAGTCCTGCTCCCCGAGCAAAGCGCCGCGAAAGCCAAAGCAATCCTCGAGCAAGCCATTGACGCGCTCGGCGGCCCGGCCTATCTGAACCTCCACGATGTCACCTGCCAGGGCCGTATCAGCCAGTTTGGACATTCCGGTGAACTCAACGGCTTCGGGCATTTTGTTGACTATGCCCAGCCGCCGCTGAAAGACCGCACCGAAAATCTTCCCAAGCGCAACATCATCTCCGTCTTCAACGGCGACAAAGGCTGGGAGCTCGATCGTGGCGGCGTCTCCGAAGCCACCATCACCGACCTCGCCACCTTTCAGGAAGACACCAAGAAGGACATAGACAATATCCTCCGCCATCGCATCCACGAAGCAGGTATGATTTTCCGTTATGGCGGCCTCGACGTAGTGGACTACCAGGAATCCGATTGGGTCGAGCTGGTGGATAGCGACAATCGCACCTTCCGCATCGCCATCGCCCGCACCACTCATCTGCCCGTCCGCAAAGTAGTTGACACGCGCAACGCCAACACTCGCATGCGCACAGAGGAAGTCGAATACTACTCGAACTATCAACCCATCAACGGCATCCAGACCCCGTTTCAGATCACCCGCGAACGCAATGGCATCAAGGTCTATCAGGTTTTCTTCGACAAGTTTGAGTACAACACCAATGTCCCCGACTCGCTGTTCACCAAGGAATCCCTCGAAGAGCGCTGGGCCAAAGTCGGCAAGAAAGAAAAACCATCGAAAAACCCCCCCAGCAGCAATAACAACGACAAGAACTGACGATGCGATGAGCGTCGTCGCTTCAAGCCGGCCCCGCCCTCGCATTTGCGCGCCGTCATCCTGAACCCACAAGTGCGGGTGAAGGATCTCTCTTTCTTTAGCAGCGTCCTCTGCGTCTCTGCGGTAACTCTTCCTGTCTTCTCCGATTTTCCTCCGCAGTTCCTTCGTTTCCTGTGTGTAAAATCTTTTGCCTTCCCCTCTGCATTAATTCTTTTGCCTTTATCAGTTTTTATCAGTCGTCATCTGTGGCGCCTTTGACTTAAATCGAGCACCCCCGCGTCCCAGTGGCCCATTCCCGCGCTGGCGCGGTATAATCGTCGGATGCCAATGACGCACAAAAGCGAACAGATGCACGGCACCACGGTGCTGTGCGTGCGCAAAGACAATAAAGTCGTGCTCACCGCCGATGGCCAAGTCACCCTGGGCGACGGCGTGATCAAGCACAGTGCGCGCAAGACCCGCCGCCTCTACAACGACAAGATCATCGCGGGCTTCGCCGGCAGCACCGCCGACGCGCTCTCGCTCTTCGGCCGCTTCGAAGGAAAATTGCAGGAATTTCACGGCAATCTCGCCCGTGCCGCAGTCGAACTTGCCAAGGAATGGCGCACGGATCGTTCGCTGCGCCACCTGGATGCACTGCTCATCGTCGCCGACACCAAATCCACTTTCCTGCTTTCTGGCAATGGTGACGTCATCGAGCCGGACGACGGCATCTGCGCCATCGGCTCCGGCGGCTCTTACGCCCTGGCCGCCGCGCGCGCTCTTTCCAAGTTCACCAAGCTCAGCGCCAAGGATATCGCCGCCGAGGCCATGCGCATCGCCAGCGAAATCTGCATCTATACCAATGACACCTTCAGCGTGGAAGAGCTATGACGGAGAAATCGGAGAAAGACATGGTCATCTACCTATCCGGAAACGAATCGCAAGCTCCCGAACCGGAGCCGCTTCCGTCGTTCGACGAGCTAACGCCGCGCGAAATCGTCGTCGAGCTGGACAAATACATCGTCGGCCAGCATCTCGCCAAGAAAGCCGTGGCCATCGCACTACGCAATCGCGTCCGCCGCCAGAAGCTTCCGCCCGAGCTTGCCGAAGATATTCTGCCCAAGAATATTCTGATGATCGGCCCCACCGGCGTGGGGAAGACCGAGATTGCCCGCCGCCTGGCGCGCCTCGCAGGCTGCCCCTTCGTAAAAGTGGAAGCATCGAAGTACACCGAAGTGGGTTACGTCGGCCGTGATGTGGAATCCATGGTTCGCGACCTCGTCGAAACCGCGATTGACATGGTGCGCGAGGAAAAACTCGATGAAGTCGCCGAGCGCGCCGAGCAATCCGCCGAAGATCGCCTGCTCGATCTGCTCTTGCCGCCTTCGCCCATGCCCGCCGACACCACTCCCACCACCGAAATTCAGCGCCGCGAACAGGTAGCGCGCACGCGTGAAAAACTGCGCGCCCAGTTGCGCGAAGGCAAGCTCGATCAGCGCATGGTGGAAGTCGAAGTCCGCGAACGCCAGATGCCTTCCTTCGAAATCATCACCAATCAGGGCGTCGAGGAAATGGACGTCAACGTGAAGGACATGCTCTCCGGCATGTTCGGCCAGCAAAAAAAGAAACGCAAAATGACAGTCGCGGAAGCGTTCGATTACCTGATTCAGGAAGAAGAAAACCGCCTGATTGATATGGACCAGGTCACGCGCATCGCCGTGGACCGCGTCGAGCAAATGGGCATTCTCTTTATCGACGAAGTGGACAAAATCGCCGGCCGCGAATCGGGCCACGGTCCAGACGTCTCCCGTGAAGGTGTGCAGCGCGACATTCTTCCCATCGTCGAAGGCACCACGGTCAATACCCGCTACGGCATGGTGCGCACCGACCACATTTTGTTTATCGCTGCCGGCGCGTTTCACACCACCAAGCCGTCGGACCTGATTCCCGAGCTGCAAGGCCGCTTCCCCATTCGCGTCGAGCTTACCTCGCTCAATGAAGCCGATTTCATTCGCATCCTCACCGAACCCAAGAACGCGCTCATCAAGCAGTACATCGCGCTGCTCGATACCGAACCCTTCAAGCTCACCTTCACCGACGACGCCATCGCCGCCATCGCGAAATTCGCCGCCAAAGTGAACGAACATACCGAAAATATCGGCGCGCGCCGCCTGCACACAATTCTGGAAAAAGTGCTGGAAGATATTTCCTTCGAAGCTCCGGAAATGAAAAAGAAATCCTTTAAAGTGGATGCCGCCTACGTGCAAAAGCAGCTCGCGAACATCGTGAAGGACCAGGACCTGAGCCGTTACATCCTATAGAAATTAGAAAATGGAAAATCGAAAAGCGGCCAGCCCGTCTCAGTTTGTCCAGCGTTCACCAGTGCCACCACTCATTTTCCTTTTTCTCTTTTCTATTTTCGCTTCTCTCACTCTTCTCGCCGGCTGCGGCGCTCCTGGTGAGCCGGTCGAGCGCAAAGCGCCGATTCCCACGGCGATCACCGACCTCGGCGCCACGCAGCAGGGCGACAACGTGATCCTCACCTTTACTTTTCCCAAGGAATCCGTCGAGGGTCGCGAGCTCAAGCAGCCACCCGCAATCGAGATCTTCCGCGATTTCCAGACGGTTCCCGCCAGTTCCGCATCGCCTTCGGCCGTTCCCAAAGCTCCCACGCTGCTCGTCACCATTCCGTCCGCGATGGTGGACCAATATGATACGCGACGCCAAATCCGCTACATGGATGAGCTAAAGCCCGAGGATTTCACGCAGCACCCCGGCGCACAGGCCGTTTACGTCGTGCGAACGCGCACATCGCCAAAAAAGGAATCCGCGAATTCCAACGTAGTGCCCCTGCGAGTAGAACCCGCCGCGGAACAGATCACCGACCTGAAAGCCGAAGTCACTCATCAAGGCATCATTCTCACCTGGACGCCGCCACAAAGAACCGCCGTCGGCCCTGCTCCGCCGATCGCCCTCTATCAAATATTTCGCCGTGAGGTCGAGCAAACAACCGCGCCCAACACCAGTGAGCAACAACCCCCCTCAGAAAAACTCAGCGCACAAATCGGCGATTGCACCGCGCCGCCCTTCCGCGACACCCAAATTCAATTCGGAAAAGCCTACGTCTACACCGTGCGCAGCGTAGCGCAGTATCCTGACCTCCAAATCGAATCGCTCGATTCATCCCCGATCAACGTCTCTCCGCTCGACACTTTTCCTCCATCCGCCCCGCAAGGCCTCGTCGTCGTACTAGTTCCCGCGCAGGGGGTCGCGCCTGCCTATCTCGACCTTTCCTGGTCCATCAGCGCGGAAAACGATATCGCCGGTTACAACATCTATAGAAGTGAGCAGGAAGGCGCCACCGGACAGAAGCAAAATCCGGACCTGTTGCGCACTCCCGCGTTTCGCGATATGAATATCAAACCGGGCGAACGCTACTTCTACACCGTCACGGCAATGGATCGCGTCGGCAACGAAAGCCCCGCCAGCGCAGCCGCATCCGGTGAAGTTCCGGTCGAAACTCCCGCGGGACCTCCGGCAGAAGTCCCAGCAGAAGGACCACCGAAAGCGCACCCAAAGCCATGACCAACCCAGCCAGCACCACTCACCCGATCCCCGCCCACGCGCAAGTTTCAGCAAAAGCAATAAGTCCCGCGGTCCGCGTGGGCCTCTACACCGGCGCGCTGCTCACCATCGTAATGATCGGGTCGCTGATCGCCGCGAATCGCCTCTCCTGGCTCGATAATCGCGCCCTCGAACGCAACGGCGCCTGCTACGGCCTGTTCCTGGCGATCATGCTCGTCCCGATTTTTCGTTTCCTCAATCGTCCGCTCAAAATGTTCTATTCGGCCATCCTCGCCTGGGGAATTTTCGTGATCGCCTACGACATCGCCGGAATGTTTTTTCACAGCCTCTTCCAGGCGCTGCGCCCGCCCTTCGAAGCGTTCCTGGAAGGCGCCGTCGTCTATGGCGTTTGCGCAGTCGGCTCCTGGGTGGGCGGCATGATCCTGCTGACGCGCCAGCACCGCGTCGCCCCGCGCCGCCGCCGCTCCGATTTCTTCACCACTCACCGCCAATGAAGCTCTGCCGATTTCAACCCCTGGAATTCGACGCTAAGGAACTCAGCCGTTCCGCGCACGAATCCCATCCCAGCCCGCGCGCCGGTATCATCGAAGGCGATCGCATCCACGAAATCCGCGGCGAACTAAATGGCTCGCGCGAGCGCACCGGCAAAACCTGGCCGCTCGATCAAATAAAATTCCTTCCGCCCTCCACGCCCAGCAAAATCGTCTGCGTCGGCCGCAATTATCTCGACCACGCCAAAGAGCTAGGCAATGACGCTCCGGCACAACCGCTGATCTTCTTGAAGCCCCCCTCTGCGGTGATCGCTCCCGAAGAGCCCATCGTCTTGCCGCGCATCTCGCAACGCGTGGACCACGAAGGCGAGCTCGCCATCATCATCGCCCGCCGCTGCTATCACCTGAAAGACGACGAAAGCATCACCCCCTACGTCCTCGGCTACACCTGCCTTAACGACGTAACCGCCCGCGACTTGCAAAAACTCGACGTGCAATTCACGCGCGGCAAAAGCTTCGACACGTTTTGCCCCTTCGGTCCCATCATCGAACCGCAGCTCGATCCCGCCGGCGTCACCGTCGAAACCTACGTGAATGGAATCAGGAAACAGTCTGGACACACGTCGGAAATGATCTTTTCCGTTGATGTTATAATCCGCTTCATCGCGCAGGTGATGACGCTCGAACCCGGCGACGTGATCGCCACCGGCACGCCCTCGGGCGTGGGCCGGCTGGCAGCAGGCGACGTCGTTGAAGTCAGCGTCGGCGGAATCGGCACGCTCCGCAATCCCGTCATCGCCGCGCAGGATTGATCCGCACCGGAAAAGGTTGCCGTTGAAAGAACTTCTGACTGATTGGCACGATTGGCTTCCGCTCGCCGGAGTCGCGGCGGTCGTCCTCGTCGGCATTGTCCTGTGGCTGCGCCGCAAGCCGGAAGACGAGACCGACATCGAACGCCAGCGCCGCGCCTATCTCAATCGCGTCGGCCGCATCGTCGAAGGCCAGGTCCTGGAAATCGTCGAACACGCGCGCGACGCGAGCGATCCCGCTGCGAAATCCCCCGGCATGTTTCAGAAACGCGCTGCCCCGTCGGGATTTTCCAACGGCGCGCAAAAGCTCCTCTACTACACCTATTCAATCTCCGGCGTAACCTACGAAACCGCGCAAGATATCACCGGCCTAGAGGAAGCCAAGCACCTCGGTCGCGTAGCCGCCGGCCAAACCGCCAGCGTGAAATACGATCCGTCAAATCCCAGCAATTCCATCCTTCTCGCCGACGATTGGTCAGGCCTCCACTAGAATCCCAGTCACGCGCGGCGCGACTCGCGTAGCGCCGGCGCCCCGTCGGCTCTTATTGTTTTTTCCTCAGCCACCTGCCGCTAATCGGTGCGCCGTCGAGAACTAGCTAGCAAAAATGGTAAACTTTTCCGTTCGCCGGAGGACCATCTTGCTTCGCTTTCAACGCCTTCTCGCCGCAGTCTTGCTCATGCTCGCCGCAGCCTGCACTTCTCTGAACGCGCAGCAAAATTCTGTATCGCCATCATCGGCAACGTCGCCCGCCGTAGACCCCAGCCTCTACTCCGCCCTGCGCTGGCGCCTCATCGGCCCCTACCGCGCCGGACGCGTTTCCGCAGTCAGCGGCGTCCCCGGCGACGCAGCCACATACTACATGGGCACGCCCGGTGGCGGTATCTGGAAAACCACCAGCGGCGGCACTACTTGGCAGCCAATCTTCGACGACGAACACGTAGCTTCCATCGGCGACATCGCCATCGCTCCCTCGGATTCCAATATCATCATCGCAGGCACCGGTGAACAAACCGCAGGCGACGGCGTCTATCGCTCCACCGACGCAGGCGCCAGCTGGACCAACATCGGCCTGAAAGATTCTCGCTTCATCAGCACTGTGCTAATCGATCCACGCAATCCAAATATCATAGTCGTCGGTGTCCTCGGTCATCCCATCCTCGGTATCGGCGCACCCAGCGAAAATCGCGGTGTCTACAAAACCACTGACGGCGGAAAGACTTGGACGAAAACTCTCTACAAGGACGACATGGCCGGCGTCTCCAACATGACCGCCGACCCCGACAATCCGCGCATCCTCTACGCCGCTCTCTGGAAGCCTTTCGATTTCCGCTCCGGCCCACCGGATTCCCACGCGCAGGATTCCTGGATTTACAAATCCACCGACGAAGGCACCACCTGGAAGCCCGTCTCCGAAGCGGGCCTGCCTTCCACGCCGCGCGGCCGCGTCGGTCTCGCCGTCGCTCCTAGCACCGAAGGCCAAAGAATTTTCGCCATCATGGAGCCCGGTCTCTTCCGCTCAGACGATGGCGGCGCGCACTGGCGTCAGATCACCAAAGACCCGCGCATTACCGGCAATCTCTATATCTGCCGCGTCTACGTGGATCCGAAAGATCCAGACATGGTTTTCGTAATGCAAACCACCACCTATCGCTCTAGCGATGGCGGCCAGAATTTCACAGCCTATAAAGGCGCGCCGGGTGGCGATGATTACCACGTCATGTGGATCGACCCGCAAAATTCAAGACGCATGATTCTCGGCGTGGATCAAGGCGCCACCATCAGCCTCGATCACGGCCTTACCTGGAGCAGTTGGTACAATCAGCCGACGGGGCAGTTTTATCACGTCATTACCGACAACCAATTTCCCTACGTTTCCTACGCTCCGCAGCAGGATAGCGGCACCGCCGCCGTTCCCAATCGCAGCGACTACGGCGAAATCAGTTTTCGCGATTGGTTTTCCATCGGCGGCTTCGAATTCTGTTACATCGCTCCCGACCCTGTGAATCCCGGCATCGTTTATTCCGGCGGCTGGTATGGCAGCATCTTGCGTTGGGACAGAACCACTGGCCAAATCGTGCATGTTTTCGTTCGCAGCACGAAAGATCGCATGTCGCAAATGCCTCCGCTGGTTTTTTCACCGCAGGATCCGCACACGCTCTATCTTGGCGCGCAATATGTCCTGAAAACCACCAACGGCGGCAACACCTGGACGCAAATCAGCCCAGACCTCACCGAGCCCGCCGCCGCTCCTGGCGCGCCCGCCGATCAACCACATGCGCAATTGATCGCGCCGCCGAATTCTGCAGCGCCCGCTTCATCCGCCAACACGCACTCTCCCCTGAATGAAAATGAAGAAGCAGTGGACATCGAAGAGCGCGACGCCGGCGGCAAAGACGATTTCGAATTGGGGCAGCGTCCGCGCCGCACCTCGCTCACGGTCCTCACTCCCTCGCCGCTCAGCGCCTCCATCCTCTGGGCCGGCACCACCAACGGCTTGATTCAAACTACGCGCGACGCCTCACAATCCTGGCAGGACGCGACGCCCGCCGGTCTGCCAAAAAACAGCGAGATCGAAGCCATCGAAGCCTCGCACTACGACGCCGGCACCGCGTACGTCGCCCTCAATGCGCGCCAGGATCTGCAGCCCTACATTTTCCGCACGCGCGATGCCGGCAAATCATGGCAGAAGATCACTACAGGATTGCAACCCGACTGGATCGCCCGCGTCATCCGTGAAGATCCCGTCCGCAAAGGCTTGCTCTACGCCGGAACCGAAAATGCCCTCTACGTTTCCTTTGACGATGGTGACCACTGGCAATCGCTGCAACTCAATTTCCCGGCCTCGGATGTTCGCGATCTCGCCGTGCATGACGATGACCTGGTTGCCGCCACCTATGGCCGCGCCATCTGGATTCTCGATGACATCACGCCGCTCCGTCAGGCTGGCCCGGAAATCACCAGCGCCAATGCGTATTTGCTGAAACCCGCAAACGCCGTCCGCACTCGTTACGACAACGACCAGGAAACTCCGCTGTCGCCCGAAGAACCCACTGCGAAAAATCCGCCCGACGGCGCCATCATTGACTACTATCTGAAATCCAATCCGTCTAACCCACTGTCACTCGAAATCCACGACGCGCACGGAAAGGTAGTGCGCCGCTTCAATAGCCTCACTCCTCCCGTGGATTCCACGCCCAAGAACGTTCCGGATTATTGGTTCGGTCCGCCCATTCATCTCTCGAAAGACGCCGGACTGAATCGTTTCGTTTGGGATTTGCGCTACGATCCGCCGCAAGCCCTGAATTTCGGTTACTACGGCGGCCTGCTCGACTACGTCGAGTACACCATCTCCGACCACGCGCTCCCCGCCGACACCCCGCGCGAACAGGCGCTCGGGCCTCTCGCCGTCCCCGGCCAGTATGAAGTCATTTTCATCGGCAACGGCACCGTCATGAAGCAGCCACTCACCATCACGCTCGATCCGCGCGTCCAGGTTTCGCAAGCGGACCTCGAAGCGCAGCTCCTTGCCGCCAAGCGCATTGATTCCGGCCTAGCCGCCAGCACCAAGGCCTTCCAATCCATCACCAACCTTCGCGCCGCCATCGCCGATCGCCTGAAAACTCTCGGTGTTGCGTCCGATCAGGACGCGCGCGCCAGGTTCGGCGAGTCGTCCGCGCAAACAAAGGAAAAATCCGCGGAAGAAAAAGCGCAAGAAGAAAAGGCCGCGGCCGCCAATCCGCAAACCAAAGCATCCGCCGACGCCCTGAACGATCTGGACAAGAAAGCCGCCACAATCCTGGAGGGTACCTTCGAAGCGCCCGGCGTAGGCCCCATCAATCGCGACCTCGCCCGCACAAGTTTCTTCATCCAATCCGGCGACGCCGCCCCCAGCCAAACCGCCCAAGCCGCCATAGAAGCATCCTGCACCCAACTAAACAAAAACCTATCCGCCTGGCGCGACCTCGATTCCCAATCCGTCCCAGCCACAAACAGAATCATCACCCAATCCAACCTCGCCGCCCTTCCCACCGCCATAGTTATGTCCATAACCAGCGCCCCACACGACGACGGCGCAACCGACGCCTGCGTGCCGTAAACGCCCGCATTCGTGAATGCGCAGCGCACCTAGCAACCCCAATCGCCCGATTGGCCTTTTGCAATTGCCGTCGCCCTTGAATTTGTAGCGGTCGCCTTCAGGCGGGCGGCTTTGACGTTGCATAACGTTGGAGAGTTCACGGAATGAGTGCAGAATGTGTCATTCCGAACCTAGTCCCGCGCTTTTTCTTTCCCGTCCCGCGCCTGCGGGACGGACGCGGGACGCAGAGAGGGTTCTGCTTTCTGCGGAACCGTCGGGCCGCTGAGGGGAGCAGGGCTGCGCACTCAAAGTGGAAGCTCGGGAATCTTTGTAGGTCGTGGCTTTAGCCATGACACAATAAACAACGGCGCGCAGCGCGATTCATTTCGCGGTGCATTTCCCGCGAGCTTTCGAGTTCCTTACGGCCTAGCGAAGACTGAATTGCCTGCGCCTTGATCGCACCAGCTTATTGCTGTATATACAATAATACCGCCTCCGTACGCGGCGCGGGAGATCCATCATGCCCCAAAAACGCTCCGCATCATCAGCGCGCGCCAAGCTAGCCGCAAAGAACGTGCGGCATATTTCGGATCTCCGCGTTGATTTCTCGGATATTCCGCAATCCACGCACGCAGAACTCAAACGCGCGCACCGCGTCGGCCGGCCCAAGACCGGCAACGCCAAGCAGCTCATCGCCATCCGCATCGCCCCGCCGCTGTTGGCTCGTCTCCGCCGCCTTGCCGCCAAACGCTCCAAGCCGTACCAGACTCTGATTCACGAACTTCTCGAGCGCGCCGCCGCGCGCTGAGGCGATATCATCAGCCGCGCCCCAATATACACACAGCACCGTTCGCATTTTCTCGAACAACGTGCTACCGTGTCCTGTGGTTCACCAACAAAATTCGCGAACGACTCACGGAATGAACCAGCCGCCTCTGCGCACCGCGCATTTCCTATTCGATACAAACGCAAACCCACTCAATTTCATAGCTCCCTCAAAACAAAGGGCAGTAGCCATTCCTATTCGATACAAATCTCGCCTTTTGACTCGTTCGCCGTTAGGTTATTGCTTCGCCGGCCGTGCCGCCTCTGGCCACTCGCCGCTCCTCACTTGGTCGTCAGCACTCGCCGCTCGTCACCTCCTAAATCAATCGCTAGCGAAACATAATCGAAAGCCAACGCAACTCACTGAAAACAATCGCCAGCCACCCAAATCAATCGCTAGTTTTTGTCGCCTTTTTGACCCTCAGCCCACCTTCCCGCAGCGCATTTCCGCAATCGCGAGTCACGAATCACCGATCGCGAATCACCAAGCAGTGCTCACTACTCACGCCTCCCACCCATGACCACTCATCGTAAACACCACGACCGCCTCGAAGAGCTTCGCAAGCTCAACGCCGAAGCTGAAGCGGGCGGCGGCGCCGAACGCCGGGAGCGCGAACACAAACAGGGCAAGCTCAGCGCCCGCGAACGCGTGGAGCTGCTGCTCGATGAAGGCTCCTTCGAAGAACTCGACAAATTCATCCGCCACCACTCCCACGATTTCGGCATGGAAACGCAGCGCCCGCCCGGCGATGGATTCATCACCGGCTATGGCCGTATCGGCGGACGCCTCGTCTACGTCTTCGCGCAGGATTTCACGGTGTTCGGCGGCTCGCTTTCCGAAGCCAACGCTTCGAAAATCACAAAAATCATGGACCTCGCCATGCGCGCCGGCGCTCCCGTGATCGGCCTGAACGATTCCGGCGGCGCGCGCATTCAGGAAGGCGTGATGTCGCTGGCGGGATACGCGGAAATTTTTCTGCGCAATACGCTTTCCAGCGGCGTGATACCGCAGATCAGCGCGATCATGGGCCCCTGCGCCGGCGGCGCCGTCTATTCCCCGGCCATCACCGATTTCATTTTCATGACGCGCGATACTTCCTACATGTTCGTCACGGGCCCGGACGTCATCAAGACCGTCACCCACGAGGAAGTCACCAAGCAGGAACTGGGCGGCGCCATGACCCACAACGCCACCAGCGGCGTCGCGCATTTCATTTCGCGCGACGATGCCGAATGTCTCGCCATGATCCGCGAGCTTTTCAGTTACCTGCCATCCAACAATCTGGACGATCCGCCGCGCAAACCCACCAGCGATCCCTGGGACCGCGTCACGCCCTCGCTGAACGCGATGGTTCCTGAGGATGCGCAACAGCCCTACGACATCAAGGACGTAATCCACGCGCTCGCGGACGACTCCGAATTTTTCGAGGTGCACGAGCACTATGCGAAAAATATCGTCGTGGGCTTCGCGCGCTTCGATGGCCGCTCCGTCGGAATCGTCGCAAACCAGCCCGCCTTCCTCGCTGGCGTCTTGGACATCAACGCCTCCGTAAAAGGCGCCCGCTTCGTGCGCTTCTGCGACGCCTTCAATATTCCGTTGATCACCTTTGAAGACGTGCCCGGATTCCTTCCCGGCACGCAGCAGGAATTTGGCGGCATCATCCGCCACGGCGCGAAACTGCTTTTCGCTTACGCCGAAGCCACCGTTCCGAAAATTACCGTTATCACCCGCAAAGCCTATGGCGGCGCCTACTGCGTCATGGCCTCCAAGCACATTCGCACGGACATCAATTTCGCCTGGCCCACCGCGGAAATCGCGGTCATGGGCCCCGAAGGCGCCGTCAATATCGTGTACAAACGCGAGATTGACCGCGCCCCCGAATCCCAACGCGAAACCCTGCGCCAGGAAAAAATCGCCGACTTCCGCGAACGCTTTGCCAATCCCTACGTAGCCGCGGAACGCGGCTACATAGACGCCGTAATCGAGCCAGCCCACACCCGCGCCAAACTAATCACCGCCCTCCGCTCCCTGGAAAATAAGCGCGACACCAACCCCCGCAAAAAACACGGCAATATCCCGCTATGACGTACTCAGTGGACGGGATCTGTATTGGGATCCTGCTGATTTTTTGCCTGTGCACCGTCATCGCTCTCCGCTGGACGCCGAAAACATCCACCGTAACTCAGTACGACCCACCGGAAGGAGTTTCACCTGCCCTGGCTGCCTACCTCCGCGACAATGGAAAACACGAAAGGGCCTTTGCCGCCGCCCTTGTTTCACTCGCTACCAAAGGCTACCTGCGAATCGGACAGCGTAAGGACTGGTTCACGCTGGAAAGATTGCGCGAAGCGGACTCTGCGCTTCCGCCCGAAGAATCCACGATTCTCACGACGCTTTTCGATCCGCCCAGCATTCACACTTACAAATTCAACTCACGCGAGTGCACCTGGCTCTCGCAGGCGTACGAAAAGTTCAGCAGAACGATGGATGCGATTGCCGAGCCCCGGCTGATGTCCCCACACTCATTCGTGTGGTATAGCGGGATCGCTTACTCCCTCTTCGCGCTTGCATACCTTTTTTACTCAGCGCCGGTCTTCAGTGAAATTGCATCCGTGGGGTCGGTCGTGTACCTCAGCATATTCATTTTTCTCGGCAGCTCAGCCTTCATTGCCGCCGTACGAGCGTGGCCGCCGACTCTTCAGAAAATCGCGTCATTTTTCCGCCGCGACGGACGCCCTGCGCGCGCACTCGACTTCGCCGATTTGCCTCCTATCGTACTCACCGCGTCGTCGCTGTTGGGCTTTGGCTTTCTTGGAGCGCTGACCTCTGCCAGATTCGCGCTGCTGCTGACCTGCCTCTTCTGCGTGAACGTAATATTCAAAGGACTGTTGGAAGCGCCAACCAATGCCGGTCGAGCGGTGCTCGCCAAGCTGGATGGATTTCGTGAATTTCTCGCGCGCGCCGACGCTGGCCGGCTGAACCACGAAAATCAGCCCGGCGAGACGCCCGAAACTCTTGAGAAATACACGTCGTATGCGGTGGCTCTGGAGGTAGAACACGCTTGGGGAGAGGAGTTCACGGAAAACCTCCTCGAAATGCTGCAGTTCGATCTGGCATACAGCCGAGGCGCTGGAGTGCTGACGGGCTACCCGGACTTGCTACCGCAAAAAGAAGAAGAATTCGGCCAAAACGTGCTGCAACTCAATATTCCCAGGCCCAAGAAGCACCAGAAGGCCGCGGAATGAAATCGCGCTACGGCTGGCGTCTTGACACTTCGCGCAACGAACCTTTAGCATCAAAGATTGCTTTCGGGCCGGTTTAGCTCAGAGGTAGAGCGAGGGTCTCATAATCCCTAGGTCGTGGGTTCGAGTCCCACAGCCGGCACCAACTTTATCTTTATTGGTATCAAGAAGTTCCGATGATTCGGCACTTTGAATCGGAGCGCGAGAAAAGGCCAACTGTAGTAAAACCGTAGTAGTTCTGAGCATTCTCACCACTCGAAATCTAAGACGCATGGCCGTCTCCGAGCCACTCTTTTAGGCTTCACACCGAGCACAGTGCGTCGAGTACGCGTTTGGAAACGTTGTCAGATTTAATTCACCCAGGTGGCCGACGTTGTGGAGGTATTTTCGGCGGAACTCTTTGAAGCGATGAACGCCTCGAGCTTTGCAGCCGCGTCCCGTTTGAAATCGTCATCCGCTTTGGCATAGGTGTGAATCAGGCCACTGCCAGCATGACCCATCAGCAGTTCGATTAGGACTGGTTGAATTCCTGCCGCACACATTCGGCTACAGAACGTCGAGCGACAATCATAGAGACGGCGTTTTGCGACCTCTGCATCCTTAAGCGCACGCGCCCATGTTTTTGGAACGTGAAGCAAGTGCTTTGCCGGGTTTCGCGGATGGAAGAAAACGAATTCAGAATTCTTCGGGCCGGTCAGTTTCTTCCAGCGGAGCAATTCTGCACGTAGACGGGTTGTGCTTGGTACAGTTCTCAGCCCAGCAGGTGTCTTTGATGAGATTACGGAAATCATCCCGCCCTCCAAGTCGACATCTCTCCATCTCAGGGGCAACGCTTCCGCATTCGGTCGTCGCCCCGTATCTACTAGCAAAAGGATAAGCGGGCGGAGCTAACCCTTGGCGACTGACAGAAGCCTTTGCTCTTCCTCTAACGTGAATGGTTTCGCCTGCAGGCGCTCTTTTCGTTCATTCAAAAAATGATCAGGATTGTCGAGAGGGCTCTGAACGATGTAGCGTTCCCGTTTAGCGCGCTTCAGAACTTGCCGGAGCAGAGATAAATCTCGGTTAACTCCTGCGGGTCCCGTCGTCCCTTGGAGTCTCGTTTTCTTATACTCCTCGATTCGCGCGTCTGTGATATCCGGAAGACGAGCGGCAGGAAAGAAGTTTTCGAGGCATCTCCTCGAGACTTCGTACCGCGTGACGGTATTAGGGTGAAGGTCGGTGCGCGATTTGAGGTACTGTGAAATATAATCTTTCAGCGTCGGCGCGTGTGACTTCAAGAGAGCTGGGAACCTGCCTTCGGCGATTTCAGCACGTCGAATGTCCAAAATCTTCTGCGCCAACCGCTTGTTTGAGGTGTGTGTGCTCTCGCAATGCTGCCGGCCGCCGATCACCAGCGACACCCACCACGGCTTGCTCGTGATGATCTTCCCATCTTTCCGTTGCCACTTTCTCCGGTACAGTCCCACTTAACCCTGCCTGGCGACCTTGAGGTCGACATATTCTCCAACAACCTTCCAGCGTCGCCGCTCGCAGTAGATTTTAAGGTCTCTAATTCGCATCCTCGAGTCTTGCCCTCTTCTAGTCGAAACTCGCTTGTAGAGTATGAATTTCTTGTTGTTATCCATTACGTACATACCCTCTGTTGATAATATGCATGAAGACGGCCAGCACGACAACCGAAGAGTTCCTCATCACAGAAACCATCAACGTAGAGCTAAATTGTTTTCCCGAGAGCTTTGCTAACGCCACAAACTATCGCAGCATCACCTGCGCTGCTTTGGCTTCAGGATGAGGATGTCTAGGTCGGCCTCTCTCTACAATGCGAGCAAAGGATGTGGGCCTGCGGGCAGGAGTCCAAATCAAGGGTCAGAAGTTTTCCAGCAGCCAGGCATTGACCTCGAAGGCCAGCTGGCTGAATGCGAAGCGGCGCCCGTTGCTATCGACAGCTATTCCTGCCGCCACGTTGAAATGAGCGATGCCCACCTTGCGGATTTCTACGTCAGGTCCGGCCGGTCGCCTTCAAGCACTGGGAATAGTTTGACTTGGGCGTCTTAGAGTCCACGTTGCTAATGCGGAGGGTAAGGGTAGAGTAACAGCGACACGTCCTCATCGAGTATCCCGCGAAAATGAAAAACGTATTCGCCCGGTTGATTGAACGGGAGAGATCGCATTTTGATTTCGTAACCGAAGACTTGGCCGCCCGAAAACTTGGCATCTCCGTGAAAGCGTAGGTAGGGGTATTCGTCTGCAAATTCAGGGACGCAACGTGGACGGAGATTGGCGAGGCTTTTGGCCGTTGGAACGGCGCAATACGGGACGAAGTTCCTCTGGGTGGTCCTGAACATAGGCGAGGAGGCGGCGCCTTTTTTCCTTGCCGCGTTTGCTATCGGCGGCGGATTGGGAATCTTCGGCTATCCATTCCGGGATGCGTGCGGCGACGCGCTCGTAAATGGAGAGCCACATCTTTTTTACGGTCGGTAAAGAGACGTTCAGCTCCTGGGCCAGAGCCGAATTGGTTCCCGAATTATTGGACATGCAGCGCATCAACATGCGCTGTTCGCTCGCACTTAAGTAAAGAAGAGGCGGTTGGTAGTCAAACAATGTGCCAACCCAAGAGCCCGGCCGGCCACGCTCGAGTTCCCGCGTTATGCCGACGATATGAGGAGAGCGGGCAAATTCCCCGTTTCCTTTATTGATTGATTTCACATAACGCGAGGCTTTGGGATCCCAGCAGAGCCCGCCGGCATCGATGGCCCACTGCAGGCGCTGCGGGCTCTCGGCTTGAGCAGTGATCATTTCCTTCAAGCGAAAGCCGCGAAGTACCTCGATATAGGCGCGTCCCATCAGGTGATACATCTCGCTACATTCCGCAAAACCCGGCCGAGGAAGCGCTTCGCAGACGAGCTCGTTGAGTCCTTCGCCGGAATTGGCTTCGCGAACTTCTCGATCAGAGAGCACGGGGGAATCTGCGCGGAGGGTGCGTTTGGCAAGTTCTGGGCCGAACCAGAATTGTGGCGGCGACTTCAACTCGCGAATGAATTCGTCGTGCACGAACACGCCCACACCGACACCAGCAAGAGTGACGCGGCCTTTTTCGAGCTCTTCGAAGACGGCCGTGGTCATGGACTCCGAGCCGAGCAAGCGAAGCCAGGAGCGGGGCAAGTCCTTGATCGCGGACCCATATCGCGGGCCGACGACGGGGTGGGTGGCAATTATTTCGGCGCATCTCGCGACGTCATTCGGTTTCATGGGGCGCCACTGCAGCGGCATGAAGGTACCTTCGCTAGACCGCGTACGGCGGGATGTGGTCCTTTTAGGCTACTTGTAATTAGCATAAGCGCTGCTAGGATTCCAGCCCTCTCTGCAACGGAGGACTTATGAGCCCAGTTCATGGAACTCCAGCAAGTCGTACGAACGCCCCAATCCTGAGGTTGACACTCATGGTTCTTGGTTTGAGTTTGTTCTTTGTGAGTGCGGCGCGGGCAGATGGGGCCGCAAAATCAACTGCTTCTCCGGGGATCGTCTTCAGTGCCAGCGCGGAACCGAGTACATTCTCCTGTAAGAATACAACGTGCTCCGGTCCGGCACAATTTGGCTTTTGGATCTGGTGTACGGCGCCCTCTTCCACGAGCAGCGGAAATTGTCGTGGCTCCATGTTTTTCCACAACCTCGAACCGATCGCGGTCCAAGTGACGGGCGCAGTTACATTGACCGGAACGACAGCGACGATCTCAGTCTCGTCTCCGACAACGGCCGCTGTCGCGGTCGCCTGTACATTAGTGAACAACTCCCTCGTTTCCGGGAGCAATAACACAGTGACGGTGACGTGCGACAGTGCATCCTGGACGAAGCCTGGCCCTAGTGGCGCTTCGACGACGAACGCAGATGCGATCGTCCAGATCATCAACCGTCTCAATGAAACAAGTTCGCTTCAGCGACCACTCAAGCATGCGCGAGAAGGAGACGGGAACGCTGGCACTTCGTGGCCATTTCCGACAATTCCTCGCTACCGCCAAGAGCCTACCCACGTAAATGAGAGTCCAAACGGTCGATTTGCGATTCTTCCCGAACGCCACCGGCGAGCGTCGGCACGACTGACGCTCATTTCAATCGATTGCGAAACCGGACGCAACGCCACTGGAAGAGGCCGAAGAGGAGGGCTCCATGCAGAGTCTTAGATCTTGTAAGTCTACCGTCACGCTTGGATCGCTCCTCGCAGGCCTACGCTCACTCGTAGTGCTGTTGTTGGGGAGCATGCTGTTCGCCAGCACGGGCACGGCGCAACACCTCGACCACAACGGGGGGGCCGTTTTGGCAAACCCGAAAATTCACAATGTGTATATGGATACTAAATGGGATTCCGACAACCCCGACGCCACGACCACTGACATCGATGGGTTCACGGCGAGCCTGGCGAATAGCATATACTTCACCTCGGCCAGTGAATCTTACGGCGTTGGCGCCGCATCCTTTACGGGTTCCAACGAAGCCAGCATCCTCTGCCCTACTCCGATCGTGGCCGGAATTACGGATTTCTTCGCGATTAGTGCGTGGATGCAATGCATGACGGCTCCGTCGCCTATCCCCTTTACTGGCACCGTCTCGGGGATTCCGGCGCCGGATGGCAATACCGTGTATGCAGTCTATCTACCGAGCGTGACGCAGATCAACGATGCAGTCATCAGTTCTTGCGGAGATTTCGATGCTTATCATTTCTTTGGGAAGACGGGTGTGTGGGAGTTAGTGTTTACTCCCTTGCCCACTCCTCTCCTTGTGCCGCAGAACTTCGCCTATACGGTGGTCCCGATGGACTGTGCCGCGCAGGTATCGACGAAACTTGATATACCCCTGCTCGAAGCCGTCAGCGACTTGGTGTCTCACGAGCTTATCGAGGCATCGACCGATCCCATCATCCTGACGGGCTGGATTGAGAATTCTCTGGCCGGTTTCAATGAAGACATCCTGATGGATGGTGAGGCCGCCGATATCTGCGAAGTCAAGGACGCCCCTGCAGTGCAATTGACGAATGGACCGCTGGTCTCCGCTTACTGGTCGAACCATGACAATGCCTGCGTGCCGATCGTCGACACGACGCCTCCGGTAACCACTGCGCTGCTCTCCCCGATGCCAAATGTGGCCGGCTGGAATAGCACCGACGTGACGCTTATGTTCACCTCGACGGACAACGCGGGCGGCACCGGAGTCCAAGAAATCCACTTCACGCTTGCGGGCGCTCAGGGTGGCAGCAGCATTGTGAGCGGGGGTTCGGCCTCGGTAACCATCTCCACGGAGGGCAGCACGGTCGTTACGTTCTTTGCCATCGACAACGCCGGAAATCAGGAGGTCCCGAAGACGCTTACAGTGGAGATCGATCGCACGCCGCCCTCCGTGACCTGCGGATCTCCGGACGGGTTGTGGCATGCCAGCGACGTGGCCATTCCTTGCACTGCCAGCGACAGCCTTTCGGGATTGGCCAGCGCTGCCGATGCGAGCTTCAATTTGACGACGTCCGTGCCAGTGGGCACGGAGACCAACAGCGCGTTCACGAACAGTCGTACGGTGTTCGACGTAGCCGGCAACAGCACCGCCCGGGGCCCGATCGGCCCGAACATGGTCGACAAGAAGCCGCCCGCGATCGTAATCAATCAGCCGATGGCGACGCAATACGTGCACAGCGCCACGTTGATGCTCAACTATACGGTCACTGACGGCGGGTCCGGGGTTGGAACGGTTACACCGACCATGAACGGCAGCACTACCGTTGGGGGCAGCGGCTTGCCGAGCGGCCAAATGATTAACTTGCTGACGACGCTGCCGCTAGGGCCAAATACATTTGCCATCACCGCAGCCGACAAGGTCAACAACACGAGTTTGGCATCGGTGACCTTCATCATTATCGTTACGCCGCAGAGCATCATTGGCGACGTGAATCAACTACAGGCAAGCGGCGCTATCAGCGCCGGCATCGCGGCGGCACTGTTGGCGAAGCTGAACGCCGCATTGGCGAAGCGAAACGCTGGGCAGTGCGATCCGGCCGGCAATATCTATGGGGCATTCATCAATCAAATCATGGCGCAGACCGGGAAGGGGATTACGCCGATAGCCGCGGCCATTCTGATCGCCGATGCGCAGTATTTGATCGCTCACTGCCCGTAAACCACAGCGCCGGTTTACCCGAGGAATGAGGAGCCGCGCAGTGGAGGGATCGCGGCTCCCCCCAGATGTAAGTCAGCAAGAGCGAAGGCGGACACTACCGTCAACGCTGGTAGGAGACGGAGAATCGTTGGAGCGCCACGGTGATCCAAGCCTTTAGGAGGAAATCGCATGTCAGCCAAGAAATCCACGATGCGTTTGAAAAAGGGAAAGAAGCTCGAACCAACCAAGGCTTTGACTAAGGTACCGTTATCAGACTTTCATGTAATCAAGACGACTAACACCGCAACACCCTAGGCAATTCTTGCCGGTTCGGTCTCCGAGCGAGCACGGGATCTGGCGGTTTGTTGTGTAGGTGTCTCTCGCCGGAAGTAGCAAGAGCGAGTACAAGAGCGTATGACTAACGCGAACAAGGAAAAAATAAAATGAAAAAACTAAAATCCTTACTTCTGCTAACGGTGCTGGCGGTGAGTGCGAACGCGGCCTTCGCGCAGACAGGCTTCTCGTTCACCGGCACGCTGGCCACCTCGGGAGACACGTTCGATGTCATTCTAGATCTAAGTTCCACCTCCACGATTACGCTCCAGACCTACGGATTCGGCGGTGGCACGAATCAGGCACTCGCCACAATTCTACCCGGCGGGACTGATCCCTTCCTTGCCATCTTCTCTGGTGTAGGCCCGGGCGCGACCATTCTCACGGACGGCTTCAGCAATCCATTCGGAACTTCGCTAGATCTCTCGAACTATGGGAGCTTCGGTGGTTGCCCACCTGCTGGAGCGCCGGCAATCGGCGGCTCTCCCCAATGTGGCGACATCACCATGACGCTTTCCGGCCTCGCCGCTGGCGATTACACCATCGTCTTGAGCGACGGCCTGTACATCGCGAACGCCGTTTTCGACAACGGCACTCTGGGCGAAGGATTCACAGACTTCACGGCCGGGCAGTTCTGCAATCTCGCCATCAACGGGGCCGATTGTCCCAACACTTCCGGCGCGTACGCCCTCGACATTACCGGTCTGCCGGAAGGTTCCACTGCTAGCCCTACGCCCGAGCCTGCCACGCTTCTCTCGTTCGCGACTGGCTTAATTGGGGTTTGCCTGCGGCGGCGAAAGACATCCTGACGCACGAAAGTTCCAGGTATCGGACCCGGTCGGGCTTTTTATACTCGTATTCTCACGTTTCCTCACGCTGAGGGCCCCGCAATGTCGTGGCTGTCGATGAGAGCTTGGCATGTCTGTGTCGCTGCTGGGGCGGTGAAGAAATGTCTTTGGCCTGGATTAGTCCATCCCGAGGGCCTGGCGTACTACCCATCTTTTCTTCCTATGTACCTATCCTGATTTTTGCGGTATTTCGTCCCAACTCGAGGAACAAAGGAGCATAACGATGAAGCGATTTGCAAGGTTGTTAGGTGTAACGCTGGGTCTCGCGGCTCTTGGATTCGTAGTTTCACTCGCGCCTATGAAAACAGCGAGCGGCACGGTCGCTGCAAGTGTGAATGTGGTGAACACTCCCCTGCCTGTCACTTTGACCAACCAATTAGTGACACTCGTTTGCGCGGGATTTACCGGCAATTTTTGCACGGACCTCGAACGGGTGGCCGACGACGGCACATTGACACCATTCACAGCCCCACCACCTGGCCTTGTCCTTGTTGTGACGGACTTCGTATGGAAGTCGGAATCGGTGCCCCCTGGTCAGGTCGCATTTGCCACCCTCCACCACCAACTTACTGCGCCTCCACATGATGTTCTCTTTTCTGCCATGGTCGCGACCCCTGACGGCGCTGCGGTTTCGGAATCTCACTACACCAGTGGTTTACGGTTCAGCGACGTCCCGGTCGTGTATTTGTCTAACACACCGAACGAGGCCATCCTCACAGGTTACTTGGTGGCACCTTAGCTTGCTGAAGTTGAACAGATTTCCTGACGGTCAATTCATCCGACATGCCACGCTAGGCAATACGCAGGGAGAGCCGACTCCGTCAAGCCCCGCACCCGCCTAGCGCTGCCATCGCCGAACGTCGCGTAAGCGGAAACTTGGGTACTGGGACTTCAAACGTCGCGTTACCGGAAAAGTTAAATCATCTGAAATCCGCAGGGGCGGAGATCCCCGGCCTTCGCACTATCAAGCAGCGAACCCGGTTGGTAGCGATTGCATCACATCGGTGCCGGCCCCGTTTTTTTATTTCCGGCGAGCCTCCAACTTCGCGGCCGCTTCCGTAAGCTTCGCCGACACAGTCCGGAGAAAAGACGCCGTGCGGCGTTCCGTTTCGGGCGCTATCTCTTCCTCGATGTACTGGAACAGCCGAGTCACTTCTTCATCCAGACGTCGTCCGATTTCCTCAAACTTGTCCATGGTCAGATTCTCCCAGAAAATATGCCCGATCTAGATATTGTCGGCTGATTAGAATTTGGACCGAGATAGAGAACCCAATTACATCTCGCACATACTGGTAAGTTACCAGACAAATGCCGGTCTAGTACTCCACTTCTCCGGTAAGGGCGTGGTCCAATTGTCTTGTCTTTCCTCATCGGGCATAATCGGCGGCAGGCACGAATACGAAAGAACCGGAAAGCGGCTGAGCGTCGTTTGTCGGAACTGGAGATGTCAATGAGCAGCGTACAAATCGAACATAAGAGCTATGAGATGCCCCCGCTAGAGGGGATCAGCATCGCGCAGTTTCTCACCGTCGCCGACGTCGAGCGATCGGCTCGCTACTACGAAAAGGTCTTCGGCGCTCGCATTCTGACCATGGGCGACGGCAACGCACCTCCGTACCTTCAGCTTGCGAACATCTGGGTGATTCTCAACGTTGGGGGCGGGCCGACCCCGGATAAGCCGACGGTGACGCTCAGCGTCCCCGACCCGAATCACATCAACAGCTTTATGAATTTCCGCGTTGCGGATATTCAAGCGTGCTACGAATTGTGGAAAAGTCGAGGAGCCGAGTTCCTCACGGAACCGATTGCCAAGTACGGCGAGATTCGCTGCTACATCCGCGATCCTGACGGATACATTATCGAGGTCGGACAGAGCACCGACCTTAAGTACGGGTGACGCTCGGCCCCGAAAAAGCATTCTCACAGTCCAGGGTGAGTTGTGGCTAAGCGGGAAGTAATCGACTGACCCCGCCATCAAGTCCGGATAAGTCTTAGCGTTACCGGAAACTAGGAAAATCCACTTTACCGGTTGGCGCGTTAACCAAGCAAGTGGATATGACTCGCCCGCTGCCCGCTATGCTACGCGTGTTGACTTCGGGTTCAGAGAGCACCTAAGATGGCGCGAAATGCAGGATTCGCAGCGTTTGATTGGACGTACCGTCTCGCATTACCGCGTCGTCGAAAAGATCGGTGGTGGCGGCATGGGCGTCGTCTATAAAGCTGAAGACGTCAAACTCAGCCGCTTCGTCGCGCTGAAATTCCTTCCCGATGCGGTCGCTGGCGACGCGCAGGCGCTCAGCCGCTTCGAACGCGAAGCCAGGGCAGCTTCTACGCTTAATCATCCGAACATTTGCACCATTCACGAGATCGACGAAGAAAACGGCCAGGCCTTCATCGTAATGGAATATTTGGACGGGGTGACGCTCAAACACCGGATTTCCGGCAAGCAAGTGCCGCTGGAACAATTGCTGGAATTGGGAATGGAGATTGCCGACGCGCTCGATGCCGCGCATTCCAAAGGAATCGTCCATCGCGATATCAAGCCCGCCAATATTTTCGTAACCGAGCGCGGCCACGCCAAGGTTCTCGATTTCGGCTTGGCGAAGGTGTCTCCGGTCCGCGAAGGCGTTGGCTTTTCCGCAATGCCGACCGGAACGGCCGAAGAACTCTTGACCAGCCCCGGCGCCGCCGTTGGTACGGTCGCCTTCATGTCGCCCGAGCAAATCCGCGGCGAAGAACTCGATGCGCGCTCCGATCTGTTTTCCTTTGGCTTGGTCCTCTACGAAATGGCCACGGGACGTCCGGCATTCCCGGGAAATACATCTGGCGTCATCACCGAAGCGATTCTAAACCGCGCGCCGCTTCCCTTTGAGCAGCTGAACCCACTGCTCCCGCCAAAGCTGGAAGAAATCGTCAACAAGGCAATCGAGAAAGACCGCAAATTGCGTTATCAGCACGCCTCCGACATTCGCACCGATTTGCAGCGCCTGAAACGTGACAGCACCTCGGGCCGTTCGCCCGGATTGCCTTCTGGACAAGCGCAACTGGTGGGACTCGAGTCACAGCCTGGTACCTCGCGCGTCTCATCCCCACAGACGCGGCGAAAAGCCATCTACGCGGTTGCTTCGGTTCTTCTGCTGGCGGCCGCAGGGGGCGCGTTGTTCCTTTATCGCTCGTCTCACAGCGCGCCTCCTGCAAGTAAAGACTGGCAACAGCTCACGTTCTTCACGGATTCCGTCGTGTACCCGGCCCTTTCCCCCGATGGACGGATGCTCGCGTTCATCCGCGGAAGCGACCAATTCTTTGGCACTGGGCAAATCTACGTGAAGTTCCTGCCGGACGGCCAGCCGGTACAGCTCACGCACGACGCGTTGCTCAAGCTAAGCCCGGAATTTTCTCCGGACAATTCTCGCATCGAGTTCGGTTCGGCTGAGCCCTGGAACGTTTGGGAACTGCCAGTTCTCGGTGGCGAGCCGCACATCCTGCTGCCCAATGCGACCTCTTTGACGTGGATTGACGGCGGAAAGCGGCTGCTTTTTTCTGAGATCAAACAAGGACTGCACATGGTGGTTGTGACCACCGACGAAGGACGAGGACAGAGCCGCGACGTTTATTCACCGCCGGGCGAGCGCAGCATGGCGCATCACTCGTACCTCTCACCTGACGGGCATTGGGTGCTCATCGTGGAGATGGACAGTCGCGGCAATCTTCTGCCGTGCCGGGTTGTTCCTTTCCAGGGCAGCGGCGATGTGCGCGCTGTTGGGCCACCCGACAGCGCCTGTTGGTCTGGCGCGTGGTCCCCTGACGGCAAGTGGGTCTTCCTCACCGTGAGCACGAAGGACCAGACTCACATCTGGCGGCAGCGTTTCCCCGACGGACAGCCCGAACAAGTGACTTCCGGCCCGACCTCGCAGGCGGGCATCGCCTTGGCTGCGGACGGCAAATCGCTCATCACCTCCGTCGGTTCGGAGGACAGCACCGTGTGGCTCCACGACAAGGACGGCGACCACCAGATTTCCTCGGAAGGAAATGCGGGATATCCTACTTTCAGCTCCGAAGGAAACAATCTCTACTACTTGATGGCCAACGGCCAAACCGATCGTACTGAGCTGTGGGTAAGGAAGCTGGCAAGCGGAACAACAGAGAGGCTCCTGCCGGGTTATTCCATGGACGCCTACTCCGTTTCCCTGGACGGAAAGCAAGTCGCGTTCAGTGCGGACGATCCGAGCGGCCGTTCGAGCCTGTGGGTTGCGCCAACGAGTCATCGCTCTGCCCCGGTGCGCGTCTCCCCATCAAACGCGATCGACGATTCCCCCCATTTCCTACCCGATGGCGATCTGGTCTTTCGCGCCATCGAGGGCGGAGTGAATTTTCTCTATCGCATGAAGGTAGATGGAACCGGCCGCCGCAAGATTATCTCCGGCCCTATTCTTGACATCCTTGCCGTATCGCCGGACGGCCGTTGGTTTGTTGCCGCCGCGCCGATATCCGGTCAAGAGCACACGGCTGCGGTCAGCGCATTTCCGGCGGATGGAGGCGCGCCGGTTCGAGTGTGCCTGGGCTACTGTACGCTCTCCTGGGATGCAACTGGAAAATTCATGTACATTTATTTCCCCGAACTGCGCGAGGGCATCTACCCTCTGCCCGTGCAGCACGCCACCGGACTTCCGAAGCTGCCGCAGGCCGGTATCGCACAAGTGGAGGATTTCGCCAAGGCGAAAGCGGCTGCCGCGATTCTCGAGAACGTGAACTCGGCCTTTCTTGAAAACGCGACCTCGGCCGTCACCCCAACCTTCTACGCCTTCACTCGCGTAAACACTCGCCGCAACCTCTATCGCATCCCGTTGCCATAGTTGACGCATTCCTGTTGCGTTCGTCCGTTGGAGTCTCCCAAATCTATTGAGATGCAAAGCGAAACCGCCAAAGCCTGCGCCGCATATCAGGATTTCCTCGCGCTCTGGAAAGATGCCGAACCCCGACATTCCCATCCTCATCGCTGCGAAAGCGGAATACGCGAAGTTGAAATAACCGCTCAAATCTCACGGTGTCTTTGATTGACCAAGATTGTCCCGACGAATCCGTCCTAGTGCCCGGTAGGTCGGGTGATCTCAATGGGTCGACGCAACACTAAGCTAGAACCCCTTTGGCATTGAAAACAAAAGCCAAAATCGCTTGCTAGGGTTAGACCCGCGGGAACGCTGCCCTGGCTAGGTTTTCGCCAAGTGCAGCCAAATGGAGGGTTCTTGCGCGGAAGCATCGGCGAATCAACGCACTGGATAGTGTTGCATCGACCGGTTGAGCTGGCAGCGTTTACCAGATGGGATGAGAAGGCCGGTCTCCAGCGGGATGCGATACGCTCCCAATGAACGGCGCGCTCAAGGCGCAAAAAGGAGACCGGCAATGAAGAAGATTAGCACTGTGGCGGTGGAAGGGATTCAGATTTTCGAGGATAACCAGTTGACGATCGGTTTGGATCTGGGAGATCGCATCAGCCGTTACTGTATTTTGAATGAAGCGGGCGAAATAATCTTGGAACAAGAACTGCCCACGACAGCGAAAGGAATCGAGCAAGTATTCGGCAAGATTGCGCGCAGTCGGATCGCGCTAGAAACCGAAACGCATTCCCCGTGGATCAGCCGGCAGCTCAGCCAGTATGGGCACGAAGTGATTGTAGCCCACGCGCGCAATGTGCGACTGATCAGCCAGAGCAGCCGGAAAGACGATCGGCTGGATGCCCGGACGCTGGGACGGCTGGCCCGAATCGATCCCGCGTTGCTCAGTCCGGTGCGGCATCGCAGTGCCAAGGCACAAATGCATCTGACGGTCATCCGGGCCCGGGCGGCGCTGGTCAGCACGCGCACGGCGCTGGTGAATGCGGCCAGAGGGTTGACGAAATCCAATGGCCAGCGGCTGCCGCAATGCGGGACCGAACAGATCCATCGGGAGATCGCCCAGGGACTGAACCAGGAGTTGCGGGACGCTTTGGATCCGCTGCTGAGAGAAATCGAATCGCTCAACGAAGCAATCGCGGAATACGACACGCGCATCGAGCAAATTGCCAGGGAAGGCTATCCCCAGGTGGCTCGGCTGAAGCAGGTAAAAGGCGTAGGGCCTCTGATCGCCTTGACCTACGTTCTGACGCTGGACGACCCGTACCGATTCCGGCGCAGCCGAGACGTGGGATGTTTCCTTGGATTACGGCCGGGTCGCAGGAACTCGGGCAGAAGCGAGCCGCAGCTGCACATCAGCAAAGAAGGAGACCGTTACCTGCGCACGCTGCTGGTACAGGGCGCGCACTACGTACTGGGGCCCTTTGGAGAAGACAGTGATCTGCGGCGCTGGGGGCTAAAGCTGGCTGAGCGCGGAGGAAAGAATGCCAAGAAGCGAGCCGTGGTCGCGGTAGCGCGGAAGCTGGCCGTACTGCTGCACAAGTTGTGGGTCAGCAAAGAGGTGTACGAACCACTGCGGAACAACCGAAAAGGGATGGCACAAGTCGCATAGAGAGCAGCAGGGTGTGGATTTTAACAACCGAGCTCAACCGCCGAGAGCAGGTGACTGCGCCCAACTCCTGGCCCAGCTCCCGTCGCGAGACGCGAGCCAAGGTCGATTATCAGGTCGCAGCACCTACTGAATCAAGGACGCCCACCTGGCAGCGAGCGACCATCGCTCAGCAAAGACTGCGGATGGAAGGATGGCGACAGAGGCGGCTCGGTGACAAGGTTAGGATCCACAGATAGGAAAACAAAAACTCATTGACTCCGACCGGCCTTCTCATAGAAGGACTTGAGGATTACTTCCGGGTTGCCCGTCATCCAGTTATAACCGCAAGTTAGACTGTGCAGAATGTCTGGTAAACACCACGTGGCTTTCGGCGACCCTCCTCTCACTTGGCGTTGGAGGGGGCTGGAGCTTGCGATTCTGCCTTGTCCGACGAGCTGAATTTCGCCTGCAACTCTTCGATAGCGTGCGGTAGGTTCTCTGGATAGTGGTTGAGGTCGAGGAAAAAGGTACGCAGATCGAAAGGTGCGCCCGCGAATTGCCGAAACGCTGAAGCGAGTGGAGGGCCGCCCAAACTGCCGGCCGTTGGGATGTGCTCAGGTAGGTGAATTGCATACATACTGCCCCCTGCCAAGGGTTGGTGCAGGTACTGCATCAACCACACGCAGTTGTGGCCATCCATAATCATGTTTGCCGAGACCACCACCCACTGTCCATCATCCGCCGCGGTGGGACTCTGGCAATCCCACACTTCTGCCTGCGGTATAGTGACGGTGGGATCATTGAAACCCCACTCGTCTAAGGCAATCCTCTGCAGACCGTGCTGATCGGCAAAGCGCTTCACTTCCGGGAGCGACTGATTCCAGTCGAGATTGGAATCGTTAACAAGAGCATAAGCGGGATGCCCGAGGTTGAAGGCATTGATGTAGGGAAAGAAGTAGGGGTAGGCGCGCACAGCATTGAAAAGGCAACTCAGAGTTAGCACTGCCGCCACAGCTCCAACAAGCCGCCCTGGAATCGGAGCGGATGCCCAGAGACTTGCTACCATGCGCGGCAATGGAGCCAAGCAGAGGATGAGCAAAATCAATGGGATGCTGAAATGCCGGATGCTGAAATCGAGGCGGCTCAACAGGCAAAAACCGGTAAAGACGACCAGGGACACCCAGAGGACGCGCCAATGAATCGCTAACTCATCGGGAATTGCTGCAGCGTTTTTCTTATCGCGCCGCTTCTGCCACAGGACAAGCGCCAGCGTAAGCGTCAGCAATCCGAGAAATCCTAGGGGGGATTTCAGTACGAACAGAACCGGAAAATAGAACCACACACCGTGGGGATAGCCGTGACCCAAGATGAACGTCGGTCTGCTCGCGGTGATCAGAACCAATAACACGCCGCGCATGTACAGCCAAGGCGGCATGAGGAGCCGGCGCATGGGTACAGCCGCTGAGCCATGGCCGAGGCGATTAAGCACATCGGTGGATTGATTCAGGGAAAAGACAAAATAAAACAGGTAGACAACGAGAGCCGCCCACAGAATGCCCTGAAGTGTGGCGCGCCAGCGAAGCCGGCGCCAGGCACGCGCCTCAGGTTTGAAAGTGGGCTGGCCAGGTACGGAGCGCCAGCGCGTGCTCAGAGCGAAAGCCCCGAACACAAAAAATAAAATGCCCGCTGTGAACTTGGAAAGAAGGGCGCCCGCGAGCGTCAAGGCGAATATCGCGGTGTTCTTCCGGCTGGGGTTTTGCCATATTTCCGCGAAATGCCACAACGTTAGCAAGATAAACAGGGTGACCGCCACATCGGTATGAACGATAGGGCCAAAGGCGAGAAAGGCAGGCGTGCTGACGTAGATGCTCATACAGATCAGCCCACCCCAGTTTCCTCCAAGTCGACGCGCGTAGGCATATACAACCCAGCCCAACACCAGCGTCAGAAGCAGCATGGGGAGGCGGGCCCACGCTAGCGTCGTCACGGGGTTGTTCCATTTTGTCAGGAGCCATTCGCCAAAGACCCACTGCCCCACGTACGCGGGAAAAAACTTTTCACTGACCGTCCACGAAATATGGGAATAATCAGCGCACGTTCCACGCAAGACTAACGGGAGCGCCGCCAGCACTTTGGGCAGCGGGGGGTGTTCCTCATTCAGCCGTAAATCCAGCCTTTGCAGATAACTTACTCCAGCACCGATGTGAGCCACTTCATCAATGGTGACGGACTCGCGCAAGGCCGCGCCGCCGGCCAGTATCGCCATGAACAGCGACAACAGGCCAGCTACGACTGAGAAGAAGGTGCCGTGCGTATTTTCCATGAAACTCTTCCGTTCAACGAGGGCAAGCCGTTCGGTGCTAGTTTCTCCCTGGCAATAGCGTTAAATTGCAGTTCGGAATTAGCCAGATCTTAACGCATAAAATGCGATCAAAACACCGCCGTTTCTATTACCGGCGGTACCGACGGACCATGAGGTCAAGTCCTGGTTAACGCGATTGCCGGAGAAGTGCAGTTCCACTTCATATGATTTCATAACAATGCTGGCTCCCTCGACCCGAGTAGACTGTGGTTTATCGATGACCATAGGCTCGGGAGAAAGGAGCCAGCATTGTTATGAAATCATTTGATGTACTGGTACTCCATTTCTCTGGTCGATGCGGCAACTTGAGGGTCGTTTTCTGGCATTGCCGGTGACAGGGATGATACTTTCGGAGGCCTGCAATTCTTCGGTTCCTTGTAGCTGATGAGGCGACTTTGTCTATTTTCTACGCGTTTGCTTGCACACCTGAAACGCTGTCCATACGTTCTCCTATCTCTAGTTCAACGCCACACGAGATTGCCTCATAAAAATTCGCGCAGGGTGTGGTGGCGATCTAGTTCAGATAAATCCTAGCCACTTCGTCGGCGATCTTTTCGGGCTCCGAATTGTCGGAATCGAGGTTTGTCATCACGATCACAGTTAGCCGGTCATCCAAATAGCGCGACATGCTCATCGTAAAACCCTGCCATGCCCCGTCGTGTGACACCGCGCGATGACCCTGTTCGCTTGCCAAGTCCCAGCCAAATCCATAGGGATACGTCTTACCGCTTGTCAGTTGGGCTGGAGTCCACATAGCATCTAAACTCGATCGCTTGATCAGCTTGGTCGTGTACAGCGCCGCGTCCCACTTTGCTAGGTCCAGCACATTCGTATATAACGCTCCGTCCGCTGTCGTATTCAGCGTCGGCGATACCCATTCCTGATTCTTCAACTCGCCCTTTACCAGCCTGTAGCCGCTGCTTCGGTGCGGCACAATATCCGCTTCACTGATGATTCGTGTCGACGTCATTCCCAGCGGCTTGAAGATCCGATCCTGCAGAAAATCTCCGTAAAACTTGCCCGTGACTCGATGAATAATCACTCCCAACAGCACATACCCGGTATTGCTGTAGCTCCACTTCTCTCCGGCCGGAAAATCTTTTGGCATCTTCGCAAATGCCTGGACTAGTTCTTCCTCCGAATAATCCTTCCGGAAATTGATCACCCCCTTGCCCATCGTGTCTTCCTCGCCTCCGTAATCCGCAATTCCTGACGTATGTGTCAGCAAGCTGCGGACGGTGACGTCATTCCACGTCACCGGCGCCTCCGGAATGAACTGCGCGATCTGGTCATCGAGTCCGAGCTTTCCTTCCTCTACCAACATCAGGACTGCCGTGGCCGTGAATTGTTTCCCGACTGAACCGGTCTGAAAGATCGTCTCTGGCGTAACCGGAATGTCCCACTCTACATTCGCAACGCCGTACCCGCTCGCCTTCACGATCTTGCCGTCGCGGCACACGGCCAGACTCACTCCTGGGATCTTTTGTGCTTTCCTCTGTGCTTCCACTACGATGTCCACTTGCGCCGATGTCGGGTCTCCTTCCCTGGCCTGCGTCAGCACCCCTGTTAACAAGATCAGCGCAATTGCAGTCTGCGTTATTTTTCGCACAACACTCCCTCATTTCTGTTTTTCTTTGCCCCGAACTCTACTACGGTAGTCCGGCGTATGCCTCAATCAAAGTCCCGCCACCTGAGAGATCAGTTCGGGGACCCTCTTCGCAGTAGATTGTCATCAGCGATTACGCGCGGTACTGATTGAACAAACGCGCCCTCTCTTAGAGTGGGCGGGCCGGCCGATTGCCCCCAAACTGCCACTGAGACTCAGGAGGCTTGGAGATGGCAGACAAACGCAGCTTCTCAGAAATGAAGACTGAGCAGGCAAGAATGACAGAAAGTTGGAAAGCTGAGGGCCGCCTCAGCGAGGCATGGGTTATCGCAGACCCGGAAATTGTTGAGATTTTCTCTGCCGGGGTCGCCTTCGGCATTGAAATGGGCCGCCGTGGTCGCAGCGATCCTGCCTACTCACCGGACGAATGGCGCAGAGCACTGCGTGAGGCTATGGAAAAAGCCGCTACCCTTGAAGTCAAACTGGAAACGGCCAAACAGGGGATGATGAGGCGAAGGGACTAATTTTTCTACGCGTTCGCTTTTTTGCACAGCTGGAAGGCCGTCCAAACCGAAACGCCATACTTTCCAGCGAGCTCTTTGAAACTGGTTCTCGATCTTCGTCTTTCTCTCCAAAGCCTTTGTGTCCCCGTCACACTGAGATCCTTCAACGGCGGTCTTCCCCATCGCGTGCCTCGTGCTTTCGCATTGCGCAGACCTGCTCGAACGCGTTCACCGATCAGACTTCGTTCCAGCTCCGACACGCTGGCCAGTACCGTGAACACCATTTTTCCAGTCGGAGTGCTAGTATCGATGTTTTCTGAAAGCGAAACAAACTCGATTCCAAGTGCGCGAAAGGTCTCCAGTGCTCTCAGCAGGTGGGTGACCGATCGAGCGAATCGATCAAACTTCCAAACCGCCACGACATCGAAACGGCGGCGACTAGCATCTGCCATCAGTCGGTTGAGTTCCGGTCGGGAATCTGATGCGCCGGAGATTCCTTTGTCCACATACTCGCCAGCGATTTTCCATCTGCGATTGCGGATATATTCTCGGAGTTCTGAGAGTTGCATCTCGGGGTCTTGAGCGTTCTTCGTCGAAACACGCGCGTAGATCGCGATTTTCAGCTGTTCTCTTTCCATTGATAATCTCGTCCTCTCATTCAATCTCTACAGCCTCGCAGGATGAGCTGCAACCCAAATGTTCGACCGGTTGGAGGGATACAACACCACCGACCGATCACAGTGGATTGCCGAGCACCCATGGCCGCTCAATGGAGATGGCGGGAGACAAATCACTGTAGTAGATTCGTAGTAGTTGCTTGTTCAGATCAATTGAAAACGAGGATAGACGGTTCAAACCCGTGCGATTGTAAATGGTTGAGAAATATAGCACAATCCAAAATTTTCAGAACGCGTCAAAAGCGACGTCCGTACTCATAATCCCTAGGTCGTGGGTTCGAGTCCCACAACCGGCACCATAGATTCGCAAGCCGTGGAAATACGCCGCCGCATCGCCGAATGTTACGTGGCGAGATTTTGCGCGGCGCCTTCGTTTCAAATCCCCAGAATTGTCGGAAGCAAACTACTGCGCGGCAGCTGCATTTGTCGGCAGATGCTCTTCCAGATACCGCAGCAGCAAGCTGTAAAGATGCAGCGTGGTTCCGGAGCCCTGGTTGATCGAGTGCGTGCGGTTCGGGTACTCCATGAAGTCCACGGGCTTATCCAACTCGATCAGGCGATTCAACAGTAGTTCGGTGCCGGCGTAGTGCACGTTGTCGTCGCCGGAGCCGTGCACCACGAGCAAGTGCCCGCGCAAACCCTCGGCGAAGTTCACAGCAGAGCTGCTTCGATAACCTTCAACGTTCTGCAGCGGCAAGCCCATGTAGCGTTCCTGATAAATCGTATCGTAGAGGCGCAGATCCGCCACCGGCGCGACGGCCATTCCCACGCGGTACAGATCCGCAGAGCGAAACATCAGATTCAAAGTGCTGGAACCTCCGCCGCTCCAACCCCACACCGCAACGCGCGATGGATCCGCGAAGGGATGCGATTGCAAGAAGGCTTTCAGCGCGGCGGACTGATCGTGAACAACTACCGGATGGATTGCGCCATAGACAACCTTTCGCCAGGCACGCCCTTTCGGCGCGGGCGTGCCGCGATTGTCAAAGCTGACGACGATGTAACCAGCCTGTGCGACGGCGCGATTGTAATCGTTGTTCCAGGAACCCCATGCGTCCAGCACGGTCTGCGCTGCAGGTTCGCCATACACATAAACGAGCACAGGATATTTCTTCGCGGGATCGAAATGCGGCGGCTTCAGCATCCAGGCATCGAGAGTGATACCGTCGCCGATATCCACCTTGAAGAATTCCGTGGGCGAAGCGAGCAGCGGGGCGGCACTCGCACGCAAGGCCGCGTTATCTTCCAGCACGCGAGTTGAGGTATGCGCGGGAAGTTCCACAAGATCTGTCACCGGCGTCAGGTCAGCGCGCGAATAAGTGTGAAAAGCCCAATGCGCGCCGGGCGACATGTCGTAATGATGAGTGCCCGGCGCAGCGGCGGGACTGACGCGCTGGGCGTTTTGCGATCCATCCAGCGGCGCACGATACAGATAACGCTGGGTGGCATTTTCAGGAGAAGCGATGAAATAAAGCCCGCCGCCTGTTTCGTCCACGCTGGAGATTCCGATCACGTCGTACGCGCCCGGTGTGATGAGCTTTACGCGCTTCCCGTCGCGGGAGACGAGATACGCGTGGCGCCAACCGTCGCGCTCGCTCAACCACAAAAAGTCCTGACCATCGTGGACCCAATGAATTTCGTTCATCACGTCCACCCATGCCGAGTCCTGATCGCGGAAAATCTGGCGGACTTGTCCCGTGGAAGCATCGGCGAGCAGCACATCATTCGTGTTCTGCAGGCGATTCAAATGCTCGATAGCGAGTTCGCTGGAATTGCTGGCCCATTCAAGGCGGGCAATATAATTTTCACGCGGATCGCCGGGGACTTGCATCCATGTGGTGTCTCCGCCATCCACGCTGACGACACCAGAGCGGACGGCTGAGTTGGTAGTGCCGGGAATCGGATACGGAATATCCAGCACCGAGGGATACACGCCCAGGCCGGGATAAGGAAAGCCAGTGACGATTTGCTTGGGCGCGCCGAGATTGTAGAGCAGTTTGAAAATTCCCACGCCGCTCGTATCAAATTGCCAGTAGGCGATGCGGCGGCCGTCGGGACTCCAGCGGAAGGCATCGCGAAGGTCCAGTTCTTCCTCGTACACCCAGTCGGAAGTGCCATTGATGATGGTTTGCGAGCCGTCGTGGGTGAGTTGAGTGATGCGTCCCGAGGAAATTTCCTCGACGTAGATATTATTGGCACGCACGTATGCCACCTTCGATCCATCCGGGGAGTACTTGGCGAACATCAGTGAAGATGCGGAGGCGTCGCCGCCGAGTTTGCGCAGCGCGCCAGATTGCAGGTCCAACACCCAGTAGTCTCCGCGGGAATGCTGTCGCCAGACAGGCGCGGAATTCGTATAGAGGAGCAGGCGAGATTTGTCCTTTGACCAGGCATAGTTTTCGAATGCGAGCGGAATATTCCAGCCTGAGGGAATGAGCTTCGCGGCCGAGACGAGAACCTCGCGTTTTCCAGTGTCGGTCTGATAGCGGACGATATCCTTCGCGTCTTTGCGGGTTGACGATGGTTCCACCGTGGTGTAGAACGCGCCATCGTCCAGCCAGCGCGCCGGACCGAAATTCTTGACTTCAAAATCCGGCGACGCATACATGCGACGAAGCAGCCGATCTGATTCCGAAGAAATTTGCGCCTGAAGTGGAATAGTAGCGAGACACGCCGCGAGGAGCAGAGCGAGCGTTGGCAGCAGTCGTTGTAACAAAACGCGCACAGCAAAAGCCGATGGCCTTGGACCTTCGAGATTCATGCAGTCTCCCACGTAGCCTGGAATGAACCAGCAGTGTTTTTTGAAATCATTGGCTGCAAAACTGATTTTCCATCAATGAAAGTTACTTTCGTGAATCTCCCGGCCATTGGTCGGCTGAATTGGACGAGCATTATTCGGATAATATTTTGCAAATGCCGCGATCTGCGCTGGAGAAGCTTCGATGGGAGTCTTCAGAACGAACCACTTCACACCCTCCTTGCAGGGAGGAATGGTAAGCGAGCCGTCGAATGTGTAATAGTTCTGGTCTCCGGGCAAAAGATCAGCGGCGTTAATGACCACCTTCTTCAGCTCAACCTGCTTCCCCACTTCGCGAGGAATGTGACTCCACAGATCGCGTAGCAGCGCGTTTTCGGCGCCGCTCTTGATGAACACAGCGACGACGGCGGTGCGGTTCGCGGCGGAATCCATGTGGACGAAGTGAAGTTCCATGTCGTACTTCTTGCCGTCAATCTCGTTTTCGCTGACACGGTGGAAATGGAATTGAACCAGCGGCAGCGCAGTCCCGTTGATCGTGATGCTGCTGCCCGGCTCGTAATTGAACTGGATGGTGTAGCCATTATTTATCAATTTCAGCGGCGCAAGCTTGTAGTCAAAATGGATGGGCGCAAGATCCGCGGGCTGCGCGCCGACGATATCGATGGGCGACTCGCGATGGCCTGACTTGCACTCGGCATAATCGGACTCAAGGTCCCCCCAGTGGTCCGGGCCGTTGGCACCGTTGTAACTCCAGGGCGGAGGATTCGCAGGACGCGCCTGGGCATTCGCCGAATCCGCGAATACCAGCGCGGCGCACAGAATCAAAACAGCGATTGCTGCGTGGGCCAGACGAGAAGTCATGGAACACCCCCTTGGCGCAAAAGGAAAAGTAGCATCTCACTTTGCGGGCGAATCTTCAAATATTCGGTGTGGAAAATCCGAAACGTGCGCGTATATTCGCAGGGACCGAGCGGCACTAAAAACGAGAACGGTGACGACGTGGACGCAGACGGCGCTCGCGGCGAGCGCTGCGGAGGATTGGAGGAATATGAAGCAGGTACTCGGGATTGCGCTCCTGATTGGAATTTTCTGCAGTGCGGCCGAAAGCGCCGGCGCGCGGGAGCGAGACTCGGTGCAAGCTGCGAAGCAGCCGCCTGCCGATGGAGCACAGCAATTCGCGGATCTGGGAGATTTCAAACTGCGAAGTGGGGCTGTGATTCACGATTTTCAACTGGGTTATCGCACGTTCGGCCAACTGAACGCGGCGAAGTCAAACGCAGTTCTGTGGCCAACTTGGCTGGGAGGCAAGACCCAAGAGCTCGCGCAATTCGTCGGGCCGGATAAGGTGGTGGACAGTACGAAATATTTCGTAGTGCTGGTGGACGCGATCGGGAACGGCATTTCGACTTCGCCATCGAACAGCAAAACTCAGGCGCGATTGGCCTTTCCGGAGTTTACGATTCGCGACATGGTGGAATCCGAGCATCGCCTCGTGACCGAGGTGCTGCACCTGACGCACTTGCATGCTGTGATGGGAATTTCGATGGGCGGAATGCAAACGTTCGAGTGGGTAATGGCCTATCCGGATTTCATGGACGTAGGTGTTCCGATGGCGGGATCGCCGCAGTCCACATCGTACGACATGCTGCTGTGGACGGCGGAGATGGACGCGCTGCGACTGGATTCAGAATGGAAGGATGGACAGGGCACGCAGCCCATGACGCGCGGCTTCGCGGCCTACAACGAAATCGGCAATATGAACGTGACTTCGCCGGCATATCGCGTGGCCAATACCACTCCGCAGGATTTCCCAAAGTTCATTGAGCAAACGCGAAAGGAAACTACGATAAACGCGGCGACCGCGTGCGATGCCATCCGGCAGCGCCAGGCGATTAATGCGCTGGACATTCCAGGGGAGTTTGGAGAGACGATGGAACAGGCGGCGAAGAGTGTGCACGCCAAATTGCTGGTGGTGATTTCTCCGGAAGATCACATGGTGAATCCGACGCCAGCGCTCGCCTTCGCCGGCATGATGGGCGCGGCGGTGCTGACGCTGGATTCGCCCTGCGGTCACTTGAGCCTTGACTGCATTTCCGCGGGGCCGATTGTCGCCAAATTCCTCGCTGATCCTGCGTCCATTCAGAGCACGACATTGCGTGGAACAACCAGCCACTAGGAGAGTGCATGAATCGGGCGGGGGCAACGATCCGAGTGGCAGCGGTCGGAATCGCGATGCTGGTTATGCTGTTTGCGGGGGGCGCGGCGTTGCGTTCGCGCGGGCAACAAAGCGAAGTCAGGACGGGCGCGGTCACTGTGCATCACGCGACGAAGTTTGACGTATCTCCGCCGCTGCGGTCACCGCGCGGGTCCGGCGCGACTGATGATGCGCGTGATTGTGAAGGCGCAGGATGCGGTACTTCGCCTGAGGATCCGGATGCGGATCAAGAGCAAAAACCGGTGGAAGTGGCGCCGGCGCCGGTGATTACCGCGGCAGGCGCCGCCGTGGAGCAAAAAACACCAGGCAAGCGCCCGGCACTGCCGTTGCTGGAAAGTTTTGACGGCCTCGGCTCCGGATTCGAAGGGCCGCAGGGAACCGCGACGCTGCGCAATCCTTCGGACAATAGCCTGGCGGTGGGCCCCGATCACATCGTACAAATTGTAAACACGCGCATCGCGGTGTATTCGAAGAAGGGCACCCATTACGACAAGACCGGGACAGTGATTTACGGTCCGGTAGCCACGAACGCGATTTTTACCGGCTTCGGAGGCGCGTGCGAGGCGCGCGACAACGGAGATGCGGTTGTCCGTTACGATCAACTGGCGAAGCGCTGGCTGATTGTGATTCCGATCTTCGGTCGCATCGCGCCGGGTGAATTCGCGGAGCAAGGCAAGCCGTCGCATCTCGGCGAACTCGACAATCCCGGACCAGCCGTCGCGCCGCCTGCGAATCCGCCGCCACCTCCTCCGCAAACGCCTCACCAAGGCCGGGTGAAAACAGAGGGAACATTTGCGATGTGCTACGCCGTGAGCGTGGGGCCGGATCCTCTGGGCGCGTATTATCGCTACGCGTTCGAGCGCACGCTCTTCCCCGACTATCCGCGGCCGGCGATTTGGCCAGACGGTTATTACGTACCGACGAGCACAGGCGACGACGTGATCCAGAAACACGATTGCATCGCGGACCGCAACAAGATGCTTCTAGGACAGCCCGCGACCGAGCAGTGCATCATTATTGACGGCGTGAATTTCCTGAACAACGCGGATATTGACGGCCAGAAACTGCCGCCGGCAGGGGCGCCGAACATCATGATAGCGGACGGCGGAACGCAGCTGAAGAAAGTATTTGAAGACGATGGGATTTACGTTTGGAAAGTTCACGTGGACTGGACGACTCCCGCAAATACGAAAGCCGATGGTCCGGTGAAGATCGCGGTGGCGCCATATCATTATTTGTGCAACGGCCAGTTAACGAATTGCGTGCCGCAGCCGGACACCGACCGGCGTCTGGATGTGCAGGGCGACAAGATCATGCAAAGGCTGGCGTATCGGAGAATCGGCAATCGTGAATCAATTCTCGCGGGCCACTCCGTGGCGACGCAGGCCGGCGGCGGAGGAGTGCGTTGGTACGAATTTCGCCTGGACAAGAAACGGGATGCGTACCTCTATCAGCAGGGCACCTACGCGCCGGACGGTTTCTACCGTTGGATCCCGAGTATGGCGATGGACAAGAAGGGCAACATCGGCGTGGGATATTCGTTTGGTGGAATTCCGAATTACGCAGGACAGCGATTTGCGGCGCGGCGTGAGGGAGACCCGAAGGGAGTGCTATCGTTCCATGAGACCGTGCTGGCGACGGGAGAGGCGGCGCAGAAAAACACGCTGCGGTGGGAGGACTACACCACCACGGCGATAGATCCGAGCGATGACTGCACATTCTGGTACGTGGGCGATTACCTGAAGACGGGTGATGAAAATTATCGGACGAAGATCGGCGCATTTCGCGTGCCGGGATGCAAGGGCGCGCGGTAGTTAATCGGTGGAGTTGACGGTGGCTTTGGCTGTACGGCGCGTCCAGAGTTTCTACGCTTCTGAACTGAACCTGGAATGAAACCTGACACATTCGTGATCGTGAATCCCGTATCGGGCGGAGGGCGGGCGTTGCGCGCCGAGGCGGAGGTGGCGAGCTTGCTGGCGGAGCGCGGGCGCCGCGCCACATTCGTACATTCGAAAAGTTCGCAAGACATTCGCGCACTGGCGGCGCGTGCGGTGGCGGAGGGATTTCAAGCGGTGGTGGCGCTGGGCGGTGATGGCGCGTTTCATCATTTGGTGGAAGGTATTCGCGGGAAAGATGTGGTGGCGGGATTTTTTCCAGCCGGAAATGGGAACGACATTGCGCGCGCTTTGGGGATTCCCTGCGATCCGGTTGTTGCGGCGGACGCATTTTTGCGCGGGCAGCCGCGAGCAGTGGACCTGATGCGGGTGCGATTCGCCGATCGCAGCGTGGCGCATTACATGGGCGCAGGAGGGATGGGGCTGGACGCGGAGGCCGCGCATCTGGCTAACACGCGATTCCGTGCGTGGCCAGGAGTGACGCGGTACCTTGCGGGAGCTTTCGCAGTATTTTTCCGCGAGCCGCTGTTGGATGTGTCGGTAGAGATGGACGGAGCGAACTGGTCTGGTCGCGCGTTGTTTGTCGCGGTGGCGAATGCGACGAGCTACGGCTCCGGAGTGCGCATCGCTCCGCAGGCGAAGATGGACGACGGATTGCTGGACGTGGTGGTGGTCGGCGATGTGAGACTGCTGCGTTTGCTGGAAGCGATTCCGATCGTGCTCACGACTGGCGATCTGCGCGGATTCCCAGAGGTTATGCGGTATCGCTGCCGTCGGGTTTCATTGCGCGCGGACCGGGCGGCGCGAGTGCATGGGGACGGCGAGGCGTTGGGAACGGCGCCTGCGGAGTTTGAGATTTTGCCGAAAGCGATTCGGGTGATGGTGGGGAGAAAAGACACCACGGATGAACGCAGCTGAACACGGATAAATGCGAAGTCTGATAAGGATGAATGCAGATAACGAAAAAGACGCTGAGACACAGATGTCAGCTGATGAGACCAGAATCGTTTAAAGTTCGAGCATCGTGATCGCTGCGAGTGCTATCCGCTTTTTTTCTTGGAGAGTTTCAGGGTGACTTCAATGTCGCGGCGGCTATCGAAGCTGGAAACGGTGCGGATAGAAGAAGTCATATCGTCATGTTCCGCGTGAATTTCATAATCAACGTTGGGGTCCAGGCCGCTGAAACGATAATTTCCAGACTCGTCCGCGATATATGTTTTAACTGCTTGGGATTTCACATTTTTCAGGTAGACCACGCCGGAGGGCACGGGATTTTCGCTCTTATCAATCACGCTGCCGTGCAGCACCTTTAGTTGCGCTTCCGCTTTTTTCTGGGCCTTGGATTCATCTTGCGCGCGGGCGGGCATCGCAACCAAAAAGCCCAACAGCAACACTGCGACGACCTGAAACAGACTGTGGCTTTTCACGGGGTCCTGTTCTTTCCAGCGCTAGCAGCCGGAAACGAGAAACTTGCGGCCGAATTTGGCGGCAGCGCAAGCGCGAGATGGCCGGCATATCGGCTTACAACTTGTAAGATGACGCGGAAAGTGGAAAAGATGCGGGCGTGAAGCGAGAGACGGGAATTATCCGACCTCTTCCTCGTCATCATCGTCGTCCTCTTCATCTTCCTTGACGCTGGACTTTTCCTCTTCTTCATCGTCGTCATCGTCCTCGTCTTCGGAGATGACGATGAGATGCACCGGATGCGTTTGCGTCACTTCCAGCTCGACGTCGCACTCCGGACAGCTGAGGATTTCGCCTTCCTCGACTTCGTCTTCGTCCAAATCAATTTCGGTGTCGCATTCCGGACATCGGGTCACGAGATTTCTCTCCTTCCTAAGTGTACTTCCACTGGCGGGCTATTATATACCGCAGGTGTCAAGCGTTGGCGAGAGGGGATGCGTAAAGGTGACGGTGCGACGCGAATATCCGGAGAAACCGCTGGTGGGAGTGGGCGGCGTGGTGATTGCGGACGGGCGGGCGCTGTTGATTCGCCGTGGCTCGCCACCGCTGGAAGGAGAATGGTCGATCCCTGGAGGGATGTTGGAATTGGGCGAGACTTTTGAGGAGGGAGTGCGGCGCGAATTGGCAGAAGAGACGGGACTGGAAGTGCGGGTGGTGGAATTTATCGAGGTGTTTGAGCGGATTTTTTCGGACAAGGATGGGAGGACGCAGTATCACTTCGTGATTCTGGATTACTTGTGCGCGGTGGAGAGAGGCGAGGCGCGGGCGGCGAGTGATGTGAGGGATGTGGCTTGGGCGCGCGAAGAAGAACTTGCGCAATATTCGCTGACCATGACCGCAACGCGGGTGATCAAGCGAGCGTTTGAAATGTGGCGCGCACGGGCAGCTGAGAAATAACGATGTCTAGCTGGCGGCGGCTTCGGGCAGGCGGCCGAAGCGGCGTTCGCGGCCACGAAAATCTTCCACGGCGGCGGCCAGATCGGCGGCATCGAATTCCGGCCACATGCGCGGCGTGAAAAAAAGTTCCGCGTAGGCGCATTCCCAGAGCATGAAATCGCTGAGGCGACGATCGCCGCCGGTGCGAATCAGCAAGTCCACGTCCAACGCGGGGCCGCTGGAGTGGGTGACTTCACCTAGGCGCTTCGCAAATTCACGCTGCGAAACTTCGAGGCTGGAGAGCATCCAGCAAGCGGCGCGCAGGATCGCGTCGCGCGCGGAATAGTCCACGGCGATGCGCAATTCCAGTGCGCGTCCGGCGGCGGTGAGTTTTTCCGCGGATTCGATGGCTTGCGGCGAGCGAAGCAGGAATGCGGTCGCGACGGCCGATTACGCGCAAGCGCACGCCCGCCGCGACACAGGCGGCGGCTTCGGTGCGGAAATATTGTTCGAGCAGCGCGAGCAAGGCCACTACTTCGCTCATGGGGCGTTCCCAATTGTCGGAGGAGAACGCGTATAGCGTCATGGTGCCGATGCCCAGGCCGGGAGCGGCGCGGACGACGCGTCGGACAGATTCAACGCCGGCGCGATGACCTTCGGAGCGGGCGAGACCGCGGGAGGAAGCCCAGCGGCCATTGCCATCAAGCAGGATGGCGACGTGGAGTTGAGATTGGGGTACTAACTTCAAAGTACTTTTGTTCATAGAGTGTCCCGGCAAAATTTTTTGGAGCCTAACCTTCGCGCGTGACGCGAATCAGCGCTTCCATGTGGTTCAGATATTTTTCCAGCGCGCGGCGGCCGGCGGCCGTCAGGCGATATTCCGTTTTTGGCATACGCCCGTCGAACGATTTCGTACAGCCCAGATAGCCTGCATCTTCCAGCTTGCGGGCATGCACGCTCAAGTTGCCATCGGTGGCGCGCAGCAGTTCTTTCAGCTCGTTGAACGTGAGCGACTCGTTCACAGCAAGAGCGCTGACGATGGCCAGGCGCGTACGCTCGTGGATCAGGCGGTCGAGATTCGTCGCTGCATTTTCCGCCGGCCGCGCCGCCGAGGTCGATCGCTTACCGCGCTCGTCGCCCTCAGAACGTTCACGACGATACGCTCCTGATTTAACCGCCATATTTCCTCGCAATGACGGCTCCAAAAATAATGTGTAAGCCGCCGAAGCCCGCCGCCAGCAGCGCATTCTGCCAATTCCAAGGGGAGAATAGGGCGACGGCTCCAAAAACCATGAAACACAGACCCATCAATGGGACGATGCGGATGGAAAACGCCCCGCCCGTGACCACGCCGGTTCCGTAGAGCAGCAGCCACTGGCCGGGAATGGGGCCGATTTCACTGGAACGCAGATGCAAGACGGTGAGTAGCGCACCGACAAAAAGCGGCGGCGCAAAACTGTACACAAAGCGCCGGCCTGGTCCGCTAAACATAGACGACCCCGCCTGACGGGCCTTTGAATAGGTGGTCCAGCAGGCGATGACGATGGCGATGAAAGCTTCGGAAATCCAGGTGCCCAGCCAAGGGAGAGGCGAAGCCTGGCGCGAAGCGATAGCCGCGGCGCCCAGAGCGGTGATGCCCATGGCCACGCCACCCCAACCGGGAACGGCGGTAAAGGAACCGGCGCGCTCCATCGTTTCGCGGATGAAGCGAAGATTGTCACGGGCATGGTCGGCAATGGCGACGGGAGCGTGGTCGCGGAAAGGTTCTGGAAGCGCCATACGACAAGAGTAGCAGATGGGGCTTGGCTGTCAAGTACTTTATGTTGCAAAGTGTGCAGTCTGTCTTGTCGCGCGACGCGAGCGCGTCTATGCTGGTCCCGCCTGGATTTCATAGGAGGTATCAGAAATGAAACGACTTCTGCTCTGTTTTGCAATAGTGGCGATTTCGCCTTTGGCAGCCATCGCTCAGGAGGCACGCGCAACGCAAAATCCCGCGCCGCCGACCGCGCTCGTCGCAAATCCCGTTGCAACCGCGGTCCGCAGCAGCCTGGAGCGGCAATCGAAAAACTTGGTTGCGGCCACGGAAGAAATGCCTGCGGACAAGTACAGTTACCAGCCCACGCCCGCGCAAAACAGCTTTGGACATGTGGTGATGCACATGGCGAATTCGAATTTCCGGCTGTGTTCGATGATATCGGGCGTGGAAGTTCCCAAGCTGGACGAGTTGAAAGAGACGGACGGGAAGGACAAATTGACCGGAGCGCTGAAGGCTTCGTTTGATTTTTGCACGCAGTCGCTGGCTAATGTGGATGATTCGAAGCTGGGCGAAGTGGTGTTCACGCGCGGCGCGATAACCTTGACGCGTGCCAGCGCGATGATCGCGTTGACGAATGATTTCGCGGACCATTACAGCGCCGCTGCGATGTATTTGCGGCTAAACGGCCTGCTGCCTCCGACGGCGCAGCAACCACATAAGGAATAGGGGGCCGCGCACTGCCACTTCATTCCTCGCGCAGAGCTTGCATCGGATCCACGAGCGTGGCGCGATGCGCGGGGATGAAGCAGGCCAGCAGCGCGGCGAACAACAGGGCTGCGGCGACGGCACTGAACGCTGCGTAATCAATCGTGCCGACATTGTAGAAAATACTGTGCATAGCTTTTCCGACGCCATAGGCTCCCGCGAGACCGAGGATCAGCCCGACACCAGCCAGCAGCATCCCTTCCTTCAAGATCAGCGCTAACACATTGCCGCGTCCGGCGCCCAGAGCCATGCGCAGGCCGATCTCGTGCGTACGTTGCGCGACCGCGAAAGACATCACGCCATATATTCCCAGAGCCGCCAGCAGCAGTGCGACCGCCGCGAAGCCACCAAAAAGCGCGGCGGTGAAGCGGTCTCCCGCAAGCGATTCGTCCTTGATCTGATCCATCGTTTTTACTTCCGAGAGCGGCAGATTCGGGTCCATGGATTGAACGATTTCGGTGATGCTGCGCGTCAAGGTGACCGGTTCAACAGTTGCACGCACGCCGATCGCTGCTTGCGGCTCGGGACTCTGCGCGAAAGGCACATCCACTTCGGGGAATCCATCGTCACGTGGGCCGCCATTGCGAACGTCGTGATACACGCCGACGATCTGCCAGGGAATGGGCGGGCCGAGCCTAGTGACGCCGGGAACTATCTGTTCTATCAGGATGGTTTGGGTCAGAGGATCAACACCAGCTAAGAATTTCTTGACGAAGGCCTGGTTGACGACGGCGACGGGAACACTTCCGGCTACATCCTGGTCGGTAATGGAGCGTCCACGTTCCATGCTCATGCCGAAGGCCTTGAAATATTGCGGAGTGACCATGCTGAAGCCGGCACCAGGACGGGCGGAGGGATCTTCAATGTTCGGCTTTCCGGCAATCTGGAAGGGCATGCTGAAATTCACGCCTTGCAGCGGCATACCTTCGGACGCGGATGCGGCGGTAACGCCGGGCAGTGCCTGGATTCTTTCCAGAAGCTGACGATAGAAGGTGGTGATCTGTTGCGGATCGGTGAGATGGTCTTGCGGGACCGGAAGCTGGAACGTGAGAATGTGATCGGTACGGAAGCCGAGGTCCACGTGCGCAACGTTCCACAAACTGTGAATGGCGAGACCACCTCCGGCGAGGAGGCTGAGCGCCAATGCAAATTCGGTAATCACCAGCGAGCGCCGCAAGCCATGTCCTCCGGCGCTTTGTGCGGACCGGCCGCCTTCTTTCATGACTTCGTTCAGATTCATGCGCGCCGCCTGCCACGCCGGAACGCTGCCAAATAGAACACCTGCCAGCAGAGTGGCGACGACAGTGAAGAGCAGCACCGGAATGTTCAGCCGGACATCCGCCTCTGGAGGCAGCGTGAACGGCGGCATGATCGCGATGATTACGTTGAGCAACCCCCTTGCAAGCGCGATACCCAGCGCGCCTCCCATGGCTGCCAGCACAATGCTTTCCGCGAGAAACTGGCTGAACAAGCGCTGGCGCGAAGCGCCCAGGGAGGCACGGACTGCGACTTCCTTTTGGCGAGTGCTGCCACGCGCCAGCAGCAGGTTCGCAACATTGGCGCAGGCGATCAGCAGCACAAAAGCGACAGCACCGAGCAAAAGCCAGAGGGCGGTGCGCACGTCGCGGTCCAGGAAGTCATTCTTCAGCGGCTCAACGGAAGCGCCCCAACCTTTGTTCGACTTCGGATAAACATCCGCTATGTGAAGGGTGACCGCGTTCATGTCCGCCGTGGCCTGCGCCAAGGTGACGCCGGGTTTCATGCGCGCGAAGACGACGAGGAAATGAAAATCGTGATTAATCTGATCAGGTTTGAAAACCAGTGGGACGAAGAGTTTCGTGGGAGTGCGGTCGGCTTGTCCGGCGGGGCGGACGCCGATCACGGTATAGCTTTCGCCGTTCATATGAATTTCACGGCCGATGATGTGAGGATCGCTGGCGAAGTGTTCGCGCCACATTTGATTGGTGAAAACCACAACGTGATCTTTTCCCGTCACGGCTTCGTCGGGACCAAAATAACGGCCGAGCAACGGAGGTTCGCCAAGCAACTGATCCAGAAAACCCGGCGTGGTGAAACTGCCGCGGACGCGTTCAGGCTTCTCGCCGACCGAGAGGTTGAAATCGGAGTCGGTGGCAGTGCCCATAGACTGGAAGACAGAGTTCTGACGCTGCCATTCGAGGAAATCACTCGCCGAGGAGACGTTTTTATTTCCAGCGACGGTGGAGCGGACGACGACGAGTTGGTCGGGTTGAGGATAGGGGAGCGGAGCGAGCAGCGTGGCATAGACGACGCTGAAGATGGCGGTGTTGGCGCCAATGCCGAGGGCCAAAGCGAGAATAGCGACGGCTGCGAAGCCGGGATTTTTCAGGAGCAGGCGGAATCCAAAGCGGGTGTCACGCAGCAGGTTCGTCATGCTCGGGCGCTCCCTGTAGTGAAACGAAATGAAGTACCGTCATTGGTACGATTCGAGCGACTCGGTTGTTCGCACGAATCCATTGGCAACCTCGCATGTGAAACGCCAAAGTGATTATCGCGCAAAATATTGACGATAGCTGATTTAGTGTGTTGACAAAGGAACGTGCGGGCGGGGCTGTGCGAATGCGAAAGATTGATTGTTCGATTGCGGACAGGGTGTGAACAAATGCAGGAGCGTCGTCTTCTGCAATTTCAGGCCTTTTAATCGTATAGTAAGGGCCGCGCGCCGCCTAAATGCTGCGAGTGACGTGGAATATTGAGTAGCACACAAACGATTGATGATAACCACCGCGACGCCTGCCTCCTCACTGCCTGATCATTCACAACCCGAACGGACGCCGCCCGCATTCCGCGTTCTAACTGCGATTGGTGTGCTGCTTTTTATGACGGGGGCGATCCTCCCGTTTATTTTTGATCCTTCTACGTCGTTCACAGTCGCTCGCTGGGCTGGACTGGCTGTGATCGCGGCGGGTGGATGGCGCAAACCGTCGCTCGCTTACTGGATTTTTTTCGCGATGCTGCTCGGTGGAGAGATTGGGTTGGACCGGCCGCAGCTGGCCGAGCATTTGCGCGTGTTCAGCGATATTTTCCTGCGTTTGATCAGAGTGATCGTGGCGCCGCTGATCTTCGGCACGCTGGTGACGGGAATTGCGGGGCATGGAAATTTGCGGAGCGTCGGAAGGATCGGCGTGAAGAGCCTGATCTATTTTGAAATTGTGACGACGCTGGCGCTTTTCATCGGGCTGGGCGCGATCAACATCAGCCGGGCTGGGGAAGGATTGACCGTGACGGCGGCTGCCGCGACCGAGACTGCACCCAGTCCGGCTCCATTGCATTGGGACGATTTCCTGCTGCACATATTCCCCGAAAATCTGGCGAAGTCGGTGGCGGAAAATCAGATTCTGCAGGTGGCGGTATTTTCCGTGCTTTTCGGAATTGCGCTGGCGCGAATATCCGAATCCAAGCGCGCGCCGATGTTGAGTTTCTGCGAGTCCCTCACGGCAACGATGTTTGCCTTCACGAACCTGGTGATGTATTTCGCGCCGGTGGGCGTGGGCGCAGCAATGGCTTATATCGTCGGGCATATGGGAATTGCGGTGCTGCTACCGCTGGGAAAATTGCTGCTCACGGGTTACGGCGCGCTGCTGTTCTTCCTGCTAGCTGTGCTGCTGCCGATCGCATTATTCGCGCGACTACCGATCGGGCGCTTCGTTCGCGCAGTGGCCGAGCCGGCTACGATCGCTTTTGCGACGAGCACTTCCGAAGCGGCGCTGCCGCGCGCGATGGAATGCATGGAAGAGTTTGGCGTGCCGCGGCGCATTGTGGCGTTCGTGATTCCGGCCGGGTATAGCTTCAATCTGGACGGGTCAACACTGTATCTCGCGGTGGCTTCTATTTTTGTGGCGCAAGTGGCCGGCATTCATTTCACATGGGTGCAGCAGCTTTTCATGGTGTTTACGCTGATGGTGACGAGCAAGGGCGTCGCCGGAGTGCCGCGTGCGGTGCTAGTCGTGCTGCTGGCAACGGCGGCGACGTTTCATCTTCCGACGGAACCGATTTTCATCATCCTGGGAATTGATGCGCTGATGGACATGGCGCGCACCGCAGTGAACGTAATCGGGAATTGCCTGGCATGCGCGGTGATCGCGCGATGGGAAGGCGAGCTTGAGCTTCACTTGCGCCGGCCGCTGCGCCGATCTATTGAGTATTCATCGCGCCGGGAACCGATAGCCAGGTCTCACGATTCCGCTGTTTTGCACTTCTCACGGAACAATCACTGCGGCGCCGTTCGATGGTTTCGTGTTTGATTGCCTGCAGGGCTTCGTTGGCTTGGGCTAGTGGGAATACGGTGACTTGCGGGTGGATGCCGATGTCGTGCGCAATTTTCAAGAAAATTGCGGGCGTCGGCTGCGGGTCATATTGGCCACGCTGCGAATGACGCGCTCACCCCACAGAAGTTTGTCGTAATCAAATTGCGGCATGCGATCCAGATGAATGGCGTTGATCGCTACCACGCCGCCTTTGCGCAGACATGCCAGCGCGCTGACCACTACATCTCCGCTGGGAGCGAAAGTGACGGCGCGATCGAGTTCGACCGGCGGCTTGTCGTTCTCTTTTCCTACCCACGTGGCGCCCAGCGAAGTGGCTAACTTGCGATGGGAATCTCCCCTCGTTGAAACATACACTTCGCATTTCCACGACTGCAGAACGGCGATGGTGAGGCTGGCGGAGGAGCCGAAGCCGAAGAGACCGACGCGTTCGCCGGGTTCAACGCCGGCGACACGCAAACTACGAAATCCGATGATGCCGGCGCAGAGCAGCGGAGCGACGTGGTCAGCGTCCAAGCCTCCCGGCAGAGGAAACGCAAAATCCGCGCGCGCGAGAGCGTATTCGGCATAGCCGCCATCCACGGTGTAGCCCGTGAAGACCGGCCTATCGCACAAATTCTCCATCGCGTGACAGCAATACCAGCAGTCACCATCCACGCCGCCCATCCAGGAAACGCCGACGCGGGAGCCGATCGGAGATTCCGCGCTTTCGCCTGCGACAACTTCACCAACGATCTGATGGCCGGGAATCAGTTGCGGGCGAAGCGCGGGGAGATCGCGTTCGACAATGTGCAAATCCGTGCGACAGACGCCGCAGGCAAGCACACGCAGCAACAAATGCCCGGGGCCAAGCTGCGGGCGGGGAACCTCATCAATTTCCAACGGCGTTGCTGAAACGGCTTGCGCCGATTTTAGGATGGCGGCTTTCACGAGGCGCTCTTTTCCGCGAGCATTTCAAATTATGGCACCGCTGTCATCACGCGCCAACAGGCCTTACTGAATTTAGCGCGACGCGTCGCCACGACACGTTCAATGGCCGCCCGAAGGCGCCACCGGCTTGAATTTACGAATCAGAAGTACCAGCGGGACGCCCATCAGGACAAACCATCCCAGCGCGGTGAAGCAATCCAGAAATGCCTGGAACGTGGCCTGGCGTTCAAGAAGAGCGAAAGCCTGCGCTTGAGCGTGAATGGCGGCATCCGCATGCGAAAATCCGTGTGCGGAAAAATAATTGGTCAGATTTACTAAGAGTTGGCGATAGCGCAGATCCGAAGGGACGGCGTGCGCCACCAGCACACTTTGATGATATTGGGAGCGGCGCGCTAGAAGCGTGGTGACGAAGGCGATGCCAAAGCTGCCTCCTTGATTGCGGAATAGGTTGGTGAGGCTGGAGGCTTTGTTGTTTTTATTTTTAGGCAAATTGGAATACGCCAGCTGACTGACAGGCACGAAGAGCGTGGCGATTCCCAATCCTTGCATCACGCGCGCCAGCGCTTCGTGACGGTAATCGGTAGCGAGTGTGAAGCTGGCGTAATACCACATGGCCAGCGCAAAAACGAAATAGCCGAAAGCGAGCAGCCGTTTCACGCCGATTTTGGGCAGGATTCTAACCACCACCGGCGCGAGCATCACAATCACAAACGCGCCCGGCCCCAGGACGAGGCCGGCGTCGGTGGCGGTGTAACCGTAGAGCCGCTGCAGCATCTGCGGAATCAGCACGGTGGATCCATAAAGCGTGAATCCGAACAGAAAGTAGAAAATGTTGGCGAGCGCGAAATTTCTATCGGCCAGCAGGCGGATTTCGACCACGGGATCCGGGTGGCGCCACTCCCAGATGATGGCGAACACCAGAGCGGCGATGGCGATCGTAAAAAAGACCACGATGAAATTGCTTTCGAACCAGTCTAATGTTTGCCCGCGATCGAGAACCACTTCCAGGCACGCAAAAGCCATGGCCACGGAGAAAATTCCCCAGCCGTCTATTTTCAGTTTGCCGTCCTTGCGCGCGGCTTCCACCTCACGCTTGAATTCTGGCGGATCGGAGAGCAAGCGGCTGGTGAGGACCAAGGAGATGATGCCGATCGGAATGTTGATGAAGAAAACCCAGCGCCAGCTCCAGTGGTCGGTGATCCATCCGCCCATCGGAGGACCGATCGCAGGCGCGGTGACAATGGCCATGCTGTAGAGAGCGAAGGCTGCGGCGCGCTTATGTGCGGGGAAAGTGTCCACGAGGATGGCCTGCTCTACCGGAGCCAGTCCGCCGCCTCCGATTCCCTGCAAGACGCGAAAAAAGATCAAGGCGCCGAGGCTGGGGGCAAACCCACACAGCAGCGAACTGACGGTGAACGTCGCCACGCAAATCATGTAGTAGCGCTTACGCCCAAGCAGACGGCTAAACCACGCGGACAGTGGGAGAACCACAGCATTTGAAACTAGGTAGCTGGTTAGGACCCACGTACTCTCGTCGGCGCTCACCGCCAGACCGCCGGCGATGTGAGGAAGTGATACGTTAGCGATCGCCGTATCGAGCAGTTCCATGAACGTCGCCAGGGTGACGGTGATGGCGATGAACCATGGATTGATGCCCACTCGAGGCGTGGGAAGACTTAGCGGGATGGCTGGTGCGAGCGCCTCGCTCATGGATCCTCTGATCGATTCGATGCATAAGAGACCGTTCGGTCTCATTCATTGTATGCTAGAATGCCATAAAAGACCAGTCGGTCTCAGAACTGGTCCAGGGAGTTACGCATGACCAAGGGCGAGCAAACCAGGCGCGACATCGTCAAGAAAGCGGCGCCGCTATTCAATCAGAAGGGCTTCCAGGGAACGTCGCTGGCGGACCTGATGCAGGCCACCGGGCTGCAGAAGGGTGGGATCTATCGCCATTTTTCGGGCAAAAAAGAACTGGCGGCGGAAGCGTTCGACTATGCGTGGGAAAAAGCCGTGCGCGGAAGGCTGGACGGCGTGGCGGAGGTCCCGGACTGCCTGGACCGTCTGAAGCGAACGATCGAGAATTTTGTGGAAAGGCGCGCGGGGCTGGTGCCCGGCGGTTGCCCGTTGATGAATACCGCGGTTGAGGCCGACGACGGAAATCCTCTGCTGCGCGCACGCGCCAGGAAAGCCTTGCAGGGCTGGACGGAACGCTTGTCACGGATCGCTACAGAAGGAATAAAGAAAAATCAGATTGACCGCAGCACCGCGCCCCGACAGCTTTCTGAGCTGATCATTAGTTCACTGGAAGGCGCGTTGCTGATCAGCCGGCTACAGAACGATGAAGAACCGCTCCGCGCCATGAGACAACACTTGGATGAATACCTCGAACAAAGCGTGCGCGTGAAGCGGCACCCCTCCAGTTAGCCCCCCTCGAAGGCCCTGAGGCCTCGATCGTCTGCAGTCCGGCCTTCCTAGCTCGCAATATCGGGCGCCCGAAAAAATAGCTTGACATATTCCTATATAGGAATGTATTGTTTGCCCATGGCTCGAGCGGCTACAACTTCTGACGCATTCAACGCGGTCGCCGAGCCCCGGCGGCGCGAGATCCTGAACTATCTGGCGCTGCAGGAACGGTCGGTAGGCGAGATTGTGGCGACGCTGGAGATGGAGCAACCTTCGGTGTCGAAACACCTGCGGGTGCTGCTGGACGTGGGCCTAGTGAATGTACGCCGGGAGGGACGCAGAATGATGTACCGAGTGAACGCGGAGGCGATCCGGCCATTGCATGAGTGGACCAGCACGTTCGAGCGGTTCTGGCAGCATCAACTGAACCGTGTGAAGGAACACGCAGAACGGAAGAGCAGTTCGTGGCAGGGAGCGATTCCAGCCGCGGAGAAGGACAAATTCTGATTAGAGGAGAAACGATGACTTCTACGGCGATTAAGTTGAATCGGACGATTGAGGATTTGACGTTGAGCATCACGCAGGAGATTCACGTGCGGGCGTCGCTGCGGGTAACGTTCGACTCATTGCTCGAATACCTTGGGCCGCTGAATGAAACGCCCGACGGCAAGCCCATCTCGCTGAAGCTGGAACCATGGCCGGGCGGGCGTTGGTATCGCGACCTCGGCGACGAGAACGGCCATTTGTGGGGCCATGTGCAAGCGATCAAGCGGCCCACGTTGCTGGAGTTCTATGGGCCGCTGTTCATGTCCTATCCAGTCAGCTCGAACGTGCAATACCGGCTGAGCGAGGAGGAGGGCGGAACGCTGATCAAGTTTCATCACCTGGCGTTCGGATTGATTGCAGACGAGCATCGCGAGGGAGTTGTGAAGGGTTGGACGTACATGAACGAAGGCGCGCGCAAACACGCCGAAGCAAAGCGCCGGCCGCAGTAAGCGCGGCGGCTGCGGAAGGAGAATCGTATGTGTCCAGCGTGCATTGCGGGCGCCGCGTTGATTATCACGGGGATCATGTCCACAGGCGGGCTAACGGCGCTCGCCGCGAAGAAGCTCCATGCGAAGAATAACGCGAACCAGAGCGGGCTCGTTCGATTCTCAAAGCCGCGAAGATGTGAAGATCAAATCTGACACGCACGGAAAGGAGCAGTCATGAAACTTGCAGATTCCCTGTTGATGGAGTTCGACCAGGAAGCGCAGACGACGAAGCGGGTGCTGGAACGAATTCCGGATGACAAACTCACTTGGAAGCCGCATCCGACATCATTCTCGCTCGGACAGTTAGCGATGCACATCGCGTCCGGCCCGGGCCAAATCGCCGCGGCAGTTTCGCCGGACACTTTTGAATCTCCGAACTTCACCGCAGCCGGAGCCCAAGAACCGGCAGGAAGTGCTGGAAACTTTCTCCAAGAGCATGGCCAGCGCAAGGGACGCGCTGAAGAAAATGGATGACGCGCGGCTGATGTCCGAATGGACCTTGACGAAAAACGGAAAAATCCTAATGTCCGTGCCACGGATTGGATTCCTGCGCTCGATCCTGATGAATCATACCTATCATCACCGCGGGCAGCTTTCCGTCTATCTGCGGATGCTGAATGTTCCGGTGCCTTCGATTTACGGCCCGAGCGCTGACGAAAACCCGTTCGCGTAAGTACACGACAACCGAATCAACAATCGAAGCGAGAGGAGACGACGATGGAATCAATAGCGGAAGCGAAACAAATGGTTCAGCTGAATGTGGTGCCGCACGCAGAGTGGATCGCAGCGCGTACGGAGCTGCTGAACAAGGAAAAAGAGTTCACGCGAATGCGCGACGAAATCAGCCGGCTGCGGCGCGAACTGCCGTGGGAAAAGGTGAAGAAGAACTACGTGTTCGACGGACCAACCGGCAAAGAAACGCTGGCCGATCTGTTTGGCGACAAAAGCCAGCTGATGATTTATCACTTCATGCTCGGTCCGGGGTGGACGGAAGGTTGCCCGAGCTGCTCGTTGCTGGCGGATCATTTTGACGGCAGCGTGGCACACCTGCGCGCACGAGACACCAGGCTGGTGGTGGTTTCGCGAGCGCCGCTGGCGGAGATCGGCGCGTTCAAGATGCGGATGGGCTGGCGGTTCAAGTGGGTATCGTCATTCGATAGCGACTTCAATCGCGACTACAACGTGTCGTTCACGAAGGAAGAGAAGGCCAAGGGCGAGATGTATTACAACTACACGCTGCAGCAATTCCCGAGCGAGGAAGGGCCCGGCGCGAGCGCGTTTTATAAGGATGAGGCCGGAAACATCTTCCACACGTATTCCACCTACGGTCGCGGGCTGGACATATTGATTGGGGCGTACAACTGGTTGGATATGGCGCCAAAGGGACGCGATGAAGATGGGCTGGCGTACTCGATGGCGTGGGTGCGGCACCACGACAGGTATGTGAACGGCCAGTTGGTGGATCCGGCTCGGATTTATACGCAGCCGAACAGTGCGGATGAGAAGTGCTGTTCCGGCGAGAACGACTAGCGAACGGTGTGCTACTCGCGCAGCGAAGTTGAGGCGGCCTTGGGCCGCCCCAACTTCGCGATAACTTCCGCGAATGATTTTGCAGAAACCACGCTAAACCGCCGCTTGCTGATTCCCGTGTTTTTTACTTTGCAGTTCCTGCGGTGCTCACCTGCGTTGCCGTAATCCAAAATTTTGCAAATCGTGAAAGCTCGCCTAAGAGCTGGATGAATCCGCTCATTTTCGGAGAGCGGCTTCCGTCCGAAATAATTTGCAGCTTGTGGAGTGGTCCGAAGAATATAATCCGGCCGACCGGGGCGGCGATGAGGTGAGATTTCAAGCCGCGCGCGGAGTGGGGGATTGCGGCGGGAGGCGCCAAGATGCTTGGTCCGACAGACGGGAAGCCGAAAGCCGCTTTGAGCGATTACTTGGCAGCCGAGCGCACGCTTCTTGCGTGGATTCGGACGGGATTAGCCTTGATGGGCTTCGGTTTCGTGGTGGCGCGCTTCGGATTATTTCTGCAAGAGCTGCAGACCGTCCAGAAAACTTTCTCCGCGCAATCGTACGGCCTCTCGCTGTGGTTTGGCACTGCGTTGATCGCCGCGGGAGTGATCGTGAATCTACTCGCAGGATGGCAACACGCACACTTGGTCCGGGACCTCGATCGCGGCGGTGCGACCGATGCACGTCCTGCAGCGCCGGCAGTCACCATCGCAGTGTTCCTGGCGTTGGTCGGGCTGGCGATGACGATTTACCTGCTTTCAGTGCGCGGTTCCGCGCATGTAAATTCTGAAAATAATTCCCAGAACAAGGAGGAGACACCCATGACATCAATGGCACCGATTGCGGACAATGGAATCATCAATAAGGCCAGCAACCATTCGGTGGACGAAACGGTAGAGAAGCTCAAAGGTATTCTGCAGGCGAAAGCAGTGACACTCTTCGCTTTGGTGGATCACAGCGGAGAGGCAGAGAAGGCTGGGTTGAAAATGCGTCCCACCAAGTTGCTGATCTTCGGGAATCCCAAGGGTGGCACGCCGGTGATGGTAGCGGCGCCCAGCGCGGCGATTGATCTGCCGCTAAAGATTCTGGTTTGGGAAGATGGGCAGGGAAAAGTCTGGGCTTCCTATAATCGTCCGTCGTATTTGCAGCAGCGGCACGGCATTCCGCAGGAGCTGCTGCAGAATATTTCGGTTGCGGAAGCGCTGGCGGCCAAGGCGACGGAGTAGTCAATAGAGATTCGCGACCCCGACGGGAATTCGCTAAGTTCAGTTGCCTTTGTGCTCCGTCTAGTGCACTCCCGCATTTGCAAAATCTTGCGGTCCAGGAAGCGTTCCGCGCAGATAGGTGGCGTCCCAATTGAATTGCCATCGGTCTTTCTCGCGCGCGAAGCGCAGCGGACCTGGCGTGAAGTCCACCCACTGGCTCCATTGGCCGCTGTGTTTACTGACGACGACGTTGGACATGCCGTCCAGGACCATCGTGGTTTGCCCGCCACCTTCGCGACAAGACGTCGGCTGGAAGTTCGCGCGCCCCACCCACTTGAAACCGTTCAGTTTGTCCGACTCGCTCAGGTCCTGCGGCTCCATTTCTTTTATCGCTAGCGCGCGGCACTGCCGCAGAAAATGATCGGGCGCGTAAGGGCTGCCGGAAACGATGGCGGTGGTCCAGCCGTCTGAACCTTTAAGCCAATGTCTCTGGAGTTCCGCCATGGCAGCACTCTGCGCCTCGCGGTCGGCTTTGCTGAGCCCGGGAATTCCGTCGTCCGCGGAGCTCTCCGAACTGGCATGGCCGCAACCTGCCGGACCGAGCAGCATCGCTAGCGCAAGAACGGCGAGTGATGTGGCGCGATAGACTTTCATCGCTGAGTTCCTTCCTTCGCAAAACTGCGCGCGGCGCGGCGGGTCGCGACGGCTACTTCGCTTTCTCGAGCCGCGGAATCATGCTGTTCCGGGGGCCATCAATCGTGCCGTCTTTGTTGATCGTGAAGACCAGGGGGCTGGGAAGCATGGGCCCGAAATCGCCGCGTGCGACGATCTTATCGCCTTCGATTTTGTAGGTGCCGTCCACCGCGTAGGCACCGAGGGCCACATAGGCTTTACCGTCTTTGAATTCGGCGTTGATCGTGCCGCTGGGGTCGCGATATTTGCCTTCGGCGCCGCCTCCGCACCCCACTGCCAGAGCTGCGCCAGCCAGAACGAAAACGAGAAGCGCATTGCGGATCGCTGTGCCATTCATAAGATTCTCCTGAGCGGTGATTCCATCTTTTGAGTATCGAAAAGCGCGCAGCCGCCTCCCGCGAGACCTTTAGGACCACCCACGCAGACGCCATCCGTTGCCGTATGGCCGCATACGGTGCTACAGTTCCGTGCCTGGACGGGACCTAGAGCCGGCGATAGATGGGTTCCCAGGTATGGGCCTTCACTACACAATGCGCGAAAGCGAAAGAAAAACCGTCACGGCGGCCAACGTAAATCGATCGGCGGGCGGCTTAGCGGCCGAACCGACCAGCTTGCCGGCGGCGAACAGACAGACGCTGGACCAGCTGTTCAGCGTCACTTACGAAGAACTGCGCAGGCTGGCATCGAGCGTCCGGCGCGGCGATCCCAGCGCTACGCTCAGCCCCACAGCTCTGGTGAACGAAGCCTGGCTGAAGCTCGCGAAATCCCCTGACGTTGGCGCAACGTCGCGGCTGCACTTCAAACGCATCGCGGCTCGCGCCATGCGGCAGCTTCTGGTGGAGGCTGCGCGGCGGCGCAACTCTGGAAAGCGCGGCGGCGGGACGAAAATTACCGTGACCTTTGATGATGCGTTTCAGAAGAAACCCTCAAGCGAAGACGAATTGTTGGCGCTAAACACCGCACTGGAAGCGCTCGCGCAGATGAATCCGCGGCAGGCGATGATGGTGGAAAGCCGGTTCTTCGGGGGACTGGACGTTCTGGAGACGGCGGCGTTACTGAACGTATCCGAGGCCACGGTTCTGCGCGATTGGCGAGCCGCGAAGGCGTGGCTCACTCACGAACTTCGCCGGACGTAACGGCGAATCACCAAGCCGTGTTCCTGCGTTTTCTGCCGGAGACCTACGATGGACAGCACTCGCTGGCAGAGGGTCCAATCTCTTTTTCACGAAGCTGCTGATATGCCGGCGTCGGAGCAGCGCGTTTTTCTGGAAACGCAATGCGGCGATGATGGGGCGTTGGTCAGCGAAGTCCTGATCCTGTTAGACGAAGACGCGCGCGGCGGATCGCTGCTCGATGGCGATGTGGCCGATGTCGCGTCCCAGATTTTCAACGATTCATCCCCAGGCTCACTCCCCTTCAAGGAATTCGGCCCATACCGGATCAAACAGGCCCTCGGCGAGGGCGGAATGGGCGTGGTGTACCTTGCGGAGCGCGAGGATCTGGGCAATGAGGTCGCAATCAAGATTCTGCGCGACGCCTGGGTTTCGCCCGCGCGCCGCGAGCGCTTCAATGCCGAGCAGCGCACGCTCGCGCAGCTGAATCATCCCTCCATCGCGCGGCTATACGACGCGGACACATCGCCAGATGGCACACCGTTTTTCGTGATGGAGTATGTGGAAGGCGTTCCGCTCACAGATTATTGCCGAACGCAGAAGTGCTCGATTGCGGAGCGTTTGCGATTATTCCGCGCCGTCTGCGAAGCGGTGTTGTATGCGCATCAGCACGCTGTGATTCATCGCGACCTGAAACCTTCCAACATTCTGGTGAAAGGTGATGGAAGTATCCGACTGCTGGATTTCGGCATCGCCAAACACCTGGAAAATCTGGGCGAGCTCGTGGATCAGACCATCACCGGTTTGCGAATGATGACGCCGGCTTACGCCGCGCCGGAACAGATCCGCGGCGAACAGGTCGGGATACAGAGCGACGTCTATTCGCTGGGAGTAGTTCTGTATGAACTACTCGCCGGGCGCTTGCCATTTGATTTAACCAAGTGCACTCCATCGCAAGCAGAAAAGGTTTTGACTGAGCAAGAAGCTGAGAAGCCGTCGGATGTTGTGCAGATGGCTGTTGCGTCGCCAGAAACGAAAAGCGCAGTGTCAGCGAGCAAGACGGCTTGGGCCGATTTGGATGTGCTGTGCCTGACGGCGATGCACAAAGATCCGCCACGCCGGTACCAGTCGGTGGAAGCGCTCATCCGGGATGTGAACCACTATTTGGCTGGCGAGCCGCTGGAGGCGCGGCCCGATACGTGGCACTACACGTTGGGCAAGTTCGTTCGCCGGCACGCGCGGTTGGTTTCTGCGGCCGCCATAATATTTGCGCTGCTCGTGGGCATGGTGATCTTTTACACCGTCAGATTGACCAAGGCGCGCAACGCGGCCCTAATGCAAGCCGCACGAACGCAGCGCATTCAACGGTTCATGCTAAATCTTTTTCAGGGAGGCGACCCGGCCGCAGGACCGGCGGATGATTTGCGAGTAGTGACGCTGCTCGATCGTGGAGCGCAGGAAGCGCGCAGCCTGGACGCCGAGCCGGCCGTGCAGGCGGAACTTTACGAGACGCTGGGAGGCATTTACCAAAAGCTGGGCAAGCTAGAGCAGGCGGACTCGCTGATGGAATCCGCGCTGGCGAAGCGCGAGGCTCTTTACGGGCCGGATAGCATCGAGACGGCGAAGGGCCTGCTGGCGCTGGGTTCGCTGCGCGACGCGGAGGCGAGGTATGGCGATGCCGAACGGCTGATTCGCCAAGCGCTGGATAGGGACAGGCGCCACTTGCCGGCAAACGACCCGGCGGTGGCGAAGGCTATGCTGGCGCTCGGCGGAGTGCTCGACAATCGCGGCGCCTACGACCAATCCATCGCAATTCTCGAGCAGACCGTGCAACTTTATTCCGCACCAGGCTCGGAACGGGTGGAACTTGCCGATAGTTTGTACGAATTGGCCAACGCGCATTTCTATGCAGGGCATTACGAAAAGTCAGAAGAGATCAACGAGCGCGCTTTGGCAATGTACAAGCAGATTTACGGCGAACGCCATCCGCGCGTGGCCGAAATTTTAATCAACCTGGGCGCGATCCAGCTCGACACGGGGCACTACGCCGCAGCAGAGCAGTACGACCGCCAAGCGCTCGACATGGTGCAAGCGTGGTACGGCAAAGACAATCCCGAGACGGCGAGCGATTTGACGATTCTGGCGCGTTCGCTGGTTTACCAAAAACGCTTTGACGAAGCATCTGACCTGCTGCAGCAATCGCTGGCAATTAAAGAGCGTACTTTTGGGAAGGTGCATCCTTCCGTCGCGTCCACGCTCAACGAGCTGGGATCGGTGGCACTCAATGAAGGTAAGTACGATGCGGCGGAACAATATTTCACACGAATGGCGGACATTTATAGGACCGAATACGGGGAGCAGCACTATCTATACGCCACCGCGCTTTCCAATTTGGCCAGCGTGTACACCGCGCAGCAGCAGTGGACTCGCGCGGAAAAGCTTTACCGCCAGGCAATTCCCATTTACACCGAATCGCAATCGGCCATGCACATCAACACCGGCATTGCGCGCATCAAGCTGGGCAGAACGCTATTGCGCCAGCAGCGTTATGCGGACGCTGAAACCGAAACGCATGCTGGCTACGATATTCTGCGTACCCAGATGGATCCGAAAGTGAGCTGGCTGATGAACGCGCGCAAAGACCTGGTGGAAGAGTACGAAGCGTTGCAACAGCCGGAGCAGGCGGCAAAATTCCGCGCAGAGATCGCGGCTCACGAAACGAAGCCCCCGGATATTTCCGCCAAGAAGTAATCTTCAGGCTTGTCTTGACGAAGCGTGGATTTATAGACCCAAATCGCTGAGTCCGGGATGATCCGCAGGGCGAACGCCAAGAGGCCAGTGAAACAGTCGCTCGGACTCCTGAATTGGTAGATCGTTGATGCAGGCGTAGCGGTGGTGCATGATGCCGTCGGCGTTGAATTCCCAGTTTTCGTTGCCGTAGGAGCGAAACCATTGGCCGGAATCGTCGTGTGATTCGTAGGCGAAGCGCACGGCAATGCGCGCGCCGTCGAAGGCCCAGAGTTCCTTCATCAGGCGATAGTCCAGTTCGCGATTCCATTTGCGCGTCAGGAACTTAATAATTTCCTCGCGGCCATTGATGAATTCCGCGCGGTTGCGCCAGCGGCTGTCCACGCTGTAAGCCAAGCAAACACGCTGCGGATCGCGCGAATTCCAGCTGTCTTCGGCTTTGCGTACTTTCTGGATGGCTGTTTCGCGAGTGAAGGGCGGGACGAGACTGATTTGAGGTTGGCTAGCCATTTCGTTTCTCCTTTTTCTCCGTCGTTGAGTGCTGAGGTTCGGATTGCTGCGGCAAAATTGTGAAGCCAAGCGCTCGCAAATCGTCGCGAAGCTGTTCCACTGACTGGAAGCGGATTCCATGGATTCCGGCGGCGCGCGCTTGCTTCAGATTTAGGTCCCGGTCGTCAATGAAGAGCGCTTCGGAAGGTTTCACTCCCAGCGCGTCAATGCAATGCTGATAGATCTCAGGTTCGGGTTTGACGCTGCGTACTTCGCCAGAAAAAATGTGATGGTCGAAATGGCTGATCCACGCGAAATTGTTGCGGACGTGCGTGGCCATGTCGGTCGGCATATTGGATAGAATCGCCGTCTTGTATCCCGCAGCCTGAAGTTCCTGAACCCAGAGGATCATTGCGTCGTTGATGTCACTCCACAGGTCCAGGTCCAATTGGCGCGCTTGTGCAATCGCATCCGCGGTTATTTTCACCCCGGCTTGCTCCGCGAATTTTATCCAGTATTCGCTCGGCAGCAAGTCTCCCCGGTCATACGGCGCGCGCGTCTCCAGATAGGTCGGAAGAAAAGCTCGCGGATCCATCTGAAAGATAGAGGCGAGACGTTCGATGTTTTCCGCGGAAGGAAGATGGCAAAGGACCTCGCCGAAATCCAAAATCACCGCGCGAATTACCGGCGGCGGCTTGGCGGCTGGACTCTCAGTGTCCGCGGGCATCCATCGTCTCCCTTCAAGGTGCAGCGGGAGCACCCAGCGCCAGATCTTCGGCCACCAGATGCAGGTAATCCTGAAGTACGGCGACGACCAGATTGTGATCCTCGCGCTGCGGCAGCCCGGAAACGGTGATCGTGCCGACTAAACCCGTCCCTGCCAGAAAAATCGGGAAGCATCCGCCGTGCGGAGCGTAATCCTTTGCATCGAGCCCGGCCTTCTCATGCAAGCTGGTTTGAGCGCGCTGATGCGTCAAGCCGATCGCATAGGAACTGCGGTGAAAGCGCTGGACGACATTGCGTTTGCGGCGAATCCAATCCCAATTGTCCGGAGTGGTTCCTGCCATGGCGTATGAAAACAGTTGATGTCCATTGAGATGGATATCAATGGCCACCGCGACGCCACGTTTTTCGGCTGCGGCCTTGAGCGCGCTCCCCACCGCCCAGGCCACTGCGGAATCGAAGTGCTTGAATTGTAGGCGCTTTTCCTGCAGCGCTATTTTTTCGAGGTCTTGATCAATGGTCATGAAAGTTCCGGCTGGAAAATGTGGAATTGCACGAACTGTTTTCGCGGACGACTGACTCGATGCATCCTCCGCGACAAATCATAACAGATTCTCCGGCCTCACAATTTGATCTGCGCGAAGGGCATCTCAGCACGCGCGGCGGAGCTTTTGACCCCGGTTTCGAGCACATTGATCACCGCGAGACCTTCTTCGGCAGGCACCGGATTGGGCGCGCCGAGGGCAATCGCGTCGTGAATCCCCTGGTAGTAGGCTGGATAGTTTCCGGGAACATTCGGGACTTCGCGCTTATCGAAACCGTCGCCTTTCTTGGTGATTAGCGTTCCCGTCTGCGGGTCCAGGCCCCATCCCGGACTGCCCGGAATTTCGCCGCGCTTCAGCGCTTCTTCCTGCGGATCCATGCCGAATTTTGTGTAACTTCCCAGCGCGCCATGAACGATGAATCGCGGAATTTCCGCAACCACAAGTGACGCGCCATGCAGAATCACGCGCCTGCGACCGTAACGGAGGATGGCGTGGAAGTAATCAACCGCTTGGCCAAGCGGGCGCTGCATCTCGAGGTCCGCATAAATCGCTTCCGGTGGACCGAACAATTGCAGCGCCTGATCCACAAGATGCGAGCCTAGATCGAACCAAATGCCGCTGCCCGGTCCGGGTTGTTCACGCCAGCGCTGGCGCGGCTCAGGGCGATAACGATCGTAGTGCGACTCGAAATGCGCGACTTCACCGAGCGCACCATCGGCGAGCACCTTGCGCAGCGTGAGAAAATCCGAATCCCACCTCCGATCTTGAAAAACCGAGAGCAATCGCCCGCGAGCCTTCGCCAGTTTGATCAGTTCCGTCCCTTCCGCAACTGTGTTGGTGAACGGCTTGTCCACAACGACGTGCTTGCCGGCTTTGAGCGCTTTGCTGGCCAGATCAAAGTGCGCGATATTCGGCGTCGCGATCACGATCAGATCAATTTCCGGCAGAGCGAAGGCGTCCTCCGCTTTCGCGAGTACGGTCACGTCGTAATCCTGCTTGACCTTGGCGGCGTCGCTGGAAACGATGTGCGTAAGGCGTAACCCGGCGACGCATGTCAGCAACGGTGCGTGGAAAGTCTTGCTCGCAAACCCGTATCCCAACAGTGCGACTTGCAGCGATGCTAGGTTCTTCGGACGGTCTGCCAAAGGGTTTCTCCCCGGGCGGCCAGCGTCCAGCCAGACCCGAAAGTGCTTGCGTCACCAAACAGCATTATCTATTCTCTAACCGCGCCGGAACGGCGCTCCCAAATCGATATTCTACTTGAGGTGACGCAAACTTGCCTCTACCACTCCGGCTATTTCGCTGTGCAGCTTTTTTGGCATTCCTGATTCCTACAATTTCCACCGACGTTGCCGGCCAAGCCTCTTCGCGCGTGCTCGAAGCGAAGTGGGAGTTTCGCGCCGTCAGCAACACGGATCGCGCGGAGTTGAAGGACTGGCATCCCGCGCAAGTTCCGGGCGTAGTGCAGACCGACCTACTGAGCGATGGATTGATTCCTGATCCTTTCTACCAGGACAACGACACGCGGCTGCAGTGGATTGGCCTGACCGATTGGGAATACCGGACCACTTTTCAGGCCGATGCTGCGACGCTGGCTCACGATCACGTGGACCTGGTTTTTGAAGGCCTGGACACCTACGCAGATGTTTACGTGAACGACCAGGCCGTGCTGCACAGCGACAATATGTTCCGGCGCTGGCGCGTGCCGGCGAAAACTTTATTGAAGTCCGGTCCGAATACGCTGCGCGTGGTGTTCCATTCTCCGATCGAATCCATGATTCCGAAAGTGAAAGCGCTGCCGTACATTTTGCCTTCCGTCACTTCGCATAACACCGGAAACGAGGAAAACATCGCCACCGCACCGTACACGCGCAAGGCGCCTTATCAATACGGCTGGGATTGGGGGCCGCGCTACGTGACCCAGGGAATCTGGCAGCCGATTCGGCTGGAGACTTGGGACGCGCTGCGCATCGAGAACTTTCACGTGCAACAGCAAAGGATCAGCAAGGAATTCGCCGCGCTTGCCGCCGAATTCGGAATCGAAGCGAGCCGCAGCACGGCCGCAATCGTGGAAGTCAGCTATCGAGAGCTTAACGGCGCTGCAACCGCGCCTATTCGGCAGAGCGTGCAATTGGAACCAGGGCTGAACCGCGTCAGCGTTTCGATTCACATTGTGAATCCCAAGCTGTGGTACCCGCTCGGTTATGGAGCGCAGGACCGCTATCGTTTCGCGGCTACTGTTCGGATGGGGCGTGACGTCGCCGCGGATGCTTCGCTTAAAACGGGACTGCGTTCAATCGAGTTGCGCCGGGAAGTAACTTCGACGGGTAAGAGTTTCGCCTTCGTCGTCAACGGCCTTCCCGTTTTCGCCAAAGGCGCGGACGTGATTCCGTTCGACAGCTTTCCAAACCGCGTGACGCCGGAAATTCACCGCCAGATTCTGGAATCTGCGCGTGACGCGCACATGAATATGGTTCGCGAATGGGGCGGCGGATACTACGAGTCGGATGATTTTTACGATATATGCGACGAGCTGGGCATCATGGTGTGGCAGGAATTTATTTTCGGCGGCGACATGGTTCCGGGCGGCGCTGATTTTCAGGACAATGTCCGGCAAGAGGCCATCCAGCAAGTGGAACGGCTGCGCGATCACCCCAGCATCGTGCTGTGGTGCGGCAATAACGAAATCGAGACGGGCTGGGTGCATTGGGACGATCGAAAAATCTTCAAGGAAGCAGTTTCGCCGGCCGATCGCGAAAAAGTGTGGACGGATTACGTCGTGCTGTTTCACAACGTACTCGCGGGCGTGGTGGCGCGTTACGGCGATCCCGTGCCGTACTGGGCCAGTTCACCGAGCGCAAATTTCGAAGATCCCCCCGACAGCCAGACCAACGGCGATATGCACTACTGGCAGGTATGGCACGCGCTGGCGCCGATTGAAATGTACACGCAGCAATTTCCGCGCTTCATGTCTGAATATGGGTTTCAATCTTTCCCGGAGATGCGCACCATTCGCACTTTCGCGCAGCCCCGCGATATGGACATCCATTCCGCGACGATGCAGGACCACCAGAAAAATCACGGCGGCAACGAGCGAATTCTGAGCTACATGCTGCGCTGGTATCCGGAGCCGAAGGATTTCGCCTCGTTCGTGTACCTGAGCCAGGTGTTGCAGGCCGAAGCCATCAAAGTGGGCGCCGAACATTTGCGGCGGCAGCGGCCGAACACCATGGGTTCGCTGTACTGGCAGCTGAACGACTGCTGGCCGGTAGCCTCTTGGGCGAGCATTGATTATTACGGACGCTGGAAGGCGCTGCAATATTATGCGCGGCGATTTTACGATGACGTGATCGTTTCGCCGTTCGCGCACGACGGCAAGGTGGATGTTTACGTGGTGTCGGACAAGCTGCAACCGCTCAGCGGCCAAATCCATTGGCGCTTGCTGGATTTTTCCGGGAAAGTTCTGACGGAGAAAACGCAAGACGTGCAGGTTCCGCCGCAATCGAGCGCCGTGTACTTCACTTTGGACGAGAAGGAACTGCTGGCAAACGCTGACCCGAAGAAAAGTTTTCTGGTATTCGATCTCGCGGTTGGCGGACAGAACGTTTCGCGCAATCTGATTTTCTTCGACACCATGCACAATCTCGATCTGCCCTCGTCGGTGCACATCGAAACGTCGCTCGCGAATGCGAACGGAACGTATACGGTAACACTGCGTTCGCCCGAGCTTGCGCGCAGCGCTGACCTATCGTTCGGCGATCTGGATGTGCAAACTGCGGATAATTATTTTGACTTGCTTCCAGGCGAGGCAGTCACCGTAAAACTCAAGACACCATCTTCCGTCTCGCTCGATCAACTCAAGAGCTCGCTGCAGGTGGTTTCGCTCACGGACGCCTACCCGGCATCTCCCACAATGCACTAAAGCGCGCCGAATGATCCGATTCGTCAAATCTATTTATTATTTCCCGAGGCTGCAACATCCGCCGAAAGCGTAACCCCGCTGTGGAGTGGGATGTCCTGGCTCGAACGTCCTACGAGAATTTGGTATTCTCCAGGATCCGCGCGCCACGATTTCGCGTTCGCATCGTAATAGGAAAAAGCGCGGCCATCCAAAATCACTGTCGCGGTTTTCGTCTCGCCCGGTTTCAAATTGATTCGCGCGAATCCTTTTAATTCCTTAGCGGGTCTGGGAACTTTCGGGTGCGCCTCCGCCACGTAAACTTGCGCGACGTCGGCGCCTGCGAGCGTTCCAGTGTTAGTCACGTCGAACGAAACCTGATATAGCGGCGTGGAAAATCCGTTGTTCTTCGCGTCGGAGTCCACGGGCTTGATGGCCAGATTTCCGTACTTGAAAGATGTGTACGAAAGCCCATAACCAAATGGAAACAAAGGCTTTGTACCGTTGTGCTCGTACCCGCGATACCCCACAAACACGCCTTCCTTATATACCACTCGGTTGCTTCCCGCCGCCGGATAGTAACTATCGTGCACCGGATTATCTTCCCAGTGTCGCTCAAATGTTGCGGGTAGACGACCTGACGGATTCACGTCGCCAAACAGAATTTCTGCAGCAACCTTGCCGCCTTCCTGTCCCGGATACCATGCTTCCAGAAGCGCGGGAACGCGATCGAGCCACCTGTTCATGTCCGTGCCGCCACCGGAAGTAAGCACGACGATCGTGTTCTTATTTGCCGCCGTCATTTCCTGGATCAATTCATCTTGCCCCGGAGGCAGACGGAAAGTTCGGTCAGCGCCTTCGCTTTCGGACAGCGGATCAAATCCCACCGCGACTACAACTACGTCCGCCTTCGCAGCCAGCTTCTTCGCATCCGGTAGAACGTACGTTCCTTCGCGAGCAATTCCCATATGCAGGCGTCCGCCGAGCCATTCAGACTGGCCGTGATGCTCGAGTACGACTTTGTGCGGACTGGTGTCGAAGGTCAGCGTCGCGACGCCAAGTACTTCCTTTGACGTTGTCCAATCGTCGAGCACGATTTTGTCGTCAACGAAGACGCGGTAGTAGCCGCCGTCTTCTCCGGTGGAAGAAACGAACAGATCGTATTTGCCGGCGGCGCTCGGTGTGTAGTAACCGGTCCAGCGAGACGACAGAGCCTCGCCCGGCAAAGTCTTCTTGCTCGGTGGCGGTCCGAAATCTACACGCTCTTCGGTGCGCGTAAAAAATGGCGCTCCCTGTAATTCCGGATTGGTGAAATGTTCTGCTTTAAATCCCAGAGTCCCGCCCGAAGCAGTCGTTGAGAAAGATTTTAGCGCGGCCATTTCCTGCACCGTGGGAATTCCTGGACTATAAAAGACTTGAACAGCATTTCCCACGTAGTCGCTGATGCCTTGCAAAAAGCTCACTGCTTCGAAGGGCACCACGTGAGCACTGCCGCCGCCCACCGGCACCCCGGGATGAGCGTCGGGGCCGACGACCAGAATGGATTTAACCGCATCCTTTTTCAGCGGCAGCAAATTGCCATCATTCTTCAGCAGAACGGCGCCTTCGCGCGCGGCTTGCAGCGCGACTTGATCGCCTTCGCGGTTGTAGCGCGAGATCGTGAGATCAGTCTGTTCATGGTCGAGCCAGCCAAACTGAATTGCGACGCGCAGAATACGGCGCACTTTGTCGTCAATGGTCGCGACGGAGACCTGCCCTTGCCGAATCGCCGGAAGCAACTTCTCGCGGTTCAGGAATTTTCCCGAGGGCATCTCGAGATCCAACCCACCATTCGCAGCTCCCACCGCGTCGTAGGTGGACGTCCAGTCCGACATGAGGATGCCATCGAAGCCCCACTCCTTTTTCAGGACGTCGATATTCAGATGGGCGTTCTGCGTCATGTGAGTGCCGTTTGTCAGGTTGTAGGAATCCATCACCGCGCGCACGTGAGCTTGTTTTACCGACGCCTCGAATGCGGGGAGATAAATTTCGCGCATGGTGCGCTCGTCAATGATGGAATCGGTGTTGTGACGATCGTAGTCGGAATTATTTCCTATGAAATGCTTGGCCGTGGCGCTGACGCCCTGGCTTTGCATTCCTTCGATGTATCCCACCGCGATTTGCGACGCGAGATACGGATCTTCGCCCAAGTATTCGAAATTGCGGCCATTCATGGGCGCGCGATAAATATTGAAGGCAGGTCCGAGCATGAAGTGCACGCCTTTGGCGCGGGCGTCGCGTGCAATCTGAGTTCCCACTGCGGCGGCGAGCGCAGGATCCCACGACGCGGCCATGGAAATGCCACCAGCCATGGTGGTAGCAGGGCCGCCGTGACGAACGCCGATAGGGCCGTCTGCCATGCGCAGGCGGGGCAAGCCAAGGTCAGGATACGCGCGGATGTAGAAATCGTTCTCGCCGCCCAGCATGTCAATCTTCTGCTCGAGCGTCATTTTGCTGAGAATCGCTTCGACGCGTTGCTCGACGTCGCCGGGAGCAGAAGTAGCGGCAGGAACCAGTGCCATGGTGATCGCAATAAAAAACAAGACGAAAATCACACCGATTCTGCGCTGCGATGGCATTGCGTTCGTGCGTGCTGGTATCATCGACTCTCTCCTTCGGCTCTGGCGTGGCAATTATTTATTTCGGCAAATCGTCCGTATGACCCGCGCTGCCTTGCAACTTGCGGAATTCTTCCATTTCGCGGTCCGCGTCCGCAGCTTTACCTTGCTTGCGATAAATGGCGGCCAGTCCGAAATGCGCTTGTGCGGCCAGGTCCGTATCTTTTTCCTCGCGCAGCAGATGTACCCAGGACTTTTGGGCTAAGCCGTCGTCTCCGTCCATTGCCGCGGCTTTACCAAGCATGTAAAGCGTTTCCGGCATGTCTTGCTTCAATTGGTCAGAATGGGCAAGCGCCTCGCGTGCTTCGTGGAATTTCCCCAGTTGCACCAGAGCTTCGCCCAAACGATAGAAAGCTTCGGGGCTGCCCGGCTGAGTTTCGGTTTCCAGCTGGAATTGTTCGGCGGCCTTATCCCATCGCTGCGCGCGCGCGTAAAGCTCGCCGACCTCCAAATGTAGGCCGGCGGTCTGCGGGCGCAAGCGTAGCGCTTCGAGAAATTCGCGTTCGGCGGCGGGAACATCCCGCAGCGCGGCGTAGTCCTGCGCCATCATCTGATGCGCGCGCGCCGAATCCGGGAAGCGTGCTTCGAGTTCGTCAAAAACTTGTTTGGCGACGAGACCCGCAGCGCGGCCGTAGTAATACAGAAGGTCGGGATCATTCGGATTTTGCGCCAAGGCCTTTTGCAGCACGGTCACAGCGTCCGGCAATCTCCCCGCTTCGAGCAGCGCTATGCCCAGCGCGTCCACTTCGTGCGCCTTCTCCAGATGCGGAATCGCTTCGCTGGCATACCCTTGCGCCAGCAGCGCGTAACCCAATAGCCGGTGGGCAGCCTCGAGGCTGGGGCTGAGTTCGACGGCGCGCTTGAGCGGTGGAATGGCGGCTCCGTAATCGCGCTTTTCGATGTAGACGTCGCCGAGATCAACGAACGCAACGGCTAACTTGGGATCGAGTTCGGTGGCTTTCTGAAACTCAGTCGCCGCCGCATCCAACTGCCCGCTTTTTTCGGCCTCCACTCCGGCGTGCAGATGCTGTAGCGCAGGCGACGGTGACGCTGAGGCCTGCAGCGCGAGCAGAATTGAAAATAAAACGCCGCTCATGATTTTTCCGGCTCGCGGACTTCGAGAAATTGATCGGCTCTAACCCTCTCAAGGACTTGATGCGCACCGGAAGGCCAGCGAACTTCAACCTTTGCAACTTCCGCGGCGCCGAGACCAAAGTGCAGCCGCTTGTCGCTGGCTGAAATGTAACTGCCGGAGGTGGTGGCGAATCGCGTTTGACCGTTGACCTGCACGCGCGCACCCAACCCATCGCGGTTGCTGCGCGTTCCGCGCAACGTGATCGAAAGCCAGTGACCGGTGCCCGCGCGATTCATGAGCACCAGGGGTTCTCCACCCAGCGAAGTAACGACGACATCCAGCCAGCCATCGTTATTTAGATCGCCGAACGCGGCGCCGCGCCCGGCAATCGCGGAAGTGATGCCTGAATCGGCGCGCTCGAAGCGGCCATTGTGATTGAGCGCGAGCAGCGGCGGCTCCTTGTAATGCAGCATATGGTCAATCTGCTCGACATTGTCCAGCACGTGGCTCTGCGCGACGAACAAATCCTTCCAGCCGTCGTTGTCGAAATCTTCCAGGCCCACACCCCATCCTGAGCTTGCGGCAGACAGCAGGCCCAAGCCCGCCTGCAGACTGCGATAGCTGAATGACCCGTTGCCGTCGTTGTGAAATAGCGCGTAAACCTCGCGCGGCAGCACAGTCACCAGTATGTCTGGCCGACCATCGTTGTCGTAGTCTTGAAACACAGTGCCCATGCCGGAAAGGGGCTTCCCGTCGGCGGTGAGCGCAGTCCCCGCTTCGAGCGCGCGCTCGGTGAACGTGCCGTCGCCATTGTTGTGGAACAGAAACTGGCGCATGCCATCGTTCGAAACGAAAATATCGGTGAATCCATCGTCATCGTAGTCTGCGAAGGAGACCCCGAGCCCGCGTCCTTTGAGCGCGGCAATTCCGGAATGCCGGCTGACGTCTTCGAAAGTGCCATCACCACGATTGCGATAAAGAATATTCGTGGTTGAGGGGAATTCGGCGGGCGGACAGTAGGTCTGCCACTCGCCGCCGCAGATTTTGCTGTGCTGCGTGTCCCACAGCATATAGCGCGTGACGAACAAGTCGAGGTGGCCGTCGTTATCGTAATCGAAGAAGCCAGCCGAACAGCTCCAACCTCCGGCCTCGACATCTGCTTTGGCGGTGACGTCAGTGAAAGTGCCATCGCCATTGTTGTGGTACAGCGTATTTTTTCCGTAGTTCGTTATGTAGAGGTCGGGGAAGCCATCGTTGTCGTAATCGCCGACGGCGACGCCCATGCCGTAATTGCCGTCGCCCGCATTGGCCAAACCGGCTTCCTTGGTGACGTCCGTGAAGCTGCCATCCGGATTTTGCCGGTAGAGGCGATTCCAGTTTCCTGGATCGTGCCGGTCGAAAGTCTCCGGCGGATGCATCGGATTCGCCAGCTGGCCGCTATTCACCAGGAAAATGTCGAGCAGTCCGTCGTTGTTGTAATCGAACAGCGCGACGCCGCCGCCCATGGTCTCGATCAGGTACTTCTGCGGCGTGGGCGAATTCAAGTGCTTGAAATCCAGGCCGCGCGGATGCTTCACGTCAAATATTGCGGCAGACGTGGGCAACACCAAGCCCATCGCGGCAAGCGACTCGAGGAAATCGCGTCGAGAGATATGGCGGTTCATGCGAACTTTTGTGGGCCCCGGTGGGACAAAGGCAAGGTTAGCAGAAGTCACCTGAGGGCGCATCGCGGGAGCAAAGCTCGTGGATGCGGCTTCGACCACTGTGGTCATGTCGCTCAACTTTTCCGTGAACTCGAACGGGAGGGATTCCAGTTGTTAGAGCCGAGTGCACAAGCGATTCGTGAGGACGACCGCTGGAAGTTAGCGGAGCGAAAGGTGGATGCCGGGGGGAGGCATCCACCTTCGCTCCACTCACGTGCTAGAACATGAACTTCAGTGCGAACTGAATCAGCCTCGGGGTGTTTAATTGGCTGGTAGTCTCCCCGAAGTTTGGATTGTTCGCTGTGCAGCAAGAGGTGCTGGGAGGACCAAACTGGACCTTATTAAACGTGTTGAAGAACTCGGTTCGGAACTGAATGCCAAACTTATTCTCCGGACCGAAGGTCGTCGTTTTGAAAAGCGCGAAGTCCCAGTTATTGATCCCTTGGCCGCGAAGCGTGGCATCCACGCGTGATTCGTCACCGAACCCCCAGTCGGCAGGAGCCACAAAGCAGCTCGGGTTGAACCAAGCGACTCCGCCATTCGCCTCCGTCACATGCGCCGTGCCCTTAGCGCATCCTCCAACAACGTTCGGGCGCAGTTGGAAGTTTTGAGAGAAGCCCGCGTTTGAAAGGGACGTCGACCCACCGTAACTGATTGGCAGAGGGAAGCCCTTCTGGAATGTGGTTACGCCATCAATGCCCCAGCCGGAAACCACCTTGTCCATTACGCCGGTCGCATCGGACATGTAGCGCTGGCCGTGGCCAAAGGGCAGATCATAGACATAGCTGATCACTAGCCGCTGGGACACGTCTTGAGACGAGAGCGACTTCTCGCCTTTTAGGTTGTTCCAGTCCTGAGGTTCGCCGACGCCGGTTTCAAGCCAAGTTGTTAGCGTATCTGTATTGCTCATCAACTTAGCGTTGGTGTAGGCCGCCAGGAAAGTCCCGCCATCCTTGAAGCGTTTCGTGGCTGTGAGTTGGAAGGAGTTATAGTTGCTGCCGCAGCAGCCATCCCCCACCAGGGACATCCCAGTGTACTGAGGGTACGGACGGTCCAACTGCCCTGCTAGAATCGTAGCGTTATTCGTCGGATTTAACCCGCTTACGGTTGTAATTCCTGTGAATGGATTCGGAATCTTCTGAGTGATGGAGACCGGCTGGCCCGCATTCTCCTGTGCCTGGGCTTGCTGGTAAAACGAGTCCGGAATGTTGTTGATTGAGACGTTATTTGGACTCGACAGATGCACGCCTCGGGAACCGGCGAATGCGGCATCTACGAAGATGCCCCCGGGGAGTTCTCGCTGGATGTCCACGTTGAACTGCTGCACGTACCCCGGAGAATAAGCTCTGTACGGAGCCTCAAAGGGGTTCCCACCAGCGTCAAACGCCGAAACATTGCCCGACCTTGGAAGCGGAGTGTTGAGATTCGGACCAAATGGCCCGTTCGTCGGACAGTTCAGAGCACCCGCAGCAAAGGAACAGTTCGTTGCCGACAGCGTGCTGTTCGGGGTAATTCCACTATTTGTGGTTGCGACCCACAGCGTAGAGGAAGTGTTGATCGGATCGTTGCTGGGGTTCATGTTGAAAAGTAACCAGTTCGGGATGAAGAATATGCCGTAACCCGCTCGGATGACGGTCTTCTGATCCCAGCTGTAGGCGAGTCCGACGCGCGGCATGAACTCTTTCTTGTAAATCGGGACGGCGCTGCGCCCGGGATTAATGCCAGTTCCAACAAAGAAGATATCACCCGGGCATGCGCTGCCGGCAACGCCAAGCCCAGTCGCGGGATTTTGTTGGCAGCCGCTAACGGTGCGGTTAACGGCAGACGGGTCCCAATAAGTAGAGAGGTCATGACGTACCGACCAGTTCCCCGGCAAGTCGTAACGCAGACCGTAGTTGATCGTCAGCTTCTGCGTTACTCGCCATGTATCCCCGAAGTAAAAGCCGCGATATGTCTCCTTTTGCGCCACCAACGCCGGGATTTGCGCTTCGCCGTAGTTGTGGTTAAACACACTCGATTGGTTCAGGCCGTATCCCAGCAGGAAATCGGCAAAAGAAATACCGCCAGTCGCCGCCAGAGCAGCTGCGCCACCTGGAACGGCGTTGCTGGTCGTCCAGCTGCCATCAAAAGCGAAAGCGCCGCTGGCGATGTTCGTCTGGGCATAGTTGTCGTAGGTCTCAGTGAGCTGGCCGCCAAACACCCATGTGTGTTTCCCCTTGATCCACGTGAGGCTGGGCGAGACATTGACCTGCGTGTCATGATCGGTGATGAAGCTTTGGCCTTGCGAACAAGCAACGGTCGGGTCCTGCGGGGTGAAGCAAGGTGTAAACGGTGACCGGCCAGCAGCAGGAATTTCGCTGTTGTAAGCCGCGGGCCAACCATATTGGGTCAAATCGAAATTCGAATTTGACGGCGAGCGCAGATAATGGAACCGGGTGCCGCTGGCGTTGATGTTCAAAATCAAATCCGGGCGAATCGTGTAACTGTAGTTTATGGCGAGCGCATTGGTCTGGTACGTTTCCGCGCAACGGTCCTCGCACAACCCTGTGCCAAAGGGATCCGTTGGCAGATCCAACAGATTGAAGAAGTTGTAGCGAGCGAAAATATGCTGGTTCGCCGTTATGTTTTGATCCACACGGGCTACATATTGATTGGTGTTTCCACCCGAGGGCGAATTGGCGACAAAGTTGTTGGTCGTCCCACTGTTCGTCGGGTGCGGAAGGAAGTTCAGTTCCAATACCGCCGCGGGATTAAGCGCGGAGGTGATGACGTTCCCTGCGAACGGCGTGCGAGTACAATTCGTCGCATTCGGCGTCGCAACGCAGGCTGGGCTAACCGACAGCGGGTTATAGATCTGGTGAGTAGGCAACCCGGTGGTGGGATCGGTGTCAGCGCAGATACCCCCCGGCCCAGTAAACCCGCTTTTGCAAATATCGGCAAAATTCCCGGTTCGCTCGGCGTCTGTAATGACCGTCGTAGTAGTTGTGGAAGCGGTGCGCTGGCGGTAGCCGTCATACGCAAAGAAAAAGAAGGTGTGGTCTTTAATTATGGGGCCACCGAATGTGCCGCCGAACTGGTTCTGCACGTACGGAGGGTTCACGGGCGCAAAGTAACCTCGCGAATTGAGAACTTTATTTCGCAAATATTCGTAGGCTTCGCCGTGATACTGATTCGTCCCGCCCTTCGTGCTGAGGTTGACGACGCCGCCGGCAAACTTGCCCCATTCTGGTCCCAAGTTGTTGTACTGCACCTTGAACTCCGCGACCGCATCCTGGTCGGGAATAAGAACAGGTAAGTTGATGTAGCCGATGTTTATCGGCTGGCCATCGATGTATTCAGCGCTCTCATTGCCGAACGAACCGCCTACTTGATAGTTGCCCCAGCTAAAGGGGTTCTGGCCAACCTGCGATCCGCCGGAGCCGCCCTGCGCGATGGCCGCGGGAGCAAGCGTGATGAGATTGAAAACGTTACGGCCATTCAGAGGAATCTCATTGGTAGCGCGTTGGTCGATCACTTGGCCCAGCGACGTACTCGTGGGCGTTAGTAGCGGAGTTTCCGCGGTGACTTCGATCGTCTGGTTGACGGCGCCGACCTCCATGACCGCGTCAATGCGGACACCCTGCTGTACCTGCACGACTACCGAGTCGCGCTTGGTGTGCTTGAAGCCGGCCTTTTCGAACTCCACGCGATATTCGGCAGGGCTCAGGTTGACGAACGAGTACAGACCGTCCGCACCAGTGGTATAGGTCTGCTTCGCAGCCGTCCCAACGTTCGTCAGCGTAACCTGCGTGTCGGCAACCGCGGCGCCAGAAGCGTCGGTGACGGTTCCTGAAATGGAACCGAAGGTGGACTGCGCCGCTAACGGCGAGCCCAGCAGCATGGCGGCAAGACAAATGCAGAAACCCACGGCGAGAACAAACAGAATGCGATTCGGCGACTTATTCATAAATCAATCTCCTCCCCCAAGAGAAGCGCGTTAGGCCCACCCGGCCTACGCCACAAAGTTGGTGACACCGCTACGTACCCGAGCGGGAAATCACGCCAGAGATCGCCCCACGATGTTCAACAGAGTTGCGCACACCAAGACACACCCGTACCACCACTCGAGCCACCCTGAACAGACAGCTCTTCAGATACAACCCATCTATTTTTTCGATACCACCCAGCTGCGCAGCATTTAGCTTCAAATGCCCACATCTTGTCAAGCTAAAAATAACGATTTTCTAAAGACATTTCGTCAATTCCCAAAAATGAACCATTGCGCGCGCAATAATTCGCAGTATTATGCGGCAGGGCAGACGTGCCCTTCAGACTGGCGCGAAGCTCCTGGCTATTGACCGCGCGAACGGCTCAGAATGGTTTTTTCTGCCGAATATCTTTAAAGAGACAGCCCCATGGAAAGTCGCAACAAGCATCAGGGCGGCCGCAAGGTTCGCGTCGTCACGTTGAAAGCAGTAGCCGAGCATGTTGGACTAACGCCCGGTACTGTTTCAGCAGTATTGAACAACTCCGCCGCCGCCCGCTCCGTGCCGGAACGCACCAAGAAGCGCGTGCTTGCCGCTGCGCGCGAACTAAATTACCGTCCCAATTATTTGGCGCGGTCTTTGCGCGTGCAGCGCACTTACACCATCGGAGTGATCACGCGCGACTTGGGCGACGCCTACGCCGCGATCCTCATCAGCGGCATTGAACGCTATCTTCGCCAACACAGTTTTTTCTTTCTCACGGTCGCTCACCACAATGACAAAAAATTGCTGGACAGCTATTCGCACATTCTGCTGCAACGAGGAGTCGAGGGCCTGATTTCGGTGGACACCCTGCTCGGTGAATCCATGTCGTTGCCCACGATCGCCATCGCGGGTCACCGCCCGCTGGAAGGCGTAACCAATATTCTTCTGGATCACCGCCGCGCGGCACAGCTGGCGTTGCAACATCTATTTGAACTCGGACACCGCGAAATTGCGTTCATGAAGGGCCCGCACTACAGTTCGGACTCCACCGATCGCTGGAAAGCCATCGTGCACGTCGCGCAAGAACTTGGCATCGCTGTGCGGCCCGAGCTCACCATTCACCTGGAAGGCGACTTGTCCACGCCGGAAGTCGCATATCCCGCGACCAAGGCGTTCCTCTGCAGCCGAAAAATGCCGTTCAGCGCGCTATTCGCGTTTAACGACAATTCCGCCCTGGGCGCCATCAGCGCTTTCCAGGAAGCCGGGATGCACGTTCCGAACGATATTTCGGTAGTGGGATTTGACGACATCAAGATGGCTCCGTATAGCAACCCGCCGCTCACCACTGTGCGGCAGCCTCTTCTGAAAATGGGCGAGATCGCCGCGCGCTCGGTGCTGAACCAAATCAAGAACAGCGAGGAATACGTTGCGGAGATATTGATCGAACCTGAATTTGTGGTGCGCAAGTCAACGGGGAAAGCGTCTTTGCAATCGTCACCCTGCAGTGAGGGACTGTAGAACGCTCGCTAGCAAGCAATACCAGGTCAAGCGGAATCACGGGAGAGGCCCGATTCGATGTCCATAGCCAATTCGAATGTTTCCCCTGCGGCAGCGGCCGCGCCTGTTTCCACAGATCGCGCGGCCATGGCGATGGTGACGACCCTGTTTTTCATGTGGGGATTTCTCACCTGTCTTAACGACATTTTGATTCCTCACTTGAAGTCCATCTTCGATTTGACCTACGCGAAAGCAATGCTTATCCAGTTCAGCTTTTTCGGTGCGTACTTCGTTTTTGCGTTGCCGTCCGGGAAATTAATCGAGTGGATCGGTTACAAGAAAGCGATGGTTGGCGGCCTATTCACGATGGGAGTGGGCGCGCTGCTATTTGTGCCGGCAGCCAGTGCGCCTTCATTTCCGCTGTTTCTCGCGGCCTTAATCATACTTGCGGCGGGCATCACGATATTGCAGGTCTCCGCGAATCCCTACGTGGCCGTCCTGGGACCTGAGAGAACCGCCTCGAGCCGTTTGAATTTGACGCAAGCGTTCAATTCCCTCGGCACGACGGTGGCGCCGTGGTTCGGCAGCCTGCTGATTCTGAGCGGAGCGCCCCTCGCGATGGATGTGATTCGTGGGATGTCCGCCGATCAGCTCCAAGTTTATCGTTTGCAGCAGGCTTCTTCCGTGAAGCTGCCTTATCTCGGCCTGGCAATCGCGCTGTTTGTACTCGGCTTGGTCATTGCGTTCTTTAAACTGCCGGTCATCGCCGCGGTCGAACCGCACGGAAAAGTTCATGACTCCGTCTGGAAATATCCACGTCTGGTGATGGGTGCAATTGGAATTTTCGTGTACGTCGGCGCGGAAGTGGCGATTGGCAGCATGCTGGTCAACTACATGAGCCAGCCGAACGTTGGAAACATTTCGATTCAACTCGCCGCGAAATTCGTTTCCCTTTATTGGGGCGGCGCGATGCTTGGCCGGTTCATCGGATCGGCCGTGCTGCAGAAAGTGCGCACCGGCACCGTGCTGGGCTTTTCGGCTCTGACGGCGTTCGTGTTGGTCGCCATTTCGATGCTGAGCTTCGGGCATGTGGCGATGTGGAGCATCCTGTTAGTTGGATTCTTCAATTCGACCATGTTCCCCAGCATTTTCACTCTTTCGATTGAGGGCCTCGGCCCGCTGACCGGCAAAGGCTCCGCCGTGTTGATCTGCGCCATCGTGGGCGGTGCGATCATTCCAGAGCTGCAGGGCGTACTCGCGGACCACATCGGCATCCATCATGCTTTCATCCTGCCGGCGCTGTGCTACCTCTATATAGCGTTTTTCGCCTTCAAGAGTAATAAGCCGCACGGTGAAGCGCCTGCGCATTCCTGATTGCAAACCGAGTGCGCGGAAGCGGTCCATATTTCATTTGTGCCGCGTGTGCGCCGGAATTCCTGTTTCCTCGCTTCGCAATTCGTGTACATTGCTTGCCGTCACGCGTCATTTGCATTGCGCCGAAGTCCGTCGGCGATGCTGGGAACTCAGAACGAAAACTTCCCGACCAATGGAGCAAGCTACACGGCCATGACTTCAGATTCGTTCTCGATTGGAATTGATTTCGGAGGCACGAATCTGCGCCTGGCAGCATACACACCCGCGGCTGGATTTCTGGAAACGATTCAAATGCCTACGCGCCTGCAGGCCGGGAGAGATGCCGTGGTCGCAGATATGTGCGCAGGAATTCGCAAACTCCTTGATCGTTACTCTCTGCAGCTCGCGCTAAAAGGTATCGCGATCGGCTCGCCGGGACCGATCGAATTGCCCGAAGGCCGGCTGCGAAATCTGCCCAATCTTCCCGGCTTCGACGGCTTGGAATTGCGCGCGGCCGTCGAGCAAGCCGTCGGTGTACCTGTCGTTGTGGAAAATGACGCGAACGTAGCGGCCCTGGCGGAATGTATCGCCGGAAAAGGAAAAACGCTCGGAATTGATTCCTTATGCTTTTTGACGCTGGGCACAGGAGTCGGCGGCGGAATCATCTTTCACGGAAAAATTTGGGATGGGTTGAATGGAATGGCCGGCGAAGTGGGCCACATTACTATATGGCCGGACGGCGCAGCATGTGGGTGCGGAGCTCGCGGCTGTCTGGAACCACTCGCGTCGGCCACTGGAGTGCGGCGCCGTGCCAAGGAACTGATCGCGGCCGGAATATCGCCAGCGTTGGCAGCGCTGGAAAAAAGCAATGCGGGATTCACGCCGCGCGATGTTGCCGGGCTCGCCAGTGCAGGTGACCGCGACGCACAGAAAATTTTCGACGAAGTAGGACTTGCGCTGGGTCGGGGTCTCGCGGCTCTCATCAACACGCTGAACTTGCCGCTCTATGTCGTGGGCGGCGGCTTGTCCAGTTCGTGGAATCTGTTTTCGCCCGCGCTCTTCGAGGAATTGCGCTATCGCAGCTACGTTTTCCGCATGACCGACCCCGACAAGTCCGATGCTGCGCGCGGGACCAAGGCGAAAACATACGTCACGCTCACGGAGTTAGGCCCGGAGGCAGGGCTGCTCGGTGCGTGCATACTTCCGTTTACGGTGTCGCAGAATGGCGGGTAGTCTGGGCATTCCGATCCTTGCGGCGCAGACGCCAGGCGCCTTGTGCGCTTGCTGCCCGGAAAATCTATGAGACTGAATTCCTACTTACTCAAGGCCAGCATCGTCGGCGCACTGGGCGGACTGCTGTTTGGTTTCGACACGGCGGTAATCGCTGGCACCACTCACTCGCTCCAGCAAGTTTTCAATCTTTCTGACTGGTCGCTGGGAATTACGGTTTCGATTGCTCTGTGGGGCACTGTCGCCGGCGCGCTCAGCGCGGGCCTCCTTGGTCAACACCTTGGCGGACGAAACGCGCTGCGCCTGATGGCGGTGTTGTACATCGTTTCGTCTCTCGGCTGCGCGCTCGCCTGGAATTGGCCTGCGCTTGTAATTTTTCGTTTCATCGGAGGACTGGGCATCGGCGGTTCCTCCGTGCTGGCTCCGGTCTACATCGCGGAGTTGGCGCCCGCGAGCTTGCGCGGACGACTGGTTGGAATGTTCCAGATCAACGTGGTCCTGGGAATTCTGCTGGCATATTTTTCGAACTATTGCATTGCGAGGCTTGGATTGGGGATGTTGGAGTGGCGTTGGCAATTGGGCGTCGCTGCGGCGCCGGCCCTGCTCTTTCTGGTGATGCTGTTCGGGATTCCGCAGAGTCCTCGCTGGCTGGCCACGCAGCATCGCACTGAAGAAGCGCGCAATGTGCTGGCGCTTTTGCGCATTTCGAATTACGAAGACGAATTTAGGGAAATTGCAGACTCGATTCACCTGGAGAGATCGCAGGGTGACGAGCCGCTATTCCAGCGCAAATTCCGTTATCCCATTTTTGTGGCGATCACTACCGGGGTGTTCAATCAGCTGGCCGGAATCAACGCCATCCTTTACTACTTGCCATCCATTTTCATGGCGGCGGGATTCAGCAAATTGTCCGGCGATTTACAGGCGGTCGCGATCGGCGCCATGAATCTATGCGCGACGCTGCTGGCCATGACCTTGATCGACAAGCTCGGGCGCAAGACTTTACTGCTGATCGGTTCGGCGGGAACGGCACTCTGTCTATCAGGCGTGGCTATGATTTTTTTCACGCAACGAAATCAAGACTGGCTGGTATGGATCTTGGTGGGCTACATCTTCTTTTTCGCTCCGCTCGGCGCGGTCATCTGGGTTTATATCGGCGAGATCTTTCCTAATACTGTGCGCTCCAAGGGTCAGGGCCTGGGTAGCTCTTCGCACTGGATCATGAATGCCATCATTTCCGCGCTCTTTCCCGTCGTCGCGAAAGCTTCCGGCGCTTATCCCTTCGTATTTTTTGCGGCGATGATGGTTTTGCAGTTCTTCATCGTCTCGTTCTTCTACCCGGAGACCAAGGGATTCACGCTCGAGGAAATGCAGCGTCGTCTGGGAATCGACTAGCAAACGAGCGCGCGTTTCCCGCCGCGTCGTTACAGCGGGATTCCAAAACGAGACGCGACAGCCCGCGCTTTCCTGTTGGAAAGGGTTCAATGAGTGGACTCTGCGCAGTTTCCAGCGGAATCAGTCCTAAGTAGTGCTCTCTGCCAGTGGAAGCCAAATCTGAAAGCGAGTTTCGCCCGGTTTCGAACTGACTTGAATATCGCCCTGATGTTTTTTCACGATTCGCTGCACCGTGTCCAGGCCAAGCCCGGTGCCTTGCCCCACTCCCTTGGTGGTGAAGAAAGGTTCGAACATGTGCGCTTGTACTTCCCGCGAAATTCCCGGACCATCATCCGTGATCTCCACGACGACGGAATTGTCGTCGCGAAACGTTCGTACTCGAAGCTTGCCCTCACCACCCATGGCGTCAATCGCGTTATCTATAATATTCGTCCAGACCTGATTTAGCTCGCTGCCAAACGAATTCACGAGCAGCGGAATTTTTTGGTAGTCGCGCTCGACGACAACTCCATGCTTGAGCTTGTGATTCAAGATCGTGAGTGTGGTTTCCAGACTTTTCACGATGTCCACATTCTGCAGCGGCGTCTGGTCCATGTATGTATATTCTTTGATGGCGCGGACCAAGTCGGAAATACGCGATGTGCCGCTCTCGATTTCGTTCAGCAGCGTCGCGACTTCCACAGAGGCAGCGATCCTGACCAGAGCGGCCCGGGCGGTGTCCGCATCCAAAATAGCGAATAACGATTCCAGCGCTTCCGGCTTTACGTTTCTCCGAGCCAGGTCTGCCGCCATTTGCCACAAGTCGTTCTGACCGTGGCTGCGCAATAACGAATCGATTTGCTCCTCGAGATCGCTCATGGCCAGCGCATCGGGCGGAACGGCGTCACTCTGCACGAACGCAGTTTCCAACTTTTCGATTTCTGCCTTTTGCGCCACCGTGAGGTCGCGGCTTCCCAGCTCGTGGCTGGCGTCGCGGATTTTCTTCAGGACGTCTCGCAACTGGCTGGCGGCGCGCTTCGCGGCAGAGGCGGGATTGTTGAGTTCATGCGCGAGCCCCGCTGAAAGTTTTCCCAAAGAAGCCAGCCGGTCACGCTGCTGTTCACGCCGCGTGGTTTCGCGAATCCGATCGGACATCATCCCGACCAACCGCTGGGTCAGTTCAGGCATTTTGTGGACAAGTTCTGGAAACTGCGACGCCGGATAGCGCAACACCCTTGAATCAGTGATTGCTTTCGCCGCCGACCGTGAACTGTTTCATCCGCGAAAACGGCAGCACTCCGGTCACATCGCCTGGCTTCACCGGAATTACTACGGTTTCGCCGGCCAATTCGCCGCGCACCTGCAACTGTCCCTCGAGGAAAACAAACATCGCGTCCGCGGGATCGTCCGCGCGGAAAGCCGTGTCGCCTGCCTTGAGATTCATTTCCTGCGCCTGGCTGATGAACCATGCGATCTGGTCGTCGGGCAAATCCGCAAACGCCGGCACTTTCAGCAATTCAGATTTTTCGACCATTTAGACCTTGCTCAAATATTGATGGATGAATTGCACGGCGACCGATCCTTCGCCGACTCCGGAAGCCACCCTCTTCACTGAACCGTGGCGCACATCGCCCACGGCGAAAAGGCCCGGAACATTCGTCTCCAGCAAGAAAGGATCTCTGTCGAGAGTCCAACCCTTCGGGTGGTCCCCGTCTCGAATCAGGTCCGGACCCGTCAAAATGAATCCGTGCTCATCCCGTTCGATGAGACCGGCCAGCCAATCCGTTCGCGGCGACGCACCAATGAAAATAAACATCGCGCTCGCTGGAACGCGGTCAATCTGGTTCGTGTCCGAACAAAGAAATGAAATTTCTTCCAGATGCGTTTCGCCATGAACTTCGGCGACGCTGGCGTTTGCCCATAACTGCACGTTGGGCCTTTCATTGATCTGATCTATCAAGTATTGCGACATGGTGCTCGAAAGAGATTTTCCGCGCACGACGATCACGACGCGATCAGCGTACTTCGCGAAGTTCATCGCTGCCTGCCCCGCTGAATTCGCGCCACCGATCACGTAAACGATTTCGCCCTTGCAGGACAATGCTTCTGTCGAACCCCCGCCGTAGTAAACGCCCGCACCTTGCAGGCGATCGATTCCGGGAGCTTCCAGACGCCGCCACTGGACGCCGGTAGCAATCATCAGCGCGTGGCAGGAAATTTCGTTGCCATCCGCCATTTTGATCATGCGATAAGGGCCCTCGACGCGTACGCTGAGCGCTTCCTGAGGCGCCAGAATTTCCACCCCGAATCGCTGCGCTTGCACTACTGCACGACGCGCGAGGTCGCCACCGCTGAGCCCCATCGGAAATCCCAGATAATTCTCGATGCGCGAACTCATTCCCGCCTGCCCACCGGGAGCTTCACGTTCGATCATCACGGTGTGCAGACCTTCGGACGCGCCGTAGACCGCTGCGGCCAGACCTGCGGGCCCTCCACCGACGATTGCCAAATCGTAAAAGTTCGTTTGCGCACGAGTTTTCAGTCCAACCTTTTGCGCGACTTGTGATGGAACGCTGTCCAAGAGCTTCGAGCCATCCGGGAAGAGGACGATCGGGAGACTGGAGGCCTCTGGGCCCAGGACTTCCAGCAGACGCTTGGTTTCAGGATCACTGGCGGAGAGTTCGACATCAATCCACTGGTAAGGAACGCGATTGCGGGCTAGGAAATCACGCAGCTCATAGGACTTGGGAGACCAACGCGTGCCCAGGACCCGGATACCTTCGAACTTGGGGCGGTAGGAAGCGCGCCAGTCGTCGAGGAGGTCATCCAGCTGGGGATAGAGGTGCTCGGTCGGGGGATCCCACGGCTTCAGGAAGAAGTAGTTGATGCTGGCCTCGTTGATGGCGCCGATGGCGGCGTTGGTGTCGGCGTAGGCGGTGAGCAGGGCGCGCTTGGCTCCTGGGAAGATGTGCATGGCTTCCTGGAGGAAGGTGACGCCGTCCATGTGCGGCATGCGTTGGTCGGCCAGGAGCAGAGCGACGCTGTCATTACGCAGCTTCAGCTGCTTCAGCAGCGTGAGAGCTGCCTCGGGGGAATCGCTGCCAATGACGCGGAACTCGGCGCCGTATTTGGTGCGCAGGTCGCGCTCGATGGCGCGCAGGACATCGGGGTCGTCGTCAACACTTAGCAAGATTGGTTTCGCCATGTTCGGTCCCAGTTTGCTACAGAAAGAATGTTGGACTGCTTGGCTGTTGGCAGAAACAGGATGACACAAGTCGCGGTTCCAAGGAACTGATGCTGGAACTGCAGGCTTAAATGATCGCGGGGCGGCGCGCGCGTCTTACATTTATCCGATGGGCGCGTTCGGCGGAGCTTCCGGGGCGAAACAGCCGAAAAACCACTGATTAGAATTGGATGGCCTGCCACGGCAGATAGGCCTGCATGAGCGGCCGGCAGAGCGTTTGGGTAGGCGCGTTGCGCGGCTTGGACTGGTTCAGCGTAGGTGGGGATTTTGCGGGGTGGTTGGCACGAAGCGGTCGTCGCGAAATTTTCGAGGACGTCTCATATTTTTTGTCCTGAACGACGGTAGGTTTTGTGGGACGAAAATACAGCGGTACGGAAGGACGGGCGCGGGACAGTGCTGGTACTCACTGGTCGGAATGATTTGAGGGGTATAGTTCGCCGTGGAGGTTGGTGGTCGAGCGTCTAAACCCCCAACCTTCGCATGAAACAGAAGCGAGAAGGATGGGCACACGGAAAATCCACTGCGAACGTCGAGGTGGTGTGGAAGGGTCAGCCCCACCAAGTACCCGGGAAATTAGCCTTTGCGCGTGGCCCATCCAAGCATCAGTAGGCCGCTTGCGGCAATCCAGCTTCCGACCACACGCACAGCAATTCGAGTCCAGGGTTGCCGCAATCGCACGACGAATGCTGCCGCGATCGCTACCAGAACAAACACCGCAAAAACCAGGCCGAGAAGAGCCAGAGCACCTGTCGCGGGCTGTCCCATTCCTGATCCATTCAAATAGCCGTGAAACAGTCCGACTAATACCGCGAGCATCGTGGTCGCACGCAAGGAGATTCGGGCGTTAGCCGCCAACAACCCACCGAGCAACAAAAACGAGATGCACGTCAAAGCAGTGCCACTGCTTGCTTTAGTCGCCAGACCGGCCAAGCCTCCCAGAAACCATGCAACTGGCAGGACGAACATGGCCCTGCGCCCATAATCAGCGCCCCGTTGTCCGGCGAGCAACGCCAGTGCAAGCACGGGAAGCAGATCCTCCGGGCTTAGCAAGAAATGCAAGAGTCCGTCATAGACCGGACCAAGGCCGGTGGAATTAAGGTGAGCTTCTGCGTGCAGCGGAAACATGGCCAACAGAAGTAGAACAGTGAGGAACATCAGCAACCGCGACCGAATTGGCGTCCGGATGCTCACGCGAAGACCTTCCACATGAAGAACAGCCCAGCGATTGCGACGCTTCCTCCAGCCAGGCGCAGCGCTCGCTGACCCCAGGGCCAGCGGTGAATTATCCCAATCGAGATTCCCAATCCGTGCAAGCAGCCGGTGGCGATTACGAATCCGATGCTGAATAGGAGAGCATCCTGACCCGGGGGCAGCTCGCTTCCGTGTGCGTGGCCGTGGAAAATTGCAAAAAACGAGACGACTAGCCCAGCCACTGCAAGTGGGGGTCGGATTTCGAACATGACCAGCGCACCCAGCATGATCGCCGACGCAGCGATGCCGATCTCAGTCCCTGGCAATGGCACGCCCATTAATCCTAGCATTCCGCCAAATGCCATGACGATAGGGAAGGCTACAGGCAACAACCAAATCGCTGGTGCACCGAGCTGTGCACCCCACAGCCCAACAGCAACCATCGCAAGGACGTGGTCTAAACCGGAGATTGGATGAAGGAAGCCGGTCAGAAAACCGACAGCCTGACCTTTCACCGGGTGAGCGAACGCCGATTGAGTCCAAAACATCACCGCAAACAGCAGGGCGATCCATCGAATATGGATGTGGCTCCTCGATCGGCTCATCTAACAACTCCCAAAAGGATCGCCACGCGCTGAATGGTCCAGAATGCTCCCAGCGACCCCACTGTGTAGCCCGGCACCGCTTGCACCCAATTCGGCCAACGAACCCCCAGCACGCGGAACGACCGTTCGAGCAGCAGCACCAGCAGAATGAAACCGAGTTGGCCGATCTCCACACCAAGGTTGAAAGTGAGAAGTGCGAGGGGCAGCTCCGCCCGCGGCAGGCCCGCGCTGGTGAGCGCGCCTGCAAATCCGAATCCGTGCAACAAGCCGAACGCAAACGCGACGACCCACGGGTGGCGAATGGTGAAGCTGGTTTCCCCGCGCCAAACACGCACGATCTCCGGCCCGAGGAATAGAATGCTCAAGGCGATGGCGGCGTTCAACGGAATCACCGGCGCGTTCGCATACCCGAGCGTCGCAATTGCGAGCGTGATGCTGTGCGCCACCGTAAATGCTGTGACGGTTTTCAGCAGCATCCAGCGATTTTTCACGATCAGCAACAAGCCCAGCAGGAACAGCAGGTGGTCCGCTCCGAGGGAAATGTGGCGGATGCCTTGCACGATGAACGCGCCCGCAACCGCCCAGCGGCTTTGCGAGGCGGCCATTTCAAACCAAGATTGCGACGGATGGACAATCGTAGTGGACGCTCGTCCGTCCAACATTTCCACTCGCACTAAAACATCCGTGATGGTGCCTTGCAACCCTATAAATTCGATGCGCTTTCCGGCCAGTCCACCCTTGACTTCAATCACGCGGCGTTCCACCAGCGAATCGGTGAGCTCCTGCAACGTAGGCGCGCTCAGGTTCTTGGCATCTTTTGGCAGCTGCAGCACGATGGGCAGGCGCATGCCCGCATTGACTGGCGTGCGCCACAGAATGTCGTAATGCTCCGGGGAAGTTTCCTTGATTTCCAAATAGGCCGGGCGCGTTTCGTGTGCCAGCGCGCGAGGCGCACTAGCCGCGCACAGCGCAATCGCCAGGAATAGGAGAATTCTGATCCGTTGTCGCGGAAGTTTCATGGCCCTAGTCCTGGCTCATCAGCTTGCGGAGCGCCTCGCACCTGCTTTGACGCTCCCGTCTTGCTCTCCGCCGTTTCTGCAGGTGGCTGTGGCACTACCACCTCATACTTTGCTCGCATGGCTGCGTACGCCTCTCGCCACGCAATTGCTTTCTGGTCCGCCAGCCATGCGGTCTTTACATCCGGCTCTACTTCTTCAAAAGCGGGAATGCGTCCTGCTACGATCGATTCGATCCAGACGAGGTGCCAACCGTAGCCGGACTCAATGGGCCCTTGCCATGATCCGGGCTTCAGCTGAAACAGTCCCAGGGCGAAGCTGGGCCCAAACTCTTTGGCCAACTGGTCCGGCCCGCGATCGCCGTAGTAATCCTGAAACAGGAAGGGATCTGCAAGAGCCACGGCGGCAGGCGAATCTTCCTTTTTGCCTGCAATCTTATCGAGTGCTGCTGCGGCATCACTTTGCGCACGTTGGCCGCGGCGGTCGAAGGAAAAGAAAAGATGGCGGAAGGTGGCCCGATCCGGGAGGGCAAACTTCTGGGAATTCTTCGCGTACCAGTCTTGGAGTTCCTGGGTGCTGGGCTCGTGTGCGGACGCTACGTCCTCGGACAGAAACTCCATCTTCTGCGCCATGCGGCGCTTGACAATGGTGTCGTCCCTATCGAGGCCCATTGCCAATCCCTCGCGGTAGAGAATTTCCTGGCGAATGAATCCTTCAATCAATCCCGTGAATTCCTCTTGCGTCGGCTGGCGATGCCACTGAGAAACAAAGGAAATGTCCAGTTGCCGCACGTCATCCAGGCTGATCACAATCTGGTGATTGACATTTCCGCTCTGGCCGCGATTCACGAAGGCGTACACCGCGAACAGCGCCAGGCCGATCAGGAGGAAGTGCACGAGGGGTTCGCGCAGGGCGCGCTTGCAGAAATTCAGAATACGGAGGCGCAGCCCGTATTGATTTTGTGTGGGCTGCGCATCGCCGAGCGCGGGCACGGACGAAATCAACTCGGGACTTTCGCTGATGCCCTCGACTTCAGTTGGGATCGGCATGAACTTCCGACTCGGTCGAGGGCTTGCCCTTTCCGTTGTCAACCAGGTTGTTTACCGGCGGGATGACTTGGTAATTCGCGTAGCCGAATTCGTTGCTGCGCGCGGCGAAATACTTGTCGCCCAATTTGTAAACGGTGACTTCGAACGGCGTGCCCGCGAGGGTCGTGATGATCTTGCCGTTCTCGACCGAGTATGCCGACGACATGCCCTGGTAGCCTGTCTGAAACAGGTTTCCGAAATCACTCGGCTGCGTGGCATTCCTTCCCACGTGGTAGATGATGGTTTGCCCGGTCTTATCGTAAATAACCTTCACCTGGCCTCCAGTGACGTTGTTGCGAATCCACAGAAACTTCCCTACGATCAATTGCTTCAGGTCGGCATCACCGAGAGCCACCGCACCCTGCTGTTGGAGAGAAGCAATGGTCCTTCCAGCAGTGGCTTTCTTGCGGGCTTGCTCCGAAGGCGTGTACCAGATCGGGGAACTCCACGCGCGCTCTTGCACCGTCGCAGCAACTACATCGGGGATTGGCACGCCGAGCTGATGCGCCTGAATTGTGGTCCAGCGCGGCGTGGGGATTTCCAGCGCGCGCGCATAGTAGAACGCATGAAGACTTGGATCAAATTCCGGGTCTCTCCAAACCGTTTTCAGTTCCGTCGAGCCGATCGTATTCGTATAGGTAGCATTCGCCAGGTCCACCGTGCTGCCGATCGCCGGAACCTTGCCCGTAACTACATCCGGTTTGCGGTCCCCCGACCAGACCACGTCGAATACTTTCTCGAAGCTCTGGCCACTGTTGGTCCATCCCTTCACAACTTGTATGCGGTCGAGATTGCCGGAGGTAGGATCCTTGACGGCCCATACGATGAACGTCGGCGCTTGGCTATTTTCTTTCTGCAGGTCACCACCCATGGGCACGCCCTTGCTATACCCTGCCTTAACCCAGTCTTTGTCACTCAGCTCGTCTGCCTTATATTCCCAGCCGCCAAAGAAGCGCAGTTTGATATGAGGGCCGCTGGTCGCAAAGGTTTCCTTCCGTTGCATGGCTTCGAACAGAGATGCGCGCGTATTTTCTTCAGCCCACACGCCGGAAAGCCCAGCAGGATTTTCCAGGCGCGTATCCAACCCGGCGAAGACGTGACCGGCCATGCGCGTTTCGATCGTTCCGTCCAGGTGCGCGTGGCCGCCATAGAAGTTGTCCTGGCGATACGGAGTGCCGGTGTTGTGGGAATCGGAACCGCCTACGATCCCAAATTTATACGGGTTATAGCCCTTCGTATCTTGCATGGTAAGGCCGTCTTTGAGCGCTTGCCGCGCATAGCTGCCTACGATGTGGTCAAAACGCCCCTCGGGATCGCCTAGCAGGTAGGAGAGAACTTCGTAGTTCGCGAATTCATCATTAGGCGAAAGAGCGGGATGGGTCTCTGACTGACCCTTGATCTGTTTTATTTCAACCAGGCGCTCATTGCGGTCGCGGGACTCCGCCCACGCCGCGTCAATCGGCCTGCCGTAGCTGTCCACGTCAATCGGGTACATGTGGCCGTCGCTCAGGTTCGCGTTGTGCGATATCGCAAGCAGTTCGTTGCCTGCCTTCCGTTGAGCATCCATCCATTTCCACAAGTCTTCGGGATGAGTAGAATCAAGCGAGGAGAAGGGCATATCCGGGGTTTTGGCGCAGTCCTTGAAGAAAACATTGCGGTGCATGTTCCGGAAATCCGGGGTGGATGTCCACTCGTAGGCGCAAAAAGCCGTGAACTTACCGGGCCGGTTATACTCGTCAGCAACTTTATTGTTTTCCTTCCACACCGTTCCCGCGACCGCTGGATCCATCAAATCCTTGATAGGGGGCTTCATTCCCATGATGCTCGTCCCCAGCCACAAATAAATTCTCTGAATGTCCGCCGCGTCGTGAACGACTAATTCCTTAGCAAACGGCATCTTGCTCAGTGCTGAGGTAGGATCGTTCGAGAGCCGCACGACTCCAGCGTATTCGGAATGGTCAGTGACGCCCGCCCAATCCAGTGGTGTGTCAATCTTGATGTCATAACCCAGCGGGTGCTTGATTGTTTCTCCGTTCCAATATTTATACGCGTCGGCGGGACCTGTGATGTGATTGCCAAAAATATAGGCATCGAACGACCAACTGGTGTGTTGATGCGTCTCGCCAAAGTAAGCATTGCGTTCGGGGTTCCGTTCTACCTGCGCAGGAGAGAGTCCAGGAGCAGCCAACGCAGTCTCGGCGGTGACAGCAGCCGCTTCCGTGCCAATTTTAGCCGATTCCTTGGCTCTGGATCGGGCCGCAGCGCCGATCGCGGCCAGCGATACAACAAAGATCACAGCCACAAAAACTGGACGCCGTCGGAATTGCATTTTGGGCTCCATGGTTTTCACCTCTCACAAGACTGACTCGATTTCCCGAAATGCTAAGCCAGCAAACGTGGTTAGCCTACTGTCAATTTTGACAGGTAAGGAATTAAGCGGCTGTACGCCAAACCCGGAGTCTATCGTGGGAACATGACGAATAGCGCTCTCACCAGTGCTACCGTTCTCCGCGTTCGGGGCCCGAGAGGCGGTGGTTTTGTTTCGGGTTTCGACGATCGGCGGGGTGACTTCGGGCAAGATCGTCTATGCTGCGAGGCGAGAGTTGTGATATTGAAACCGATGGGGAAATTGCCACAGGATCGGGAGCGAGGGATTGCGTGGCGGTGGCGATTTCCGGGCATAATGCGCGAAGGCCTCATTCCGCGCAAACGCGCCACTTCGCGCAACGGGTCGGGGGAGAAGTGCGATGAAGGCGACGGCATCGAGGCCTTCGACACCGAGGTTTTCGCTAACCTTATGGTCGAGTGTGCTCTGCGGTTACCTGGCGGTCAAGGCTGTGCTCTGTTTGGGGTTGGGGCTGGGTGATCGGCTGGCGTCGGTCGGCACTTGCATGTCCTGCCTGCTGCTTTGCTGGCGACTGGATTTGCGATGCTGAACGCTGTGGAGCGGACGCAGGGGCGGCGCGTTTTCTGGGTGTTTATTGCCGCGGGTTATGGATTATGGGCGCTGGACCAATGGATTTATGTGTACTATTTTGAAGGCCCGGATCATCTACGGGAAGGGTCACTTCGATTGTGAAAAGTGACAATAGCGGCTGGTGGCGGCCTGCGGTGATAATTTTGGGCTTGCGACGTGAGCTACCCAGCGCTCGAAGGATTTGACTCCATGAGTAAAAAAAGGCGCGAGGAAGAACCTGCTGCCAAGCCTGCCACGCGACAGAATCATTTGAAGCTCGTGGTGTGCCTGGCGATGCTGCTGGTCGCGGGGCTGGGCTTCTGGCAATTGGCGAGCCGGCACACTGTGCAGGCGACGAAACCGCTCGACACGGCGGTTGCGATAGGACCGTCCTCGGTCGTGACCACCAGCTTCGCGGCGACAGTTGAGAACAAGAACACTCCTGCTGGAGCCGCGCCCGCGGGGATGGCGTGGGTGCCGGGCGGTGAATTCTCCATGGGGGCGCAGGACCCGCCGGGGATGGACAAGATTGGGATGCAGGCTACGGTCGATTCACGTCCGATTCACCGAGTGTACGTGGATGGATTCTGGATGGATAAGACGGATGTGACGAATGGGGAGTTCGCGAAATTCGTGAAAGCCACCGGATATGTAACGGTGGCGGAACGCAAACCCAAGGCGGAAGACTTTCCAGGCGCGCCGCCGGAAAACCTGGTGGCGGGATCGGTGGTGTTCTCGCCGCCCAAGCAGGCAGTTGAGTTGAACGACCACTATCAATGGTGGGCGTACGTTCATGGCGCGAACTGGCGGCACCCGCAGGGCCAGGCTAGCAACATACAAGGAAAGGCGAACTATCCTGTGGTGCAGGTCGCGTACCAAGATGCTGCGGCTTATGCCAAATGGGCCGGGAAGCGGCTACCGACAGAAGCCGAGTGGGAATTCGCTGCACGAGGTGGGCTGACGGGAAAACCGTTTGTGTGGGGCGATGAGTTTCGGCCACACGGGGAATGGATGGCGAATACCTTTCAGGGTCATTTTCCCGATAAGGACACCGGAGAAGACCATTATATTGGGGTGACTGCAGTGGAACGGTTTCCGGCGAACGGGTATGGGCTTTACGATATGGCGGGCAACGTGTGGCAGTGGACGAGCGATTGGTACCGGCCTGATTATTACAAGCAATTGGTGGATGTGGGAACTGTGACGCGAAATCCGCAGGGTCCAGAATCGTCGTACGATCCTGCTGAACCCACCGAGCCAAAGAAAACTCAACGCGGAGGTTCGTTTCTCTGCACCGATCAGTATTGCTCGCGCTATATGGTGGGCACGCGAGGCAAGGGAGAGGTTAGCACCGGCACCAATCACCTGGGCTTCCGCTGCGTGAAAGAAGTTTCGGCGAGCGTCGCTCAATAACCGCTGTCATCAACTAGCATTTGCTTTCGGCGTCGCTCCAGCGCGGAAAAACAGTGACCTGAAGTTGTCCTCGCCCAGTACCCGCTGCAACTCCCTAAATCCAAAGAGCGGAAGGAAAGTACAAAATATGACGACGCTGCGGGCAAGCAGCTCGTTGATGCGTATCCCATGGGATGCGGTTGCGAAACTTTCTCCGTGCCAGCGTCGTTTGATCATTTCCTCGACGATGTGAAAGGCGAACACCAGCAAACTGTAAAGAATCGCCTTATAAGCTGCTGACAGAAATAGTGGCTGGACCTCATGTTTCTTGCCCAAGTGTGCGTATTCCCCGATCAGAATCACTTTGGCGACCACCAGGGCGTTGATCAAGGCCGTGCCAAAAACGAAATACGAGACGTGAAACTGATTGAGCAGCAGCATGCTGTAGGTGGCAACAGCGCAAAAGAAGAACGCCAGATACAAGAAGATGCCGAATAATTCTTGCAACTCGTGGGCGGCCTTTTGCTTGAGGCTCGGACTTTTGGAGATTTCGGCGTTCATTTACCCTCCTCATTTACGTTATGGCTTGGCGGCTGCAGCGAGTCGAATGATTGAGCGAACGAAAGACCCATCGGAATTGTCAGTAGTGACAGTGACAATCTGAGTCGGCTGCTGGAGCATGAAACAGTTAATCCGGAACTGCGATGCTACTACTATTTTGGGACAGAGCGGCAAGCTGCTGGCAATTCTGAGCTTATTTAGCGTCTGCGGCCTGGCTGCGCCTGAAACGGTTGATTCGCCACAACTGGTACCCGGCACCTGTCACTTTTGACAATTCACGGAGGCTTCGACTTTCTCTAGATTCACTGCATGCTAGCGACACGGGACCCGGACGGAGACTCCTCCCCGAATCGATGAGAGGTGCCCTCCACCTTTTGTCAGAGTCTTGTCCGGGTCCTTCTTCCGATTGAATTTCGGCATCTGACCTGCGACTGCTGACACTTAAGAACTCGACACGGCTAACTTTCACTCCCAGAAGAAGCAGGTATCCCCGCCCCAGAGATTTGTTGTTACAATGAATGACGAAATCTCCGCTCGCTAGGGCTCTGAGGAGTCTGCCATGCCACCACCTAGCCGGTTGCCGAGTCGACAACGCAGTCACCAGAAGCCAACCAAACCCTTCGATCCCAAAGCCTTTCTAGCGAATGCTGGAATCGGCAGGACTCTTCGTCAGTACATCCCGAAACAAATCATCTTTTCGCAAGGAGAACGTGCAGACGCCGTGTTTTACATTCAGGAAGGGACTGCCCGGCTTAGCGTGCTCTCCGCACAAGGTAAGGAAGCGGTCATCAGTCTGCTCGGCCGCGGTGATTTCTTGGGCGAGGGATGCATTGCTTCCGATCAGCCCTTTCGCATGGCAACGGCGACTGCAACTACCAGCTGCTCTGTGCTGAAGATCGAAAAGCGGGAGATGCTCCGGACGCTCCACGCGGAACACAAATTCTCGGACATGTTTGTTGCGTATGTGGTCGGTCGTCACAATCGAACACAATCGGACTTGGTTGATCAACTTTTTAATTCGACCGAAAAGCGGCTGGCACGAACGCTTTTGATGCTGGCACGCTTTGGCAAGGAAGGCAGGTCGGAATCGCTGATCCCCAGTATCACGCAGCAGACTCTGGCGGAAATGGTTGGTACAACCCGGTCAAATGTGAATGTTTTCCTGAATCGATTCAAGAAACTTGGTTTCATCGAGTACGGCGAGGGATTGAAGGTACATAGCTCTCTGCTGAGTGTTGTCCTCCACGAGTAACGCAGCACCGTCTCATAGCAAGCCGCTAGAGTCGTTTTCTGGCCTTGCTGCGCGACGAGAAATGGCAAACTCAGGGGGTGTTCAATTTTGAACACCCGATCATTGCTTGCGTGGTACACTTCGCGACCAGCGACCCAATGCAACCTGGCATAGGTTGCCTCAAATCAACCTGACGGTTCAGATCTCCAGCCATTTGTTCCGTCCCGGCCAATATGAAAACAGAACGACTTGGGAGGACAGGATTGTCCGCTCGATGCATCGGTATCGAGTGGGTGTCCCCACGTCTATTGACGGCCGTCTTCGTGTTCACCTCCCGTCCGATTCCTATCGGAGGTAACTAATGGAAATCGCCTCTGATCGTGCCGCGCGCAACATCCCGGACTTGAGTTCTCGTTTCCGCACAATTCTCTTAGTGTGCTTCGTTGCCATCCTCAGCTACGCGGCTTCCGCTCTGGGATCGGCACTGGTGCTCCGCCCGCAAATGCTTTCGCCACTTTGGCCGGGTTGCGTGCTTCTGGTTTCGGTATTGCTGCTGGTCCCGCGCAGGACGTGGCCGATCCTCATCCTGACAGCCTTCGCTGTGTTTTTTTTCTATGACCGGCACAACGGAGTGCAAGCGAGTACTGCCGCTTGGCTGATTTTGGCCGATACGGTGGAAATCCTCGTCGCCGTGGTCGGTCTGAGCTATTTTTTCGACGGTATACCTCGGCTGAACAGCATAAAGGCGCTGGCTAAGTTTTCATTCTTAGCAGTGATTCTCGCGCCGGCGGCCGGAGCGATTGTCGGCGCGCTTGCGGTCCCGGAGAGCTATTGGACGAATTGGCGGACGAGCTTTTTTTCCGAAGCTCTGGGATTCCTCACGCTGATGCCCGCTATTCTAGGCTGGGTCGGCAGTAAATCGCGTGGCATCCGCAAATCACGCGCTTATTATCTGGAAGGCGCTGCACTGATAGCTGGCTTGCTGGTTTTCGGATACATCGAATTCGTCGCTCCTGGGAGCACCAGCCCGCCGGCACTTTTCTATTCCCTTGTGCCATTTATGTTGTGGTCCGCGTTGCGATTTGGTTCCACCGGGGTCAGCACCTCGGTGGTCTTAATTGCATTGCTCTCGATTTGGGGTGCGACCCATGGCCGAGGCCCCTTCATCGGTCCAGAACCCATCAATCGTTTGTTGTCGCTGCAGCTATTCATATTCTTCGCGGCAGCGCCTTTTATGGTCCTGGCAGTTCTGGTGGAAGAGCGCAAGGGGGCAGCGGAGCAACTCGGGGAAAGCGAGGCAAAATTCCGCAGCGTCTTCCGGGATGCGGGCGTAGGAATGGCGATCGTTTCACCGGAAGGGCGTCTTTCTTGCCGCCAATGACGCATTTTCCAGGGTTCATTGGATATCCGGAAGAGGAACTTCTGGGCAAGTCGGTCCGATCGCTCACTCATCCGGACGACTGGCCGATGTTTTCGCAGAGGTTGGATAAAGCGCTCGCCGACGGAGCCGGCTTCCAAGGGGTGGAGAAGCGCTGTCTGCACAAAAATGGAAAATGCTGTGCGGGGAGTGCAGTGCTTCGTTGATCCGCGACTACAGACGGGAAGCCTCAGTATTTCGTTGCCGAGGTGCTGGATATCACCGATCGTAAGCGAGCAGAGCAGACGCTACGCGAGAGCGAGCAACGATTTCGCCTGGTCGCTAATACGGCTCCCGTTTTGATTTGGATGTCCGGCACGGACAAACTCTGCACTTTTTTTAATCAATGCTGGCTGGATTTCTCCGGTCGAACCCTCGAACAAGAGAGCGGAAACGGTTGGGCTTCGGGGGTGCATCCGGAGGATTTGGAGCGTTGTCTGGGCATCTACTCGGGCGCGTTTGACGCTCGGGTTGACTTCGAGATGGAATACCGTCTAAGGCGCTTCGACGGAAAATATCGCTGGATCGTTGATTATGGCGTGCCCAGGTTTGAATCCGATGGGACTTTCTGTGGCTATATCGGCTCCTGCGTGGACATAACAGACCGCAAGGTGACAGCGGAGTCGCTCGAAGTGTTGAGCGGGCGGCTGATCAACGCGCAAGAGGAAGAGCGCGGCCGCATCGCCAGAGAACTGCACGACGACTTCAGCCAGCGATTGGCGTTGCTGGGTATCGGACTTTCGCGACTATGGAAGAAGCGGCCGGAGTCGGAGGAAGAGGAACGAATCCTGGTGCGGGAATTATGGAATCGAACCCAGGAAATATCTTCTGACGTTCATCGTCTTTCCCATCAGCTGCATTCCAGCAAACTGCAGCACGTAGGCCTGGGGCCGGCCCTGATGGGACTTTGCGGAGAGATCGAGCGAGAAGTATGGGATTCAGGTAGAATTCACCGACCAGGGCGTTCCTGCGGAAATCCCGAAGGATGTGGCGCTGTGTCTCTTCCGAGTTGCCCAGGAAGCGCTGAACAACGTGGTTAAACACAGTAAAGCGAAGCAAGCCCAGGTGGAACTATGCGGACGCGAATAATGAGATTCGCCTGCTGATCGTGGACGCCGGCTCGGGTTTTGATGCTGTTCTGGGCGGCACAGATGTGGGAATTGGACTGGTTGGAATGCGCGAGCGGCTGCGACTGGTGGGCGGAAGACTGTCGCTGCAATCGGCGCCGATGCAGGGGACGAAAATCCTTGCCGAGATTGCACTAACGGTTGCCAGCTCATGAGGCCCATGCAAGAACAATTGCTGCGGGAGGAATGAGATCATGAAACGCCCACGTGTACTATTGGCGGACGACCATCTGATGTTGGTAGATGCACTGAAGAGCGTTCTCGAGCCCCGGTGTGAAGTAGTCGGCGCGGTGACGGATGGACGTTCACTGCTGGAAGCTGCGGACAAGTTGCGACCGGACGTCATCGTGGTCGATATTGCCATGCCCCAGTTAAACGGCCTGGACGCCGCGCGGAAACTCCAGCAGAAGCTGCCTGCTATCAAACTTATCGTCATGACAATGAATGAGGACCCTTATCTGGTAGGGGAAGCTTTTCGCGCGGGGGCATCCGCGTTTCTACTGAAGCAAGCAGCAGGCCTCGAGTTGATTGACGCAATTGAGCAGGTGCTGAAGGGAGGTAGATATGTGACTCCCCGCGCTGCAAAGGGTCTGACGAATATCTCGTTGCGAGAGCCCAATTCCCGCGAACATGCCCCGGGGCCAAGCGGCCGGGAACGGGAAGTTATTCAACTATTGGCCGAAGGTCGCACGATGAAAGAAGCAGCCACCATGCTTAAAATCACCACGCGGACCGTCGCCGCGCACAAGTATCACGCGATGGAGCTTTTGCAGATAAAAACCAACGCGGAACTGGTGCAGTACGCCATCAAGCACAGAATCATTTCTGTCTGACGAATCCGAGATTCCCCTCTTACTGTTAATTTTGCCAATATCTAGCCGATGGAATCCAGCCCAAGATGCGTGTGGGTGTCAACCTCCACGTCGAACGGGATGAAGTCGAAGGCCGGACCGACCCGCCCTTTTTCAAGTTGCATCGGCACCCAAACCGATCGTGGAGGACAGACCGCAGCTCAGGGATGTGCTTTCATGACTCGAATACGAGTCTTAGTCGCGGATGACCTCGCACCGGTATTGACCACCGTGGCCGCATTGCTGCGGGACTCATTCGATGTGGTTGACATGGTTTGCGATGGACGAGCGGCGCTAGAGTCCACGTCTGAAGCTCGAACCCGATCTAGTAGTACTGGACATCTCGATGCCGCTGATGAGCGGAATCGAAGTCGCGGAAGAACTGAAGAAACAAGGCAACAAAGCCAAAGTCGTATTTCTGACGGTTCACGAGGATCGACGACATCCGAGATACCTGCCAGGCCGCCGGCGGCCTGGGATACGTGATCAAGATACTTATGGATACCGACTTGGTTCCGGCGATGAATGAGGCTTTGGCTGGTCATGATGTTTACGTCGCGCTTTCCGTCGGAAAGGGACCTTTCTTAAGTGGGACGACTGGCCGTTCGGAAAAGCCATTTCGACGGATGCGGAGTGATTCCTTGGGTGTTTCAGCAAAAACTCGAATTGGAAAGGAAATCTCATGAAAACACGATTTCTGCTGTATCTGTCGCTTTTGATCGGCCTCACGTTTACAGCGGCTGCAGCACAAGACGTTTATGTAAATTCGAGTCCGAGTGCGACTTTTTCTTCAATATCACACCTATGCCTGGGGACAACAGCAGAACCCCAACCAGATCGCCAATTCATTTCTGGCGCAAGAAGCGAAGACCCAGATCAAGACGCAGATTGCAGAGCAAGGGCCTGAAGTTGGTTCAAGAGTCAGAAAATCCCGATTTGATCGTGGTCGGCAGCGGCGGGATGAAGACGCAGACCTCGTACAATGCCTGGGGTATGCGCGGAATCGGCGGCGGAATGGGAGGGATCACTCCGGAGCAGAGCTTGACCGGCACTTTGGTCGTGGATATTTACGACGTGAAAGCGAAGCAATTGGTCTGGCGCGGCGTGGCTCAAGGCACCTTGAATGAGAAGAACTCGCAGAAAAACATGCAACTGGTGGACAAAGCGGTCGCCAAGATGTTCAAAAAATATCCTTCGTAGCTATAGTGAAATTCAAAGCTCAGTTGCGCTACAATTACGGACCGGCGGCGCCTGGTGGCGGCGAAGCAGCCGGACATCAGAAATAGTGCGACACCCTTCCGGTAAGCGATTCTGCCGGGCGCTAAGTCCGTTAACGTAACGCACCGGCTTGCGGAGCTACTGATCCGACTCGCCTTTGACCGAACGACGTACACTGTTAGTTCTGACAGCTACCATCAGGAGCCGGGTGCTAGCAGAATCAGAATGCCGTTGGATGGGAAGCCGCCCGTTAACCATTCGTCCGCAATATGAGTGGCATGTCAACATCTCTGCACGAAAGGATAAGACCGTGAAAAAAAGAATGATCATCTGTGCACTCTGTTTAGCGATAGCTTCACCCGCTGTTCGCTCAGAAAAAGGAAGAAGAGCGTCTGTCGAATTCGGCCACGGTTTTCCGCGCGATTCTGGCCGGCCCCTTGCCGATAAATATCCTCGACCAGGCCGCGTGTGTTTTGATATTTCCCAGCGTCAAAAAAGTAGCCATCGGAATCGGCGGCAGTTATGGCCGAGGAGCGCTGATTTGCCGTGGGGGCGCGGAAATGAATGGCGCCTGGGGCACGCCGGCGATGTACAAGCTCGATCAAGCCAGCATCGGTGTGCAGCTTGGCTCAACGGCGACTGACTTTGTGCTGGTAGTCATGAACCACAGTGGCGCAGAGCAGATCCTGAACGGGAAAACAAAGCTGGGAGCAAACGCCGCGGCCGCCGCCGGCCCAACGGGTGCCCAAGCGACGGGCTATAACGCCGCGGCGATGCACGTGGACGTTTTAACGTATTCGCGAAGCAGTGGACTTTTTGCCGGCGTCTCGCTGGAAGGGGCATCGATGGACAGCGACGATGATGCCAATAAGGCTCTTTACGGCAAGGCAGTCAGTGCGAAGCAAATCGTCGAAGGTGGCCAAGCCGTACCGGATGCCGCCAAACCTTTGGACGAGGAGCTCACCAAGGCGTCACCAGTTCGCAAGTAACTTCCGCAAACTGCAGGTATGAGAAACGGCCCCGGGCTATCGCGCCGTGAGCGCATGGTTGGGGTGTCGAATAGAGATGAGGCTCCCGACCGTGCTGGATCGGGAGCCTCAATTTAAACACGAACAGGGGTTCGCCATCGGGGAGACGCATGGCCACCGGAACTGATCCTTCCTCCGCCCCTGATGAAATTTCTCTGGTCCGCGGAGGTGCGTTCTATCGGGCGCAACACGCGGTTGGGCTCATCCACCCGAATGAATGGAATCTGGGCCGTCGCATTACTTTTCTGATTGTCGTTGGCTGGCTGCCGCTGTTTTTAATCACTGCGCTATTGAATTTCGATGGTTTGATTTCCCTGATACGGGATTATCGTATTCACTCCCGCCTGCTCGTTGCCGTTCCCGTATTGCTGGTCGGCGAACTGCTTATGGAATCTCGCTTTCGCGCCGTCATCGGACATCTCCGTCAAGCGGGCCTGCTGGACGCACTGGAACTAGCGCGCGTTGACGACGTAATCGCCACACTGATTCGCGCACGCGACTCTTTTCTGCCGGAGCTCGCAATTCTGCTGCTATTGATCGTTCACACTGCAACCTCGTACAAAGGTCTAGTGGACACCACACCGTGGCTGTCGCGGGTGTCTGGCACCGAACTCCACTTAACCGCTGCGGGATGGTATGCCGTCCTGGTGAGTACATCTATATTTCCAGTTTTTGCTCGGGCCTCGCGCTTTGGAAATGGCTGCTTTGGACGTTTTTCGCATTCAAATTATCGAGACGGAATTTGAAGTTGGTCGCCACTCATCCTGACGGGCACGGCGGCTTAGGTTTTCTCGGCTTAACTTCAGCCGCCTTCGCGCCGATCGCGTTCAGCGCGACTGTCGTCATCGCCGCAACCTGGCGCCAGGACATCCTGCATCACGGCGCTCACCTCATCAACTTCAAGTTGCCCGCAATTATCCTTGTGGCGCTCACCGCTTTGGTTGCGCTCGGGCCTCTGGCTTTTTTTGTACCTCGTCTGGCAGCAGTCCGTCGCAAAGGAATCCTGGAGTATGGAATTCTTGGCCAGCTCCACAGCGCGGAGTTTCACCAAAAGTGGATTCTGCAGCGGGCCGGCCGTGAATCCGAATTTCTTACGGCCGCGGAAAGCAGCGCGCTCGCTAACTTTGGTCACATTTACGAGAGGATCGAAGACATGAACTCTTTCCCCGCAGACAAAGGGGCGCTTTACACCTTGGCGGCTGCTGTAGCAATTCCCGCGCTGCCGGTGGTTCTTGCACAGATCCCGTTCGCTGTCGTCGTAAGCGACCTGCTAAAAGCCATGCACTAATCTGCGACGCCAGCTACCTCCTGGTGGGTCCGCGAACGGACACGTGAGTCCACTTGTTTGCGAGCTGCGTTTACCGGGGATTGGTGCGCCGCAACCGGTAGCGAGCTTCTGCGACTTGTAGCTATCGGGACTGGCAATCTGCTGACCCTTCCGCGTGAATTACCTTGACGGCACATCAGATTGTCACTTTTGACAATTCCCAATCGCAACGTCGAGGCGCAGGATGGCCAAGCTTTTTTCTCTGCGGCCCACCAGCAAGCGAGAAGATCGGCGGCAGCCTTTCTCTCCCAAGCGAGAACAAGGAACAGGAGGAAGTTCATGAAGCGCATCGGAAGGTTAGTTCTTGTGGTTGCGGCGTCTCTGGTGGTTCTGGGGATGGTCGCTATGCCGCGCGCATCCGCGCAGGAGAAGAAACCGAACATTCTGGTCATCATGGGGGACGACATCGGGATATCGAACATTGGCGCCTATAGCCTTCACGTGATGGCCGGCAAGACGCCAAACCTCGACAAGCTCGCCAAGGAAGGCATGTTGTTCACCGATTATTATGCCGAGGCGAGCTGCACGGCGGGTCGCGCGAACTTCATCATGGGTGAACTGCCCATCCGCACCGGCATGACCACGGTCGGCCAGGCGGGCGCGCCGATCGGCATCCCGGCGGAAGCCGTCACGATCGCCACCGTGCTCAAAGCGCAAGGCTATGCGACCGGCCAGTTCGGCAAGAACCATCTTGGTGACAAGAATGAATTCCTGCCCACCGTCCACGGCTTCGATGAATTCTTCGGCTATCTGTATCATCTGGACGCCATGGAAGACCCGTTCCACCCCAACTATCCGCAGAACCTCTTGAATGTGGTCGGCCCGCGCAACCTGGTTCATTCCTGGGCCACGGATGTGGATGATCCCACCGCGATGCCGCGCTGGGGCAAGATCGGCAAGCAGAAGATCGAAGATGAAGGGCCGTTGCCGCCGCACCCAACGAATGGGATCAAATACAATATGGAGACGGTGGACGATACGATCCGCGATCTCTCCCTCAAGTTCATTGACAAGGCCAAAGCCGATGGCAAGCCATTCTTTGTCTGGATGAACCCGACGCGTATGCACGTGGTCACCCACCTCTCGCCGAAATACTTGGCAATGATGAACTCCGAGAATGGTTGGAGCATTGAAGAAGCCGGGATGGCGCAGCTGGATGACGACATCGGCCTGGTGATGCAACACCTGAAGGATGCTGGGCTAGACGACAACACGATTGTCGTTTTCACCACCGACAATGGCACCGAAACGTTCACCTGGCCCGATGGCGGCAGCACGCCGTACGCACAGGGGAAAGGGACGGTGATGGAAGGCGGTTTCCGCGTGCCGTGCATCGTCCGCTGGCCTGGCCATGTTGCGCCGGATTCCGTGCAGAACGGCATCATGTCCGGCTTGGACTGGTTGCCCACGTTCGCCGCTCTGGCCGGGAACCCGAACATCACCGACCAATTGCTCAAGGGGGCGAAATTCGGCGACCGAACTTACAAGAACCATCTCGATGGCTACGATCAGACCGCCATGCTTACGGGCAAAGGCCCGTCCACTCGCCACGAAATCTTCTACCTTGGCGAAAGCACGATTGGAGCAGTGCGCATCGACGATTACAAGTATCGTTTCATCGACCAGCCCCAAGGCTGGCTGGGGGTCAAGACACATCCTGACGTGCCGATGATCACCAATCTGCGCCTTGATCCGTACGAGAAACTGGGCTTTCCAGAAGACCTGACCAGGAATGGGTCGCTGTTATTTTTCAGCGATTGGTACATGTATCAATTCTGGCGTTTCGTGTTCGTCCAACAGGTAATGGGCAAGGAGATCCAGACCTTCCTGGAATTCCCGCCGATGCAACGAGGCGCAAGTTTCAACCTCGATGCCCTGAAAGCCGAAATGGCCGCCAAGATGGCCCAGGCGGAAGCGGCGTCCAAGGGCCCCAGCAATTAACAGCAACCAGGTTCACGGTGGGCGGCTCGCAAGGGCCGCCCGTCTCTCCGGCGTACCTTGCAGAATCTGAAAAGACCAAGCGATGAAATGCTTTCGTGGCCGATGGCTGATGGGAGCTCTGCTTCTCTTGCTCCCATGCTGTTGCTCGTCCGCGTTCGCACAAAACTCCACCACCGAATTCCTGCCCGAGCTCGATGCGAATTTCAAACTGAATTCCTATGTGCGATTTGTTTTTCAGGCGAAGGACACCAGAGAAGGTGGCGATCCGACGCAGGCCGAAGTCGGGCCCAGCGCGGAATTTTACCTCAAGCCTTTGCTGCGACTGAAGGACGTTACGGTTTTCGATGTAGACGATGCGAAATCCAGACCGTTAGTGCTGGCGGTGGGATACCGCGTGGTGACCACCCCGGGCAAGCCCGTGACAAATCGGATGGAGCCCGTGGTGACATTTCACGTTCCCGTTACGGCTCGGATTCTAATTACCGATAGAAACCGCGCTGATCTTGATTGGCAAGCCGGCAAGTTCACCTGGCGTTATCGCAACCGGCTGACGGGCGAACGGCGATTCACGATCAAAAACTACCACCCAGCGCCTTACCTCAGCGCCGAGCTTTTCTACGAGAGCCAGTACTCAAAAATCAGCTCCACGAATCTGTATGCGGGTTGTTTATTGCCGGTGGGCAAGCACGTGCAGTTCGATCCGTACTATGAGCACGAGAACAACACGGGCAAGCACCCGAATTCGCAGGTGAATGCCATAGGACTCATACTGAATTTATTCTTCTAGCCCTCGCAAGCCAGAACCTGAAATCTCTGCGTGTCAAAGACGGCGCTCACAGGGTTGATAAACATCCGCGCGAACATTCTCCGTAAAGGAGATTGTGGGTGAGTCCGAAGTGACTGTTACTTTTGACAATTATATCCGCCAAACACTTGGCACAGGATTACCAGTCTCTGGGGTCTGCAGCACATTGTCCGGTGAAGGACAATACAAGGAGCTTCTCGTGACGTTAAATCAGAAATTCTCGGTATCGGCAATGTTCTTGGGACTTCTCCTGTTAGCAGACGCGTGCCCGTCTCGAGCTCAAGCGATTCCTCCCCTGCGCAGCATAGAGGTCATTGAGACCAATGCGTCAAGCTCCACCGATTCGACGCCGAATCCTGCAGCCACCGCCCCAGCACCGGCTGTGGCCGCCGAGTCTGCTGCGGCTACTCCCAGTAACGGTGCGGCTGCTGCTACCGCGGCTGCTGCCTCCGAAGGCGACTGGCACTTCGCGGTATCTCCGTACCTGTGGCTCCCCGGAGTTCACGGAAGTATTGGGGATCCGAACGGCGGGCAAATTCCCTTTAGCGCATCTGCGGGCGACCTGCTTTCGCACTTTCGGATTGGATTAATGGGCGTGGTCGAACCTCGTTACAAACGAATCGTAATGCCACTCGATATCTTTTGGATCCGGCTGGGGGATGATAGAGCGCTCCCGAACAGCCCCAACCAGGGCGTTGTGAACCTACACATGACCGAATTCTTCTTGACTCAGAAGCTCGGTTACCGGGTGATTGATAACGAGAGGGTCAAAATTGATGCGCTGGCGGGATTCCGCTACTGGCACTTTGGCGAACGAGCGTCGTTTACCACCAACACTCTGAATTTCACCGGCTCCCAGAACTGGGTGGACCCGCTGGTCGGCGGACGCATCACCGGAATTCTGACGCCCAAAGTGGAACTTACGATTGGGGGCGACGTCGGCGGCTGGGGTGCCGGTTCTCAAATTGATTACCAGATCTTTGGTGCTCTCGGCTATCGCATCAAACCGGCGTTGGCGTTGCAGGCCGGCTACCGTTATCTCTACTTTGACTACCGGAAGTTCTCAGGCTTTTTCGTGGACAACACGACTTCCGGGGTGTTTTTTGGCGTGACTATTACCCTTAAGTAAGCGAATGGGGTTTCTAAGTTTGCCGTTGCCATGGCAATGATGAATTCGCGATCGCATCCTTTTTTGCGAAACCTGTCAAACTTGACAATACCCATAAGTCTGCCCGAATCGTACTCTTCCTGCTGGCTAGGGTGGAGGACCCGGGCTGAGACTACTCCACGCTTCGTTCTAAAGAGCGGCGCCCAACGCTTCTCTAAAGACTCTTTTCCGGGTCCTCCAATTATTCAGGCTAAAATCGAGATCAGTCGGGGCCTCTGGTGAATCCGCCTCCGGCGCACCGTGTGGAAATTTCGATAGAGGTTAAGGGAGCGTTCCGATGAGTCATAGAGTTGCGATTCGCCGCAGAATACAGTCCCTCCGCAGATTGTTCGTTCCAATCGGCAGCCGATTGGTAGTTATCGGTGCGATAGCGATGGTGGCCGGTGTGGCCTCCATGGCGCAGAATGCCGAATTGCAGCAGAAAATTGCGGCCGTGAAGCAGGCAGCTGCTGAAAATAAGCAGCGACTCCGCCAGTACCAATGGACGGAAACAACGCAGCTCACGCTTAAGGGCGATCCGAAACCCGCAACTCAGAAGTTGTGCCAATACGGGCCCGACGGGCAGGTTCAGAAGACTCCGATCGGCCCTCCGCCGGAACAACCCAGCGGCGGCAGATTAAAGCAAAGAGTAATTGAAAAGAAAAAAGCCGAGATGGTGGACTACATGGATGATGTGAAGGCCGTCCTCGCCATGTACGTTCCGCCCGACCCCCAGAAAATGCAACAAGCCTTTCAGGCCGGTAAAGTCTCGCTCAATCCGGCTGGCAATTCGGTGAATTTAGTCTTCACGGACTATGCGCAGCCGGGCGATCGCATGACGCTCGTGTATGACCCTGCAATAAAGAAGATCATTTCGCTGAGCGTCAACACGTACATGGGCCAGGCGAAAGACGCGGTGACCTTGCAGGTTCAGATGGCCCCGCTGCCTGATGGAACCAGCTACGCGCAGCAGACGATTCTTAACGCGACCGCCAAAGAGCTTGTGGTGACTACTACGAATTCCAATTACCAAAAGCTTGGCGGGTACTAAGGCCCTGCAATAGCTCGTCTCAGCGGTCGCCAGAATTGCGCGAAAAAAAGGAGCGAGCCCTGGTCATGTTGCCTTCCGTTCAACACGGCCAGGGTCGCTTGCGAAATCTACGTTGCTCAACAACGAATCGTCGCTTGTCTCGGGATCGCCGTGGTCGTTTCTGATTTCAATAAACTGCAAGCTCCATTGCGCGCATGAAAGATAGCTCGCCCTACCCGATGCTGCGAATTCTGCTAGGTGCTGCCTGCATCGTCATCGTCCTGTCGGGTGTGCGAGCCGCCTCTTCGGTTCTGGGACCGCTACTGCTCGGCCTGCTGCTCGCCTATGCCGTGGTGCCGTTTCCCAAATGGCTTATGGTGCGCTTCAACCTCCGCAAGTCGGCAGCGATTGCGCTGACGGCGGTCGCTGTGGTCGCCTTTGGGTTGTATTTGCTGCTGGCTCTGGATTTGGCCACGATACGGATAGCGGCAAAGCTTCCGATCTACGAAGAACGGCTGGCCAATCTCTATCAGCAGATCGCGCTCTCCATGAATGCCCGTGGCATTGTTGCCCCGAGCCTCTCCGTGAAAGCTGTGTTCACGCCTGAACGCCTGAGCGAGCTTTCTCGCGCTGTTCTCCCGGAGGCGGGTTCGATCATCTCCAACGGCCTGCTGATCGGCGTCCTAGCATTCCTGTTCATTGTCGAAATGGCGGGAGAAATTGGAGCCCAACTAGGCCCGCTCGCTGAAAAGCTGGCCTACTACGGGTCGGATGCGCGAAGCTACGTAGCCGTCACAGCGAAGACCGCGGGCATCAACGCTCTGATCAATCTGGTTTTTCTGCTCGTGATGGGCGTGGATACCCCAGTCGTCTGGAGCTTCCTGTATTTCTTCCTCGACTTCATCCCCACCCTGGGATTCGTGATCGCACTGATCCCGCCGACTTTAGTGACGCTGCTGATGTATGGATGGAAGAGAGCGTTGCTGGTGGCTGGCGGCCTGATCCTGACAAATCTGATTGTTGACAACGTGGTCACGCCGATCTTCATGAAGCACGCCGTGGACGTTTCGTTCCTGGAAATCACGTTGTCGCTCGTTATTTGGGCTTTCCTGCTGGGCCTTCCGGGAGCCATCCTTGCTATTCCCATGACGCTGGCGTTGCGAAAGTTCGTCGCAAAAAACTCGAGCGAACCGGAGCCTGCGCCGAGTCTTTCCGGATGACCCGCGGGGTGGTGGATGAGTTCTGCTTGTCACGTTAATGCTGGAAGTTTTCCACCTGTTATTTCTACCACTTCCGTACCGTCCGCTATGAATCTAACCTTCCTATTTACCGTCGGAATGAATTTGAAAATCTGGAAGCGCAGGAGTTGCACGATGCGAATGACACAATCGCTTGCTTGGTCGCTGGCGGCGTTACTCCTGGTCGTCACTGGTATTGCGGTGGCGCAGGACGCAAACCAGAACCGGACGCTCATCGTAAACGGGCAGTCGGCGAACGTGCCCGTGATTCAGGTCAACGGCCGCTCCTATGTTGATCTGAAAGCACTAGCACGCGCGCTCAATGGTTCGCTGAGCTCTTCTGGAAACCAGATTGCCTTGACCCTGCCTAGCTCGCCCGGCAACTCGAACACAACTTCAGCGAACACGACTTCCGTGGACACAAGTTCGGCACCCGCACCTGCTGCGGCTCCAGCTTCGAATCCGGGATTTTCGCAAGCGTTCTTAACCGCAGGTATCGAGCAAATGTCCACCGTCCGGGAATGGCATACGGCGCTCGCGTCCGCTATTCAAAATGGGACTCCGGTGGCGGCGAATTGGCTTGCGCCGTATCGCGATCAGGCCGCTACCAATCTGCGTTTGGCTTCGGTGGCAATCAAAACGAATTCGGATCGCAAAGCCTTTCAGTTGTTGACCAATGAGTTTCAGAACATGGCGAAATTGGCCGACAATTACATCGCCGCGCGCGCTAACCTGAGCTACATTTCGCCGAATGCGCTGCAGAACGATGACTTGAACCAGCGCATCGTGGCCTGCGGGCGCTCGCTCGGGGCCATGGCGGCGAGCGGTCAGTTTGTGGATGACGGTTCGTGCAATTGAAGTTCGGGAAACTTCTAGCCATCTTTTATCGTTTTTTACCAATTGCAGACGATTGTTATTTCTGACAGTTACATCACTTGCTAGCTGCGGGCAACATCGTCATATCTGCGACATTACGTGGCGGTACTAAGTTCATTTGCGGCCCCATCGTTCCGTTTAGCAAGGGCGAAAACGGGCAGCGATCCAAACACTGGCTGGCATTTCACTTCATTCTCACGTTGAACGAGTCGCTTGTCGTAATCGCCCGGGAGGCCAGTATGGAAAGACGTGGCTCGCCAGCTCAACAATTTATCGCGGTGCTTCTCGCGATTTGCATCAACCTGAGTTTGGCAAGCGGAGCCGTGGGTTTCTCACAGGCCGGAAACTCGTCCGCGGGCACGCCGGACCAACTCGATAAGCTGCTCGCTCCGGTCGCGCTCTACCCAGATGCGTTACTCATGCAGGTCTTAGCGGCTTCGGTTGACTCCCAAGAAGTGCTGGATGGAGGGAATTGGCTGCTGCAGAACAAAACCCTGCAGGGAGACCAACTCGACAGCGCCGCAAAGAGCGCCGGGTTTGGTCCCGCGATGATGGCTCTGTTTCACTTCCCGCAAGTGGTGGACATGATGTGCTCGGAGATTGATTGGACGCGGCAGCTGGGAGAAGCATTCAAGGCGGATCAGAGTGCGGTTCTCGATTCGGTGCAAAGGCTTCGGCTGCAAGCGAAACAGGCCGGAAATTTGCAAACAACTCCGCAGCAGATTGTAGTAACGCAGCAAGCCGGCACGCAGCAGGTGATCGTGATCCAGCCCGCCAATCCCCAGATCATTTACGTGCCGCAATACAATCCGGTACAAGTGTATGTGGCACCGCCGCCTAGCCAGCCGGCGACCGGCGTCATTATCGCGTTCGGCGTCGGCATGGCGGTTGGCGCGATGTTCTCCAGCAACAATTATTATTACCCGCACTGGGGATACGGCGGCGGAGTGTACTACCGGGGCGGACCGTGGGTGGTCCATCACTATGTGTATCGCCCGGTGTATGGTCCCAACTATCACCGCGCAACTCTGTACCATCGCCCGCCGAATTACGCTTACGCTTATAACCGGCCTTATCCAGGTAACGCCCACTACAACTCGAACAACTACTACAATAATTATCGCGGCAACACCAACGTTCAAAACAAGAGCAATAACACGATCAATCGAAACGTCAGCGGGAACAACGTCACGATCAATACCGGCAACCAGGTCAACAAGACGGGAAACACGGCGGTGAAAACCGGCAACGCTCAGGCCAACCCGAATTGGAAGGGGCAATCTACGTATAACGGCGGGAATCAAACCGGTGGCACTCCCGCGAACAACGCCTCCAAGAATCCGTCCACAACGAACGCTAAGAACACTTATGCTGCCAAGCCGGCTACTACGCAAACTGTGAAACCGGACCGCGGTTATCCCTCAGGCTCGGCGACTGCATCACAAACGCGTCCAGCTTCCAAACCGCCCGCGCAAACTCGGCCAGCCGGAGCATTCGAAGGAGCAGGAAACTCCGGTAAATCCGAGAAGGCCGCAAGCCAGCGGGGAGCGGCGAGCACGCAAGCGAAAAGGGGCGGCCAATGAGAATTCAACCTTCGATTCGTCTGCAGTCACTTCTTTTTGTCGCGGGCCTTTTCTATCTAATGACGGCTGCGCCAGCGGGTGCGCAAGCAGTCAGCGGGCAAAAAACTTTCTCCTCACCATTGGAAGCGGTGCATGCTTTGCTGGACGCGGCACGTTCGGGCGATCCTGCGCAGCTTGAACCATTGCTCGGTCCGCGAGCGCAGGAGCTTATAGCCTCCGGCTACGCGGGCGCCGCCAAGGACCTTCTAGCAGGCTTCGTCAAGGCCTATGGCGAAAAACATTCGCTCTCGGTTGAAGCACAAGGTTTCCAGTTTCTGCAAGTGGGAGAGAGCAATTGGCCGTTCCCTTTTCCGATCGTTCGCGACGGCAAGGTCTGGTATTTCGACATTGACCGTGGCAATGAGGAAGTCCTTGATCGCCGTATCGGCCGCAACGAACTCGGCGGAATCGCCGTGTGTGAGGGCTACGTCCAAAGCCAACTGGAATATGGTTCCAAAGGACGTGATGGCGCTTCCAGTGGAATCTATGCGCAGCGATTTCGCAGTACTCCAGGCAAGCACGACGGTCTCTATTGGCCGGTTTCCAGTGGCGAGCACACCAGTCCCATGGGCCCATTGGTCGCCAGCGCGGCTGCAGAGGATAATTCGAAACAGCCAGAGGAGAGTCCCGCACCTTATTACGGTTACCTTTATAGGATCCTGACTGCGCAAGGTCCAGACGCGCCGGGCGGAGCGAAAACCTATCTTGTGGATGGAAAGCTTACAGGCGGCTTCGCTCTCATCGCGTACCCGGCGCAGTATCGCAATAGCGGAGTCATGACCTTCATCGTCAATCAAGACGGTGTGGTGTATCAGCAGGACTTGGGTGACCAAACGAGCGACCTAGCATCCAAAATCACGACCTACAATCCCGATAGCTCATGGCAGCCGGCTCAGTAGGAATTCATCTGGTATGGTGCATGGCCGGTTGGAGCTGCTCGTAACGGGAATCTCTGCGGGCCTCCTTGCGTCGTTGGAGCAGGCCGCGTCGTTCCTAACTGCGCAACTTAGACTGTCAATTCTAACAATTACCAGCCGCAGCTCTTGAGGCGTAGCATCGCCAAACCTGTGAAGGTGTGCGCGCGGCTGCGCGCAGCGGTCAGCAACAACGTCTTTCGGTTAAGGTCGAAATTCGAACAGGAGCATATATATGAACTGGATGACAAGAACTACCCTGGTCGCGCTGTCTGTGGCCGTTGTGGGACTGGCAGCATCGTCAACTCGCGCACAAGGTGTTCCGGTTTTCGAGATCGTCAAGGCAGACAGCTCAATTAAGTTCAACGTAAAGGCTTCGGTACCCATATCGGGAGACTTCCAGAAGACGGATGCCACTCTCACATTCACTTCGCCTGATTTGTCGACAGCGGTACTGGATGTGAAGATTCAGGCGGCCAGTGTGAATACCGGAAGTGGAATGAAGGACGGCAAGTTGAAAAGCAAAGACTTCTTCGATTCCGATCACGATCCGTTGATCACTTTTCATTCCACAAAGGTCACGCAGACAGGTCCCAACACGGTGGACCTCTCCGGCGACTTCACGATTCGTGGTGTGACAAAACCCGAAACGCTAACGCTTACAATTAGCGGCAAAGGGACCGGCTCGGGCGAGATTACCGGCACCATGGCTTTCGACCGCAAGGACTATGGGATGAACAGCGGCATACCGTTCATCAAGATCGCTGACCGCGTCGAAGTGATCGTGGACCTCAAGGGTAAGCGAGTCAGTGGCCCAGCTGTGGTCTTTAAGCAGTAGTCAGCTGGGCTCTATAAGCGGTGTCGCACTGTCCTGGCTGGGACAAGGCTAAGCAAAAGTTTCGGAGGCAGATCCAGCTCGATGTGACGTTCCGGACCGTGCAGCAGCGCAGTTAGAACATTGAAGGAGTTAATCAAAAAATGCTCAATAAATTCCGCGTAGCTTCAATTACTTTGCTCTTATTGTCGTTCACGGCGGTCTGCGTCAACGCCCAGCAGAAAAAACCGAACATCCTCGTCATCTTCGGCGACGACATCGGTTACTCCAACATCAGCGCCTACAACATGGGGATGATGGGTTATAAGACGCCGAATATCGATGGCGTTGCGCATCAGGGTGCGATCTTCACCGACTATTACGCGCAACAAAGCTGCACGGCGGGCCGAGCGGCATTTATTACAGGGCAAAGTCCGTTTCGCACAGGGCTGCTGAAAGTCGGACTGCCTGGCGCAGAGCTGGGTTTACAACCACAGGATCCGACCATTGCTGATCTATTAAAGGGCCGTGGTTACCTGACCTTCCAGAATGGCAAGAATCATCTGGGTGACCGGAACGAATTTCTGCCAACAGTGCACGGCTTTGACGAGTTTTTCGGCAACTTCTATCACCTGAATGCGGAAGAGGAGCCGGAGAATGTCGACTATCCGAAAAACCCCGCCTTTATGGCGAAGTTTGGTCCTCGTGGCGTTTACAAGTGCAAGGCTACCGCGGCTGACAATCCAGCGCCGCCCGATCCCCGTTTTGGCGCGTGGGGAAAGCAGACTTGCGAAGACACCGGCCCGTTGAGCCAGAAGCGCATGGAAACGGCGGATGAGGAATTTCTCGCCGCCACGCTCGCCGACATGGACAGATCTGTGAAAGCGGGCAAACCATTTTTCATTTGGCACAACACCACGCGCATGCATATCTGGACGCATTTGCAGCCGAAGTACCAAGCCATGGTTGCGGAAAAAGGTCTGTATGGCGCAGGCATGACGGAATTCGACGACAACATCGGCGTGTTGCTCAAGAAGCTCGATGATTTGGGCATCGCCGACAACACCATCGTCATCATTACGACGGACAATGGAGCGGAGACATTTTCCTGGCCCGACGGCGGCACGACTCCCTTTCGCGGCGAGAAGAACACGAATTGGGAAGGCGGCTACCGGGTGCCGATGATCGTTCGATGGCCCGGCGTTATCAAGCCGGGCACCGTGATCAACGACATCGCGGCGCACGAGGACTGGGCGCCAACTCTGCTGGCAGCGGCCGGTGAACCCAATGTCACTGCGAAGCTGCTCACTGGATACGAGTCCAACGGGAAAACTTTCAAGGTCCATCTCGATGGTTATGACCTCACGGACATGCTAGCTGGCAAGGCTGCCGGGCCGCGGAAAGAGTTCTTCTATTGGACAGATGACGGCGATTTTGCGGGGCTGCGCTACGAAAAATGGAAACTCGTTTTCCTGGAACAGCGTGCGCATGGATTCGGTGTCTGGGGCAATCCCTTAATTCCTTTGCGCGTGCCCTTGATCGAGGACCTGCGGGCCGATCCGTACGAGCGCGCTTCCTACGAAGCTTCGGATTACGACCATTGGATGATCGATCGCGTTTACTTGCTTGTGCCGGCACAGGCGATTGTCGGCAAGTTCCTGATGACGTTCAAAGAATTTCCGCCCCGCCAATCGCCGGCTAGCTTCGGTGTTGATCAGGTGATGCAGAAGTTGCGGACGGGTGTGCAAGACGATAACTGAAATACCCGTGCCTTCGTGATGATCCACAGGAGTGCGACCTGGGAAATGTATGGCCCCGCAGCCTTTCCGGCAAAGACTGGACCCAGGGGATCAGCGACATGGCGCCGCACAGAAAATCGGAGTTACACATGCTAAAGAATCGTACTCTATTCGCGCTTGGGGTTTTTTTGCTATCAACGGTGCCGCTGTTCGCACAAGATACACCGGTTGGTCCGGAGGGAACTCAGCTGGCAACGGACCAAACGCAAGCGGCTGCGGTAAATACCGACGCGTTGAGAAATGCGGCGCAGAATCCGGTAGCGGCCTTGATCAGCGTTCCCATCCAGGAAAACTTCAACTTCAACAACAGCCCGGGCGACCGCACCCAGAATGTTCTGAACATTCAGCCCGTGATTCCGATCAGCGTATCGAAGGACTGGAATCTGATCGTGCGGTGGATTACTCCGATCATTTACCAACCACTTCCGATACCCCAGGCTTCCGGCCCACCCACGCTAACTACCGGCGTATATGGGCTGGGAGACATGAACCCTACATTTTTCATCTCGCCAAAAAAGAGCAAGGTGATCTGGGGCATCGGCCCGAGCTTGGTATTTCCCACCGCGACTAACACGACTTTTCTGGGGCAGGGAAAATTCAGCGCGGGCCCCTCAGTGGTTGTACTGGTGCAGCCCAAACCGTGGACGATTGGGTTTCTGGCAAACAACATATGGTCTTTCGCGGGTCATTCCGATCTCGACAAGCCTCCGGTGAACCAGTTCCTGCTGCAATGGTTCGTGAACTACAACATGAAGAAGGGCTGGTACCTCACTACTTCGCCGATTATTACCGCGAACTGGAGGGCGCCGGGCGGGAGCGTCTGGACAGTGCCCTTCGGAGGAGGAGTGGGGAGAATCATGAAGCTCGGATTCCAGCCGGTGAACATCACGGCACAGTTATACGGAAATGCAGTCCATCCGCCGGGGGTTTCGCCGTGGGGCCTGCGGTTACAGTTTGTGTTGCTGTTTCCCAAGCTAACCAAGGAGCAGGAGAAGGGGTTGCTGGAGCAAAAACTGAAGCAGATGAATCAGGAACAGCCGCAAAAACAGTGAACGCGAATATCCGTCCAGCGACTCCAGCCACGCTGCCCGGCCTATCTGAAGAGAGGAGGCAACCGTTTCGAGCAGGGTTCCGACGGTCCGAATCCCATCTGGAAATGGGCCCGCCGTCCGCATCCTGTTAATTTTGACAATAAGAGAATTCACGGACTTGTGTTATTTTGCTGGCGCGATGGGGACGCTATAGCTTTGAAAATTTCCCGGTTCTTTCGCCAAACTCAAACTCCCACGTTTGTTGAAGCGAATTTCGGCCGTTGTAAGCACCCAGCCGGCTTCGCTGCTGCGACATGACCCTAATAGGAGGAATCAAGATGAAGAATCGAATCGCAGTGTGGCTTCCACTTTTGATGCTGGTAGCCACTAGTCCTGCGGCTCTGGCGCAGGTTACGCCGAAGTCGCCAGGAACCAAGAGCCAGTCCGCGCAATCATCGGGCACCACCACGCAAAAGAAGAATATGCAGGAATACATCGAACTGATGCGGACCAACGTGCGTGACCAGAAGGCCGAGATCATGGGCTCCGTCATGGAATTGAATGCTGCTGACGCGGCGAAATTCTGGCCGATTTACAGCGAATATGACACCGAGTTGGCCAAGGTGAATGATCTGCGAGTCGCAAACATTAAAGAATATGCAGAGAATTACTCGCAAATGAACGATGAAAAGGCGGATGAACTAATTCAAAACGCCATGAACTACCGCAAACAACGTGCGGAACTGGTTGCGAAATACTATGGCCGTGTGAAGGAAGCGCTGGGTGCGGTGACTGCCGCGCGGTTCGCGCAGATCGAGGACCAATTGCTTTTGATCATTGATCTTCAGATCGCTTCTTCTCTGCCGATTGTAGGGGAATAATCGTGAACGCAACAAAGGAGAGAAAGCATATGCGCATTGTGCCTGTTTGTGCCGTGGCCATTCTGTTCGGAATCGTATCTCTGCAGGGAGCGTCCTTCGCCAAGCTCTCGCCGACAGCTTTGACGACGGCCGCTGCGGCTGCGACGGCGCAAAGCACGAAGAAGATCTACGTGCCAGCCGGAACGCGCATTTTGATTCGCATGGTTGACTCCATAGACTCGAGCAAACAAAAGGCGGGGTATCGCTTCACCGCGACCCTGGAAACCAATCTCGTGGTTGACAATATAGTGGTGGCGCCCAGGGGAACCACGGTGTACGGCCAGCTCACGTCTGCTGAATCCGCCGGCAGGATGAAAGGCAGCTCCGAATTGACGCTGGAGTTGACCGATATCGTGCTCAGGGGTACGGCCTATCCACTTCTCACCAGCACTTATGAGGTGAAGGGAAAAGGTGAAGGCGGGAACACGGCAAAGAAAGTTATCGGCGGCGCCGGACTGGGCGCGCTGATCGGCGGAATTGCAGGAGGTGGAAAAGGCGCTGGAATCGGCGCGCTTGCCGGCGCTGGCGCTGGCACAGCTGTCGCCGCCTCCAAAAAGGGGCAGCAGCTGACGATACCGAGCGAGACTTTACTTGAATTTCGCCTGCAGCAGCCCGGATCGCTGCCCGTCTCCTCTTAACTCGCGGAGCATGCGTAGAATTCCATCCGTTTAGTGCACACGCAGCGACTGAGCGAGGCTTAATAGATTTTGCGGATTCACGCGAATGACACCCCGGCGCGGGCTGTCGATGTCGGCCACGAGAAACAAGGCGATGGAAAGAACGAGCGGAAGAACTAGAACGTGGATGGCTCCCGCTTTAGCGCGCCGCGCGCCGTAGCCGAACATCACGTTGGCGCAAAGCGCAATCACGAGCATCAGAACCCATGCCGCCGTTGGAATTCGATTCCACCAGGCGGCCTGTGTGTATCCCTGCGAGTTCAACACGTCGTTCATGCCTGCAACAGCCAGGGCGATCACCGGCGACGGCTGCGGTCCAACGGCCGGAGCCCTGACCGCGGTCCACAAATCGGTCTGTAGCTGGGCAGTAGAATCATTGATCCCGCGCAGTTTATTCTCATCGCGGGTTTCGTAGAACAATATGCGTTGGTCGAGATAGTCAATCAGCAATGCACGCACTCGCGCCGCATCGGCGGCGGGCAGCAGGTCTGCCCGGACATATTCGGTGCCAATGGCGTTGGCCTCTGCCTCCTCGAGGTTTTTGCGCTGATCGTATCGGTCGGTGGCCATGGAAAAACTGAATCCGATGATCAGGCCGAGCAGCGTCAGGGTCGCGGCCACGACAAGATCGAGATCATGGCGCATGTCGTCGTCCAGGGGCTCTCGTTTGCGAAGCGCGACGCCGATCCGCGCCGAGAGCCATAGCACGACGAAAGAAATTAGAAAAACAAGAAATGGCGATCTCATCGAAACCTGTGTACCTCTTACCCTTGTGCGGTGCTTCGGTCACTTTGGAACTTACGGCACAGTGCTGGGGATAGACCGAGTCGGACGGTACGGACTGGTCGTAATTCTAACGTGTGAGTCTACCAATTTCGAATCGGAATCACGACGTATTGCAGAGAAACGAGCCAAGTAATGCGTGCCCCGCCGTAGCTGTGAGTCCCTCTACTCCAGTAAGGTCACACTGCCACTCACAATGTCGTAGTGGCCGGCGACAACCTTGAGCTTGCGTTCTTTAATCAATCCCGCGACGACGGTAGATGATTGTCGCAACAGAGCGGCTTGGATCTTGGCATTGGCCTTGGTTGCTGCGTCCAGATTCGATCCCGCCTGGTCTATGGCAGGCTGAATATGTGCATACAGGGCGCTGATCTGGCCGGGAACTTCCTTCGCTTGAATCGTCGCCTTCACCGCTCCGCAATTGCCATGCCCCATCACCAAGATCACCTTCGTGCCTAACACAAGTGCTCCATATTCAAGGCTCGCGATAATCTCGGGGGTCACACAATTGCCGGCGACCCGCGTAACGAAGATATGTCCGATTGTTTGGTCGAAAATCAATTCAACCGGCACACGAGAATCTGCGCAAGACAGCACTGCCGCGAATGGCTCCTGCTTTTCTTCTGTATTTTGTTTGAGGATCCGAAGGTCTGCTTCGAACGAAGTCAGACGGTCCGACGTGAAGCGTTGATTCCCATTCATTAGTTCCTGGAGCGCAGCGTCCGGGCTAAGTACGCTCTGAGCCTGAACAGAATCCGGGGCGGCAAGCTCCATGCCCGCGCCCGCGAGCAAGCCAACCAATGTCCCTCCCGCGGCTGTCTGCAGGAACCCCCGTCTTGAGGATTTCTTTTCAGACACGCGGTTTTCATCGCTGGCGCAATGGAAAGGGTTTGATGCGATCTCCTGCGTGTCCGCCTTCGCGCTCGGTTTTGAATTGGGAAGCATCGTCAAGTGTTCCTTCCTTCTAGTGAAGCCCTGTCATTCATAAACGGCTTTCACTACTCATTATTTTCGTAAACCATACCTCCAAACATTCAATTTCGCTACATGGAACTCGCGACGGTTGGGCCGAATTGCTTGGGAATCCGCCCCCGCCCGCTCCTGCGAATAGAACTGGTAGTTTTGACAATGTTCAACGGTGCGGTTTGCCTCAGACTATCTGTCGGTAGCCATTACATTCCGGCTGGTTCCGTGCACCCATTGCGGGCTGCTTCTGTGCGAATCGCTTCAGGCCGCGCTTGCCTCTGCATTTCGGGAGAAATACCTAACTCTTACTCATGAGGGACTCGAGTGGCTAGCTGGGATACCGATAAAGCCGATCAAATGGAAATTGCTAACAGGACTGCACGAAAATACGAGGTTGACCGCAGATCGAGATTTTTGACCGAGCGTTTTCTGGGCATTTTGCTCGTCTGCGCGGGATATTTCTCGGTCAGCGTCCCCGGCCTGGCTCAAGAAAATCCGCAAGCGGAGCAATCACAGGCGCCTGCAACCTCACAGGAGAGTTCGACCAAGCCCGCGGCAGCGCCGGACGCGCAATCAACAGAGCCAAAGAAGACCGAGCAACCACCGAAAAAAGAGAAGAAGCCTGCACGAGGGGCATTTGTGGTCGCACCTCTCCCAATATCGAGTCCGGCTATCGGTTCTGGAATTGTTCCAGTACTTGGCTATATCTTCCCCTTCAGCACCAAGGACAAGGTCTCGCCACCTTCCACGATTGGCGCAGCCGGACTAGTTACCGATAACGGCAGCCGCGGATTCGCCGTCGGCGGACAACTCTTCTTCAAAGAGAATACCTACGAGCTCACGTCGGGTTACGTCCATGGCAACGTGGATTACAACTTCTACGGCACCGGGGTTGCCTCGAACCTTAAGCTGCCTCTGGTACAAACCGGTCAAGCATTCTTTGCGGAGTTCCTCCGGCGCGTCGGATGGAAAGTTTTTGTGGGCCCTCGATTTATAACCGGGCGTTCATTTGTGACGGTGGTGCCGAATAGTGGCAGCATGGTGCCAAGTCCCCCGGAAGTGGGTCTCCACGACAATCTAACCGCTATCGGCGCGCGCGTGACCCGGGATACCCGCCCCAACCACTTCTACCCGCTCGGCGGCACTTTCTTTACCTTCACGTCGGATTTCTTCTCCCAAGGTTTAGGCAGCAAGTACACGTTCCAGTCGTACCGATCTGAGTTCGACAAATATTGGAGCTTGACCGACAAGCAAGTCCTCGCCTATGACGCCTATTTCTGCGGAACCGGCGGCGCTCCTCCGTTTTATGGGAATTGCATCTTTGGCACAAGTAACGAACTGCGAGGATACACAGCGGGCAAATACTTTACTCGCTACTCGCTCGCCACCCAATTGGAATATCGCTTGGTTTTGCCAAAGCGGTTTGGCCTGGTCATATTCGGCGGGCTCGGCGGCGTCATACCTGGCGGGAATCAACCGTTACAACTGCTGGAGAGCAGCCGCTTCCTGCCTTCCGGAGGCGGAGGATTGCGTTTTGAGTTGAGCAAGAAGTACCACGTCAATCTTCGAGCCGATATCGCCCAGGGCAGGGATGGTCATACCTTCGGGATGGGCGTTGGCGAGGCGTTTTGACGAAGCGGGATGCCAGCGCCAGAATCAACTTAGTTGCAAGGCTGTGGTGTAAGCTGCGTCGGAGCCGCTCGCGACGCGCTTCCTTTTCACCCTGAAGCCGTCATAAGTTGCGATCGCTAAAGCTTATCATGCGACCAGACCAGGAGACAGAACGTGAGACGACGCGCGATCCTCATTCTAGCGGTGCTCGCTGGACTGACATTTGTAAACGGCAAATCCACAAAGTTCGTGTTCACTTGGATAAACCCAAGCTATTCGGGCACACATTTCCACAACATTCTTGTCCTAGGCATAAACGGCAAAGTAGAAAATCGCGCCGAATTTGAAGATCAACTCTCCGCGGCAATAGCGCGCCCGGGAATTCAAGCCATTCCCAGCTACTCGCTGCTGCCGAGACCTGAATCCACGCCAATCGATATGAATCAATTGAGGGACGTCATTAGTGGGCAAAATATTGACGCGATCGTGGCTTCCAGGCTAATAAAAATAGATAAGAAGGTTACATATATCCCAGGACAAGTTTACACTCCCTATCCGTACTACGGCACGTTTTACGGCTATTACGGCGCCATCTATCCAGTGGTCTATTCCCCGGACTATCTTCGCGTGGACAAGACCGCGCAAATCGAAACAAATTTTTATTCAGCAGCCAAGCCGGATGGCGAACTTATCTGGACCGGAACCAGTGATACGGTTAATCCTCAGTCGCCACTCAAGGCTATTGATGCGATCGCCAAACTGATTGTTCAAGAATTGCAGAAGGAAAAGATTATTTAGTTGGTGCGAAGATTGAACCGGTGCAAAGCGTTACCGGAATCTTCGAGCGAGTCGCGAATCACCAGGACTTCTTTGCCTTCAAAATGCGCATGGTTGACAATGCGTCTTCCATTTCTCTCCGCTCGTCGCGAGACACCCTGGCCCCGCTCGAGGCGCGGGCATGAATGGCCTCCTCAGCCGCTTCCACGCGAGCCTGCAATCGCTTCGGATCAAGCTCAAGAATCGCAGCTCTATATAAGGACCGCCATTGACTTTCGACCATCTCGAACTCCTGCAGAGGCGAGTAGCCTGCGCTTTTCAAGGTTCTAGACCGAATTGACAAGCCGATGGTGCTCAGCCAATTGCGGAAGTGCGAGCATCACATGCGGGGGTCAAGACGTCGTTGCCGCCGCGCAACCTCGAACTTGCTCATGCACAATTACGCAGTGTAGTCGCAAAGCGAAAGCGAGCTGTAACTTGCCTTCGCACAACTGGGGAGAGAAAACGAACAGCGGAGCGAGGCGAACGGAAGAGCTCTCAGAGTTCGTGGGGAAAAAGTCGTGTCGGCTGGCGCAGCAAGATTTTGCCGCGGCTCTTTTTCACCGCACCATCGCGCTGCCACGCACTCAGCAGACGGCTGGTAGTAAAAGGTGTCACGTTCGCGGCATTCGCCAATTCCTCGTTGGTGACATCGAGTTCCACGCCAGCCGGCACCTTTTGCCCGATCACTCCGGCGAGGTTATCCAGCACGCCGGCCAGTCTTTGTTCAGCAGAGTGACAAGTTAATGCGACATGCGCGGCAAGGTACCATGCTAAGTAGTCCGACGCGACGCCCAATGCATTCTCCAGCAATATGGGATATTGCTCCACACAACCTCGGATGGTAGCTCGGTCCCACACCAACAGGTTGCACTCTCTCACCGCTTCCGAACCAAGCAGGTACGAAGAAGGTTTAGCCAGCAGAGTCTTTCCGCCGATCAGCTCGCCCACCCCAAGCCAGTGCATCAGGATGTGTTGTCCGCCATGCGCGTCGAAGAAATACCGCGCGCGACCTTTAATAAGCAAGAACAGACTGTCTGCAGGATGCCCCTGGTAAGTGATCACAGAATTAGCAGCGAAGCGGCGAGGCTTTGCGGCGGCCAGGATCTTCTTGCGGTCTTGTATGGCTAGACCATCGAAAAAGGTCGATATCCAACCCACAGATACGGCGGCAATTCTCGAAGAGGCCATGGGAGCTTCTCCCTGAGGTGATTTCTCTCGCGCCGGGACCAGCGCAACGCCCTTTGTAGGTTCAAGACGAGCGACGCGATGCTTTCACAAGTCAGCCAGCCACGGAACTGTCAAAATTGACAGTGCAAGCCGCAGGCCTACTCATTACCACCGCTTCTGGACCCAGAACGATAGGGCCGAATTTCGCGTTCACCGAGTACCGTCCATCTTAGCTGGCGTGATGCCTCCTGATCGTGAGACTATCGCCCTCTACCCTGCGGATGAACAAGGGCCAGTCTCGCGTTCGAGCAAGGCTAACAACCTGTCATTACTGACAATTGTGCTCGGGGACCGCAAATGCCAGTCTCTTGGTCTGCTTGAGTTGGCGGACCGACTCGGAGGAGATTCTCGTCCGAGGTGAAATCAGAGGGGATTTCTCGGGTTTGCACCTCCGCAGGATTATCCGTCTAACTTTTGTTCAAAAGTGGCGTGCGTGGTGCTCCAGAACAAATTGCTCCAGAGCCGGTGCCTTAGATCCATAAGGAAGCTATGACATCTACGCTCGCGTTACCGACCATCGGTTCGCGGAATAATCCGTCCGTCAAGAATGGGTTCAACTGGCAGATCGCGCCTGTCTTGATCTTGTTTCACGTTGGCGCGGTGGCGGCACTTTTCTTCTTCAGTTGGCATGCGTTTTTCGTCGCGATCTTTTTTTACTGGGTGACGGGCGGTCCGGGACTCGGCATGTGTTATCACCGGCTGCTCACCCACCGCTCTTATGTAACACCCAAGTGGTTTGAATACTTTCTCACCATTTGCGGCGCGACGGCTTTGGAAGGGGGCCCGCTCCTGTGGGTGGCGATCCACCGTAAGCATCATCAATACGCGGACAAGGAAGGTGATCCGCACTCTCCGCGCGATGGCAAGTGGTGGGCGCATGCGGGTTGGATCCTGACTGGCAACGCGTTGCGGCAAGACGTTGCCACACTCAAACGCTACGTCCCCGATCTGGCCGAGGACAAATTTCATGTCTGGGTCACGAAATACCATCTTGCGCCAATGGCCATCCTCGGAGTTGTGCTGTTCGCTATCGGTGGCTTTCGCCTGGTACTGTGGGGAATTTTCTTTCGCACCGTTGTGGGACTGCATGCGACGTGGATCGTCAACTCCGCCGCGCATATTTGGGGGTCGCGCCGCTTCCAGACCCGCGACACCTCAACCAACAATTGGTGGGTCGCACTGGTGAGTTTCGGAGATGGGTGGCATAACAATCATCATGCCTACCCGGTTTCGGCCCGGCACGGTCTGCGTTGGTATGAAATTGATTTCAACTGGTACACCATTTGGATTCTCAAGCAGTTCGGACTTGTGTCCCACATCCATCGAACGGAATTGTCCGCCGCGAAATTAACGCTGCGCGAGCGGAATGCTACCCTGTAAGTGATTAAGCCGTTGGACGCGGCGGCGGTCCAAGTCCCAATTTCGTATTAAAGAGGAGCAACGATTCTGATGGAGACTCCTCCCGCAGTTGCCCGTCAAAATCGCTTTCTGGCGCATCCGCGGTCAATGCTCGAGCGTTTCGTTCACAACGAGACTTCCGGCTCGATCCTTCTCTTTGCAGGCACCGTTACCGCTCTCGTGTGGGCGAATTCGCCGTGGGCCGCATCCTATTTCGCGCTTTGGAAGCTTCCCTTGCAGTTGGGTCGCCGCCCTCTTCTCTCCATGGACCTGCATCACTGGATTGATGACGGATTGATGGTGCTGTTTTTCTTGGTTGTCGGACTTGAAATCAAACGAGAGATCGTAAAGGGCGAGCTGTCCTCCGTTCGCCAAGCGGCCCTTCCCATCATCGCAGCGCTTGGCGGCATGATCCTTCCGGCTCTTCTCTATTTCGCATTGAATCGATCAGGTGTGGGCGCGCCCGGGTGGGGAATTCCCATGGCGACGGACATCGGTTTCGCAATGGGTGTCCTCGCGCTGCTCGGCAAGCGCATCCCTTCGAGCCTGCGTGTATTCATGCTGGCGCTGGCCATCGTGGACGATGTCGGAGCGATCCTCGTCATTGCATTCTTTTATACTCCGACGATTTCCCTGCCGGCTTTGGCTGGCGGCGGCGGTTTGTTGGCGCTCCTCCTAGTGGTTGCCATACGTCGGGCCCCTATCTCCGTCTACGTCATCGTGGGATTATTTTTCTGGGCGGCAGTTCTCCGAGTCCGGAGTGCATGCCACGATCGCGGGCGTAATTCTGGGGCTTGTCGCGCCGATCAAGCCAAAATTCCGTCCGGAAGAATTGGCGGAGAGTGCGGAGCCTCTTCTGAGAACTTTCCGAACCCAGATCTTGAGTGAAAGCAAATCATCGGCCGAAGCTACTCTCGACTGCGCTGGCGTCAACTTCTCGATGGCACTGATTCGATTGCCGAGCGCCTGGAAAGAAGTCTTCACCCCTGGGTGTGTTTTCTGGTTCTACCTTTATTCGCTCTAGCGAGCGCAGGAGTCACCTTGTCCACTGAACAACTGAAACTGGCTTATTCGAGTTCGATCGCGCTGGGCATATTTCTGGGCCTGCTCCTGGGCAAAGCCGTCGGGATCACTTTGTTTTCTTTTTTGGCCGTGAAATTCAAAATTGCTGGGATGGCAGACGGTTTGACATGGGCGGGGATCACCGGAGTCGGCATTCTGGCGGGCGTGGGCTTTACGGTGGCTCTGTTTATTAGCGGCCTCTGCTTCGCGGAAGACTCCCTGGTCGCCAGCGCAAAAGTCGCGGTTATCGCGGCTTCCCTGGCAGCGGGCACGATTGGCTACTTCTTTCTTCGCATCTCGCTCAGAAGCAGCTCCGAACGGACGTAAACAACATCTTCGTACTTTTGCATACGCGGTGTGGAAGGTATCTATCCTGCCGCCTTGGTGGTGCGATGTGGACAGAGCGGTGGAAAGTGACCCTCCAGACCGGCATGTTGATTGGCGCTACAGCGTGGGCGGTTGTATGTTCTGACAATTGCATCGTTCTCGCTCGCTCGGATAGGCTGTCCTGCATTCTGAATTAGCTCTCTTGCCAATCATGCGCCTTCTCTTCATCCTGACAGCTTTCATTTCGCTTACGGCAGGGGCTGCGCAACTCGCCGCGCAGGACTTGGCTCCGCGCGCCTACGTGATAACGCCATTACATTCCAACGCAGTTACGGTCACCTGGTCCTTCTTCGACGGCGGCGTAAACTTTAATGGAACCGTTCCGATCGCCAATGCCACTGGAACCTACTACGTTCCGGTTCTCAGCTACTATCACTCGCTGAATTTCTTTCGGCGCTCGGCAAACGTTACCGCCTCGCTGCCATACGGCGTGGGAAATTTTCAGGGTGACGTCGCGGGACAATCTCAATCGATATACCGCTCGGGCCTGCTCGACGCCACTTTTCGAATTTCAGTGAACTTGCTCGGCGGCCGCGCCATGCAACCCAAAGAGATGGCAACCTGGAAGCAAAAGAGATTGCTAGGGGTAAGCCTGAAGGTGGTGGCGCCGACCGGGCAATACGACCCGACGAAATTAGTTAACTGGGGCGGCAACAGGTGGGCTTTTAAGCCGGAGATCGGGTATTCCGAACGATGGGGCCACTGGGTGCTTGACGCCTATGCCGGGATTTGGTTTTACACCAGGAACCCGGAATCGTTTGCTGGGCCGATCGTCGCCCCGCAGACGGAAACACCCATAGGTGCTCTGGAAAGCCATCTGAGCTACGACCTGAAGCCGCGCTTTTGGCTGTCGCTGGACGGAAATTTTTGGGCCGGCGGCATCACCACCTTGAGCGGCATACAGAATTTGCAGACCAAGCAAACCGGATCGCGAATTGGAGTGACGGCTTCCATCCCCATCAGCAAACGCCAATCGATAAAAGCGAGCTATAGTGACGGCACCTACGTGCGATTCGGCGGAAACTATCAAAGCGTTTCGGTGGCCTGGCAGTATTCCTGGATAGGCCAACCAAAGTAAGATTTAGTGAATCCCCGCGGAACAGAGGAAAATGGCGGGAGAATCGTCGGACTACCGGGATCAGCCGGGAAGATACGGCATTTGCTGACTTACTTTCGAGTGCTCGATTGGAATCAGCCCTGTTCCTGGCGCGAAGTTATTCGAAATTACGGTTCGACGGAGCCATTCTGGGCGGAACCGCGTCGCGAAGACGGTCTCATCGCCTCCTGTCTGAGCTGCTCTAATTTCGCCGGTGGCAAGTTAAGTTCTACACGCCCACAATCCAGACAAACCAAAATATCCTGGCAAATGTACACGGGCGCTTGATCCACATTTTCAAGCTCGCGAAAAGCAACGGTCATTTCCGATTTGAAGCTCCGTTCGTTGCTGGACGCGCATTTCCTGCATGACATAGCAAACCCTCCGGTGCCACGATTCTAGCACCGGTTTCCGCATATCAACCAGGCACACGGGCTGCACACGAACCTTTGAGGCGGGGATCCTATTTTCTGTTCTAGCAACGATCTGGGATGCATTTCCGATTCCGCGATTCGCGTGTCAAGGCGCTCTGGCCAGATCGGTCAGACAGCGCAACGGAATTCGCTCAACGCGCCAACCCATGTGGGCATTCAGGACGGAGAGGCACAAAAATGCAGGCAATCTAAAACGCCGCATATGCAACTGCTTGCTTACCGATAGAAAACTGGCTCGCCCTAGAGTACGATTTCAGAACCTTTCCGTGGGGGGAGGTCGCATTAAAGTTGCACTTCCAGGAGTTTCGCTAGAGGTCGGCAGCACGGCGTAAAAATCGAATCGTTGCGGAAGTTGCAATGACCGGCACTCTCCCCGTCAAACGCTGGTCCACCCGCCGGTCAAGTTGCCAAACGAATCGTATATGTAGGCGTCGGCCAACGCTCCCGCAGAAGTCGTGAGTGAGGTAACTGTGCCCAATCCGTCCTGCGAGGAATAATTCGTCGTGCTAGAACAAAGTTCAGACAACGGCTCGTCGATGTTTTCTGTGAACGCGATAAAGATATCATTCGCGACTCGCCATCACTGGCGCCCTGCGCGCTGTGGCGAGCCCGCCAGGCCACCAGTTCCAATCGCCTGCAATACGAAGGAGCGCGGGACCGATCACAATACGAACGAGTGTGGCGTCAATCAACACGGCGACCGCCAACGTAAATCCGATCATCTTGACCACCAGGAAATCTCCGAAGGTGAATGCCGCAAATACCACGATCATGATCGCGGCGGCGCTCGTAATCAGGCCTGCGGTTCTAGCCATACCCTCCGGGATCGCATCCATTTCACTCAGCCCGCTCCTTCTGGCTTCGAGAACGCGTGCGACCAGAAATACCTCGTAATCCATGCTTAATCCGAAGACGATGGCAAAGGCGACGATCGGAACAAGGGGAAACACGCTACCGGTTCCCCCAGGAACTCCCAGGAACGCTGCTTCCGTGTCCGTCTTGGAAAACGAAAACCAATGCTCCGAAGGACGCCGCGACCGAGAACAGGTTGAGTGCGATGGCCTTCAGGGCGGCGAAGATCGATCGGAACCCGCAGAGCAGAGCAAGGAGCGTCCCCCCCACTACCAGCGCCGTTACCGACGGAAAGCGGTCTCTGATAATCGTTTCATAATCGGCGTTGAGTGCCGGGATGCCCCCAACGAGAAGCGTTGCGCCAGGCACTCCGGTGAGAGCTGGCGCGCCGGTCTTGCGGAGCTCCCGCACCCAGTTGACCTGGTCGCGCAGGGAGACCGAACTCGCGGGTAACACCTCAAGCAGCGCCGCTCGTCCGTCACTACTCAGAAACGTTCGACGCGTCTCCCGCGAGAGGTCAGGGAGGGAAGACCGGTTGCTCTCCGCAATCGTAGTGATAGAAATCACGCGGTCACAGCGAGGGTCGCTCGCGAGGCGCTTGGTGAGACGATCCAGCGCATTCCACCCCGCGTCGGTTTGCGCGATGGAATCCGTTGGAAGTTCGACAATGACGCGCAACGATTCAACAACGCCGCCCCGATCCATCCGTTCAAGGGTGTGGAGCGCATGGACTGATTCCGCCGCCGGCGGAAGCCAATCCCCTCGGGGGAGACTGGTATCCAGTCGTCTGACCTGCCAGGCGAGCAGAAGCAAAGGAGTGCCTGCCACAAACAGGGCAAGCCAGGGATGCGCGACAATCACCTTTCCCCATTGCCGCCAGCGATTTCCCGTACGTGCGGCCCGATGCGCATCCAACTTTGGAGTAAAGGGCAATCGGCCAAGATCAATCCGCGGACCGAGCAACACCAGCGCTGCCGGAACGAGGGTATTTGTAAGCAACACACTCATTCCCGCCACCAGGAATCCCGCGACACCGATGGAACGGATTTCGCTGATCGGAACCGTCAAGAGGGCTAGAAATCCGATGGCTACCGTTGAGGCTGAAATCAAGAGCGTGCGACCTGCCTGACGTGCCGCGATGACCGAGGCCGCGGGTCCGTCGTTCCCGGCGGCAATCGCTTCCCGGAAGCGGCTGACCATGAGGAGCGCGTAGTCGATTCCCAGGCCCAGGCCAAGCATGGTGGCCAAATTCTGAACCAGAATGGACAAGTGCCAGCGCTGGGCCAGAAATCCCGTAATCGCCAGAGTGGTCGCGATGGCAAGCTGGCCAACCGCCAACGGAATCAGGGCGGCCATCAGGCTTCCAAAAGCCACCAGCAGAAGTGCGAGGGTCGCGGGGATCACCAGACTTTCGCCGCGATGCACGTCGTCGGCGCTCGCTTTCCGAATGTCGAAATTCAGTGGAATCTCGCCTGTGAGTTCGAGCTTCACCGCCGGATAACGGCCCCGCAGTTGATTTTCAAGCGAGCTTGCCAGCTGGTGAAGCTTCGGAACAAGCGACTCCACGGGACCGTCGGTCGACGTGAGTCCCACGAGAACAAACGTTCCCCCTCCCCGGCCCAGAAAAATCGGATCGCGCAACTCGAGATAGGACACCACTCCCGAAACGCCGGGTTGCTCTCTCAGTGCTGCCACGATGGTTTCTAACGCTTGCCCGCCTTCCTCCGAATCCGCAGGTGGGAGTCCCTCGATCACCAGGACCACGCGGTCCACGAACGGCGACCGAAAACGAGTGGCCAGCTCCTCCCGGACAGTTTCAGCCTGGCTCCCTTCGACACGGGTTGCGGTCTCCAGGTGGCGCTCCGCGTGAAAAGAGAATGGAAGAAGTGCGATGGCTGCTGCGAGGACGATCCCTGACACCCAAAAACGGCGCACATGCATAGCACTCATCATGTCATATCTCACAAGATCGTCGTCACCAAAACTCTCCGGTGGCACCTAAGAACCACAGGGGCGAAAGACGTGCTCCGTCCGGAACCGGTTCCTACGTTTGCGCTTAGTTTCGCAAGTTTACATTTGCGCACGACTCACGTAGCGAGCTATCTGAATCTGCTAAACTCTGCCCATCGACTGAGGAGGATCCATTCGTACCTTACTGTTGCTCGGACTGCTTGCCGCCATCCAACCTGGAGTGGCAGACCCTCGCCTCGGCTCCTGGACGCTCATCTCTGCGCAGTCCAGTCTGGATCCTCCGAACCGGCTCTCCATTACACCTCTGCATGACGGGGTGCATGTCGTCATGTCCGGCGAAACCCATCTCGATTTCACTGCGAATCGGAACGGACACGAATCGCCCGCACCCGGCAATCTCGGGTTCAATCAAATTGAGCTGCGCAGGATCGATAAGAGGCAGGCGGAGGTCAAGGAGGAAAAGGATGGAACTGTTGTGGCGACGGTTCGCGAAAAAATTTCGAATGATGGGAACGAGCTGACGACCACGACTGCGACCGCGGGCCACGCCGATCAGATCACCGTGTGGACGCGAAGCGGAGGTGCGAAGGTCGCCGAATGACCTGTTCGCAGGCGAATGGACGCAGGATCTCAGCAAGACCCGTTTGCGGCAAGGTTTGGTGCTCAAAATCGAGGCGGACGGAAGCGGTGGGATCCGTTTTCTGGGTGACTTCAGCTATACCGCCCGTTTTGACGGAAAGCAATACGATCTAAAGAACTCGCGCAACGATACCGTGACGCTTGAACTTGTCGATCCTCACACGGTGGATGCGAGTTACCGGCGGGACGATCAAGTCACGCAAAAGGATAGGTGGGTGGTTTCCGCGGATGGGCAGCAGATGACGCTATCCACCACAGGCACGTTGGAAACGGGCCAGCGGGTAACGGAGAAGCTCGTGTTTAAGAAGCAGTAGCGGATATTGCATCTGTCCAGTCCACAAGCCCGATCGCTCGGTGACACCGCGTTGACCTCACGAGCCGCGACCGAAATGATCCCCTTGCGATACATGAATTTCAGAATGCCGTTGACCGTATCTTCCAGAGACGGATCCGGTTTGCCCCACACGGAGGCATCGCGGGCCATTTGATAAGAAGAGCTGTCATAGCGTTTGAACTCCATCGCGGAGATGTTGTCGACAGAGCCCACCAGAAAATCCAGCAGCGGAAAGAGAAGATCTTCCTTCCGGCATCTCCGGATCAGTTCGGGAACGAAATCGGGAAGGCTGAATGTTTCGAATTGCCGGCCAGTCGCTTTGGTAATAAGCCCGGTAATATCCATCATGTTCGAATAATCGTCCCGCGTGACATGGTAAGTCTTATTCGCTGTACCGGGAGTGGTAGAGATCGCAACGATGTTGTTCGCCACAATGTCCGCCGGAACAAAGCTGACCTGGTTGAGAGTATCGACGCCAATGCCGTGATTCACCATGAAGGCAACCAAGCGAACGGCGATATCGAAGTTGTTACCTCCGCCCGTGACGGAAGGACTCACGAGAGCCGGCCGGAAAATCCGCGCGGAAAGTCCCCGGCTGCGCGCGTCGACAACCACCTGTTCCGCTACCCATTTCGATTGGCTGTACCCAAAATCGAGAAGCTCCATATTCTCGTTCAGGTCGGTCTCATACAGGACTGATTTGACCGCCCAGCCAAACACGAAGGTAGTCGAGACATAATTGAATTCTTTGGGCCTTCCCTCGAACGCCAATCTTACGACCTCATTGGTTCCCAGCACGTTCGCGTCACGCATCAGGTCGTAGTTGAACAGGTAGTTCACGGTTGCGCCGTTATGGAACACCGTGTCGATTTCACTCGCGAGGAAATCCCACACGTCCTGCGTCAGGCCCAGCTTTGGCTGCCCCAGATCGCCGCAGACGGGGATCACGCGAGCTTCGAACATCTCCATCAGACCCACCGTCGCAGGGTCCCATTGACTCCATCGCAGCTCTCAGTCTTTGCCTGCCCTGCTTTTCGTCGGAAGACCTGACGAGAACATAGATCTTCGCCCGTGTCTGTTCCAGCAAGCTTTTCATGAGGAATGGCCCTATGAAGCCGGTCCCGCCTGTGAGCAGCACCTGATTCGGCATCGGTATCTCCGGCATGGGCAAAGGCACCGGAGGCTCGAAGATGAGCTTCCTGTCGTTGCTCATCATCTGCTTCTCAGCGGCGCACTGCTCTTCACGGAAAGCCGCAAGGGAATGACGCAGATGAACCAGTGCCTCTTCGGGAGCGCGCTCCAGCTTTTCGGCTAGTCCAAACAGCTCGGCTACGCTGACACGCTGAATGACACCAATATCTACCTGCCTCGCCAGCATCTCGGCGCCTTTATCTTTCAGGAGTTCCTTGAGCTCATGCATGAACACAACAAGATCCAGGGAATCCAGGCCGGCTTCGACGAGGTTGTACGATTCCTGACCTGTCAGGTTGTACCTGGCTTTCAATTCGGCGAAAGAGGAATGCATGTCGGAATCGGACGGGGAGTTCCCTGCGTCCTTCTCCCGCGAAAAGTCGGAAAGAACGGTGAACTGACCTTGCAGCCACATCTGCTTGGTCTTATGGCGCATGATCTTCCCCGAACTCGTTCTCGGGATCGCACGAGGCGCGATGAGGGAAATCACCGCCACTTCCACGTTGAGATAATTTCGGACCGCGGCGGCAATCTTTCGTGCTTCGGGAAGCGCCCTGGGATTTTTGACTTCGGCGACGATTGCCAGCGCAGGTTCGCTGTCTTCCTGAATCTGGAACGCGGCGACGCAATTGTGCCGGATCAGACTGGATGATTTCTCCACGACGTTCTCAATGTCATGCGGGTAATAGTTTTGCCCACGGAGAATAATCATGTCCTTGATGCGGCCGCAGACGTAGAGTTCGCCGTCGTGGAAGAATCCTATGTCGCCGGTCCGAAGGTAGCCGTCGTCATAGGGAGTATCGTCCACAAGCCGCGCACGAAACTGCTTCAGAGTCAATTCGGGATTATTCCAGTAACCTCGGCACTTACCGCTTCCGGCGACCCAGATTTCGCCGATGCGCTCTGGCTTAAGAGCGAAATGCCCTTCCGGATCGACGATCTTAACGTCGAGACCCGGGAGCGGGGTTCCACAACTGACAATCTGCGTGGCCCCGTCGATTTCTGAGACCTCCGTAGTCATGCGGGCCGTCCCCAGCGCGAGGGCACGCTTGTTGACGGAAACGATGTTGCGACCGCCCAGTGAGACCGCCAGAGTATTCTCGGCCAGCCCGTAGGCGACATAGAAACTCTCGGACTTGAGTCCATAGGACTGAAACGCTTCCAGAAACCGGGTGTAGGTATCCGGCTTTACGGGTTCCGCGGCGCACATCAATACGCGAAGCGAGCTGAGATCACAAGCCTCCAGGCTCTCCTTGGAAAGCCTCCCGGCGCGCAGGCAATAGTCGTAGGCGAAGTTGGGCGCAGCCGTCGCGGTGGCGTGGTAGGTCGTTATCGCATCGAACCACAGGATCGGCCGCTGAATGAAGTCCATGGGAGCGAACCCGTAGGTCGTGCCGCCTTTCAGTGCTGGATATAGGTAGCACCCGATCAGTCCCATATCGTGATACTGCGGAAGCCAGGAAACGACGACCGGCGCGGGATGGTCGATCACCAGCGGACAGGTATTCAGAATGTTTTCGTGCGTCACGATCACGCCCTTGGGCTCCATCGTCGAACCCGACGTGTACTGGAGAAACAAGATCTTCGAAGGATCGACAGCCGGTCGATCCGAAATCGCATCCACGAAATCTTCCGTGGCGATCCACGGAAGACCGGAAATGTAATCTACGTCAATGCCGCACGCCGAGACTCCACTTCTGGCGAGATTCGTCTTGAGGGATGCCTGGTAGTCTCTGCTCGTTAAGATCCCAGCCGCCTGGCAATCCTTTGCGATGTGGACCATCTTGTATAGCGCGCTCTGGAAGCCACGCGAACTGGGGGGATACACCGGCACGGGGATCAATCCGGCGCGCACGCAACCAAAAAATGCGCAGATCATTTCGAGCCCCGGCGGGTAGGCAAGCAGAAGCCGGTCGCCCGCCGCGAAACGACCCTCTTTCCACAAATGTCCGGCGATCGCCTCCGCTCGCTGGAGAAACGACGCGTAGGTGTAGCTTTCGATCGGATCGCCGTTTACATCAAGGTACGAATAAAGAAGTTTGTCCGGGTGCTCATCTGCCAGCCTATCCAGGTGGCCTAAAATTGACGCCGTCATCAATCAGCGATCCTCCAATGTTGAATAGAACGCAAGTCAGTAAACGAAACATCCCTCCCCAGCGAGCGAGGTGAACCGCGATTGAGTTGGAAAGTGCAGACCTGAAAGGGATGCCAACGGTGAGAATGTACGCGTATTTTTTTCTCGGCATAAGCGTCGCTCGACGCTTTGGGGAACGGATGTTTTCCTTTTTGGCGCACAAGGGCGCGAACGGGACTTTCGGAGCTCCGCCGACCTTCTATGGTCCCTTGCAGGAAGCCCGGTTCATTATGGTTCATTGATGGTTATATATTAACAAAGCGTTATGGACAATGCCATGCGTCGTCGCTTCCATTGTGCACACGCTATAACTAGGCATCGTCCGTTCCGAATGTCCTTGATTGTCCTTAAGGGCTCGCATTAAAATCGTGCTGCGAGGCTGTCGGCGTGCGCCACCAATTTCGCTGCGGGTCAGGACCCCGGATGCGGCGTATGGAACGCGTCGGGCCCAATTAGCATGATCGCGGAGGCGCCGGTGACGTTCGAGTCCGAAGCGGTGATCACTCAAGAGCCGGAGACGCCGGATCTTGTACCATCGGAATCCTCAGCGGCGTCTATTACCGAACCCGTGGGTGCGTCTTCCTTCCCGAAAGTCTTACGTCGCCGCCTGGATAAGTTTTTTGCCGACCAGAACATTACTATAAAGCGGACCGTACGATGTGGGTCAAGATCGCTGTGGGTCTGGCAGTCCTGGTGGGCGCCTGGATTGCTCTGTATGCGCTCAGGCCCGGTTCATGGAAGTTTGTTGCCCTCTACCTTCTAGGCGGCCTCGCGCAGACATTCCTTTTGCTGAACATCGCCCATGACAGCAATCACAACGCCATCTCGTCCCGGCCGCGCGTCAACAAAACCCTGAACTATGTCTTCGATCTGTGCGGAATCAGCTCGTACATGTGGCGTATCCTCCATCATCGGGGCCATCACTCCTGCATCAATCTCCACGGCGAAGATGATGCGCTTTCGGGACGCGGCATCTTTCGCTTTACGCCCTATGAATCCCGCGCGCCATGGCACCGCTTCCAGCACATCTATGCGCTGTTCTTTTATGCGATGTTCTCTCTCGACTATGTGTTCTTCAGGGACTTCGAGAGCTTTTTCTTCCCGTCCCACGATTATCTGAAACGCGCCAATCATCCTCTGCGCGAATATGCCATTCTCTTTGCCGGCAAGGCCTTCTACCTCACTTACATGCTTGTATTGCCGGTGATGGTGCTGGGGAAATCACCTCTGCTGGTCGCCGGGGCGTTCCTGCTGGTCCATTTGTTCGTCGGTTTAGCCGTAACGCTTGTATTCCAGACGACGCACACCATTGACAGCACCTACTTTCCCACGGACCGTGGTGAGTTTGACAACGGCGTGTATCACATCTTCGCGACGACGGCCGATTATGCGACGGAAAACCCGCTCGTCGGTTGGCTCGCGGGTGGGCTCAACCATCACATCGTCCACCATCTGTGCCCTTTCGTGTGCCATACCCACTATGCTCCGCTGACCAGGATCGTGAAGGAGACTGCCGAAGAGTTTGGGGTTCCCTATCGGCAGCACCCCACCATGACTCAGGCAATCCGGCATCATCTGATACTCTTGAAGCAACTGGGGAACGAAAACTGATTCTGAGCATTTTATCTTTGCGTATGGCCCCGCTACCACTTCCTATAAGTGACATGAAATCACCTGCGGTTCGAGGCCAGTATCAGGATGGCCGGGTATGAGCTCATCCACCCCTATCCCCGTTGTTTCCCGATTTCGCTGCTTTGCGGATTCTCGTGCGATGTCCCGCAATCCCGTGCAGGTTTTGTCCAGCTACAACGAAAACTTCGGCGACACCTTCAGGATCTATTTGGGCGGTCTCAAAGAGGCGATCGTTACGATCGATCCCGATGTCATTCAGCACGTGTTAAAGACCAATTCGGAGAACTACCAAAAATCCGAAATTCAAGTAAAGCGCATGGGCCACTTCCTGGGGAAAGGTCTGCTCACGACCGACGGAGAAGCCTGGCGCACGCAGCGGCGTCTCATCCAAAAAGGCTTCGATCGAACGCAACTCGAAGCGCTGTCCTCAATCATGCAGGACTCCCTTGCCGACTCGCTGCGCGATTTCGACAGCCAGGCCCGTCGGGGCCCCGTCGATATCTACCCCCAGCTCATGAAAATTACGTTCGCGATGGTCGCCCGATCGCTATTTGGCGCACGGTTAAAGGACGAAGACATTGATCTTGTCAGCCATACCATCTGCACCGTCCAGGAATTCATTGTTCGGCAAACTCTTCAACCCTATCTGAATCCGTGGTTCGCCGTCTCGGGGGAACTGCGCAGACACGAAGACATGCGCACCCGCGCGGACGCCGTTCTGCTCGAATACATCAAGAAGCGCCGCAACGAACCGTCCGGCAACGATCTGCTGCAGACTTTGATGGATGCGCGTTATAGCGACGGCGAAGGCATGACCGATGAGCTCATCCTGAGCGAGAGCATGCAACTTCTGGTCGCCGGCCATGAAACTTCGTCGAATGCGCTTTCGTGGCTTTTTTATCTTTTGAGCTCGCGTCCGGAATGTCTAGAAAGGGTAAGGCAGGAATTTGATTCCGTGCTCGGCGAAGCGCCTCTGGGCTACGCCGACGTTCCCAAATTCGAATTTACGACTCAGGTCATTATGGAGGGGCTCCGCCTCTACCCGCCGTTCTGGATGATTGACCGCATGGCTGTCGCGGACGACCGCGTAGGCGACCTCGCCATTCCCGCCGGATCGACCGTCATCGTGTATGTGTACGGCGCGCACCATGCTCCGCGTTACTGGCAGAATCCGGAGAATTTCGATACCGAGCGTTTCACCAAAGCGAACGACAAGCTGCGCACGCCTTTTACCTTTCTTCCCTTCGGTGGCGGACCGCGAGGCTGTATCGGTGGAAATTACGCGATGCTGCAGATCCTGATGATTTTGAGCGATCTGCTCAGAAAATACGATTTTCAGCTGATTCCGGGCCAAACGATCGAAGCTCGTCCGATGGTCATTCTGCGGCCGAAGCACGGAATCCGCATGACGTTCACTAATGCTGTCGCGCCGGTCTCCAGCATCCCATCCGCGGCTCGCGTGGCCCAGCCGTAGCCCACCGCTTCCAGCATCGAACGTGCTCTCCAATCGCCTGTCAGTTCTGCCAATAGCGCCCAAGAGCCCCAGAGGATACAGTTTTGCGTGAACGGAACTTGCCGCGCCGATTCTGGGTCTCAACCCCAAGGCGCTGGCCTTTCTTTCCGGCTGCCGATCCACCGCAAGGTAAAGGTAAATCTCAAAGGAAAAGAGCACACACTGGGCCGTTTACCGCACGCGTTTCTGTCACAGACTGGGCTTGCATTCGGAAGATCGTTCGCTCCTCTATTCGCCATCGCGGTAATTGCGGGCGCGATGCTTTGGGGTCCTTGGGTGAGCTTGGCGATCACGGCCGTGGCGATAACTTTAGCTATGAGGCTGTTATGAGTCGCCCTGAACGCGGCCCGGGCGTCGCGTTCAGTCGTTGGCGCATTCTCTCCCACCCCCAGGACCTGCACTGCGTGATCTTTCATATCCTTTGCCTCGCAGCTTACGCTTGCGCCTTCTGGCTATACCGGCACCCCAAGCTGGCGGGCATCACTGGGCCGTGGTCCCGCATAGCGTTTGTAGCAGCAGCGGCGTCGATGCTCGGATGGATCTCCGGAGCAGACGTCGGCGTTAACTTCCACAACCATTCACATCGCCCAATCTTTACCTCGCATTTCCTTAATCGCTGGTTCGGTCGAATCTGGACATTCTCGGGCGGGTGGCCTTCATTTTTTTGGGAGTACGCGCATGTGACCATTCACCATGCCAATCTATTAACCACTGATGATTGGACGCTTCCCAAACAGAACGCCGATGGATCATTTGAAGACTTTCGCCGCTACATGTTCACGCACTGGCCGTGGCGCGTCATGCTGCATTTCTGGCGGAACCTCATCGCGCGTCGCAGCCTCCGTCGCAAAGCGTTTCGTGAACTGGCCATATTCGTTGCGCTTTGGTCAATTCCGTTTTGGATCGATCCGGTAATGGCCATATGGCTCTGGGTGCTGCCGCACTGGATCGCGAACGCGCTAGTGATGGGGTCGGGAATGTACGTCCAACATGCGGGGTGTGTCCCGAAGAGTTCCGCTCGGCCAGTTAGTCACTCGACCGTGTTTGTGTCGAAATTTTTCAACCTCACGATGTTCAATATCGGCTTTCATCTCGAACATCACGACCATCCCAGGGTCCACTGGTCGGAGCTGCCAATGCTTCATGAGCGCCTCAAGCGGGACATGATCGACGGCGGAGCGCACGTCGTTCCTTACGGTCTTCACCACGCCTCATTCTTACTTGCAGGCGCCGATGCGCGTAAAAAACGTTTCGCCGAGCAAGCCTCGGGCTACACCAGCAGCCAATAAGCTTGGCACCTCCCAGTCTTGTTCCTTAGCGGTTTCCCGCACCATTCTTGATTAGCGTAGCTACCAAATTCGGCGGACTACAAGGCCCGTCGATCTGATGTTCCAGAGGATGAAAAAAAGAAGAATGGCTCGCCCTAGAGGACGATTTCAGAACTCCCGGGCTGATTCAAATCGTTGCAGGACTGCCACAGTTCAGCATAAATATGGATGAGCGCTCCAGCTGAGTTGCTCTAGGACGTGACCGAGCCGAGACCTTCTGCTTGGTAATAGCTAGGGGCCCCACTTCGCAACATTGGCAGTGGCTCATCGACGTCAGCACTCTGCTGGGCGTATCTGGTAACTGCTCCACCTGACGCGTTCGTCTCTTCAACGAGATTTACCCGTCGTAGGAGTAAATTGAAGTGCCCGTCGATAAGGATTTGTAGATTCTACTTCCGAACGGATATTATTTGAGCGCAGTTAATTCGCCCAGCGGGACTCGGAAGAGGGCGTCACCCGTCAAATGGCCTTAACGGCTGATGAACGGCAACATCTCAAACTTCCACGAGTTCGGGAAGGAGTAACCTTGGCCATCTAACGAACACTCAGAGGCGAGATCTTTGCCAACTTCATAAAGTTCGGCAAGCTTAGCCGATTCCAGTCCGGCGGACAGTCGCGCCCAGGTTTGAACAAAGATGTTGCGAGTGACCGTTGACGACAAGGTCGTCTTGACTGAGTCTCTCGTGACATTTCTTAGTGATAACGCTGCACGATCCCAATCAGAGAGTGATGTCTCAAAGTGTGCACGTAGCTTTTCCTGGAATCGATTTTTAGACTCGAGTTTTTCGACTTGCAGCGCCGAAAACAGTTGGGCAATCCAGGTCGGTAACGATTTCTTATGCTCCCGGTTTTTATTGGTTGTTGCCACTAATGTTTCCCATATCCATTCTGACAGTCTGTCAGATCCCTGGTGGACGAAAACTTTGTCTCCCCAATTAACCAAACGATTCAAATGATCGGGTCCAAATGACTCCTCAAACCAGAAGAACGCATTGTAGGAGACCATACTAGGATTCGACAAATACCATTCTTCCTTGTCAAGCCAGGACCGGGCAAGTTTTCTAAATTCTCTAAGGAATGCGTCTCGATCGGACAGTGGCACCCAGAGCTCATCAATAAAAGGGGACGTATCATCAAGCGATAGCTGCCACCAGATATGTTGCCATCGAATGTCATGTTCGAGAATCAGCATACTTCTCCTACCCCTTATCAGAATACCAGTATTAACAAGGCTATACCCAAAATGCCCAAGGTTGTTATGCCCACAGCGGTCGTGGTCGTGTTCTGATTCAATTTAAGGTTTGGCGGCGGCGGGAGGTGCCAAGGACTAGGTGTAAGTGCAGGAACCTGCCAGGTTGCGACGTCATACACGAAAACTGGAATGGGAGACGGGCAATCCGAGTCATTGTAATCGTCAATTTCTTGCTGTAACTCTACTTGCTTATTTTCGATCTGTTGTAGGTGACCGGCTCGCGAATTCTTTCCCGTCAAAGGCAGCCACCACTTTGGGTTATTGTATTCATCAAATCTCTCCCAAATTTCCGCTTCCAAGTCGAGAATTGCATTCAGCCATTCGTCACAAGGCTTGTGCGTTGTGCACAGCCCGAGCGGGTCGGTGAAATTGACTGTGCTGTTGCCAACATACGGGTAGAAATTTAATCCCGCATCGAAACGGATTGGATCTTCGGAGAGGAATTTTCCCGTAGATGGAGAATAGTATCTGGCGCGATAAAAGTAGAGCCCGGTTTCGGAATCGAATTCGCGTGCCGTGTACTGGAATCGGTTTGCGACCGAGCCCGTAGAGGCGGTCAGATTGCCAAACGAATCGTACGTGTATGTATTTGCCAGCGTGCCTGTGGACGTGCTCAGCGAAGTGATCGAGCCAAGCCCATCAGCTTCGTAGTAGCTTGTGGTGCCAGATCGCAGCTGCGCGAGCGGTTGGTCCACGTTAGGACCATGTTCGTATCGAGCCAAAACGATTCCGTTCTGATCCACGTCCGCAACCGCGTTATATCCATCGTAGAGGTAGTTTGTGGTTGTTGTCGTCGAACCCAGTGAGAATGCCTTCTGAACTCGGCGGCCAAGGCCATCATATTTGAATGCCAGCGTGCCTCCAGTGCCGGGCAGCGTGACGCTGGTAAGGCGGTTCTCGTAATCCCAGCCATATGTTGTCGTGCCCGCGGATGTGACTTTCGTCAGCGTGTTGCCGTTGTTGTCGTAGGCATTCAAGTCCAGATTGAAAACTACACACCAAAAGTGTGTCTTTATCGGCTTATGCGAGAAGCCTATTCGTACTGACCTGTCGTCTGGTTTGCCTTTACCTTCGCCTGTCTTGCACACTTGCCGGGAACGTAATACAATTACTTCATGAAGAGTCTCACCGTACGATTGCCCGAGCCACTGGTAGCGGACATTGAGGCGGAATCGCGCGGACGGAAGATCTCGAAGTCGGATGTAGTTCGCGAACGGCTCGAGCGTGCGCCACGCCAGCGGCGTCGCACTGCCTCCCTCACTGCGATCGCCGACCTTATCGGATCGGTGGATGGCCTACCGACCGACCTAACCGCGCGGAAGAAGGAATATTTGCAAGCCACTGCTTATGGCCAGAAACGTCCTCGTTGACGCTGGATTTGTTATAGCGTTGCTTAGCAGTCGCGACGCTCACCACCAATGGGCCGTGACGCAAGCCTCCGAACTGCCTCCGCCTTGGTCCACGTGCGAAGCCGTTCTGTCCGAGGCTTTCCACCTTGTCGGACAGCTTGGTACCCCCAATCTCGGCGCACTACTTCGCCGCGGCGCTCTGCTGGTCGCGTTCACACTTACCGAGAACGTGGAGCCAGTCGTGAAGCTGATCGAGAAGTATTCCAACGTTCCCATGGGCTTCGCCGATGCTTGCCTCGTTCGCATGACCGAAACGCTTGCCGATCCCATCATCCTCACGACCGACCAAGATTTCCGAGTTTATCGTCGCCACAGCCGCCAAGTGGTCCCCTGCGTGACTCCGGAGTGATCTTGCCGCCGCTCATTCCTGCCGAAACTGAACCCATCCTTTCTGCCTTCTGAGGCAAATCTAATCTGAGTCGTTGCTCCGTTTGCGCTTGCGAGCCCGAGCCATCCTGGTGTTGCTTTTTGTGATTCTGCGTTGCTTTGTCGGGTTCCCATTCAAAATTCACTGACTTATTTTATCCCGACGCCCGCCATCTACACATTGACTCCGAAGCCGTTTGTCCACCAGGAAAGTCTGTAATTAAAGAAGGAGAATTTGGCTCGCCCTAGAGGACGATTTCAGAACTCTCGCGCTTAGTCAGATCGTTGCGGGACTGCCAAGGATGAGCGTGTCGTAAACGTACGACGTAACCCCACCCTGCGGGTCGGTCATGGACAGGCAGTTGGAAAGTACGGGTACGCCGAATCGCGAAGCTCAGTCAGAGTGGAGGGCGTCGAAATGAAAGAAGCAAAGTCAACGACCGCACCCTCGCCTGCGGCGAGGATGCGGCACCCGACAATTCAAAGGCGTTTATTTGGATGGCGCGAAAGGGTAGGCCACCCGCCACACAGAAAATCTAAAGGCGTTCAACTGCGCAGTGTCGAAGGGTCGGCCACTCGCCCGACAAAAAACCCCTGAATGGCAATCAACCACGTTCTACGGTGCTCCGCATCCAAGGCGATCTGTCGTCGGGCTTCACGAGATCCATTCTGAACCAGACTCACACACTTTGTAGAAAATAAAAGTGCAGCGGATCGACACTTCTAAAAATCCTGTAACCTCGGAGTCGTCGGATCGGTTCGTCACCCGCTATACATCCATCACGAGGTCTCTTCTCGTCATTTTCGACCTCTTACTCCACGTTCTCCGCTGCGTGATTTCCGTCTTGCGCCACCTGTCGCTTCGAGGATAAAGTTCCGGGCTAGCACTTCTACCGTGCCGCCAAAGAACGTAATTCTAAACAAGCGATAGCGCAGAATTGAGGAAAGCTGCTTCCTAATTGGTTTGTCCATCGGCAGCGGCGGCATATATTTAACACGCCAATGTCTCATTTGTGTGCGGACGAATTTCTTCATTTTCTGAGGATCGCTTTCAGCTTTCACCGCTTCAGTCTGCGCGTACCAATTGTCAGCTAAGACGTCGAAATCCATTGACCAGCGCAGATTCACACACCCACAAATGGACAAGAGCTTCTTTGCGCGAGTCGAGTAGTCTAGAAACTCAAAATCAAGCTTGGCGGAGTCATTCTTCCTGCGAGGCGCGAGTAACCTCACGGACAATAAGTCGTCGTCATGGAAATTCAGACTACTGAATCTGCATGCGATTGCGTCCTTTTCGGCTCTCTTCATGCTCCTATCGGTAGCCTCCTCCGAATGTTTTCGACAGATTAAGCACCCTCACTTGAAGATACAGGAACATGAGTATCTCCCGGACGACTTAGTCACGAATCAGCCTGCAGCCCATCAAATGTTCGATCAAGGAGCTGCAAAAACTAACAGGCTGCCGCCACCCGTTGCGGGAGCCAACGCGATTGCGCCCACACCTATTAGGATAGCGCCCCCTAACAGAACGGGCTGTCGATACCTTTGCCACCAATCGTTCCAGCACAATTGGCTCACCGGCGCTGCGGGAGGTTCAGGTTCTGGCCTAGGGTAATGCTTTTCGATGCAGCGCAAGATTCTCGCGGGAGGCGCATATGAACTGCCTCTCTCACACGGTACTAGGGATGGACACAACAGGCAGCCGGTCACATCGTTGCACCACCAATTGATATGAAGACCCTTGCCTCCTGGATGGTTCTGCATCGAATATTTCCTGATCTACAAGAAGCATGCATTGCCTGGGAGCTTTGAGAGTTTTAAGCACGGTCAAGAAGTTGCGGCTAAGTTCTGGCTGGCGGTCGCTACAGTTCTCTCGGCCTTATACCTCGGTCCTCACGTAATCGATCAACCGTCCAAACACTACTGCAACTAACATCTGCGCACGCCCGATCACTCGTCACTATTGTTTTGTGCTTTCTGCAAGATGTCTGGATTTGCGGAACAGGACAAGGTCCCACGAACCTGGCGCCATGCTTCTTGATTTTCCTTTTCGAGCCACGAATCTCGGATTCTCTTGATTTGGTCTGCTGTTAAATGCCAGGACAGCGGAGGTGGTTCCTGGGACGCAAAGAGAAACGAGACCGTGGTTACGTACACCGGCTCTTTTTGGGAGGCCAGATAGTCGTGGGCCATATCACGTTCGATCGAATTCCTCAGTTGCTGGGAACTGCTTCGCACGTGCAAGAGAGTTTCGACCGGCCCCACGAGTTGCTTCTGCCAGGACCACGAGCTGCCCTCTTTTTCATCGGCAGCTTTCGCATCGATGAGAATAAGAAGGACGGTTTTGCCCTGCAATGCAGTGCCAGCATCTCGCAGCCACTCGACAGCGCTCAGAAGACCGGAGTTGTCATAGTATCCACCGTCCCCGACGTGAAAGGCCTTCCTTATGGAACCAGCCGATGGCCTCGCGAGAGGCGAGGCGTACGGAAACGTAGCTGACAATCGCGCGGCTGTGGTTACATCCATGTTGCCGGTCGGAAAGAGAGTGAAGAATCGCTGGGTACCCTTTGAAGATGTGTCCGTCGACGAAATCAGAAACCGATCTCCTGTCTCGCTCGACGTGGCATTGAAGATCACTGCAGGCCGCAGCCCGTTGCGCGCGTCTTCGCGCCATTCTTTTATCGTGGGTGTCTTCAGTCCCTTCTCTCTCCATCCCGTGGCCCAACTATTTTCGAGCGACCAGCCGCGGTCAAACGTCTGGGGAACAACAACACTGCCCAGCACCGGAAGCGTACGGACCAGGTCCGGATACGCGAGTCCCCACCCGACAGCGCTCAGCGAAGAGCGCTTGGCGTTGAAGCGAACTGCCCTGAGGTCGTCGTCCGCCGCAGGGTATTCTCCCTTTACCGAATACGGTGCCACCACGAACATTGATCCCACGCTTCCGCCGGACACGGAGCTAACTAGCACAAGCGAGTCGCTGACTGCTCCGCAGCCACCTTCTTCCAGCCGTGTCATGACTTCGGCGGTCCACGCAGCGGCACGAATTCCGCCGCCGGCAGTGGCCACCACGAGAATGGTCGGACTATTTTTACCTCGCGTATTCTTCCACTTGCTGATGACCTCGGAAGGGCTCAACCGAGTTTCGGCCGCCTGTTTCTCGTAAACCACAAACTTGTGATCGGTCCCCATCACTCCCGTCAAGAGAGACACTACGAGGAGAGTGCCAAAAACCGGAAGGCGCGTCCGGTCCAGGAAGAACGCCGCACCGGAAAACAGCCAGGCCAGCACGGTTAAGACTACGAGGAGAAAGAACATCGCTGCCGGTTGCCGGTCCGGATTCCACCACGCCGGCGAGAAAACCAGGCCGAGGATTCCATAAACCAAAACAAATACTGTCAGGGCAACGGTCGCCATTTCGTGGCCCGACCGGAGACGCGTTCCATCCAGGATGCCGGCTGTTAAGTCCGGCGGTAGATGCCGCGAGAGGTACGATCCAATCGACGCCCAGAAGGAGGACGTTGGCTGCGTGGCTTTCGTAAGAAATCCGAACGAAGGAAAGACGGCGTCGGCGCTGTGGCCAGACGGATCTTCAATTGCGAAATGCAGAGACGCTGTAAGAGCCAACACGCCGATGGCAAGGAGCAAACCAAGAATCGCCGCCAAAACCTTCGACCAGGTGCCAGGGTGGACCGTCCCGATGAAGAGAACGACGACGACGGGCAAGGCGAGCAAACTGAAGGCGGCAACCAACCCTGCACCGACGCGTTTGGGTTGGATTGACGTTGCACGCACGAAGCGGTCCGGCCCATACACGAAGACCAGACGGCTCGTCACCATGATCGTCCACGCCAGCTGGAAAGCCGCCCATACTACAAAGAGGAAGGACGAAAAGCCTCGTGCGTCGAACAGGCCCACAAAAATGCTCGGGAGGAAGCGATACGCGAGCGGGAGGCCCAGCGCGAGAATTGCTCCCGCCAATATCTGAAATCTCAAAAGATAAGCGTATTCGATGCATAGCAGGACAAAATCCACCGGATACGGCCAGACGCGAACGAGCATAAGCACGAAAGACAGTCCGAAGCCATATGCGGCATACACCATCACATTGGGAATCCACAGACCGACAAGCGTGAGAACACCCGAAACAATTAAGGCGAACGCGAGCAGGCGGGGGAAACGTCCCTTGTGCGACCACACAAGAATCCCGGCGAGAGCAAGCGTCAGGCCCAGCAGCGTCCATTTCACGACCGAAAAGGTACGTGGCAGCGGACCGTTGAGGTGTTCAGGACTCGCGAGTTGAGCGACTCCCTTCAAGATTCCAAAGTTTTCCAGCACATCGAACAGCGCCGTTCCACAGATGAGCCCGATAACCCATATCGTCCAGCGACTTTGTTCGACCCGGGCGAACAGAACGAAGACGCTCCAGTACAGAAGGATGAATAGAAAATCCATGTAGGTATCTAAGCGGAACAGGCCGAGGTTGTGGGCGAGCTTCTCGGCAGGTCCTTGCGTGGCCACAAACGTGAAGCACTTCGGGGTTTGCGCCAATTCCACATCGAGAATCGGCTTCCCGCTGAAGTAGCAACTCACGGGCACCTCCTCCGGCTCTACCGGAGCGATGCCATTGGCTTCCACGCCCATGGCCGCGGTCCAAAGCATGGTCAGAATCAAAACGAAAAACAGCCGACGCTCAAGTGGGCTGGACACCGGGAATCACCTCAGAGGTATTGCCGGCTACACTATCACAAACAGGAAACGGGTATCCACAGAGTGTCACGCTGCCGAATCGTCTCAATTAGGGGTTCACTGCCCGTGCGGTCCGAAAGCAAAAACTGAGAAAGGAGGTTTTGTAACTGACTGAAAGAGAAGGAGAATTTGGCTCGCCCTAGCGGACGATTTCAGAACTCTTGAGGTAAGTCAAAACGTTGCAGAGCTGCCAAGTTTCGGCGTGTCGTGAGCGTATGATGTGACGCCGCCCTGCGGGTCGGTCATGGACATACGGTTGGAAAGTACCGCCACGCGGGACCGAAAAGCGAAGTGAGAGTGGCTGGTGCCGAAATGAAAGAAGTAAGGTCAAAATTCGCACCCCTGCAAAAACCGCAGGGACGCGGCACCCGACAAGTCAAAGGCTGGTCCACCCGCCGAAGGAACACCAGGTCATCGAAAAGGAATGCAATTCTCGTCTCCTCCACTCCCTCTGTTGAGAATTGTAGTGCTGCCCTGTAAACGAAAGTCGGCTTCGCGCCCAAATCCCGCGGCTCCGATGGCAAGCCGACAAAAAATCCGCGACTCGCGTGGAGCTGGTTTTTTAGGCCTTCGGATTCCGAGGCGACCTGTGATTATGTCTCGCTAGTTAGATTCTTATTGGAAGCCGTGCGATCTATCGAAAGGAAACGATGCAGACGACACACCAGCGCCAAACTCCCTTGCCATCAATTGTTCAGGGCTCGCCATCGAAAGTCAGAATACTATTCAATTAAGGCAACCGTCGGAGCTGGCGCTGTGCCAGAGATCGATTTCTTCGATTGCATGCCCCGTCGCAGCGAATACTCTTGCTTGAGTGGCATAGTACGCCACGACCCCCTGCAAGGATGTCAATCGACGCCATGTTACACCGCCATCCCCTGTTGTGATCAAGTGGTCGTCTTGAATGGCGAAGCCGGTACACGGGCTCGTAAACTCAAGTTCAATTAGCGGGTTGTGGGACTTTGAGACGAGAGATAGTCGACGTTTCGAGGTCTCGCCGCTGAGAAGCGTGCCGTTTTTCAAACTAACCCACATGCGGTTTCCGAATATTGTCGCGCTTAGGGGGTAAGCTTCCTCCTCTCGGTCCCATGCACCCGTCTCAGCTGCCGACCAGGTCATCCCTTTGTCTGATGATATAAGAACAGCATATGGTCCCAACGCTAGAGCAGAGTTTCCACTTATAGCGATGCTATCCAAGGGCCCTATTGCTTTTGGTAGGTCGACAACTTGCCATGTATTCCCGTGATCGTGACTCGTGATGATTGCCGGAACCAACATTCTCGGGGACTGCTGAGTCGAGCTCACATCATCAGCATACTTGGGCAGTTCGCTTAATTCTTTCCTGGATATTGGCGTGCTGAGGGATCCGACAATGGTCACCCACGTCCCGGAATCCTCACCGGCAATTGCAAGAAAATCTGCTGTCGAACCTGGAAGCGCTGTCCGCCGTGACCACGTACGACCGCTGTCATCTGTTTCATATACGAATCCTTCGGATAGCATCAAAATATCGGCAATATCTTTTGGCCAAGCTGTTTGGAAGGACGCAGGACCCACATTACCAGTCGCTTTGGCCGTCGTGCTCCAAGTGCGGCCTGCGTCCCCAGTGATCCAAATACTCTGCGCCCTAATGAGAAGGCCCTTCTGACCAATGATCCGAAGTGCCACGGTGGGGTCGTCCGTATCGGGTACCAACCTCCCAAGAAGTGTCGATTCTACACTCCGGTCCTCATGATGCTGGCGCTTGTGACTAGCGACAATCTCTGGGAGGATCACTAGCGAGCTCACCAAGCTTAAGATGCCAACGACAATCGAAAGTAGTTTTCGCATAAATTTAGTACAGAAAGTCGGTTCCTGCTACACGGATCCCGGAGCCAAGCGCACGAGCATATTTGTTCGACCCAGTACCCTGGACAACAGCCCTCCATCCGGTAGTGGGTACGGTGCTCGGAGAATTCACCGCATTAATCGCGCGCAAGAGCATAACGCAGAGCGGGCTTCCCGCCGGTGATTTTAGAGCGCGACCCGTTTTAGCTCGTCCCTCCGGTAGACCCTTGTAAATTCTCACATTCCCAATGTGACCTCGGTTGAGGATCGTACCCGCCATCAAGCTTGCTTCTAAGTCGAGGGTAGCGTCTGTAATTTGAGCGCCGCCTGGCGCGCCTATCGTCCCGAGCGGACCCGACTCATCATCCCCATATTGATTCTGGCCAACCATGTTCTCGCCACTCATTTCACCCATCAGAGTATTCACCATAGTTCGTCTGCGCGCATCTGGCGGGAGTGTAGCTCCGCATGGATTTGTGGGTGGACTCGGGCACAGCCCCATCGGATCAGCGAAGTCAGCGGGATCATTTTCGACATAACTGTAGAAATTATCCCCTCCGACATAGCCGACAGGATCCGCTGACAGGAATCTACCGACTGAGGAGTCGTAATATCTGGCGCGGTAGAAGTAGACTCCAGATTCGGAGTCGAGTTCGCGGCCTGCATACTGGAAGCGATTCGCGACAGAACCGCTCGATGCAGTCAGGTTGCCGAAAGTATCGTACCTGTAGGTATTGCCCAGCCCGCCTGCCGACGTGGTGAGTGACGTAACCGAGCCAATTCCATCCTGCGAGTAGTAGCTTGTTACACTGGAACGAAGTTCTGCCAGCGGTTCGTCGATGTTCAGCATTGCAGCGTAGCGCGCGAGGACATTTCCGCTCTGATCCAAGTCCGCCGCTGCATTGTTTCCGTCGTAAAGATAGTTTGTGGTCGTGGACGTCGAATTCTGCGTAAACACCTTCTGAACCCGGCGGCCAAGGCCGTCATACTTGAACGCCAACGTGCCACCCGTGCCGGGCAGCGTGATACTCGTCAGCCGATTCTCGTAATCCCATCCGTACGTTGTGGTGCCTGCGGACGTAACCTTAGTCAGCGTGTTGCCGTTGTTGTCGTAGGATATTCACATCCCGGACGATGTTCTCGAACAACTGCGGCAGTCCTTGCTTCATGATAACGACCGCGCGGAGGCACATGGCCAATCTGAAAGCGAGCGGCTGCGGACCCGGTTGGCGCAGGTACGTCGCCGCATCGAGCAGGCCTACCTCGACAAACTGGACGGCAAAATTACCGAAGCATTTTGGGAAGCGAAAACGTCGGAATGGAACCAGGAAGAACACCAGATTCTCATGGCACTCGACGGTTTGGAGCGACCAAGCCCGGAGAGACTCTTGGACGGCGTCAGGATTTTAGAACTGGCGAATAAGGCTTATTTTCTATACCTTAAGCAGCTACCAACCGAAAAAGCGAAATTGCTCCGAATTGTACTTTCGAACTGCAAAATCGATGCCGCTAGTGTTGATCCCACATATAGAAAGCCCTTCGACCTGATCTTCCAAAGGGCTAAAAAAGAAGAATGGCTCCCCGGGCTAGATTCGAACTAGCAACCCTTCGGTTAACAGCCGATGAGGTCCAAAAACTAATTGCCCTATCTGGTGTCGCTTACAAGACACTGGGAGCCATTCTCTCCCGTTTGGTTGCACCCAAAGCTGCACCCAAACAGTGAAAAAACCAAACGCGACATGATTCGTCGATCTCGGGGATGACTTGAGTCAGGTCGTTCCGAACCCAAGGACGAGATCGAGGCCTGCAGCTTCGGCGAACGCCTTGAAGTCCCGGTCCCGCGTGAGAAGAGGAACATCTCCGTCGATACAGCTCTGGGCGATCAGCGCATCACCGAGACGCGCCTTGCGACGTCGCGCCAGCACCTTTCCTCGCAATCCTCCGGCCCTTTGCCAGTAGCCGGATGCGATCTCGATGGAAGGTACCTCTGAAAGCATCTCGGCAACACTTGAAGGGAGCTTGGGATCACTCAGAAGTTCGGTGAGTACAACCGGCACCATAACTACCTGCCGGTCCTCGAGCGCCCTGTCGAGTAACTTTACATCTTCGCCTGCACTGCCTTCTAGAAAGGCAAACCATGTGCTCGTATCAGCGGCAATCACCGGTCCGCCTTCAATTCTGCCAACGTCCGCGTGAAGCGAACCTTGCCACGTAGGCGTCGCAGCCGAGCGTACGTACGCGATGCCGCAACTAGCTGCAGCCCTGCGCGGACGGTCTGGGTGACGCCCGTACCGCTGGCTCGTTGCGCCTTCTCGAGAAGGTCGAGAGGCACTTCCACGGTGATTTTGCGCGCTGTCTTCATAAGGTCTCCTTATACCATACTCAAGGCCAGCACTGAATATGGTATTTCCCGATGGGATGAGGGAACGCTAACAGCGCCGATATCCTACTTCCGAGAACCGATCTACAATCGGTGGAAACGTCTTCTTACTCCCCCGCGAGTGGCGACGCACCGCAGGACGTCGAACAACGTATGACGAATTAAAGTACAAGAAGAGGTGGCTCCCCGGGCTAGATTCGAACTAGCAACCCTTCGGTTAACAGCCGAATGCTCTACCATTGAGCTACCGGGGAACCGGGCATGGCATGACTTTCATTTTACAACACTAAGCGGCGTGTGCGCCAACCTCCTCGCTCCGATTTGAGTCCAACTGTTCTGAACCCGTGGGGCCCAGAGTAGCTCTGATTCCGAACGCCTCAGCCAGCCGGTCACAAACCTGTAGTTTGCGGACCCCCTAAAAGCATGAACTCCTTCCCCAAAGATTCAACGACTTGCGAAGACCGCGGAGGGACCCCTTTCGAACCACCAGGGAACATCTCCGGTTGCGCGGCTCTCCAGGACTCAAGGGCGGAACTCGATAAGTATCGTGGTATCTACTTCGACGGGATTCCCATTCAGCAATGTGGTTCGATACTGCCACTGGCGCACAGCGTCAACTGCCGCCTGTCCCAAAACAGGGTCCCCGCTAACGAGTTGGACCTCTTTTGGCGTCCCGTCAGTCGCGAGAACCACATGAAGAACGACGGTCCCCTTGGTGTGGGCCGCCTTCGCTTCGTCCGGATAAATCGGGTTGACTTTGTGAATCAGCTTTGCCAGTTGTACGTTGCCGCCAACGCGAATACGGAGCGGCGGAGCCGTACTAAGCGCCTGAGATACTTGTTGGTCTAAATAGCGAAATCCGCCGTCCACATAAACGAATTCCCCGATGTATGCAGGGTACTTTTCTTGTGGACTCGTGCCATCAGCGATATACAGTGGGGTCGGTTGCACCATCGCTTCGATTGTTGCGCTACGCAGCCCCGAGCCGTTTTCGACGGGTTTCTGCAACACGCTTACTCTGACATCCGTTCTTGCATCCTTTAGTGCATATTCGAATGCTTGCCTGATACGGTTGGGTGCCTGCGGAAGCAACTCTTCGTACTTGGCTTCGAGTCGGGGACCTTCCGCAGAACCAAACGTTTTCACGAACCACGCACTATGACCGGGCATCGTGAGACTTGAGAAATACGAAGACACCTGCTCGTTGTTCCCGGACTTTATTGCGCCAAAGATATCCTCGATGAGTTTTTTCAGGCCATCCGGAGACTCGGGATAGCTGGGTAGCGGGACAGTTGATGTTGGAGGAATCTCTTTCGTCTGCTGAGGCATGGCATTCAGCGACATGCCGCTGTACAAAAGCAGGCTCGCTATGACACCGCCCACCGTGAATCGATACATGAATTCCTCCCAGTGCAATACTACATGACGACGCCGTAAAACCACCGCCGTTTGCGTTTCGACGTATCCGCAAGCCGCCAATGACTACAAATCCTGGTAAACGCTAGTGCTTTACCGGATGCGCGTTCTCGCTGAGGAGTGAACCGAGGCGGGGAGTTCTGCGTGCGTTCGATGAGGCCGTCCATGTGGATTTTCAAGTTTCCGGTTACGCGACGCAATCAGGAGTTGGGCACGCTAGAGAAGCGGTGTCATTAGCGCGGCAATTGGAATCCTTGGACTCCTATATTCAGGAGGAATGCATCCACCTCCCGTTCAGTTGTCCCTCGGGCGAACTCAATCCATTTGCTTCTTCTTCCGCTTGGATTTCGAAGTACCAATCTCAACACAGGACGAAGCGAATGGGACGCCTTTCCGAATCCGAGGCTTTCGATATCACTGAGGCTGATTGATTTGGTCTTCGATAGACCAAAGAACGAAGAGCGAACCCGCAACTCGGACGGTAACAGGGTCAGCGTGTGCGACAAAACCGATGCAACGACGTTGTATGCCCCCAGAGCAGCGAATAATGCGCAGAACGGAATGGACAATAAAACGAAGAAGTTCCTGTCCCACGCTGATAGCGCCTTCGCAACAGTCAAGGCCCAAACCATCGTCCAGAGCAGCGAAATCAGGAATCTTTTCCATTGGTAGTCGCGTATCGTCACGCGGACTCCGTCCTGAATTCTGCGAACGTCGTAATTAAATGAATGAGTCTCGACCAAAAGGGCCCGCTCCGATTCGTTGGACCAAGTTCCATCATCGGGGCCTACAAATCGTAAATCAAGCACCGAACGCATTCCCCGAGACTTCAATTCGTCGAATTGTCCTAATCACAACCCCTCCGCTAAGTCCTGATTAACGCTGGCGCTTTACCGGATGCGCGTTCTCGGTGAGGAGTGAGCGGGGGCGAGGAGCTCCTGGCGCGTCCGGTAAAGCCGTTTGGACGTGGCCGCCTGTGATTGCGGTGGACGCGGGCAGCTGTTCTGCATTCGGTGTGCTAGGCGCTCAACGATTCAGGGGTGATACCCTCGTGCCGCAAGCAAGTAGGCGATTGCCGTGATTGATGCAAGTAACGAACAGAACAAAATGGTCAGTCGTTGCTCCCACCCAGGACTATTTATTTTTTCATCTCTGAAATGTGAGCGGATTAGGAGTCGGAACGCCGTGAATCGCCAGAGAATTAAGGAAATCGCTCCCCCGACAAAACCCACAATAAATGCTACCCACAACGCCATCAAGAGATTCTGATGAAAGCCTTCGAGTGGTTCCGACTTTGTGTTCCCGCCTAGAATTCCTGTAACAACCATAAGTATGGCAACGCAAAAAACCAAACCGACGCCTCTCAACTGGAGTCGCACCCAAGGTGTATCTTCCATCCACGGATTGCGGTGCCAGCGGATAACGTGTGATGGTCGGACGAGAGCGCAGACGCCGAATGCTCCAAAAATGCAAAGGACAAGACCGCCTAAAATGGCGAAAACAATGTCTGGCATAGGTTGGATTTAATCACGTCTACTAGGACATTAACCACCGGGACGTATAACGGATTCCGGTCAGGCAACCGTCGGGCTCCGGATTCTGACCGCTCACGCAATACGGCGATGCGATAATCTCTGGAAATGGTTCGACGCTCCACCGACATAGATTTAAGCGCACACGACGTGAAGCTGCTCGAAACGTTGGAGCAGTGGGGATGGTACGTCATCAAGGTTGCCGCTGGGGACGGCGAGCCAGCATTTGCGTATTCGATGGGACTCTACGAAAACTTCCTTCATCCCGAACTCATTCTCTTTGGCCTTGATTTAAACGTGATGCACCAGCTAATCAATGACGCGGCAAAACGGATTCGGCGGGGACATAAATACGCGGAACGCCACAGATATGACGACCTTTTAGCCGGCTATCAGTGCGAGTTTCGCACGCTAGCTGTGAACCATCATAAAGGATTGGTTAACTACGCGATTTGGTACTACAGGAGTTCACCGTTTCCTGTTCTTCAGCTGGTTTGGCCTGACCCAGCAGGGCGTTTTCCATGGGAGCAGGGATTCGACGAGCGCTTCAGAAAACGACAGCCGACGTTTGAATGACGCCAGCTCCGGTCGGCGGAGGTGTTTACCCATTCTGGTCCATGCCGGACAGTGCGCAACTAAAAAAGTTGCAATAGTTTTGTTCCTCGAATTTTGGCCGTGGCAAACAATCCTGCCGTTCTCTTCTTGCCTTCAGCTCCGGAAGGCGCAGTGTCTAGCGCCCCATTTAACGCGCTAATCGTCCAAGTGAATTTCAAGTTTCCGATTACGACTACTCGGGACTTAGAAGCCCTTGTCCATCAAGAACACATGCGGTCGCCCGTTCTTCGAAAAAGCCAAACGTTTTTCACTGGAATAAACGACGACGTCATAGCTTGCCTGTGGCCCGCCATTCGTGGGCAGGAACGTCAAGCTGCAAAGGAGCGTCCCGTCTTTCAAGTGCTCTAAGACCGTGTCGTCCGTGCAACCGGGCGCAAAGTGAATTTCAAATCGGCCATAAGGGTGCTTGATAAAGAAGTTCTGTGTCTGACCAGCTCTATGGTCTAAGTTCTGACCGCTATCGACGAACTCGTATTTTGAGTCAGGTTTCAAACCCAAATCGCCCAGCCAATATTTCATCTCCGGCTCAGGCGGCGTGGTCATCTCGAAGCTGTCGTCCGTGACGGCTCGCAGCGCCTTGTTGACTGTTGCTGTGAGCCACACCACCCTGCCGCCATCTACCTGAAAACGGGCTAAGCCAAGGCTATACGTCAGGACACCTGATTCTACGTCCCACTGTTGGATGCTGACACCTGAGCCAACGTGCCCCGTACCTTTCTACTGGATTTCCACAGGAACGGGGACGCAGGCGACCAACCACAGCTTGGACGCGCAAGTTATGCGGCAGCCTGCAAACTACATGTTTCGGTGAGGGTGACTGCTTTTTCTTGATTATTTACGGGCGACTTCAGTCCGGCAGATTCATTGACCAAGCGGCAGACCGTCGCTCTGGAGACGTGATACTTTTTTGCAACTTCGGTCAGACTCATTCCCCCGCGGCGGTCTGCAACAACCGCAATGCGGTCAATGTCGAGCGGCGCACGCCCGATTCTTCTTCCTTCCAATTTCGCTCGACGCATTCCAGCTCGAGCTCTCTCGACGATTAGACTTCGTTCCAGCTCCGAAATCGCTCCGACGATTGTTAACATCGCCCGACCTAGCGGTCCTGAAGTGTCGATGTTTTCTCGCTTGCTAACAAATTCGATGCCGAGATGATTCAGTTCATCAAGCACGTCCAAGAAATGCCGGACGTTTCGTGCGATGCGGTCAAACGCTGCGACGAGCACGATGTCGAAGCGGTGACGCCGAGCATCGGACATCAACTGGTCGAGTCCAGGTCGCTTCGATTTCGCGCCGGAAATTATGTCGGTGTATTCCTTCACGATTTCGCATCCGCGCTGTTTGGCCATTTCGCGCAGGTCGAGCAATTGCGTTTCAAGATGCTGGTCGCCGGTGCTCACGCGTGCGTAAATAGCGGCTCGTTTCTTCATTTCAGTTTCTTCCTTGACTGACGGGAACTACGGCTGGTCTTCCCACGGACTACTCTGGGCTTCCGACCGCCGCGGCCTTCCCAGTAATGCGCTGACTTGTAGCGGCGCAACTGCCGCACGTCGTCATCCGTGAAACGATAGAGCTTGCGACCGTTCATAGGAACCGCAATGGAAGGGTGAACCTTGCCGTTCCAAATCCAGCGAAACAGAGTCTGCGGGTCAACTCCAAGAAATTTCGCGGCCTGCTTAACGGAATAACTTGCCATAGACCTATATTATAGGCATAAGCTAATGCTTTGTCAAGGGTGAGCACCTCGCGAAAAGTACCGCTATGTGTCTACAGCAGAATTCTGGTCATCGCAGCTGCCCTGCCGATTGTGGGATGGATTATCTCTTCGTTGACTTGCCTTCTACTCCAACCTAAGATGTGCGCAAATGGCGGAACCCCCGTCGGGCATCGGCCAGACCATCTCGCACTACCGAATCATAGAGAAGCTCGGTGGGGGCGGCATGGGTGTCGTTTATAAAGCCGAGGACACACGCCTCCATCGTTTTGTCGCCCTGAAATTCCTGCCGGACAATGTAGCCAGAGACCATCAAGCCCTCGAACGCTTCGAGCGCGAAGCGCAGGCTGCTTCTGCGCTCGACCATCCGAATATCTGCACCATTTACGAGATTAGTGAACACGAGGGTCGGCGGTTCATCGCCATGCAATTTCTGGGTGGTCAAACGCTGAAGCATCTCATCAGTGGGAGACCACTTCCGTCAGAACAGGTGCTGGAACTGGGGATTCAGATAGCCGATGCGTTGGACGCTGCTCACGTTCGGGGCATCGTCCACCGAGACATCAAACCCGCGAATATCTTCGTTACCAAGCGTGGTGACGCGAAGATTCTCGATTTCGGACTTGCCAAGCTCACTCCTGTAGCGTCGGGTGTAGGTGCTTCTGCAATGCCAACGGCTCCAAGCGAAGACTTGCTTACGAGCCCTGGAACGGCAGTCGGCACCGTGGCCTATATGTCTCCGGAACAGGCACGCGGAGAGGAGCTGGATGCGCGAACAGATTTATTTTCGTTCGGCGCTGTCTTATACGAAATGACCGCTGGCCGGATGGCATTTTCCGGCAACACCTCGGCAATCATTCACGAGGCGATTCTGAACCGAGCGCCGACCCCACTGGCGCGAGTGAATCCTGAGATATCTCCAGACCTGGAGCGCATCATAAACAAGGCTCTGGAGAAAGACCGCGACCTCCGTTATCAGCACGCCTCGGACATACGGACGGACCTCAAGCGTCTGCGGCGGGACACGGATTCGGGCCGAATTTCATCACCGGGGAGAGAGTCGGTTCCGGAGGTCACTGCGGAGCCCACGAGTCGCTCGACCGCGCGGTTCAGCTGTCAGCGGGGCTTGCACGGAAGCGATATGTTGTTTTGGCCGTTTGCATCGCACTCCTGGCAGCAGCCTTTGCGGCATATCACTTTTGGCCCCGCTCGCACACTCCGAGTGCGCCCTCAAGGATTACGCAAATCAGTCAGTGGAATAAGCCTATGAACGACGCGAGGCTAGCCCCCGACGGCCACGCGGTGGCGTTTGTCTCACCGGTTGGCGGCGTCGCGCAAGTGTTTCTGATGCTCAGTTCCGGTAGCGAGCCCCTTCAACTCACGAATGACGAAGGCGACAAGGTTGTCGACACATTTTCGCCGGACGGCACAGAAATCTATTACGAGAGGTCTATCGGCCGCGAGGAGGTTTGGGCGGTGCCGACGCTAGGTGGGACTCCCCGCCGAGTTGTGTCTGGCAACTCTGCGGTTCCCTCTGTGGATGGCGAATTCATTTACTATGTGAAGTCTGATAGCTCCGGATTGTTTCGTGCGGGGAAAACCGGACTGAACGAAGAGCTAGTGTACAACTCCGAAGGTAGTCGCCTGTTCTTTATCCCGCTTCTGCTATTTCCCGGTGGCAACGACCTGCTAGCTGCAGGTGAGCGACGAGACTCGCCAAATATCCGTTTTTCCAGAATAAACGTGACTACGCATGAGGCAGTTGATTTGGGTGCGGTGTCCGGGAATCGGAACCTGGATGACATCGTGTGGGCCGAACCAGGAATGACCCTGCTATTGAGCCGGACGGTAAATGGGCTGACGAACATCTGGAAATACAGCCTGCAGGACCGAAGTTTGACGCAGATTACTTTCGGAGCAGGACCGGACTTCTCGCCCATGCCAGACCCAGGAGGGAAAGGGATTTACTTTGTGAATGGCAAATCCTCCGGCTTCCTCACTGCTTATCATGTTCATTCAAAGGAATCGACAGACATCGTGACGGAAGACGCAACTCAGCCCGTCATCTCGCCAGATGGAAAGCGCGTAATGTACATCACGCTCCCCTCAGGCAAGAATCACGAACTCTGGGTGTCGAACATCAACGGTGGCAACAAACTCAAAATCGCCACCGGAGATGAAACTCTGAGTACGGGGACGTGGGCGTCGGACAATATTCACCTGTCCTTTTTTGAAGTGGAGGCTGGCGCGGAATCCAAAAACTACATCGTCGGGGCCGATGGTGTTGGGTTTCGCCAGCTCCCTTGGTCTGGAATGCAAATGGACCGGCTGAAAGTTCTGTCCCTCCAGGCCGGAGCCATCGCGCGCGAAAACAACCAGCTCCGTTCGGCGCTCGGCTGGCAACGGCAGATGCCGTGGAAACTCAAGCTCGCCAACGTCGTCCTGCGCGACCCGGCGAACTGGTGGCGCACCATTGAGATTGACCTCGGCGCCCGCGACGGCATGGTCGAAAATCTGCCCGTGCTCACCGCCGAAGGCCTGGTTGGACGCATTTCCTCCGTCGGCGTCACGCGCTCGCAGGTGGTTTTGTTCGGCGACCCGAATTGCAAGGCCTCCGCGCTCGTTGAAAATCCGGCGCACGACACCGGCATCATCAGCGCGAGCGGCCCGCTCGACAGTTCGCTTGTCCATCTCACCTACCTTTCCGGCAGCGCGAATTTGAAGCCCGGCCAGGGCGTCGTCACCAGCGGCATCGGCGGGATTTTTCCCAAGGGCATTCCCATCGGCCAAATCGTGGATTCGCGCACCGGTCGAATTTGGCCTTTACACCGAGGCGCGCGTGAAACTGAACGTCAACCTCGGCGCGCTCGAACAAGTCTGGGTGCTGATGAATGTTTCCATGAATTTTTTGAACACCATTTTAATTTTTGCCGCCGCCTTCCTCGCGGTGTTCGGCGAAGCCGTTTTTCCCGGGCTGCGTCATCTGTTGGGCGCGCAGGTGGATTTGCTGCCGGCGCTCATGGTTTATGCTGCGCTGAACGCGAACTCATCCCGTCGCCGCCCTCGCCATTTTTGGCGGGCTGTGGTTCGACTCGCTTTCGGCGAATCCGCTCGGCGTCACGATTTTGCCGCTGTTCGCCGTCGGTTTTGTCATTTTTTTGCAGCGCGATTTGATCCTGCGCGAACTGTCCTTCGCGCAAATTGTCCTCGGCACGGTCGCCAGCGCCGTCGTGCCGGTGCTGACCGTCTTGCTTTTGCTGACCGCCGGCAAACGCCGCTGCTCGGCTGGGGTTCGCTCTGGCAATGGCTCGTGATGACGGCCGGCGGCGCGGTCGCGACGCCGGTGGTTTTCGCGCTGTTCGACTGGTTGAACCGCGCCTCGGCTACCAGCCGCGGACCGAAACCAGTTTCCGGCCCGACCGTGAAATTCTGCGCGGAAGAAATTAAAATGCTCATTTTTGACGAACTGAAAAAGAACGATCCGCAGCTCCGCCTCGTGGCGATGGTGCTGGCGGCGGGCTTGTGCATTTTGCTCGCGGGCTTGTGGTGGGTGCAGGTCGTTTCGGCGCACGAATATCAGTCGCATCTGGAAACGCAGGCCTATCGCACCGTGCGGATTCCCGCGGTGCGCGGAAAAATTCTCGACCGCGAAGGCCGCGTGCTGGCGGAAAACCGTCCGCGCTACAACTTGAGCCTTTATCTCGACGATTTGCGGAAACAATTCGAGGACGCTACAGCCCGCTGCGCAAACAGGCGCTCGACGTTCAAAAGCAGAACATCGCCGCGCAGGAGAAAAAACTGGGCCGTCCGCTCACGAAAGCCGAACGCAAACAATTTGCTTTTACGGCCGGGCAATGGCAGCAGCTCCAGGCCCAGGCGCGTTTGAACGTCGCCAACCGTCTTGTCGCGCAGGTTGGCCAGCAGCTCGGCCAGCCGCTGACGCTGGATGCGAAAAAGTTTGAGCGCGCCTACCAGACGCGGCTCGCGCTGCCGTTCACGATTTTGCCGGACCTGAACGCCGCGCAAATCGCGCGGTTCGAGGAACATTTCACCAACGGCTTCGGCGCGAATCTGGATTTGCAGGCCGCGCGCATTTATCCGTCCGGCACGACGGCGGCGCATCTGCTCGGCTATCTGCAGAGCGATGACCGTTCGGTGGAAGGCGAAGATGCCGATTTCAATTACCGGCTGCCGGATTATCGCGGCGTGGTCGGCATCGAGGGCCGTTTTGACGCGGAATTGCGCGGACGCGCGGGCGAGGAATCCGTGCTGGTCAACAACCTTGGTTACCGCCAGTCCGAAACCATTTTGGACGCGCCCGAGCCGGGACACAATGTCGTGCTGACGATCGACCTCGATCTTCAGCGCGCGGCGGAGGAATCGTTTGCGCGGCATCAGGGCGCGGAGGCGCGCGGCGCGGTCGTGGTCATGGATGTTCACAGCGGCGACGTGCTGGCGATGGTTTCATCGCCGACGTTCGACCCGAATGATTTTGCGCCAGGGCATTTCCACGGAAAAATACCAGCACATCCAGGAATTGACGGCGGAAAAAAATCGCGCGACATATGAAAACTACGCGCCCGGCTCCATTTTCAAAACCGTCGTCGCGCTGGCGGCGTTGGAAAACGGATTGAACCCGGCGGAAATTTACCATGTGGATGCGGATCCAGAAAACCCGAACAAGGGCATGATTTACGTCGGACGGCGCAGGATCAAGGACACGGCGCCGCCGGGCGATTACAATTTCAAGCGCGCCTTTATCCATTCGAGCAATTCCTATTTCGTCAACGCCGGCTTGACGCATGCCGGCATCGAGAATATCATCCGCATCGGGAACGAATTCCATCTCGGCGAGCGCACCGGACTTTTTGCGCGGCAGGAAACCGGCGGCGATTTTCCCGACGAGGACCGGATCCACTCCGGATGGACCGACGGCGACACGGCGAACGTGTGCATCGGCCAGGGTGAGTTGCCGTGACGCCCCTCCAGATGGCCGTGATGATTTCGGCGATCGCCAACGGCGGAAAAGTTTTGTGGCCGCGGCTGGTGGACCGCATCGAGCCGCAGGACCCGTCGTCCGGTGAAGTGGCGACGAATTTTCCGTCCGGCGTGGTGCGGGACCAACTGGACGTGCATCCGCGCAGCCTGCAAATTTTGCGCGACGCGATGCTGGCCGACGTGAAAAGCAGCGAAGGCACGGGCACGGCCGCCACGGTGGATGGACTGAAAATCTGCGGCAAGACCGGCACGGCGGAGGTGCAGGATGAACACAACCGCAACATCGGCCAGAATTACTGGTTCGCCTCCTTCGCGCCGTATGAAAATCCGAAATACGCCGTCGTGGTCATGGTCCAGGCGGCTTGCACGGTTCCGGCGGCCTGGATTGCGCGCCGATTGCCCATGACATTTACGAGGAAATTTTGAAGAAACAAAATTCCAGCGCGGCAAAAATCGTAGCCGCGGCAAACTGATGAAAACGGATTTTACATATTTGAACTCGTCCTCCTCCTCGTTCTCGTCCTCGAATTTTTCCGGGGAACCGATTACGAGGACGAGAACGCAGGAGGATTGATTAAACATGGAGAATATCTTCATCAATGAACGTGAACCGAGGCTCGACCGGCTGCAATTGAT
>CAVVGA010000017.1:0-167567 GCA_963747605.1 uncultured Acidobacteriota bacterium | reverse complement strand
AGGCGCTGCAGCACCGCGCGGCCAAGATGTTCACCGACCTGGAACTGGCCCGCTCCTGCGTCGAGGCGGCGCTCACCGCCATCGACAACGACAGCCCGGACGTGCCGGAGCTGGTCTCGCTGGCGAAGGCCAAGGTCGGCGACACCCTGCACCTGGTCTCGAACGAGATGGTCCAGATGCACGGCGGAATCGGCATGACCGACGCCCACGACGCCGGCTTCTACCTCAAGCGCGCCCGGGCGGCGGAAGCGACCTACGGCGGCCAAGCCTACCACCGCGACCGCTACGCCCGCCTCCAGGGGTATTGAGCGGGTTAGCTCTTTTTGCCGCCACTCGGGGTCTTGCCGGGGGTGACGATGAAGCTCGAAGCGGCCGGAGGCGCCTTGGCCTTCGGCTGCTTGGCCTTGCGGACTTCCTTGTTGCCGTGCTGACCCTTGTCGGCCATGGGGGCTTCCTTTCGTGAGGGCGGTCGCCCGCGTATCGAGATTTGGACGCGCGCGACGGCGCCGGCCTTACCGACAGTCAGAAGTAGCCGGCCTCGCCTTCGACCCTGACCTGGACGATACGGCCCTGGCCGACGGCGGCTCTGGCGAGCTTGGTCGCCGAGGCGACGACCTCGGCCTTGTCCGCGCCCTGTTCGAGAACCGGCCCTCATGCTCGACGGCCCAGGCGCCGTCGTGCCTGACGATCCGGAAAATAAGGGCTGACATGTAGAGGGCTCCCGCGGCGATGATCGTCGGTCGCCGGACTATGCGCGCTTTGCCGCCAAATGGCGAGAGCCGGGGCAATCCCTCAAATGCTCGCCTGGATTTCGCCGATTTTTTCCTGGATGCGGCCCAGGTCGTCCGGCGTTCCGTCGCGCCCAGTTTTTTCAGTTCCACTTGAGTTTCTCAAGCTCGGCGGACATGTCCGGAATTTTTACGCGGACTTTTTCCATCTGCTCGCGGCCAGCGCTTCTTGTTTTGCGCCAAGCGTTTCCTGCTGAGCGCCCAAGGCTTCCTGCTGCTTGCCTAGCTCTTCCTGTTGACGCCCAAGCTCCTGCGAGGGCCGAAGAAATCCATGGCCTGCTTGATGGTGGCCGGGTCACGAATGATGTACGCCTTGCCGTCGCGGATAAACCAGATGAAATCGCCGGGGAAATTTTGGCGCAGGGAATTAGCGAAGCGGGAGGTCGGATCGCCAGGTCTACCGACTCGCCCGTGCCATGGATGATGCTGGAGCGAAACGCTCACCGTGGATTTGCCCGGAGACAATCGCGAAGGTTTCTCGTCGTTGTTATCGCCGATCCTGGTCCCGTTGATGGTGCTGGACTGTAGCGGGGGCGGCAGAAACGGGCGCACGTGAACCACCGGAGCGACCGAGCTTACGGGCCCGCCTACGGGAGGCACGGGAACAATGGAAACAACCGAGACCATCGGAGCGACGCCGGGCATGACCAGAGGCGTGACGACCGGCAAGACGAGCGGATGGACAACCGTGTCGACCGACTCTACCGGCGCTACTGGTGCGAGTGATGGCATCGCCTCGACGGATGGCATTGGAGTGACCGACGGCATCGGAGCCAGCGCGGGCACGGCGACTGGAGCGGCAGACTGCTCCGGAGCGTTCACAGGCGGCGCAGGAGGCGGCGCAACCCGTACCGCGGGAGTCTGCGGCGTTTGTTGCCTGGCCTGCTGCGCAGCGCGTGACATGGAAATTTTCAATCGTCGGGCGGAAGGCCGCGATCAGACATACGACCGGAACTGCCACGAGCAAATAGGCGATCACGACGGGTTTCTTCAGGCGCATGGCGACACTCCCTTTCCATTCGAGAATTCGATCAACGCGTTTTTCGGCTTGCCCGGCGGTGCCATGGAGACGCCCTGCCACCACACGCGGCCCGGCGCAGCCTCTAGAGCCGCGAAAAAACCGAGCAAAGTTTCGGCGTAACGGGTACGGTCGGCTCCGGCAGCCAGAGCGGCATCGTCGCTAGCTTCTTCGGCGAGATCCGCCAGATGGCGCGCGAGCCACCAGCTGAGTGGGCTGAACCAAAAAATCGCGCGATGCAGCAGCGCAAGACGCTCGGCGAGCGCGTCGCGGCGAACAACATGCGAAATTTCGTGCGCGAGAACGGCGTCGAGTTCAGCGGGTTCCCACTCGCGCCAGCCAACGGGGAGAAGAATGGCGGGGCTACGCACACCGAAGGTTACTGGCACGGAGAGTAGATCCGACTCGGCCAAGCGCAGCGCGGTCCGCAGGCCCGCCGCGCGAGTGAAAAAATCCAGTCGCGCGAGGACGTGCCGATCTTCGATCGGCCGCGATTCCCTTTCGAGGCGGCAGCCCAGGATTACGCCGAGCGCCAGGCGAATCAGCATGAAGATTGCGACGGCGAAATAAATCGCGGTACCGAGCCGCGAGCCATGGCAATGGACGACGGGATTGCGCAGTTGGCCGACTGACGCAATTGCGAATTGCCGCGGGCGCGCTCGTCTGTCGTGTTCGCAGAGCTCTGAAGAATTCGCGCTGTTGCTGAACGCACCGACCTTTGTCGAACCCGAGCGCGCAACTTGATTCACGCTAATCGCGCGGGAATGAACTTCGCGCACCGGCGCGATTTCCGCAGGCGGCTGCGCAAGCACGAATTTCGCAGCGAGCGGCACAAAAACTGGAAGCGGCGGCAGCAGCAGACCCAGCAGCGGCATCGCCAGCGCCACAAGGAGAACGGCGCGCCAGATGGCCAGGCGCAGTGCAACGTGCGCACGCGGAAAGCTGCCAGGGCGAGTCCGGCGAAACATGCGAACAGGAAGCGAGCGCGCGGCCGGCTGCAAAACGTGCGCTGAGAAATTCGCGGACGCGTCTAGAACGGGGATGACGATCATGACTTCCCCTCCTTGCGCTGATTGGTCTTGCGCTCGGCGATTTTTTGCGTCAGCCGTTCGAGCTGGCGGCGATCGAGCACGGCGTTATCCACCATGCCGATCACCAGTTGTTCGACGGAACCGCCGCAGAAACGGTCAATAATATGTTTGACGGCGCGCACGGCCACATTTTGCCGGGGCTCGGCGGCGCGATAGATATAAGTCCGGCCGCTGATTTCATGCGCGACAAAACCTTTGGCTTCCAGGCGGCGCAGCACGGTGCGGATGGTGGATTCTTTCATGGGGCGCTTGGCTGCCAGAGCTTCGCGGCAAGCTTCGGAGGAAACCGGGCCGTGCGACCACACGTAATCCATGACCATCTGTTCGACTTCGCCGAGATTGCGGAGACGCGTGTTGTGTGTGTTCTTCATTGTAGCGTTACATCTTGTAACAGACGGACAGAAGCATGTCAATAGGAAAAATATGCAGCGGAGAAAGCGCATGCGGTGCGGCGGTGCGTGTGCCTTGTCGGCGAACGGAAGCGGATGTTAAACTTGCTTGTAACTTTCAGGAGCAACTTCTAAGGATACCTGCCGTGGCGGATTCGAAGCACGAAGAGACATTCAAAGTAGTGGATCGCCGCTTATTTGGCGAAGACGGCGAATTGCGTCAGGACGTGGTCGAGCAGGAGCGGCGCAACGAAGAAGCAGCGGAAAAGAAATCCGCTGCACAGGCGGAGAAAAAGGCTGAGGCGGCTGCGGCTTCTTCGGCAGGTAAAGCCGTCCCAGCGCAGACGGCGAGCCCGTTCCCTGCAAATGCCGGCGCGCTGGACGCACAAGGCGCCGCTGGCAACGGAGATGCTCTGGCAGGCGTGACGCCGGAAGAAGCGGCAGCTGAAACGCAGGACGCTGGCGAGATGAATCCGACGTCGCGCAGTTTTCAGATGCTGATTGATTTTCTGACACGCAACGCCGCGGCGATGCTCGGTGGAATGGCCGACCCGCGCACCGGGCAAGCGTTTGTAGATCTGGAAGGCGCGCGCGAAGTGATTGACATGCTGGATGCGCTGCGGGAAAAGACGCGCGGGAATTTGTCGAAGGACGACGACAATTTGCTGATCGAAGTGATCGGCAGCCTGAAGCTGACGTTCATGGAAATTTCCAAAGTGGCCGCCGAGCAAATGGCCAAGAAAGCCAAGGCGAAGTAAGCGGCGACATTTTTAATTTGCACCGGCTGATCCGCGTGGCGCGCCGGTCGCGCTGCTAGAAGTCCCCGGATGAATCGAGAGCACTCTTTGCAACATCCCACCAGACCATGGCTTCCCTGAAATTAACCGTACTCGGGTCGGGCACGTCCATGGGCGTTCCCACGCTCGGGTGTCACTGCGCGGTGTGCGATTCCACGGACCCGCACGACAAACGCACGCGGCCATCCGTGCTGCTGCAGTATGGCGGGCACAATGTGGCGATTGATACGACTCCGGATTTTCGTTTTCAGGCAATGCGCGAAAAAATCGACCGGCTAGACGCGGTGCTGTACACGCACGCGCACGCCGATCATATCCTGGGGCTCGACGACATACGTCCGTACAATCTGAAACAGCGCGGCGTGGTGCCGGTGTACGCGGCGGAGAGCACGCAGGAAACGCTGCGGCGGCAATTCGCGTATGTTTTCGACGAAGCGCCTACGGAAAGTTCTGTGCCGGCTGTCGCGATGCATACGATTGTCGGGCCGTTCGATTTATTTGGGCTACGCATCACGCCAGTGCCGGCCCAGCACGGGCCGCAACCGGTACTGGGCTTTCGTTTTGGTAAGGCCGCGTACCTCACGGATTTCAGTGCGGTGTCGGAAAGTTCCAAGAAATTGTTGCACGGGCTGGATGATTTTATTCTCGATGCACTGCGCTACACGCCGCATCCGATGCATTCGAACGTGGAGCAATCGCTCGAACTGGTGCGCGAACTGCAGCCCAAGCGCGCGTGGTTCACGCACATTTGCCACGACCTGGGGCATGTTGCGGCCAACGCGAAGTTGCCGAAGGGCGTACAGCTGGCTTATGACGGATTGAAATTCGAGGTGGAGATTTAATGCTGTTAGACGCGACGAAGGAAACGATGAGGTTTCTGACCGATCTACCGGCGCACGCGGCCGGCCACGCGGATATTCGCCTCCTCTGTTCGGCGGATGAGTGGGAAGAACGCATGGGAAAAGACCGGCCCGAGACAGTGGTGACGATTGGCAATTTCGACGGCGTGCACCTGGGGCATCAAAAGATTTTGCGCGATGTGGTTGCGCGAGCCACAGTTGCAGGCGGACGCGGCAACACACGCGATGCAGGCGATGCGCAGAAGCAGCTACTGCCAGCCGTCCTGACGTTTTATCCGCATCCGGCGCGCGTGCTGCGGCCGCAGCAGGCTCCTTCCCTGCTCGAAACTCTACCGCAACGCCTCGCGGATTTTGCCGCGTTGGGAATTGCGGCGACTTTGGTGCTGCAGTTCGACGCGGTGCTGGCCCAAGCGAGCGCCGAAGATTTCGTGAAGGAATATCTGGTGGATGCAATGCGCGCGCGGGCAGTGCTAGTGGGAGCGAGCTTCCGGTTCGGTCACAAGCAGCTGGGCGACGTCGAGCTGCTAAAGGAATTGGGGCAGCGCTGGGGATTTGAAGTGGCCATTGTGACGCCGGTGATTGATGGCGGGGATGTTGTCTCCAGCACCGCCATTCGCGAGGCCGTGCGCGGCGGACGCGTGGAAGATGCCCGGCGCATGTTGGGGCGGCCATTCGCGCTGGTGGGCGAGATACGCACGGGCACAGGACAGGGGCGCAAGCTGGTGGTGCCGACTTTGAATCTGGCGACGGAGCAGGAGGCGCTGCCGAAGACCGGCGTGTATGTCAGCGAGACCGTACTGCCTGGCGGCACGTATCGCTCGGTCGCAAACGTTGGCGTGCGGCCAACGTTCGATGGCACGCGCCTGGCGATTGAATCGCATCTTTTCGATTTCGCGGAGGCACTCACCGCCGGCCAGATGAAAGTACGTTTCCTGCAGCGCTTGCGCGATGAACAGAAATTTTCCGGACCGGAAGCTCTGCGCGAGCAGGTGCTGAAGGATATTGAGCGCGCAAAGTCAATTTTCGCGCAATCATAGTTTAGAAAAAGCGCCGGCGGAACCTCGGCATTAGGCAGCACCCTCCCCTTCCAGTTCCACCTCCGAAAGAAGTAAAATCCGGGGCGAAACTCAGCTACCGGGAAACCACATGGAAAATCGAGAAGTGGCGAAGATTTTGCAGGAGACGGCACAACTGCTGGAGATTGATGGCGCGATCATCGGACGCTACCGCAGCTACGAAAAAGTCGCGGAGCTGCTCTACAGCATTCACGAACGCATCGAGGACCTGGCCAAGGACGACGCCAAGCTGAAAGAACTTCCCGGCGTGGGCGATGGCATGGCCGCGCACATTCGCGAGATTCTGGGGACCGGCGATTACAGCCTGCGCCAGAAATTATTGAAGAAATATCCGCTGACGCTGCTCGATTTGCTGCATCTGCAGGGCATGGGCCCGAAGAAAGTGGCTTTCCTGTTTAAGAAATTCAAAGTGGCCACCGTAGAAGGCGTGGAGAAACTGGCGAGCGAAGGAAAACTGCGTGACCTGGAAGGTTTCGGCGAAAAAACCGAAGCCAATATTCTGAAGGCAACGGAACTGGCGAAGCGTTCGTCCGGGCGATTCAAGCTCGACGTCGCAGACGAAGCGGCGCAGAAGCTGGTCGCCTACATCGGCAAAGTAAAAGAGATTGTGGAGTCCGTGACTCCCGCAGGCTCCCTGCGCCGCGGAAAAGAAACCATCGGCGATCTGGATCTGCTCGTGACGCTTCGGCCCGGCCACGATAAACAGAAGCAAGTGGACGAAGTGGCCGCGCACATCCTGAAATATCCCGGCATAGACCAGACGCTCGCGCACGGCGAAAACAAAGTGAGTGTGCTGCTGGGCAACGGGCTGCAGGTAGACGTGCGCCTGCTGGAGAAAGATAGCTTCGGCGCGGCGCTGATGTATTTTACCGGCTCGAAAGAACACAACGTAGTGCTGCGCGGCCGCGCGCGGGACATGGGCTGGACCCTGAACGAGTACGCGCTGACGACGCTGAAGGGCGGAAAATTCGTCGCCGGAAAAACGGAAGAGGATATCTACAAAAAGTTGGGCCTGGATTACATCGAACCGGAACTGCGCGAGAACACCGGCGAAATTGTAGCCGCCGAAAATCACACTTTGCCGAAGCTGTTGCAGCTCGCGGACATTCGCGGCGACCTGCAGATGCACACCACGGCTTCCGACGGGCGCAATTCCATCGAAGAAATGGGCGAGGCCGCCAAAAAACGCGGCTACGAATACATCGCGCTGACGGACCATTCTAAAGCCGTCACCGTCGCAAACGGCATGGACGAGAAGCGTACGCTCGAGCAGCTTAAGAAAATTCGGGCCGCGCAAGAACGCGTGCCGGGGATTCGTCTGCTCGCCGGAATCGAAGTGGACATTCTGAAAACCGGCAAACTCGATCTGGACGATGAAGTGTTGGCGCAGTTAGACGTGGTGGTGGCGTCGGTGCACTCCTACATGAATCAAGGCCGTGCCGAAATGACCGAACGCATTCTAGCCGCTCTGGAAAATCCGTACGTGCAGATTCTGGCGCATCCTACCGGGCGGCTGGTGCTGCGGCGCGATCCGTTTGATTACGATATGGAAAACATTCTGGATGCGTCGAAGGCGCACGGCGTCATCGTGGAATGCAATGCGTTTCCGGACCGGCTGGATTTGAAGGACGTGCATTTGCGGATGGCGAAGGAGCGCGGGGTGAAAATTGTAATTTCGACAGACGCGCATTCCTTTGCGCACTTCCCTCTCATGAAGTATGGGGTGATCACTGCGCGGCGCGGGTGGGTGGAGAAGAAGGATGTGGTCAACACTTTGCCGACGGATCAGTTTTTGGCTTCGTTGCGCGCGAAACCGGGAACGGCCAAGGGCAAGGCTGTGAAAAGAAGATCCGCGTAGCTGGGCATGGAACATTTTTCGCGGGCCTGACGTATCTCCTAATGAAGGATAGAGTGACTGTGCCACGGAGTGACTCATGAACCGGCTGAGCATTTTTCTTACGGCGGTGATTGTTACGGGAATCGGACTCGCGAGCAGCGCGGCGCCGGCGCGCGCAGACCAGTGGTCCAAGACCTATCCAGTGAATGGCCGCACGGACCTTCGCGTAATTACGGGCGATGGCGACGTCGTCGTCACCGGCACGGACCAGCACCAGATTGACGCGCGCGTCACCGCGACGGGATGGAAGATCGGGCCGAACGACGTCCAGATCGTCGAGAGCCAGTCGGGCAACAGCGTTTCGATCGAAGTCAAAGTGCCGCACTGGAATTTTTCGCTCTTCGGCGGAAACCATAAGTCTCTGCGCGTGGAAGTAAGCGTGCCTCGCGAATTGGATTTAGACGTGCGCACCAGCGACGGCAGTGTCACAGCCCAGGGAGTCTCCGGCAAAATTCAATTCGACACCGGTGACGGCAACGTGACAGCCTCAAACATTAAGGGCGATATACGAATTCACACCGGCGATGGCCACATCGAAGGACACAATTTCGACGGCTCGCTCGACGCCAACACCGGCGACGGAAATCTGCGCATTGACGGCCGCTTCGACGCGTTGGCGCTGAAAACCGGCGACGGAAATATCGAAGCCCAAGTGGGCAGCGGCTCGAAAGTCGCGAACGGCTGGAATCTGCATTCCGGCGACGGGCACATCACGCTGCGCGTCCCTGGTGATCTGAATGCAATGCTGGACGCGCATACGGGCGATGGCAGTATCACGCTCGACATTCCGATTCAAGTTTTCGGCTCGCTGAGCCATTCCTCCGTGCGCGGAAAAATGAATGCCGGCGGCGCAACGCTGGCGGTCAGCTCGGGCGACGGATCCATTCACATCGAAAAATTGTAGCGATGCGTTTTCTGTCGGCGCCGGCTCACCGATGGTTCGCCGCACCTTCCCGGAATACACGACACACCGTCATCCCAAGCACACATTTTTACGATTTGTTTGCGCGCCCGGCCGCCCACCAGTCGCGTGCGTATTGCAAACACAAGAGATATCCAACGCGCACGACTGGCATCCGACATGCCTATTCAATATCGAAGTTGGGCACGGCCGGAGAACATGATGATCGCTTTCTGCATGATGGGCGCACTCGCAGTACTAGTATTCCTTTCAATTTCGGGTGAGATCTCGAATCTGTTCCGCCGGAAATAATCGCCCTGCATGCGCGCGCTCACGATTTCGCGCACTTCCCTTGCGCTCCCATTTTGCATTCTGTATTGAATTCTGCGCGCTACGGCACCAAGTTTTCCAGAAAGAGCGTTCTCCGCGTGACGGGAAATCAATTTGCAAAACTTCGCGCGTTGCCGCATCATAAATTGTTTGCCCTGAGCGTTTCTCCCGTCTAGGCGCGGGACTCGCTTCGGGACGACTCATCTGCCGCACAAGAACGAAAATGCAGCTTCCTGGACGCGGCGCGTGCACAGGGCAGCGACGGCGTGATGTGGTTGCAGGTGACGCGATGTTTTTCGCGGCGTTCACTTTCATCATCTTCATCATCGTCATCAAATACGAAACGAACTGGGGGGAATCGAATGCGCAGGCCTGTGAGTGTGACTCCGCCGAAGGGGAAATTGGGAGTGCTGACGCCCGGAATGGGCGCGGTAAGCACGACTTTTATGGCGGGAGTGGAATTGGTGCGGCGGGGGCATGCGGTGCCGGTAGGCTCGCTGACGCAATTGGGAACGATTCGGCTGGGCAAGCGGACCGACGGCCGTACACCGAAGATCAAGGATTTCGTGCAGCTCGCGAAACTGGACGACATCGTTTTCGGCGGCTGGGACGTTTTCAGCGACAACGCTTATCAGGCCGCGTCGAAAGCGGGCGTACTGGAGGCCAAGGATCTTGCCAAGGCCGAGAAATTTCTGAAGGGCATCAAGCCGATGAAAGCCGTATTCGACCAGAATTACGTGAAGAACCTGCACGGCACGCACGTGAAAAAGGGCAAGACGAAATTCGACCTGGCCGAACAACTTCGCGAGGATATTCGCGCGTTCAAGAAAAAGAACAAGCTGGACCGCCTGGTGATGGTGTGGTGCGGCTCGACGGAAGTGTTTTTGAAGGCCGAGGACGTGCACAAGTCGCTGGCGTCGTTTGAAAAAGGCATGAAGGCGAATCATCCGGCGATTGCCCCCTCGATGCTCTACGCCTACGCGGCCATCAGCGAAGGGGTGCCGTTTGCAAACGGTGCGCCGAATCTCACCGTCGATATTCCGGCGCTCGAGGAATATGCGAAGGCCAAGAATGTGGCGATCGGCGGCAAGGATTTCAAGACCGGCCAGACGCTGCTGAAGACCGTGCTGGCGCCCGCATTCAAAGCGCGCATGTTGGGCTTGAATGGCTGGTTCTCGACGAACATTCTGGGCAATCGCGACGGCGAAGTGCTGGATGATCCCGGCTCGTTTAAAACCAAGGAAGAATCGAAGCTCGGCGCGCTGGAATATATTCTGCAACCGGCGCTGTATCCAGACCTCTACGGCAAGATTCACCACAAGGTCCGCATCAACTACTATCCTCCACGCGGCGACAACAAAGAGGGCTGGGACAACATTGATATCTTCGGATGGCTCGGCTATCCGATGCAGATCAAAGTGGATTTCCTGTGCCGCGACTCGATTTTGGCGGCGCCCATCGTGCTGGACCTCGCCCTCTTCTTCGATCTGGCGCAACGGGCCGGCATGCGCGGCATCCAGGAATGGCTCAGCTTCTATTTCAAGTCGCCAATGTGCGCGAAAGAACTGTACCCCGAGCACGATTTATTCATTCAGCTGATGAAGTTGAAGAACACCCTGCGCTGGATGATGGGCGAGGACCTGATCACGCACTTGGGTTCTGAGTATTACGACTAAAGTACGATATCGCACACGAATCGCAACGACGGCGGGGCATAAGCTCCGCCGTTTTCTTTTGCGCTGACCTAGGGGCGCGCGGCGCGAGTTTGCGTTTCGGCTTTCAACAGAATTTCCAGATCGTCGGGGTGAATCGCGCACAGCAGCGCGTCTTCGCGATCAATAAACCCCTGGCCTACCAGTTTCACCAAAGATTCTTCCAGCGAGAACGACCCCTTCTTCTTGGTCAGCGTGATTTCCTGATGCAAATGTTGCAGCGCGTTGTGGCGAATGTGTTGCCGCGCCCCGTAACTCATCATGAGCAACTCGGCGACAGGCATGCGGCCGCCCGTCTTGCAGGGCAACAGAATTTGCGTCAACACTGCCGTGAGCGCCATGGCCAACTCCTGGCGAATGGTGTTCTGCCGCTCCACAGGAAACGAATCGGAAACGCGCGACACCGTCGAAGCCACGTCTGTGGTGTGAATCGTCGAGAGCACCAGGTGGCCAGTTTCGGCGGCAGCCACGGCGATTTGCATGGTTTCGATGTCGCGCATTTCGCCTACGACGATGATGTCCGGCGCCTGCCGCAACGCCGCGCGCAACGCGGTGGGAAAATCCGGCGCATCGGTACCGATTTCCACTTGCTCGATCACGCTGCGCACGTGGGTGTGCTCGTACTCGATGGGATCTTCGATGGTGACGATGTGCCGCGAGTCGCGCCTGTTGATCTCATGAATCAAAGCAGCGAGTGTGGTGGATTTTCCGGAGCCCGCAGGCCCGCCGATCAACACCAAACCGCGCTGCAGATGGGATAGCGCCTCGACGCTTGCCGGAAGGCGAAGATCGCTGAGTTGAGGAACTTTCGCAGGCAGCGCGCGAATCGCCGCGGCTGCCTGTCCACGTTCGCGGTGCAAATTGATGCGGAAACGGCCGAGGCTCGCGATGCGATACGAGGAATCCGCAATCTGGCCGGCGCGATATTGCTGCAGCGCGTGCGGTGTGAGAGCCGGCAGCACGATCTGTTCGATTTCGGAACCATTCAGCGGCTCGGATTCCAGATTGCGCACCCCGCCTTCGTGCAGGATGCAGACGGGTGCCCCGGGGACGAGCAGCAGATCGCTACCCCCTTTTGCCAGCAACGCGGCGAGCCAGCGATCGAGCGGCGCGGTGTCCGACGCTTCATCGCCATCGGCCTCTGGGCGTGCGTTTAGTTCACTTACGATGCGATCCAGGTCGCGCGATGGGTCCATTGCAAACCTCGTGTGAATTCTCTGCCCCGTCTCGATATTGACGTAATTGCGGCGGGTTAGTCCAGCGGGAAGCGCGCGCCGGCTGCAGAGGCACGGTAGTTCTGCGTAACACGATTTCCGCGGGAATATACAGGCCCGACCGTATTCGTTATTTGCGGCCGAGCGGATACATTCTTAGTGCGCGCTGTTTCGGGCGCGGCAGGAACCTGAAGCGTTGATACGTTCAATCGAACGGGAGGAAAAATTCATGAAGAATGCCATATTAATAGGAACCGGGGCCCTGTTGTTGGTTTTCGGAATTTCCGCCCCAGCCTTCGCGCAAGAACAGCACGACCCGCAGGAGCAACCAGCAAAACCGCCCGATGCCAAGCCCACAGAAAAGCCGCAAGCCGCACCGCCGAAGACTCCTGACGACCGGCCGCGTCCTGATAACGCGGCAAAACCACCCAAAGAAACCGAACACAAACAAGACGCGCAGCACGCACAAGACGCAAAGGCCGCCCCGCACGCCGGCAACGGACGGATTCCGGACGACAAATACCGCGCGCATTTCGGCCGCGAGCACACGTTCCACGTGGGCCATCCGGTGATCGTCGAAGGCCGGCCGCGCTTCTCCTACGGCGGCTACTCGTTCGTCATCGCGCAGACTTGGCCGGTGGGCTGGGGATATGACGACGACGTGTACGTCATTGACGTCAACGGCGTGTATTACCTGGTCGACGTGGCGCATTCCGGCGTGCAACTGGAGTTGCAAGTCGTACTCTAGAAGTTTAAGACGCGCAGAAGAAGCAGCTGGCAGGCAATCGGCATAGGGGGAGTGGGCGCCCACTCTCCCCTGCCACACGACCGGACATGCGGGTCCGCATCCAGCGGTTCGGCGGGTTGAGCTAGCCATGAACAGTGAGCTCGGGAAGCCCGAGCGAGACGAAGTAAGCGTTGGGGAGAGCGATGTTCAGCGCTGGAGTCTTGGCAAGGTGCCACGGTCCATCAGAGCTACCCGCGGTTTGCGCGGCCTCCTGCGCAGCGATGCCGCGCTTGCGGAGCTCCCGAAATCTCGTGGTTCCTTGTTTCCACTGCTTCCAGACCATCGACCGAAGGCGACGTCGGAGCCATTTCTCCAGCTTGGCTAACACGTCCGGTGTTTCGCATCGTCCGAAATAGCCGATCCATCCGCGAAGATATTCCGCTAAGTCATGGACCATTCCGACGAGGCTTATGCCCCGGGTCCGCCGCGTTAGTTCCCGGGCTCGCTCCTTGAACCGCGCCACAGTTTTCGGCGCGAGGCGCCTCTTCGGTTGCTTGTGATTCGTGAAGCTGAATCCCAGGAATTTCCGTTCCCATGGTCGAGCCACCGCACTCTTCTCGCTGTTCACTCCCAGCTTGAGCTTCGTTGTGAGGAGTCGCCTCACGCTGCTCATCACTGGTTCGCCGGCTCGCCGACTGCGGACGTAAATGTTGCAATCATCCGCATACCGGGTGAACCGATGTCCGCGCCGCTCCAGCTCCTGATCCAGTTCGTTGAGTACGATGTTCGATCGCCCGGGCGAGAGAGGACCACCTTGCGGTGTTCCTTCTTCGGCCGGACTCACCAGCCCGTTCTCCATTACTCCGGCTCGCAAGAATGAACGAATCAGTCGCAGCAATCGCTTATCGCTGACCCTTTCGGCAATCTTTGCGAGCAATCGGTCGTGGTTGACCCGATCGAAAAATTTCTCGAGATCCAGGTCCACCACCCAGCGGTAGCCTTCGGCTTGATATTGCTGTGCCTGCTCCACCGCCTGATGTGCCGATCGCTTGGGCCGAAACCCATAGCTGTGTTCAGAGAACGTTCCGTCCCAGCTCCTCTGCAGCGCCTGCATCACCGCTTGCTGGATGAATCGATCCAGCACCGTCGGAATGCCCAGCTTGCGCACCACGCCGTCCGGCTTCGGGATTTCCACCCGTTTCACTGGTTGTGGTGTGTAGGTTCCGTTGAGGAGTTGTTCGCGGATGACTGGCCAGTGCTCTTTCAGGTGTCCAGACAATTCCTCGACGGTCATCCCGTCCATGCCTGGGCTGCCTTTGTTGGCCTTCACTCGTCCTAGCGCCTGCTTGCAGTTTTCCCGCTCGCAGACTTCTTCCATCCACTGCTCGGTAGCCGGACTTTCTGCTTTGCGCTTCGCCAACTCCGATTCGGTCCCTTCCTCGAAGGCCCTCGGGGCTGCACCCCTACTCTCCTCCGGGAAGGCCAGACGATACTGGTTTTTCTGCCGCTTGTCGGTGGTTGAGTCGCGCCGCGTACTCATCGCTCCCTTTATCCCCTTGCGGGGACCGTTCGGGCCTTCGCTACCTTCGCAGCTACTACGCCCTCTGCTGACTCCTGCCACCGGATCAGGGGCGATCTCTCGCTCCTCAGTCTCGATTGCGAGACCGGTAGCAGATCTCCCAAGGTAAGTTCGACCGCCTGCGTCGCGCAACCGCTGGATTTACATTCAGTGTCCTTGATGGATTAGGACTTCGCTGCCATTGGCCAGCTCGTCCGAACGCTGCCTGCCTCCTATCCAGTTCTTGTTCATCGGCTCGCGTCTTTGCTCCGCGCTTCTTTCAGGCCCCGCCTCGCGGCGAGTGTTATTTCACCCTTGCGCTTCGCTATCACTTCACGTCCATCACGTTGTGAACAGGACTTTCACTTCCTAGCTGTCAAACATGCTCGGCACACCAAAAGCAAAACGCCCTGGCTTTCGGCCGGGGCGTTTGCCGTTTCGCTGAATCTGTCGCGCGGTTCCGAACCTTAAAACTGGTTCCAGAGATATTGATTGTAAACTTCGTGGTGGTATTGCACTTCGGGAGCCTTCACGAACGTGCCCAGCAGTCGCGAGCAGCGGTCGGCGGCCGCTTGCTTCAAATCCGCGTAGCGGCTCTTCACATCCGCGCCGAGGATTTTCGTGGTCCACTCGGCGTTGCGGAAATGATCAATCGCGGTGTAGATGTTGTCCGGCAAATAGCGCTCGGCCTGACGGAGATTCTTGATCTTCGAGGTCTCGCCCTCAAGGCCGGACTTGAAGATCGAGTACATCACCATGTAGGGGCTCGCGTCCGGCGCCACCGAACGAACTTCCACGCGCATGCTCTTCTCGTTGCCGATGGGGATGCGGATCATCGAGCCGCGATCCACAGGCGAGGCCTTAATTTGGTTGGGGGCTTCGAAATGCGGATCGAGCCGGCGATAAGCATTCACGCTGGAATTCAGCATCAGGCAGACGTCGTTCGCGTGCGTGAGAATGCGATCAATGAATGACCAGCCGAATTTGCTCAGCTTTTCTTCTCCCTTGGGATCCCAGAACAAATTCTTGCCGCCCTTGCTGACCGAAACGTTGGTGTGCATTCCGTTGCCGTTCACGCCGACGACAGGCTTGGGCAAAAAGCTGGCGGTGAGCCCCATGCGCGTGGCGACCTGACGACAAATTAATTTGTAAAGCTGAATCTGGTCCGCGGCAGCCACCACTTCTCCATAACCGTAATTGATTTCGAACTGCGAAGGAGCAACTTCCGGGTGATCTTTTTCGTTTTGAAAGCCCATGGAGCGCTGCACTTCCGCGCAAGTGTCAATGAACGTGCGCAGCGGATCGCCGGGAAGCGAATGGTAGTAGCCACCGGTATTTACGTAATCGAATTTTCCGGTTTCGTTGTAACGCGCCTCGGAGTCCGCACCATTGAAGAGGAAACCTTCGATTTCGTTGGCGGCGTTCAGCGTGTAACCTTCGTTCTTGTGCTGCTGCGCGGCAAAAGTTTTCAGCACGCCGCGAATGTCCGCGCTGTAGGGCGATCCGTCTTTGTCAATCACCTCGCCGAACACCAACACCTTGCCCGAACCGAATACATCCGCCGGGCCCCAGTAAAACGCGCTCCAATCCATGCCCAGCCGCAAATCGCTTTCGCGCTGCGCGGTGAATCCGCGGATGGACGAACCATCAAACGTTAAGTTGTCCCAGCTCTTCACCAAAAATTTCTTGTCGTAATCCAGCATGTGCAGGCGGCCTTCCAGGTCGCTAAAAAGCACGGTGACGGCCTTGATGCGCTTTTCGTCGGTGAGGTACTTGATGCGCTCTTCCTGGATTTTATGCGGCGCCACGCGATTCATGCGCTGCGCCTTGGCCTTCAAGTTGAGTTCTTCCAACTCTTCGTACGGGATCGCCAGAAAATTACGCAGATCGGTAGTCATGAGGCTCCTTGCCGTGGGATACAGCACGAATGAATTGCAAGTTCAGCAGCATTTATGAACAGCGTAGGGTACCGCGCACGCTGGTGAGCGTCAAATCCCAAAATGTGTGGAGAGGGCAAGAAATTTCAAATCGAACCTATAAATAAAACTTTGCGGTCGGCTGCCGTTCGCTTGATTGTTCGATCGCCCGCGCCATTGCTTGCGCGCATCAGTGCTGGAAGCGTGCAATTAACTCTGCCTGGGCCAGAATGTGGCCTTTGATCGCGTTTTCTACGTCCGCGTCTTTGGCTTTCGGCTTCAGGCCCGTCTGATAATCCAGCGCATAAAGCTTAAAAAAATAGTGGTGCGCCGCGCCAGGCGAAGGACACGGCCCGGTGTAGCCAATTTTGCCGGTGATGTTCTTGCCTTGGCGCGACCCGTCAGGAAGTTTCGCCTTTGTGGGTACGCCCTCCGGCAATGCGCGTGTCGCAGCCGGCAAATCGTACAGCAACCAATGGATCACGGTTTTCGCGGGCACGTCGGGGTCATCCACGATCAGCGCGAAGCTCTGTGTGCCGGCGGGTGGTTCGGTCCAGGCGAGCGCGGGCGAAATATTCGAACCGTCGCAGGTGTATTTCGCTGGAAGCGCGCTATCGGCCTCAAAGGATGAACTGGTGAGCAGGAATTTCGCGTCCGGCGTCTTCTGCGCTGAGGCTTGCGCAATGGCGGCGCGGGCGCGCGCTGGCGCGTTTACCAATAGCAATCCAAACAGCAGCCCGCCGAGCAGCGTCAGCGCAAAGAAACAGCAGTTCCAGAAACGTTCCCTATGATTTCGAATGACGCCCTCCCAACTATACTCTGTAACGATGCTACGGGCAGCCACGGCACGCGTCAAGAACAGCGATGCGAGCGCCAGAGAAATACTTCAACGGCGCCGCTGTCGTTCGGCGTCACAGCAACGCGTCGTGGCTTCTTCATCCTTCAACTCATCAGCGCAGCCGGCTTAATCAACGAGTTGCTCGTCGCTAACGTACCGTGGTACATTGGTACCAGAATGCGACTAAAGAACTATCACAAGCGGTATGTCGTGGAGCGAGTGCAAACCGGAGTGCGCATCGAGAAGCGCCTCCTCAAAGTCCTCAAAGCCCTGGCCGAATTTCACGATTTGACCCTGGGCGACCTGCTGGAAGGCATCGTGCTGCACGCCTTCGACGGCAAGACGGCATTCCAGAAGGCCTCGCGCCACCGCATCAAGGAATTGAAGAAGTTCTACGGCCTCGATCTCGATTTCCGCGCCAGCCATCGCCTCATCGAATCCCGCGCAACCGCGCAGAAACCAAAAACGACAACTTCGCGCCGAGCTCGCAGCCCGAAGCCTGGGCGGCGCAGCCAGAAAGCGACCCGCGGCAGATGACCACGCCGTCCACCAAACACGCGATCCAATCGTTGCGTTGGGTTCTGGGCATAGTTTTGCTCTGGGCATCGTGTCAATTGCTGCGGGCGATGATCGTCAACTTGCGGGCCGCGCCTGAGCCGGCCCACATCAGGGCGCATGCCTGCATACTTTTGGTTCTCGCCGGCGCGGAATTTGTGGCGGCAATCATGTTTCTCGCGCCGGCGGTAAATATCGCCGGAAGCTATCTGTTGCTCGCGGTTTTTGCGTTGGCGATTTTGTTTCACGTGCTGCAAGGCCAGTTCGATTTCGGCGGCCTGCTGGTTTACGCAATGGCTGTAATGGTTTGGTTGGCGTACCGCCGAGAGGCGCAAGCGGGAGACCGCGGTGAAAGCTAGTTACGATGACGAGCTGATCCGGCAATTTCAAGACTGTTCCCTGCCCCTCGATCAATTCCGTCACAGCGTGCACATCCAAATCGCATTTCTGTACCTGAGCAAATACCCTGTGTTGGATGTACTCGGGCGTTTTCCAGCAGCGCTGACGCGTTACGCCGCGGCTCACGGCAAGGCTGGCCTGTATCACGAGACGATTACCTGGGCCTACGTCCTGTTGATTCACGAACGAATGACGCGCTCTGGCCACGCTCAGACCTGGGCGGAATTCGCAGCTGCGAATGCAGACCTGATGACATGGGCCGACTCCATTTTGAAGCAATACTACCGCGCCGAAACTTTGCATTCCGAGCTCGCCCGTAAGATTTTCTTGTTCCCCGATAAAGCTCCCACACTGCTTTTTCCCCCGGAACGTTGATGCCCGCCCAGCGACGATTGTGCTAAGGTTATCGGTTGCAAATTAACGCCGGAATCGCGCGTTTGGGCGCCTGTTCGATGCCAGGGAGAATCACGAAACCATGAAGACTTCTTATAACGGCGTGGCGGTGCCGGCAAACGGCAAAGGAATCGAGTTTGCGGAAGGAGTATTTCGCGTGCCGGATCATCCGGTGATTCCATTCATCGAAGGCGACGGCACCGGACGCGACATATGGACCGCTTCGCGACGCGTTTTCGATGCCGCGGTGGAAAAAGCCTATGCTGGCAAACGCAAAATCGAATGGCTGGAAATATTCGCCGGCGAAAAAGCCTACAGCAAATCTCGGGAATGGCTGCCACAAGACTCCGTGGACGCAATTCGCGATTTCCGCGTCGCGATCAAAGGTCCGCTCACCACTCCCGTGGGCGGCGGCATACGTTCGCTGAACGTGACGCTGCGCCAGGTGCTCGATCTCTATGCGTGCGTGCGCCCGGTGCGTTATTTCACCGGCGTGCCTTCTCCGGTGCGCGAGCCTGAACGCATGAACGTGGTGATCTTCCGTGAAAACACCGAGGACGTGTATGCCGGAATCGAATGGCGCTCCGGCACGCAGGAAGTGAAAAAGCTGATCGATTTTCTGAACAATGAAATGTTAAAAGGCGGCTCGAAAAAGATTCGCGAGGATTCCGGCGTGGGCATCAAGCCGATGTCACCAACGGGCACCAAGCGCCTGGTGCGGCGCGCGATTGTGCACGCGCTGGAGCATCGCCGCACGGTGGTCACGCTGGTTCACAAGGGAAATATTCAGAAGTTCACCGAAGGCGCGTTTCGCGATTGGGGCTACGAGCTGGCCACGCAGGAATTTCGCAATGTTGTCGTGACCGAGCGCGAGAGCTGGATCCTTGATAACAAGGACAAGAACCCAAACATGACGGTCGAGCAAAACGCAGCGTCGGTCGAGCCCGGCCTGGACCAGGCCAACAATGAATTCAGAAAGCAGGTTCAGCAGGAAGTGAAACGCACGCTCGAGGCTCTCACCGCCTCGCACGGCAATGGCCTGTGGAAAAAGAAAATCCTGATCAACGATCGCATTGCCGATTCCGTGTTCCAGCAAGTGCTCACTCGCGCCGATGAATATCAGGTATTCGCGACGCCAAACCTGAACGGCGATTATCTGTCCGACGCTTGCGCCGCACAGGTGGGCGGCTTGGGCATGGCTCCGGGCGCGAATATCGGCGACGGCTTCGGAGTATTCGAAGCCACGCACGGCACCGCGCCGAAGTATGCGGATAAGGATGTGATCAACCCGAGTTCCGTGATGCTTTCCGGCGCGATGATGTTTGATTTCATGGATTGGAAGCCGGTGGCGCGCATGATCGAAGACGGCATCGCGCGAACTATTCAACAGAAGCGCGTGACGTATGACCTGGAGCGCCTGATGCCCGGCGCGAAAAAACTGAAGACGTCGGAGTACGCTTCAGCAATCATCGAAAATATGCAGGCCGCGGTGGGTGCGGGCGACTGAAGGCAGAAATCACAAAATATTGCAGACGAAATTCAAGCCAATCGGGAGAGTGGAATGCGCAAGAAGGTGACGGTGGTGGGCGGAGGTTTCGTCGGTTCGACTACGGCGCAGCGGATTCATGATGCGGGGCTGGCAGACGTCGTGTTGACCGACGTTTTGGAAGGCGTTCCGGCGGGAAAAGCGCTGGACATGACGGAATCCGGGCCAATCATGGGCTCGGACGCGCGCGCCGCGGGCCTTTCCACTGCGAACGGCGATTACAACGGCACGGAAAATAGCGACATTATCGTGATCACCGCCGGCTTCCCGCGCAAACCGGGAATGAGCCGCGACGATTTACTGAAATTAAATTACGACGTGATCAAAACCGTCGTGGAAGCAGTGGTAAAACTTTCGCCTAATGCGATTCTGATCATAGTCACGAATCCTTTGGACGCCATGGCGCAGGCCGCATTCAAGAGCAGCAAGTTTCCCAAGGCGCGCGTGATCGGCATGGCGGGCGTGCTGGATTCGGCGCGCATGAGCACCTTCGTGGCGGAAGAGCTGAAAGTGTCAGTTGAGAATGTGCACTCGTTCGTACTCGGCGGCCACGGCGACGACATGGTGCCGCTGACGCGTTACTCGACCGTCGCGGGAATTCCCCTCCCCGAATTGATTGCGAAAGATAAACTCGATGCGATCGTGACGCGCACACGCAAGGGCGGAGCGGAAATTGTGAATTTGCTGAAGACTGGATCGGCTTATTACGCGCCGTCGGCGGCAGTTTTTGAAATGACCGAAGCGATTCTGAAGGACAAGAAGAAAATTCTCCCCTGCGCCGCTTATCTCGAGGGCGAGTACGGGATCAACGGTCTTTTCGTGGGCGTCCCGGCGAAGTTGGGGGCCGGCGGCATCGAGCAGATCATCGAAATCAAGTTACTGCCGGATGAGAAGGCAGCGCTGGATAAGTCGGCGGCTTCGGTGCGTGAATTGGTGAACGTGCTGGGGGTTTAAGCTTCGCGGCTGAGCAGCGGCGTCACAATATTCCTCAGCCCAAACAGACTACGTCGCGCGTTCCCACGTGAGGCAAGCATCGCGCGCCTGTGAATCATCTACAGGCGTAAGCGCCAAGCGATCCCCGGAAATTTCGTACGCCCGCGTGAAGTCCTTGCCCACATCGCCGGGGCGCAGACTTCCCTCCAGGTGATGCGTGATGGTTTTCTTCTCGCGGTCCACTTCGTAGGTGCCGTAATACGCGTAATAACCCTTGTAAGCGATCTGCACTTCCTTCGCAGTGGGAAATCCCGGGCCCGAAGAAATATCCGGCCGCGGGTTGCGCATAATCTGCACGGCCACGTTCCCATCCGCGTCGTAAATCAAAATTCCCACCGGGCGTTCGCCGAAAAGCCGCGATTCCGAAGAGGAAATGGAAACCAGCTTCCAGGTTCCCACGAATGGATTCGACCTGGCATGGCTGGAATCGCGAATCATCATGCTTTGCGTTTGCGTCATGGAACGGGGCCTTTCTTCGGAGCCGCCCGCCAAATTTCTGCCGCTTTGTAATCGAGCATTCTAACCGCGCTTCAGCCGCCCGCCGGAAAATTCGCTCAGAATTAAAAGCAAATATATATCCGGGTTCCCGCCAGAGCAAGTGACCAATCGGAGAAAGCCGCCCTCAGTTTCCAGTGGTGAAAACCGGGTGTCTGCTAAGCTTATTACGGGAGTCGTTAATCCAAAATGAATTTATTTGGGCGAAAGAATGGCAAAGGTGCGTCGGGAAGCCCTGATGCAGGGGGCCGGCGCAAAGGTGACAAGCTGGCGGGCACCGGCGCGGCCGGAGCAGCGGGTCAATCGCGCGGTGGCGCGCAACCTGCGGCACCAGTGGCGCAGCGGCTCACCAAGGATTTGGCCCGCGCGGAAAGTCTGGCGGCGATGCTGGCGCACAGCCGCGCGGCTAGCGCCGTGGAAGTCGCGGACCTGCTCGCAGGAATGTACATCTACGATTGGGAGCGGCTTGCGAAATATTGGCCGGAGCAGGACGGCATCGAGGAATATTTGCAGCAGATTTGCCGCATCAGCCCGCAGCGCTGGCATTACTGGATCGAATTCTACGACCAGCAGCGGCGCGGCGATGAAAAACCCGCGAAGTGGCAGTGGCCGCGGCCGCCAAAAAGTCCGGACGCGGACGGCAAGCCGCTGGCGCGTTCCAGTGAGCTGAATGTGCTGCTGAAAAGCGCGGAGAAGCTTGCGCCCGCGCATGACGTGGTGGAGGGGCGCAGCATCCCGATTCTCACCTGCGAATGCGTGCTGCTCGCGATCGCGAAGCGCACAGATTCCGAAATTGGTCATCGGCTGGTGGCTGCAGGACTGGACGTAGCCGAGTTGGAGCAGGCTGCAAGAAATCCGCGTCACGCGCCGCTGCACTAGTAGCTATTGGTGTTGCAGTCGTAGCGGCATCCGCCGCGGCGGACGCCATCAGTGGTGCGACGCAGAACGATGACGGTCCCGTCCCGCGACTGCGGGACGGGACCACCGCTACGAAACCCTCTCACCGACAATTATCGTCCCGCTCAAATAATCAATTTGAAATGCGGCCAAAGCTCCGCCAGTGGCGCGCGCGGTTTGCGACACACATAAACATGCACATTCCGTTCGGCGATCGCCGCGTGCGGATCGGTGATCGCTCCCACAAGCTGCGCATCCTCGAACAAATTCTTCAACTCATCCGCGCGTTCGCCGAAAAGAATCACGCACGAGCCGCCATAAGCCCGCGGCCCCCAAAAATAATAGCTATTGTGGCCACTGATCGCCGCAGGCAGGCCCAGCGCCGGTCCGAAGTGATCCATCGCGCCCGCTTCGCCGTAATTTCCCGCCAGAATCGCGCAGCTAGCCTGTTCGGATTGCGGCAGGGCGTGATAAATATGCGCGATCTGCGTTGCCATACTCTCCCAGCCGAACATGTCCGCATACAGTTGCGGAAGCGTGGTAGTGGAGTCGCGCTCGGTTTTCACCGAATCCGCGTACGGGAACCGCTGCGAATAGCGCAGAAATGTATCCACCGGCAATAGCGGCGTGCCGAACGGCAATGTCACCAGGCCTGCGACGATCAGCAGGGCCGGAAATGCCACCGCCATCCAGCGCCGCGCAGGCGCCACAAATAGTCTTTCCAGCGCGACACCGCCCGCCGCCATCAATTCCGAATAAATCGGCAGCGCGTAGTACGATTTGCCGTCCAGCACAATAAAAATCGCGAGGACGAACAAATACGACCAGCCCAGAAAACGGAAGCGCTTCCCTTCCGGCGCTGCGAAACACCACACCAGACCCGCGAGCCACACCGGCAGCGCGAGAGGCTGCATAAAAAGAACCTGCTCGAACAAAAATTGCAGAGGGCTGATCGCTTCGTTCTTGAATTGTTGCGCGTTGCGGACCACTTCGATCTGCGGCCAGCCATTGCGCGATTCCCACACGAGATTCGGCAGGAAAATTACCAGCGCCACCGCCGCGCCGATCCATATCCATTTTGAGCGGAACAAACGCGTTTGCCCGGAAAGCAACAGCCCGGCGACGAGCCCGAAGCCAAACACTACCATGCTGTGCTTATTTTCGAGGCCCAAGCCGGCCAATGCGCCGAACAACAACCACAAGCGTGGCGACGCTCCTTTGACGATACGAATCGCGATCCATGCGCACAAAAGCCAGAACAGCGGCTCGAACGCATTCATGGAAAGAAAACTATCGAACGCGATATACGCGGGTGCGAATAAAATCGCCGTGGCTGCCAGAAATTGCGCGAAGAGGCCGCCGCCCAGCTCCGCCGAGACGCGGCCGGTGGCATAGACAACCGCGGCCCCGGCCAAAACCGGAAACAGACGCGTGGCGAACAAAGAAGTTCCCAACAAGTGCCGCGCAAACCAGGCGACAAACGCGATCAGCGGCGGCTGGTCCACGTAGCCCCACGCCAGATGCTGGCCGCAGGCGATGTAGTAAAGCTCGTCGCGAAAAAATCCGTAATGATTAATCCCGGCGAGTTGGATAAGCAGTTTGCAGGAAGCAAGCACGAATAGCATCACGCGCGAGCGCAACGCGACGTCGCGGGCACTCGCGAAATCGCCAGTAATTGACGCGGCTGACAGAGTGTCCATCTTCAGATCCAGACACAAGCAGCGCTCACGTCGCCATTTCGCTGCTTACGCGACAACATCCTACGCGATCGTCGCGGAGTTGATACGATCGAGCTTAGGGAAGTTTTTATCGAGATACGGCTTGCCCAGCGCAGTGATCGAACCTTGGTCTGGCGCCTCGCCGTAGCCGCTGTGAATTTTCTTCACCACGTCCATGCCGGAAATCACCTGACCAAAAGGCGCGAAACCCATTTTGTCGAGCTGCGCATTATTCCCGGTGTTAATGAAAAGCTGCGTGGTGCGCGTATCTTTTCCCGCGGTGGCGAAAGTAAGATACCCGGGCTTGTTGCTCTGGGTGACGGGATCGTCCTTGAAATTCGATTTGCGCCAGACATTATTCACGGCCGGATCGGCGCTCAATCCGAATTGCACCACAAATCCGGGGATCACGCGGAAAAAAGCGGCGTCATCGTAAAAGCCGTGATTCACGAGGTTGTAGAAGCGGTCGGCACCTAGCGGCGCCCAGGCGCGCGTCACCTGTACGACGAAATCTCCTGCGGTGGTTTTGAAGGTTACGTCAAATTTGTCCGGCGCAGTGTCTTTCAGATTGGCGGCATCCATCAAGGTCGATTTTCCAGTCATCAGTCGCTCTCCCGAGGAACCGTGCTTACGCGGTTCGAACGATTTCTTTTAAGAAAATTGAAGTGGGTTGTTGTGGCAGCGGTCGCGTCCCGCAGTCGCGGGACGCGACCACCATCGGATTACTGCTGCCCGGGCGCGGGCTTCGTCGTAGCCGCCGGTGCAGCCTTTTTCGCAGGCGTCGTGTGAACAGTCGGCGCGGGCGAAGTTACTGTCGCAGAAATGATGTGGTCGAGTTTCGGGAAGTTCTTATCGAGATAAGGCTTCCCTTGCGCAGTGATCTGCGCTTGATCCGGCGATTCCCCGTATCCGGCATAAATTTTCTGCACCACGTCCATGCCACTGGTCACTTGTCCAAACGAAGCAAATCCCTGGCCGTCCAGCGGCGCGTTTTCCGCAAGGTTGATGAACAATTGCGTGGTGCGCGTATTGGGCCCGGCGGTGGCAAACGTCAAGTAGCCGGTGTGATTGCTCTGCGCGACGGGATCATCCTTGATCGAAGCCTTGTCCCAAACTTTATTCACCGCGGCATTAGCGCTCAAACCGAATTGGATGATGAAGCCGGGCACAACGCGGAAGAAGGCTGCATCAGTAAAAAATCGGTGCTTTACCAGATTGTAAAAGCGATCCGCGCCCAGCGGAGCCCACGCGCGCGTCACGGTCACGACAAAATCGCCCGCCGTGGTCTTAAACGTCACTTCATATACATCCGGAGCTTTCGCGGTGAGCGTCGCCGGATGCAGCAATGCTGGGTCCGTGCCAGTAGTTGCCGGGCGCGGATGCGTCGCAGTAGCCGGTTTGGTGGCTGGCGCGGCTGCTTGAGATTGGGCTTGCGCTTGCGCCGGAGTGGCGGCCGGAGCGATCGCCATGAACAGCACGATGGAGAACAACGGGACGAAGCGTTTCACGATTTTCCTCCTAATTATTATTCACGTTATTTTTGGGCTGCGGCTTCCACATCCTGCATCAAACGCAGGGTATTGCCACCCAGAATTTTCCGCACGTCGGCCGGAGTATAACCCTTGGCCAGCAGCGCGTTCGTAATTTTCGGAATATCCGATACATCTTCCATGCCGTAAGGCATATCAGCGCCGTCGAAATCGGAGCCCAGGCCCACATGATCCGCGCCCACCAGTTTCACGGCGTGATCAATGTGCTGGATGATCTCGGTCCAGTCCACGCGCGGCAGCTTTCCCTGCACCACCATGTCTCGCGTGATTTTATCCGCTTCGATCAGCTGGCACGCTTCATTTGCTGCCGCAGCGCTTTTTTGATTCAGCTTCGATTTCCTTGCCCAGTTCAGGGTGCGCCTTCGACGCGTCCTGAAATTGCTGGCTCAGAAAACCGATGTGGTAATTGATCTGCATCACGCCGCCCTTCGCCGCCAGCGCCATGATCATGTCGTCCGTCATATTGCGCGGCGCGATACAGAGCGCGCGGCAGGAAGAATGCGAAGCGATCACCGGCGCTTTGCTGATGGCCAGTACGTCGTAAAAAGTTTTGTCCGCCACGTGCGAGATGTCCACCATCATGCCCAGGCGATTCATTTCGCGCACTACTTGCTTGCCGAAATCGGTTAAGCCATTGTGCGCGGCCTTGTCCGTGGAAGCGTCCGCCCAATCGGTGTTCACGGTGTGCGTCAGCGTCATGTAACGCACGCCCAGCGCGTAAAACTTGTCCAGATTCGCGAGCGAGTTGTTGATCATGTGCCCGCCCTCGACGCCCATCAGCACCGCAATTTTACCCGCAGCCTTGGCGTGGCGAATTTCTTCGGCAGTCGTGCACAGAACCAGATCGTTCGGATGTCGCGCCACGGTTTCGCGCACCGCGTTAATCTGATCGAGCGCGCGCTGCACTGCCGTCGGCCCAGTAACCGTGCCGGGAATCCAGATCGAGAAGAAAATCGCGCTCAGCCCGCCCTCGCGCATGCGCGGAATGTCCACGCTGCCATCGGTGTGCCGCGCGCCGAAATCGAATTTCGGATCGAGCAGGCGCTGCGTCGTATCGTCGTGCGTGTCAATCACGATGGCTTGGAAATGCAGCTCGCGCGCCGCCGGCGAAATATTCGCGTGCGACTGCGATTGAGTAGTCAGGCCCACCAGCGACAAAACCCCTCCCAGCATCAAGCGAATTGCAAGCAAACCACTACGACCCATTCACCCCCCGAAAACTCACACATTCTTTGGGATTTTACAACCCGTGGCGACAAAACAGAAAGACCGCGCGGCGCGAAGCTCACGAGCCTCGGAAGAAACTTTTCACCGCGTGCACCAGCACCTGCCCGTTCACCGCCGCCAAAGATTCCGTCAGCGGAATGCCCTTCGGGCAAACTTTCACGCAGTTCTGCGCGTTGTCGCAATCCTCGATCCCGCCCGGCCCCATCAACGCTTCCAGCCGCGGCCCCGCGTGCATCTCGCCCGTGGGATGCATATTGAAATAGACGCACCTGGCTGACAATCGCCGCGCCCACGAAATTCGTATGCTCATTTACCTTCGGGCAAATCTCCAGGCAATTGCCGCAAGTGATGCACTGCGAAAGCGCGTAGCCCACTTCCTGCTTTTCCGCGGACATGCGCGGGCCGGGACCGATGTCGTACGTGCCGTCAATCGGAATCCAGCACTTCGTGCGCTTCAAATTCTCGAACATCGAGCTGCGATCCACCTGCAAGTCGCGAATCAGCGGAAATTTTGTGAGCGGCTCCAGGCGGATCGGCTTTTCCAGATCGTCCACCAGCGCGGTGCAGGCCTGGCGCGGCTTGCCATTTACCAGCATCGCGCACGCGCCGCAAATTTCTTCCAGGCAATTCGCTTCGTAGCTCACCGGAGTGGATTCGCTGCCGCTGCGCGTGAAAGGTTTTTCGGCGATGTCGCGCAGGCAGATGATCACGTTCATGTGCGGCCGGTAGCGCAGCTCGTATTCTTCCCAGAGCACGGCTTCGTCCGGGCGCTGCTGGCGCTTGATCTTCACGATGAAAGTTTTATCGGCCACGATGCCTCACCTCGCCTTCTCCGCCCGCTACTCCGCCTGCTATTTCGCCCAACGCCTCGCCCGCTAATTCGACCGTCACTTCGCCGCCGTATATTTCCGTTCGCGCAGCGGCAGCAGCGAAATATCCACCGCTTCATAGTCCAGCTTAATCTTTCCAGCGTCCCAGCTGGCTATGGTCGTCTTCAGCCAATTCGCGTCGTCGCGCTCCGGAAATTCCGGCTTGTAATGCGCGCCGCGCGTTTCGTTGCGCGCCATCGCGCCCAGCGTGATCACTCTCGCCAGCACTAGCATGTTCCCCAATTCGCGCACGAAATTCAGCGTCTGGTTCGACCACTGCGTGCGATCCTGCAAATTTATGTGCTTGAAGCGCTCGCTCAGCTCGTCCAGCTTCACCAGCGTCTTCTGCATCGCGGCGTTGTAGCGAATCACCGTGACGTTTTCCGTCATGATGTCGCCCATTTCACGCCAAATCGCCAGCGGATTTTCCGTCCCCGTGTGCTGGTTCAGCAAAGCGTCCGAAATATCCTGCTGGCGCACGCGTTCGCGCTCATACACCGCCGGCGAAGTGTTCTCGCAACCCGATTCCAGGCTACGCGCGTAACGCACCGCCGCCGATCCCGCGATTCCTCCGCCATAAATGCACGAAACCAAAGAATTCGCGCCGAGACGATTGGCCCCGTGATATTGGTATTCGCATTCGCCCTGCCGCGAAAACGCCCGGAAGGTTTGTGGCCTGGTTCTCGTTGTCCACCCACAAGCCGCCCATGGTGTAATGCATCGCCGGGAAAACCTTCATGGGCTCGACGTGCGGGTCCACGCCCACAAACTTCTGATAAATTTCCAGGATGCCCTCGAGCTTGCGCTCCAGCACCTCGCGTGGAATGTGCGTCACGTCCAGATAGACGGCGGGATCGCCCGCGAGGCCCAGCTTCATTTCGTACACAACCTTGTGAATCGCGCGTGTGGCAACGTCGCGCGGCACCAGGTTGCCGTACTTCGGATACCACTCTTCGAGAAAATAAAATCGTTCGCCTTCCGGAATTTGTTTTGCCGGGCGCGGATCCTGCGGCGTCTTCGGCACCCAGACGCGCCCGCCTTCACCGCGCGCCGATTCGCTCATCAATCGCAATTTATCTTCGCCGGGAATCGCGGTGGGATGCACCTGAATGAATTCGCCGTTCGCGTAGTACGCGCCCTGTTGGAACAAAGCCGATTGCGCCGACCCTGTGCAAACCACGGAGTTCGTCGAGCGCCCGAACACCGCTCCGATTCCGCCCGTGCAGAAAATCGCAGCGTCGCAGGCAAACGTCTTGATCTCCATGGTCTTCAAATCCATAGCGCATATCCCGCGGCACACGCCGGCGTGATCCAGCACGGCGGAAAGAAACGTCCAGCCTTCAAACTTCTTTACTTTACCTTCGGATTCGAAGCGGCGGACTTGCTCGTCGAGCGCGTACAGCAATTGCTGCCCAGTGGTAGCGCCGGCGAAAGCCGTGCGGTGATATAACGTCCCGCCGAAGCGCCGGAAATCCAGCAATCCTTCCGGCGTGCGATTGAACATCACGCCCATGCGATCCAGCAGATCAATAATCGCCGGCGCCGCCTCGCACATGCCTTTCACCAGCGGCTGATTCGCCAGAAAATCGCCGCCGTAAATCGTGTCGTCGAAATGCTTCCAGGTGGAATCGCCTTCGCCCTTCAAATTTTTCGCCGCGTTGATGCCGCCCTGCGCGCACACCGAATGCGAGCGCTTCACCGGGACAATCGAAAACAGGTCAGCTGTTACTCCGGTTTCGGCCACCTTGATCGCGGCCATCAAACCAGCCAATCCGCCGCCCACGATAATAATTTTCGGCTGCCTCATTGGACGTAGCCCCCCAGCGGGAACGCCCCGTAATGCAGCGCAATCACAATCGCCACGCCGATAAATGTAAACGCCACCGCCACGGCCGCACCGAACCATCCCGCAGCGCGCTGCGCCGAAACGCTCACCGCAATTCCCCACTTGCACGCAAAATTCCACAGCCCGTTGCCCAAGTGGAACGAAGCGCAGGTAATTCCAACGATGTAAAAAGCGAGGTACCAGGGATTCATCATACTGCGCTGTACGTCAGCATAGGAAGTGACGCCGTGGCCCAGAAACCGCTCCGTATACAAATGCCAGCCGATAAAAACGAAGGCGATGATGCCCGTCCAGCGCTGCAGCACGTACAGCCAGTTGGCCATCCAGGGATGTCCGATCGCGTTCGACTTTCCCGTCCACCAGATGTAACAGCCGTAGAGGCCGTGGAAGAGGATCGGGATAAACAGCACGCAGGCTTCGACAATGATTCGCCACGGAATCTGCTGCAGCTCGCGCGATACGTCGTTGTATTTCCCGACGCTCACCAACGCGTAGCTGTTCGACCAGAAATGCTCGGCCAGGAATGCTCCAATTGGAATTACGCCGCTGAGGGACTGCAGTTTGTCGAGGAGATAACTCGTCTTAGAATCAGTCGCTGCAACCGACATGCACACTCCAAGCGCGTCGAAGGCTAACCCGCAGAAGTTTTAGTATAATTGCGGGCGCAAAGGTTTGCAACAAGCTGAAGGCAGCGGTAGTTGGCCAGTTCCCGGTTTCGCGGCGCGACCCACGCGCTCTAGGGCACTTAAAATGAAATTCGCCTGCGCGTCGTGGATTCTGGTTCTGGTTTTGAGCCCGTTCTCCGCAACGGAGACGCGGGTTTAGCACTCATCAGCACGCGCGAGCGGCTTCGACTGATTGGAGGAAGGCTTTCGGTGCAATCTGCGCTCATGCTCGGGACAGAAATTCTCAACGAAGGCCCCTCTCGGCCTCCGTAAGAGAGCTCCGCGTAAGAGAAATGGAAGGCACTCGATTCTTCACAATCGCGCTCTCGCGAGGAGGCTTCGATGAAGATCGTCATTCTCGACGGCCACGCAATAAATCCTGGCGACCTCAGCTGGGATGCTCTGCGAACGATGGGCGACTTGGAAGTGTTCGACCGAACGCCGGAGGATAACATCGTGCTCCGGGCGCGCGAAGCCGAGGCCCTGCTGACCACCAGAGCGCCTCTCTCGGCGCAGACTCTGGCGCAACTGAACCAGCTCCGTTATGTAGGCACGATGTTCACCGGTTATGACGAAATCGATCTGCAAGCGGCGCGGCAGCGCAACGTTGTGGTCACGAACGTTCCAACCTACGGAACCGCCTCCGTAGCCCAGCTGGTTTTTGCGCTCCTGCTCGAGCTCTGTCATCACGTGGGGCTGCATAGCGAGGCGACCCATGCAGGAGAGTGGTCGCGGTCTCCAGATTTCAGCTTCCGGAAGACGCCCTTAGTCGAGTTACAGGGCAAGACTATGGGCATCGTTGGCTTCGGCCGCATCGGCCGCCGCGTAGCCGAAATCGCCACAGCAATGGGCATGCGCGTGGTCGCTGCCGATGCGGGCAAGAGAAACCCTCCGAACTGGCCGGGCTTCCGCTGGTGCGATGTTGATGAGCTGATGTCGGCGGCCGATGTAGTCAGCTTGCACTGCCCGTTGCTGCCGGAAACTCGCGACATGATCAACGTTGCATCTTTGTCCAAGATGAAGCCGAGTGCATTTCTCATTAACACCTCGCGGGGACCACTCATTATCGAGCGCGATCTCGCAGACGCACTGAACCGTGAACACCTCGCGGGCGCGGCTGTCGATGTTCTCTCTAGCGAGCCGCCATCGCTCGATAATCCTCTGCTGTACGCAAAAAACTGTATTGTCACACCCCACATCGCCTGGGCTACAAAAGAAGCGCGCACTCGTTTGATTGAAAGCGTGGTCGCGAATCTACGTGCGTTCCTCGATGGCCGCCCCGTCAACGTCGTAGATTAGATCCGCAGGGAACCGGAGCCCGCTCACAGGCATCAACGATGAACGTAACGACGGAGAGACCGACGATGAGCGAGTCATGATGCGCAACAGCGTAATGCGAGCGTTGCGTTCTAGTGAGTTTGGACCGCCGTCGGTCTTGCGAATCGAGGAAATCGCGATCCCAGATCCGGCCGAGGGAGAAGTGCTCGTTCATGTGAACGCCGCAGGAATCAATCCCAGTGATGTCGGGAACGTCGCGAGACGCTTCAAGAAGACGACTCTGCCGCGAACCCCCGGCCGCGACTTCGCCGGCATTGTCGTATAGGGCAAACAGCACGAAGGACACGAGGTCTGGGGCACTGGTCCGCACCTCGGTATCGCCCGAGATGGATCTCATGCCGAATATGTGGTGGTGCCGGCGGAAATGGTGTCGCTCAAAGCGAAGTCGCTGAGTATGGCGCAGGCGGCGGCAATCGGTGTTCCCTACATCACGGCGTGGGCATCTGTTGTGAGCGCAGCCCAGATCCAGCCCGGCGAGACCATTCTGATCGTTGGCGCGGCCGGCGCGGTCGGGCAAGCAGCCGCTCAGATTGCGAATTGGAAGAAGGCGCGGGTGATTGGCGCGGACACTGTATCCGATCCGATTCCAGGTACGGAGTCAGTCATTAATACCAAGACCGAAGATCTTCACGCGAGAGTCTTGGAACTTACGTACGGAAAACGAGTCAACGTTGTGTTTGATACGGTGGGCGGCCCAATGTTCGAACCCGCGTTGCGATCGCTCAGCTATGGTGGGCGACAAGTTGTGATCTCCAGCAGGAATCCGCAAGTCAGCGTCAACCTGACGGACTTCTATCATAATTTCTCCCGCCTGCTCGGAGTGGACAGTTATGGGCTGACCTCGCGACAGGTCGCGGACATCGCCGATGAGCGTGGCCCTGGTTTTAAATCTGGGGTTTTGAAACCGCCGCCGGTTGAAGTCGTCCCGCTTGAAAAAGCGGCGGAAGCGTACAGCCGGGTGGCTGCGAAACAGGCCATCACAAAGTTGGTGCTCAGCTTCGACTAGAGAAACGGGCGGAACGAAGTCTCAGACGGCTGTAAGGGCGGCCAAATTTAAAGTAGTCTGGAAATGAAATCACTGCGCATCTCATTTGTGGTAGGTCTGCTCGTGGGTCGGAACTTTCAACTCCCTCTTCCCTCGTGGCTGTTACGTTACACCCAAGATGGTGCCCACGCTGGGACCTCAGAACCTGATCGATTTGCATCCGCTGGTTCAATTCCAGCTGCGATCGAACGTCACGGCGGCCTTCGCGTAGGACTGGTACTGGAGTGAATCAACACACGACGGGATCTATGCTTTTGGAAGCGGAGTCCTGATTGACCCAGCGAGTGCCAGCCGCGTCCGCTATCTCGGCAATCAAGGCGATCTCGAGATTCGCTGGTCCCCCGTCCGGCACGTCATCCTTGCGTTCAACCTCGCCGGTTTTCAGCCGGGCACGTTTTTCCGCACGCTGACCTACAACGCCGCGCCTATCTTAGGCAATGTCGGATTTACGTATCGCTTCTTAAGAACAAAGCAACGCTCCTGACGGGTTACAGCGGTCGCCCATGCTTGCTGGCTCGAGTAGGAGGAATAGGAGACTTCCGAGCAGCGATTCGCGTCAAGACAAATAGGGTGAATCCTGTATGGCGGTCCCGCCTTAGTTAACGTTTTCGATTAACTCGGATCAGAATGGCGGAGCCGTAAGCGCGAGTTAGCACGAGGTTCGGAGATTATACTTGAAGCGATCAAACCATTGAGTTTCATGCGCATTCTTCTCGTTGACGACACCGAAGTCGTGCGGCGCGGGCTGCGCTCCTTGCTCGCCAGTCGCGCCAATTGGCTCGTCTGTGGCGAAGCAGTGGATGGACTCGATGCGCTAGAGAAAGCGAAGACCCTTCGGCCAGACGTCGTCCTCATGGACATCTCGATGCCTCGGATGAACGGTCTCGATGCGACTCGTATTATTCGGCGCGAACTCCCCGAAACGAAGGTCGTAATCGTCAGCCAGAATGAGGGCCCCATAATTCATCGCCACGCTCAGGAAGTAGACGCCGCGGCTAGCATCGCCAAAATTAATGTCTTTCAAGATTTGCTCCCAACGCTCGACCGGCTAGCTGGCGATCGAATACACGTCGAGCGCCTCAAACGCCGAAGCGGGTGTGCTATCCTTGCGCCATAACCTCCCCGATACTCGACTAGGAAACGCGCCGGCTTCAAACGGCGGCCAAAACTTGACGGAATCTACCGCATCTCAGAAGCACGATATCGCCAAGGCCGAAGAGCTAGCCGAGCAGACCGGTTTGCCGGCCGCTATCGTTGATTCATCGGACGATGCAATCGTCAGCAAGAATTTGCATGGAATCATCAGCAGTTGGAATAAAGGCGCGGAGCGGCTGTTCGGTTACAGCGCCCAAGAAGCAATTGGCCAGCACATTACCCCCGTCATACCACGCGAGCACCGCGATGAAGAAATAATGATTCTGGAGCGGCTCAAGTGCGGCGAGCGCGTCGACCATTTCGAAACCGTGCGTCTGCGAAAAGACGGCACCACACTTGATGTTTCCCTGACCATTTCCCCAGTGAAAGACCGCGCAGGCCGCGTCGTCGGCGCGTCGAAAGTGGCGCGAGACATCACCGAACATAAGCGCATTGAACGCGCCTTGCGCGAAAGCCAAGACCGGCTTCGCGCACTGGCCGAGGGACTCGAAAGTCAGGTGCGCATTCGCACGCAACAGCTCGAGCAGCGCAACGCGGAGATCCTCCAACAGTCTGAGCAGCTGCAGGGCCTCTCGAACCGCCTGGTGAAAACCCAGGATGATGAGCGACGCCGCATTTCGCGCGAGCTGCACGACAGTGCCGGCCAAATCCTGACGGCGCTAGGCTTGAACATATCCAACATCAGCGAACTCGCAAGCCAAAATCAATCGGTAGAAATGGCGGTAGAAGATAGTTACGCGCTGATTCAGCAGCTGAACAAAGAGATACGCACGCTCTCTTACCTGTTGCATCCGCCGCTGCTGGATGAAAACGGCATGTCCCAGGCGATTCACTGGCACGTGCAAGGTCTGATGGAACGTAGTGACCTGAAGATCGAGCTTGAAGTTTCGCAAGATGTCGGCAGGCTTCCGGCCGAGATGGAATTGTCGGTGTTTCGCATCGTGCAGGAATGTCTGACGAACATTCATCGCCACTCGGACAGCAAGACTGCCACAATTCGCCTGTCCCGCACGGCCGAGAGTGTTTTCTTGGAAATTCAGGATAATGGTAAGGGAATGTCGGCCGAAAAGCTGGCTGGGATTCACGCGCAGCGTTCCGGTGTGGGCATCACGGGAATGCGCGAGCGCGTCCGCCATTTTGGCGGGACTATGGATATTCAGTCAAACGGCACAGGTACGTAGATCTTGGTAACGTTGCCGGTCCCGGTGGCTGCCATTTCAGAATCGGAGACCATTCCGCAACGGAGCCGCTCCGCTGAATAAGATTTTCCTCGAGAGGTAGTGGCCCGTTGATGCGCATTCTCATCGCAGATGACAACGAAATGGTTCGCAGCAGGCTCGCGGGAATTTTATTATCCGTCGCGAATTGGGAAGTTTGCGGCCAAGCAATAGATGGGCCCGACGCAATTGAAAAGGCCGTGGAGCTTCCGCCCGATCTGATCCTTCTGGACATATGCATTCCGGGCCTCGCGGATTGGAAACCACACTCCTTCTTCAGCAGAAAACTCCCAACGCCAAGATTCTGATCATGACCCAACATGACCCCATCGCCTTCTTGCCCGCTGCACTGGGGGCGGGCGCTCATGCATGCGTGGAAAAGAGCCACCTCGGCAGGCGATTGTTAGCAATAATCAAGAACATCATGCAATCCCCCGAAGCCCTTCAAATCGCAGCCGCCAGTTAGCACTCGAATCCGAGAGCACAGTCGCAGCCGGGTGCGCTATGCACTAGCTATCGTTTGGATACACGCTGCCGATTGGGTCGTAGGGGCCTCCGCGTGCAATGCTAGACTGTTTCGAAAGCGCACATTACCGGCATGTCCAGCGAATCCATCAACGATTTGAAGAAGTGGGTGGGCGAAGTTGTCCGCCAGAGCTTGGATGGCGAGTTCGTCGGACTAAACCGCGTGGTGGACATGGTCAGCAAGAATTTCGCGGTGCAGCCGCACGAGGTGGCGATCCTGGTGATTACCGAGGACGACCGCTTCCTGCGCTTCGTCGTCCCCGAAAAGCTTCGGCAAGTGGGCCAGATTCCGCTCACCAGCACGAATTCTCTGGCCGCACGCACCGTGCGCGAAAAACGCCCCGAAGTAATCAATCATTTCGCGGTGGTCCCGCACTCTTCCGTGTTTGAAGCCGTACCTATCACCGAAGACGAGCGCGGCGAAGCCATCCAGAAAATCATGAGCGCGCCGATCCTGCAGGAACGCAAAGTCGCCGCGGTCATTCAGATTTCGCGAAAAGGCAAGACCGCCGCCGACGCCGGCCCCGACTTCACACACCCCCAGCTGCGCGAACTGAAGTTGGTCGCGGATACGCTGTCGCCTTGCGTCCCGCTCCTCGGCAAGCAATAATTCCCTCTTGTTAGCCTCTGAAACGCAAGCGACGGATCTCGAATCTAACTAAACGAACAGGCGGCGAAACTAGCGAAACTTTTCCGGCATTAATGGGTTACATACGGCGGAGACAACTCCGGGCGGGCGTTTCGCCATCACTTATAATGAACGCCGGGAGCAGATTCTAGCCGGGCAAGCAAAGTTCGCCGACCCGTGGAGTTGCCGGGCTGCCATAGGTGCACAACAGGAGCAGACGATGAACTCGGAACGATCGAACCGCAACGCGTTCAAACAATGGAATGGCCGGACGCTGGGCGTGCTGGCACTAGGAATAATCCTGAGCGCCGCACCCACGCTGTCGCAGCAGGATCAGCAGAATCCGCCCAACCAGTCGAATTCGCCAGCGGCCGCACCCGCGAACGTCCCGCAAACTCAGCCGGACCAAAGCATGCCGGCGCAGCAAGACCAGCAGGCGCAGCAGGATCAACAGCAACAAGATCAACCCGCGCCGCCGCAACAAAATCAGCAGGGCCAAGCGCAGCAAAATGACCAGCAACAAGTTCAGCAGCCAGACCAGGAAGCAGCGCCACCTCCGACACCAGATCAAACTGGCCCTCTCCCGCAGGCCCCCACGGCGCAAAATCAGCCGCCCGCACCGCCGCTCTACGCACGCACGCGGCCTGCGAATCTGCCGGATGCGCTGACGATTCCCGTCGGCACCGTGATCCAGATCCGCACGACTGACTGGCTATCCAGCGAAAAAAACCAAACGGGTGACGTATTCATCGCCACGCTCGTCCAGCCCATCGTAGTAGACGGCTGGGTAGTGATGCGCCGCAATCAAAACATAATCGGCCACGTGACCGATGCGAAAAAGGCCCCGCGCGGCGGTGGCGTTTCGAAGTTGCAACTCGATTTGAGCCAGTTGACGCTGGTTGACGGCCAACTCGTGCCCGTGCAAACCACTCTGCTGAACGCTTCCGCCGGAACTTCCAACGGTCGCGACGCGGCAGCCATCGGCCTGACCACGGGAACCGGCGCGGCGATTGGCGCAGGGTTCGGAGGCGGTCCGGGCGCGGCAATCGGCGCAGGCGCGGGCTTCGTCGCGGGCGTTGCCGGAGTTTTGTTCACGCGCGGCAAGCCTACGATTATCCCTCCGGAAGATGTGCTCACCTTCAAAGTGGAGAATCCGTTGACGATCTCGACCGTGCGCAGCAACGTGGCTTTCCGCCCCGTAACTGCACAGGATTACGCACAGTCAAAACCTGCACCGCGGCCGCGCCTGGTGCGTCCATATCCACCGCCGCCGTACGGATATTATGCGTACCCCTACGGCCCGTACCCGTATCCGGCGTATTACGGCTACTACGGCTGGCGGGGATGGTAACAGTTTAATTAGGCCATGGCGGCACTGCCGTCATCCGCCGCTTCCCTCGATGGGGGCTCGGCTCGCACTACGAGTCCCCATTTTCATTTTGGGCGTGCGCCGCGAAAACCATTCGCCTCGGCGGCGCAATTTTCATCAATCTGTAATATTCGCCGCACCTCCAGCACGATTGCGACACCAAGATCACGCGAGCACGCTGAATTCCATTGACATCCCTACGTGTGCTTGTTAGTTTTCGAGCGCTGGTTTTTTCTACTCGATTCTGTGGAGGCACCGCAGTTCGGTACTGCTCATGGCGTTCGTCGCAGAGAAAATTTTCCTTACCAAGGGAGTCGGGAAACACCGCGAGCGCCTTTCCAGCTTTGAGCTGGCGCTGCGCAACGCAGGCATTGCTGCGTGCAACATCGTTCGCGTCTCCTCGATTTTCCCGCCCTACTGCAAACTGATTTCCCGCAGCGAAGGACTGAAGCACATCAAGCCCGGCCAAGTGGCCTTCACGGTCATCAGCGAAAATCAGACGCGCGAACCGCATCGCCTGATCGCCGCGGGCGTCGGCCTCGCACTGCCAGCCGATAAATCCATGTTCGGATACTTGTCGGAACACCACTCATTCGGTGAAAGCGAAGAAATAGCCGGAGAGTACACCGAGGAACTCGCCGCGGAAATGCTAGCGACCACTCTGAACGTGGAATTCGATCCCGATCTATCCTGGGACGAGAAAAAAGAAGTCTATCGCATCTCCAATAAAATCGTCCGCACCATGAACATCACCCAGTCCGCCGTAGGCGATAAGCGCGGCCTGTGGACCACAGTCCTCGCCGCAGCCATCCTGATCGGCGAAGACGATTAATTAGCGCGGGTGGTTCGTCCTCATCATCATTCCACAACAGCCACTCCCCAAGTTTTCGGCGAATTAATTTTCGCGCCCGCAGGCCAGAAGTACGCCTTCTGATCCGCCTTGCCACTAGCATCGGTCACATCGAACGCCAATCCGATCTTCATCTCCGGCGCATACTCCAATGCCCAACTTCGCAAACGAAATTTTCACTTCGATAAGCTCGGTGTGATCGTCGGGCGGATTATTTCCGTCCCAGCCGGGCTTCACGCTGTGCGCACTCGAGACTTTGCCATTCTTTTCGTAAACGTTTGGCGCACCGTTCCCTTCGCACAAATTATTCGAAACGTGCAGCCACCACTGGCCCTTCTGCCATGCCGGCGATTTCGTGTTGCGCGGATCCAGCAAAATCTCCGGAAACAAACGGCTGCCCGCGTGCGTGCACGGCTCCAAAATCAAAATACAAATTCTGCGCATCGTGCTTGGCGAATACGCGCACGTTCCATCCAGGCGCCACCGAAAATTGCGCCCATTGAGGCGTCATCCCACTCGCCGGCGGATTTGACGCCGTCCACAACAATGGCGCGTCCCCGTGCGAATGTGAATTTCATTGGAATTCGGGAGGCGCGGGAACCGCAAGAACGCGAGCGCGCGAGGGATTAACGCAAAGCACGAGCAACAACAAACAAACGCAGCGGCAGCAAAAAATACGCTTCACGAACGCGCGGCTAGACGGCAAGCAATCACTTCCGTTTCGCGCCCGGCTTGCGCTTCGCAGATTTCGCAGACTTGGCCGCCCACCGTACCGATATCCCAGCCGCTCCAAAACTGCGCCAACAATCAACGGCAACGCGACGGTTGCATCGTCCAAAACTTCAGCGAATCGTCCGCCCTCCTCCAGCGGCACAAATTTCCCCCACGACACGGCCTCGGTGTAAGTGCTCCCCGAAAGCCCGCCCCAATTCACCGGCTCAGGACAAATCCGCAAACCATAGTTGTAACGCTTCAGCGGAATTTTCTCGTACCCGCGCCGCGCCAGCAATTCCGCATATACGCCAAATTGCTGCGCCCAATTACGCGGCACGCCTCCGCCAATCGTCAAAATTCCCATGCGCTTGGTAGCCAGCATCGTCTCCGCGTAATGTTCGAAATCCAAAAAGGGATCAAACCGCAGCGGCGCCTTCCCTTCTTTCTTCCGCTGCCGCTGGTACAAAGCAAAATCAATCCCCAATTCGGAATCGGTAAATGCCGGCACAAAAACCGGCACATTATGTTCGATGCACGATTTCAAAATCCCGCGCCCGTTCGCATGACGCGCCAGATATTCCCCAATCCGCTGATTCAATTTCCAGCTGCACACCACTTCATCGTCCGGCCAACGCTGCAGCACGTGGTCCACCACCACTTCCACCGCATCCAATTGACTTCCGGCTCCAGCGAATCGTAAACGCGATTGTAGCCGGCCAGGAAAAGCTCTTTATCATCCATCTTTGGGTCGTAACGAAAATGCGAGCGCCCCGTAGCCTCCACCAACCCGTGCGCCATCAAGCGCCCCGGTAGATACGATCGCTTTCACGATGCCGGATTCGACAAGATCGCAAAAAACCAATCCCATTTTTCCCACGGTCAAAGCGCCGGAAAGCGTCATCACGATAAAACATTCTTTATCGCGCGCCATCGCTTCCAGCACGTTCGCCGCATCGCCGATTTGCCGCGCGGTGTACGCCGTCTGGCTCATCCCGCGCACCATGTCGTCTATCGTGCGAATCTTCGATAGGTCCAACGGATAAATCGGAGTGAGGCGGTCCTCCACCGGATCGTGCAGGATTCGTCCGGTCGCGCCCTTTTTCTTTGCCATTCAGCGTCCTCACAGGTAATGTATGTCTCCCAAGAGGCTAGGGAGCACGAAATCGCGCGTGCGCGCGCATCATTGATAGTACAAATGCGCACGAGTACGAAAGAAAAATTCGCTACTGCATCGCAGGAGTCTAGACCGCACATGTCCCGATACACGCCCATGCCGCCGCATAATTTCGGCGGACTTCCCGACGAACTTTCCGCATACGAGACTGCACGCGCGGTAATTTTTCCCGTTCCACTCGAACGCACCGCCACCTACGAGCGCGGCACGCGCAATGGTCCGAGCGCGATCCTGGAAGCCAGCCGCCACATGGAACTGTACGACGAAGAGCTGGAGCTCGATCCCAGTCGCGAAATCGGCATCGCCACCTGGCCGCCGATTGATACCCAGGACGGCACGTTCGAAGAAGTTCTGCGCGAACTTTTCACCGCGCAACTGGAATTGCTCGACGCCGGAAAATTTCCCGTCGCGCTCGGTGGCGAACATTCGCTCACTCCACCGCTGGTTTCCGCTACGCTAAAAAAATTCAAAGACCTCTGCGTGCTGCACATCGGCGCTCACGCCGAAATGCGCAATGAGTATCAGGGAAATCCCGGCAGCCACGTCTGCACCATGCGCCGCGTCGTCGAAATGTGCCCCGCCGTGCAAGTAGGCGTGCGCTCGATATCCGAGGAAGAGTCAAAGGAAATCGGCAATCTGCCGACGAAGGTGTATTGGGCGAAAGACATCTTGCGCGCACCCGTGAAGGCCTGGATCGCAAAAGTGCTGGAAGATCTCGGCCCGCACGTCTACGTCACTGTGAATGTGGATGGCTTCGATTCCTCCATCGTCTCCGCCACCGGCGCGCCCGAACCCGGCGGCCTCGATTGGTTTCAGGTGACGTCGCTGATCCGCGCCGTCGCCGACCACAAAAAAATCGTGGCGATGGATGTCGCCGAACTCTCTCCCCGTCCGCGCGATCACGCTTCGGATTTTCTGGCGGCCAAACTAATCTATAAGACTCTGGGATATATTTTCTGCCAGGGATAATTTCAGGAGACCGCATGGCTACATTCGCGATGGCAGCATTACTACAGCAACTTCCTTCGACGGAACATGGTTGGGTCGTTTACGTCGAAACCCACGGAATTTTCTGGTGGATCATCATCGGCCTCATCGCCGGGTGGCTCGCAGGCACCATCGCCCGCGGCCGCGGATTTGGATGCATTACCGATGTGATTCTGGGTCTGGTAGGAGCCGTGATCGGCGGCTGGATTTTCACGCGCCTCGGAATTGTCACGTTCGGATTTCTCGGCAGCCTCGCGGCCGCAACTGTAGGCGCGGTCTTGCTGGTGGCAATCGCCCGCATTTTCGCCGGCGGCAGAGCAGACTAGCGCCTCACGACTCGCCCTGTTAGCAACAGTTTAATACTCGGTCAGTTGCCGGTAACGCGACTACACGTTCAAGTGACCGCCGCGAAGCGGGGCGAGGCCCGCTCAACAAGCCGTTCATGTTTTGCGGCGGTTTCCTCGACGCGATAGCGCATATTGTTTGTGTCCTTCCACCGATGACAATCATCCCATTTGCGAGTCCTACAAAAAGGAGGGATTATGAAGCTCACAGGGAAGAAGGCTCTTATTACCGGCGGCAACAGTGGCATTGGTCTAGCCACAGCCCGACTTTTCGTCGCGGAGGGCGCGCGGGTCGCCATTACCGGCCGCGACCAGAAGACGCTCGACAAAGCGATCGCCGAACTTGGATCGAGCGCGCGTGGCTACCGCGCTGACGTCACCGTTGCGGAGGATCGCAAGCGGCTTTTCGCGGCCCTGGCCACAGATTTCGGGAAGCTCGACGTTGTCTTCGCCAATGCCGGCATCTCCGGCCGCACTCCTACGGGCTCGACCGATGAGGCCATTTTTGAGAACGTAATCCAAACCAACCTGAATGCCGCTTTCTTTACGGTGAATTCTGCGGTGCCTCTGCTCAACGACAACGGCAGCATCGTCTTTAGTGGGTCGGTACATAACTACCTCGGCCAGCCTGGCGTAGCCGCGTATGCAGCCACCAAGGGTGGTCTCGTCTCGATGGCGCGTTCCATCGCCGCCGACCTTGCACCGCGCAACATTCGCGTGAACGTCGTTGCACCAGGCGCGATCAAGACTCCCATTTGGAAGCGCGGTCCCCGCGCCTCGGCTTCGGAAGAAGATTCCGCAAAGTTGGCAAAGTTCTTCTCTTCTGCGGTTCCGCAGGGCCGTTGGGGCGAGCCGGAAGAAGTTGCCAAAGCCGTTCTCTTCCTCGCGTCAGACGATTCCTCGTACGTCAACGCGATCGAGCTGATGGTGGATGGCGGAGCCACGGGAGCCCCGTTTGGAGCTCCCATTATTCAGGAGGCATTTACGCCGCCCGGGTTGGCAAAGGCTCACGCGGAAGGAAATCCGCACTGAAGTGGATGGCGGACAACCCGGAAGTAGTCCCCAAGTCGCCGTAATCGGAGAAGTGAAGTGCTCCTTCACGTCTCCAGTAACTAATCAGGACTAGGGAATTGCTTCGTTTCCATTCCAAACTTGAAAAATCTTCCGATGAGGTTGAGGATGGCAAAGATGATCGCCCCATCGACCGCATCCAAGCGATCGGCCTTTTGGCCTCGCGTCTAACCTTTAAGGAGAAGATTCGCCATGTCGCATCATTTCGATACGCCTACCGCAAAAGAAGACCCCCGCATCAACGTCTGCGACTTCTACTTGTTTCGCGGTCGCCCTGGCACAACGGCCATGGCTTTGACCGTGAATCCGAACGCCGGCGTCGGCGCGCCAGACACCTTCCACGACGAAGGTCTCTACGCCTTTCGCTTCGACACGAATCGCGATCTTCGCGAAGACGTCACCTTCAAGGTCCAGTTCGGCTCGCCCGCCCACGCCGGTGGGGGCGAGCAGCGGCACGTTCAGACCTTCGCGGTCCGGCGCGCCACCGGAGCGGACGCTCTGAAGGGTGCCGCGGGCGAACTCATCATTTCCGGGAATACGGGACGCGTGGTGAAAGCAGATCAGGGCTGTCTGGCGTACGCAGGCCTCGCGCCGGATCTGTTCGCCACCGATGGCGCCGGTTTCGGTGCCTTCAGAAAAGCTCTGTGGTCCGAAAACCGGTTTGCCCCGGAGGCGTTCCAGAATCGCCAGAACTTCTTCGGCGGCAACAATGTCACCGCCATCGTCCTCGAGGTCCCCAGCAGCCTGATCGGCCGAGGTGTGGTGCACGCCTGGGCCACCGTATCGCTCTACGGGCACGCGCCGGAGATGCAGGTATCGCGTTGGGGCCTGCCGATGATCACCCACATCCTGCTCTCCGACCCTTCGCTGCACGACGCATCGGAAAACTACAACCGCGCGGTCCCGGCGGACGAAGTGGCGCTGTTCTCCAAACCGATCCGCGACTTCGTGGAAAAAGTCACCGCGCTCGCCCACTCAGCGGCCGACCCATCTGCCTACGCTACGCAACTCCTCGCGCGCCTCTGCCCGTCGGTCCTGCCGTATGAACTGGACACGCCCGCCTCATTCAGCTTTGCTGCCTTCAACGGCCGCGGCCTCTGCGACGACGTGATGGACGTGATTCTCACGCTGGTCACGAACACGGCCCTCGGCGATGGGGTCGCGCCCGATATGCGGCTGACGCGCCCGGATTTTCCCTATTTCGGCGAGCCGCACCCTACCGCGGCGAGTTCCGCGAAGCAGTGAGGCCGAAGGAATGAGCGCATGGACGACAGAGCGGCGACCTGCGATTGGATGGATTTGCTCGCCGGCAGGGCGGAGCGAATCTCCGTCGTCTCCGTCAAGCGCGCTGCCCTGTCAACCGTGATTCTCACGCCAAATGAACTAAGTGCCTCATTAATGCTGCCGGTTCAAACGGTCGCTGCAACACCATCTGATATAAAGCAGTTTTTAAAGGTGGTGTTTATGAAGCCAGGGAAACGGTTTGGGCTTTCCGCGGAGCAGAAACTTGACCTGTGGCGTCGTTGGAAGGCGGGTCAGACGTTGCATGAGATCGGTCGTGCCTTTGGCAAAGAACATTCCTCTATTCGTTGTCTGATGTCGCGTCACGGTGGGATTGCTCCGGCCGTCCGGCGGCGTGCGCTCCTCGCGCTCACGCTGCGTGAGCGCGAGGAAATCTCTCGCGGGCTGGCTTCCGGTTCGTCGCTGCGTGAGATTGCCAAATGTTTGGAGCGAGCGGTATCAACCGTGAGCCGGGAGGTGGCACGTCATGGTGGCCGTCCTGCGTATCGAGCCAGTCCAGCGGATGGCGAAGCCTGGCAGTCGGCCTTGCGGCCCAAGCGCTGCCTTCTTTCCGTCAATCTGAAGTTGCGGAACATCGTTGCGAGTAAACTGATTCTGGACTGGTCGCCGAAGCAGATTTCCGGCTGGCTGAAAACTCAGTATCCCGATGAGGAGAGCCTGCGTGTGTCCCACGAAACCATTTACCGAAGCCTGTTCATTCAAGCCCGTGGAGCGCTGAAGAAGGAGCTGCTGGACCACTTGCGATCCAAGCGCCGCATACGCCGGTCTCAGCACGCTCGTATCTTTAAAGACCAGCGCGGTCAAATCCCGGAGGCCATCTCGATTCGCGAAAGGCCCGCGGAAGTGGAGGACTGTGCCATTCCGGGTCACTGGGAGGGCGATCTGCTGCGCGGCTCAGGGAACAGTCACATCGCGACCTTGGTGGAACGCCATTCGCGCTTTGTCCTGCTGATCAAGGTACGCAGCAGAGATACGGCGGAGGTGGTGGGGGCCTTGAGTAAACACGTTCGTAAACTTCCCGCTACCCTGCGACGCTCGCTGACCTGGGACCGGGGACTGGAGATGGCCAAGCACAAGGAGTTTACGGTGGCCACGAATGTGAAAGTCTATTTCTGTGATCCGCAGAGTCCCTGGCAACGCGGCTCGAACGAAAACACAAACGGGCTCTTACGACAATACTTCCCGAAGAACACAGACCTAACCGCCTATTCCCAGTCGGATCTGAACAAAGTAGCGCAGCGCTTAAATCAACGCCCACGACAAACTTTAGGTTTTCAGACTCCTGCGAGTAAACTTCAACAAAGTGTTGCGTCGACCCATTGAGACCACCGCAGTTATCGGAAACTGACCCGATACCCACCTTTGCTCCGCCGCCATCCCCACCGCCTGGGTGTGATACGATAACCGCGAACAAAGAACGAAGACTTTCGTGCATCGGCTTCATTGCCGGACTGCTTTCGCTGCGTGCACCCCCTTGGTCGAGCTGAACGAACAAATCGGACATACAAATTGAGCCAACCATCACTATGGGCCATTCCGCTGGGCGGGCTCGGCGAGTTCGGCATGAACATGCTCGCGCTGCGTACCGGCGACGACATCATCGTAATTGACGCCGGTCTGATGTTCCCCGAGCAGGAACTTCTCGGCGTGGACATCGTCATCCCGGACATCACTTACCTGAAGCAAAATAAGCGCATGGTGCGCGCCATCATCCTCACCCACGCGCACGAAGATCACATCGGCGCCATTCCCTATATTTTGCCCGAGATAAACGTCCCGATTTACGGCACGGAATTCACTCTAGCCATCGTGCGCAAGAAACTCGAAGAGCACGCGCTCCTCGACAAAGCCAAGCTGCACGAAGTAAAAGCCGGACAAACCACCGTCCTGGGACCTTTCTCCATCGAATATCTGCACGTCACGCACAGCACCATTGATTGTGTTGCCCTCGCCGTGCGTACGCCCGTCGGAGTAATCATCCATACCGGTGATTTCAAAATTGATCACACGCCGGTGGACGACAAGCCATTCGACATGCACGCGTTCGCGCGTTACGGGCAGGAAGGCGTCCTCGCGCTATTCAGCGACAGCACCAACGTCGAGCGCCCCGGCTTCACACCGTCAGAACGCGCAGTAGTAGTCCGCCTCGAAGAATTATTCCGCGCCGCGCCCGCCAAAGTTCTCGTGTCCTGCTTCGCCAGTTCCATTCACCGCGTGCAGCAAGTAATCGATATCGCGCGTATGGTCGGCCGCAAAATCGGCTTCGTCGGCCGCAGCATGGTGGACAACGTCGAAATAGCGCACGGCCTCGGAAAATTGCGCGTGCCTGACGGCAGCGTCGTGCGTCCACAGGATATTCGCACGTTCGATCCGCAGAAACTGGTCGTGATCGCGAGCGGCACGCAGGCCGAGCCGATGTCTGCGCTCTCGCGCATCGCCGTGGACAATCATCGTCTGCTCAGCATCGCCGAAAACGACACCGTAATTCTTTCGTCGCGCATCATTCCCGGCAACGAAAAAGCCATCTTCCGCATGATTGATCATTTCTTCCGCCGCCGCGTACTGGTTTATTACGAAGGAGGACGCTCGGCCCCGATCCACGTCTCCGGCCACGCCAGCCAGGAAGAAATGAAAATCCTGCTGCAACTGGTACGGCCAAAGTATTTCGTTCCGGTGCACGGTGAATACCGCCAGCTCTTCCGTCACTCCGCGCTCGCCGAACAATTGGGCGCAGTAGGCAGCCAGATTTTTCTGCTGGAAAGCGGCCAGCCAGTGGAATTCACTGCCGACGGTGGTGCGCACAGGCGCGAGCCGGTGACCGCCGGGCGCGTGCTAGTGGATTCCGGCTCGCTCGAGGAAATCGAAGAAGTAGTGATCCGCGATCGCCGCCACTTGTCTGAAGACGGCGTAGTAGTGCCCATCATGGTGATCAACAAACACACGGGACGCATGGAGACCGCCCCCGAAATCGTCACCCGCGGCTTCCTACCCTCCGAAGACGGCGCCGAAATCATCAATCAAGCCCGCGACATCATCCTGCGCACCATCGAACAATCCACGCAGGAAGAAAAAACCGACTGGAGCGTAATCAAAGAAAAAGTGCGCCAGGACCTGAAGCGCTTCCTCAACAAACAGACCGCCAAGCGCCCGCTGATTCTGCCGGTGATCCTGGAAGTCTAGACTCCGCTGTGAACATCACGCTCAGAAGTTTCAAACCCGAAGATTTCGATACGCTGTACGAGATTGACCAAGCCTGCTACGAACCCGAAGTTGCGTACTCCAAACGCGAACTGCGCGCCTACCTGCGTTTCAGCGGCTCGGATTGCCTGGTCGCCGAAGCGCAAGCCGAATCTGAATCCGCCGACGCCGGCGCGCCCGAACACGAAATCGCCGGCTTCTGCATCAGCGCCCGCCGCGACCAAAGTGGCTACATCGTCACCATTGATGTCCTGCCAGAATTTCGCCGCCACCGCGTCGGCACAAAGCTACTAGACGAAATCGAGCGCCGCCTCGCCGCGAACGGCGTCCGCGAAGTAGCTCTCGAAACGGCAACAGACAACGATTCCGCGGTTGCCTTCTGGACTAAGCATGGATATCGTAAACTCGGCGTCAAAAAAGACTATTATCCCGGCGGGCGCGATGCGTTCGCGATGAGCAAAACGCTTCCACTATAGATATAGAGTGCGCACCAATTTCCGGCGGCGCGGGCCGTCACCAGGGAGAACTGAAAACCCATGCTTCTTTGGCAAGCAATTATTCTGGCCGTCGTGCAGGGCCTCACCGAATTCCTTCCTATCAGCAGCTCCGCGCACCTGATCCTGGTTCCCGAACTGCTCCACTGGCCGGATCCAGGCCTGGCGTTCGACGTCGCGCTGCACCTCGGCACCTTGATCGCCGTCCTGCTCTATTTCTTCCGCGAATGGATTCAGCTCACGCTCTGCGGCCTGGGCTTCCACTATCCCAAACGAGCCAGCGAACAAATGGTCCTGCAGAATCAACGCCTGTTCTGGTATCTGGTGGCCGGCACAATCCCCGGCGCCCTGGTAGGATTCTTCTTCGAACATTGGATCGAAGAAAATCTGCGCAACCCCATCCCCATCGCCTGCGCCATGATCGGGATCGCCTTGCTGATGTGGTACGCCGAATATTCCGCCCGGCTCACCCGCCGCATCGAACAAGCTTCCCTCGGCGATTCGCTAGCCATCGGTACTTCTCAGGCTCTCGCTCTTTTTCCGGGCGTTTCGCGCTCCGGCATCACCATCACCACCGGCCTGTTCCGCGGCATGACGCGCGAAGCCGCCGCTCGCTTCTCCTTCCTGCTTTCCACGCCGCTAATCGCCGGAGCCGCAGCCAAAGAAGTCCCCAAGCTCCTGAAACTCCATCACGCAGGAGCGCTGGACCTGCCGCAATCCACGCTATTCGCCAGCATCGCGGTATCCGCTGTCGTCGGCTTCATCGTAATCGCATTCTTCCTGCAGTATTTGCAGACACGCACACTGAAAATTTTTATTTACTACCGCATCGCCTTTGGTATAGTCATTTTGTTGCTCGCGTTCCGCCACCTGGGTTTTGCGCGTTAGCGCCGGCGCTCCCCAGGTTTTCCACGCGGCGGCCTTCCCCTATTTGTGCCCGGTCGTTGCTGCTCAGCCTGAGGACGCCTCACAGCGGCATCCTTCTGCGACCTATTGCCGCCACGTCACGCGCTTTGGCCGTATAATTCGGCCGTAAGTGAGCGGCGCCGCGCCAACAGGAAAAAAGGGGAAATCGTCGTGCGGATCCTTACACCTACTGATAATAAGCGCTTCAACGAGCTGATCGGCTTCGTCGGCCTCAGCCTCGCGATCCTGCTCGCTCTCAGCCTGCTCTCTTATTCGCCGCATGACGCTTCGTTCAACGTCTCCGCGCCGCCCCTAGGCGCTGCGCCCGCACGCAATTGGATTGGCCCGGTCGGCGCGCATCTCGCGGATCTCTTCTTCCAGTTCTGCGGATTCGCGGCGTTCCTGTTTCCCGTCGGGATGTTCTTGGTAGCGATGAAGTGGTTCCGCAGCCAGCTGCTCGACGCACCGATTGCCAAAGTAATCGGCTTCACCATGCTGCTCGCTTCCTTCTCCTCAGAGTTGGCGCTGCTGCACGTGCCCGAAGTACGCAGCGCGCTTCCTGCTGGCGGAATGATGGGCACAATACTCGCGGAATCTTTGCGCGCGGCCTGCAATCCGATCGGCGCGAACCTGGTTTCGATCATCACCTTACTCACCGCGCTTTTTCTCACCACCAGCTTTTCCTTTCACGCCTTGATCGCCTGGATGAAAAAGCCGATGGCGAATGACGGCTACATCGGCCAGTTGTGGGCGCGCGTAAAAGACTGGCGCGAGACCCGCGAATCCGACCGCCTGCGCAAGCGCGTGGAAGAAATCAAAATCGCCGGACGCCCGCCCGCGCCCCGCCAGCGCGTCTTCACCAAAGAACTCACAGTAGAAGACGAAGAAGAGGAAGAGCGCGAAGCCGAAGAAGCGCGCAACGACGCCCGCCGCGCCCCAACAGTCATCAAGTTCCACGAGAACGAATCTGTCGCCCCTCCGCCCGCGAAGAAAAAATCCGCGGAGCCGAAAATCGCGACGGGCAAAACCACCTACAAGCTCCCTTCGCCCTCTCTGCTCTCCAATGCCGAGCGCGGCGAAAAAATGGACGAGAACGAACTGAAAGAGCGCGCCCACGCCATCGAATCCAAGTGCATGGAATTCGACGTCAGCGGCCACATCACGCAAATCAATCCCGGCCCGGTCGTCACCACGTTTGAATTCAAGCCCGAGGCCGGCATCAAATATAGCCGCATCACCAACCTCAGCGACGACCTCTGCCTGGCGCTGCAAGCCGAATCCATTTTGATCGAACGCATCCCCGGCAAATCCACCGTCGGTATCGAAGTCCCCAACGTCCATCGCGAAACCATCGCCCTGCGTGACATAGTCGAATCGCCTGAATTTAGCCACTCGCCATCAAAACTCAGTCTGCCCTTCGGCAAAGACCTCATCGGCCGCATCCGCGCCGGCGACTTAACCCAGATGCCGCACTTGCTAATCGCGGGTTCCACCGGCACGGGCAAAAGCGTCTTCATCAATTCCCTGCTGATGGGGATGCTCTTCAAAGCCACGCCCGATGAACTAAAGTTAGTCCTGATCGACCCCAAACAAGTGGAACTAGGCCTCTACGCCGATATCCCGCACCTGCTCGCGCCGGTAGTCACTGACCCGAAGGTCGCAGCCAACGTGATGCGCAATGCCACGCGCGAAATGGAGCGCCGCCTCAAGCTCCTCGCCTCGCGCGGCGTCCGCAATATCGAGCAGTACAACCGCTCCTTCGAAAAAGGCCAATCGCTTTCCCTCTTCGATGGCGCCGAGGAAGACGAACACAAGCCGCTTCCCTACCTCGTCATCGTCGTCGACGAACTTGCCGACCTCATGATGGTAGACACTAACGGCGTCGAAGAATCCATCACCCGCCTCGCGCAGATGGCTCGCGCAGTAGGCATCCATCTGATCCTAGCGACGCAGCGCCCCTCGGTGGACGTAATCACGGGGCTGATCAAAGCCAATTTCCCGGCTCGCATTTCCTTCCGCGTCGCAAGCAAAGTTGACTCGCGCACCATTCTCGACGCCAACGGTTCCGAATCGCTGCTCGGCAAAGGCGACATGCTCTATCTGCCGGCGGGCTCGTCGCGCCTCCACCGTATTCACGGCCCCTACGTTCACGAACGCGAAGTAGAAGCCGTCTGCGATTTCTGGCGCGAACAAGCCCAGGCGATTTACAACGAAGAACTCCTGAAGCCTCCAAAAGAAAAAGACGAGAATGGCGCGAACGGTTCTGCCAGCGGCAGTGGTGGCAGTGGCGCCGACAACGGCGACGAAGTGGACGATGACCTCTACCAGGATGCAGTCCGCGTAGTCTGCGAAATGGGCCGCGCCTCCACTTCAACCCTGCAGCGCCGGCTCCGCGTAGGCTACGGCCGCGCCGCCCGCCTGATCGACCTAATGGAAAAAGACGGCATAGTAGGCCCAGCCGATGGCTCCAAAGCCCGCGAAGTCCTAAAAGCCCGCAACTGGATGAAAGAGTACGACGACTCCGTGAAGTGACGATGCGACGAGCATCGTCATCCTGCCTGCCCTAAGTGATTTCGCGAAGGGAGGCCCGCGCCTTTGCCGTAAGCGGGCCCCGCCGCAGGCCGGGATCTCTCCCGCACTTCCGCCGTTGCCTTTCTCTGCGTCCTCAGCACCTCTGCGGTCTCCTTTGTCGTTGCCTTTATCTGTGTGCCTTTATCCGTGTTCATCTGCGTTCATCTGTGGTGCCTTTGACTTTCTCAGATTTTCCTCTGCCTTTCCTCTGCGCACTCTGAGTCAAATCTCTTGATCTCCGCCGCCACACCGCGCCCGCCGCACACGAATCCAGAATCGTCCGAAAAGATCCTTTTCCCCAAACCCCGTTTTCGTTTGTCACCCCGCCGAATTTTCCGTAGAATCATTTGACGCACCGGTGCCGAGGTAGCTCACCGGTAGAGCGCGGCCCTGAAAAGGCCGGCGTAGCCAGTCCGATTCTGGCCCTCGGCACCATCCGTATCGCCTAGCAGCTTCCAACTTCCCTTGTAGCGAATCTGGCGACCGTCCCCTTCGGGCAGGAGTGTTATGGATTCGATGTGGCGAGCCAGCTCCGCGCGCACGGCGGCGGGGTTTCCGTGCTTCCCCGCGACAACCGCTCGAATGTCTTTTAGACCGTCCTTTACGAACTTCCGCAAACCTACGACCTGCACGTGGACGCTGCCTTTATCGCGGCCTAGCGTTCGGCTGGTGATGATAGAGAGTTCCGCTTCGCGCTCCGTAATTGCTGCGCGGATGGTTACCGAGTCCATACCCTCCGCGACTACACGCGACAGGTTAGCCAGTTCCGATTCCAGAGCCTTCTTTCGACGGTGCATCGCTTCCATCTCGCTACCCAGCACAGCGAAGCGTTTCTCGATTTCCTCCGCTACCCTATCCAACACGTAGTCAATCGCAGCATCCGACAGGACATCCCGTTGAAGCTTCGCAAGTAGCTCGCTTTCCAGAACGTCTCGCGCCACCAGCCGCGAATTCTTGCAGGTTCCGCGAGTCGCGTGGAACGGGCATCCGTATCTGGCAGACTTGCGCTTCGCTCCCGTGCCGCTAACAAGGGTGAAATTATTCCCGCAAAGTCCGCACTTCAGAAGCCCGGAGAAAATGTAAGGGCTGGATGCACCCCTCGCATTCATCAGCCCGCCTTTCCTTCCCTGCGCGCCCCAAACGCGATTCATATAGGCTAGACGCTCCTGCACGGCCAGCCACAGATTCTCAGGGACGATGCGCTGTTCCGGCATCTCCACGCGCACCCATTCGGACTTCGGCCTGTCGCGCTGAATTCGCTTGCCGCTTTGTGGGTTGCGAATCTTCTTTGTCGTCGCCCAATTCACCACTCCGCGATACCGTTCGTTGCGAAGGATTCCGGCAATGCTCGACGGTGCCCATGAGTGTTGGCGTCCCGCTCTTGGCAACGGAGATACATCGTGGTCCGCATTCATCTTCTTTGCGATACCTTTGACACTGAGACCGTCCGCGTAGAGCGTGAAAATCTTGCGGATGGTCCGTGCCTGTGCGTCATCAATCTGGAGTCGCGCACCCGCAATCTGCGGACGCCCGTATTGGTCGCGGCGCTCGGGGTCTTCAATAGGAATGCTCGTGTAGCCGAAACAGCGTCCGCCATGGTGCAGCTTATTCAGGACGCGGCCTTCGACACCCCGAAAGGTTTTCTTCGCCAGCTCGCGGATATACAGGCTGTCCACGATGCCGTGCGTGGCCATCAGGACTTCCGACTGTTCGTCCTGCGAATCTATTCCCTGCGACACGAAAACAATTCTCACTCCAGCGAAGGACAGCTGGTCGGAGAGATTGATGGAGTCGGACAATTTTCGGGACAGACGCGAGGTATCGTCAATTAGAACGACGTCGAAAGGCTTGGCGTTGGCTGCCACAAGCAGACGTTTCAATCCAGCACGTTCCGCCGTTGCGCCGGAAATTGCTTCGTCGATGTAGATGTGGTCGTCCAGAATCTTCCACCCACGTGCGTGTGCATATTCGCCGCACTTGCGCACCTGGTCCGTGATGGATGCTGGGCTTTGCTTATCAGAGCTGAATCGGGAGTAGACGGCGCAGCGCAATGTCATTTTCCGGTCTCCTTTCGCGTGGCCAAGTATTTCTCGACCAGAGCTGGAATAACGCACGCGTCTAAAAACTCGCGTAACGGGCCCGGCAATTTCTTCGGCCCGCTACGCGCCGGAAGGGTACCTGGATCCTTGTTCTCAACGGTAGAGATATTTCCATCAATCAGAGGCGGAAGGTCAGACGTGGCCGGGACAGCGTTCTGGAAACGGGTCAGTAGACCATCAAACGATTCCGAATTGGCCCGTCCTGACCGCATTTCCCTGCCGCCTAATTTCATGTGCACTCTGCGGCGACGAGTGACCGGTCGAAACGCGTTGGCCTCCAGATTTGCATGCTCGGTGCCCAACGTGACCTCGGTGCTTTCCGGGCCAGCAGTCGGCAACACAGCCTCGGTCATCGGCTTTAGGCCGCCAGGTGTTCGTTCTAGAATTCGTTTATTCCCGGCCGAGTTCATGCTGTTCTCTTCTCGCTGGCTGCGAATTCGCAGCACGGGCGGGATCGCGCAATGTGTCCATACCTTCATTTTCCGTCGCGAGACGATCGGCGGTCACCGGCGATGAATTGGCACCAATTTATTCTGCTTGACGCCGGACGATGCGTGGTCGGGTCAGAATTGAAGCGCTATCGAAATAGTTTGTGGTCTTGCGGGGGACGGGGAAATATCGGCGGCGGTTTTCCGATGTTGCCGAATTAGGATTTTCGGAAAAGCTTCTTAATCTCTCGTAGATCGTAGTTATGACCATATTCGCCGTGGAACCAGTCTTGAGTCCATTTTGCCGCTATGTCCGGACAGGACCATTTTTCCGGCTCCGCAAAACTTGCCTGCGTCCCGTCCGGTCGCCTCGCTCTCAAAGTTACATTGAGAAAGGCGTAGCGAGTCCATGGATATCGTTCGCAGTCATACCGAGACGCCAGTCGATCTTTAATCGTGTTTTGCTTGATCGAAGGATGCTTTCGTTTCCAGCGCGTGATCGCCTCCCTCATTTCCAGGACGGCCGCAAATATTGTTCGGGCTTGTTTTTTAACGGCTTGTTTTTGAGACGGCGGGATCGGGAGCGCTGGACGACCTGCAAAACGCCGTTCGCCTGGTGGCTCAATCCGCTTCCGAATGTCCTTGTCGAATCGGTAAATTTTGCAATATCCCAACAAAAAAGTATGAAACTCAGAATAAAAGAAACCTGATAACCGTCTGCTGACCGGCTGCTGCTCTCTAAGAAATTCGACAAAGCCGCAGCGTATCTCGGCTACCTCTTTCTGGGTTGCAGGTCGGCCGCCCGGCTCCCCAAATGGAGGCGGGCTTAGGAATGGGAGCCGAACGGACAAAGTCAGCCCATTTTTCCGTAACTTGATGTTCTCGATGCTAGCCGGCACATGACGCCAGAAATCGTTTGTTAACAATTGAAGTTCTCTGCCGAGACTACGCGCGACATCACCCTTGATATCCCGCTCATAGGTTTCTACATCATCACTCTCGTAGTCCGGGATATCTGGGCCGGGATCGACGGGGTCCGTTCCAGCTGGTGAGCGCTGCTTGCTTAACTTATTGGCCATAACTCGCCCTCCACGAAAATCGCAATGTTCGCAACGAGCACACAGCCCTGGAAGAAGTCGTAATGTCCTGCATCGAAGTGCGCCAAGCTTACACCGATCTTTAGGTGGTGATCCCAAGATCCCCGCCTTACGTTCGATACCGGCAGATAGGCCCCCGCCGTACGTTGCTCGCGCCAACCGCAAGAATATTCCAAGAGCTACCGGCGCGACTGGGCCACGTCAGGATTCGGCCCGAGTAACTAGGTTGAGAGAGCGGTCCTCGGACGCCCGGCGGTTTTCCATCCCCATGGTTCCGCCCCGTTTCGGGGACCGCTCCAAAAACTATGGGGGTATTCCATGAAAAAGGACAAGCAGGTCCAACACATAACTCGATTTCCTAGGAGGCCCGACGTCTGGAAGGGCATCCCAAAGCTAGACTTGTCGCGAATCAAGAGCAGCAAATGGGTGATTGATTTCTTTCTTGCCCGAGCCAGCGTGCAATTGATCTACGGGTCGTTTGGGACACGAAAGACGACGGCCATGCTAAGCGCTGCCTGGGCCGTATCCCAAGGGCAGCGTTACCTTGGCAGAAAAACAAGTCAGCGATGCGTCCTGTATCTGGACTATGAGAACCCACCCGACGTTGTGAAATCGTATTGCCGCGACCTTGGTATTGACCCCTCGTCTCCTACATTCACGATCTGGGATCGCAAGGCTGCGCCCGTTCCACTTCCGGACAATGCGAGATTGATGAGGTTTGCGAAGCGCTGCAAGAAACTGACGGGTCAGAGTCCGTGGATAATCTTCGATAGTTGGACCAGCCTACTAAAAGCGGGAGACAGCGGAGACAAGATCGGCGAGGCCACGCATATCTTCCGAGCCATCCGGCGTCTGTGCGACATGGGTGCAACCTGCACGATCATCGACCATACGGGCAAGGGCGGACGTAAACAGCCCATCGGGACCTCGGCGAAGATGACGCAGATGGACACGTCACATTACTTCGAGGCGCAGAAAGAGAAGCGTACGCTTCTCAACCCCACCTCCTCTCGTGCCGTTGTCCGCGTCAAGAGCTTCCTCAAACGATACGCCCCCGAACACGTCGGCAACTTCTCTTTCGAGGTTCTGAGTAGCGTGGACAAGAATGGCAGTTGGCATCTGCGCAACCTGCAGGCTACAAAGGATAAGGGAGTCCTGAAACTGGAGGCTGAAATCGAAGCTATGAAAAAGCTGATCCGGAGGAATCCGACGGCCAGCAAAGAGGAGCTGTCCAACCTCGCACAAGCCAAGAAAATCGCAAGCCGGGACCGGGCGAGACAATTGCTGCAAGACGGATTCGGCAAAACTTGGGAATGCATCCACCGAGAGCGACGAAAATTGACTTTCCGGTTGTTGAAATCACCAGTATAAGTTCAGTACGCGAGTACGCGGCCCCCTAGATAAAGATATCTCCGCGTACTGGAAAACTTTGTTACCCCCCCTTATATATCCCCCCCCAACGCTGTAATGGTGTTGGGGAGTTTGGATAGTGTTATTTGGGTCCCCCTCCGCTCCGCGATGCTGCGCATCGCTACGCTGCGGGGGACGAGGCTCGCAAAAACGGCTCGCCTCGAAAAACCTTTTGGTTTTCTGCGGAAACAGAAGTGAGTGTCAGTTAAGCAGAATCTCAAAAAACAATACCAAGGCGAGCGTAGCGAGCCTTGCCCCGGAGCGAAGCGGAGGGGCATAAAGGGCTCAATTCGTGACCTTGCCAATGGCCACTGAGTTCTGACGGTCGATATTTGTGATTATGGTTCGCGCGGTATCTGGCCGATTCACACTCGTGATAGCGACGCCTACACGGTCTGAATACCAGGCGAAGCAACCGATATTGAGTCGCAGATCAGGCTTTGTTTGCCTACCGGGAAGCGAACCAACCTGCAGAATTCATCCAGGACTCTGAAGATAGAAAGACTGTGAACACGATGGGAATCTAGTCAGAATTCAGATGGATTTCAGCTTTCAGCTGCACTGACTATTTGGCAGCTTCACACAGGTGATTTACACGAGGATGCTCAGTGGCGTTTGGCAACGGCTCCGTTTCATCAGGGTGGCTCAGCCGCTTCGTCACGTGCACCGGATTCCCCCCGGGAACGGGTCCCCTTTGTTGCACTTAGCATGGATGCGAATTTGCAGAATACCTGTTAAAAAATGTATCGGTACTCTGCATGACGAACAGGTGGATTCGTTACGAAATGATATGCGCGCGTGGGCGGCTAATCAGGAGTTACGGGCCGTTCACAGCGGCTTTGACAGCGACGCCGCACATGGTATACGCCGGCAGCTGCAAGCCTGAGTTGAAAGATCAGACCTGTCCCAGCCAATTTGAGTCCTCATATGTCGCCTCGGCATCTACACAGAGAGACGCCGCGATCCAACCGGCGAGGAGGAACACATGTACGTCATTACGGGTGCGACGGGAAACACCGGAAGCGTGGTGGCGGAGAAGCTGCTTGCAAGCGGAGCAAAGGTGCGTGTCATAGGCCGTGACGCGAAGCGGCTGGAACGATTCAAACAGAGGGGAGCGGAAGCATTCGTTGCTGATGCTACCGATGCGGGTGCGCTAACCAAGGCCTTCTCGGGCGCGAAGGCAGCCTACGCAATGATCCCACCGAATATTGGTGCCCCGAATGTTCGCGCTTACCAAGAACAAGTGAGCGATGCTTTGGTCTCCGCGATCCTGAAGAACGGCCTAAAACATGCCGTCGTTTTGAGCAGCTTCGGTGCGGACAAACCCGAGAAAACGGGTCCTGTGGTCGGCCTGCACAGTCTTGAAGAAAAACTCAATGGAATTCCTGGATTAAACGCACTTTACCTGCGGGCCGGCTATTTCATGGAAAACATTCTGCCCCAGGTTGGTGTGATCCAGTCTTTCGGAGACATGGCTGGCCCAGTCAACGGGGATCTGCCATTACCGATGATCGCAACACGTGATATCGGCGCAGTGGCGGCTCATGCCTTATTGAAGCTTGATTTCGACGGGAAACGCTCGCGCGAACTACAGGGAGCCGCCGATGTTTCGTACGTGGAAATTGCCAAGATCGTGGGCGTTGCAATTGGGAAGCCCGACCTATCGTATAAGCAATTGGCTGCGGAACAGTTGAGGCCTGCTTTGTTGCAGATGGGAATGTCTTCTGACATGGCGGAGCTCTTGTTACGGATGGCAGATGCACTGAATTCAGGCTACATGAGGACGCTCGAACCGCGCTCCCCACAAAACACTACTCCGACGAGTTTGGCGACTTTCGTAAGCGAGATATTCGTACCGACCTATCGGGGCACAAAAGCAGCTCGCGCTTAGTTTCGTACCGGCCCTGGATTCCAGCTCGGCGAGTTGCGCAGGGTCTGCGAGACTCCTCAATTGTGCGGTTGCACGACTGAACATGGAGATGAAGCTGAACGCGCTTACGACCGTCGCTGAAGTGACGTATGGTTGCGGTAGGTTGGCGGACCACGATGGGCCAACGTACTAGCTCGGCGCGGCATCCCGACCTATGTTTATGTGAACAATGATTACGCGGGCTTCGCACCGGGCACGATTGCACAGTTTCAAAAGTTTTGGAAGGCGAGCCAATAGGATTTTAGGGACTCAATTAACTGTCCATGAGTGCTCCGTTAGACCGTTCAGCAAACACTGTTATCCTTACGGCCGGTGACTTGCAAGCAACATTCTGGCCCGCGGCTGGAATGCTCGGCGCTTCTCTTCGCTTTGGTGGAGTTGAGCTTCTGCGCCGCGTGGACGATCTCGATGCCGCTCGCATCAAAGGGAGCACTGCCGGCATTCCATTCCTGTATCCTTGGGCAAATCGCCTCGGCAGTTTGCAATATCGCGCGGCTGGACGTCAGGTTTCGCTAGATTCCTCTTCGCCGCGTTTGCATTTCGATGATCAGAAACTCCCGATGCACGGTGTTCCCTGGTCTCAACTGCAGTGGAACGTTGTTTCCAGCCACGCGGATGCACTAACCGCGCGTTTGGATTGGTTGAGCCAAGAGCTGCTCGCGATTTTTCCATTCCCGCATCACGTCGAAATGGCGGTGCGGCTGCGGCCAGTTGATTTGGAGATTCAAACCACAGTCCTTGCAGATTCAGGTTCACCGGTTCCGATTAGTTTCGGTTTCCATCCCTATTTCGGCCTTCCGGAAACCCCGCGGGCAGAGTGGACCTTGAACGCTCCTGCCATGCGCAAGCTGGCTCTCGATGTGAAAGGGATTCCCACCGGCCAGGAAACTCCGCAGACGCCCATCGCTGCGCGGCTCGGAAACACCAGCTACGACGATGGCTTTGCCCTTTCGGGTAAGCAGGCCACGTTCTCGATCGCCGGTAACGGCTACTCTCTCGCCATCGAATTCAAAAGCGGTTTCCCCTTTGCCCAGGTCTTTGCTCCGAAGGACAAGGAGTTCATCGCCATTGAACCGATGACTGCGGCCACGAACGCACTATGCTCCGGCGAAGGTCTGCGCGTGATTGCCCCGGGCGAACAGTTTACCGCCTCATTCCGAATCCAGGTCTACCAACACATATGATCGCCTTGTGGGACCTCTGAAGATCGCCCGCTCATGCGCGACTATTCGTAGCGCAAGGCGGTCATAGGATCAAGACGCAGTGCGCGGCAGGCGGGAATATAGCAGGCCGCGAGCGCAACAATGATGAGCAACACCGCCACAGAAATTATCGTCAGGGGATCGACCGGACGGACGCCGTAAAGAAGATTCGCGAGATAGCGCGTAAGAACCAGCGAACCGGCGACACCCAACGCGAGTCCGATGAGTATCATAACCGCGCCCTGCCCAAGCACCAGACGCAGAATGTCTGAAGGCGCCGCGCCGAGAGCGACCCGAATACCGATTTCGCGAGTGCGCTGCGAGACGAAGTAGGAAATGACACCGTAAATCCCTATCGTCGCGAGGACGAGCGCGAGTGAAGCGAAAACCGCAAGCAGCGCCATATTGAAGCGCGGAGTTTCTATCGAATCATCGAGGCGCTGCTTCATCGTTGTGATGTCGAAAACGGGCTGCGCGGGATCGATGTCCGCGAGTTGAGCTCGAACGAGCGAAGCTAGGCCCCTGGGGTCCTGCTCCGTGCGGATGACAATTGAGGCCAAGTTAGCGTGTTCGCCGTCGTAGGGCAGGTACACCTGAGGGTCCGGTGTGGCATTGAGGCTCGCATAGCGCACGTCACCAACCACACCGACCACGACGCTCCAGGGATCGGTGGGCGCGCCCAGGCGGACGCGTTTTGAGAGCGGCGCACCGGCGGGAAGAAAGCGTTGCGCGAAAGCGGCGCTGACAATAATCGCGTGAGAATCGGGCGCGAGATCGGATGGAGTGAACGACCGCCCGGCGATTATCGGAATGCGCATCGTCTGAAAATAGTCTGTACTGACCTCTTGGTTGAGTACCATCGGCGAAGTGCCGCGCGGAGGTTCGGGCTGTCCCTCCATGAGGAAGGAAAACGACTCCCCAAAAACGGCTGAAAGGAAGCCGAGTCGTGAGGCGTCGGAGCGCACGCCGGGAAGACGTCCGTATGCGGTCCAGAACCTGGGCGAAAAAAGCCTGGCGCTGCTGGTCAGTGCCGAATATTTCGAGTCAGGGAGTTCCGTGCTGACAGTGAGCACATTCGTGGGATCAAATCCAGGAGCGACATTAGACAAACGAATAAAACTGCGAATCAGAAGCCCCGAGCCGATCAGCAGCAAAAATGCCAGCGTGAACTCCACCGCGACGAGCGCGCCGTGAGATCTGCGATGAATGTAAAGGCCGGTAGCGCGCGAGCCGCCCTCTTTAGGGCATCGTTCACGTCTCGGCTTTGAGGCGCGAAATGCGGGCGCGAGGCCAAAAAGAATGGCGGTGAGGCAAGTGATGGCGAGCGCAAATAGCAGCACTCGGACGGTCGATGGAAATAGCACCCAATCTGAGTGATCATGGCCGGCAATGAAATACGCAGAAATCGAACACCGATGGCCGCAAGGAACAGTCCTGCGACGCCGCCCATTGCCGCGAGCGCCGTGCCTTCGGTGAGCAATTGCTGAATCAGCCGCGTGCGGCCCGCACCGATGGCGGCGCGCACAGCCAGCTCCTTGTGACGCCTGGCAGTACGAACCAATTGGAGATTGGCGACGTTCACACACGCGATCAGCAGGACGAAAGAAAACTGCAGTTAGAAGAACTGAGGAGCGAGGCGAACATCTCCGACGATCTTTTGGTGCAGAGGTATGACTTGCACTTGCAAACCATCGCGCATGTGAACGAACGGTGCTAGGGATCGCCGAATTGGATTGCAGCGGCAAGCGCCGCAGGTCAGCTTGCGCCTGATCAGAGAGACAGCCCAGCGCCAGCCGGCCGATTACGCGCGTAAGTGCATCGATGGTTTGCGCGGCCCAATCGACTTCGGAGGAAGCTGAAACGGCAGCAGGCACTGAGGAGTTTCGCGGCTCTTATCGGGAAAGCGAAAGCTCGCCGGCAGCACGCCTACGACCGGCATAGGCTCGGTCATCGAGTGCGATCGATTTTCCGACAATGCCTGGGTCTGAATTGAATTTGCGGCGCCAAAGCGAGTCGGTCAGCAGCACGACCAGCGGACCGTCAGGCCGGTCTTCATCCGGCAGAAACGCGCGACCACGAACTGGTAGTGATACCGAGAACGGTTAAGAAATTGGCTGTGACACTTGTAGTTTCGATTCGCTCGGGATCGCCCGCGCCCGTGAGATTGGCCTGTCCACCTCCATCGTAAGCAGCGATTGCTTCAAACGTGTGGTTGTTCGTGCTCCAGTTCGTGTATTCGGGGTTGGGAACCATCCAATCGTTAAAATGGGGCATAAATTCATCGGCCCAGACCAGACGCGATGGATCGTGATACGGAAGTGGCCGCACCAGAGCTGCGTTGACGACGGAAAAAATCGCTGTCGTCGCACCGGTGCCCAGTGCAAGCGCGAACACGGCGACGACGGCGAAGCGGCGATCTTTGCGCAAGCTGCGGGCGGCGTAACGGAAGTCACGAAGTACATTTTCCATGCGCGTTTCCCAGCGAGTGTCGCGGACCTCTTCTTTGACGCGATCCATGCCGCCGAATTCGAGGCGGGCGCGGCGGCGGGCTTCTTCGGGGGGCATGCCGGCGGTCACGTAATCCGCGATTTGGCGATCGAGATGAAATTGCAGTTCTTTATCGAGTGCCTTCTCTGCTTGCGATCTCCGAAATACGCGGCGAATCCAGTTCATGGTCGGGCCTCCTATTCGTAGCGCAGCGCGTTCATGGGATCGAGCCGTGTCGCGCGCTTTGCTGGGAGGTAGCACGCGACGAGCCCCACGAGAGTCGCGAGTATCGCAACTGCTGCGAACGTCCAGGGATCGGCTGTTGAGACACCCCATACCTGACTGGCAAGGAAACGCGTGAGGCCGTAACCGGCGAAAAGGCCGATGATGATGCCTGCCGCGACCATCTTCGCGCCTCTCGCGAGAACCATTTTCAAAATGCTAGCTTGCTGCGCGCCTAGAGCCATGCGCACTCCGATCTCGTGGGTCTGCAACGAAACCGTGTAGGCCATCACGCTGAAGATTCCGATGGCCACCAGCAACAGCGCGATTCCTGCCAACGGCGCGAACGTCATCAAACCAAACTCGTGCGCGGAGTAGGTGAGCCAATAAAAGGTGTCCACGTAAGGCCCCGTTTCCGGGGAAAAGATTACGTTGCGATCGAACGACCAGACCTCTTCCTTCACCGTACGCATCAACGACGCCGGAGCCACTTTCGTTTTTATAAACAGCACGCCGCCACCGAATAGAGAGGTGACAGTGTGTGGAACGAAAGCCATCGGGATCACCGGAACCTGTGGACCAAAATCCTTTACATCGCGAAGGACACCAATCACTTGAAAGTCCATGTCCTGGAGCGGCTGACCTTCAACTACTATTTCCTTGGCGGTGAATCGCCGACCCAACGGGTCCTCTCCGCCGAAAAAGTTTATAGCCATGGTGTGATTGATCACCGCGACTCGCCGAGCTGCGGACACGTCACTTTCTGTAAACCAGCTTCCATTTTCTAATTGCAGTCCCAGAACCTGAACGAGATTTTCGCTGCAGCCGTCCACACCCGCTCGTTCGGTGTGACTTGAACCCGGCGCACTGACTTCGTGCCGCCCACCGGGGTTGTATCCGGGTAGCGAATTGTTGATTGCGACGTCTGTAACGCCTGGCAACGCTTTAAGGCGTGCGACGATTTTCTGGAAGATGATTGCTTCTTGCCCGGGCGGGTAATTGCCGCCACGAGGATCGCCGAACGCGAGAAACAGAACGTGATTCATATCGAAGCCCAGATCAATGTGCGTGAGCCGGTAGAAACTGCGTATCATCAAACCGGCGCCCGTAAGCAGCAGAACGCACAGCGCCACTTCGCCGATCACAATCCCCGTACGAAACCGTCCGCGGTGATAGGGACCATTCGCGCCTCTGTCGCCGCCAGCCAGAGATGGCTGCAAATCGCGGCGCACCGCGTGGAGGGCAGGCGCCAAGCCACACAGGATAGTAGTTAATGCGGTTACGATCAGAGCAAAAAGCAACATTCGCCAATCGAGGCTGACGATCGCTTCGCCTCCGATGCTCGCACCCTTCGCCGGTATCAGCTCGGTTACGCCTTTCATGCCGACAAAAGCGAAAATGCAGCCGATGACGCACGCCGCCAGCGCCAGCGTAAAACTCTCGATGATCAGCTGCTGGATTAACCGGGTGCGCGTGGCGCCCAGCGCGACGCGAACGGCAATTTCCTTTTCGCGCACCGTCGCGCGAGCGAGTAGCAAATTCGCGACATTGCTACAGGCGATCAAGAGCAGCATCATAGCCGCCGCGAGCAGCGCATAGAGCATATGCTTCATGTCGAAGTGCTGCGTTTCCGGACCGCCGGCACTGCCGATGCCGTAAGGTCCCAACATAAAGTCCGTGGCCGACAGCACGCGCGCGGAAAAATGCTTGGGAAAATCGTTCGGGTGATTCTTGGCTAGGCTTTTTACGATCACATCGAGATCGGCGGACGCGGTTTCGAGCGTCACGCCGGGCTTGAGGCGCGCCATCATCGTGTCAACGGACATCGCGGGAGCCGCGGCCTTTGTGTCAGGGCTACTTGTGATTGGCGTCCAAATTTGCACCAACGCGCCGTAGGCCTGAAATCGCGGAGACATGATGCCGATAAGCGTTCGCGGCATGTCGTCCACCAAAAAATTCTTGCCGAGAATCCCAGGGTCGGAGTGGAACTCACCCTTCCAAGTCTTGTAGCTCATGACGAAGACCGGCGGAGCTTTGGCGAGACCATCGGCGGGGGTAATGCCGCGTCCGAGTAGCGGCGGCACACCGTAAAAATCAAAGGCGTTTGACGTGACACCCGTTGTGTAGACCTGGTGGATATCAATTCCGTCGCGCAGGAGCGTGATGCCGCGGTGGTATCCGACAATGCCGTCAAAAACTTGACTCTGGCTGCGGATGGCTTCTACGTCCGAGAGGGACCCGCCGAGGGGCGTGAGGTTTAGCTCCGGCAACACCCCCTTCTCCGCATTCTGCAGGGAGAAAACAACCAGGCGGCCCGCATCTCTTGCAGCAAAGGCGTTGAAAAGGAGATTGTAGAACGCGCTGAACGCTACGGTGGAAGCGCCGATGCCGAGGGCCAGCGCAAAGATCGCGACGATGGCGAAGCGGCGGTCCCGGTGAAGATTGCGAACGGCGTAGCGGAAATCTCGGAGCAGAATCTCGAGGTGAGCTTCCAAGCGGGCCTCGCGGACTTCTTGTTTGACGCTGTCCACGGTGCCGAATTCGAGGCGGGCGCGGCGGCGGGCCTCTTCCGTCTGCATGCCTGCGGCTACGTAATCGGCGATTTGACGATCGAGATGGAATTGCAGTTCTTTATCGAGAGATTTCTCGGCCCGTGATCTCTGAAAGACTCGGCGAATCCAGACCATGGTCAAGTCTCCTTCTTTGGCGCGCGAAGAAACAACCCGACGGCGTCGCACAAGCGCTCCCATTCAGCAACTTCCGCGTCCATCTGCCTGCGTCCCTGTTTCGTCAGCGAATAGAATTTCGCTTCGCGGCCCGTTTCAGATTCCCTCCATTCGGCGTGCAACCAGCCGCGGTCTTCCAAACGATGCAGCGCGGGGTAAAGAGAGCCTTGATGAATTTGGAAAAAATCCTTCGAGATCTGACGGAGGCGTTGGGCGATGGCGTATCCGTGGCTAGGACCCAGAGCCACCACCTTCAAGATCAACATGTCCAGTGTCCCGCGAAGTAGTTCTGTTTTCGGCTCGTCCACGGCCATACCTAGAAAGCCGACATATACTCCACGACATGCCGAATGTCAATTGGTCCTTTGGAAGATCGGCTCAACTCCCGATAAACGCTAGTGCTCTATCGGAGGCGCGTTTTCACAGAAGCGTGGAGTCCGGGCGAGGTGCTCCGCGCGCGTTCGATAGAGCCGTTTGAAGGTGGGCGCTGGCGGTTGCGGCGGATGCGGGCTAGTGGCTGCACCGATCTAACGGCTATGGGAATTGAATCTTTTTTCCCCTGTAGTGTATTGATTTTGCGTGGCTTAGGAAAATCAGAGAAAAGCGAAAATCGCAGTTAAAAGCTCTACCTTGCGGCATGACCTAAAGAGGATAGCACGCGAAGCGTCCGTCGCGCCAGCGACTACGTTCAAACGCGTTTACAGGAGAGGTGAAAACTCGCCTTATCGCGAGTCATCAGACCGCGGCGAACACCTGCGTTAGGCAACTAAACCAATCGGGAGACAATCCTACCGATGGAATTATGGGGGGATGCATGCCTACTACCCGCCAGAAGCGACCGTTGAGCGAAGCGTCAAACATGACTTGCTCCAGGTGCTTTGCTATTGTCCTCGCCCTGGTTTGTGTACTTCCAATCGCAACCCCAGCGCAAAAAGGTGGTACAGATCAGAAAGCGCCCCCGCCGCTAGGCAAGCTGGTCGATGTGGGTGGCTATCGAGTTCATTTGTATTGCATCGGAACCGGAAGCCCGACGGTTGTCATCGTCGGCGCAGGGTTTTCTTTCAATTGGGGACTTGTTCAACCCGAAGTCGCAGGATTCACTCAGGTGTGTTCGTATGATCATTCAGGAATCGGTTGGAGCGACGACGGTCCGAAAGATTCCTGCTCGCTGAGAGTTAGCGAGGTACACACCGCGCTGAAAAACGCCGGGATCAAAGGGCCGTATGTTCTCGTCGGGCACTCACTTGGTGGATTGGTTGCGCGCGTCTATGCAGGACAGTATCCGGACGAAGTAGCGGGCATGGTTTTTGTGGACCACGCCTTCGGGTTCCCCCTAGCGCCTCCTCCTGGCGATGCGAAAGTGTCGCCGCCTCCGGCACCACCGACGACGTCTTCGAACCCCGCTGGCGGAATGGGAATTGAGAGTGATCCGAACTTCAGTAAGTTATCTGCGCGCGATCGCGAGCTTCACCTCTGGGCTATGGCACAGACCCGAAATCAAACCGTACTGCGGTCAAACATACGGTTAGTACCGGACTGTATTGCAGCGGCCGACGCGCTCGCCAAAGAACACCCGCTCGGCGACAAGCCACTCGTTGATGTCAGCACAGACCAGTTCCGCAGCTCTGATTACGTCAAATTGCAGGGAGAACTGCTTTCCCTTTCTCAAGACAGCAAGGAGATCATTGCGGAGAAGAGCGGCCATTTCGTCATCATTGATAGGCCTGACGTTATCGTCGATGCCATCCGTCAGGTAGTGCAATCGGTCCGAAATCACGCGGAGCTCTAAAACAGTGCTAGAGTTCAACCACGTTATTTACAACAGAATTGAATACCGGAAATAAAATCTTGGCGATTCGAGTCATAGGCTGATCAATGCCGAAACCGGACAAGTGAAGTGCTTCTTCATTTCTCCGCGAACGCGAAGAACCAAGCACTTTGGATATAAGATAGGTCCACTTTGCACCCTGGCTGGCAGGCGGAAGGCGCATGGAGACGATGATTCGAGATTTGCGGTATAGCGTGCGATCGTTGGCGAAGGCTCCCGGGTTCACGGCCATCGCGGTGCTCACTCTCGCTCTCGGGATCGGAGCGAACACTGCCGTTTTCAGCGTTGTTGAAGGCATTGTATTGGCGCCGCTGCCTTACGGCCAACCAGATCGTCTAGTTCTGGTGATGGAAAGCAATCCGCGCTTCCCACATGTCTGGACCTCATATCTCAATTTCATAGATTGGCAGAGGGCTGCTCGCTCGTTCCAGCAAATGTCTGCCTTCAGGTCGGAGGGATATGATCTGTCCAGCCCCGGCGCGCCTGAGCATCTTGACGGCAATGAGGTCTCGGCTGGTTTTTTCAGCACTCTAGGCATAAAACTAACGCTCGGACGTGATTTCTCACCGCAGGAAGACGAGCGCGGCGGAGCGCACGCGGTGATCATCAGTGATCGTCTCTGGAGAACTCGATTCTCCGGAAGTTACCAAGTCCTCGGGGACTCCGTGACGCTGGACGGAATGGACTACGCGATTGTTGGAGTTCTGCCGGCAGAATTTCGCTTCTGGGCCACTGCGGATGTTTACACGCCTCTTGGACAGGGTGATCCCATAATCCTGGACGCTCGGGGAAGCCATGACGGTATTGGTGCCATCGCGCGCTTAGAACCGAATGCGACAATATCTCAGGCGCGAGCGGAAATGAGCACGATCCAGAATCGTCTAGATCAGCTCTATCCCGATGCCAATCGAGATCTAGGAACGGATGTAATGCCACTCAAGCAGGAAATGGTTGGAGACCTCAGGGGAACGCTTCTGATGCTTTTGGGCGCCGTGGGTCTGGTCTTGTTGATCGCCTGTGCAAACGTCGGCAATCTTTTGCTGGCCCGTTCAGCCGCGCGTAGCCGAGAGTTTGCTGTTCGCTCCGCGCTTGGGGCGACTCGCGCACGCCTAATTCGACAATTGATTACAGAAAGCGTGCTTCTCTCGCTCACCGGCGGCACGCTCGGCGTGCTTCTCGCTATTTTGGGAGTCAGAATACTGCTGGCAGCAATGCCGGGAAGCCTCCCGCGCAGTGAAAACATCGGCGTGAATACTCCTGTCATGCTTTTTACATTTGTCGTTTCGATTGCTGTTGGGATTTTTTTCGGCCTCGCGCCCGCGCTGACGAGTTCAAAAGCTGATCTGCAGACTGCCCTGAAGGACGGGGGACGTGGTTTCACGAGTCCACACAATCGCGCTCAAAGCAGTCTCGTAATCGTCCAAGTGGCTCTAACGGTCGTGCTGCTCGTGAGCGCGGGCCTGTTGTTCCGTACGATTCGTCAGTTATGGAAAGTGAATCCCGGCTTCGACACGGAGCACGTCATCGCGTTCAAGGTCGGAGTTTCGCGATCACTGACGACGACGGCATCGAGCACTAGAATCGCATATCAGCAGTTGATTGAGCGCATTCGGGAAATTCCCGAAGTACAGGCCGCAGACTTTACCGACACCGTTCCGCTGAGTGGTCAAGGCGGAACCATTCCCTTTTGGATTGGCGCTCAGAAACCCGCTTCGTTGCAGGCCGCGCCTCGGGTGGTGGGATTTCTCACGGGGCCGGATTACTTCCGAACCATGGGAATTCCGTTACTTCGAGGGCGCTTGTTTACCGAGGACGACACCATCAAATCCCCCTGTGTAGTTGTTATCGACAGCGTGTTCGCTCGCACATATTTCTCCGAGAGCGAGCCCCTCAGTCAGACAATCACGTTCGGCTTTTTTAAGCCGACCGGTCCGTGCCGGATTATCGGTGTGGTCGGCCATGTGAGGCACCGGGAATTAGACGATTCGATCACGAACATTCGGGACCAAATGTATTTCCCGCTCCATCAAGACCCGGATGAGTGGGTGGCGGTAGGCTATCCATACTTGACGGTGATGGTTCGCACCCGACTTGATGGGGCGACCGTGATTCCTGAAATCAAGAAGATAGTTTACGAGGCGGGCAGCGACCAGCCAGTGTACGACGTCCGAACGATGCAGCAGATTGTCTCGGAGTCGCTCTCGATGCAACGCTTTCCCATGACCCTGCTTGGGGTGTTTGCCTTCCTGGCGCTGCTGTTGGCGTCCGTCGGTGTTTACGGCGTGGTTTCCTATTCAGTCGCTCAACGTGTGCGCGAGATTGGGATCCGTATGGCACTCGGTGCAGAGAAGCGAAATATTCTTCGGCTGGTAATTGGACAGGGTCTTCGGCTGGTTATTGCTGGCCTTGCAATTGGCGCAGTGGCCGCGCTAATTCTCACGCATTTGCTGTCGAGTTTCTCGAACCTGCTTTATGGAGTTGCGACGAGCGATCCAGTAACTTTCATCGCCGTATCTCTCACTCTGACCACGGTGGCGATTCTAGCGTGCTACATCCCCGCGCTGCGAGCTACGCGCATCGATCCCATCGTCGCACTGAGATACGAGTAGTCGCTTACAAACGTTTCCGCCAACCGTACGTAACCTTTCCAGGGGGCTTTCGGGAATGGATTACCAGGTGATGCCGTCAAGTCCTGATTTATGCTCTTGCACGGCATTTGAAGTTCTAGGAAGGCACTTCGTGGAGTCGAGGTGTGGCGCGGTGGTTTAGGCGGAGCCTATCTGTTACCGACCCTTTCGTTAGTCGGTGCCTCACTAGCTCCGCCTTGCTTCCGTTTCCACACCCCGCTCATCGAACCGGACGTGCGGATTTGCCGCATCCGGCTCTCGGAGAAGACTCACACAATCGCCGTGGCCATTGCATGTGACGCCGTCTGCAACTTCTGAAAACAATGCGGGAGTTGCTAGGCTCTTCGCCATTCTCCCTTTCCGTCGTCGCTTCTTGCGTCCGCCTTCAACTGAGGCTCCTTCCCTCCACCGGAGTTACCCGGCTTCATCAGTACTACGAGCCTCTCCGCCATCCCAGTCAGCCCAGCCTTTCTCTCACGAGCTGCCAGTTGATCCCTACTGCGATCACCGCTGGGACTTCCCGTGTTGCGTCTGATCCACTTTGCGTTAATCGGGACTTTTCGGAGACCACGAACGTAGTTCCAAGTTGTTTTGAACCGGCATACCCGGGGTCCCGACATCAGCTTAGGTCACTACTGAGGCCGATGCCGATAGTCAAGATGTCCTGTCCGTCTGCGGATAGGGTTATTCTATGCCTTGTCCAATGCGACGTAGGTTCGGTGATCGTCCGCTGGGCAAAGGTCACGGTGCAAATATTAGGGGGTGGGATGAGAGATACCATTTCCGATCTTATGCGAGAATTCACGCAAGCCGCTCGGCTGATGGTTCGACAGCCAAGATTTTTTCTGATCACCATTCTCGTACTCTCCCTTGGAATCGGTATGAGCACTGCGCTGTTTAGCGTCATGTACGGCGTACTACTGCGACCGTTGCCAGTTCATCAGCAAGATCGATTGGTGATCTCTTGGAAGGGTGATCGCAGCGACCTGACGCACGTTGGAGAGCTATCTTATCCAGAGTTCCAGGATTGGCAGCGACAATCTAGCGCATTCGAGATGTTGGCAGCTATGCCAACGACTGTGTACGGCTACGGGCTTACGCTGACTGGGCGCGGAGAACCTGTCGAACTCGAAAGAACCCCAGTCACTGCCGCGTTTTTCTCTGTCCTGGGCGCTCAGCCTGCCTTGGGGCGCACATTTCAGGGATCGGATGACCGTCCGGGGGCAGAACCGACAGTTATTTTGCGGTATTCACTGTGGAAAAACCAGTTCCACGCTGATCCGTCCGTGATTGGAAAGACTGTCAATCTGAGTGGAGATGGATACACGGTCATAGGCGTCATGCCCCCCGATTTCGATTTTCCAGCCGGTGCGCAGTTGTGGACTCCGCTTGGAATCAACGCGCAATGGACGAACCGTGACGCCACTTTTCTTCAGGTCGTTGGAAGGCTTAGGCCTGGAGTCTCACTGCGGCAATCAACGACCGATATTAGCCGTGTGATGGCGAACGTTTCCGAGCACAATCCTCAATACTCCGAGCCTGGTGAATTTGCCGTTGTCACGCCTCTGCCCGATTATGTTTTTGGAAGCAACAAATCCGCGATTCTCCTGCTCTGGGGTGCGTCGCTCCTTCTGCTGGTGATCGCCTGCATTAACATCACAAGTCTCTTGCTTGCCCGCGCTATCGTCAGGGAAAAAGAAATCGCGGTAAGACTCGCGCTTGGTGCCACGCGAGGCAGATTGCTCCGACAATTTGTCGCTGAGGGCTCAGTCTTGTCGTTCGCAGGTGTCCTGGGGGGATGTGCGGTCGCACGGATTCTCATCGCGCTGGTACACGGGCTTGCGCCGCCCGGAATTCCAAGGCTTTCGTCAGTCCATTTGAACGTTTTCTCTCTAGTGTTTGTATGCTCTGTGAGCATTGCCGTTACTGCTACCTTCGGATTAGCGCCGACTCTGTTGATGATGAGGCAGGATGTTCGCGATTCCCTCAACGAATGCACGAGCCGCGCAGCAGGCAGCCGGCGAAGTACGTTTTTCCGCAAGAGTTTGTTGGCCTCAGAAGCAATGGTCACTATGCTGCTTCTGGTGAGCGCGGGAATGGTTGTTCACAATTACTACAATCTGCAGCGGGTCCAGCTTGGATTCGTTCTTGAAAACACGCTCACTGCACAGATCAGGCTTACCAACGTTGATGCGGCTCAGCGAAAAGCCTTTTTCGCGGAATTACTGCATCGGCTTCAGTCACATTCGGAGGTGAGCGCCGCCGGTGCTATTTTGCTGCGCCCCTTTGAGGGAAACATTGGTTGGGATGTGCCATATCAAGCCAGAGGTCAGGATATCTACGCTGCGAAGAGAAATCCGATCTCGAATTTTGAAGTTATCACGCCGGGCTATTTTCAGGCGGTTAGTACGCCACTGCTGGCCGGTCGGTACTTCACATTCGACGACAAAGATCCGAACGAGAAGGTCATAATCGTCAGCGAGTCCTTGGCCCGGAGAGTATTTGGCGACGTTCAGCGATCCATGGGCAGGCAGGTCCGACTCGGACGCGCAGACGCACGCGATGAGAGCAGTGAATGGTGGACCATCATTGGTGTTGTCGCGGATGCTCAGTACAGAAAATTAGGGATCACGCAAGGCGACATTTTTGTTCCTTTTCTTCAAACGGATGTTCCCCTCCGTTATGTGGCCGTACGCACCAGAGTAAGTCCGACGTCGTTCGCTCCTGTGCTGAGGCAGGATGTTGCAGCGATCAATAAGACGCTGGCAGTGTCGAAGTCGCGGACGATGGAGCAACTAATCGAAGACGCTAAGGTCGGACCTCGTTTCGTGATGTTGCTCTTCTCCATGTTCGGACTCTTTGCAGGTTTCCTGGCTTCCGTGGGTGTCTATGGCTTGGTATCGGACTCCGTAGCGCAGCGCCGGCGCGAGATAGGTATTAGATTGGCGCTTGGCGCTCAACGGAGAAGCGTTGTGTACCTCGTGACGCTTGGCGAGATGATCTCAATAATATTAGGTGGATTCTTGGGCCTCGTCTTATCGGTGGGCCTGGCTCACGTGTCCGCGTATCTTCTATACGGTCTGCAAGGAATAGATTTCCTGTCGGTGGCAGTGGCGGCTGTCGTTTTGTGCTTCGTGAGTTTGACGACGAGTGTTGTTCCCACATTAAGAGCGACGCAAGTGCCCCTAGTCAATCTATTGGTTGATTAACATTTTTGAGAGATCCACTGTAAGTGGCGCTCAGGCGGCATACCAAAAACATCATCTGCGCAAACGCACGCATGTCAGACCTTCCATCAGACGCAACTGGCCCCGAGGCGAGACCAACAGCGCGTAACCCTTGTAAGTCCTGGTAAGTTCTATAAAGGTAGAAGTCAAGAAAAAACACCTCTCCTCCGGCCGGAATTTTTCTTGCTTCTCAGCCCACGTAATGGAGCAGGATCTGTTCTGACCGCCCGCACCAAGTGCTCGGTTGCTGGGCACTATGGCCCAGCGGTTGGGGTTTTCTCTGCCAGCGGTTTTCATCGCTTCTTGGCAACGAAGCCGGTCTGTTCCGAAACCAACAAAGCAGAACGTGGTCAAATTTGGCGACCATAGTTCTATTTGGGACTCGTGGCCCATAGCTTTTTCTGGTTATCCGAGAGGGCCTAGAGTCGCGTGAGAGACTGGGTGCCCGAGGCACGCAGCGCCTAACTTACCAGCTGAGACTCGCTCTCGAACCAGAGTGTCTCGAGAACTTGACGGCCACCGCCAGAGAAGATCCCTGGGATGGAGCGGAAGCGCTCAGAGACACTCAAGCTGTTTGTGGTTTCAGATGTTGGGCGTCGAAGCACACTCCTCTTTTCCACACGATCAACACGATGGTGGCAATCTTCCTGGCCAAGGTCAGACGCGCCATCTCCGGCCGCATGCCCTTGGCCAGTAATGCTGTGTAGAACTCCTGCAACGGACCCGGTTTGCTGGAGGCCACGATGGCCGCACCCTTAAACACATTCTTCAGGTCATGATTGCAGTTGCGGTTCAGTCCGCGAATGGCGACCTGTTTCTTCGCTCGTTCGAGCTGCCCGTTGACCTTACGGTGATCGGCGCTGCTTTCTGTCTTGATGCCCAATCCGCCATAGCTCCACAGCGGCCGCTTGCTGCGGAAACGGTGCGGGGTCTGCAGAATGCCCAGCAGTACGGCGGCCCGGATCGGACCGATCGACGGAATCTGACACAGCCGTTTCCACGCCGGGTGTTTCTTGCTTTCCGCGAGCAGCTCCCGGCGCACTTGTTTACGTACCGTCCGCAGCGCATCCAGTTGTTGGTAGTAAAACTCGGCCCGCCGGCGCACTCCCGGTTCCGTGATCTTCCCCAGCCACTCGGCCCGATGGCGCGGTGCATAGACCTGCTTGCCGCTACAAGGAATGGCCCAACTGCGATAGATGGCCTTCACCCGCGACATGACCCGTCCCAGATCTTTGGTGATGGTCAGATAACTGCGCACCAGTTCCTTCAGGCTGCGCAGGCCGTGTTCCCCGTGATAGACGGGGCTGAGATGGTCGAGACGCAACAATTCGGCCAAACGGCGTGCGTCGATCTTGTCATTCTGGTTGCCTTCCCTCATGGAGGCATTCTTGCGCGGATCACACACCACCAATTTCCTGACGTGGGGCTTCAGCAGGTCGTACAACCAGGCCGCCGAGGTGCCTTCTTCAAACGTCACCTGCAAGTCTCCACGCAGCCCATCGATAAACTGCAGAATCATGCTGGCTTTGGTCTCGATCACGCATTCCATCACGATCTTTCCTGCAGCATTCCTCACCGCCATCGAAATGCTTTCCTTGTGCACATCCATGCCGATATATTTGGTGCTAGTCATAGAAGGGTGCTCCTTTCTGTAGGGGTTGAGCCGAACACTCAAAACCTACTCCAAAAGGGGCGCCCTTTATATTGCGTCGCGCTACCGAACATGTGGATTTTGAGCGGAATTTCAGTTCTCGGGCAATCGCGTTGTTCAGAAACTCGCCGATCCATCTGATGCTTAGAGACCGTTGGAGCGAGCCGGATTTTCTCGGGAGACGGGTCCCCTTTTTTGAACCTTCGCGTGCACGCGAATCTGAAGAAAATTCTCCAAAAAACCCGTCGGCACTCCAGTAACATCATTGAGACTCGTTCAGGAATAGCCCAGTTCTACTCGCTACCCTTCGCATTTTCCGATATGCTGCTCGCAGTACATTGCCGCCGAGAGTCGATGCCCTTCAAATGGCAGGTTAGCGTGCAACTGTTCCGCATCAAAGAGCAACACGTCACCGGGCTTGTAGGCGATAGCAATACGCCAACGCAGCAGCACTAATTCCCCGCCGGTAAATTCTCCGCATGGCGTTATCGCAGTCAGGACGCCAGTCAAATTGCCCTTATCGCGGTGATACCCGGCAGCCTTGAGTTGCTTGATGACGTAGACGGTCGAAAACGCTGTGCCCCAGATCCGCCATGCCGGAACCTTTTCCACCTCAGCCCTTTGAATGGCGTAGAACTCTGGAGCGTGCTCGGCATAGGTTCGGTCCATTCGCTCTATCAAACTCCGATTCCCGTGCAACATCTCCGGGTGCTTTATGGTCAGTGCCGTTTTTCTGCAAGTACTGCCGTCCAGATATCCAATAATTCCCTGCCGCACTCCCTGCTCCCTTACCTTGGCTACCACATCTGCGTACACGCCATTACGGGGTGATAGGTCGCCGGCGGCGTTCTTGGAGCGGTGCGTGGATGGCACCCCGACCGCATCGGGACGATTGCCCAGATCGCCATCCACGTTCTTCCAAAGCTCGTAAGCGAGTAAGTGTTCGCCTCTTGGAATTACGTTTCGGACCAGAATCGCCTGAAGACTTCCGTCTGGCGCGAGAACAACTGTGTTCTTGTCCACGAACTGGTCCACGTCAGAAGGGTCCGCGAACTCGCCCTTCAAGGGGGCGGCTGAATCCTCGTGATCACGCCTAAGCCTCAACGTGTTCATGTGATTCCACCTCGATGACATTGACGGACACGGGATATTCCAGGCCGTATTTGCCGAACATTTTGCGTAGCACGTTCGTAATTTCCCCGCAGCGCAGCGACCAGTCCCGTTTTCGGTACAAACCGCTGGTCAGCGTTTTGAAGGTACGGTCCAGTTCCATTTTTTGTGTTTGACATCGACGCAGTTCGTCCTTCGCTTTCCGCGCCGCGTCTCTTCGCTGCTTGGCTTCTGGCCCGCCTCGGGAAACGGCACCTCGCAACCGATTGGTTCCTTTGGGGTCCACCTTTCGCATGTACTCTTGTGCGCGGTCTAGGGAGACGCCGCTCCGCCCGAAGACTCTTTCGTAGAAGGCTTCCCAATACCCGTGACTGACCAGCTTGGTTTTGATATAGATGCAAATCCGCCCCATCTTCAGACACTCGCTCTTGTGCATCTTCCTGCCGCGCTTGATTCTTTCAATCTGCTTGTAGGCGAGAGCGGTCCACTTCGCTAGTTCCAGTTCCTTCCCCTCCCGATAAAAGAAGCGCCGGAATCTTAAGTGCCCGTCTGGACCAGGCTTCCGTAAACCAACGACGGCTGTAAGTTCTTGATCGGCCATAAGTCTCTCCATAAAAGGCGAACGCCTTTTTTACCGTCAGTGCAGGAATCAAAGAGGCCGGACCCGTACAGGCATCTGGTCTCTGTGTCGTTTTCCGTTTTCCGTCATTTTTCGTTTAAAACGTGGCCCAGTGAGCTAAAGTGCCGCCGTTCCAACGTTTTCGTTTGATACGCCTCAGCTTCCCAAGCCTCGGACAAACAGGTCTTGCTCCGCGCGAAGAGTGGATTCCGTTTCCTATTTAGGATGGGTAATGAGAGAGGGATTGGCCTCGGCGATACGAGGTCATAATTCCGTCGGGTGAATTCAAACCACTGCCATATCGCAGGTATCATGCCGCTTCCCCGAGCACGTCCTCAAACGGGACAGCCAGTTCGGGCATAGGCGGTACGGAACGATTCTGGCCCTCGGCACCATCCATATTGCCGCCGTCGCCAAACAAATCCCATTTCCCCGTGTACTTGCTGGCGGAAAACAGAGCTGGCAATGGGTCTCTCGCACGCTTTCGAAACCCGATACCGGAGAAGGTCTCTTCCAGGCCGTCCACTTTAGGAGGACGCAAGCGAGCGGATATCCATCGTGGCGCGGAGTCTCTGACTCCTCGGAAGGCCGATTCCATTGGCGCAGACCAACTGCCATTCTTCTTTTTACGCTTGCGGCGGACCATACATCTCCGGTAACGGCGTAATCAGGACTTAGCAGCGGGGAACGACGCCAGGGGGATTGAATTTCGTCTGAACAGGCTTCGAGAAGGTCTTTCACGCCACTACTGAAGGCATACTTTTTATCACTTTCGCACGACTTGACGGCACGACACCTGCGGTGTCTAGGGGTTTCCCCCGAGACGCTATGCAGCGTTCGCTGTATTAACAAACTCTTTTCGTCAATGTAGGATTAGGATATCGTACATTGGTGATGGCTCAGTCATCGAGCTTAACCATGCCCACGTCGCGCGAGTACGGATTGCGGATGACAACGGGCTAGCCCGCATCACGGAACTACTCGACAGTCCGTTCTGGGTTCTCAGCGAGTCATTCTAATGTCAAAGCGGATTCTAGTGGCGGATGACAGCGACACCGTTCGCAGGGTCGTTCGTTCATATCTCGCCCAGCTAGACCTTGATGTCTGCGGCGAGGCAGCCGATGGCGAAGATGCCATCGAAAAAGCCTGGGAACTCAAGCCGGATTTGGTTCTATTGGATGTGGCGATGCCCCGGACGAATGGCATCGTTGCGGCATCTGTTCTGAAAACGATGATGCCAAACGTCCGGATAGTTCTATTCACCATGTATAGCGAAGCGATTGCCAGAGCATTTCCCGACAAAGGGCTTGCTGTTGACGTGGTGGTTGCTAAAGCGGAAGGCATGAGCAGACTGGCAGACTGTGTGCAAAACTTGCTGCGTTCGTAGTAGCCCTATTCAAAGGAAAAACCTATTGTTGCAACGGTCTCATTTTGTCCGGCGTCGTATTTCCACTGTTCTGTTGCGTCAAGCGCAGCACTTGCCACAACGGGCTTCCGCCGATCTCGCGGGTCTTTTTGACGTTCACCACCGAGATCTCTGAACAGGCTTATACTTAATTACCCCATTCCGGTTCATGGTCCGTAAGAATCTGAATACTCTCTCGTAGCTCTCCGCGCTAATAGTCACCACCATCATCCAGCGACCCCGCATTAGTTCCCCTCTCGGCACAAGGTCAGGGTCTATGAATTTGCTCCGCGCTTGCCGGCAGGTCCGGTAGCCAACCGAATTGATTGTCGTTGAGACGGCGGTACACGGATCGCTGTATTGCCAGATGGACTATAATTGATCTGCAGTGCCGAGACCATAGTAACGTGACTACAACTGCAGCATCGAGCCATCACGCCTCGTTGACCAAGCGCAAAATCATTCTCATCGCCGATGATAGTGAGATCGTGCGAGCGAAAATCCGTCAGGCACTTGAGCGGGACACTCCTTTTGAAGTTTGCGCTGAAGCGGTGGATGGCACCGATGCGGTCTCAAAGGCCAAAGAACTATCGCCAGATTTGATTATCTTGGATGTGATAATGCCCGGTCTAAATGGCATCGAGGTAGCAGGAATCCTGAGATACGCATTGCCCGAGATTCGGATCGTATTGGTGACGATGTATGCTGAAGACCTGGAGAAAAGCTTTACGTCTCTGTTTCGTATCGACGCAGTCCTTGATAAGGCAAATGGCCTAACCGAATTGACGGCGCACGTTAGAAGCCTCCTGAATGATTGTCAGTCTGAAATCGCGACCGCCGACCTGGATGACCATCTAACGGCGCAACAGAAAGGAACGGAGTCTGTCACTGGCGATGATTGACCGGCCCACGGCCAGTAGCCTGCACCCCTCTGAGCCTGCCCGTACAGACTTCCATGTATCGCTCTGTTTGGTCAGCGGCTCTAACTTAGAAGAACACCCTGGGGCCGAATGAAAAAGACAATACTGCTAGCAGACGACAGCCCGATAGTTGGCCAATCGCTCTACAGGCTGCTTGCAACCGAAGTGAATTGCGAACTTTGCGCGCAAGCTGCTGATGGTCACGAAGCGATTTCGCTGGCCAAGCAGTGCAAGCCCGATTTGGTAATTCTCGACCTATCCATGCCAAAAATGAATGGCCTCGAAGCCGCGCGTGAACTCAAGAAAATTATGCCCACTGTTCCCATTATTCTCCTCACTCTCCACGCCAGCTCCGTTAACGAATCGTTCGTTGAAAATATGTGCGTGGATTTGGTCGTTCCGAAGGGGGACTTTAAGCATTTGATGGACTCTGTGCGGACATTGCTTTTCGCCGAAGCAGGCCGCACGACGGACGATTCGGCGACGATATGATCCAGAAACCCTAGTCAAAGTTCATCGCAGGCACCTCGCCAACCGCGCCTTGCCTTCCCAGTGGAAGTCCGCGCGTAGCGAGTTCAGGGCGGGTGGGACACGCGCCAGTGCACCTAAGTCCTAACTGCGTCTTCTACGCGTCGCTAGTGCCAGAAACTTGTCCAAACGGATTTGTTGATTCCAGGGAACTTAATAAACAAGTTTCTGAGGAGCCGCGATGACCGGCACTCGAATGTTGGCCATGTTTTCCAAAACCTGAACGCCTTCGTCGTGAACCTGACTCCAGACGCCGGATCGGTGACATCGCCGAAAGAGGACCAATCGACATCCGTAATGAACTCCCCACCTGCGCCCGTCAGGATTACGATCTTGTTCGCCCTATCTTGCGCAATCCGGTAGAAGGCATCGACAAATTCTGTGTGAGATTGCGCAGTCATGATGAACGGTCCGCCGTTGGTGTGGAATTCAGCAACCAGCACAGCTTTGTCATCGCGTGTCAGTTTTAGGTTGTGATAGTCTGCAAAATAGTTATTTTGAAGCGGCATCGCATTCTCCTCTCGGTGTTGCCCTAACTGCGTTCACCCGAAACTGCTATTGGGACGTCAACACATTGCACTCAGCTGGCTACAACGAGACCGCCTGCGGCGCGAATGACCTCATCAGTGATCCAGGCTGACCAGTATTCTACGGCGAAAACGTAGTCCAGGCGATTGTCCCTGGTAGGTCGTGCCAGCTCAACCGGTCGACGCAACACCATCCAGTAGATTGATTCGGCAGTGCTTCCGCGAGAGAACCATTGTTTGGCTGTGCGTGGTCAAAACCCAGCTAGGGCAAGGATTCTGCTGGTCTAACCCTGGCGGGCGATTTTGGCTTCTGTTTTCAATGCACGGGAGTTCAAGCTTGGTGTTGCGTCGACCCATTGAGACCACCCGCATAATCGGAAACTGGCCCAGCGTCAAATTTTACCTGCATTGCGGTTGCGAGGCACTTGGCGAGAACTCGCGAACAAGCTGCGCGGGACCCGCGCGGCGCGGCGCACGTGGGCTTGGTTTTGAGAGTTCGGTTTGGCAATGGGCTTGAAAGCGCTCTTCTCGTTAGAGCGAACGCAGGAAGTCGATGACTTCCTGCTGCTCCTGAGTAGTGAGCATATTGAAGTGCTCGATTACTTTATTTGCCTCGCTGCCAACGCTCCGATGATCTCGGATCGCCTCCACGAGGTTGGTCGTTCGTCCGTCATGAAGGAAGAAGACGCGTTGTCCGACGCCCCAGAGAGGAGCGGTTCGGAACTCGTCAGGGCCGGCGCCACCTTGCGTGATGCCATCGGCGAGTCCTTTCCCCATGTGGTGGACGATAAGGTCAGAGTAAAGATTCGCCGTCTGATTGGAGAGCGCAACACTCGGGCTGGTCGAGGAGCCACTCGCAATCTTTGCCCCCGTGGTCAACGAGGGCGTATGACAATGGATACAACCTATCTTTGCAAAGGTGGCGCGTCCTTTTTCGCTGGACGGTGTGGCGCGCGCGGGAGTCGGTGGGGCCAGCATGCGCATGAAGTCGGCAAAGGCTTCGATGTCTGAGATGACGGCCGTGTTCGAATTGCCGGTGGTCGAGGCAGTAGGCGTGAAGTTGACGGTGTCCTCAGGAGTGGCGTTAAAGAGGCAGCCCGACGTTTCGTCGCGCTCCTGCGGGAAAAGCTGGTTCGAGATTCCCATCTCGACGTTGTATGCCTCGCCGGCGAACATGAGCAAGGACTTGTTCTGCGCCTTCCACCCGAAACGCGTAATGGTCCCATCGTTTGCACTGAGGTTCACATTTCCGCTTAGGTGAGCGTTCGCGTGACCGGAAATACCCAATGCCGACTTCTCGGATGCATTGGAGTGCATGTTCGCAAGGATGGTCGAGTCGGGAATCGCTTCGATGAGTCCCGCTCCAAACAGGGGAGTCGGGATTCGGAAAATAATGTTCGCATTCCCACTTTGGCCCGTGAGCGGATTGCCTGCGGGCAGGAAGTCGAATTGAGAGATGTTGCACCCGGTGGCGTCGGTTCGGCCGGTGATCACGAAGAGGTCATGAACTTCGCCATCGGCGTTGCCGTTGCTTTTCTTAAACCGCGCTTCGCGGACCGGACCATTTTGCGTGATGAACCATGGCACAGTGTTCTTCGCCCCATTCAAAGTAGCCACCGCGATCAAGGGATTTTGCGCTGGGCTCGTTCCGCCTATGCTCGGCTGCGCGTGGCAAGACAAACATTGGTTGGAGTTGAAGCGGGGACCGAGGCCATTGTTCGCGCCCCCCGTCACGACCTCTATATCAGCGAACCTCGCCTGTCCATCCTGGAAGAACGCGGTTTCGTCCGCAGTAAGACCCTGCAGCGGAGTGCCGGCACCCGCCGGGCCACCGCGCACGCCCGGATCTACTGGAACTGATCTGGTTTGACCAAAAGTGTAGAGCCCGGAGGTCAAGGCCACTGCCACGATACCGCCAAAACTCTTGCGCGCAATTCCCCAGAGAGTCGTCACGATTAGTCTCCTGGGCTGGGGAATGCTCGCATTGTACACCCGGACAAGCTGCCTGCGACTTGGGAAGGCGGCTGATCGCAGCCACCGGACGGGCTACAGTTTCTCTAACCAAGTCGAGGAAGTTGCGGTGGATCTGAGCATGGTCACTTGGGATCTCTAGCAGGATTACCTGACATCCGCCGGTTGATTTTGCGTCCGATTTCACTACTCCGGTAAATGCGTTCTACAAAGGGGAGAGTCAAGAGAAAAAACATCTCCGGCGACTGGAAGGAGCGAGGTTGTTCGCTGCGCTCTCCAGCCCAAGTCCAGTTGAGAGGCTCTGAGGTATTCGCTTTTCGTAGCTCCATTCTGTTCTCGTGACGGCGCTTTCGGATTCTGAAGCAAGACATGCCGCGCGGTTGAACGTTGTCAACCACGGTTCTTTCTGAAGCTCGAGGCCTATAGCTTTTTCTGGTTATCCGAGGGGGCATATATCTCTAACGACGCCGACCGTTTCAAGAGATTTTATTCGTGTTTTTTTGTCCACCAACACACCTGTCCCAGGGCACGCGAATCGTGTCTGGGTGGCTGTGTTGTTTCACTTGCATCACCCCTAACAGCTCGGGCCGCTTCCGCTTCATCGATTCGGTGTTGCCCACCAAACAGCTCTTCGGTCACGATCGACCATGATGAGTTATGCGAACTCCCCGTAGGGAGGCGGGTCGCCTAATCAATCAGACGGTGACTCTTCGCACCATAACGCATTCCAGGCATCCGCGCTCAGGCACCACCGCTTCTCTGTTGCATCTGTCCACGACGACAGAACTCTTGGTAATCGATCTGATCTCGCAACATGATCCACAACCGAATCCCGAGTTTCCGCGCGGCGGCAACTCGCGCTTTCCCCAGACACTTTTGCACTAATTTGCGCCGATAGAACCGACGCAGTTCCGGATCTCGGCGCACCGCGTGTACCGCCGCCTCACACCACAGAAAGCGCAACAGCGGATTACCTTGCTTGCTCAAACCTCCCAGCCGCTGTCGTCCGCCGCTGGAGTTTTCCCGGGGAATGATCCCGATGTAACTGGCCAGCGCCTTGCCGTCGCTGAATCGTTTCGGATCACCCAGAAAGACATCGGTCGCCAGTGCCGTGATCGGTCCCACGCCGGGATGAGTCATCAGCAGCCCGGCGGTGGGTCGTTGACCTGCTTGCTCCAGGACTTGCTGGTTCAGTTGTTCGATCTCCGCTTCAAACCTGGCATACATCGCTTGCAACTTACTGCGCCGCTGCGCGGTGTGTGTTGCCAGTGGTAGCGACGCGATGGCCCGTTGTCCGCTTTCGCTCCAAAGCGAACTCCCGCGCCTTAAACCATTCGCCCGTGCGATCGCCTGCAACGCATTCTGTATCCGCGTGCGCAGGCGTACCCACTGATGACGGTGTAAGAGCAACCCTCGCAGATCCAGCAGTTCCTTGGAAGGCTGCCAGATCGACGGAAAACGGTTTTCTACCAACAGCTTGAGAAGTAACTCGGCATCGCGCTGGTCATGTTTCTGTTTGCGGGGTTCGGCCGCTCGAATCGTCGCCGGATGACCTACCTCGCAGTCGATTCCCAGTTCTTCCATCAGGTGCAAAAACCACTTCATCGACCCGGTCGCTTCGATGCCTACCCGCACCGGACCGGGAAGCGTGGAATAAAACTCCCGCACGCTGTTGCCTTCGTGCGGGAGAGTCCGATGCACTACTTCTCCTGTTCCGCTGTCCAGCATCGCCAACGTTTGCTGGCGAGCATCGAAGTCACATCCTACAATCCGCATCTCGGCCTCCTTCGGTCCGAGCACTGTTGGGGTAAACACCGAGCAGTCTACTCGGGCCGTCGCGAGGCCGACGTCGTTATGACATCTATCAGGACTTAGCAAGCAACGATGACACAAAAGCGTCCGGCATCTGCACGTGACAGTCGTAGCCAGTTGGGATTTCGTTGTAATTCCAACCCTCCTGGTTTGCCCGGTGGCCGAACCGCCGAAAGATGGGCCGCGCAGGAACCGGCGTTAGCTGTTCAAGGGTCCGTTGCTGCTCCCCCTTTGTCTTGCGTTTCGCCGACTCGCTTTGTGTGCTTCGGATCCACACTAAAACTGTATCCGATTGCGAGCATCACAACCGGGTCGGTCTCTCTTATATTGAAAATCTGTGTGGAGAATGTAACCTTCTCATGCGTGAACTGCAGACGCAGACCGCGTTGAATATCTAACGATGTCGCATAGGCCCGGGTCCGTTGCACCACATACCCTGCCGAAAACCACGGCACTGGCGAGTATGTCAGTTGCGTCCACGTATAGAAAAAATCGCCGGCCTTTGTACCGGTATCGAAGATGTATTCGTTCGCGCTGTAGAGCTGCAATTTCTTGTATGTGACCGTAACTTCCACCCCCGGCGCTATTCCATTAACCTTGCCAAACACGCCGCCTATCATCGGCGTGGCTTCCAGATCCAGCTTTTTCCCCACGCTCAGGTTGTACCCGAACCACAACGACGCTGTCTGCTGAGCTTCGTAGTTGTACCGTGCTTCCAAGTGCAGTGTGTCGCGGTCTGCCGTGAATGTCGGCGAAGCGTAGGATTGCCCGTTGGGCACGATATTTCCGGTTACGCTTAAATCGAATTCCCAGGGGTTTGGCGGCGCCGCGGTGTTGGCCGGCGCAGCCTTGGCGGGCGCGCTGTTACCGGGGGCATTGTTGCCTTCGGATTGTGCAAAAACGTGGCTGCCGCAAAGAAATGCTAGGAGGAACATCCCGAGATGTCGCGCGGATTTCATTCCCCAAGTGCGACGGTGGCTCCATGACCAATCCATGACCAAGACCCGTCAAAGTCCGTTGGGTTTCTCAGTCTTTATTTCTTCTACTTGTGTTTCTTGCCGTGCTTCTTGCCACCTTTCTTGCCTTCTTTCTCGCTCTTTTTCTTGCCACCGTCTTCAAGCGCCAAATTCCCTGCTTCCTCCATCTTGTGTGCCTTGAGTTCCGCGAGAAGACCTTCGTCCGTCAGATCGAGCGGGTGCGAGTGCTCCCAATCGTGATGTGCGATTTTCGATAGCCGTTTGATCACATGTTTGTCGTCCACCGCGATGGCTAGCTCTCTTCGACTATCAAAGCTTCCAGGCGCTAGATTGATTGATCCAACGATTGCGCGAGCATGGTCGGCGAGGAGCATCTTGGCGTGCAGTTTCAGGTGTTTCAGTTTGTGAATCTTGATGCCGACATCTTGCATGGTGCGCATCCCGCCGACGGCCTCCACCAACTTCTCCTTTTTCAGTTTATGAGGAGGGCGGGCCATGACGTGGATCTTCACTCCACGCTCCGCCGCCCGAACCAGCCGCTCGATGATCACCGCATCCTGGTAGCGCTCGTTTTGCACAAAAATGGATTCCTTCGCGTCGTCAATAAACTGCGCGATGCGCTCCCGGCCGTTACCGCAGCACCAGATCAATGTGAATGTTCGTCACCCTTGAATGGCTTGCGCGTACCAGTCCGCTTCGAAGCATTCGATGATTTCCGCCACTTCGTGAGCATGCGAAGTAACGATGGCATAGTCGCGAGTTTCAGTCAGGTTCTTCGTTTCCCAATTCAGGGATTTGACGAAGGCCGTCTCATCATCCACCACCATCGACTTCTCGTGGGTCACGTCGTAGTCCGGATTGCTGTCTATGACCTCACACCCCCGGCTGCCAACTTCTTGTGCGACTCCTTGTTTTCCGATTCACCATCACGGCGTGCAGGATTCAGCATCACCCGGACGTTCACGCCGCGGCTGCTTGGCCTCGATCACCGCCTTCAAAAGCGACGGATCCGAGAAAATGAACATCTTGACGCGCAGCGACTTTGTCGCGCCGTTGATTGCATCGAAAATTGGTTTAGATGTATCGTCGGGCATCACGATCAAGAATGTGACATGGAGCCTCCTAAAATCTGTACGCACGTGACCAACGCCTGCCGAGAAGTACCGCAGTCTTTTGCGAGCGATGCACATTTCTATGACGCAACGGGGCTAGCCGGTGGTGGCTGGCTGAACTGTATACGATAGAGTTCCGCATACACACCGCCAAGAGCCAGCAATTCGTCGTGCGTTGCCTTCTTCGGCCACCACTCCTTCTTTCAGAACAATAATCTTATTTGCATCGCGAATGGTGCTGAGCCGATGCGCGATTGTAATTACCGTTCGTCCCTTCATCAGCCGCTCGAGAGCTTCGATTACCAACCTCTCTGATTCTGTATCCAGGGCCGCGGTGGGTTCGTCCAGGATGAGGATCGGATTGTTGCGAATGATGGCACGGGCAATTCCAATGCGCTGTCGCTGGCCACCAGAGAGTGTTTCCCCGCGCTCGCCCACCATCGTGTCGTATCCATGAGGCATACGCGCGATGAATTCATCGGCGTTCGCCAGTTTTGCGGCCTCCAGGATTTGATTCTCCGTAACCCCCTCGCGGCCGTAAGCGATATTGTCGCGCACGGTTCCCTCGAAGAGCACGGTTTCCTGCAACACGTAGCCGATTTGGTCCCGCATGGAATGAAATTTATACTCGCGAATATCCACGCCGTCGATTTTCACCACGCCGGCGGATGGATCGTAGAATCGCGGGATCAGGCTGACTATGGTGGACTTGCCACCCCCTGTAGTCCCCACCAATCCCACCAGCTGACCCGCCTTGATTTTGAAATTGACATCCTTAAGCACGGGAGCGTCGGCCGTGTATGCGAAAGCCACATGTTCGAATTCGATATCGCCGATCAACTTCTGGGGTTCTCGTGCATCCGGACGCTCGGCAATAATTGTGTCGGCGTCAAGTATCGCCCGGACGCGATCTACGCCGACCGCCGCCTGCGCGATCGTATTGGTCATCGTGGCGAGGTCCTGCACCGGCTTGAAGAATTTTGTCAGATACGAGAGAAAAACAGTCAGCGCTCCTGCCGTCATTACTCCAGTGAGAATGAGCGCTGAGCCTCTCCAGAGCACGATGGCCGTGCAGGCCGCCACAGTAATCGAAACGATGGGTGATAGCAGCGCTTTAACCCGGCGCGCCTTGAGCGAGGCATCGACGGTCGCATGGCTGACCTCGGCCAGTTCTTCTTCCGCCAGGCGTTCTCTACCGAAGGCTTTCACCACCCTCATCGATTGGAGCCCGGCCTCCACGACCGAGACGATTTTGCTTTGCTCCTTACGTACTTCATGGGTCGCCTTCTTGACCACTTTCTTGAACCGGGACACTAGGAGCAGCATGAACGGCGTGACGGCAACGGCAATCAGCGTGAAATCCCAGTTGAGCCAAAACATGATGCACAACATCGCCACAATCGTGAACATATCAACGACAATGCCGAGCGTAGATGACGATGCGAAACCCTGGATCGTCTGCACGTCGGACGTGATAGTGCTCAGAATCGTTCCGGTCTGATGGTTGTCGTAGTAGCTCAGCGAGAGTTGTTGCAGGTGATGGTACGTCCGGATGCGCAGATCATTGGCCACCCACTGGCCTACGCTGGTCGTGTAGTAGTTCGCGACGTACGATGCGACGGCCCCCAACACGGCGATTAATACCGCCGCGATTGCAGCTGCGGCCGCAATCTGCATCTTGCTGCCACCAGCCAAGACAGGTTTCAGGACGTTGTCGAGCCAGGGAGAGAGCTTGTGGCTTCCCACCACATTGTCGAGGATAATTTTTAGTGGCCACGGTCCTGCCACGCTCATCGCGGTTTGGACCAGCATGGCGATGAGGATAACCACGAGGGTTCCCCGGTATGGGCGCACCAGAGTTCGGATTAGGCGAAGCAATCGGACGCCTCCTCATCACAACGTCGTCTCGCCATTCCCAGTTATATCGGAGTCAAGAGCCCCGATTCCAAGTAGCTTCAACGCTGCAAACCAAAAAAGATCGAAACGAAACCGCCTAGTAACACCTTGTCGAACCCAACGGTAGCGAGCGCGAATATCGGAACTGCGGCTACGACACTACCCGGACAAATTGCCTCGGGGAATTGTCACTTTTGACAGTTTGAGAAACACCCGTATGCCTCTAAACGGCACTCCCACCGCGCCTTGCCGGGCCCTGGCGTCGAGATGTTCCCTGGGCCTGCAGCCGCTCTGTGCCGTGCATGGTGGTCAATGTGCTGCCGCGTGGGTGATCGCTTCGAGAGCGATACTAGTCTTGACCCGCTGATCGGGGCTCATGGCGAGCTGCTTCGTCTTTACGAGCTCCTGCAATTCTGTGTAGCTCGATGACCCGGCATCAGACGAGACCTTCGTCGAAAGCTCGAGGACTTTTCCTCCAACCCACTCCCAAAGTTCCAAAGTGAGTTTGCCCAAGTGAGGCTGTGATCGCGTTTGCCAGTCTGTTGATGTGATTTCGGCTACTCGTTTCACGCGGGCCCAATCGATGGAAACGTGCGCGTCCTCGAACAGCTTGATTTGTGCGGAGCTCAGAAGGTGGGAAATGTCAGTTCCAGTCTGCGGGAGCTCGTCCGCGGTGAGTGGCCTGGTAATCGAATAAGAAGAGTTCGCCCCCTCCCTTGTCAGGTCAACTTCGCATTTGAAGCCAGCCAGTCCCTCCGAAGAAGTCGAGAATTTCTTCCCGCTGGGTAGCCGCAATTTGACGGTCAGATCACTTTTCGCGCCCTGGCGCAGTCGCACGATCATCCCTTGAGATAGCAGATCGAGCGCACCGGTATCGAAAAAGTTGACGCGACCGGAGGTTTCTTTTGTGGCGCCAAGCGCCGCGATGGCTGGTTGGGTTTCCTTCGCCGGGAGCAGCAGCTTCACTTCCACGTTGCAGCTCTCTTGTGCCTGCAAACCGGAAGAAAAAAGGAGTACCGCACAGCTGACGAAACAGAGGAATAGCGCACTATGCTTTGACAGGCGCGGCATCTAACGCAACTAGAAACTCCCGGTTCCGGGAGCGGGAAAAACAAAAGCGATCACCATGTGGGAGCTAATGGGCGTTCCTTGAAACGTCGCTGCGCTGAACATCCAGGCCTTCACGGCCTTAGTGGCCTGCGGTGTCAAGCTTTGGACGCCGCGAACGACGTGCACTTTAGTGATCTTTCCTGAACTTCCGACGACAACGTCGAGTACGACCGCTCCCGAAGAAACGCTGATCGCTGGATACGTCGCATATGACGCCGCGGTGATTTGCGGTGGCATGTATTCCGCGCTTGGCGTAGGCGCCGCTTGAGAGATTGAAATCGTCTGCGACGAATATCCAACGCCTCCAGGATTGAAGGGATTGAAAACGACGCTGATCGGAAGGACCGAAGGCACGGCCTGACCATCCAATGAGGCTGGCGTGAAGCCCCAGCTCCTTACGGCAGCGGAGCTAACACTGGTCAGTGCGGGAAGATCGCGCAGCACATCCAGATTTTGCACGCTACCGGAGTTGTCGAGATTCGCCATCAGCGTCACAATTCCCGGCGTCATAACGTTGGTCGGATATGCGATGTTGCCGGCAGTGCTGATGCCGGGAGCTACGAACGCAGGCGCCGACCATGCTGTGTGAACTACCAATCCAGCCAGCAGAACCACCACAACCATTTGGTTTAGGAGTCGCGTCATGTTGTCACCACTTTCGTCCAAGCAAAGCCGTCGCGAACCGTACGGGCCCAAGCTCCGGACGCCACCTTCGAGCCGGCCGAGCTACTCGCGAGCGTTCAACCCGCGCCTGAGAATGGCCTGGATTCCCGCAGCTGTCGAGTGTCAGTTCTGACAGTTCCAATCGAATCGCAAGAAAGTTACCTTCCGCTGGAGAAGGCTCGCGCATTACTGCGGGTCCACAAAATCTCGAGCGGCTCAGGAAGCCTGAGGAAGCTCGTGGAGAGACAAATTTCGCCTATGAGACATATTCTTAATGTTGCGGCGTGGCTGTTGTTTGCGGCAGTGCTCGTTCTGGCGATGGCCAGGCCAGCTCCGGCGAATCATCCACAGCATTTCACTCCTCCGGATGTTCTCACGGCAAGTGACATACCGTATCCCGCCACGACCGTCGCTGCGGGAGTGGTGACGTTGGCCGTCAATCTGGACGGCACCGGCCAGATCATGAACGTGCAAACGCTTCGCGACATACCGACGGTGACGACGCAGGCGACGCTCGCGTTGCAGAATTGGACTTATGCGCCGGCGAGCCTAAATGGAAAGCCCGTGCCGTCAACTTTGATCGTCAACATCGTGTTCGATCCTGCATTTCTGGACTCCAATAACGTTCCCCTGGGGCCGCCGGAGTCGTTCCAGCCACCAAACCCTAAAGCGACGCCCTACACTCCGCCGCAGCTTTTCACAGCGACATTTCCGCCCTACCCCACTCACGGACTAGGCTCTGGCGCCGTCGTCCTGGATGTCGCCGTCAGTAGCCAGGGAAAAATCGCGCATGTCGCGACCGTTCGCGACGTCCCGACCCTGACTGCGGCTGCTGCAGCGGCGCTCCAAAACTGGAGCTTCAGTGCGGCGATTTACGGAAACACGCCGCTAGCATCGAAAGTGGTGGTGGCGATGGTGTTCCGAAACCCGGCAACGGCTCTGCCTGATTAGCGCGCTGCTGGTAGCAGCTCGATCGCAGTGGCGATCGCGCGTTGCCGGTCGGATAACGAATCGCTCGGTAGATTGTGACGGATCCATCCTTCACGTTGCTATTAAAGTTTGAGGAGGTGCACAACGATGCACAAAGAACGAAGTTTCTACACGGGTCTTCTAGCTTTCTTAATGCTGTCGTTGGTAATCGCCGGCGTAATGATTCAATCGCACGCCTCGCCTGGCCCCGCATTGCGAACGTCCCCACTCCAGAGCCAGATGTTTCAAGATCTCCAGAATTTGGCGCAGGAGATGGCGGTTGACCATACCGTGCACTGGAAACATACCGAGCCCCGTGGTGGGGAGGTGATCACTTCGATGTCGGTGGCGCCGACCAACTTTGATGGCTGCTCTGTGGTCTGGAGCCAAACTCAGGAAGGAACCAGGCCCGGTGAACTGTTCTACGTGGAAACCCACCGGTTTGAGGTTCCGCTGGCAACTATAGACGCGAAGCAAATCACCGTACAGCCCGTGGGCGCCGGGCAGAGTGCGCGGCCCGGAATCGAGCCGGGCGACTACTACACGGTTCTTCTCCACTCCTTGGGTGGAAAGAACTCGGTCAACATGGTCGAACACAACATTGTCTTCAACCAAAAAGAGGGCCCCATCGCTTCGGTCAAGCAGCTCATGGTTTCCAGCGCGTGGGTCAGGGTTCGTCAAGAAGAGAAGGGTGAGACGCTGAAGGCGCAATTTCAGCAGGCGATAGCGTCGTGCGTCGCCGCGGGTCAATGACTTGATCCGTAATTGGCCGACAGAACGAATCTCCCATCGGGCTGCGCGCGAATTGTTGCAACTTTCGAAACGGGCGCCATCGCGGCCAAGACGATGCTCCGAGCGCGTCGTCACCAGCGAGTTACGGGCCGGCCATTTGATACCGCGCTGACGGCAGCTCACATGATCTATAGCGGCGTCTTCGATAAACACCCAAAGCTTAAAGTTTTTTTCGTTCACATGGACGGAGCCCTCGCCCCGGTGGTTTGCAGAGTGAATTGGAACTGGGAGTTGAACTACAAAGGCATCCAAAACCCACCGATCCACAAGGTTGATAAGAACCTTCGTAAGCCTTCGGAGTATTTCAAGACGAATATTTATGTGGATACCAGTGGTCCAAGCGCGATCGGCCTCAAGACCATGATCGAAATGTGCGGGATTGACCGCGTACTGTTTGGAACCGATTTCGGGCCGGTTCCAACGAACCCAAAGGTGCACATCGATCTTGTAATGGACACGATCACCGACGCTGGAGATCGCAACAAGATTTTCTCAACCAATACACTTGCTTTGTTCCGCTTATCCGCTCGTACGCAGCTTGATCGGCGCGGAGTGGCCGCGTCGGATTGAATCCATCTAGACCCTCGCACTCGCAAAGCTCGGTAAGAACGATGCATTAATTTTTGATCGCTAACTAGTGCCAGCTCAGACGGTCGACGCAACACTTGCTTGAAGTGTATTCGCAGGAGTCTGGAATCCTAAAGTCTTTCTGGGACGTTGATTCAAGCGCAGCGCGAGTGGCACTATGGAGCGAGCCGCGCCCTCGGCACTATTCATTCTTCACTCGAATGGCCCTACCCGTCCCAATCCCATTTAGCCAATCCGCACGACGCGTGTAGAATGCGTGCGCTCGATAAGCCACAACATCGCGCACCCCGGGGGGATCATGAACATACGCCTGCTGCGCGCAATCATCCTCTGCCTCTGCACCGCGAATATATCCAACGCGCAATCCGCAGCGTCAGCAACCCCAACACCGCACATCACCGCAATCAAAGCCGGCCGCCTCATAGACGTTGACGCCGGCAATGAACTAACCAATCAAATCATCGTGATCCGCGACAATCGCATCACCGCCGTCGGCAAAGCCCTGGAAATCCCCGCGGGCGCTACAGTAATCGACCTCTCAAACATGACCGTTCTCCCCGGCCTAATCGACTGCCACACCCACCTGGCCGACGGCGCCCGCGACCCCAGCGGTGACCCCCTCACCTACCTGAAACGCACCGCCGCCGAAGTAGCCCTTGAATCCGTCCCCAACGCGCGCCTAACCCTCGAATCCGGCTTCACCACGGTCCGCGACGTAGGCGTCTATCGCGCCCTCACAGACATCGCTCTAAGAGACGCCATCGCCCGCGGCGACATCCCCGGCCCGCGCATGTACGTAGCCGGCGCCTACGTCACCATCACCGGCGGAGCAGGCGCTCTCAGCGGTGCCGCTCCAGATATTCAGTTGCCTTGGGATCTACACTACGGCCAGGCCAACAGCCCCTGGGAAGTTCGTGCCGTTATCCGCAAACTCGCCAATAACGGCGTGGACCACATCAAAATCCTCTCCTCCGGCGCCGTCCTCGAACACGGTAGCAATCCCAACTCCCAGGAATTCACCATGGAAGAACTGCGCGCCGCCGTCGAAGAAGCCAGCGTCTTCGGTCTGCGCGTCGAAGCGCACGCCCACGCCACGCAAGGCATCAAGAACGCCATCCTCGCTGGCGCAGCCTCCGTCGAACACGCCAGCATGATTGACGACGAAGGGATAGCGCTGGCCAAACAGCACGGCACCTATCTCGACATGGATATTTACGACGAGGAATGCATCGAAGAAGACGCCCGCCATGGCGCAATTCCTCCGGACTTTGTACAACACGACGCAGCGCTAGGCCAGCTCCAGCGCGACAATTTCCATAAAGCCGTCGCCGCCGGCGCCAAAATGTCCTTCGGCACCGATGCCGGCGTCTGCCCCTACGGCGTGGCCGCGCGCCAATTCGCCTTCATGGTGCAGTATGGAATGACTCCGCTGCAGGCAATCCAGGCCGCCACCAAGAATGCAGCCGATCTGCTAGGCCACAGCGACGTCCTGGGCTCAATCAAACCCGGAAAATATGCCGACATCATCGCGGTCCGAGCCGACCCGCTGCAAGATGTCCACGCCCTGGAAAACGTCAGCTTCGTAATGAAAGACGGGAAAGTGCACAAGCAGAAGTGAACGAAAGGGCAGGTCGCGGAAATCGCAGAAAACTTATCTGGGGAACATCGTCGGAAGCGGTTCGGGTGCTTCAGCGTCTTCGTCCGAAAGGTCCGGAAAAGCAATCTTCCTCGCAAGATAGCCCGCGAGCCACCCTTGAGATAGTAGAAAGCCGGCTGCCACTATGGGCCGCGGATGACTCAAGATGAGCAAACTTCCCGGAAGAAGTAATGCGACACCAGCGTAGCGGCACGCTTTGTGAGACCAACCCAATTCGTGAACTACGTACGCGAAGCCTACCGCCCCAAAGTACAGCGACGCGCCAAAAGTGCAGAGCAACGCACTCATCAAGCCAAAGCGGTTGCCGATCCCGTATATTTCCGGGCTAATTGATTGCAGCCATGCCGTGGCACCGAGAGACACTCAAAAGCCCGCTGCGACTCCGACAACCCGCCAAGTGGACGGTTTCTTCATGAGGCGATCCGTTGGGCCGATAATAAACTTCCGCAAGTTCTAACGCAAGCATGACGGTATCAGTGAAGTAAACGAGGTGCATCACAAGCATCACACGCAGTTCGCGCCATCCGCCGACTACCTGCACCCTACGGCAAAGCCGCCAGCACCTTGCTAATCCGCTCGCCAAATGCCGTCCCAAACGTAGCCTGCTTCTTCAAGTCGCCAAGATACGGATCAACAAACGGTCCAGTCTTATCCAAAATAAGACGGTCGCCCCAGCCAATCAATCCAAACAGCCGTATCAATTCTTTAGTAGCCGAGCCAATTGGCACAATGTAATTCGGCTGCAAAGAATATTGCACGCGCTTCAGCGCCGTAGGAGCCAGGCGCCGCAAAGCAGCATGCAGTTCGCCCTCCGACTCGAACGGGCACTCCACGCCGTAGCTCAGAAAATATCCCTTGCGACGAAAATCCGTCAGCGCCGCTTCTTCTTGCGCCGAAGAATATGCCGGCGCTCCGGTAGCCTTCACCAGCTCATCGAAATACATGCGCGAACCCAGCGATCGCACGGACCGATCCGCCGCCGACCGGTAAAAGAAATCGTCCATGCGCACGGGCGGCGCCGAATCCAGAAATAAAACTTTAATCTGCGTGGGACGATAGCGTCCCGCAAGCTCGATCCGCTCGGCCCGGCTCTGAATATGCGCTTCGTCGGTGCGCGTGCCGCAGCCTTCACAAACGGGCATGCCCTCTCCTCCGATTTAACATGGACTAGGTGGGAAAGGATGGCATGGAGAACGAAATCGGGCAATACCGTAACGCCCCGAGCGGTCTTTGTTGTAACGCTCTTTACGTCGCAATCAATTGACGGAATTGCGTCACGTTGTCGCATAGTCAAATTCGTAATGCGATCAATTAGCCGTGCGCAGACGCGCTTGCGTCGGCAAATTCAAAATAGTCGATTCCGGCAGGCCATGCGAGCGCACTTCACGATGCCGATCGAGAAAATGTTTCTGCGCTCGCCGTCCCCAGCCACGCACAAAATAATAATTCAGCGTACCGCCAATTCCGGAACTGAGCAGCGGGATCAGCCTGCCGGACCATTTCTCTGCGACTTCCGCGCCCACCCGCACCGCGATGCGATCAATAATCCGCGGCACGATTTTCTCCATCGCCTGCTTCTCGATGAATTCGCGCCCCAAATCCAGACCAGCAGCACTGGCCGCGGCCATCCAAAGCTCGGTAACTTCTTCCTCGGTCTTGTATTCGAAGCCGTAAATCAGGCTGAGCTTCTGCAACATGCGAATGGTGATGGCAGAAAGGATTCCGGCGTCCGGCAGAATCGTCAGCATGCCGCCAAGGCCAAATCCCGCCCCCTCGAACGCCGCCGCGCGCATCGCGGACTTCACCACACGCGCTGCGTGATGGTTCACCAGTTTTTCGTCAACGTTGAACATGTCCGACCAGGTATGAATCGGCAAGCGATGCGCCCTGCGGAATTGCTGCAGAAATTTTTGCGGGTCCACCTGCACGCCATTGTAAGCGCGCCGAAATCCCGCGCGGATGGACGCCTGGAAAACGTTGGAAACCAAATTAGATTTCGCTCGTCGAGGCATAAACATTGGATGCGCCGAAGCCGCTAGCCGACTGCCGACTGCCGACTGCCGACAATTCATCCTCGGGGCTGCCAGCAGGATAGCAGGATTCGCAGCCGCCAGCGTCAAATCCTAACCCCGAGTTCCGTCCCGCACTCAACCAGAGCAACGCGCGTTTCAAGCAACGTTCGTGATTGATCTTTCAATTCTTAATTGAGAAACTTGAGCTTTCCCTCAAAGCTCTTATCAATGCCCTTATCAATGTTCATCTGCGTTCATCAGTGTGGCTTCAAACCCTCAACAATTTCGTCCCGCTTACAAACGCACTCCCCCGTTCATAAAACCGCAGCAACCGCTCGGCCTCCTTGCTGATCCCAATTCGCACACTAACTCCAATCCGCCCCACAGGCCGCACCGCCGCGCCCAGCCACAAAACGTTATCCCCGACTAAATCAACACCATCCAACCCCCGATCCACGCCAAATGCCTCCGCCAACCGCCCCGGTCCCCGCGCCAGATCCAGCACGCGATGGGTCCCGCGATTCTGCTCCATCTGCGCAATACCCTCAAGCGGCTCAATCGCGCGCAGCAATACTCCCTCGCCAATTCCCTCCCGCTGCGCAGAAACATTCAACATGAAATGATTGCCATAACAGAAATAGACATACGCATGACCGCGCTGCAAAAATAGCGGCCGATTGCGCGCCGTCATCCCGCGAAAAGTATGCGACGCCGCATCCCCGGTAACGTAAGCCTCGGTCTCGACAATCCTTCCCACCAACCGCCCGCGCGGCAAATCATGCACCAGCGTCTTCCCAATCAAAAATCGCGCCAGCTGCACAGTCCGCATCGGCAGCTCATCGCGCACCAGCCGCCGAATCTTCAATCGTTCGCTCTTCATCGTCGCACCAATTTCTATCATACGGAAATTTTCCCACATAGTGCCGGGTCGCACGCTTCACGCGATGGAACGCCGCACGAGATTCCACGTCCACGCGCGATTGACTTGCCGCCCCCGCCATCCTAAGATTCCCGCGTTCAGGCCGCGTCTCTCTCGGCCGCCACCACTCCTGGGAGGAGCACCGTGGAAGATTGGCAATATGCGCAGGCAGACCGCAGCGAGGAACTCGCACAGCACCATCATTTTTCGATGACCAAGCATCAAGACGGCAAGGACATCCCCTTCGGCATTACGGTGAAGGAATACGCCGTCGCGCCCAAAGGCCAGCATCTGCGCTTCTTTGCCCAAGCCGATCGCCCCGTGAACCAAGGCACCGCCGGTTTCGTGCCCTCCGGCTGGGGCGATTCAGTCCTGAAAGCGCTCGCCGATTGCATGCGCCTCATCCGTCAATTTCCCTGTGAAGAATAATTCGCGCCGCGCACCGGCCAGGAGCTAGCTCACATGTTTCTGAAGAAAAATCAGATCAAGCCGGGCATCTGGGTTCTGGAATTAAGCGGCCGCGTGCAAATGGGCCCGGATTGCAAACGCATCGATCAGGAAGTCGAGGAGCACATCAAGATCCAGGAGCATCACCTCATCCTGGACATGGCCGCCGTGGACCACATTGACAGCGCCGTGATCGGCCAAATCGTGAAGTCCTTCACGCGCCTGGCAAAAGCCGGCGGCACCCTCCGCCTCGCCGCCTGCAGCCCCATGGTCAAGGGCGTCCTCACCATGACGCAAGTCCATCGCGTCATCTCCATGTACCCTACAGCACTCGAAGCCTCCGAAGGTCTTCCCCCCGCCGCAAAATAACGAAGCGGCACATCGCGCAACGCGAAGCTTTTTAGCGAGCTTTGCAAACTCACCGCCGCAGGCGCGCAGGAGTTCCTGACGAAGTTCCGCAACGAGAAAACTCCGCAGCCCTACACCTTTCCCATTTCGAGAATAAATTGCTGTAAACACAGGCTTTAGCACCAAGCCACGAACCCGGCACCGACCGCCCGCTATCGTAAGTAAGTCCTCGGTAGTACCGCCGTCCTATTGGCACCTCTTCGCCCGCCACCTACATTCAATGGAGCAACGCTAAGCGCCAATCGCGTTTCGGAGGTTGTTCATGGCCACAGCAGTTCACACTCCGCATTCCGCAGCCTACGCTGCACACAAGAAATCGGCTGCGCGCGAAGCTCGCCGGCGCGAGCGCCTGAAAATGTCTCTGCCCGTCGAAGTCCGCCCCTTCGACGCCCGCTTCATGGACATTGCCGACATCGGCGAGGTCACCGACTTCACGCGCGACGGCCTCTATTTCGCCACATGCATGCCGCACTATTTCGTAGGAATGCGCCTGCTGGTCACTTTCCCGTTCGGCAAGAAAATCTCAGCGCACAAAAAATTTCTCGGCACCATCGTTCGCATGGAAGAGCGTCCGGACGCCGCCATGGGGATCGCAGTGCGGTTCCTGCTGTAGCGATTGAAACCAACTCCGCAGCAGGACATCAGCGGCTGCCCAAAGGATTAATTGATGCACAACCACTCGAATCACAAGCTCTCGCACTCGGCCAGCAAATCCGTGGACGTACTTGAAACTGAACGCCGCGGCACCGATCGCCACATGTTCACCGCCGCCGCCGAAGTTGTCGAACTGAAATCCGGCGCGCGCTTCTCGACGCGCACCACAGACCTGGGCCCCGGCGGCTGCTTCGTGGATACTGTCTGCCCCTTCCCCACAGGCTCGAAAGTTCGCGTCACTCTGCAAAAAGCCAAAACCACCTTCCAGACCGGCGGCACCGTCGTTTACTCCCAACACGGCCTGGGAATGGGAATCTCGTTTGACGACCAAGACGACGCCCATCGCACCGCGCTAGGCGAATGGCTCGCGGAAATAACTAGCGACATCCAGGCGATCCCGGAAATTGTGCGCATGCCCATGCCTCCCGGAAGCCATCGCGGCCCCGAATGGACCGCCCTCGTCCGCATGGTCCACCTAATGATCGGCAAAGGACTACTAACCGAAGCCGAAGGCACCTCCGTCCTCCACGACCCGGTCCTATAGTCTAAGCTCAGCGCGATTCCTGGGAACGCCAATCTCCCAATTGGCGTCCTTTTGCCACCGCACCACGCCTCGTTTTCGTGGCACAGCCTTCAGGCTGGCGGCGCGGTCGCTGCCACACCACCTTCTTCACCTCCCATCCCCGTTAGCCCCACCACAAACCCCAAGTAGAATTTCCGTCAAACCCGCGCAAAACAATCCCCCGCAACCCCGCCGAGCCCATGCAACACACTTGCCCAAAGCATGTCGCTATTTCCTATACAGGGAAGAATTTGCATTGTGGTTCCCAGTCTGACAATCATTACAGTCATGTAAATGCCATGTTTTCAATAAAACCTCCTGCTTCCCGTGGCTGCCGTCGTGCATCTAACCCTGGGGGTATATTATGGGAGAGCGCAGAAAGGCCAGACGCTACGAAGTTTACCTGCCTGTACAGGTCTGTATGTCCAAGCATCGCCCGCTGGAATTCCACACCGGGCAATTGCGAGACGTCTCCCGTACTGGCATTTTCTTTCACTCCGACGTTGCCATCGAGTCCGGCGCCGGCTTGGAACTTACTTTTTCGCTTCCTGCGGAGCGCGAGCGAGGCACGTCCGTCCTGGTCCGTGCCAGCGCCAGAACTCTGCGCAGCACACAACTTCCCGGTGAACTAACGCCAGTCTTCGGCGTGGCAGTAGCCATCGACCGCATCGATTTCGTCCGACCCGTAGTCTCCAGCGCAGCATAACGTCCAATCGGAATCGGGGAGTTCCGCTCGGCGCTCCCCTGTAGTACCTTTCGCAAGACGTGCCCGAAATGCTCGACCTCGAATCCAGAATCCTCCGCCGGCTGTGCAGCGAACAATCCGCTTTCGCCGCCCCCGGTACGCACCCTGGGTCCGGTCGTGCCACGATTCTCGCGCAGCTCCGCGCGCACCGATGGCAAGATCCCGAGCATCGCGTCGTTTTCGAAGCGCTCACCGCGTTGCCAGGACGCCAATCCACGGAACTCCGCGAACAGCTCCCCGCCCAAGCCACCCGCATGGGCTTCCCCGACGTAAATTGGGATCACTACTTCGTCGCCAGCGATGACAAGGCCCCGATCGATACTCTAGTAGCAGAATTACTCGCTATATCGTTCAAAGAAAACCTCTGAATCGTCCTAGCCCCAGCCGTTGACTCTGTAGCGGCCGCCTGCTTTTGTCTTTTAGGCGGGCGTCTTTGCATTTGCCTTTGAATTTGATTTGGCCTTCGTGGCGCCCATCTCGCCTATGCGGTATGAGCGCCGTTGACGTTGCCATTGAAATTCCGGTCACGGCAATTTTGTCTCAATCTTATTTTTCTGCAGCAGCGCAATCGCGTATTTAATAGGAACCACCACCGCAAGCCCGGAGTTCTGACCCGCTCCAGGACCCACTGTTTGCGGCCGCTGCGCCGCGAAAATGAGCGATGGCTCATAGGCGTCGCAAATACCAATCACAGTATGCTCTCCAGGCAAATAAACAGGTCCGCCGCTAATTGCCGGGTTCACCACCGCGTCTAAGAGGATTGAGTCTTCGATTTCCGCACCAAGAGAACTGGCGGCCGCGTTCGAACGTTGCATTTGCACAAGCGTAAAGCTCTCACTCGCAATCATTCCTTTTTGGGTCACCAGCGTTGGCATGGATAACGGATATCCTGAAACTAAAACTGTCTGACCCTCCAGCGGTAGACTTTGGTCCAGTTTCGCCACGCCTAATGTGATCTTTGGCTCTTTGTCGCCGGTTTTTAACCCCAGACGAAAAGCATCCGAAAATGGACTTTGCGCGAGTTGCAGGATTGCAAGATCGTGGGCTGGGTCGGTGTCTTTGATCGTGCAGGGTATGTAAGCGAAACTGCCATGGGAGTTGGCGCTTGCGCCTGCTGTCGCGTCAATTGAGATTCCGACGAAAAACTCCACCTTGCCCGCGTTATTGGCTCGCAATACCGCTTCGGTCTCTGTGATCACGTGGGCTGCTGTCAGAACGTAACCCTCGTCACTCACCACAATACCGGTTCCGGCAATTCCCTCTTGATATTCAGCTTTCGCTGCATCCGATTTGAATTTTATCTGTACCACCAGCGGTTTTATCTGCGTGATGCTTGCAACGGATGGCTCTGTGGCTGGTTTGTGCAGCTGAGCGCTGGCGACGTGATTCCCAATGAAGCCGATGAAAATCATGATGGCACAGGCATAGCTCTTCATAAGTACTCCCAGAAGAATTCAACAAGCGCGACTCCCGCGACGTGCCCCGAGGCCACTACCGCGAGCGCAGGCCCCCGCCCGACGCACACTTGACGTCAGTGGCACGCATCCCCAGAGGCTGTAACTTGTTTTTAACACTTCGCTCAGATCGCCCGATGATACCATGCGATCCGTTTTGACCATGGGAGGCACAGCGATGGGATCGGACGGTTCTTCCCGTTATGAAATCGAGAATTTACCGGCGGACGAACACAGCAACAAAGTTACGGTGGTGAAGTGTCACGGTAGGCTGGTAAGTGAGAACGCCGCGGAAATTAAAGAAATCGTCAAGCCTCTCCTCTCCGCCTGGGGGCCGCATAGTGGTTGACCTTGGCGATCTGAACTACATGGATAGTTCGGGTCTTGGAACCCTGATCGGATCGAAGGTATCCGCAATCAAACGGGGCTTGTGCATATTGGAATTCGTTAACATGACACCCCGCGTGCTGGAACTACTGCGGATTTCCAATCTCTCCAAAGTCTTGTCGTCATAACGTCCCTGTTCATAATCGGCGCGTGGCAGCACCGACCGGGATCCGAGGCAGGAGTTCGACGAGACGCCTGAGCAACTCTGCGTCTAAACCCGCACGCTTCAAAAACCGAACGGCGCGGCACCCGACAATTCAAAGAGCTTCGTTCGGATGGTGCGTAGCGGTGCGCCACCCGCCAGAATTAGTCACCGCATCGGCCGAAACAAGATGACGATGCGGCACCTGTCGCGCGTTCCATTCCTTCCCAGCGTTTGCTTCTAAGGAGCAAGACGTTTCGTAAACCAGACAATCAATTCCTGCCAACTTAAGACGCCAAGTCCGTACATCACCGACATGATCCCGATAACCGCAAAAGTCTTTCTATTATTTTGCAGGGGCTTGAATCTTGCAACAGAATAGACTACCCGACCAAGCAAGGGCCAGAAAATGCGATGGAGCAGCGCCACGGCTACCAGCGACAGAAACGCGGCCACGCCAAGCACTGTAAACAAGTTAAACATCGGCGATGACAACAGGAATTTCGCAAACAAAGTGTCCTGGTTTGCGGCCAGCAACGGTATGGTTAGTTCAAATGGCACAACGGCGAGCAACACCAGGGCGCCCACCCTCGACACCACCCAAACGAACGCAGCTGAATTTCCGAGTGCCGCATCCCTTCGCTTTTTGAAAGGTGCGGGTTAGACGCGGCGTCTCTACAGCCGTCCCATCGAACGCTTACTTCGGTCGGCGATTCACGGGGCCGGCCGATCCTTCCCGCCTTTTGTTTATCCGGCGGGTGGCCCACCCTTCCACATCACCCAAACGAACGCAGTTGAATTTCCGGGTGGCGGGTGGCCCACCTGCCGATCAATCCCGCTACGGGTAAGCCGGGCACCCGAGCGAACACGCACACCCCAATTGTTCCCGTCGGGCAAACGCACTGCACTTCCGGGGTAAACGGGTGTGATTCGCGTTGACGCAAAGTCGTAGCATTAGTAATTGGAGCAATCATGCCGAAGGGTGACGCGGGGCAAGCAGAAAGTCTCTTGACTACACTTGTTGGTAAGGCCGTCATCACTTCAGAGGCCAGCGAGTACCAGTTGAGAATTGTGTTCGACAAGAGCCTTGAGTTCGTAGTGTCGTCCCCTTGGCGAATAACGTTGAGAGGTGTCTTGCTAGGTGGAAGCGGAGACGTTGGTGGGGTGATCGCAAACACGGTGCTTTCTTCTTTAAAGGGGCTCGAAATCATCTCGGCGTCCGTACTTCCTTCCTGGGATACTCGACTTGTTCTCCAGAGCGAATACGTACTGGAAGTGATTCCTGATTCGGTTCAGTACGAAACTTGGCAGGCGCATCTCGAAGCTGGTTGGGTTATTTTTGCCGGCGGAGCAGTTACCGTATTTCCTCCCGCAGCGAAAGTAGACGAGCTGATTAGACGACGACCTCGGCTCCCAGCTCCGAGCGAACTTGCATGCAGCAGCGATCAATGCTCGGAAGGAAAAGCGAAGGGCGGGTGGCACGCCCTTCCACACCACCCAAACGAACGCCGTTGAATTTCCTGGTTTGGATGCAGCGTCTCTAAAGCCGTCCCGTAGCACCGTTACGTTGACTGGCGATTCACGGGGCCGGCCGATCAATCCCGATTTTTGCCGATCGGCAGATGCGCACACAAACCGCAAACCATTTACTCTTCATTGACTTACCACTCTACGTGTCTCTACGAATGGCGCCAGAGCTCCCGTTGCGTCAGCGTAAGTCGGGGCACGATGGAAGCCCCCCAAAAGGACGCAGCATGTGGCGCGCAGCCCAACCTCAAACCTCCACCCACCCCACCTACCCGCCCGCCCCGCCCACGGCAAATCAATCGCTAGCGAATCATAATCGAAAGCCCATGCAACTCACTGAAAACAAGCGCGAGCCACCCAAATCAATCGCTAGTTTTTGTCGTCTTTTACACGAATGCGCGGCGCCTACTTACCCTTGAAAAACGAATCGCCGCGTTCTAACCGCAACAAATTTTGCCTCTCGTGGCACAGGCAATCTGCCTGTGCTCTTCGGTTACGGGTTGGAGTCGCAGCACATGGTTCAACGCAAGTCAAATTCCCACAGGAAGGATTGTCTATGCTACCCGCACACTTGGATTTACTTCGCGGGCGCCGACAATCCAAAAGCACGAGACTGAAACTCAAACGAAGCTGGCAGGTGTTCGGCGAAATAATCCCAATCATGCCCGCCAGGGTAGAGGTGGAATTCGTGGGTAATGCCTCGCGCCGAAAGCAAATCGTGGAATTGCTGCGCGCCCTTATTGAAGCCGAAATCATCCTCGGTGCCGCAATCGAAATAAATATGCAGTCCCGTCGGCTTTGGACCGTCCTTCACAATCGTAAATGGACTCTCGCGCTGCCAGAACGCCGCATCCACAGGCGAACCGAACGCCTTGCCCAACACCTCCGCCACCGCCGCGGCCTGATCGCGCGACACTTTAATATTCGGCAGCGTTTCAATCAGCGCAGGACTGTGCGCACTGACGGCCACGAACAAATCCGGATAGCGCAACGCGAAACGCAACGCGCCATACCCTCCCATCGAAACGCCCGTGACGCCGCGCGACTTCCTCCCCGCGCGCACGCGGTAATGACTCTCGATGTACGGCAGAAATTCCCGTATGAAGAAATCCTCGTAACGCACTTTGCCGTCTCGCGAATTGATGTAGAAGCTCCGGCCGGCATCGGGCGCCACAATCAGAAATTCGCCAATCCGTTTCGAATCGCGCAAATCCTGAATCATGTTCAGGCCGCCGGAATTCAGCAACAGTTGCTCGTTGCCGCCCAACCCATGCAGAAAATAAAGCGCAGGATAATCACTGCTCGTGTTGGAGTCGTAGTCGTAAGGAAGAATCACGCAATACGGAACAGGATGCCCCAAAATCTTGCTAGGCGCCGAACGGCACTCTGCCCTTCCCGGCGCGGCAGCAGCCGGACAAGCCGCGAAAGCAGCGCACGCGATCAACGCAACCACCAAACCCAGCGCCCGCCCGCGGGCCTTACTCATACCGCAGCGCCTCCACCGGATTCAGCCGCGCCGCTCGCGACGCCGGATACATTCCCGCCGCCAAACTCACGAAAAACGAAACCCCAATCGCCAGCGCCACCATCCACCAGTGGATTGACGATATATCAATCGCCGGCAGCTCCTGCCGCTTCAAGTACGCATTGGTCCCAATCGTCAGCGCGCGGCCGATCAGCCATCCCATCCCGACGCCCAGCACCCCCCCCAGCAATCCCATCGCGCCCGCTTCCACGAAAAATAGCCGCCGCACATCGCGATCCGCCGCCCCCAGCGCTTTCAAAATTCCAATCTCGCGTCGCCGTTCCAGAATCGCCATCACCAGCGTATTCACGATTCCCAATGACGCCACCGTCAGCGCCAAACTTCCGAAAATCAGCAGCAACGAATCGAACACCGTGAAAAACAACATCATATTCTTCGTCGCATCCAGAATCGAAAACGTCCCGAACCCCATGCCCTTGATCGTGTCCTCCACGCCCTGCACCGCTTTCGGCGAACTCACGCGAACGGTCAAAGTTTCATACGTCGGCTTCCCCGTATTTCCGCGCAGCATTTCGCGCATGTCCGTAGGCTGCGCGATCCTCAAGTTCTGCGCGATTTGCAAAGGGATCAGCAATCGCCCGCGCCCAAACCCGCCGAATCCGGTAGCCGGTTCCGTTTCCACCACGCCAATGATCCGCAGCTTCATCTCGCGCGGAACCAGCGAAAATCCCCCTGACGTCGGGCGCGTCATCCGCGGCAGCCTGCTTTGTCACAATTTTTCCTGCCGCATTGTCGGGCGGCAGTGCCTGCTTCTCCGCATATCGCAGCACCAGATCCTTCCCGATCAGCGAATCGGTCTGCTTCGAAAGGTCGCGCGCAAATTCGACCTGCAGAATCGCTTCGTTCGCCTCCGGCCCGGAGAAGAACGAGCCCTTCATCTCGTCGAAAGCCCCATCGCTCCGCGCCGACGCCGGAATCCCCGCCACCGTAGTCATGTACGGCTTACCCTCGAACTGCACTTCCGTCGGAAAACGCACTTCCGGGTACACCTCGACTACGTTCTTGATTTGCGCGAGTGCCTGCCGCGCGGCGTCGTCCAGCTTTCGCGCCGGCTGCGTCGCAACGCGATCTGGCAAAGCGCGCGGAGGCCCGCCAAACGCGCGCATGTTCGCCTGCGTCGTCACAAACACTGCATCGAACAACCCCGAACGCGACAGCCTCGTGCTGGCCAATTCCTGCAATCCCACTCCCAGCGACAGCATCGCCACCAGCGACGCCACGCCCACCGCAATCCCCAGAGTAGTCAAAGAATTCCGCAGCACCGCTTCCCGCAGATTGCGCGCCGCCAGTTCCGTCAGGTCACGCAATTTCATCGCTGGCTCCCTCGGTCACGAGTTTCCCGTCGCGCATCGTAATAATCCGGTGCGCATACCGCGCCGCGCGCACCTTGTCGTGCGTCACCATTACAATCGTCATTTGCAAGTTCCTGTTTATGTCTTGTAAAAGGTGCATAATCGCGTCGCCCGTCACGCTATCCAGGTTGCCGGTAGGTTCATCCGCGAGCAAAATCGTCGGCCGGTTCACCAACGCCCGCGCCAAAGCCGCCCGCTGCTGCTCCCCACCAGACAGTTCGCTAGGCCGGTGCGAGAGCCGTGCCGCCAGACTCACGCGCTCCACAGCCTCACGCACCCGCGCCGGCCGCTCCGCGCGCTCCACCTCCGCCAAACGCAGCGGCAGCTCCACATTCTCTTCCAGCGTCATCCGCGGCAACAAATTAAAAGCTTGAAACACCATCCCCACCGTATGGCTGCGATGATGCGCAAGTTCCTGCGAATTCATTTGCGCAAGATTTTGTTCGTGCGCGTAAATCACCCCAGAAGTAGGCCGGTCGAGCCCCGCAAGCAGATTCAGCAAAGTGGATTTGCCCGATCCAGAACTCCCCAGCAACGCCACAAATTCCCCAGGCTTCACCGCGATCGAGACGTCGTCCACCGCGCGCACCATCGCCTCGCCCATCGCGTACTGCCGCGACACACGTTCCGTGCGCATGGCAAATCCGTTAGAAGTTCCAGTCATATCACCTACACTATTATTACGCACACCCGCTGCCATTCGTTACACACGAAGATCCCACCCACCGGACAGCCTGAAGATCATTCGATGCACGGGCTTACAGATTCAGATCCGAATACTTGGATGCAGTCATCGCGCGCGCGTGTTCGTAAAGTTTCTGCGGAGTCTTGCCATGCGGATTCGCCCAACGCCCTGGAATCGCGGTGCCGCATTTCGGGCACTTCCCTTCCTGCAACCGGTTCTGCTGCACATCGTGCCAGGAACGCATCACCAGCAACGTCCGGCACGTCGGGCAAGAAGTATGCGCCCCGTCGCTATGAATATTCCCTTCGTACACGTAATGCAGCCCGGCGTCCAACGCAATACGACGCGCGGCGTGCAAAGTTTCCGGCGGCGTTCGCGGCTTATCCTGCAGTTTGAAATCAGGATGAAACGCCGTGAAGTGCAGCGGCACGTCCGGCCCCAAATTCTGCACAATCCATCCGCACAACTCGCGCGTCTCCTCGGCAGCGTCATTCAAAGTAGGAATCATCAGGTTTGTGATCTCAAACCACACATTCGTTTCGTTCTTCAACCAGAGCAACGCATCCAGCACCGGCTGCAGATGCGTCAACGTAATCTTCCCGTAGAATTTCTCGGTGAACGCCTTCAGATCAATGTTCGCCGCGTCAATGTGATCGTAAATATTGTGGAACGCGTCGTAAGTGATGTATCCGTTCGACACCATCACAGTATTCAGCCCCGCCTCCTTCGCCGCGCTGCAAATATCAATTACGTACTCGCCCCAAATCGTGGGCTCGTTGTAAGTGAAAGCAATCGAATCGCAGTGATTGCGAATCGCGAGCATCACCACGTCTTCCGGCGGCACGTAAGACGAACCCACCTGGTCCGCGCGCGATTTCGAGATGTCCCAGTTCTGGCAGAAGAAGCAGCCCATGTTACAGCCCGCCGTCCCCATGGAAAATACGCGTGTGCCGGGAAGAAAATGGTTCAACGGTTTCTTCTCGATCGGATCAACCTGCATCGCTGCGGGATGCGCGTAGCCCAAACTGTAAAGTTTTCCGCCCTCGTTCGCGCGTATGTAGCAGAACCCCGCTTGCCCCTCGCCAATGTGGCAATGCCGCGGACAAAGGTAGCAATGCACTTTGCCGCCCGGCTCCGCCTCCCACCAGCGCGCCTCGTGCAATTCCGCCGATTTTTGCAATATTTTCAGGCCCTGCATCGCGTATACCTTACAAGTCCATTATACGCCGAACCACGACACGCGATTGTGTCGCGCGAATCGTAATGCGCCCGACCAACAATGGGCGCACGGGCGGGTCCCGCGGCTGCGACACCCGCCACTACATTTCGTGAACACTACTTCGGAAATCAAACTTCCGGCCGCAGTTGCCAGTTCCCGACGCCGCGTTATATCGTGGCTGGATGGAATTTCGCGTTGTCCTGGATCCGTTGCGAGTCGCTCGCTGAAGATGAAACTCATTCGGCCCATCGCACGTTCCCTCGCCGCAGCCTGCCTGCTGCTCGCTCCCGTCATGCACGCGCAATCCTCCGAAGGCACGGCGGGCCGGATGCACGAATACAAGGACGACGTCACGCTCTCCACCGGACAAATACGCTCCGGCGATGTCTGCGTGAATTTCCTGCCAGTTCTGCAATCAGTGGGCTTCTTCAATGGACTGGAACGAATCGAAACGTCGCAAGGTCCCGAATTCCGCCGCAATTCGCACCCTGTGGATTACTTCCCGGATTACCTCATCCTGGAAATCAATATCCGCATCGAGGTTTGCGACGCCAACCTCTACACCCCGGCCAAAACTCCCGACGTCATCAAAGGAATACAATTTCGCGTGCAGTGGAAGCGCGGCCTATATCTGCGGCCCGTGGCCAACGTGAGCATCGAACGCAAGCCGCTGCAAATGGAAGAAGGCGACAACCGCATGCTCTACATCATCAAAGTTCGTGACCACGGCGTCCCGCTCACCGACCACCTGATTCTTTCAGTCATCTCCGCCAACGGCAAAATATTGTCCCGCATGTCCGCGCGACTGGATGGCTGAGCGGTTCTCAGATTTTCCTCCGCCTTTCGCTGTGCACTCTGCGTTAAATCTTTTGACGTGCGATCCCAGTGCCTACGATCTCTGCTCGCGACGCCGCTCGCCCACCCACTCCAAAAATTGCCCCATCCGCGCGCGCTCCCGCCACATCAACCCAAAGAATTTGCCCGCATCAAGCTCGCCTGTGTCTTTGCCAAAGAAAGTCTCCAGCCTCCACTGCAAATACGGCGACGCCCACGGGCGCAGCCGGTAGCCCCGCGCGATAATCCAGTAATAGCGAAGAGCGTTCAACATGGCGGGACGGGTGCTAGAATCACAACGTGACGAGCCAGCCTCCCGACAACGCGGAAGACCATTTCTACGCAGGCATTGATTTCTTCGGTGAAGGAAAACTCCCGGAAGCAATCACGGAATACACGCGCGCCCTGGAACTCGATCCTAAATTTAGCGACGCGCTGCATGGCCTGGCGCAAGCCTACCACGCCCAGCAGGATTTTGACCGCACCATTGAAACCGCCCGCCGCATCCTGGAGCTCAATCCCGACGACATCCTAGCTTGGACGACGATCTCCCGCGCCTACCAACGCAAAGGCATGGTCCCCGAAGCCGAAGAAGCCGGCAACAAAGCGCGCATCCTAGGCTGGAAGCAGCAATTGAAGGAACAAAAGCCGACCGGCGGAAAAATCTAAGTTTGTTCGGTCGCCCAGCCGCATAACATAGTTCACGCCCCGCAATTCGGCGCCGCAACTCGACCTGCGCGCTTCATCGCTTCCGCGACCAATTCCCCATTGCCCTTTGCCCGGCTGCCATCCGGCAAAGTAAGCGCATCCTCCAACCCAATCCGCGTGTCGTAACCGCGTTGTGCTGCCACATCAATCAGTTCCCAGGCCGTGCGGCCGACTCCATGCAAAATGATCGGCAAAACGATACCGGCGTCGCGCAACATCTCCTCAATCTTCCCGACCACCACGAGCGCCGCATCCATCTCCTGATGCTCCGGCTCCAGCAACACCCACCGGGACTTCGCCGCGAGCTTACTTTCTAAGAATTTCTCCGTAGCCAGCACACTGCCCATCCCCGCCTCGACGCCGATGCCCTTCGAAAGCAGTAATTCCGCCAGCGCAATCCCGCCCTCTTCGTTGAAATTCACCGAAGCGAAATCCGGAAAAGCTTTCCACGCTGCCACCTTCTCATGACGCTCCCGCGCATCCCGCGCCATCCACAATCCAGTGCTCACCCCAAACGCCACGCCGGGAATCGCCGCCCGCACCGCCGCCACCGCACGCGCCACATCATCCGCATCCAAACTTTCGCGCTCATCGACTCCACGCACATGGAAATGCGCCGCGCCAGCCCCCGCCGCCACGGCTTCCTTCGCAGCAGCAGCCATCTCCTCAGGCGAACAAGGAACGTGAGGATGCTCGGCACGCGTCCTTCCACCGTTCAGCGCCACTTCAATCAACATGAATTCCCCTATGGACTCCGGCGGCTTGTGAATCGCTCCCGCAGAGCGGGAGCGATTCATCTTTCGATTCGGCGGTGCCGGATCGAAGGGCCGCCGCTTTTTCTCGCGCGAGGCTTGCCTCGCGCTGCCACCAAAACAATATAAAATCGGCATAGGGGGAGCGGTCGCCCGCTGTCCCCTGCCACACCACCAGGACATGCGGGTCCGCATCCGGCGGTTCAGTGAGTTGAGCCCGCAAGGGCCGTGAGGTTCAAGTCGTCGTTCGCCCTAGGGGCTTCGCCACTCGACAGGTTTCCGTTTCGGCTTCACCGTCTTCTGAACCTGCAAAACTCAGCCGAAGCTGATTGGCTGGCGCCGTGCCGCCCATGAGTTCGACGTTCTACTACTCGCTCTTACTGTTTGGGCCTTCCTCACTTGCGTGGGTACTACGCCCGCTGCTGACTTCTGCCACATGGTCAGAGTGAATCTCTCCACCCTCAGTCACGAATCCGTGACATGCAGCAGATCTCCCGCGATAAGTTCGACTGCTTTCGATACGCGACCGCCTGATTTACCACCAGCGTCCTTGATGGATACGGACTTCGCGATCCGTTGCTCGCTCGTCCGACGCCGTAGGCCTCTGATCCAGTTCTTGTCCATCGGCCCGTATCTTTGTTCCACGCTTCCTTCAGACCCCACCTCGCCGCGACGCCCTTGCGCTTCGCTACCCTTCACCTGCAGCAGGTTGGGGCGGGACTCGCACTCGCAAGCTGTCGAACATGCACGGCGTACAACAAAAACGGCCGAGCAATCAACGCTCGGCCAAACCAAAACTCATCATACTCAGCTGCGCATTTGTAGGGGCGGGTCTAAGACCCGCCCCCTACGGCCACAGATCGATCACACCAGATCGACAGGGACGCTACACCCCGCCGACTACAGCGCCGAGCACACCGACTTAACTTCGGTGTAATGCTCCAGCACCTCGTGCCCCATCTCGCGGCCCCAACCAGACTGCTTGTAGCCGCCAAATGGTAGCGACGCGTCGAAGATGTTGTAGCAATTGATCCACACCGTCCCGGCCTTGATCTTGGACGCCATGGTATGCGCCTTCTTGATATCGCGCGTCCAAATCCCAGCGGCCAATCCATAAATCGTGTCGTTCGCAGTCGCGACGATTTCGCTCGGATCGCTGAACGGAATCGCAGTAACCACCGGTCCGAAAATCTCTTCCTGAACAACTTTCATTTTCGGATTGGTGTTCACCAGCACGGTCGGCTTCACGAAATAACCAGTGGTTCCTTCGCGCGAGCCGCCAGTGACAGCCTTTGCGCCTTCCTTCGCGCCGCTTTCCAGGAAGCCGCACACGCGATTGAGCTGCTCTTCGGAAACGAGCGGACCCAGATCGCTTTCCGGATCGAATCCCTGACGCACGCGAATTTTCGAAGCGTTCTCCGCGACGCCTTCCACCACCCTGTCGAAAGCCTTCTTTTCAACGTACAGGCGCGAACCAGCGCAGCAGCACTGACCCTGATTGAAGAAGATCGCGCTAGCCGCTCCTGGAATCGCGGTGTCGAGGTCGGCATCGTCGAAAATAATGTTCGGCGACTTGCCGCCCAATTCCAGAGATACCTTCTTCAAATTCCCCGCCGCGGCTTGCAAAATCAGCTTGCCCACTTCGGTGGAACCCGTGAACGCAATCTTATCAACATCTGGATGCGCAGCGAGCGCCGCTCCGGCAGTCTCACCGTATCCCGGAACGATATTCACGACGCCGTCCGGAATCCCCGCTTCCTGAATCAATTCGCCCAGGCGCAGCGCTGTCAAAGGAGTCTGTTCGGCGGGCTTCAGCACGATCGTGCAACCCGTCGCCAAAGCCGGACCCAATTTCCACGCCGCCATCAGCAACGGGAAATTCCACGGAATGATTTGCCCCACCACGCCCACCGGTTCACGCAACGTGTACGCGTGGTACATGCCCTGCTTCCAACCGGACATCGGAACCGTGTGGCCCTCAATCTTAGTCGCCCAGCCGGCGTAGTAACGGAAGTTATCAATCGTAAGCGGCAGATCGGCCACGCGCGCAATCTTCAGCGGCTTACCGTTATCCAGCGATTCGAGCTGCGCGAATTCTTCCGCGTGTTTTTCCAGCAAGTCGGCCAAACGCCAGATCATGCGGCCGCGTTCAGAAGGCGAAATTTTCGACCACGGCCCGGTCTCAAACGCCGCGCGCGCCGCTAGTACTGCACGATCGATGTCTTCCTTATCGCCCTCGGCGATATTCGACAGCACTTCGCCCGTCGCCGGATTGTAGGTCTTGAACGTCTTGCCCGACGCCGCGTCAACCCACTTGCCGTTGATCAGCATCTTGCGCGTCTTGGTGACATACCCGGTTACATTCTCAGTCGGTTTCACAGCTACGGATGCAGTTGCCATATCGTGTTCCTCCTTCAGTCTTCGTTTATTTTCCGGAAATTCAAAATCCTCGTGTCGTGCTGCATTACGTACCTTAAAATTCGATGACGCTCTGACCTACGTTCGTTCTTCTCGAATCCGCGCGCTCCGAAATGCAGAGACACAAATACCCGCCGTCTTTGCACCTGGCTGGAAGCTGCGCGAAGCAATCAAGGCTTTCTGGATCATTCCAGTCACCCTGCGGGGCTAGCACGCCGTATCATAGTCGTCCACCCCGCCCCGTTGCAATAGGCCGCGCAAATGCCCCGCATCAAGATTATCTATCGCACCCGGGCCTAAGCCGCGCCGCGCACCCACACCCGCTGCGTCGCAGGCTTGCCCAAATGAATTCGCGCGGAACGGCCGCTGACGGACAAAACCATTGTCTCATCGTACTCCCGCTGATGAACGCGCACTTTCGTCCCGGGATGCAATCCGAGCCCCGTCACAAACTCCAAAAACTTTGGATCCTTCTCATACACGCGCAATACCTCGTAGGTCTTCCCCACCGAGACGTCCGACAACCGCACCGCGCCAAATTTCCGCCGCAGCTTTGCCATCCCGCCCAGCAACGGCACGCCGTGCGGGCAACGGCTGTCGCGGCCGAAGCGCTTCAGCAGCAACTCCGCGACTTCCGGCGAGATACCGTGTTCGAGCCGCTCCGCTTCTTCGTGCGCGCGCGCCCACTCGAGGCCGATCACATCGGTGAGCAGCTTTTCCGCCAGGCGGTGACGCAGCACCAGATGGCCTGCTATGTCCTGGCCCTTCGCCGAAAGTTCAATGTGCCCGTCGCGGCGCACGCGCAAATATCCGCCGCGCGTCATGCGCTTCAGCGCCGCCGTCACCGCCGGAGGAGTTACGCCCAAATCCTCAGCCAGCCGCGCGCTGATTGGCGCCTGCTCCTCCTGCACCAATTCCCAGATCGCTTTCAGATAATCTTCCTGGGAAACGCTAGTAGTCTCGCGCCGCATTGTTCCGTGCTCGCATCCTTTGTGATTGTTAGTCCGCGCCAGCCGCGCCCCACCGCAAACCCTCCGCCAACACAGTAATCCGCGCCGAAATGTCGTCGCAAATCACTCGATGCAGTTCGATATCCTCGCCGAACGGGTCGCGCACCGGCCACTCCTCCACGTCATGTTCCGGAAAAAGCGCCTTGCCGTGAATCCCCGACATATTAATCACCACATCCGGTTTCCGCAGTTTGTGATTGTGCAGGCCCTTCGAAAATTGCCCGTCGAATGGAATCCCTCGCTCGCGCAAAACCGCTTGGGTCGTGGCGTCAATAAAACCGAGCGGCGATACCCCCGCACTCTCCGCCAGAATAATATCCGCGTACCAATGCCGCGCGATCGCTTCCGCCATCTGGCTGCGCACGCAATTGCCAACGCAAACGAAAAGCACTTTTACCGGAGCATTCATGTGGGCGACAGAATCTCACAAATACCGGAAGGATTGAACCGCGAACCCGCGAAGTTGAATTTGTAGCGGCGGTCCCATCCCGCAGCCGCGGGACGGGGCCGCCATTTGTATGCACCGCTTCTAGCGCGAAACAGCTACTCCATCCCGCGCCATGAGCACAAAATATTCGTGCACCGCCGTATCGTCGCTCAACTCGGGATGAAACGTAGCCGCCAAAATCTTCCCCTCGCGCACCAAGACCGGGTGCCCCGCATCCTCCGCCAAAACCTCCACGCCCGCGCCAACTGATTCGATGATCGGCGCGCGAATGAAAACCATCTCCAGCGGCGACTCGCGCAATTTCGTGCGGCCCATGTGCACGTTGCTCGCCAGTTGCCGCCCGTAGCCGTTTCGCAATACCGACGCGTCCAGCAACGCCAACGACGCCTGCGCCGGGCCATGCACTTCCTTCGCCAGCAAAATCGTCCCCGCGCAAGTCCCAAAAAACGCACCATCCGCCGCCGCGAATTTCTTCAGCGCATCGAACAGTCCCTCTTCCGTCATCACCTTCAGATGCGTCGTGCTCTCCCCGCCCGGAAGAATTACGCCAGCAAGCCCCACCAAATCCCCGGGCGTGCGCACGAACGTGTACGAAACGCCCAGGCGGTCCAGCACTTTGGCATGTGCTTCGTAATCACCCTGTATCGCAACAATACCCACCTTCAATCCGTCACGTTTCATTCGCATAGCCCCAAGAAAATTCAACGCCAGAACGTCCGGCGGAAAAACGGAGGGCGGGTCCCGGCGCTGCGGGACCCGCCCCCTTAACGAATCCGCGATCAAAGCCGCCTCACCACCCGCGGGTCTGAAGCAAATCCTTCTCGTCCATCTGCCGAATATCGAGGCCCTTCATCGCTTCGCCCAATTCTTCCGACGCTTCAAGCACCACCTTCGCATCCTTATAATGCGTCGTCGCCTTGACAATCGCCCGCGCTCGCACCGCCGGATCGCTCGACTTGAAAATCCCCGAGCCCACGAACACGGCCTCGGCCCCCAACTGCATCACCAGAGCCGCGTCCGCCGGAGTAGCAATTCCACCAGCCGAAAAATTCGGAACTGGGAGCTTGCCGTGCTCTGCCACCCACGCCACCAGCTCGAAAGGCGACCCAAGTTCCTTCGATTCGTGCACCAATTCTTCTTCGCCGAGCAAAGTCAGCCGCTTCATCTGGCTGACGATCGTGCGCATGTGCCGCACCGCCTCCACAATATTCCCCGACCCCGCCTCGCCTTTGGTGCGCACCATCGCCGCACCTTCCGCAATCCGGCGCAGCGCTTCGCCCAAGTTCCGCGCGCCGCAAACGAACGGCACTTTGTACCCGTGCTTCCACACGTGATGCTCTTCATCCGCCGGCGTCAGCACTTCGCTCTCGTCGATGTAATCCACTTCCAGCGCTTCCAGCACCTGCGCCTCCGCAAAATGGCCGATGCGCACCTTGGCCATCACCGGAATCGACACGGTGTCCATAATTTCGCGAATTATCCGCGGCGCCGCCATGCGCGCCACTCCGCCTTCCTTGCGAATGTCCGAAGGGACGCGCTCCAGCGCCATCACCGCGCACGCGCCCGCGTCTTCGGCGATCTTGGCCTGCTCGGCGTTGGTCACGTCCATAATCACGCCGCCCTTCAGCATCTCCGCCAGGCCCACTTTCACGCGCCACAAATTATTGTTCATCAGTTCCATCGAGTTTCTCCCTCGGTCTCGCTTGCGAATTTCACTTCTGGAGCGGCTTCCCTGCTAATTCTTCCGACGCGTCTTCTTGCGGCGCTGGCTTCGGCTTAAGAATGACGAATCGCCCCTTGCCGCGCGCCAACACCTTACCCGAAACATCGCGTATCTCGCCAATCATAAACAAATTTCTGCCGGTCATTTCTGCTTCGTAGCCTTCGATAACCAAATCCCCGTCCACCGGCACCGGCCTCAGATATTCGATGGTCAATTCCGCCGTCACCGCGTGCACTCCGCGGAACCGGCAAACCTTGCCCATCACTTCATCCAACACAGTAGCTATGATACCGCCATGAATGAATCCAGCCGCACCCTGATACTCCGCACCGAGCCGGAAATTCCCGCGAATCCGCTTCGCATCGTCATCCTGTTCGAACGTTAACAGCATGCCGCGCCCATTCGCGCCGCCGCAACCAAAACATAGATTCGCCGGATTTGGCTTCAGCAGCACGATTTCCTTAGACCAACGCCACGCGCGAATGCAATTCACCGCGCGCCCCGCGCTGCCGTTTGCGAAACTCTGTTTTCACCACTTCGCCCAGAATCTCAATCCCGCGCGCGATTCGTTTTTCGTCGAGACTCGCAAATCCCAGCCGCAAAGTATTCGGCTGCGGATTCTGATGATAAAAGTAGCGCCCCGGGACATACATCACGCCACGCTCGCGCGCGTGAATCAACAGCTCCCCCGCATCAAACCCCGCCGGCAAACTCAACCACACAGACATCCCGCCTTCCGGCCGCGTCCACGAACTTTCCTCCGGCATAAATTTCTCGAGCGCCGATTCCATCGCGTCCAGCCGGCCGCTATACACTTTCTTCATCTTCACCAGATGCCGCGCCAAATGCCCGCGCTGAACAAATTCCGCTAAAGTAGCCTGCGCCAGCTGGTCGGTATGCAGATCGGTCGCTTGTTTCACGAGGCGCAATCTTTCGATGACGCTTTCCGGCCCGATGCACCAACCCACGCGCAAACCCGGAAACGCAATCTTCGAAACGCTATCAATCTGAATCACGCTGCCTGTGCGATCTAAAGAACGCAACGAAGGCGTCGCCGCCCCGCGCAAGCGCAGCCGCCCATAAATATAATCTTCAATCACCGGCACCTGATAACGCGCCGCCATATCCAGCAATCGCCGCCGCTCGCTCATCGGCAAAGCCGTTCCAGTGGGATTGTGAAAATCTGGCGTTGCGAAAATAAATTTGACGCGGTTTTGCATCAACACCGATTCCAACGCGTCAATATTCAGGCCTAGCCGCGCGTTCGGTGCGTCGTCGGTATCCACCGCCACCGCCAACGTGCGTATCCGCGCCGCGCCAAAAGTCGCGAGCGCCCCCGGATACGCCGGATTTTCCAGCGCCACCGCATCCCCGGGACGCAAGAACGCTTTGCAAACCAAATCAATCGCCTGCTGGCATCCGCCGGTGATCAATAATTGCTCGCTGCGAACGCTCAGCCCTTCCTCGCGGAAAAATTCAATCAACGCGCTCTTCAGCGGTTCGTAGCCGTCGGACGACCCTATCTGCAGCACCTTCCGCCCGTCGCTGCGCAAAACCGCGTTGCAGCAACTGCGAAATTCCTCCAGCGGAAAATATTCTTCGGGCGGCCGCGCTGCGACGAAGCCGATCGCATCTTTCGGGACTTCCGGAGTCAGGCGGCTCAGGCCATCCTCGCCGCGCTCATCCGCGAACAGCGTTTCCCAACGCACCGACCCGCCATTGCTATTCGACCGCGGTGGCGGCGTAAACTGCCGCACCGGCGCCCCACATATGTAAGTTCCGCGCCCCACATGCCCCTGAATCAATCCCTCGGATTCCAATTCCGCATAAGCATTGGCCACCGTAGTGCGATGCACACCCAACTGCGTGGCCAGTTCGCGGCTAGCAGGAATCCGGTCGCCCGTGCGCAACTCACCCGAATGCACCAGCGCGCGCAGCTGATCGCGCAACTGCACATACAACGGAATGTGGCTTTCAGACTGGAGATGTAGCGGCAGCATTGGCTCGCTCCTGCAGTCCAATATACAGAGACAATTCTAGCCGTAAAGAGCCAATATGTCTCTGCTTTGGCGCCTTGGGATGTGGCGGGTGGGCGATTCAGGAATTAAGTTAGACTGTCAACTTTCGACTAGCTACTTTTGCCTCGCAGCAAAAACCTCTGCAGCTTCCCCGTCGCCGTCCGCGGCAACTCCTTCACGAACCGATACTCGTGCGGACATTTGAATCCCGGCAAGCGCGTGCGCAGCCAGCCATAAATTTCGCTGTCAAGGCCACCCGCGGTGTTCGTCACACTCTGGCGCAACACGATATACGCCACCGGCCGCACCAACCCCACCGCGTCCGCATTCCCCACCACCGCGCATTCCGCAATTGCGGCGTGGCCCAGCAGCGCATTCTCCACTTCCCCGGGCGAGACCCACATGCCGGAAACCTTCATCATGTCGTCCGCGCGCCCGCGATAGTAAAAATATCCAGCCGCATCGCGCGAAAATTTGTCGCCCGTATTCACCCAGCTGTCGCGCTTGGTCCGCGCCGTAAGCTCCGGAATCCGCCAATATTCCGCGAACGCGCTTTCGCCTTTCACCCACAAGTTGCCCGGCTCATCCACCCCCGCAGCCTCGCCCGCATCATCCAAAATCCGCGCTTCGTATCCCGGCACCTCCCGACCGCAGCTCCCCGCACGCGCTTCGCCCGGCCGCGACGACAAAAATATGTGCAGCATCTCGCTCGAGCCAATTCCATCCAGAATCTCAATCCCAAATCGCTTGCGAAATTGCTCGAATATTTCCGCCGGCAAAGATTCGCCCGCCGAAACCGCCAGCCGCACCGAAGAAAAATCCAGCGCCAGTCCCTTTTCAGACTCGCGCAGCAACGACGCATAAAATGTGGGCACCGAAAAAAACACTGTCGGCCGGTACTCCGCAATCACCAGCGCGATTTCGTCCGCCCGCGGCCGCTCTGGATACAAAATCGTCGAAGCCCCAAAATGCAGTGGAAAATACATCCCGTTCCCCAGCCCGTAAGCGAAAAACAATTTCGAAACCGAAAACAGCCGGTCATCCGCGCGCAATCCCAGCACACCCTGCCCATAATTGCGCGCCGCAGCGGCCATATCCTGGTGCCGATGCACGACCGCTTTCGGCGTGCCGCCGCTGCCGGATGTGTACAAAAAGAATGCCGCGTCCGTCGCGACAGTCGGATGCGTGGCAACCGCGCCGACATGCGACGGCAACCAGTCGTCCCACTCCACAATCCGCCGCGCCACGCGCTCAGGCTTCTCTGTTCCCGTCGTACTTTCATAAACGACCAGCAGATCCAGCGCCACGTCTCCCGCTGCGTTCTCCGCCACGCCCGCGCAGAACTCACCCAAAATCGGCGCATGCACAATCGCAATGCGCGCCCCACAATTTTCCAGCCAATGGCGGTAATCCGCCGCCCGCGCCATGGGATTCACCGGCACAGCAATCGCGCCAATTTTCGCCGCGCCAAAAAACGCGCCAACCAACTCCGCCGAATCCGGCAAAGCAATCAAAACGCGATCGCTCCGGCTGGCAATCCGCAGCGCGCAAAGCCTGCGCCACGCGATCGACTAACGTTTCCAACTCCGCATAAGTCCGCGCGCCGCCCGGTGCCCAGAATGGCAAGCTTCTCCGGATGCTCGCGCGCCGGCCGCGAAACAAATTCATCCGCAATGTTGTATATGCCGGTGCCGCAGCGCAGGACGCGACAGGCACAGAAGCAGGTAAGGGAGAGGCGTCCGGCATCCCAGGATTCTACTCTAGAAAAAACGACCGAGCAACGCTGTTACGAACGAGCACGTCGCAACAAGAGGAATTCCACGCAAAATAAATAAGGGGCGCCAAGGCAGCGCCCCAGCGAATCTCATAAATTAAGTCCGGCGTCGCAGCTCCAACCCCAAGCCACGACTCACCAATCACTACCCGCCAATCACGAATCACGCGCCACTCATCACTGCCTACTGCGTCGCCGACTTCTCCCCCAACCGCCGCATCCGCTCCTGCAATTTCTTGCGCAAGGTCATCGGCGCATTCGGATTGAACGCCACCAGATACCACAGCGGCTGCGTGCGGTCCTTGCTCAGCCGCGACAAAGTCGCCGCATCGCTGTTCGGATGCCGCGCAATATTCTCGCGAATCGCCGAATACGGATGATGCGACAACCGCCCCAGCGTCTTCGCCGAAACTTTCGGATGCTCGCTGATCAACCGCAGCAAATAAAAGTCTTCCTTGGGAGCCTGCCGCGAAAGCCCGTCCAGCGTTTCCGGCTTCACTTCCGCGCTCAGCACCACGCCCACTTTCTCATCCCAGCCCGGGTTGATTCGGTTCAGTTCCTGCGTCCGCGCATGAATCAGCTGCTCGATCACGCGGCGCTCCTGCTCCAGACGCGCCGCCGGCAAAGCGCTGCGCTCCACCGAATCCAGCACGCGCAGCAAATGTTGCCGCTCGCCGAACACGATCTGCGAAGTCCGCACCGCCTTGCTCTTCCCAGGATTGCGTACCAAGTCTGAACGTCTCATCGTTTGTTCACCCCGCGGATCTCAGGAGCCGCATTCATCCCAGGCAGCAGCCCCGCACAATTTCAAATCTTGCTGTCATCGTTTGCAACGGGCCGATTGGCGTTCCAGGAAACGGGCTTGCGCAGCGCGAATCATTCACCTTCGTTCCCATCAGTATGAGCGTCGTTTTGAGCTCCAACAAAATCTGCCCCGTTTTGAAACAGTCTGCGCCCCATCGCTAAGTCAAACCCAGGCCTCCTTCTCACTACCGTTCGTTATCGCAGTGCGAGCGCACTGATGCCTTCGCTCGAACAAACCCTGCCATCCCCTCCAGCTATGGCGGAGTCTAACGCAACGGCCCAGATTATCTAATCTCGCCCACCGCAGAGTAAAGGATGCTGGCCAGCAGTGTTCCGTAGCCCGCAATAGATGGTTCTAGAACCATCCAATTGACTACCGTTGCCAACCGCTCCACCGAATCGCCCTGCCGTGTTGCGCATCCATCACGCGACACGCTACCTTAAATTCTCACCAATTTCAGGGAGCGTGGCCATGGCCGTCTTCGACGAACACAAAGACGAACTAGAACATTACGAAACCATGATGGGCCCGCACCGCGGCCGCCTCGCCGTTTCGCTCGACCTCCTCACCAACGCACTGGTCCTCGTCGGCCAACACGGCGTCTACTGCCACACCAATCGCGACCCCGATGTCCCGGTCATGGACATCCGCATCATCCAGGCAGAAATCGGCAAAGCCAAAGAACTAATTCAAAGTGTGATGGAAGCAATGCGCGCAGAGCGCGACAAGAAGGGCTAACTCAAAGCAAGCTGCAACGACGTGAAGTATTTCTGCTCGTACTTGCATCCACGCTGGCCAAATGCTTAAAACTTCAGCTCCCAAGTCTCCGCCACCAAATCATGACCAAAACTGTGGTGCCGTTTCTTCCCGACGCATCGAAACCCAGCCTGCTTATAAATGTGCCGCGCCGCAAATCAGAATGCTCTGCGTCCACAAAGTCATTTTCTTGTATCCCGACGCGCCGCGCAAACCGCACGCATTCCTCCACCAGTCTTTTACCAATTCCCAAACCGCGCGCCGCAGCCTCCACGTGCAACAACCGCAGCTTCGCCACGGTCTTGCGAATGTTTCACCAAAAAAACCGCGCCGACGATTTCGCCCTTGCGCTCCGCAATCCAGCAGCGCTCGCGCCGCGCGTCGAACTTCTCGATGAAATTCGCCACAATCTTCGCCGCCAGCGCCTCATACTGCTCGTCCCACGCCATATTCCTGCACGTATAACAGGCCCTGCCGGCTCACCACCCAGCCCATATCGCCCGGCTGATGCGGGCGCAAAATATACGGCTCGCTTTCCGACAGCGCGCGGTGCCAGCACCGACTCGATCTCGTCCATCGCCGTCACCAGCCGCCGTTGCTCCGCCCTCCGCCACGCCTCGCAATCGCGCCGTCACATCCTCATTCGACCGCCGGTCCAGCGTCGCGATCGCTTTTCGTCCCGCGCGCCGTCAACGACAGCAGCGTCTCTCGTCCGTCCGCCTCGGACCGTTCTGCACGGATCAACCTTTCCTTCTTGAATCCGCGCAAAATTCGGCTCAGATACCCCGCATCAATCCCAATTCCGCCCCCACCGCCGCCGCCGTAGGCTTCTCGCGGTGCGCGATCTCGTACAACACGCGCCCTTGCGTCAACGAATACGCGCTATCGAGAAACCCTTCCTGCAGCACGCCAATTTTGCGCGTATAGAAACGATTAAAGCGGCGGATCGCTTCCACCCGCGCCTCCCCGTCCGCATTGTTTTTCGCTGTTGCAGTGTGCTGCTCTTGCCATGCGTGCCATTGTCATCCACTTAGTTGCTTCTGTCAACTAACTAGATCACGAGCATCGCTTGACATTTCGCTCGATCCGCTTCAACCAACGGAGCATGCCTGGTCTGTTTCGGAGCGTGGCGGCTTGCCGCCGTCTACGTCGAAGCCACATGTCCGGCAAATAACGCCCCAGGCGAGGCTTGCCTCGCCCGCCGACCGAACACACCTCGACTGCGTTATCCTCTGAAAGGGCACTGCTTGCCGCGTCCCAGCTTGCCCGCGCGGCAACCTCACTACCCTTCCTCGCGCAAAATTATTTTCCTTCGACCGTAACCTTTACCTTCTCCGCCAGTTCTATACTATGGCAGCAACAACTCCGGAGCTCTCGTTGAAGGCCGTACAAGAAACCAGCGAGCGGCGACTGATCGAAGCGGCTCAGCAGGATCCCAGCCGTTTCGCCGCGCTCTACGAAATTCACTTCGAGCGCGTGTACGCCTACGTGTCGCGGCGCCTGGGCAATCGCGAAGCCGCTGAAGACGTCACGTCCGAGGTTTTTCACCACGCCCTCGCGAATCTCCCGCGCTTCGAGTGGCGTGGCGCCCCCTTCGGCGCATGGCTAATGCGCATCGCCGCGAACGCCATCGCCGACCGCTGGCGGCGCGGCTCTCGCGAGCAAGCCGACGCGCTCGCCAACGACCCAGCCAGCGCCGAGCCGAGCCCGGAAGAAATCGAAATCCGCGCGCAGCTATTCCGACTGGTGCAGGATTTGCCGATCGAACAACGGAAAGTGGTGCAGATGCGTTTCGCCGAAGAAAAAAGCATCCGTGAAATCGCGCAAGGCCTCGGCCGCACCGAAGGCGCCGTAAAACAACTCCAGTTCCGCGGCATACGAACTCTGCGCGAAGCGGCCGCAAAATTTTCCGGCACGAAAGCAGCCGGCAGAGCATCGCAGAAGAAAAATCGGTCGGGTGCAGCCAATGCCTAAACAAAACCTGAGCGAACAACTCGATCGCGCGATTCAGGTGCTGCTGACGCCGGGGCCTGCTCCGCGCCGCCGCGATGGCGCCGCGCCCAAAGCGCCGATCGCCGCGCTCGCCCGCACAGCCGCCGAACTCCGCGGCCTGCCCCGCGAAGATTTCAAAGCAGCACTACGAGCGAAGCTCGAAGGGAGAACACCCATGGCCAGCAAAGCCGCACCAGCACCCGAACCGCAACAGACCGCCACCGCATATTTGATCGTGAACGGCGCCGCCCGCGCGATTGAATTTTACAAGCAGGCATTCGGCGCGACGGAAATCATGCGCCTGAAGGGCCCCGGTGACAGAATCGGCCACGCGGAAATCCGTATCGGCAACTCCACCATCATGCTTGCCGATGAATTCCCCGATTACGGCGCCATCAGTGCGCAAACGCTCGGCGGCTCGCCGGTAAAAATCCAGCTCCAGGTGGATGACGTGGACGCGATGGCCGCCCGTGCCGTCGCTGCCGGCGCCAAGACCGTCCGTCCCGTGCAGGATCAGTTCTACGGCGAGCGCTCCGGCCAATTCGCCGATCCCTTCGGACTCACCTGGGTCATCACAACGCACAAGGAAACGCTAACACCCGAGGAAATCGAGCGGCGCTTCGCTGGTGTGCAGCAGCCTGGACCTGCGCCGTCCGCCGAAGAACCGAAGTGGACCCTGCCGGTACCCTACATCCGCAAAGGGTTCCGAACGCTCACGCCCTATCTGCTGGTTCCAGGCGCCACGAATCTGATCAACTTCTACAAACAGGCGTTCGGCGCCGAGGAAATTTTCCGCGTCGCGCGCCCCGGCTCGGACCTCATCATGCACGCCGAACTTCGCATCGCCGGCTCCATGGTCGAACTCGCCGACGCGACTGCCGAATTTAAGCCTCGCGCCTCGACGAATATTTTGTATGTGCCTGACGTGGATGCCACGTTCCAGCGCGCCTTGGACGCCGGCGCCACCCCTCTCTCTACGCCCATGGATCAGCCCTACGGCGACCGCCAGGGCACCGTAAAAGACCCCGGTGGCAATTCCTGGCACATCACCACGCACGGCAGCGGGCAGCACATCGTCGCGAACACCCCTGCCATCGTTCCGATGTTCCAGGTCCGCAACGCCGGGAAATATGTCGAATTCCTGGAGCAAGCCTTCGGCGCTCGCGAGATATTTGCAGCCAAGGATCCGCAAGGCACCGCTCGGCATGTCCGCCTTCGCATGGGCGATTCCATCCTGGCGGGCGGTGAAGCGCGCGGAGAACCGCAGTCCGCTCCATTCTTGCTGCACATGTACGTTCCCAACACCGACGAAGTGTACGCGAACGCGCTGCGCCACGGAGCCACCACGATTCGCGGCCTGGAGGACGCCCCCTACGGCGATCGCACCGCCACAGTGCAAGACCCCTTCGGGAATCTGTGGTCTCTTGCCACGCACGTCAAAGACGTGAAGTTTTAATCGCATTCATATGGGGTGCGGCGGCTTGCCGCCGCTTTCGTCGAAGCTTACCGTCCGGAAACAAAACGACCCAGGCGGGGCTTGCCTCGCCTAGGGCGATTTCGCGCAGCTAACGCAGGTAGGGATTTTCAGCGCGCTCCGCGCCGATGGTGGTGCTCCCGCCGTGACCGGGGATCACCAGCGTTTCGTCAGGAAGCGCCAGCAATTTCTCACGGATCGAACTCAAAATATCCTTCATCGAGCCGCCCCACAAATCGGTGCGCCCAATGCTCCCCTGAAATAAAGTATCGCCGGCAACTAGAAGCGCCGGTCGAAGCCCGCCCTCGCGCGAAGGCGCCGCCTTCCCCGCCACTCCGCGCAAGTGCGCTTGCAAATGCGCCTCCGCCGAAGCCTTCGACGATTGTGGTTTCACACGATCAACGGACGCTTGTTCCGCCGCCTTCGCCTTCTCCACCAGCAGACTAACGCTCCCTGGCGTGTGGCCTGGCGTATGAATCACCCGCGCTGCATACCCGCCCCAGCGCAGGCTGTCGCCTTCCTTCACGAAATCTTCAATCCGCATGCTCTCGGGCGTGCGCATCCCCAAAAATTGCGCCTGCATATCCAAATGCCGATAGAGCTCCAGATCAGCCTCATGGATCAGCACCGATGCCTTCGTAGCCGCGTGCAGCTTCGCCAGCCCGCCCACGTGATCAATGTGGGCGTGCGTGCTCACAATCGCCCGCACATTCAATTGGTGCTCGCGCAAGATCTGAAGGATGCGCTCGACCTCGTCCCCTGGATCCACCACGATCGCTTCACGCGTGTCCGCATCACCGAGGATCGAGCAATTACATTGCAGCATCCCCACCGGAATAATTTCGTGTATCAGTTTTTCGCTCACACCGAAAGTATAGCAACTCTTTCGGCAGTGGGTCAGTTTCCGATTTGAGCGTTCATCGCGCGCTGAGATGTTTTCGAGCTCATCCGCGTTCGGTACATCGGCGGTATAATCGCTTCCGTTGTAAAACCGTGTTCGCCAGTGCCTGCAGTGAACACCGATATAGAGCCGGTGCATGGGCAAGAAGAGGACCACGATATGGATTCGTTACGGGATCTCTTGCGGGAAGCGCAACAAACTGGAATGGCGATCGGGCATTTTAATATTTCTGACTTAGTGCTATTGAAAGCGGTGTTTGGCGCTGCCCGCGAACGAAACCTGCCAGTCTTGGTTGGTTTATCCGAGGGCGAGCGCGGGTTTGTAGGAGTTCGCCAGATCGCGGCCTTCGTGCGCAGTTTACGCGAGGAATTCGACTACCCAATTTTTCTGAACGCAGATCATACCCACTCCCTCGCGAAGGCGGTGGAAGCTGCAGAAGCAGGATTTGACTCAATCGTTTTCGATATGTCGGCCTTGCCCTTTGACGAAAATGTGCGGCAAACCAAACAGGCGGTTAAAGCGTTGAAAACGATCAATGCTTCCATGCTCGTCGAGGGAGAAATCGGCGACATCGGAACCGGCTCTGAAATACACGACCAGTCTCCCGACCTCTCGAAGGGACTTTCGACACCGGAGCAAGCGCAACAATTTGTGGAGAGCACTGGAGTCGACATTCTCGCTCCCGCGGTGGGCAATATGCACGGCATGCTGCGGAGCATGGTGCGCGGAGAAACGAAAAAGCGCCTCGATATCGAAAGGATTGCCAGCATCAAGCGAGCGGCGCAGGTCTTCCTCACGCTCCACGGTGGCTCAGGAACCGATGACGAAGACTTGCGCAAAGCAATCGCAGCGGGAATCAACATTGTCCACATCAATACCGAACTTCGGGTCGCGTGGAGAAGCGGTTTGGAACAGGGTTTGGCCAAACATCCCGACGAAGTCGTAGCATACAAGATTCTGCCGTCGGCCGTGGATGCGGTAAAGCAGGTGGTCAGTTCGCGTTTGCAACTCTTCAACGCTGAACGCCGTTTCGCTCAAGGAGTGTAGCCATAGCGTGCAGCCGCGCGCGGCCTCCCACGCGATCAATCTGCGTACGCGCGCTCACAATCGCCCGTACATTCACCCGCAGCGCGTGCAAAATCTCCCGAATCCGATCAGCCGCGTGTTCGCGGCTGGACAGCGAATCGAATTCTCATCAGCGTTGAGAAAATGCCATAGACGAGTCTGCCCACGACCACGCTAAAATAGGTACCTAATGGATGCCCGCAACGTATCAGTGCGAAGTCATTGCCTGTCGCCGGCGCGAGCCAAAGTGGCAATCGATGCACCTCTTGGCCCCACGTCATACGGCCGGATGTTTCCCGAGTTACCGTCGTTTCAGGCAGATGAGCAGTTCTTGCGCGCGCTCGGCCGCGCAGGTGGAATCTGTGATTGCGGAGATGCCGATGACACTCCCGAATCGCTAGGCGATGCGGCAGCCGGATGGCCGATCTTCGGTCAATTCGTCGCGCACGATATTACGGCCGACCGGTCAATTTTGCGCAGCCACGCCAACACGGCGGAATTGCGCAACGCGCGCAGCCCGCAACTGAACCTTGAATGTCTGTACGGCGACGGACCGACAGGTCATCCATTCCTCTACCAACGCGATGATCCTGCGAAGTTCCTGCTTGGTTCCGACGGAGCCGACGTGCAACGGAACGCAGAGGGCATCGCGATTATTGGCGATCCGCGCAACGATTCGCACATGCTCATCTCGCAATTGCATCTTGCAATGCTCAAAGCTCACAACATGTTCGTCGATGAAGCGCGGCTCAACGGAACGCCGGCCGACTGCGTTTTCGAAGCAGCGGCGCGGCAGTTGCGGTGGCACCATCAATGGATCGTTCTGCACGAGTTTCTGCCCGCCCTGGTAGGACAGACGCTTGCAGATCAAGTGCTTCAAGAAGGCCCGCGATGGTTTCGCCCGAACCACGGCGTGTTCATACCACTCGAATTTGCCGATGCGGCCTATCGGTACGGCCACTCTCAAATTCGCCACCGCTATCAACTGAACTTGCAGACGAATCCCGTGCCGCTGTTTCCTGATCTTCTGGGATTCCGCCCCGTACCGCGTCAACGCGCGATCGACTGGAAGCTGTTCTTCGACGCACCCGGAACGACAACCGCGCAACTGTGCAAGAAAATAGACGGAAAGCTGGTGCGCGCGCTCATCGAACTGCCGGTAGCCGTGACCGGCGAGTCCGAGATCGAAGATTATCATTCTCTCGCCTTCCGTGATCTGCAACGAGGACAAGGCACCGGGCTACCGTCTGGTGAGTCAGTCGCGCGTCACATGGGAATCGCTCCGCTCACGCCGGAGCAGGTTGGCATCGCTTCCACGGGCTGGCATGGCGAGACTCCTCTCTGGTTCTACATTCTGCGTGAAGCCGACGCGTGTGACGGGGGACATCGACTCGGTCCGGTCGGCGGCCGGATCGTGGCGGAGGTGCTCGTTGGTCTGATCGATGCGGACCCGACCTCATTCCGCCACAACAACCAGGGGTGGAAATCTCAAAGAACGCTTAGCGGGTGCTGGCCTGCTAGGAACCGGCGAGACTTCCCGTGCGTTGCAGGATTTCGCAGCTGGCATTTGCATCAATGAAATCGCTGGCGCCGGCTTCAAACCCGCTACCACTTCCTCGCCCGCGTTGACTTGTCTGTGCGCGGAATCTAATATGTGCACGCAATGACAGACTCCCAGCCGCTCATCGGCCAAATTATTTCCCAATATCGCGTTATAGAAAGGCTCGGCGGCGGCGGCATGGGCGTGGTGTACAAAGCCGAAGACACCAAGCTCGGGCGCATGGTTGCGCTGAAATTTCTGCCGGACGAGGTTTCGCAGGACAAGCTTGCTCTCGATCGCTTCCTGCGCGAAGCGCGCGCCGCCGCCGCGCTCAGCCATCCCAACATTTGCACCATCTTTGAAATCGGCGAATACCAGGGGCGCAGCTACATCGCGATGGAATTGCTGAAGGGAGCGACGCTGAAGCATCGCATCACCGGCGGGCCCATGGCGTTTGATGCGCTGCTCGAATCCGGCATCCAGTCTGCCGACGCGCTCGACGCCGCGCATTCCGAAAGCATCATCCATCGCGACATCAAACCCGCGAATATTTTTCTCACCGACCGCGGCCAAACCAAAATTCTCGATTTCGGCCTCGCCAAAATGATGGCGGTTCCGGGCAGCGACGGCCACACCACTTCGGGTAGCGCCACGCTCGACAACGCCAATCTCACCAGCCCCGGCATCGCCGTCGGCACCGTCGCTTACATGTCGCCGGAGCAAACCCTGGGCAAGGATCTGGATTCGCGCACGGATATTTTTTCGCTCGGCGTGGTGCTATACGAAATGGCTACCGGCCGCCAGGCTTTTTCCGGCTCCACTTCCGCCGCCGTTTTTGACGCTATCCTGAATCGCGCGCCAGTCGCGCCCGTGCGCATCAATCCGGACGTGCCGCAAGAACTCGAGCGGATCATCAATAAATCGCTGGAAAAAGACCGCACCATGCGTTATCAGACGGCCGCCGATCTGCGCACCGATCTGAAGCGCCTGCAACGTGATTCCGGCTCCGGCAAGACGCAGGTCAGCACCGCAGACAATTTCAGCTCAACCAACGTAGCGACCGCAGCTGCAGGCTCGTCCGGCGCGAATTCCGCCGCCACCGCGCCACCCCCACCGCCGCCAACACAAGGCTCCGGTTCGACGAAAACTTCCGCCAGTGGCTCCGGCAGCGCCGCCATCGTCCTCGGCGAAGCCAAGAAACACAAAGGCAAATTAATAGCCGCCGTCACAGGGCTCGCGCTCATCGCCGCCGCTGCCATCGCTTTCTTCGTCTTCAAACCGCACGGCCACCAAAACACTTTCAACGCGCAGAACATGAGCATCCTGAAACTCACCGAAACCGGCAAAGCGGCTGGCGTAGCCATTTCTCCGAATGGCCAATACGTCGTCTACGTTCTGCGCAACGGCGAAATGCAAAGCCTCATGGTCCGCCAGGTGGCCACAGGCAGCGACGTCCAAATCCTCCCACCCGCCGTAAGCATTTTCTACGGCCTCACATTTTCCCCCGACGGCAACTACATCTATTACGTCGAAGCCTCCAAGGAAAATCAGCTCTTCAGCTCGCTCTACAAAATGCCTGTGCTCGGCGGAAACCCCATGCAGATCCTACGCGACATAGACACCAGCATCAGCTTCTCTCCCGATGGCAAACAATTCGCATTCATGCGCGGCATTCCCGGATAAGGGCACGCTCACTCTGCTCGTCGCCAATGCAGATGGCTCGGGCGAAAAAGTCCTCGCCTCTAAAGTCGGCGACATATCCACGGCCGGGCTCCTGGCTCCGTCCTGGTCACCGGACGGAAAGACAATCATTTTCACGTCTCTGATGCCCACCGCGGGCGGCCAGCTCAACGAATACACTGTTGGCACCGGAGCCGTTCGCACGCTCTACGCAACTCGCGGCAGTATTGGCCGCCCACGCTGGTTACCGGATGGAGAAGCTCTTTTGCTTCCCGTACGCGAAGAGGGCGCCGGCGCGCAAGGCCAGCTTTGGAAAGTTTCCTATCCCTCGGGCGAAGCGCAGCGTCTGACGAATGACCTCACGGATTACAGTTTTCCCTGGCTGGACCTAACCGCTGACGGCTCGTCAGTCGTCACGGTCGAAACCACGTTTGCGTTGGACATCTGGGCCGCGCCCGGCGGCGATTCCAGCCATGCGACGCAGATCACCTCCGGTGGCCCTTCCATCGGGGGCGTCTCGATTTTGAGCAAAGATCGCATTCTGCTCGCTCAATCGGAATCGGGAACTCTTCTCCGCGGATTTCGACGGCGGCAATCGCACTCTGGTGGCCAGCAGCGAACGTAACATTCAATTCGCCACCGGCTGCGAAGACGGCAAGCACATCGTGTACTCCGGCACGCGCGGCGCGGAGTCCGACATTTGGCGGATGGACGCGGACGGCTCCAACCCGGTCCAGTTGACGCATCAAAGGCCAGCACTTCTCCCGATATGCGCTCCGGATGGTTCGTCACTACTCTTCGATTACGCAGATGGATTCAAAACGTGGCGCATGGGGATCGATGGCGCAAACCTCACGGAGTTGCCCTTGCCCAAATCAATCCAGTCCGTTTGCATTTTTATCTCCAGATAACAAGCTCGTGCTGTACCGCATGGGGCACCCTGACTCGCCGCAGACCGCGCGATCAATTGGTCGTTGTACCGGTCGAAGGCGGCCCGCCTGTCTTTCAGTTTCGACCTTCCGCTGGGGGCAATCGTGGGACAAGGCATTCCGCAATGGTCGCCGGACGGGCACGCCGTGGATTTCGCTCTAACGCGTGGAGGGGCCAGCAATATTTGGCGCCAACCTGTTCCCAGCGGCGCGATGAAGCAAATCACCAACTTCCCTAGCGGCTATCTCGCGCTCGTTCAAATGGTCGCCCGACGGCAAGATCCTATTTATTGCGCGCGGTTCGGTAACCAGCGACATCATCCTGCTGAAGAGCGCGAAGAACTAGTCGTCGCTGTTGCGTACTTCCAATTTTTCCAACGCCTAAGGGTCAGGTTCGGTTCGCCAGCGGATACGCGGCGCCTACGCGAGGGACCGCACGGTGCAGACGGCTTGCGTTCTTCAGTTGGTAGCGTCCGGGCACAGCGCAACGTCATCTGATAATATGAATGTGCGTCGCGCCGCAGGCTATTTGCGCATGCGCCGCGTGTGAAATTAAATTATGGATACGCCTCGACTCCACGAACATCAAGTGGCTGGCGCGACTCTCGCGTCTTGCCACGGCTGCAATTTGCCGGACGCTTTCACTCCCTTTGGGGGACGAATACCGCGCCGCGCGCGAGGCTGTCGCGATCTTTGACACCAACTGGCACACCATCGTCGAGCTCACCGGCCCCGACCGCGTGCGCTATTTGAACGCCATCGTCTCGAACGACGTGAAAACTCTGGGCGAAGGACGCGGCACGCTGGCGCTGCTGCTCAATCCGCAAGGCCACATTTTGGCCGAGCTGGAAATTTACGCGCTGCAGGAAAAACTGCTGGTGCTTTCGCACGCTTCGGTGCGCGAACGCACTGTCGCGACGCTCGATAAATTCATCATCATGGACGATGTCACGCTGCGCGACGTCACCGAGCAATTCGGCAGCTTGGCGATCGAAGGCCCGCGCGCCGGCAACAGTGATCGCGGAAGCTTGCGGCTTGGCGCTCGAAGGATTTTCCGAGCACTGCCATCGCGGACGTGCAGATTGATGGCGTCGCGTGCCATTTGATCCGTCATTCGCATTTTGGTTTGCCGGGCGCGGAAATTATCGCTCCGCACGAGCATCTCGCGATTGCTGTGGAAGAATCTGCGCGCCAGCGTGGCTGCGCAGCACGGCGACTGCGATCGGCATGCGCGCGCTGAATTCCCTGCGCCTCGAAGCCGGCATGCCCTGGTTCCCTGACGATTTCAACGACACTGTGATTCCGCACGAAGCCGCCGCTGGAAGCCACGCACATCAGCTTCACCAAAGGCTGCTACACCGGCCAGGAAATCGTCGAACGCGTGCGCTCGCGCGGCCAAGTAAATCGCCGGCGCGTGCAGCTGAAATTTTCCACGGCCGAGCCGCCCGCCCCGCTGACGCGCCTCTACACCCGCGAAACCGAAACACAATCCGCCCAACCAGCGCAAAGCGCAGCCGCGGGGCGGAATCGGAATCGTAACCAGCTCCGCATTTTCACCAGCCGCAAACGCCGCCATCGGGATGGCCTACGTTCGCCGCGAACACAATGCTCCCGGCACGATCCTCGATTTCAACGACGGCACCGCATTAGTTCTTCCGACAACTTAACTCGCTGCATATTTGGCGCGACGAAAAACGATTTACCGCAGAGACGCAGAGAAACCAACAGCGGGAGAAAAATTAAAACTCAGGGAAGCATCGCCGATGAAAGTCGCGTTTCGACTTTCAACTTTTGACTGTGAGCTGATTTTTTAGCTTTTGCTGAAATTCATGGAGCGCATGAAGCTGCCGCGGTCGTTGTCGATTTTTTTCTGCAGCTGGAAGATGGCGTAGAGGAGAGCTTCGGGGCGCGGCGGGCAACCGGGAACGTACACGTCAATCGGGATCACTTGATTGACGCCTTGCACTACCGCGTAATTATTGAAGACGCCGCCGGAGGTGGCGCAAGCGCCCATGGAAATTGCCCACTTCGGTTCGGGCATTTGTTCGTAGAGCTGTTTGATTACCGGCGCCATTTTCACGGAAACGCGGCCGGCGATGATCATCAAATCCGATTGGCGCGGGGAGCCGCGAAAAACCTCGGCGCCGAAGCGCGCGATGTCGTAACGCGAAGACGCCATGGACATCATTTCGATTGCGCAGCAGGCGAGGCCAAAGGACATCGGCCAGATCGAGCTGCGGCGCGCCCAGTTCACCACTTTGTCCAGCGACGCGAATAAAATTCCTTCGTCCTTCAGGAAATTCGCATCCTGTCCTGGGGCTTCGAGTGTGACGCCCTTTGCCAGTTCCACAGCCATGGCCTATATGACTCCGTAGCGGCGCAACATCCGGCGCCGACTGTAGTCATTTTGCCTCTTTGCGTCGTTCTTTGCAACGCGGCCGGCACCCATTGTTCGTACGACTCTCGCGGGCCTCGCGTCATTCCATCATTGCACCTCGATTGTTAGCCGCGCAGTTTTCGTGTTACCCTTGCCATCGTCGGCGGTGAATGTGTAGGTTGTGGTCTTTTTCGGCGCGACCTTCGCGCAACGATCGAGCGACGGAAACATGTTCGCGATGTCCGGCGGATCGAGTTTCACGGATTTCGCATTGGAAACGCCGTAGCACATGTCCACTTCGTCGCCACGATGAATGATTGGGGGCATGGCGTAAAAACTGATGATTTTGAAATCGGCGCCGCCGAGGACTTCGAAGGATTTCGCGGCATCGTCACGCACCTTGGCAGCTTGCGCGGCTTTTTCCTTCGCAATGATGTCCTGATTTTCCTGCCAGCGCGACCAGAAAACGAAAGCCGAGTAGCCGATGACGATCGCCGCGAGCACGCCGAATCCCATCCACATGTTCCGCAAAGTCTGCGGCGTTTTCTGTTCCGGTTGCTCGAGCATTTCTGTCTTCCTCCTGTAGGCCTCACGGCCGAATTTCTACCGCCGTTCCCACCACGACGATAGAATAAATCTCCTCAATTTCCGCGTTGGTCACCGCGATACAGCCATCCGTCCAATCGTTTTCGCGATGTAGGCTACCTAGCCAAGCGTACTTGTTTTCCAAGCCATGTATTTCGATCTCGCCACCGGGGTCCGTTCCCATTTTCTTGGCGCGTGCGCGATCCGCTGCATTCGGATAGGACACATGCAAAGCCAGATGAAACCGGCTCATCAGTTTCTTTTCATCAATCGTGTACTTCCCTTCCGGCACTTTGTGATCGCCCACGCGTTCCTTTGCTCCCACGGGCACGGTACTAAGTGCGACGTGGTAAGTTTTCAGCGCGTTTCCTTTACTGATCAGCGTCATCGTGTGGGCCGACTTCTCAACTACGATAAGGTCCACTTTTTTCTGCTGCGCAACGGTTCCGGCAGTCGCGCTCGCTTGCAGCAGGGAAGCGCCAGCAGTAGTGCGCAGCGAATCCACATCGTCAGGCGACCCTCAAGACGATTTTGCCGAAGAGTTCGCGGTTTTCCATGCGTTTGTGGGCTTCGGCGCATTTTTCCAGCGGCAGTAGAACGTCTATCATTGGTTTCAGCAAGCCACGGCGCAGTAGTTCGAGCGCGGAAAATAATTCTGCTTTGCTGCCCATGAACGAGCCGAGAATTGTGAGGTGGCGCGTGAAAAGATAGGCGATGTTGATTGCCCCGTCGAAGCCTGTGGTGGCGCCGCAAGTGACCAAGCGGCCGCCGACGGCGAGGCTGCGGATACTGTTTTCCCATGTGGCCTGGCCGACGTGCTCGAAGACGACTTCGACGCCGCGGCGATTGGTTAAGCGTTTTACTTCGTCGGCAATTTTTTGCGTGGAGTGATTGATGACGGCGTCGGCACCGAGTTCCCTGGCCTTTTCGAGTTTCGCGTCGGAGCCAGCGGTGGCGATGACGCGCGCGCCCGCGGCTTTGGCGATTTGAATAGCGGCGCTGCCGATGCCGCTGCCCGCGCCGAGGACCAGTACGGTTTCGGCGGGCTGCAATTTTGCGCGGCCGATGAGCATGTGCCACGCGGTGAGTGAAACCAGCGGAAACGCAGCGGCTGCTTCGAAGGAAAGTTTTTCTGGAATCGGGACGCAATTAACTGCCGGGGATTTCACGAACTCGGCGCAGCCGCCGTCTACGCCCTGACCGAAGAGGGTGTAGGCCGGGCACATACTGTCCTGACCGCAAAGGCAACTAGCGCACTGACCGCAGGATATTCCGGGTTGCAGCAGGACGCGCTCGCCGACTTTTACGTTGGTAACTTTGTCGCCCACCTTGGCTACTTCGCCGGCGATGTCACTGCCGGGGATGTGAGGGAGCGGGACTGTGCAGATTCCGGGGAGGCCCATGCGGAGCCAGAGGTCGAGGTGATTCAGGGCGCAGGCGCGGACGCGGACCAGGACTTCGTAGGGCTCGATCTGCGGTTCCGGGGCATCTTTGTACTGGAGAACTTCCGGGCCGCCGTGCGTGGCGTAAACGATCGCTTTCATCGGCGCTCCTCAGTTATGTAGAGGACCACAATTAACAACGATGTTGGGATGAGTCAAGTGTACATATGCATGGTTAGAAAACCGAAGCGCACGGCTGGGATTTCCCATGCCACGATGCGGTGGACACGGCGGCTGATTGTTCAGCCTATGGTTAGGAGTTCTTTGTAGAAGCCGCCGATTTTTTTGGCGCGGTCTATGAAATGGATTTCCAGGATCCAGTGGCGTTGTTGGCCTTCGGCGTCTTGGCCGCGCATTTTCATTGGATTGTCGGGGTGGACGTAGAGGGAAATTTTATCGTTGGGGATGCGTTCGTGGGGAAATTGGCCGATGAGGTGGCCGGCTATGGGGCCGCCGTATTCCCAGCCGTAGTCGCGGGCCATTTTTTGGGCGTAGCGGTAGAGTTCGTCGGCTTTGATTTCGGGATGGGAGTGGAAATATTGTTTGCCTTGGGTGAAGGCTTTGGCGATGTCGTCGCAGAGTTTTAGTTTGAGCGGATCGGAACCCAGGACGAAGGTACGACCGAAATCGGCTTCCCAGGCTTCGAAGACTGGGCCGAGGTCAAGGAAGAGGATGTCGTCTTCGGCTAGGGTTAGGTCGGGGGGATTTTCGTCGTAGGGTTTTAGTGTGTTGCTGCCGGCGCGGACGATGCGTTTGTGCCAGTAGGTGGAGATGCCGAACATTTTTTCGGCTAGATCGTAAATGTCCTGGTTGATATGGGATTCGGAGACGCCGGGGCGGATGATTCCTTTGGTTTCGACGGCGTGGAAGAGTTCGTTCGCGTTGTTTTGGGCTTGGACTAGGGCGGCGGCGCGATTTGATTCGACTTTTTCCATGGAGAAACATTATCACAGGGATTGCTTTGGTTGAATCGCGGGGCACTGAACGATGGAAAGTCGAAGGTTAAGAGTGAAAAAACGAGAACGAACGGCAGAGGCGTTCACCAAGGGGACGCAGAGTACGCAGCGAAAGCCGGGAGAGATCCCTGCCTGCGGCGGGGCCGGCTTGAAGCAAAGGCGCCGGCCTCCGTTCGCAAAATCACTCAGGGCGGGCAGGATGACGATGCTTGTCGCGTCGTCAGTGGTAGAGGTTGGGAAATTGTTGTTGCAGGTGAGCAACCTTTGGCAGGTCGAACGTGGCTATGTAGGGGTTGTCGGGATGCATGGTGGCGTAATTCTGGTGGTAGTCTTCGGCGCGGTAGAAGGATTTTAGAGGACCGATTTGAGTGACGATTGGGCCGCTGAAAACTTTGGCTTGGTCTAGTTGGGTTACGTAGGCTTGGGCGATGCGTTGTTGATCGGGAGTCGAGAAGAAAATTGCTGAGCGGTATTGGGTGCCGCTGTCGGGACCTTGGCGATTTAGTTCGGTGGGGTCGTGGGCAACGGAGAAGAAAACTTTCAGGAGTTGGCCCAAGGTGATCTGCGACGGGTCGTAGACGATTTCTACGGATTCGGCGTGGCCGGTGGAGCCGCTGCTGACTTCTTCGTAGTCGGGATTTTTTTTCGTGCCGCCGGCATAGCCTGAGGTCGCGCATGGGACGCCTTTCACGTGCTGGAAGACGGCTTGGACGCCCCAGAAACAGCCTCCTGCAACTACTAGCGTGGCTTGGCCTTTTTGGATGGAGAGGGATTCGTCCACGGTCGGGTCGGGGAGGGCGGTTGCGGCGCTGGCTGAGCCGTGCTGGAGCGCGGCGAAGAGGAGGAGCGCGGCACAGAGAGTGACACTTATTTTCACGGAGCGATTCATTTTTTTACCTTTGGGCCATGGTGGCCCTTGCATCTGTTTGGATGCGGCGAAGAGCGTTTGCGCTTCTTTGCGTGATTCGTTGTGCAATTTTGCGTCGCGCACGGGCACGGCATGCCGTGCCCCTACGACGGCAAGATCACAAACAAGGTCAAAGACGCCCGCCTAAAGGCGGCCGCTACAAATTCAAAACCGGATTCAACTGCAAATTCAAAGGCTCGTGCAACGGCGCTAGGCGGCTTTGGCGAATTTCATGGCTACGGAATTCATGCAGTAGCGCAGGCCCGTGGGCTTGGGGCCGTCATCGAAGACGTGGCCTAGGTGCGCGTCGCAGAGGCGGCAGGAAACTGCGGTGCGGATCATGCCGAGGCTGATGTCCGACGTTTCCTGGACATTTTCTTTGGCTATCGGAGCCCAGAAACTTGGCCAGCCGGTGCCGGATTCGAATTTAGTGTTGGCGTCGAAGAGTGCGGTGTCGCAGCAGATGCAGCGAAAGATACCTTTGGCGTGATTGTTGGGATTTTCGTTGGTGTAGGCGCGTTCGGTGGCGGCTTCGCGGGTTACTGCGAAGGAATCGGGCGAGAGCTGTTTGCGCCACTCATCGTCGGACTTCACGATTTTGGGGACGGTCTCCGTGTTTTCGCGTTGGCCGGCGTCGGTGAACAGGACGATTTTGACGAGCTTGGGCGAGCCCGCGGCTGCTGCGGCTGCATGCACTGGCTGGCGTCGCTGAAAGTAGGTCCAGGCGAGCGCGACGGCTGCCCCGCCGATCGCGGTGAAGAATGTGCGGCGGCTGATCGCTTTGGGAATTTCATTCTGGTGATTATCTGAAAGCATTCTGGTTCCTCTTCTTTTTCTTAGCCGAAGGTGAAGGCGAAAGCTTGCACGCCGGGATCTAGAAATTCGATTTCGAAAGTGCGGTCTTCGACTGCGCCTTTTTGGCGTATCAGTTGGTAGAGGCGATGGCCTTGCACGGTTCCGGCTCCGCTGGCGTCGGCGTCAGCGCCGTGGTCGTCGCCGGGAGCCGTGCCGTCGAGTGTGACTTTGAAGCGGATGGGCTTGCCATTCTTCGTGGGGCCCAGCACCAAGTGCAGGTCGCGCGCGTGGAAGCGGTATACGATTTTGCCGGGCGCTGTTTCGAGGACGGCGCTTTCTGGACCAACTTTCCACGCGCCGCCAAGTGCCCACTGATTGAGCGTGAGCCTGGGCTGCGGAGTGTAGTTCATGCGCGTGTCTTGGGCGAAGAGTTGGGCGGAGGCGAAGTGCTCGGCGCGTTTGTAACCTATATATGTTTCGGGCGAGCGCGTGTTTTGTAGATCGGGAGCTGCTTCTGCGCCGCTGGCCGTGACGTTGATCGTGCCATCGGCTAGGGATTTTGCGCCGTTGGCTTTCAGGAGTTCCTGGATTACTCGTTCGGATTCGTCGTAGTGACCTTCGCCGAAGTGGTGGTAGCGGATACGGCCTTGGCCATCAATGAAATAATGCGCGGGCCAGTATTCGTTGTGGAAGGCTTGCCAGATTTTGTAGTTGCTGTCTATGGCGACGGGATAGGTGATTTTCAGGTCGCGCAGGGCTTGCTCGACGTTGGAGCGTTCCTTTTCGAATGCGAATTCGGGAGTGTGGACGCCGATTACTACCAGGCCTGCATCTTTATATTTTGCGGCCCAGCCTTCTACGTAGGGGAGCGCGCGGAGGCAGTTGATGCAGGAATAGGTCCAGAAATCGATCACAACTACTTTGCCGCGGAGTTGGTCGCGGGTTAGCGGCGGAGAATTTAGCCACGCTACGGCGCCGGATAGTTCGGGCATGGGGCCTTCGTCGGCTAGAACCGGGGCTTGCTCGGGGGCGCTGACATTTTCGATTGAGGGCTTTGGTGCGCCGAACGCGTGGATTAGATGTTCTTCCGTCGTGACGGTGTTGACGAAAGAAAATTTCGCGAGGAGGTTGGTGTCCCAACCCAGCGCGATGGCGACGACTCCTAAGATTACGGCTACGCCTAGAGTGCGGCGGATCCAGATTTCGAAGCGCAGAGAATTTTTCATGCTGGAGAACACCTTCTTTCCGGCAAAGAGCGCGACGCCCAGCGATGTGGCGGCGCCTAGCGCGTAGGATAATAGCAAGAATGAAGAGCGGGTGCCGGGGCCTTGGATGGCGGCTCCGGTTAAGATGAGGCCGAGGATGGGTCCAGCGCACGGCGCCCAGAGCAGTCCGGTGGAAATTCCCAGGACGAAGGACTTGGTGATGCTTTGCTCTTGCCCGGACGGGCCACCTTGCAGACGGCTGCCTGCGCGCACTAGTGGGCGGGTTGCGACTTCGGCCAGTTCGGGGAACAGCAGAGTGAGGCCGAGCAACAGAAATATGAACATGGCCAAGTAGCGTCCGCCTTGATTCAGGCGCACTACCCAGTGACCGCCGTAGGCTGCGGCTGTTGCGACTAGCGCGAACGTAAGCGCCATGCCGAGGAGTAGAGGGAGCCCGGCGCGGCGCAAGGGGCGGTCGGCGTGGGCGAAGACGAACGGCAGCACCGGCAAGATGCAGGGGCTGAGGATGGTGAGGACGCCGCCGACGAAGGCTAATAGATAGATTAACATTGCTTGTGTGCGCGGGAACTTGCGACGCGGTGGCTCGCGAGTTCGGCGCCTAAGTATAGTACGTTGGCAGAGGGCCGATTGGATTGGATTGGCTGGGCACGGTAGCCTCACCGGCTCAAGGGTGACGCAATATGAAATTAAATTTACCACAGGTGCGGGGGATCGGGCTGGATGCGCGGACTCGTTGCGGACATTATCACGGGGCGACGGACATCATCGCGATCAAGATGCGGTGCTGCGGGGAGTATTGGGCTTGCAAGGATTGTCATGAGGAGTTGGCGGGACATGCGATTGCGGTGTGGCCTGCGGCCGAGTGGGATTCCGTCGCGATACTTTGCGGGGCTTGTGGAGCGGAGTTGACGATTCGAGAGTATATGGGTTGCGAGTCGAGTTGTATTAGGTGCGGGGCGGGTTTTAATCCGGGGTGCCGGAAACATTATGGGTTTTATTTTGAGATGGCCGAGGGATTACAGCAGTAGGGGCGCGGTTCGGTTTGCGCGGGCGTTTTGGGATTGTTTTTCGGAATTGGGGATGTCGTCGCGGGTTAGGTTGGCGAAGCGGTTTAGGGATTGGACGACTTCGTAGGTTACGGCGGCTGCTAGCAGTGCGGCGATCAGGAACACTTGGTTTCCTCCGGTGGTTGGATCATTTAGTAGTGATCTGGGAGGGAGAAACGTTTCAGAGGTATTTACGGGGGCGGGAGCGGTGGTGCATGTGGATACTTTTAAAGATTTAACAAGCAGGGGACGGAGAAAGGCGGAAGCAGATCTGAGAAAGATGGAGGCGTGAACCGCAGAGAAGCAGAGAAAAGCGGCGCCGCAGAGATGTTGACGCCTGGGCGAGCTGGGACGCAACAAGCAGCGCCCCTCGCAGGGTTGTTGCAATTCTTCCTGCGATCGATGGCGGTCTAAAGATCGCCGCTACGAATTCAAACGCGAGGAGCCGGCGGGACGCCGGCGCTACGATTGCCGAGCGGAGCCGCTTCTTTCAATGGACGTCGCGGGATTTTAGGGAAACTAGGACCGCGGCTAGCAGGGCCAGTAACATCGCGCCCAGTGCGGCTATTGTTTGCTTGAACGAGTCGCGCAAGTTTTTGGTGCCGCTGCTGAGTGCGCTTGGTTCGCGCTTGTCGGCGGGGCCGGTTACGGCTTCGGGGACTACCATGGTCGCGGCGTCAACGCCTTTGCCGCCAGCGGAGCAGGAGTCCCACATTTCTGCGCCTGGGGGGTACCCGCAATTGTGGGCGCGGGCTTCGTTCACTACGTTGCGTTCGAAGGCCCAGCGTGAGGGGACCAGTGTGCGGATCCAGCGGGCTGGAGTGGGCATTTTGTAGGCGGCGCGAACTCCTGCGCCGAGGGCTAGGATTGGCAGCAAGACGATTGGTAGCAGAGCGATGGCGCTTTCTGTGGTGCTGCGGCGGGCGGAAATTGCGAGGCCTAGCGCGGCGCCGACTAATGAAGCGAGCGTGAGGACCGCAAGAGTTTCGAAGAAGTTCCCTTTCAAATCGCAGAAGATTGTGACGATCCCGAGAAGCGCTACGCACTGAAAGACGCAAAGCCCGCAGAGAACTGCAAATTTCGAGAATGCGTAGGAGGGGAGTTTCAGATTTACCATGCGCTCGCGCGAGACGCAAATCCCGGAAAGTTTACATACCGTGGTTATTGGTGTGTGGGGTATCTTTATGTTTCGGCGGGCGGTGCGGTTTAGGACTGCAAATGATTTAACACAGCGACAGCAGAGAAAGGCGGGAGAAATCCTTCGGCCGGCATAAGGCAAAGGCGCCGGACTCCCTTCGCAAAATCACTCAGGGCTGGCAGGATGACGATGCACAATCAGAAGCGACGTCAACGGCTGGCGGTCTGAACACCGACGCTCCGAAGGCAACGGCAAGAGCACAGCAAGCAGTGAGTGGCTGTGCCACGATGGGGATCGAGGAAGGATGATGGATATATTTGAAGAAGTGGTGAGGATGCGGCAGGCGGGCGAGCGCGGGGCGCTGGCTACTATTGTGCATACGAACGGGTCTATACCGAGCTATGAGAGTTCGCGGATGTTGGTGCGGGATGACGGATCGATCGTGGGGACGGTGGGCGGAGGATGTGTGGAGGCGGAGGTGTGGGCGGCGGCTAAGGAAGTGATGGTGGCGGAGCAGCCGCGGAAGATGATCTTCAATTTGAACCAGGACGCGAGATACGATGCGGGGTTGATTTGCGGCGGGACGCTGGAAATTTTTTTGGAGCCGATTCTGCCGCAGCCGGTGCTTTGTATATTTGGCGGCGGGCACATTTCGACGGCGGTGGCGCCGCTGGCACATCAGGCGGGATTCAAGATCGTGATTGTGGAGGACCGTGAGGCGTTTGCGAACGTTGAGCGCTTTCCGATGGCTTCCGAGATTTACACCTCATATGCGGAAGCGTTTGAGAAAATCCAGCCGAATTCTTCGACTTATTTATTGATTGTGACGCGCGGGCATAGCGGCGACATGCGCGTGCTGGCATGGGCTGTGGGAACAGAAGCGCGCGGGTTCGCGCCGCGTTACATCGGGATGATGGGCAGCAAGCGCAAGGTGATCGCGGTATACAAAGCGCTGGAGAAGGAAGGATTTTCCGCGACGCAATTTGAGCGCGTGCACGCGCCCGTGGGATTGGATATCGGAGCTCTGACTCCGGAGGAGATTGCGGTGAGCATTACGGCGGAACTGATTGCGGTGCGGCGTAATGCTGCTGCGCTGCCAAATAAATCCATCAAACTTTCTGAAGCCGCGCAACTGCTGGGTGATTGAACTGCGATGCTTGCCGCCGCGATCCTCGCTGCCGGAGAATCCAAGCGGATGGGCCAGCCCAAAGCGTTAGTTCCCTTCCAAGGTTCTACTTTCGTTGATCATTTGATTGCGGCGACGCGACATGCGCGCGTGGGGATTACGCGCGTGGTGCTAGGGGCTGGAGCGGAAGGAATTCGCGCGAATCTGAAAATTGATCCGGCCTGGATTGTGGTGAACGCGGATTGGCCTGCGGGGCAGCTTTCTTCGATTCATGCGGCGATAAGGAGTTTGCCGGCGGGAGCGACTGAGGGCATTCTGGTTTGTCCGGTGGATCATCCTTTGGTTTCGGCGGATTTGGTGAGGCAGTTGATTGCGGCGTTTGATTCCGGGGGGAAGCCGATCGTTTTGCCGATACATCGTGGACGGCGGGGGCATCCTGTTTTGTTTGGGGCTGCAGTTTATGAGGAGTTGCTCGCGGCGCCTTTGGCGGTGGGTGCGCGGCAGGTAGTTTGGAATCACGCGGCGGAGGTGATGGGAGTGGAGACGGAGGAGGAGGGGGTGATTTTGAATTTGAATGATCCGGAGACGGTGCGGAAAGCGATCGGACTTTGATCGAGCGACGGGTTAGGTGATTTTTTTCAGGAGCGTGGTTACGGCGTCGGTGCAAAGCTGGGCGGCGTGGAAGGTGGCGGGGGGTAGGTTGCCCAGGCTTTCTGAGATTTGCTGCGGAGTGATGGCGTAGAGTTCCAGGCCGGATTTGCCGATGAGCATGTCGGTTAGGGCTGAGCTGCAGGCGATCGCAGCGACGCAGCCTTGGGTTTTGAAACGCGCGGCGGTGACGCGGCCGGCCTCGACGCGGACTGCGAGACGCAGAACGTCTCCGCAGACGGGATTTGTCACTTCGACGACGACGCTGGCGCCTGGCAAATCGCCGGCGTTGTGCGGCGCGCGGAAGTGATCGAGGATGAAGTCGTTGAACACGATTTTTTTTTGCTGCGCTTGCGAAGAAAATTTTAACCCGCGGGTAATAATTCTCGATGACGACCGGCCTGACTTGAGTATAATGCTGCGGGCTCAGAACTGAATAGTTGATAGAGAGACAGTCAAGGCAGTTTGCAATAGTTTCGCTTTTTTTCTTGCAATGTTGTTGACACAAGTGGGGTTAGGAAAGTAACTTAGCAGTCCCAGCCAGCGCTTGTCCGAACTGGGCGCGGACAAGCGGTCTTTCACTTCGCCCTCAGAATTTGTCAGGAGATAGACAGATGCGACGACTTGGATATGTCTTCACCCTCGCGGTGGCCTTCGCAATATTGGCGAGCGCCAGCTTCGCGCAAGACGGGAAGCTGAAGATTAAGGTAACGCCGCCTCAAGCTTACGTATTCGTAGATGGAAATGCCATTAACGACGGCAGCCATACGATTAAATTGGCAGCGGGCAAGCACACCGTGGTGGTGGTGAACTACGGTTACAAGATTTCCTCTCAGGACGTGAATATCGAGGCCGGGAAGAAAGCGGACCTCAACGTCGCGCTGGAAGCGTACGGTGACAAGGTGTCAGGTCCGTGGGGCCGAGTGTACATTTCTGGAACAGATACTCGCGCCGCGGTGCTCTCGAACGGAAAGACGCCGGGATACTTTGTGGGCCACGTAGATGAATTCGACAACGACTTCTGGCTCTGGAAGCAGGAATTGATTCTACCTCCGGGCACGCATCACCTGACGGTCACGCGGGCAGGCAAGGAATTGTGGTCGGGAGACGTGAAGGTGGAAGCGGGCAAGAAGGTTTCGATTAACGTCGCCAAGAATTCACAGGTGACCACGGACTGGACGAAGCGCGACGCGGAACTGACGAAGAAGGCTCCGCAGCCGCGTTTTCATGCGGGCATAGCGAGTGCGACGGTGGTGGTTGCGCCCGTGCATGCGACGGTGACGAATGCGACGGCGAACATCAACTGCGGCCAGAGCACCAATCTGGAATGGACGACGACGGACGCGGTAGACGTTAGCTACGACCAAGGCGTGGGCAAAGTGGCGAACAGCGGATCGCAGGCAGTATCGCCGCACGCTACGACTACCTACACGATGACGGCTGCAGGACCGGGCGGCATCGTGACAGGAACCGAGACGGTCAATGTGAATACGGTCGTCACGGGCAGCATCACGGCGAACCCGTCTGACCTGCACTATCGCAAGATCGGCGACAAAGTCATCACCGACGACAGCGGCACGGTGACCTGGACTACCGGAAATGCGGATTCGGTCAACGTAGATCCATTCGGAAAAGTGGACCTCAACGGCTCACAGGCGGTTAAGGCTGATCCATCGAAGACCGACATCGGTCCAGTGGACGAGAGTCGTAACTACGTGCTGCACGCCACAAACGTCTGCGGCGGCTCGCTCGACCAGACGGCGACGGTACACATCACAGGGTCGATTGAACCGATTCCGGAAGTGGTGTTGCAGAGCGTGTTCTACCCGACGGATTACCCGGACAAGGGTAACCCGCAGGTTGGATTGGTGAAGAGCCAACAGCTGGAGCTGGCGACGTTGGCGGCGGGCTTCAAGAAATATCTGGAATACGACGGGGACGCGAAACTTTCCGTGGAAGCCTATGCGGACGTGCGCGGCTCGAAGCCACATAACCAGGATTTGAGCGAACGGCGCGTGGAGCGCATCAAGCAATATCTGGTGGACCAAGGAATCTCGGCGGACAAAGTCCAGACGGCGGCATACGGCAAGGAACGTCCGATGGATAAGTCCGAAGTGAAGACTCTGGAGAGCACCAATCCGAACCCGGCGCCCAAGGCACGCGCGCGCAGCGCTGAGGGGACGTGGTTCGCATACAACCGCCGCGCGGACATTATCTTGCTGCCTTCGGGCAAGAAGTCGGCGCAGTTCTATCCGAACAATGCTGATGACTCGGGGATTATCTGGCAGATCCCGAAGCCGGCTTTGAAGAAGGTGGAAGCGGCGCAGTAGATTTTTTTCAGGTTGGATTCAAACGCGCCGGAGAGCGACCCTCTCCGGCGCGTTTTTTTTTCGGGCCGGACGAAAACACTTCCCGCAGGGACACAGAGAAATGCAGTGGTAGTAAAATGCTGGCGATCATGGTGAAGAAAAACATTCGCGGAGATTTGCGCATTGTTTCGCTCGCGCCTAGTGTTACGTCGATTTTGCTTTCGTTAGGAGTGCGGCGCGAGCTTGTCGCGGTGTCGCGCTGGTGCAAGGATGTGGTGGATGTGGGCTCGCGTCCGGCGGTGGGAGATTGTTGGAAGATGGATATGCGGGAGGTGATGCGGCTGCGGCCTACGATTTTGATTGGGTCGGTGCCGTTTGCGGCGGAGACGGTGCAGAAGATTTTGGCGCAGCCTGTGGCGTTCTTGGCGATCAATCCACGGACGGTGGCGGATATGTATTCTGATATTCGTGTGCTTGGAGGATTGGTGTCGCGTGGGCGGGCGGCGGAGCATTTGATAAGCGCCATGCGCGAGGGATTTGCGGATGTGTCGCGGAGGGCGCGGCGGCATGGGTCTCGAGCGCGGGTGCGAGTTTATTGCGAGGCTTGGCCGAAGCCGCGGATCAGTTCCCCTCCCTGGGTGGCGGAGTTGGTGGAGATGGCGGGAGGCGAGATGGTGGTGGCGGCTGGGGAGCGGGTGACGGATGAGGAAGTTGCGCGGGCTGCGCCGGAATTGATTGTGTTGGCTTGGGCGGCTACTGGTGGGCGCGCCAAGATTTCGACGGCCTTGCGGAATGCGGAGTGGCAGGATGTGCCGGCGGTGCGCAATGGGCGGGTGGTAGTGATTCGCGATGAGCTTTTGAATACGCCGGGGCCGCCGTTGGTAGGTGGCGCACGCGAGCTGGAGCGCGCGATTCGGGAGTCTGCATGCTGACTGTGGTGGCTGGGTTGATTGAGGCGGACGGGAAGATTTTGGTATGCCAGCGGCGGCGCGGTGGGGCGTTTGAATTGATGTGGGAATTTCCTGGCGGGAAAGTGCACCCTGGCGAGACGCCGGCTGCGGGGTTGGCGCGGGAGTTGCGGGAGGAGTTGGGGGTGGAGGCGTTGGTGGGCGCGGAGATTTTTCGGACGCGGCATCGGTATGCGGAGATGAAAGAGGAGATTGAGTTGATATTTTTTGCGGTGAACGCGGAGCGCGCCTCGATTCGCAACATTGTGTTTGAGAGGATCGAGTGGCGGGGACCGGAGGCGTTGGGCGAGTTGAATTTTTTGCCGGCGGATCGGGAGTTTGTCGGGAAATTGGCGCGGCAGGAGATTGGGACGCATCCGGTCGCGCCCGGGAACGCCGAAGAGCAGCGGAACAGAGATCCTTCTCCCGCTCCCGCGGGATCAGGATGACGAGGCGCGGGGACCGATTGAAAAAAAGGAATGGATGGTGGGGTGCGCTTGCTGGCGTTTGGGGTGTATTCTATTGGTGCGAAAATAGACTTGGGCGCGCCGTTCTGGGATGAGCGACGCTGGGGTCGAGAGTGGCAGCTGGCGCGACGCGAGGGCCGAACGAAGATATGAATAACGAGATTAGTTTGCCGTTGCAGGGATTGGACGCAGCGGAAATTCAGGAGTGGCTGGAGTCGCTGGACTCGGTGCTGCAATCGAGCGGGCCGGAAGTGGCATCGTACATTTTGCAGCGCTTGCGCGCGCACGCCAAGGTGATCGGGATTGAGATTCCGTTTACCGCGAACACGCCGTATGTGAACACCATTCCGAATAGCCTGCAGCCGGAATTTCCTGGCGATCAGCAACTCGAGCGGCGAATCAAGAGCCTGGTGAGGTGGAACGCGCTGGCGATGGTGGTGCGCGCCAATCGCGAAGAGCACGGGATTGGCGGGCACATTTCGACTTACGCTTCGGCGGCGGCGCTGTATGAAGTGGGATTCAACCATTTTTTCCGGGCCCGCTCGGCAGAGTTTGAGGGCGACACGATATATTTTCAGGGCCACGCGGCGCCGGGGATTTATTCGCGCGCGTTTTTGGAAGGGCGGCTATCGGCGGAGAAGCTGGAAAATTTCCGACGCGAATTGAAACCCGGTGGAGGGCTTTCGTCTTATCCGCATCCTTGGCTGATGCCGGATTTCTGGGAGTTCCCGACCGTCTCGATGGGCTTGGGCCCGCTGATGGCGATTTACCAGGCGCGTTATAACCGCTATCTGGAAAATCGCGGATTGAAACCGGCGACGGACGCGAAAGTGTGGGCGTTTTTGGGTGACGGCGAGACGGATGAGCCGGAATCGCTGGGCGCGATCACTCTGGCTTCGCGCGAGAAGCTGGACAATTTGATTTTTGTGATCAATTGCAATTTGCAGCGGCTGGACGGGCCGGTGCGCGGCAACGGGCAGATCATTCAAGAGCTGGAATCGGCGTTCCGCGGGGCTGGCTGGAATGTGATCAAGGTTTTGTGGGGCACGGAGTGGGATTCGATTCTGGATCGCGACACCGAGGGTTTGCTGGTGAAGCGTATGGGCGAATTGGTGGACGGCGAGTATCAGAAGCTGGTGGTGTCTTCGGGCGCTTATGTGCGGGAACATTTCTTCGGGTCTGATCCGCGCTTGCTGAAGTTGGTGGAGCCTTTTTCGGATGAGGAGTTGCGGCGTTTGCGCCTGGGCGGACACGATCCGCGCAAGGTTTATGCCGCTTACAAGGCTGCCACGGAGAACAAGGGCGCCCCGACGGTGATATTGGCGCGGACGATTAAGGGCTACGGGCTAGGAGAAGCGGGCGAGGGCAAGAACATCACGCACCAGCAGAAGAAGCTGAACGAAGACGAGCTGCAGGAATTTCGCACGCGGTTTGATATTCCTTTGAGTGACGCGCAGTGCGCGGAAGTGCCTTTCTATCGGCCGGCGGAAGACAGCGAAGAAATTGCTTACATGCGGGCGCGGCGCGAGGAATTGGGCGGGTACGTGCCGCAGCGGAGCGTGCGTTCGAAGCCGCTGGTGGCGGATCATGAGGAGTTGTTCAAAGAATTTTTGACCGGCAGCGATGGACGCGAAGTTTCGACAACGATGGCGTTCGTCGGGATTTTGCGGAAGATGTTGCGCGACCCGGAGATGGGGAAGTTGATTGTGCCGATCGTGCCGGACGAAGCGAGGACGTTTGGCATGGAGTCGTTGTTCCGCACGGCGGGAATTTATTCCAGCGTGGGGCAGCGTTACGAGCCGGTGGATGTGAACACGCTGCTGTATTACAACGAAATGAAGGACGGACAGATTCTGGAGGAAGGGATTACCGAAGCGGGGTCGGTGGCTTCGTTTATCGCGGCGGGTACGGCCTATGCGACGCACGGAATCAACACGATTCCCTTCTTCATTTATTACTCGATGTTCGGATTCCAGCGGATTGCGGATTTTATTTGGGCCGCGGCGGATATGCGCGTGCGCGGGTTTTTGCTGGGCGGGACCGCGGGCCGCACGACGCTTTCGGGCGAAGGATTGCAGCACCAGGACGGCAACAGCCATGTGCTGGCTTTGCCGGTGCCCAATCTGCGGGCTTACGATCCGGCGTACGCTTACGAGCTATCGGTGATTATCGAGGACGGAATTCGCCGGATGTATAAGGATGGCGAGAGCATTTTTTATTACATCACGGTGATGAACGAGAATTATCCGATGCCGGCGATGCCGGGGGACGTGCGCGAAGGGATTTTGAAGGGGATGTACCGGTTCCGGGCCGCGGAGAATAAGGAATCGACTTTGCGCGCGCAGCTTTTTGGCAGCGGGGCGATTCTGAACGAGGCGTTGAAGGCGCAGGAAATGTTGGCGGAGAAATATGGAGTGGCGGCGGACGTTTGGAGCGTGACGAGTTATAAGGCGCTTTACACGGACGGGACTGAGACGGATCGCTGGAACCGGTTGCATCCTGCTGAGAAGGCGCGTGTGCCCTATGTGACGGAACTTTTGAAGGACGCGCCGGGAGTGTTGGTGGCGGCTACGGATTATCTGAAGACTTTGCCGAACATGGTTAGCCAGTGGTTGCCGCGGAGGCTGGCGTCGCTGGGCACGGATGGATTTGGGCGGAGCGAGGGGCGCGCGGCTTTGCGGGATTTCTTTGAGGTGGATGCGCGATTTATTACCTTGGCGACGCTGAATGAATTATTTTTGGATGGGAAGATTGAGAAATGCGTGGTGCAGAAGGCGATTGCGGATTTGGGGATTGATCCGGAGAAGGCTAGTCCGGTGATTTCGTAGCGCGGTCTCCAGCGTGCGCAAAGGACGCGGCCCCGGCTTGGTGGTTTCGAGCCGGGGCTTTTCTTTTGGATGACAAGGCTCATCGCATCGTCAGATTAGTGAGCGGCCGCCGTCTACTACTAGGATTTGGCCTGTTACGAAATCGGTTTTGGCCAGGTAGGCGGCTGCTTCGGCTATATCGTCGCCTGTGCCGGTGCGATGGAGGGGGACGCGCTGGATGTAATCTTCGTCGGGGGCTTCGTCGGGAAACTGGATTGTGCCGGGCGCAATGCCGTTGACCAGGATTTCAGGGCCGAGGGCGCGGGCTAGGCAGCGCGTGAGCATGATGGCGCCGGCTTTCGAGACGCAGTAATGCGTGAAGGTGGGCCAGGGGAGCATGCCGCCGAGGGAGGTGAGATTGATGATGTGGCCGCGGCCCTGGCGCTTCATGATGGGCGCGGCAGATTGCGCGCAGAGAAATTGCGATTTCAGGTTTACGTTCATGATGTGGTCCCACTGCTCTTCGGTTAGCTCTTCGAATTTTGCGGCGAAGAACATGCCGGCGTTGTTGACGAGGATGTCGAGGCGGCCGAACTCGTTTTCCACGGCGGTGAATACCTTTTGCACGTCGGCACGATGGGAGACGTCGGCTTGGATGGCGACGGCGCGGCGGCCGGTGGATTTCAGTTTTTCTACGAGCTGTTCGGCTTCGGATTTAGAGGAGTCGTAAGTAATGACGATGTCAGCGCCTTCGGCGGCCAGGCGCAGGGCGATGCTGCGGCCGATGCGTTTGGCGGCACCGGTGATTAGGGCGACTTGTCCTGCCAGAGATTTCTCGGGCATTTGAGTTTTCTCCTTGTCGGAGTCACGTTAGCATTTTTGTGGGGCGGGGGGAATGAGGTGGAGAAACAGATCGTCTGCCACAGAGGCACAGAGTCCCAGAGTCACAGAGAAAGGCGTTAGATAGCGCGACGAACCGGACGCGGCGATTGAGGTAGAATCGTGAGCTGTTGCGCGGTCAATGTGCACTTGGAGCTTAACTCGAATCACTGATCACTCATCATTGGTCACTCATCATTTTTCGCTTATCACTGAACTTTTGGAGGCGGAATGAAAGTTGATTTGCTGGCGATTGCGGCGCATCCGGATGATGTGGAATTGACCAGCGGGGGGACTTTGCTGAAGATGGCGGCGGCTGGGTACCGCACGGGGATTTTGGATTTGACGCGCGGGGAGACGGGGACGCGGGGGACTCCGGAGACGCGATTGAAGGAGGCGACGCGGGCGGCGAAAATTATGCGCGTGGCGGTGCGGCGGAATTTGGGTTTGCCGGACGCGCATTTGGAGATGCGCGAGGATTACAAGGTGGCGATCGCAGATGTGATTCGCGAGCTGCAGCCGCGCACGGTGATACTTCCCTTCTGGGAGGGGCGGCATCCGGATCATTACACAGCGGCGCAGCTGGGATTTGAGGCTTGTTTTGTGGCGGGGTTGAGAAATTATCCGTTGGGGGGGAGGCTTACCGGCCGTTTAAAATTTTGTACGCGGCGGCCTACGAGTACCAGCGGCCTACGTTTTGCGTGGACATTACTAAGGAATTCGCGCGGAGGAAGCAGGCAATATTGGCTTACGCCTCGCAGTTTACGCCGCCGAAGGAGGAGCGTCGGTCGAAGGTGGTGCTGCCGCTCGATGAGCTCGAGGCGCGGATGAATTCGATGGCGCAGTATTACGGGCGGTTGATCGGGGCGCGGTATGCGGAGGGATTTATTGTTAAGGAAGTGATGCAGGTCGAAGATGTGGTGGAGATGCAGGTGCGGTCGATGTGAAGTGGTACGCTGCGGCTAAAACTCGTCGGATTCCTGGGCGTAGCTGAAGCCGGGGAGGGCGTAGGCGGGGCCTTTGCGGTCCACTTTTACTTTCACCGGGCGCTCACTTTCTGCGCCGGCTTTGCGAAGGATGGCGAAGGTGGTGAGGGCTTCGTTGTAAACCTTAGTAACCAAGTAGGATTCGCCGGTAGCTTCTTGCTTCCAGACCTGGCCGACTTGGAGTTTACGCGCGGGCACATAACTAATGTAGTGAGAATCGGAGGGGCCGTCAATATAAGTGCGCAGGGGTGATTCCCTAGGGCAACGTCTGGACGAGTTTTGATGGCTGGCGGTGGGGCGTCTAATCCCCCACCCTTCGAAAAACGAAGTGTGGGGCACCCCTCGCGGTGATCAAGCTGCGAGTCAACTTGTTGACATACCTTTTGCATGGGCGAGAAAACTAAAACGGGGTGAGGTACATCCAAGGAATTCAGAGTGGGAAGGTGCCCGGAGGGGTGTATAATCCGGGCAGTTTCCGCCGGAGGTAGCCATGAGAAACAGTTTGGCGGGGCAGTTGGGCGTGATGATCATCGCGGCGTCGCTGGTGACTTCGACCAGCATCGCGAGCGTTCCGCTGGGGCAGCAGCCAGGCGGACAACAATCCTCGACACCGCAAAGTGGCGCGCAACAGGGCGGCACGGCGCCAGCGCCGGGGCAGCAACCTTCCACATCTCCTAACGGCACGGCTACTCCGGGCAGCACGACTCCAGGTACGAATCCTTCCAGCACCGGTGCGTCTGGCGCTCAACAGCAAGGCTCGGTGCAGCAGGCCGACCAGCCCGTGGAGCAGCCCACTGACCCGAACGTGAAAGCGGGCAGCAAGTCGGACGTGAGCGCGATTGGCAATCGCACCAGCGTGGGGCACGGCCTGAATTTTTATTCGCTGGAGCATGAGATTTCGCTGGGAAAGCAGTTGTCCGCGGAAGTGGAGCGGCAGGCGAAATTCATCAACGATCCGGTGGTGGTTGAGTATGTGAATCGCGTGGGACAGAACCTGGTGCGGAATTCGGACGCGCAGGTGCCGTTCACGATCAAGGTGATTGATTCGGACGTGGTGAACGCGTTTGCGCTCCCGGGCGGATTTTTCTACGTGAACAGCGGATTGATTCTGCACGCGGACGAGGAATCGGAACTGGCGGGTGTGATGGCGCATGAAATCGCGCACGTCTGCGCGCGACATGGCACGAAGCAAGCCACCAAGGGAGAAATTGCGCAGTTGGCCATGATTCCGGCGATGATTTTTATTCCTTACACTTTGGCCGGCTATGCGATTTATCAGGGCATGCAGTTCGCGATTCCCATGGCGTTTTTGCAATTCACGCGGACCGACGAGAAGGAAGCGGATTATCTGGGCCTCGAGTATATGTACAAGGCGGGATATGACCCCAACGCGTTTGTGGCTTTCTTCGAGAAGGTAGCTTCGGACGAGAAGAAGCAACCGGGGACGATTCCGAAGATATTCTCGACGCATCCGCCGACGCCGGACAGGATTGAGGCTTCGCAGAAAGAGATTGCGACGATTTTGCCGCAGCGCAGCGAGTACATTGTGACTACGTCAGAATTTGACGTGGTGAAGCACCGGTTGCAATTGATTGAGCAGAACGTGAAGGTGAACGACAAGAATCCGAATAAGCCGAGCTTGCGCAAGAAGACCGCGCAGACTACGGCGCCGCAGCCGGGGGATACTTCGACGACGTCGGATCCGAATTCTGATCCGGACCGGCCAACTTTGCAGCACCGGACGGATCCAAATCAGCAGCCTTAAGAGGCGGCTAACGGTTCAGAGTTAAGAGTTAGAACCTTAAGCGCCCGGCTTTTCTGCCGGGCGCTTTTTTTTGCGGGATTGGCTGAGAATGCTGTGCTTAGCGGGTTTGGACTTCGGCTACGCCCATGCGTTTCAGGCCTTCGGCGTAGTATTTGCGGTAGAGGATGTCCCACTCTTCGCTGCCTTCGAGGATTTCTTTTTTCTGCGAAGCGATTTTCGCGCGGACTTCCGTGTCCACCTGGGCTTCGACTTTCAGCAGCGCGGTGATGATGGTGACAATTTCCTGGCGGATGGTGTCGCGGTCTTCGATGAAATCCACGTCCGGACTGGAGACCAGGAAATCAATGATGCGATGGGAGAGGCGTACGGTTTTTTCGCGTGTCAGTCGCATGGCGTCAGTTGCATATCCCTGGGTCGCTGGTTAGCGGAGAATTAATTTCCTTTCGCGGGCCAGTTGGCCCTTCACTTTCTTGTACATTTCCTGGTAGGACGCGCCGGAGGTGCGCATTTCCTCGGCGTATTTGGCGAGGATTTCGCGAACCTCTTCGTTGAGGCGGTCCTCGATGGTGACTTCCTCGGCCATGACCTGACGGACTTGCTGCGTGGTGTTCTCCAAGTTTTTGACTTCGATCATTTTGGCGGCTACCAGGCGCTTGACGATTTCCTTGGCCATGTAACCGACATAATCGCGAGACAATAGCATTCGGTTCGACTCCGCAGTATGAGCGAGCAAATCAGTTTACTGGCAGGCTGCGCGGAGTGTCAAGGAAAGTGGCTGCGGTGGTGAAATTTAGTGATTAGTCGCGGGCGGTCCAGCGATGCTGGGCGGAGCCAAAAAGCGCGGCCGAGCCGACGAAGACGCCGGCAACGACGGACCGTGTGATCACGGTGAGACCGTCGGCGGGGGTGACGTTTTCGGGCGTGACGATGACGCGTTCCCACAGAACGGATAGCGGGTAATCAACCGCTACGCAGCCGATGACCAGGCCAACGACGAACCAGACGACCGGAACACTGTAATTCGCGAAAAGCTTGATTTTTTGCATGTGCCCCCTGCACGTGAACCGCAGCATGCGTTCCCAAAGACCGTAGTGCGATACGCAGATAATGTCACTCGAGGCGGCCGAGCGCGATGGCGATTGCTACCGAACGTGTTCATTCTGGTAACAGAAAATGCGCGTAGGGGTGGAAGAAATTCTACGGATGCTATGGCCGGCCAGTGTCCGATGCGGCGACGCAGCAGTGGGCACTGGGTTCCAGTCGCGTGGGTACAGCACGTCTAGAATTCTTGATGGAGCAGTGTAGTTCTCCCGGAATTCCCGTCGTTCATTAACTTCATAGATAATCACGTTTTTTGGATTTAGCTGCCGTGATATGTTCCAGCTCGAGTCTATGTTGAAATCCATAAGATCCGTTTGCGTTATCACCGTTTTGCTCGCGGCCCTGGCGGCCGGCGCCCACTCCCAAGCGCAGCAGAAGCTCAGTAAGCGCGAACTGGAGCTGGCCCGCGAGATGCTTCTGCAGGTGAAAGACGCGATCGAGAAAAACTACTACGATCCCACGTTCCACGGCTACGACCTGGATGGCCGGTTCAAGGAAGCTGATCGGAAACTTGACGATGCAACGTCATTCGGGATGGGCGTCAACGTGGTTGGGTGGGCGCCAGAGGGACTCCGCGACACGCACACGCGGTTTATCCCCCCGATGCGCAACGTCCTGGTCTACAGCGGTTGGCAAATGGAAATGGTCGGGCAGACGTGCATGGTCTCAGCCGTGGAACCGAATTCGGATGCATGGAAACGAGGACTGCGGCCGGGAGACATCGTTCTGAAGCTGGAGGATTACGAGCCGAATCGCGCAACGATTGGACAAATCAGGTATACCTATGGCGCGCTTGTACCGCTGACTGAATACCACCTGGTCGTCAGCAATCCAGCTCAAGGCACCCATTCAATAACAACCCAGAGCCGGTTGATAACCATTCCCATGACCGCCGTAGCCGGCGGCACCACCCTGCAGCAATTAATGCGATTGCGCGAAGGCGATTGGATGGTTCGCAGGTCGCGAGTCGTCGAGGTGAATGATAAGTTGATGATCTGGAAATTGCCGGCATTCAGACTTCCAGAGAGCGAAATTAAACACCAACTCAACTCAGCAAGAAAGCATGACACGCTGATCCTCGATCTGCGGGACAACACCGGCGGCAACGAGGACGATCTGCGCTGGATGATCGGCAGTTTCTTCGATCACGATATCACCGTGGGGGAAATGATGCAGCGCGATAAGCATGAACCCCTGAGCGCTCCTTCGCTGGGAAAACAAAGCTTTACGGGAAAATTGTATGTGTTGGTGAACAACTCGTCCTCGTCTGCCGCGGAGATTTTTGCCCGCACGGTGCAGTTGCAGAAACGAGGCACCGTAATGGGAGACGAAACGGCCGGAGCCGTGGGACGAGGAAAGCGGATTCTGTTGCGCGGGGGGCCGGTGTCCGGCCTGGCGTATAGCGTGGAAGTAACGGTTGCACGCTTGAAGTTACCAGACGGGACGGATCTGGAGGGCCGGGGCGTGAAACCAGATCTCAAGATGATCCCTACTTCCCTGGATCTGGCGGAGCAGCGCGATCCTGTACTTTCGGCCGCAGCGGAGTTGGCGGCCGGTGTTCTGCTTTCACCCGAGGAAGCGGGCAAGATGTTTCCGGTGGAGTGGCCGACTTATTAGTTTGGGGCTATGATTCGGTGCTCCGATGCTGATTGGCTTCCGCCCCTAGAGCCGACAAGGAGTCCGAATAAATCCTTCCTTCAAACAGTAACTACCTGATGAGCCCATTAATCTGAAATTGATCTGGCGGTCGGATTGGCTGGATTCGCTGGGGGGGCGGGCATCTGCTATTCTTGTGGCTTCAGCGTGTGCGCGATATAGAATTTTAGAGTCGAAATAATTTTCTGAGAGGATGGCATCGTGACGTTTTCTATTGCTTCGACGCGTGGAGTGGAGCGGGCGGCTAATTTTAATGCGGGGCCGGGGGCTTTACCCCTGCCCGTGCTGCAGCGGATTCGCGAGGAGCTGCTGGATTATCGCGGGACTGGGATGTCTGTGATGGAGATGAGCCACCGGTCGGCAGAGTTTGAGGAGATTATTGGGCGCGCGGAGCAGAATCTGCGGAAGTTGATGGGGATTCCTGAGGAATACGGGGTGATTTTCGTGCAGGGGGGCGGGAGCGCGCAATTCACGATGGCGCCGCTGAATTTGTGCTTGCCGGGGAAGCCGGTCGATGTGTTGCACACGGGGATGTGGACCGGGAAGGCGCTGGCGGAATTGAAGCGCGGGACGCCTTATCGGATGGCGGCGTCGACGGAGGCGTTGCAATTTGCGCGGCTGCCGCGGAAGGACGAAATTCAGTTGGGGGCGGACGCTTCGTACGTTTACATGTGCACGAACAATACGATCGAGGGCTCGCAGTGGAATTGGCTGCCGGAGACGGGGGAGGTGCCGCTGGTGGCGGACATGTCCTCGGACATTATGTCGCGACCGATGGATGTGCGGAAGTTTGGATTGATTTTTGCGGGTGCGCAGAAAAATTTGGGGCCTTCGGGGACGACTGTGGTGATCGTGCGGAAGGATCTGGCGGAACGAGCTGACAAAAATTTGCCAACCGTGCTGCAGTATCGGACGCATATCAAGGAGAAGTCGCTGTATCACACGCCGGCGACGTTCGCGGTCTACATCGTGGGGTTGGTGCTGGAATGGATTGAAGCGGAAGGTGGCGTAGCGGCTATTGAGAAGCGCAATGAGGCTAAGGCGCGGCTGCTTTACGATGCGATTGATTCTAGCGGTGGGTATTACGTGGGGCTGATCGAGAGAGATGCGCGGTCGAAGATGAATGTCGCGTTTCGGGTGGCTGGCGGGAACGAGCAGCTTGAGAAGAAATTCGCTGCAGAGGCCGCAACCGCGCGTTTGGTGGGGCTTGGCGGGCACCGGTCGGTTGGAGGGATGCGGGCCTCGATTTATAACGCGGTGACGATTGAGACTGTCGGGGTGCTGGTGGATTTCATGCGGGCGTTTCAGAAGACGAACGGGTAGCGCGGACGATTTAAGTGCGCGGCAGCGCCCGGTCCCGCCTTGCGAGACCGGCCTCTTCATGATTCCACGGCAGAAATAGACCTTCCATGCGAGCATGACCGAAGAGCCACAGTAGTGTGGCAACTGCGCAACAGTCGGCTTGACTTAGTGATTTGGGCCCGGTATCGTGTGATTTCGATGGCAAATCGGCTCAAAATGACAGGTTTTGGCCTGGAACGGCCTGTTGTTTCGGGTTTCGGCTTAGCTCGCGCTGTCCGATTGGCACAGGTTCGCGTGCCGGTGGCGATGGTTGGCGAGCAGGCGGCGCTGCTCTGCGGGGAACGTCGGTTCAGGCGATGGGTGGAGGTCGGGCGTTGAAGGCAGAGCGAGCCAAGCGCAAAAACCGGCTATGGCCGTGGATCGGCGGGATCGTCGTCACGCTGCTGACGGCGGCCGTTTTCATGGTGGGTTCGCTGGATGTGCCGCTGCGGCCGGAGCAAGGCAGCGAGTTCGTCGTATTTTTTGCGCTGACGACGCTGCTGACGGCGGCGCTGCTGGTGTTCGCGGTGATATTGGCGCGCAGCCTGGTGCGGCTGTGGATCGAGCGGCGCAGCGGGCAGATGGGCTCGCGGTTCAAGGTGAAGATGGTACTGGGCGCGATCGGCGTGTCGCTGCTGCCGACTGTGTTTTTTTTCTTCTTCAGTTACGCGATTGTGAACCGCACTCTGACGTTGTGGTTTCCACGGCCGTTGGAAATTGCCAACGAGCAGAGCCAGCGGCTGCTGGAAGATATGGCGCGGGCCAATCGGAATCACCTGGATGCGATTGCGGAGAAGGCCGCGGCAACGAGCAAGGAGAATCAGTCGCTGCTGGGCTTGGCGTGGTCGGTGGATGCTTCCTGGATCGCGCATGCCAATGGACAAGCGGACGACGGCGTGGCCTATACCAAGCCGACGAACGGCGCGGAAGATGAAGCCATCCCGGAGATGGAGACGATCACGCCGACTCTGGTGCAGACCCTCTCGAACGGCGCGGAAATCTGGCACACCGACGATCATTTGTATGTTGCAGGCAGCGCGCCGCTGGACAACGGAAGATTGTATGTGGCGCGAATTCTGCCGAATGATTTTCTGACGCGCTATTCGGAAATTCAGACGCAGACGCAAACGTACGCGATGCAGAAGCAGCGACTGCGCGCATATAAAAGAGACGTGCTGCTGGGATTATTCCTGGTGACTGTGGTGTTGGGATTTTCGACTACGTGGGTGGCGCTGTTCTTGTCTAAACAGGTCACGGTTCCGATTCAGGCGCTGGCGGAGGCTACGCGGGAAATTTCGCGGGGGAATTTTGATTACCGGATTGATGTGGCCGGGCAGGACGAATTGGGGATGCTGGTGCGTTCTTTTAATCGAATGACGGAGCAGCTGGGCGAAGGGCGGCGGCAGATCAATGAATTCACGCAAAGCTTGGAACAGGCGATCGAGGAACGAGAGCGGCGACGGAAATTGATGGAAGCGATTCTGGAAAATATTCCTACGGGCGTGATTTCGCTGAATTCTTCGGGCGAAGTGGCGCGGGTGAATTCGGCGGTGCCTGCGATTCTGGGGGATTCGGCGCGGGAGGCGCGTTCTTTGCCTGAGTTGGTGGGTGAAGAGGCGGCGCGAGCGGTGTTGCATTTGATGCGGCGGTCGTTGCGCATGGGCGTGGCTTCGCGGGAGATTGAGATTGCTACGGCGGGGCGGTTGGTGCGGGCGGCGGTGACGGTGAGTTCGCTGGGGCCGCGGCTTTCGAATCCTGGGTATGTAATTGTGATTGACGATTTGACGGATTTGCTGCGGGCGCAGAAGGCCGCGGCCTGGCAGGAAGTGGCGCAGAGGATTGCGCATGAGATCAAGAATCCTTTGACACCGATTCAGCTTTCGGCGCAAAGGTTGTTGCGTTATTTGGAGCGGAGTGGTGGGCCGCAGCCGGCCGCAGCTTTGCGGACCGAGCTAGAGAAGTTGGTGGCCGAGTGCGCGGGGTTGATCGAGCGCGAGGTGCATACTTTGAAGTCGCTGGTGGATGCGTTCTCGCAGTTTGCGCGCTTCCCGTCTGCGCGATTGGCGCCTGAGGACGTGAATACGATTGTGGCGAGCGCGCTGGATCTTTTTCACGGAAGGCTTGAGGGCGTTACGCTACGGACGGAATTGGCGGCTGCTTTGCCTTTGGTGAAGGCGGATCGCGAGTTGTTGCGGCGGGTGCTGGCTAATTTGATTGATAACGCGGCGGAGGCGATGGAGGGGTCTTCCATACGGCGGATGCGGGTGGCTACGCGCGTGGATGGAGATGGGGACGCGGTGGAAATTGAGATTTCCGATAGTGGTCAGGGGATTTCGCCGGAGGATAAGGAGCGCTTGTTCTTGCCGCATTTTTCTACTAAGGAGAGAGGGACGGGATTGGGCTTGGCGATTGCTAGCCGGATTATCGCCGAGCATAACGGGACGATACGGGTGGAGGATAATTTGCCGACGGGGACGCGATTTGTGATTCGTTTTCCGGCGGCGGAGATTCCGGTTACGCCGGCGTAAAGCGATCGATAAGTCAAAAGATTTAACACACAGGACACAGAGAAAAGGCGGAGGTAAATCGGAGAAGGACGGAAGATTTACCGCAGAGACGCAGAGGACGCAGAGAAACCCTACCCAACATGCCAGCTTCTATATTTGTTGTTGATGATGAAAACGGGATACGCGAATCCTTGGGCGCTTTGCTGCGCGACGAGGGGTATGAGGTGGAAGCTGTCGCGTCGGGTGAGGAGTGTTTGGCACGTTTGGAGGCGCGGACTTTTGATTTGGTTTTGTTGGATGTGTGGCTGAAGAAGATGGATGGGCTGGAGACTTTGGAGCGAATGCAGGCGCAGGATGGGGCGCCGATGGTGGTGATGATTTCCGGGCACGCGAGTATCGAGACGGCGGTGCGCGCGACGAAGCTGGGGGCGTTTGATTTTGTGGAGAAGCCGCTATCGCTGGAAAAAGTAGTTCTGGTGGTGCGCAATGCGCTGGAATATTTGCGGTTGGAGACAGAAAACCGGCGGCTGCGCGCGGAGCTCGAGGAAGAGCACCAGATATTGGGCGGCAGCATTCCGATGAAGGCGCTGCGGCAACAGATCGCTTTGACGGCGCCCACGAATGGACGCGTTTTGATTTATGGAGAGAGCGGGACGGGCAAGGAGCTGGTGGCGCGGGCGCTGCATGCGAGCAGTTTGCGCAGCTCGATGCAATTTGTGGAAGTGAACTGCGCGGCGATTCCGGAGGAATTGATCGAATCGGAAATGTTCGGGCATCGCAAGGGTAGTTTTACGGGCGCGAGCGAAGACAAGGTGGGGAAATTTCAAAAGGCGGATGGCGGGACGCTGTTTTTGGACGAAGTTGGGGACATGAGTTTGAGGACGCAGTCGAAAGTGCTGCGCGTACTGGAGGAGCGGCGCGTCGAGCCGCTCGGATCGAACCAGCCTGCCACTGTGGACGTGCGCGTGATTGCCGCGACGAACAAGAAGTTGGAAGAAGAAATCGCGCGCAATGCTTTCCGCGAGGACCTATTTTACCGGTTGAACGTGATTCCCTTCTACGTGCCCGCTTTGCGCGAGCGCGTGGCGGATATACCGATTCTGGCGGCGCATTTTCTGGCGGCTTTTTGCCAGGAATATGGAAAGAAGGCGAAGGAGTTCAGTCCGACCGCGCTGGACGTGCTGTTGAATTATCCGTGGCCTGGAAATGTGCGCGAGCTGAAGAATCTGGTGGAGCGGCTGGTGATCGTTTGTCCTTCGCCGCGCATTGAGCCGCATCATTTGCCGCCGGAACTTTTTCGGGGGGCATCGAAGAGCCCACAGAAACCTTATGAGAGTTTGCAGGAGGCTCGATCGGCGTACGAGCGGGAATTTGTGCTGCGTAAGCTCGAGGAGAATCGCTGGAATATGACGAAGGCAGCGCAGGCGCTTGGTTTGGAGCGCAGCCATTTGTATCGCAAGATGCGGTCGCTGGGGATTGCGCCGACGCGCGTATGAGCCGATTGGAACGCACTGCGTCGCGAGAGTTGTTGGGTTCCGTTAATCGACACGAAATTGCACGCGCATGTTACGCTGTGCCTGCCTTGGCCTCCAAAGCGCTCAAATTCGGACGAATGATTTTGGGACTGGGACTTGTCTGTTTCCTCGTGTTGGTGACGGAGCTGGGAGGCATAGGACCATGTACGGGCCTACGTCAAATTCTGACTCTCCTTGTGGGATGGGCGCTGACGGGAATCGGCGGTTTGACGTGTGTGATTTCACTTCCTGTAGTCCTTGTCAACAAATACAAAGCTCGCGGCGCCAACGACGGGCTTTCCCTGCTTCAGAGGTCGCCTCGCAGCCCCAAGTTTCCTTCCACGAATATGAGCACCCACTTCTAAACGCGCCGGGCGCTGCATGCGGCACGAAATCCGTGCGAAGCGCTAGGAGCCGACGCGGATGTGGGCGAAGGAATTGAAGATCCCGAAAATATTCAGCAGCCAGAGAACGACTGCGATTACTACCACCGCGTTCAGGATTGATTTGATCGTTCCCTGCATGGGGATGAGGTTGACCAGCCACAGCAGCACTCCTACGACGATCAGAACCATTATTATTGTCAACAATGGCATTGGTTGTGTGCCTCCTTTGTTGAGCAGTCGTAGCGACTTTTCTCGATGTGAGAATACGCGGAGCGGCGTTGGTGGGCCATACATGGAATGGAGTAGAGGCGCTTAGGGATTTACGTTATGGCCGCTGGATAGGACGGGCGCTGCAAATTCAACATCAAATACGCCCGCCTGAAGGCGGCCACTACAAATTCAACGATAACTTCAGATTCAACGACGACGTCAACGGCTGGCGGTCCCGCGATGCGGGACCACCGCTACGAATGCAACTGCGAAAAGTTTCTAGCCTTCTTCGGCTTCCTGGAATTGAGCCAGTTGTTCCAGTTGGCGGTGCCAGTCTAGTTGGCGGACCAGGGTGGAGTTTTGGCGCCAGTTGGATTGAACTTTGACGAAGAGCTCGAGGAATATTTTTGAGCCCAGGATTATTTCCAGTTCTTTGCGGGCGGCCGTGCCGATCTTCTTTATCGCTTCCCCGCCCTTGCCGATGAGGATGCCTTTTTGACCTTCGCGTTCCACGTAGATGGTGGCGCGGATGCGCAGGAGTTTCGGCGTTTCTTCAAAATTATCAATGAGGACGGCGATGGCGTGGGGGACTTCGTCGCGCGTTTGGAGGATGGCTTTTTCGCGGACTAGTTCGGCGGCCAGGAAGCGCTCGGGCTGGTCGGTGAATTGGTCGGGAGGAAAATGCGGCGGGGCTTCGGGCAGGCGGGTGAGCCAGGAATTGACTAGGTCGAGGCAGCCGGCGCCGGTCAGTGCGGAGATGGGGAAAATTTCCGCGAAGTCGAATTCTTTGTTGTAACGTTCGATCAGCGGGAGGAGGAGATGCTTGGCGATGCGGTCTACTTTATTGAGCAGGAGATAGACTGGGCCGTGGAAGCGTTTGATCCATTCGATGGAGAAGCGGTCGCCGGGGCCGTAGTCAACAGAGGCGTCGGCGATGAGGCAGAGGATGTCGATACCTTCGAGGGCGTGTTGCAGTTCGTCCATCATCATGCGGCTTAGTACGTTTTTGGGTTGGTGGATGCCGGGGGTGTCGATCAAGACGATTTGGGCGTCTTCGCGATTGAGGATGCCTTGGATGCGATTGCGGGTGGTTTGCGGTTTGGGGGAGACGATGGCGACTTTTTGGCCGACGAGGGTGTTGACGAGCGTGGATTTGCCCGCGTTGGGGCGGCCTACGATTGCGACGAAACCGGATTTGTATGGCATGGATTAATAAATTGTACGCCTTCTGGGTGCGGCTAGGAAGCGAGGCGGAGACGGGATAGGGGAAGTCAAAAGATTTAACACAGAGAAAAGGCGAAGAAAAGCGGAGGGCGCAGAGAACAGCAAGAGACATCCCCGCTTGCGGCAGGCCGGCTTCACCCGCAGTCGCGGGTTCAGGATGGCGATGCGCAGACGTGAATTGCGTTACAGCGGGATGAATTGGCGAAGAACAATTGTATCGGCTGCGATTTCGACACCATGAATTATTGACTTCAGCTTGCATCGCTGTAGACTCCAATCCATCGCGGTCCAGCGCAACCGGTTCGGCTGGGGTGATACCGCGACCCACGCACTACACTGCACGGCACGATCGGTAACCAATAGGAGGCCATCCATGGCATACCCCGTACAAGCAATCCCCGCAGGGTAGCACTCGATTAGTCCATCGTTAACTTGTAAAGACTCCCCGCGCGATTGATTTCTACAAGGACGTGTTTGCCGCCGAAGAACTGGTACGCATGTCATCCCCCGATGGCAAAATCTCCCACGCAGAAATGAAAATCGGAGATTTGATTATTTTTCTAAACGGCGAAATGGGACCGAGCGCGGCCGTCGCTCCTGGGGCGCCGAGGATCTATTTGTTCCTTTACGTTGAGAATGCGGATAAGACGTTCAGGCGAGCGGTGGCCGCCGGCGCGCAGATTGATATGGCGCTGGAGGATCAATTCTGGGGTGATCGTTACGGCAAGGTGACGGATCCGTTTGGACATCAGTGGGGGATCGCAACGCATGTGGAGGATGTGGCTAGGCAGGACATCGGCAAGCGGGCGGCGGCATTTTTTGCCAAGGCCGCGGGGCATAGTTAGGCTGCGTTTGCGATTGCGGATGATTGGAAAGTTGTGATCGGGCCTGCCGGTGGCGGGCCCGATTTTCTTTGGGGTGTCGGCGCGGCGCTAGACGGTGCGAGCGGAAGAGGCTGCGGTGTTGGGGATGGGTTTGGCGCGGACGCGGAGGACTTTTCGCTGATTGGCTTCGATTACTTCGAAGCGGAGACCGTCGGCGTCAATTATTTCGCCGGTGCGGGGGACGTGGCCGGCTACGCTATTGAGGAGGCCGGCGATGGTGGTGGCGGAGGAATGTTGCATATTGGAATCGAGTTGCACGCCGAAAAGTTCGCTCACTTTTTCTAGTTGGACGCTGCCGCGAATTACAAGGGCGCCACTGGGTTCGCGGACCACGTCTGGCGCGGGGCGGCGGTCCTCTTCGCCGATTTCGCCGACGATTTCTTCGACTAGATCCTCGATCGTGACCAAGCCAGCCATCAGACCGTATTCGTCAATCACTACGGCCATCTGCTGATTCTTGCGCTGCATTTCTTTCAGCAGCTCGGAGCCGAATTTGGTTTCCGGGACGAACAGCGCGGGGCGCATCAGTTCGCGCACGGTGCGATGCGCGGCTTCGCGGTCGGGAACTTCGAGCATGTCGCGAGCCATGACGATTCCGGCGATGTCGTCGAGAGTCTTTTCGTAAACGGGCAGGCGGGAGAATTTGGTCTCGACGACGAGATCGCGCAATTCTTCGAGCGAGGCATCGGCGCGAATAGCGATGACGTCCGGGCGCGGAGTCATGACGTCGCGGACGCGCTTGTCGCCAAATTCGACGACGGATTCGATCAGGCGGGCTTCGTCCTGCTCGATGATGCCCTCTTCGGTTGCGGCGTCTACAAGAGCTTCGATGGCGTGCTGCTGCTCGGCTGCGGGAGTTTGCGCTTCTTCGGCTTCTTCGGACAGATGCAGCACGGAGATCAGCAGTTCGAGTACGGCTTGCACCGGCCAAATGATGAAGAGAACACGCGCACGATGGGAACGAGCGGCAGGACCCAGTTTCCGCGAGCGCGAGCGAGCAGCAGCGCCGGAAAAAACTGCATGGCGATGACTACTTCGGCGCCGAGGAAAAATATCATTTCTACGGCAGCTTCCCAGGTGCCGGGAACGAAAAAGATAACGCCGCGCGCGGTGATGGCGGCGACCAAGACGAGCCAGAAACGCGCGAGCAGACTGAATCCGAGGGCGGCGCGGCGACGCTCCATGTGGAAGCGCGGCTCGATGTCTGATTCGAAAGTGTCGAGATGGCGGTGGATGCGTCCGTGATGAACGCGGCCCGAGCTCGCGATAGACGCGGTCGAGGTAGGAGAAGACCACCAGGCCCGCGGTGAGGGCCAGAACGCCGACGGAATAGAGGAAGATTGGCATCGTCAGAGCAGTCCCAGGTCGCGGCGCAGGCGATTTTCGCGGCGGTCCATTTGGCCTGAGTCGGTCTCGTGATCGTAGCCCAGCAGATGCAGGATGCCGTGAAGAATAAGGATGCGCATTTCGTGATCGAAGGCGCGGCCGAGGCGGATGCGCGTTGCGGCGAGCGACGGCGGGTGCGATGGCGATGTCACCGAGATACGCGTGCGCCGACGCTGACGTGGCCTTAGGCGCAGAGAGGCGTGTGGAGCGCGTCCCACGTGCGGGAGGCGCCTGACGATAGTTTCGCGTAGTTGCGGGTTCTGCTTGGGACACGTCGCCGGGAAGGACAATACATCGGTCGGGCGATTTTTGCCACGGTAGGCGCGATTCCAGCTTGCGATTTGCGCATCGGTGACCAGAGCGACGGTGAGCGACCGCGGCGCGAGACGCAAGCGTTTGCGCGCGGCGGCGAGAAATTTCTCCAGGCCGGAAATGGAAACACGAACGCGACGCTGGCGATTGAGGATCATGCGCGCGAAATTAATCCCGCGGATTCTGCTGCGCCGGCATGGCTGGCATGGCCGGCGTGTCCGGAGCCGCGGCCGTTGTGGCGCGGATGAGTGGCGGCGTGTTCGTCGTAGGCCTTGATGATGCGCTGCACCAGATTGTGGCGGACGACGTCGCGCTCATCGAAATAGACGAAGGCGATGCCTTCGATCTTGCCGACCACTTCGATGGCTTCGATCAGGCCGGAGCGGCGCGATTCGGGCAGGTCGATCTGGGTGATGTCGCCGGTGATGACGGCTTTGGAATTGAATCCCAGGCGCGTGAGAAACATTTTCATCTGCTCGCTGGTGGTGTTCTGCGCTTCGTCGAGAATGACGAAGGAATCGTTGAGCGTGCGGCCGCGCATGAAGGCCAGTGGCGCGACTTCGATGATGTCCCTTCTCCAGAAAACTCTCGAGCTTGTCCGCTTCGAGCAGATCGTGGAGCGCGTCGTAGAGCGGGCGCATGTACGGATCCACTTTTTCCTGCAGTGTGCCGGGCAGAAAGCCGAGCCGCTCGCCGGCTTCGACGGCCGGGCGCGCGAGGATGATGCGATTTACCTGCTTCGAGAGCAGCGCGGAGACGGCCATGGCTACGGCGAGATACGTCTTCCCTGTGCCGCCGGGGCCGATGGCAAAAACCATGTCGTAGGCTTCGATGGCTTCCATGTAGCGTTTCTGATTCGCGCTCTTGGGGGTGATGGTTTTCTTGCCGAAGGAGCGCGTGTTGGAAAGCGAAAATGCGCCGCTGGTTGCTGCAGGTTCGCCCGTGGCGCCTGTGGCGATGCGCAGCAGGGATTTCACTTCCTGGCTATCGGGAATGCGGCCGTCGCGGATTCGTTGATTGTATTCGCCGAGGATTTGCGCGGCGCGCTCGACTTGCGGGCTGCGCGCCTTCGATTTCGAGGTCGTGGTCGCGCAGATGTGTGGTGACGTGAAGCGCGGACTCGAAGAGTTTAAGATTTTCGTCGAGGGTTCCGAAGAGTTCGTTGATGCCACCTGCCAGCCGGACGGTTTGTTTCATTCAGTTTCGCGGAAGCGAAGCCTCCTGGAGACGACCCCTATCTGGAGTTAGCGTAGCGCGGTAAGGCGGGAGGGTCAAGGCGGGGGCGGAGGATTCATCACAGAGTAATATTCAAGGCGCGGCTGATTAGCCACGGGGAGGCGGCGCGGTATTGGGTGAGCCGTGGGGCCGCAGGGTTTGGGCTAGCCGAAGGTTTCGCTTTTGGGCACCGCTTTATTGAATATGCCGGGTTGGGAAGCTCGTATAGCTCAAGATTATAGTGGGTGGCTGATTCCGGGGAGAATTGGATGACGAACGGCAAAGAACCGCCGCAGATTCAGGCGGCCCAGCAGTACAGCAAATTACGGCGCACCCAGCGCGTGCATATTCAGATGGCGGTGATCGTGCGCGGCACCAGCAAAGGCAAACCGTTTGAGGAAGAAACCAAGACGACCACGGTGAACGCCAACGGCTGTCTGGTTTCGCTAGACGCGCCAGTGGCACGCGGGCAACAGGTTTCGATCGTCAACTCGAAGACGGTGGAAGAGCTGACGTGCAACGTGGCATTCATCAGCGAGAATAAGGGAAGCAAATCCGAGGTGGGGTTGGAGTTTACTGAACCATCGCCGCTTTTCTGGCGCATTGGATTTCCGCCGGAGGACTGGAGCGAGTCCTCGGAACGCAAGCGCGCGCCGGCACCGCCTAAGACGAGCTCCGCAGGGCCGCAAGACAAAAAATAATCGCAGACATTTATTGAGGCGCGCGAATTCGACGGCTGCGCTTGGGCCTTCGTTTGGATTGTTGCGCGCGTCCGCCGGTTGTTTACGGCTTCGCGGCTGGGAATTGGACTTTGGGAACTTCGCGCGATGCTTCGGCGGCCTGGAAGTAGTCGTTGTTGCGCTTGAAGCCGGCCCATCCGGCGAAGATGTTGTTGGGGAAAAGGCCGATGTAGGTATTGTATTCCTGGATGGAGTCGTTGTAGCGCTTGCGTTCGACGGCGATGCGGTTTTCCGTTCCGGCTAGTTCGTCCTGCAGGCGGAGGAAGTTTTCGTTCGATTTGAGCTGCGGATAATTCTCGGATAGCGCCAGGACTTTCAATTCCAACGGATAAATTTGATTGCTGGCGGCGATTTTGTCGGCGGGAGTTTGCGCGTTCATGTATTGGGTGCGGGCTTTGGCGATGTCGTCGAAGACGGTTTGTTCGTGCGCGGCGAAGCCCTGGACGGTGGCGACGAGATTGGGGATCAGGTCGGCGCGGCGTTGCAAGACTACGTCCACTTGGGACCAGTTTGATTTCACTTGCTCGTTAAGGCGGACCATCTCGTTGCGGCGGCCGGCGTACATGCCGCCTACCAGGAGCGCGAGGATGACGAGTACGGCGATGACGACGAGAGCTACTTTCATGAACTGCCTCCGAGTAGGAAATTACGCGTTGCCATCATACTGCAAGAGCGGCGAATCGTGCAGGGGCCGCGGCATCGTCAGAGCGCGTCGAGGCGGCGGTCCACTTCGTTGGTTACCACTTCTACGAATTCGAGGTAGGCGTGCAGGCTGGCTTCGACGTCGATCTGGCGGGGTTTGCGTTTTCCTTCGCGTACATCCAGCAGGGCGTGGAAGGCGGAGGGGTCGGCGCCGGTGAGAGTGGCTACTGCGGCGACGGCTTCGCGTTTGGTGGCGGGCATGGGATGGCCCAGCGCGAAGAGAGCATGGCGGAACAGCGCGCAGAAGGTGGAGACGGACTGTGACATGATTCCGAGGTGTGCTTTGTAGCTTAGAGGCGCGGCGAGGATGGCTTGTCTGAGGCGCAGCCAATCGGCGCGCAGTTCGCGTTCGAC
>CAVVGA010000016.1:0-10361 GCA_963747605.1 uncultured Acidobacteriota bacterium | reverse complement strand
GACAGCCCGGCAGGTATCGACGCCGCGATTGCCGCCGGGATGACCGCGATCGGCTTCTGCGGGGGAAGCCATTGCGGGCCGGAGCACGGGGCGCGCCTTCAAGCCCGCGGCGCGGCGCTGGTCATTGCCGACATGCGTGCATTGCTGCCTGCCATGACGAAGCTCGTCTGAGCGCGGGCGAGACGGCGCCTCTAAGTTGCTGGCACGTTTGGAAACCCATGCATGCCGGTGTTCGGCACCAGCAGGGAAACAAGAGTCGGGTCCATGATTTTCAGGCTCCTTTGCACCTGGCCATCACAGTCCGATAACAGTCCGATAACCCGTCTCCACAGTCCGATAAGTGCCCTAGAGGGCTATCCGTACCGTTTAATTTCAATCAGTTACGAACTCTAGGACGACTTTCACGGCGGTAACACGGGTTCAAATCCCGTCGGGGACGCCAAACTTGACAAGATCGTCCGCATCATTCAAAGAGTCGGCTAAATCCTGCATTATGGACGTGTTTTGTGAGTTCAAAAAGCCCGATAGAGTGAGACCATACCAAACCGTCAGGAAAGAGCATCGAGCATAGTTCCGACGTTCGCTCAGTCCCGCCTTGGCCCACGCAGCAGGAAGGTCGATCAACTCACGCTGGGTCTGTGCGATCAGTTCCTCCATGGTGGAACGTTCTGATTCCAAAGCAGTAAGCGCGCCCTCGATTCGAACCGTCTCCTCAGTGATGTTCGCCTTGAGCGCATCAAAGTCCTCTGCCAGCAGTTCACCCTTCATCTCGCCGCGCTGCGCCAGCAAGTAAACGAACACAAACTCGAAGAGCCCGGCGCGCTGAAGCGCGAACTGAAGAATCAAATCCTGAAAATCCTTACCGCGCCGCGGCCATCAGCTCCAATGTTCCGACGGAAAACCTGCCAACGAGCCGCGCGTCCTCTTCGTCGTCGGCGTCAACGGCACCGGCAAAACCACCACCATCGGCAAGCTCACCAATCGCCTGAAAAAAGAAGGCGCCACCGTGGTGCTCTGCGCCGCCGACACTTTCCGCGCCGCCGCCATCGAGCAACTCGAAGTCTGGGCGCGCCGCTCCGGCGTCGAAATGATCAAACAAAAACCCGGCGCCGATCCCTCCGCCGTGGTTTTCGACGCGCTCACCGCCGCACGCGCTCGCGACGCCGACGTCGTCATCGTCGACACCGCCGGCCGCCTGCACACCAAATCCAATCTGATGGCCGAGCTGGACAAAATGAAGCGCACCGCCGCCAAAGTAATTCCCGGCGCGCCGCACGATGTCCTGCTGGTCCTCGACGCCACCACCGGCCAGAACGGCCTGAACCAGGCGCGCGAATTCTGGAGCCACGCCGGGGTCACCGGCATCGTGCTCACCAAGCTCGACGGCACCGCCAAAGGCGGCATCGTCGTCGCCATCGCGCGCGAATTTAATTTGCCGATCCGCTTTGTCGGCACCGGCGAAAAAATCGACGACCTGGTGCCATTCGACGCCCAAACCTATGTCAACTCGCTCTTCGATTAGCACGTAGCGCGTAGCCAGATGGAATGACGACAAAACTATCCCGACCGATGAACGATGGATGGCGCGCGCTCGAGCTCGCGCGTCGCGGCGCGGCCTCGCGCATCCCAATCCCGTCGTCGGCGCCGTCGTTGTGAAATACGGCCGCGTTGTCGGCGAAGGCTTTCACGTCTACGACCGTCGCGACCACGCCGAAATCGTCGCGCTGAGCCAAGCCGGCAAAAACGCGCGCAGGCGCCACGCTCTATGTCACGCTCGAACCCTGCTGCACCACCGGCCGCACCGGCCCATGCACGAAAGCCATCATCGCCGCAGGAATCAAACGAGTCGTCGCCGCCATGCGCGACCCCAATCCCGCCGTTGCCGGGCAGCGGCTTCAGCAGAACTTCGCCGCGCCGGAATCGCAGTGACCATGGCGTCGGCGAAGCAAGCGCAACACTCTGAACGAAGATTTCGCCATGCTGGATTCAACACCAAGCTTCCGCTCGTCACGCTGAAAACCGCGCTCACTCTCGACGGCCAGATCGCGCAACGCGCCGGCAGCGTCACCTGGATCACCTGCCCAGCATCGCGCAGAGCAGTCCAGCGCCTGCGCCACGAAGCCGACGCGCTTGCTCACCGGCATCGGCACCGTCCTCGCCGACGACCCGCGCCTGAGCGACCGCACCGGCGAGCCGCGCCGTCGCCGGCTCCTCCGCGCTGATCGTCGATTCGCGGCTGCGCACTGCCGCTGCGCTCGAATTGGTGCAATCCGCGCAGCAGCGATGTCTGATCTGTTTACCACGCAACCGCCGATTCGCCGAAAGCTCGCGCGCTGATTCGCGCAGGCGTCGAAGTTTTCGCGTCGCCAGCGCGCCGCGGTCGCGTCGATCTTCGCGCGGTAATCCGCGAACTCGGCCGCCGCCAAATTCTGAGCCTCTTGTCGAAGCCGGCGCCGAACTAAACGGCGCAGCGCTCGAAGCCGGCCTTGTGGACAAAATGGTTCTCTTCTATGCTCCCAAAATCATGGGCACGGGCGGCGTTCCGATGGCCCGCATTCCTTCGCGCTGGTTTGCAAAATCGCCGGCGCTTCAAATCTGAAGTTGAGCCCTGCGGCCCCGATTTTGTGGTCCAAGGATATTTTCATCAGTCTGCGACACACGAATTCACTGCGGCGCATACGAAGACCAAGTATCACAGATGAATGTTCACCGGAATCACCGAACAAGTCGGAAAAATCGAATCCCTCGACCACTCCGAAACCGGCGGCCGACTCCGCGTCAGCTTCCATGGCACAGCCACTCCTGGCTGTGCTCCCGAAAATGCCTCCGCAATCGCCAAAAACTCCAAACTCGGCGACAGCATCTCCGTAAACGGCTGCTGCCTAACGGTAGTAGAATTCAGCGCAGACCATTTCTCCGCCGATCTCTCCGGCGAAACTCTCCGCCGCACCAATTTCGGCGAAAAAAAACCCGGCCATCTCGTCAATCTCGAACGACCCCTCGCAGCCGGCGCGCGCCTGGGCGGACATTTCATGCAAGGCCACGTGGACGGCGTCGGCCGCGTCACCCGTCTCTCCCCCGAAGGCGAAAATTGGTGGCTCTCCGTTCGCGTGCCCGAAGATCTTCGCCGCTACGTCGCCGAAAAAGGTTCCATCGCCCTCGACGGCATCAGCCTCACAGTAGCCCGCTGGCACGAAGGCGTCGCCGACATCGCCATCATTCCCTTCACCTACCAGCACACCAACGTGCGCAGCATGTCCGTCAACGACGCGATAAACATCGAAACCGACATCCTAGCCAAATACGTCGAGAGCCTGCTGCACAACGAAAAATCGCAACCCGCTTCGCATCTCACTGTAAAAAGTCTCGTCGAGGAAGGTTTTTAATGCGCCTCGTCGTCGCACGCTCGCAGGCGTCCGCGCATGACTGACCGCAAATCCTACGACGTAGCCGTAATCGGCGCCGGAGTCTTCGGCGCATGGACCGCCTACTATCTCGCAAAATCCGGCGCTTCCGTCGCACTCCTCGACTCCTACGGCCCAGCCAACTCCCGCGGCAGTTCCGGCGGCGAATCGCGTATCATCCGCATGGGCTACGGCGCGGACGAAATCTACACGCGCTGGTCCCTCCGCGCCCTCCCCCGCTGGAAAGAAATCTTCGCCCAAGCCGGCCGTCCCGAATTATTTCAGCCGACAGGCGTCCTGTGGATCGCCCACGATAAATATCCCTACGCGATGGACGCGCTAACAGCTCTGCAAAATCACGGCATCCCGCACGAGCGCCTCTCCCTCATGGGCCTGCGCAAGCATTACCCGCAAATCGCATTTGACGACAACGCCTGGGGCATTCTTGAAACCGAAAGCGGCGTCCTCATGGCTCGTCGCGCGGTGCAAACCGTCGTCGAAGAAGGTCAGAAAATCGGCGTGCAATATCGAGCCGCTTCCGCCCTCGCACCTTTCGGCCAGGGCCGCGTCGCCTCCGTCATGACCACCCACGGTGAAAATATTTCCGCCGGAGCGTTCGTCTACGCCTCCGGCCCGTGGCTCGCCAAACTTTTCCCCGATCTTCTCGGTCCGCGCATATTCGTTTCACGCCAGGAAATTATTTTCTTCGGTGTCCCGCAAGGAGAAAGTCAATTCCAGCAAGCGGCCCTGCCCACGTGGCTCTATCTAAAGGACGAATTTTACGGTATGCCCGACCTGGAAAATCGCGGCCTGAAAGTTGCCGACGATCATCACGGCGCACGGGTGGATCCCGACACGCAATCTCGCGTCGCCAGCGTCGCCGCCGTCGAATCCGCGCGCGAATTTGTCGCTCGCCGCTTCCCTACCCTGAAGGATGCGCCCGTCGTCGAAACGCGCGTCTGCCAATACGAAAACACTTCCAACGGAGATTTTCTGATTGACCGGCACCCGGATTTCAAAAACGCCTGGCTGGTAGGCGGTGGTTCCGGCCACGGCTTCAAACACGGCCCATCAGTAGGAGAATACGTCGCAGCGCGCGTAGCCGGTTCCACCGCGACAGAAAACAAAATCGAACCGCGCTTCTCGCTAGCCACAAAACAAACCACGCAAGATCGCAAGATCCACTAACGCGAATTTCGCGGGCCTAACGCGCCCCCGCTTCTCTCGCCTTCGCCCGCGCCCCGCGGTAATACAGCATTAACCCAAACAAAATAGCAAACGCACTCCCGCCCGCGAGCTTCCCCTCAAATATCCACTTGTTTTCAGCTTCCGCCGGAGGAATCAACGACAGCACAATCCCCCCCAGCACGACGGAAAATCCCAATACTCCAGCCAGCCAAACCCCAAATTTCCCGCCGGGAATCAAAACCTCATTCTCATTCGCCCCGCGATCCGCCCGGTACGCCAGCCGGATCACCGCCCCATACATATACAAGAACGGAATGAAATAAAGTATCGTCCCCGCATCCACCAATTCCTGATACGCAGTATTCGGACTGTCGCTGATTTGTCCCAGTAGCAGCACAATCCCAGTCGCAAAAGCCTGCACCAGAATCGCCACCCACGGCGTCTTCCATTTCGGATGAATTCGCCCAAACGCCGCCGGCAAATACCGGTCAATTCCCACCACAAACGGCACGCGCGCCACTCCGGCCACCGTCCCGCCAACGCCGCCCGCGTTCCCCACCGTCACGAGGATCGCCGCGATCACGCCAAATAAAACAATACGCAGCATCATCGAGCCAGCGGTCAAAGCCTGAAACACTCCGCTCTTGGGATCCACCGCATCGGCTGGCAACATGGACAGCACCGCGAAAGTTCCCGCGATGTAAATCAACGCAATCAAAATCCCGGAACCAAATATCGCGCGCGGCAAAGTTTTCTGCGGGTTGCGCACCTCTTCGCTCATCGTCGCGCAAAGCTCGAGCCCCACGAACGCAAACGCAATCTGCGGCCAGAAATTCACCGTGCCCCAATCCCATGTGGGCATCATGTTCCGCCAAGTAAAATGCGTCACCGAGCCGTGTACGTGCCACAAATACGCCGCCATCCCCACCAGCATCAGCAGCGGCACGTAGGTCGAAACCGCGCCCACGTTCTGCAGCCACTTTCCAATATTTAGCCCCACGATATTCAGCGCTACGGCGACAAAAAGCAACCCGAACGATCCCGCCACCAGAAACGTTCGGTCCTGCGCCAAATACGCTGTGCTGTTTCCGCCGATGTAAGCGGCCATCGCGGCGCTCGCCATCAACAGCGCCGGAAAATAAAAAAACGTGTACACCCAATACGTCCATCCCGCGATAAATCCGTGGAAATCTCCGAACGCTTCCTTGGACCACACATACAATCCGCCCTCTTCCGGAAATCGCGTGGACAATTCCACAATCACGAACGTGGTAGGCAGGAAAAAAAACAGAGCGGCGAAAACCCATAAGCTGATGGAAGAAGTTCCGTTATGCGCCGCCGCCGCAATCCAACGCGGCCCCAGCACCGCGCCAATATTGAACAGCAGTACGTCCCAGAATCCCATCACGCGCCGCAGCTGCGATTTCGGGTCGGCGCCTTTCGCTCCAGGCGCGCCCGTTGCGGGGGGATTTTGGCTCACTCGGCGGCGTCCAACGCGGGAATCATTTCATCTTGCGCCAGAAAATTTCGCAGGAACGGCTCCTTGGAATTTTCCAGTTCCTTCCACGTGCCGAAAAATCCCACGCGGCCTTCCTGCAGAAAAAGAATGCGGTCCGCCAACTTCTTGGCCAGGTGCGTATCGTGCGTCACGACGATCGAAGTCTTGTGCAATCGCGCCTTCAATTTCACGATCAGGTCGCCCACATGCGCCGCCATCAACGGGTCCACCATCGTAGTCGGCTCGTCGTACAGAATCGCGTCCGGATCTTCCGCCAACGCCCGCGCAATGGCCACCGCGCGCTTCGCTCCAGTGCTCAAATCCGCCGGCAATCGATCCGCGAAATCCGCAACCTCCAGCTCCGTCATCAGCTCTTTCACCGTAGCGTCAATCTTTTCCGGAGCTTCCGTCTCGCTCCGGCTCACCAGCGGGAACGCCACATTCTCCTCCACCGTCAGCGAATCAAAAAGCGCGCCCTGATTGAAAAACCATCGTCACCCGCCGCCGGATTTGCGAAAATTGCTCTTCCGTCCAATCCGTCACGTCCTGCCCCGCCACAATAATTCGCCCCGAATCCGGCGCCAGGAATCCCAGCAGCAATTTCAACGACACCGATTTCCCCACGCCGCTGCGCCCCAGGATCACGGCCGTCTCGCCCTGCTCCACAAAGAAGCTCACATCTTTCAGCACGGCGTTATCGTCAAACGCCTTCGAAACATTTTTGAATTCGAAATAATGTTCGCTCATTTTTCCGCGCGCCCGGCAAATTTTGCCTTGGCCTCTTCGTAATCCGCCGGCGTGTTCACATTCTTGAATAGGAGCCCGTCGGAATCAAAGCCTTTCCATTTCGTTGGTTCTATCATTTCCACGCGCAATTCCCCTAGGCCATTCATCACCTGGCGCACGCCCCGCTCCAGCGCCCGCCGTATCGCCGGCTCGCTGCCCTTGTTATATATCGCGCAAAGCGGCTCCGCTCCGCGCTTGTTAGCCGGCGTCAGATTCATCGGCACCACTGCTTCCTGCGCGGAACCGCACGCCCGCTGCAATAAATATTCCAGCCAGGCGCGCGTCAAATATGGCAAATCGCACGCCACAATCAAATTCCATTCCGCACCCGACGCGCGCAACGCCGTCGCAATCCCGCCTAAAGGCCCGCAACCGGGCCAATCATCCGCAATCGTCCTCAATCCCAGCCACCGATATTTTTCCGGCGTCCCCACCACTTCCGCCGGAGCCCCTGTCACCGATTCCACCAATCGCGCCGTGCGCACAATCATCGGCACGCCCGCAATCTCCAGCAACCCCTTGTCCACACCCATCCGCAAACTTTCCCCGCCCGCCAAAATGAATCCCGCCACCGTTGCAACGTGATCTGTCTCGCTCATCACTTCCCCGGCCTTTGGATTCCCGAGCTCCCGCAGCTTCTCCTGCAGACTCTGCCGATGCAGCCCCACCTCTGCCGCCGTCTGCGACACATTCCAATGATGTTCTTCCAATTTCCTCCGCAAATAAACAATCTCGAACTGCCGCTTAGCCTCGCGAAAATCCGCCTCGCCCAAGAACGATTCGTCCCCCGCCTTTTTCGCAGCGCCACCCGCGCCCGCCGCGCCGCAGTACTCGCGAATCTCCTCCGGCAAATCCGCCGAAATAATTTCATCGCCGTCGCATAACACCAGCGTGCGCTCTAAAGCGTTGCGCAGTTCCCGCACGTTCCCCGGCCAATCGTAGCGCCGCAGCAAACTCATCGCTTCCGGCGACACGTGCGCGCGATGTTTGTGCCGCGCTCCCAGCTGGCCCAAAAAAGCATCCACCAGCATCATCAGATCCTCTTTATGCGCGCGCAGAGGAGGCAGCTCCAAAGTCACCACCCGCAGCCGATAATACAAATCCTCGCGAAAACGCCCCGCCGCAATCTCCGCCGGCAAATCCCGATGCGTCGCGCTGATCACCCGCACGTCCACGTCAATCGCGTGCGACCCACCCAGCCGCTCAATCTTGCGATTTTCCAGAGCTCGCAGCACTTTCGCCTGCATCACCGCATTCATGTCCCCAATCTCATCCAGAAAAATCGTTCCGCCGGACGCCAGCTCGAATTTCCCCTTGCGCTGTTGCGCCGCTCCGGTAAACGCGCCGCGCTCGTACCCGAATAATTCTGATTCGATCAAATTTTCCGGCAGCGCCGCACAATTCACCGCCACAAACGCCCGACCGCGCCGCGCCGACCGATCATGAATTTCCTGCGCAAGCAAATCCTTCCCGGTGCCGCTCTCGCCCAGAATTAAAACCGTCGCATCCGTAGCCGCCACGCGCTCGGCCATCTCAAAAACGCGCCGCATCACCTCCGAACCGCCCAGCAATCGTCCGAATTGTCCATCCGCCACAAGCTCGCGCCGCAAACGCGTGTTTTCTTCAGCCAGTTCAGAAAGCCGCAGCAAATTCCCCACGCGCCGTCGCAACTCCTCGATGTCAAATCCCTTCACAATGTAATCCGCCGCCCCGCTCTGCAGCGCCTCCACCGCCGTCTTCGCCGTATCCAAAGCCGAAACCACCAGCACCGGCATCTCGTGCCCGTTTTCACGCAACCAGTGCAAAAACGAAATCCCATCCTCGCCCGGCATCACCAAATCCAGCAGAATTAAATCCGGCACCGCAGCAGCCAGCGCCTCGCGCGCCGCCGCAGCCGAGCCAGCCTCGATCACCTTATATTGTTTCTCGAGCGCGCGCCCCGTCCCATACCGCGCCGCAGCCTCGTCATCCACCAGCAGAATTGTTCGCATGATTTACTTTGCTTCCTCTTCCGCCAGCGGCAGCGTCAAATGAAACCGCGTTCCCTTCCCATGCCGCAACGGGCTCTCCACCGCCAACGTCCCGCCCAATTCCTCAATCCTCCGCGCGACAATCGCTAGCCCCAGCCCCGTCCCCGTTGCCTTCGTCGTAAAATACGGCTGAAAGATTTTCGCGCGCCGCTCCGCGGTAATTCCCGGACCGTCGTCGTCCACCACGATGTCCAGCCGCCCGTCATAACGCCCCACGCTAATCCGCACGCGCCCGCCGTCCGGCTGCGCTTCCATCGCGTTCACAATCAAATTTGAAAGCACCTCGCTCAAAGCCTCTTCCGAAGCCTGCGCCATAATCTCGTGGGTCGGCTTTTCAAATTCCAGCCGCACGTTGCGCCGCTCCGCGTCCCGCCCGAACAACCACGCCGTCTGCGCCGCCACCGCCACCGCCGCCACGCGCTCGCCATGCACGGTCGGCTTCGCGTAATGCAACAGCTGCGTCAACTTCGCGCTCATGCGATCAATTTCACCCACTATCAAAGTACAGTCGCGCCGTACATCCAACGGCAAATCCGGATTTTCCAGCTGCACCTGCAACACCGTCTTCATCGAACTCAAAGGATTCCGCAAATTGTGCGACACGCTCGCCGCCATCTGCCCCAGCACCGCCATGCGTTCGCGCTCCGCCAGCTCGCGCTGCAGCTGCAATTTGTCTTCAATCAACCGCGCCAGATCCACCATCCCCGGCAATTGCTCCGCCAGAAAATCCAGCGCCGCCGTCGTCTCGCCCGTCAGATATGATCCGGTTGTCGCCGCCTCCAGCACTCCAATTTCCTTCCCATCCTTCATCAACCGCATCTGCGCCGTGTGCCCGAGCCCGCCCGGCGCTTCCAAAGCCTTCATCGCCGCATCGCGCGGAATCGAAATGCGCACCGCCGCCAACCCAAATTCCTCGCGGATCCTCGTCTCGGCCGATGCCACCAGATGCGCCACCTTCCCCTGCCGCGCCTCCTGCTGCAATTGCGAAGTCAACCTCTGCACCCGGTCCATCCGCTCCGCCAACTGCCGATGCAGCACCGGCCCAATCGCCCGCTCCAGCGGCTCAAACAGAAATATCAACACAAACAGCAGCACGCTGGCAGTAGCCTCCGGCGGCAAAACCGGCTCCAGCCATCCGCTAACCCGCCGCACGAGCGCCAAATACAGCAGCGCCAAAAAAGTAGCGGGCAGCGCATACATCAAATTCCTCTGCGCACCATATTCCAAGAAGTTGCGCCGCACCGCGAAATAAAGCAGCAACGCCCCGGGCAAAACACCTAGCAAGATCAGCGCGGTCCCCGTGCCATCCCCAGTCAGCGGTGGAATCGTCGCAAATCCCTGCCGAAGCGCGAGCGTCGCGAAGATCAGCGTCGAGAACACGCCGAGCCATGCGAAAAATCTACGCTCACCGGTTTCTTGCGATGTTCTCGCGATCACGTATTCGAGGCCTACGCA
>CAVVGA010000015.1:0-151187 GCA_963747605.1 uncultured Acidobacteriota bacterium | reverse complement strand
GTACGCGTTGCGCGGCGCGGCGCACGTCTGGCCGCACGCTTGGTTGCACGTCGTGATGCCCGGCTTGATGCCCGACCAGTTGATCGAGTGGCTGTCATCGAGTAACTCCGCATTGTCCCCCGCGCCGGGTTCATTGCTTTGCTACTGCTCCTCACAACTTCACCAAAGTTATGGCTTGCGCCGTTCCACAATCATCCGGTCGCTCGGACGCTTCTTGCGCGTCTTCGCTCCCAGAGTCGGAAATCCCCAAGGCGTTTGCGGATGGTTGCCCTTCACGCGGCCTTCACCGCCGCCGTGCGGATGATCCACCGGGTTCATCGCCACGCCGCGCACTGTAGGACGCTTGCCATGCCAGCGCGTCCTTCCCGCCTTGCCGTATGTCACGTTCTCGTGATCCAGATTGCCCAGCTGCCCGACGGTCGCCATGCAATCAATGCTGAACTTGCGCACTTCGCCCGAAGGCAGCTTCACCAGCGCGAAATCGCCTTCCTTGCTCATCAGCTGCGCCGCGCCACCCGCCGAACGCACCACCTGTCCACCCTTGCCCGGATAAAGCTCCAGGTTGTGAATCATCGTGCCCGGAGGAATGTTGCGAATCTGCAGCGCATTGCCCGGCAGAATTTCCGCGCCCGCGCCGTTCTGCACGGTCATCCCTACTTCCAGGCCCACCGGCTGCAGAATGTAACGCTTCTCGCCGTCCGCATAGTGCAGCAGCGCAATGCGCGCCGAGCGGTTCGGGTCGTATTCGATCGCCGCCACCTTCGCGGGGATTCCGGTCTTCTCGCGCCGGAAATCCACGGTGCGGTATTTCTGCTGGTGCCCGCCACCGCGATGCCACGAAGTGATTTCGCCGTGCGAATTTCGTCCGCCGGTGCGCTTCTGCACTTCCACCAGCGATTTTTCCGGTGTTTGCTTGGTGATCTCGCTCTTATCGAGCATGGTCAGAAAGCGTCGTGACGGTGTGTACGGTTTAAATGTTTTTATTGCCATTGTTGCCTCTTACCGGTTCCCCTCGAACTCTGCTTGCGTCGTACCCTCTTACTTGCTCGTCTGGTCTTGCTTGCCGCTCACTTCAGTCCCGCTTAAGACTAGATGTTCTCGGAATACTCGATCATCTTTTCGCCTTCTTTCAGCCGCACGTACGCCTTCTTCCAATCGCTGCGAAAACCCTCAGCGCGTCCCCGCCTGCGGAACTTACCGTGAAAAATCGCCGTGCGCACGTGATCCACTTGCACCTTGAAAACGCGCTGCACCGCTTCCTTGATTTCCGTCTTGGTCGCGTCCTTCGCCACCTCGAACACCACGGTGTGCTGCGTTTCCTTCACGCCCAAACCCTTCTCGGTAATGATGGGACGCCGGATAATCTGATAAACCCTGTTCTCCATCGCTTATCCCTTCTTCCCTTTGGGCTTGGCTTTGGCCTTGGCTTCTTTTTTCGCTGCAGGCTTCTTCGTCGTCTTTCCGGTTTTCGCAGCAGCAGCCTTAGCCGGAGCTTTCGCTTCCGAATCCTTCTCGGTCGCTGTTTTCTTCGCAGCAGCCGCAGGAGCCGGTTCAATCTGCACCGGCACTTCCGGACGCGTCGCCGAAAGCGAACGGCTCAGCTTCGCCACCGCCTCGCGCGACAACATCACGTGCTCGTGCCGCAACAGGTCGTAAGGCTCCAGCGCCGTCGGCGGCACCAGCGTCACACCCGCGATGTTGCGGCTGGCTCGTTCCAAATTCACGTTCGCGCCGCTTTCCACCAACAGGCAGGTTTCCGTCTCGTCGTTCAACTTGCCCAGCATCGCGCGGAACGATTTCGTCTTGTGCGATTCCAGTTTCCAGCCATCTACTACCGTTAATTTTTGATCCGCCACTTTCGCGGAAAGCGCCGAGCGCAGCGCGCCCAGAATCATTTTCTTCGGCAGCGCGTAGTCGTAGCTGCGCGGCACCGGGCCGTGCACCGTGCCGCCGTGGCGCCACAAAGGCGACCGAATCGAACCGACGCGCGCGCGTCCTGTGCCCTTCTGCTTCCACAGCTTCTTGCCCGAGCCGGAAACTTCGCTCTTGTCCTTCGTCTTGTGCGTTCCGGCGCGCTCGCCCCTCAGATGATGCCGCACGGCCTCATGCAGCAGGTGCGCGTTCACCTTCGCAGCAAACACATCGTCGGCAAGTTCAATCTGTCCGACTTTCTTTCCTTCCAGGTTCTTTACGTCCACAACAGGCATCGTGTCGTCTCTCTCGCTTACAAATTTCCTCTACAGATGGGCCTTGACCTTGCGAATAAAAATGTAACTGCCCTGCGGCCCCGCTACTGCGCCGCGCACCAGCAACAAATTCTCTTCGGAATCCACTTTCACCACCCGCAAATTCTTCGACGTCTTGCGTTCATGCCCCATATGACCTGGCATGTGCTGCCCCTTCCACACCCGCGAGGGAAACGAGCTCGCTCCGATTCCGCCCGGTGCTCTGTGAAACATCGACCCGTGACTCGCGTCGCCGCCGCGGAAATGCCAGCGCTTCACGCCGCCCTGAAATCCCTTGCCCTTGCTCACGCCGGTCACGTCCACCAGCTCGCCCACCTTGAAACTCTCCACCAGCACGCGATCCCCGGACTTCGTCTCGTCCTTCGAGTCGTCCAGGCGAATCTCTTTCAAATAACGCAACGGTGCCACATTCGCCTTCTTGAAATGTCCGGTGCGCGCCTTGTTCACGCGCTGCGGCTTGATGAATTCCACCAGGCCCAACTGCACCGCTTCGTAGCCGTCAGTGTTCTTCGAGCGGCGCTGCACCACCACGCACGGTCCCGCCTGCAGGACAGTGCACGGAACCGCTGTGCCATCTTCCGCGAAAATCTGCGTCATCCCCAGCTTGATTCCCAATATGCCGTTGACTGCCATCTCGCTCTCTCGTTCCTTGCGCCTTCCACTGTCGAAGACGGCTTCGATCTGCGCTTCACGAACCACTACTTCACTAATCACTACTTACTTGCCGGTATGCTCGCGTCCGAAAGCTTTAATCTCCACGTCCACGCCCGGCGGCAGATCCAACTTCATCAACGCATCCACGGTGTCCGGCGTCGGCTCCAGAATGTCAATCAGCCTCTTGTGCGTGCGCATCTCAAACTGTTCGCGCGATTTCTTGTCCACGTGCGGCGAACGCAATACCGTCCAGCGGTTGATGACCGTGGGCAGAGGAATCGGCCCGGCCACATCCGCTCCGGTGCGCTTCGCGGTGTCCACAATTTCCTTCGTCGATTGATCGAGAATGCGGTGATCGTACGCCTTCAAACGAATCCGAATTTTTTCTCCGTTTGGCATAATTACTCGATGATCTCGGCAACCGCTCCGGCGCCCACGGTGTGCCCGCCTTCGCGAATCGCGAAGCGCAAGCCTTTCTCCAAGGCTACCGGTGTTATCAATGTAATCTCACAAGATATGTTGTCCCCCGGCATCACCATCTCCACTCCCGCCGGCAACTTCACGTCGCCCGTCACGTCCGTCGTGCGGAAATAAAACTGCGGCCGGTACCCCGTGAAAAACGGCGTGTGCCGCCCGCCTTCTTCCTTCGTCAACACGTACGCTTCCGCCTTGAACTTCGTGTGCGGCGTGATCGATCCCGGCTTTGCCAGCACCTGCCCGCGCTCCACTTCATCTTTTTCCGTGCCGCGCAGCAGCAACCCAACGTTGTCTCCCGCCATGCCCTCGTCCAGCAGCTTGCGGAACATTTCAATTCCCGTCACCGTCTTCTTCATCGTCGGACGGAAACCCACAATCTCAACTTCCTCGCCCACCTTCACTTTGCCGCGCTCGATTCTTCCCGTCACCACCGTGCCGCGGCCAGAAATCGAAAAAATATCTTCAATCGGCATCGCGAACGGCTTATCAATATCCCGCACCGGCTGCGGTATGCTCTTGTCCACCGCTTCCATCAATTCCAGAATCGACTTCTCCCACTTCGCATCGCCTTCCAGTGCCTTCAAAGCCGAACCGCGAATCACCGGCAGCGTGTCGCCAGGATATTGATAGCTCTTCAGCAACTCGCGCACTTCCAGTTCCACCAATTCCAGCAACTCCGGATCGTCCACCATGTCGCACTTGTTCAAAAACACCACGATGTACGGCACGCCCACCTGCCGCGCCAGCAAAATGTGCTCGCGCGTTTGCGGCATCGGACCGTCCGTCGCCGCCACCACCAGAATCGCGCCGTCCATCTGCGCCGCTCCCGTGATCATGTTCTTCACATAATCCGCGTGGCCCGGGCAATCAATGTGCGCGTAGTGCCGGTTCGCCGTCTCGTACTCCACGTGCGAAACCGCAATCGTGATGCCGCGCTCGCGCTCTTCCGGCGCGTTGTCAATCGAATCGAACGCGCGGAATGCCACCTTCGGATTGTTCTTCGACAGCACCTTCGTAATCGCCGCCGTCGAAGTCGTCTTGCCATGGTCAATGTGACCAATCGTCCCAATATTTACGTGCGGCTTATTCCGTTCGAATTTCTCTTTCGCCATTTCGCTCTCTGCTCCTCAAGTCAAACTGTTCTGATTGCTAAATTCCCGGCAGCGCCTACTTCTTCGGCTTTGTCGCCGCTGGCGCCGCCAATAATGTCTTCCGCGATGTTTCCCGGAACCTGCTCGTAATGCGAAAAATGCATCGTAAAACTGCCGCGCCCCTGCGTGCGGCTGCGAATTTCCGTGGCGTAACCGAACATCGCCGCCAGCGGCACGCGCACATTAATGATCTCGGTCCCACCGCGCGATTCGCGTCCCTGCATCTGTCCGCGCCGCGAATTCAAGTCCGCGATCACCGGGCCCATGTAATCTTCCGGCACCACCACTTCCACGCGCATGATCGGCTCGAGCAGTTTCGGATTCGCGCGCTTGCAAGCATCCTTGAACGCCATGGACCCCGCAATCTTGAACGCCATTTCCGAGCTGTCCACGTCGTGGTAGCTGCCGTCCGTCAAAACAACTGCCGCGTCCACCATCTCGTATCCGGCCAGAACGCCCGTTTCCATCGCCTCGCGCACGCCCGCTTCGATGGGCGCGATAAATTCCTTGGGAATCGCTCCGCCCACAACCTTATCCACAAACAGCAGGCGATGTTCCTTGTCGAAATGCCACTTGCCGCCCTTGCCGCCCGACACTTGCTTCGCCAGCTCGTCAATTTCGTCGGTGGACATCTCGTGCATGTCTTCGTGGTTCGAATTCGCGAGCGGATGCACCGTCAGCACCGCGTGGCCGTACTGTCCGCGCCCGCCGGTCTGCTTGATGTACTTTCCTTCGCCTTCCGCCATCCTCAAAATCGTCTCGCGATACGCCACCTGCGGCCGGCCCACATTCGCCTGCACGCCGAATTCGCGCATCATGCGATCCACGATAATTTCCAGGTGCAGCTCGCCCATCCCGGAAATCAGTGTCTGGTTCGTGTCGTGATCGGTATGCACGCGGAACGTGGGATCTTCCTGCGCCAGCTTGCCCAGCGCAGTGCCCATTTTTTCCTGGTCCGCTTTGGTCTTCGGCTCGATGGCCACCGAAATTACCGGCGCCGGGAAATCAATGTTCTCGAGCAATACCGGCTTTTCTTCATCGCACAACGTGTCGCCGGTCGTCACATTCTTCAATCCGACGCACGCGGCGATGTCGCCCGCTTCGATGGATTCAATCTCTTCGCGCTTGTTCGCGTGCATGCGCAGCAAACGCCCAATGCGCTCGCGCGTCTTGCGCGTCGAGTTGTAAACATTCTGCCCGGCCTTCAGCACGCCGGAATAAACGCGTATGTAAGTCACGTGGCCGACGAACGGGTCGGTCATGATCTTGAACGCCAGCGCCGCAAACGGCTGATCGTCCGAAGCGCGCCGCAAAATCGGCTCGTCGCCATTCGGGTCCGTGCCTTCAACCGGCGGCACATCCGACGGAGCCGGAAGATAATCCACCACCGCGTCCAGCAGCGGCTGAATGCCCTTGTTCTTGAACGCGGAACCCGCCAGCACCGGAACCAATTTCAGCGCAATCGTCGAACGGCGCAGCGAAGCGCGCAGCTCCGCAGGCTCCAGCTTATGCTGTTCCAGATATTTGGTCAGAATGGCGTCGTCGTGCTCGGCAATGTACTCCACCACTTTTTCGCGATGCTCTTTGTAAAATTCCGGCGTCAACGCCGAAGCCTTCACCGCAATTTCCAGCGCCGGATGCTCTTTCAAATACGCCGCATCCCAAAGTTTTTCCAGCGGCAAAGTTTCGTATTCCGCGCCCAGCGTTTCGTCCTTCCAGATAATCGCGCGCTCTTCGATAAAATCAATCACGCCAATGAAAATTTTCTTCGCGCCCGATCGGGAATTGCAGCGGCACAGGATGCGCCGAAAGACGCTGCCGCATCGAGCGCACCGAATGATCGAAATCCGCGCCAATCCGGTCCATCTTGTTGATGAACGCAATGCGCGGCACGCGATACTTGTCCGCCTGGCGCCACACCGTCTCCGACTGCGGCTGCACGCCCGCCACCGCGTCGAAAATCGCTACCGCGCCATCCAGCACGCGCAGCGAACGCTCCACTTCCACCGTGAAATCCACGTGGCCCGGAGTATCAATAATGTTAATCCGGTATTTCTTGTCAAAACGCACCCAGGAAGCCGTCGTCGCCGCGGACGTAATCGTAATCCCGCGCTCGCGCTCCTGCTCCATCCAGTCCATCACCGTCGTGCCGTCGTGCACTTCGCCGATCTTGTAAGTCACACCCGTATAGAAAAGGATGCGCTCGGTTGACGTGGTCTTCCCTGCGTCAATGTGCGCCATGATCCCGATGTTGCGGGTCTGATCGAGTTGTACCAGTCGTGCCATGCTCAGTTAGGCCCCGTGCTACCAGCGATAGTGGGCGAACGCCTTGTTCGCTTCCGCCATGCGGTGCACGTCCTCCTTTTTCTTAACCGCGCCACCGCGGCCATTCGCCGCGTCCATGATTTCTTCCGCCAGCTTGTCCGTCATCGTCTTGCCGCTGCGCGTGCGCGAATACAGCACCAGCCAGTGAATGGCCAGCGATTGCCTGCGAAACGGATTTACTTCCACCGGAACCTGGTAGTTCGCGCCGCCTACGCGCCGCGTCTTCACTTCCAGCACCGGCTTGCAGTTCTCGATCGCCTTCTTGAAAAGCTTGAAGGAATCGTCGTTCGTCTTCTTCGCCACTTGGTCCATGGCGTTATAGAAAATCGACTGCGCCGTCGCGCGCTTGCCGTCGTACATCATGCTGGAAATAAACTTCTGCACCAGGTCGCTGCCGAAAACCGGATCGCCTGGAATCTTGCGGCGTAGAACCCATCCTTTACGTGGCATCGTTCCGCTCTCCTACTTCTGTGCGGCTTTTGGCCGCTTGGCGCCGTACTTCGAGCGCGCTTGTTTTCGATTTTCAACGCCTGCTGCATCCAACGTCCCGCGCACGATGTGATAACGCACGCCGGGCAAATCCTTCACGCGTCCGCCGCGCACCAGCACGATGGAGTGTTCCTGCAAATTGTGGCCGATCCCGGGAATGTACGTCGTGACTTCTGCGCTGTTCGTGAGGCGGGCGCGCGCTACCTTGCGCAGCGCGGAGTTTGGTTTCTTCGGGGTCTGAGTGTAAACACGGACGCACACTCCGCGCTTCTCAGGACATCCATCCAACGCGGGTGACTTCGTCTTCACCCGAATCTTCTCCCGGCCGTTACGCACAAGCTGTGAAAACGTCGGCACGCTTTCCCCCTATTCCCAAAAACTCGTTTCGAATTACTCGCCAGAAAAATTTTCGCGCAAATTTCCGCGCACGGCAAATAAGCCCGCGCAGAATTCGGCGAGTGAATGATGCGGAAAAGGCGCCACACCCGAAGGAATTACCAGGTACTCCGCGAAAACGAGTCACCCCAAGGAGTGAACTACATCTTCTACCAATCTGCGGAGAGGCTCACACGGCTTTGCGGGGCTGGCGCCCCATTTCGGCCGCTCTTTCCTACCCCGTTCCGTCGTTCTTTGTTCCGGGGCACGAAAGACTTCCCTAATCACCACTGGGTCCAATGACCCTCAGACAACCGGGGAAGTATAAGAGAATCAATGGGTCTTGTCAACTCGATTCCATCCAAAAAATAATTCCGCGCGGTTGGCCTATTCCTTGCCCTTCAGCGCATACGCTCAACTACGGTTTGCCTGCTCGCCCGTAGCCAGCCGGTCGAAAATTTCTCACCTTTTTCTGTGGGCGCAAACGCAAAATCCCCAGCACGGGGCCGTCCGGAAACTGAAAAAAACGGACCACCTTCACGACAGGATCTCTTATCGCAAAGATTATACAGCACTTATCGCGGGCCGCGATCCGCATCACAGCGCGTCCCCGACCGTCCACGCATTGCCCCCTCCAACGGCTTCCCGCAGCACACCTCTCCACCAGCCGTTTCATCATTGCCTACGCAACCGACCGCTACCGCTTTACCGCGTCTGCCAACACACCTACACTGCTTAGGTCGAAGTAATTTCCACAGGGAGTTCGGATGACAAGATTTTACACCGCTGCATTCTGCGCGCTTCTATTCTCATCGCTCGCCGCAGCCCAGCAATCAAATTCCGCGCGCAACCCAGCGCCATCCGCGACCGGGTCCGCAGCGCAGAAATCAGCGCCCGCCGATTACTCCCAGGAACCCTTCGTAATCGAGCACTACCGAACCACCGCGCGTTTTGAAAACGATGGTACCAGCGAACGCGATCTCGCCGTCCGCATCCGCGTGCAAAGTGCTGCCGGCGTGCAACAACTCGGCGAATTAATCTTTGGCTACAATTCCGCCAACGAAGCAATGGACGTCCGCTTCGTCCGCGTAAACAAGAAAGACGGCTCCGTCGTCACCGCCTCAGCCGACGCTGTGAAAGACATGACCGCCAGCGTCGCGCGCGATGCTCCCGAATACACGGACTACAAAGAAAAACACGTCACCGTGCCATCGCTCCATGCGGGCGACACCATCGAATACGAAATCGACACGCGCACCGTCACTGCGCTCGCTCCCGGAAATTTCTGGTTCGCATATGCTTTCGTAAAGGATGCGATCACTCTCGACGAACGTCTCGACCTCGATTTGCCCGCAGGCCGCGTGCACAATTTCACCACCACGCCGGGACTCCAAGACGTGACAGAAGTTGCAGCCGACCGCGAAATTCACCACTGGCAGCACGCGAACCTCACGCGCCCAGACGCATCCGAGCAAGCCAGGAAAAAATCGCAGCCACCGCCTGAAGTCCGCCCAGACGTGCAATTCACTACCTTCACAAGTTGGGCGCAAGTCGCTGCGTGGTACGCCACTCTCGAAAAAGGACGCACCGACCCCACTCCGGAAATTCGCGCCAAAACGCAGGAGCTCATCCAAGGTCGCGCCACCGAGCTAGAAAAAATCGCCGCGCTCTACGATTACGTAGCAAAAAATATTCGCTACGTCAGCCTCTCCTTCGGCCTCGGCCGCTACCAGCCGCATTCCGCCGCCGACGTTTTCAAAAATCAATACGGCGATTGTAAGGACAAGCACACTCTCCTGGCCGCCATGTTGCAGTCCGCTGGTATCCCTTCCGACGCGGTCCTGATCCCCTTCTCGCGCAAACTCGATACCGGCATTCCATCACCCTCCCAATTCGATCACATGATCACCGCCGTTCCCCTCGGCGATCAATTGATCTGGATGGATTCCACCGCCGAAGTCGCGCCCTTCCGTCTGCTCTCGGCGCCGCTGCGCAATAAAGCCGCGCTGCTCGTCGAGCCAGACGGAGCCGGCAAACTTGTGCTGACGCCCATGGACCCACCCTTTCTTTCGACGCAGCGCGTCGAAATCGAAGCCCGTGTGAACGATCTCGGCAAACTAACCGCCACGCTGCGCTATTTCCTCCGCGGCGACAACGAATTCGCCTTGCGTGTCGCATTTCGCCGCACGCCGGAAACGCAATGGAAAGAACTCGGCCAGACCATCGCCGCACTCGACGGCATCAAAGGCGAAATCACCAACGTAAAACCGAGCGATCCTTCCGACACGGAAAAACCCTTCGAGCTCGATCTCGACTTCGCCCAAGCGAATTACCTGGACTGGTCCAGCAAGAAATCCAAAGTCGGTGTCCCGCTCCTCGCCATCGGCCTGCCCGACGCTTCCGAAGATTCCACCACCCCCATCCATCTCGGCAGCCCGCTCGACGTCACCATGGATCTGAAAATGACGCTGCCCGCCAATTTCTCCGCTCGCGCTCCCGTCGCCGTTTCCGTCGAACGGGATTACGCCGAATTTAAATCCAGCTATCGCTTCGAAAATCACGTCCTCACCGCGCAGCGCACGCTGAATTTCAAAATGCGCGAACTGCCCGCTGCGCGCGCCAGTGATTACCTCGCATTCTCCCGCGCCGTCGAATCCGACGAAACCCAGCTCCTCGCGGTTGAAAATTCCACCATCGGCGCGCCCGCCATTCCCTCCACCGCCAGCGCCGATGAACTTCTCGAAGCAGGCATCGCCGCGCTCAATTCCGGAAATGTCCGCGAAGCGATCCCGCTGCTCCAGCACGCTGTCGACATCGATCCGAATAGCAAGCAAGGTTGGAACGATCTCGGCCTCGCTTACCTGCGTCTCGGCCAATTCGACGACGCCGCCGCCGCGTTCCAGAAACAAATATCCACCAATCCTTACGACGAGCACGTTTACAATTACCTAGGCCTCGCGCTGCAGCAGCAGCAAAAATTTCCCGAAGCTGCCGACGCTTTTCGCAAACAGATCGCGCTGAATCCTCTCGATCCCGTCGCGCATGCCGCACTCGGCGCGCTTTTCCTCGAGCAGCACAAATATTCCGAGGCGGTGCCGGAACTCGATAAAGCCACAGTACTCGCGCCAGACAATGCCGAACTGGAAGTCAGCCTCGGCAACGCGCTCCTCAATACCGGTGAAAAAGATAAGGCCCTGGAAGCATTCGAAAAAGGCGTGGACATCGCGCAAACGCCCGCCGTCTGGAACAACGTCGCCTACGCACTTGCCGAACACAATCTCGAACTCGATAAAGCCGCGCAGTATGCCGAATCAGCCGTCTCCGCCACCGCCGCGAATCTCCGCAACGTCGAACTTTCGCGCCTCTCGCTCGACGATCTCAATCAGGTCGCGAGCATCGGCGTCTATTGGGACACTCTCGGCTGGGTAAATTTTCGCAAGGGCGATCTCGACCAGGCCGAACGCTACATTCGCGCCGCCTGGCTGCTCAATCAGCACGGCGAAGTCGGAGACCATCTCGCCCAAATCTATGAAAAACGCGGAGAAAAGCAGCAGGCCGCCCGCATGTACGCCGAAGCCATCGCCACCCCACACGCCGTGCCCGAAACGCGCGCGCGCCTGATCGTTCTGCTCGGTGGCAATGCCGGAATTGAAGAACTCGTCGTGAAATCCAAACCTGAGCTTGCGAAAATTCGCGTTTTCCCCGCAGGAGATCTTTTGAAAGAAAGCGCGCGCGCTGATTTCTTCGTCCTGCTCTCTCCCGGCGCCAAAAATCCAAAAGTTGAAGCGGCGAAATTCATCAGCGGAAGTCAGGACTTGCGCCCCTTCACGGAAAAGCTTCGCGCCCTCGATTTCGGGCCCATGTTTCCAGACGCCTCACCAGCAAAAATCGTCCGCCGCGGCACCCTAGCCTGCAACGCGTCAACTGGAACCTGCACCTTCACCCTAACGCTTCCCGAAGACGTCCGCACCCTGAACTAGGCAATCGTCCGGACGCTTCGATCCGCGTAGTAGGGGCACGGCATGCCGTGCCCGCCGCAAGAAAATCGGACACCTAAGCTCACCGTCATCCCGAACCCGCGAAGCAGGTGAAGCATCTCTGTTCGGTTGTCCGGGCGTCCGGGCGTAAGCCACGGAGTCGCCTTCTCTGTTCGCCTAGCTTTTATCTGTGTTCATCTGCGTTCATCTGTAGTGCCTTTGACTTTAATTTCTTCGACGCAGAAGTTTCCAACAAGGGGCAAAACAAAACGAGGCAATCCCAGAAGTCCGCGCAAAAAAAACCATCGTCCTACTTAATCTCCATCACTTCCTTCTCTTTCGCCGCCGACAAATCCTCGATCTTTTTCGTCTCCGAATGCGTCACCTTCTCGAGTTCATCCAGCGAACGCTTCCGCTCATCCTCACTGATCTTCTTTTCCTTCTCCAATTTCTCCACGCCTTCCTTAATGTCCCGCCGGATATTCCGTATCGCGGTGCGATGATTTTCCAGCACCTTGTGAATGTGCTTTACCATGTCCTTGCGCCGATCCTCAGTCAAAGCCGGAATCGGCACGCGCACCACTTTTCCATCATTCGTGGGATTCAAACCCAGATCCGTCAAACGTATCGCCTTGTCAATCAGCGCCACCGCTCCCGGATCCCATGGCGAAATCACAATCGTCGAAGCGTCCGGCACATTCAAAGTACCCATCTGGTTGATCGCCATCGGCGTGCCGTGATAATCCACGCGCACGTGATCCAGCAACGATGTGTTCGCGCGCCCCGTGCGCACGCTCCCCAGCTCCTTGCGGAAATCCTCCACTGCTTTTTCCATACGCGTCTTCGCTTGCGCCAGCGCATCCTTAATGCTCCCAAATGCAGTCATCGAGAAATTCGCCTCCGCCCTTGATATTTCATGCTGCGGTAACTGTCGAACCGACTGCCTCGCCCAGTACCACGCGCTTCAAATTCCCCGGAACATTCATGTTGAACACCACGATCGGCATTTGGTTGTCCATGCACAGCGAAATCGCCGTCGAATCCATCACCGAAAGTCCCTTCTGCAACACGTCCAGGTAGGTGATCCGCTCGAATCGTTTCGCGCCCTTCACCTTCTCGGGGTCCGCGTCATACACGCCGTCCACGCGCGTGGCCTTTAATATCACTTGCGCCTTAATTTCCATCGCGCGCAACGCCGCGGCCGTGTCTGTGGAAAAATACGGGTTCCCGGTGCCAGCGGCGAAAATCACCACGCGCCCCTTCTCCAGATGCCGCGTCGCCCGCCGCCGGATGAACGGCTCCGCCACCTGATGCATTTCAATCGCGCTCAGCAGTCTGGTGTGGCAGCCCGCTTTTTCCAGAGCGTCCACCATCGCCAGTCCATTAATTACGGTCGCGAGCATCCCCATGTAATCGCCCGTCGCCCGATCAATCGCCAATTCCTTCTGCCGCGTGCCGCGAAAAAAATTCCCGCCGCCCACCACGATCGCCACCTGCACACCCAGATCGCAAATCTCCTTCACTTCATGCGAAATTCCCTGGATCGTATCCTTGTGCAGTCCGAAATCCTGCGGCCCCGAAAGCGATTCCCCGGAAAGTTTCAGCACCAGCCGCTGATACACCGGCCCGCCATCCGCGGCGACAGTTTCCGTCACGCTGGATTGTATCGAATGCTTTCCCCTGGAATCGTCGCTTGAGGCTGTCGTCTGTCCCTTGCGTGGTGCGCCTTTTTTTGTCACGGATTAGCCAGCCCCTCTGGCCGCGCGTATTTTAGCAGAGATTCCCCGCAACCTGACACAACGATGACGCATTCTCTGGCGAAGCAGAAGCGCTGCATGTCGTCACCGCGTCCGTTGTCCTGCGCCACCGCGCGCCAACATCCCTAGGGGCGGGTCTCAGACCCGCCCGCCTCCCCTGGCGCCGGCGTCCCGCCGGCTCTTTTGCCTTTGCGTTGGCCTTGCGCCGCCATCCTGAGCGCAGCGAAGAATCTCTCTTCGATTGCTGCCTCACTACGCACTGCAGCAAAACGTCGTCCGTGCAAAAAAAATCCGCCACAATCGTGGCGGATCGTAAGGCCCTTCAAATCGCACAAAAATCTATGCGCTCGGCACAGCCCCCGGCGCCTCCGCCTCAGCTGAGCCCGCGGCGAGTTTCCCCGCTCCATCCATCTCGCCCACCTTAAACCGCGAAAAACGCCGCACCGCGATATTCTCGCCGATCTTCGCAATCGTGTGGTCAATCAGCTCCTTCACCGTCAACCCTTCGTCCTTGATGAAGTGCTGCTCGTACAAGCAATTCTCTTCGTAGAATTTTTCCATCTTGCCGCTGACGATCTTCTCGATCACCGCTTCCGGCTTGCCCGTCGCCTTAGCCTGTTCCTTGTAAATTTCCCGCTCGCGGTCCAGCGTCTCCTGCGTCACTTCCTCGCGCCGCAGAAAACGCGGATCCAGCGCCGCAATGTGCATCGCCACGTCGTGGCACAACCGCTGAAAATCGTCCGTGCGCGCCACGAAATCGCTCTCGCAGTTCACTTCGATCAACACGCCGATTTTCCCGCCGGCGTGAATGTAACAACTCACCAGCCCCTCGGAGGTCGCGCGTTGCGCCTTCTTCGCCGCCGTCGCCTGCCCCTTCTTGCGCAGCAGATCAATGGCCCGTTCGATGTCGCCGGCCGATTCCACCAGCGCTTCGCGGCATGCCGCGAAGCCCACACCCGTGCGATCGCGCAGTTCTTTCACCTGTTGCGCTGAAATATTCGGTTTTCCGTCTGCCGTTGCCATAATTGTACTCAATTCCTTTTCATGAATTGGGGACGCACTGCGCGTGTGGCTGGACCGCCCCGCTTAATTCCAGCGATTGCAAAATAAAGCGCGAGGGGAATCGCGCTTACCGAGGCTGCGTCTCGTCTTCGGTCGGTATTGCTGCGGCGGCCGCTTCTTCGCCTGCCACTACGTCACCTGGCTCGCCTTCCACGAAATCGCCTTCCTGCTTTTCGTAAACTTCGTAGGCGCTGGTGTCCACGTAATCCACGCCTTCTTCGCCGCTGCCTTCAATCGCCTTCTGATCGGCGATCTGCGTCTGCTCGAAGGATTGGTGGCCCACCAACACCGCGTCCGAAATTTTCGAAGTGAACAGGCGAATCGCTCGCAACGCATCATCGTTGCCGGGAATCACCCAATCCACCAGGTCCGGGTCGCAATTCGTATCCACGATCGCCACCACCGGAATGCCCATGCGCCGCGCTTCGTGCACCGCAATCAGTTCCGCGTTCGGATCAATCACGAACAGCGCATCCGGCAGCGTGGTCATGTTCTCCACGCCGGAAAAATTTTGCTTCAGATGCTTCAACTCGCGTTCCAACCGCGCCGCTTCTTTCTTCGAAAACTGCGCCATGCGGCCGTCTTCCACCATGCCCTTCAACAATTTCAAGCGCTTGATGGATTTCTGCAGCGTCACCCAGTTCGTCATGGTGCCGCCCAGCCAGCGGTGGTTCACGTAGAACATGCCGCAGCGGTTCGCCTCTTCAGCGATGGCTTCTTGCGCTTGGCGTTTCGTCCCGAGAAAAAGAACTCGTTTGCCTTGTCCCGCCAGCTCGGCCACGTAACGCGCGGCGTCGCGGAACATCTTCAAGGTCTTCTGCAGGTCAATAATGTGGATTCCATTGCGTTCCCCGAAAATATATTCCTTCATCTTCGGATTCCAGCGGCGCGTCTGGTGGCCAAAGTGAACTCCAGCCTCCAGCAGCTCTTTCATCGTAATTTCGACTCCCAAAGTTCCTCCTTTCGTGAAGGGATGCTTATTTCCCCGCGACCCGCGCACAACCGCTAGGGCAGCATCCTTTTTTGCCGGTCCCTTCCCGGCCGTGAATTAATCAAGCCCCAATTCCTCGAAGCCTGATCCGTACCCAACCATCACCGACTACCGAAACTTCCAATCGTGGGATATAGGGGCGGGTCTCAGACCCGCCCCCCTGCAAACTAACGCTTGCTGAACTGGAACCGTCGCCGCGCGCCCTTCTGTCCGTACTTCTTGCGTTCCTTCATGCGCGGATCCCGCGTCAAAAATCCATTCTTGCGCAGCGCCGGGCGCAATTCCGGGTTCAACCTCGAAAGCGCGCGCGAAAGGCCCATGCGCACCGCTCCCGACTGCCCACCGACTCCGCCGCCCTTCACGATGCACTTCACTTCCACCTGGTCCAACATCTGCGTGAATTTCAACGGTTCCACAGCCGCCGTGTTCCAGGCGACGTTGCGGAAATATTCATCCACCGACCGGCCGTTCACCGTAAACCGCGCCGCGCCCTGCTTGATGTACACGCGCGCGATGGATTCCCGCCGCCGCCCCGTGCCGTAAAATTGCTTTGCTGTTCCTTCCAGCGAACTCGCACCTGAACTCAAAGTTCCTCCTAATTTTCCCGAGCGCACTCCCCCCAGAGGAGCGCCACCAAGGACAAGCCTGAATCGTCCCTGCGGACTAATCCGCGAAACGGTTTTTTTCGGTTCCCGTGACGAGGTTACAGCGAGAGTGGCTGAGGCTTTTGTCCGGTGTGGCGGGCGAGGCCTTCACTTCCGGCATAAACACGCAGCTTCTTTGCTCGACGCGCGCGCAGCTTGTTCTTCGGCAGCATTCCCAGCACCGCCTCGCGCACAACCTCTTCCGGCCGGCGTTGCAGCAACGTGCGGATCGGCACTTCCTTCAATCCGCCCGGCCAGCCGCTGTGATGACGATACAGCTTCTGATCGATCTTGTTGCCCGTCAACTTCACCTTCTCCGCGTTCACCACTACCACATGATCTCCGCAATCCAGATGCGGCGTGTATGACGGCTTATCCTTCCCGATCAGCAACCGCGCAATACGCGTCGCCAGCCGCCCGAGCACTACTCCCTCGGCGTCTATCACGAACCAGTTCTTCCCTACCATCAACTCTTCGGCCTCGCGGCCTCTTGGAATATACGTCGGCATCTATGCAGTCACACCTTTCCGTCTAAGGGCAAACAACGAGTCTAAAGTACGTCGCCATTTATGTCAACGAAGAGTCTTGCGCTCGAGATTGGCGAATGAAAAGGATGCGTTTCTCGAGCTCAACCTGGACTTACAAATTCCTGAATTCCTCTTGCGAGCGGACCAACTAGCGTTCGATGAGGATTTTTGCTTTGCCCGCTCCGGCCGTCGGGAAATTCGTACTGAGAGCAACACTATCCCCTTTTCCCTTGATATCATCCACTTTGCTTCGCGGTACCACGAAAAACACGTATACCAAATCAGAAGGATACCCTTTGCAGCGTGGATCCTTTTCACCCGCCAAGACAAGGAAGTCGTATTGCTTCGGACCAAGAACGTTGGCCCAAGTCCAGCGTTTGGTCCTTGAAGACTTAGAATCGTGGACTTTGCTGAACTTCACCTCGATGCGGTTTCCTCTCTCAGTCCTGACATCGTCCAAATCCTTATACCCTTCGGTGCGTTTACCCCCGGCCATTTGTGCCACCAAGACCTCCGCCGGGACGCCTCGCGCACGGTCGCGCCTCTTCTTGAGTTCCTCAGTTTCCTCCTCCAGATCGCGAATGCGTCCCTTGCGCTCGGGGATTTCTTCCTCGTCACTTGGCATGGCCGCGCCTCACCTGACAATTTCCTAGACTGCTGCTGATATCACGAGCAGCAACCGCCTCGTCCCGCGCCTTTCGAGGCGACGCGGGCAGCCGTTCGTCCAATCTAAATTAAATCTCGGGTAACTTGTCAGTTGGGGGCTAGGTGCGGAATAACACAAAACGGTCGGAGGCGTACAACAAAACGCAACACTACAAAGTCAGCGGCGGACCACCCGAGGCGGCCCGCCACCTTGCAATTCGCAGGAAGCAAACCTAAGAAGTAGTCGTCGCCGCCGCGCCGCGATTCGCGCGTGAAAACGCCTTGCTGCTTTCCTCGGCCACTGCGTCGCCGGTCTTGTCAATCTCGATCGAGCCCTTAAAGTAAGCTCCGTCTTCGATCGAAATCCGCGCCGTGGTCAAATCGCCCACGACCGACCCGTCCTTCTTGATCTCAATTCGGTCGCGCGCGCGCAGATTGCCCTTCACGTTACCGTAAACCACCACTTCGCGGGCAATCACATCTGCCGTCACCTTCGCGCTCGCTCCCACCGTCAGCTTGCGGTCCTCCAGCTGAACCAATCCCTCGACGGTGCCGTCAATCAGCAGATCTTCATTTCCGGTGATCTCGCCCTTTACATGCAGGCTCGAACCCAGCCGTGCCGTGTTGCCCGAACTCGTGCTCGGATACGTCGAATCAATCGGTGCCATCGTTTTTGCCTCCCCAGGAACTGCCGGTGCGTTTGCACTCGGTACGGTTGGTTTAGTTTGTTGCGCCTGCTGAGACGGTTGCGGCTGCTGCGGGACCGCCTTCTTCCCCGGAGCCTCCGGTTTCTTGTCTCCCCACATTTACCCTCCTAGAGCCCAAATTCGCCGAAACCACAAACTGCGTACATATAAGGACCGGGGTCTTTGAATGTAGTCCCGCCACAGAGCCATGCCAAATCCAAAATGGAACAGGTGTGTCCGGCGAGATAACTCCGTCCAGTCAAGCTGGGGAACGCCATCCTAAATCTTCGCACCACAAACCGCAAGCGCGATTTGTTTCGGGGTATCAGCGATCCGCCTTTAGCATTTGAATTTCCAGAGGACGCCTGCTTTTTTTTTAGGCGGGCGCCTTTGACCTAGGTCGCGCCGGCGTCCCGCCGGCTCAGTTGCCTTTGCTTTCGTAGCGACGCCCTTCAGGGCGCCATCGTTCGCTCAGCAAGCGCGACCGGAATAATCCCAGGCTCCTACAAATACTTCTCCTGCAAAATCGCCACATGATGCGCGGCATGCCCCGCAACTACGTAGGCCAGGGCTCGAACCGACACGACGTTCCCGCTGGCCACGCCACTCCGCCCCCAAGCCTCGCCAGGCATGTTCCGAAATAAGGCCACCGTAGCCCGCCGAATATCCCGAAACTCCGCCACATGACTCGCCCACGCATACTCATCCGCACGCGCCGCCTTCACACTTATGTTCTGGTCAAAACTAGGAAGTAGATCATGAAAACCGCGCCCAAACCAAAAAGCACGAAACGCAAACGCCCGTTCGGTGTCATTCAGATGGCTAAGCACCTGCCGTATGCTCCACTTCTCGGGCGCATACCGGTGCAGCGATTTTTCTTCGGAAATTCTTGCGAGGATCTTGCCGACATCGTCCATCTGGCGTTCCAACACGCCAACAATGTCGTCTTCCTGAATGCGATCAATATAAGTGAAGTAGTACGCCGCTGCTTCCGTGCGTTCAGGCCGGCTCATCAGGCAACTCCCAGCCCGATATTAATACTTGCGGAGCACTCCCACAACGCGCCCCTGAATCTTCACGTCGGTTCCCTGCACCACGATCGGCGCCATCGCCGAATTCGCCGGCTGCAACCGCACCTTCCCGCCGGGCTCTCGATAGAACCTCTTCACAGTCGCGTCATCTTCGCCCACCAGCGCCACCACAATCTCTCCAGGATTCGCCACCTGGGTCTGTTCCACCACAATATAATCCCCATCCAGAATATGGTCATCGCGCATGGATTCGCCCTTTACCTGCAGCACAAACGTATTCTGCCCCCGCGCAAAATCAGCCAGCGAAATCGTCTCGTTGGTCTCCACCGCCTCCAGCGGACGCCCCGCCGCAATCCGACCCGCCAGCGGAAGTTCGATCACGTGACGGTCCAGCACCTGCTCGCGTATCGGCTTCGGCAGCTGCACCACCTCAATTGACCGGCTCTGGTTGTACCCACGCCGTATGTAGCCCTTTTTCTCCAGCGTCGAAAGGTGCTTGTGCACCGTCGCCAGCGAGGTCAGCTTCAACGCCCGCGCAATTTCCTCAAAACTGGGCGAATAGCCGTTCTTGTTGATGAATCCCACCAGGTAATTCAGCACTTCTTTCTGTCTCTTTGTCAGCGCCATTTCACACCCCTCTGGGCCCAGGTTGAAGCATCCATGCTAGGCGAACCAAAAGCGAAAGTCAATGGTACTCTAGGACAGTTAAAGGCCAGTTTTCGGCCAGCCGGCCCATCACGAAGTATCCTGTCCGTTCCGACCAATGGCCTCGCTCACCCCAAACATCCAGAGTGTTTATCAGCAGGAATCGCGTCCCGCCCTCGCGCAGAGTTCATGAAGCGGATTGCTGTAAGCTATTATTGTCGGCAAACCTCGACACAATCAGCGGTGTCGCTGCGATCGCTTCAGGGAGAGACTCAATTTGAAGAGTGCCTTTCACACCGCTGCGCTTTTATCGCTGTTCACATTCATCGGCGTCCCATTCGCCAAGGCTGCGCAGAATTCGCCGCCCAGCCGCCCCGACGGCATCTTCACGCCAACCATATCGCAAGTTACAACCATAGATAGAACCGGCCAGCCGACGACAGTCGAGGTGCGTCGATCGGAGCCACGCCTTGCTCCATCGATGGTCGCCGGAAATCCAACTGGAGACCGCTACGTCATACACTTTCCCCAAGGCGACGCCGGCGCCCCATGCATCTACAGCGGCGCGGCCCGCTATCTGATCGAAGGTGGCGGCGAGCTCACCTTTCAGGTCCTCGCCGATTGCGGCAAATTGAGGCGCGGATATAACTACATGATTTGCAGGCTGGATCCCAGTTTGCGCTGCACCGAAGCTCCCTGGTGGTATTTTCGTGATCGCACCTACGTCATCACGAAGGAAGGCGTAGCCGTAAACGGCTCCACGCCCGTTCCATGGCAGGACTCATCCGAAGCTCCGCAATTACTCCAAAAAATGTCCGAAAAGATCAAAACGCTGAACGAACGCATCAGCCAGCGAACGGCTTCCAATACCGTCCACGGCCGTTCTATCTCCTGCCGCGAGTTTCATCCCGAAACGAAGTCCTACCACATCTGGGAATTTTCAACCACGTGCCTTATCAAGAGCGCATGTGAGGGAATGCCCGACCTCGACTCCCTGAGCGACGGCGATCCGATAGATTTGAATTCCCCCGCCGGGGGCTACATAAAAAAAGAAAGTAAAGCCTCGGATTTTTCGAACTGGCTATGCTGGGTAAGAACCCAATAACTCCGCATTTCTTATTTTTGCCGCGTACGCTTTCGTGATGCGCCGCTTTCACAAAACCGAGCGTTCTGACGCGCCGCATCTTTGCGGGCGCCGCCGTGCGGCATGGGTACTTTAAGAGATATTCATCCTACTAATACCTGCGATTTGGGATATGCCCGGCGCTCACGGAAGATAAACTTCTCAGGAGCAGTCTTCATGAAACCTCGACATTTCCTGGTGCTCCTCGCGCTACGGGGGCAGTACATTAGAATCAAATCCTTGGCGGTAGTTTTTCTGTTTACAATCACCGCAGCCCCGGCCTCTGAAACAACAAGCCAGTGCAGGAATGCAAAGTGACCTTCGGAGTGGTTTATCTTGACAGATTAAACAATACGAATAACGGCGTACGGCAAAAGGATGTCAAGGATGTCGAAAAGAAACCAAGTAAGTTAGGTGATCTCTGCTACGCCGCAGACAAGAAGCCTGACCTAATCTGCTTCATCCATACCACCCCCGGCTGTTTACCACGGGACGCACGTCTATACGGACAATTCAACGTCAGCCGCGGCGGTGACCGACGGCAACGGCAACGCAGCAGCAGCGGCTGCCGCTTCCAGTTCTACAACGACTGCTGTGCCCTACACGGTGGACTACTCGGAGTTCATCCTGGACATTGAAATCCCACAACCAGACGGTTCATTCAAGATTTTGCGGACTCTGGACCAGAAAGGCCTCTACAACACTATTTATGGCATCGGGTACGGCAAAGGTAAGCATCCGCTCCCCAACGTAATTGTGGCGGCTGCACAGTGGTTGCACGAAAACAATCTCGGAAAATAGCACAACCGTCTATTGGTCGATGGCGTTGGAGCGAAGTCAGCGCGAGGAGTCATCCCCGCCGGAACCGCGCTCACAGCCTAGGCAGATCAGGACATCTGGCTCGCATCAATCAACTAGCTCCTGGAGCCGTCGCTATCGCTATCGCCCGCCTCCGATCTCCAATATCGTTCCAGTCGTGTACGAAGCCGCTGACGAAAGCAGCCAAAGTACACCCTGAGCTACCTCGAGCGCTGTGCCAGGACGTCCCATCGGAATCGAAGGCACTAACCGACTCAGACGATCCGGCACGCCATTGGCAGCGTGAAGCTCGGTTTCAATCAATCCCGGCGCCACAGCGTTGACGCGAATTCCTTCACTCGCCACTTCTCGAGCCAACCCGACCGTGAAACTATCAATCGCCCCTTTCGAGGCCGCATAGTGCACCCATTCCCCAGCGCTGCCTGTCCTCGCAGCCAGCGATGAGATGTTCACGATGGAACCGCCCGCTCCACCGTGGCGCACGGACATCTGCCGCACCGCTTCGCGCGAACAAAGTATCGTGCCCGCGACATTCGTGGCCAAGACTTGCGCGATTGCCTGCGCGGGTACTGCATCAACTCGAAATAAGCCACCCGTCACGCCCGCGTTATTCACCAGCCCTCCGATTTGCCCGAGCTCGCGCACGGTCGTCTCGAATAATCGAAGGATTTCTTGTTCGCGGCTAACGTCGCCCTGGATCGCCACCGCTCGACCGCCGCCCGACACAATTTCCCGAGCCACCTGTTCGGCGGCGCCCCTGTTCGTCAAAAAATTGATCGCGACTGGAAAACCGTTCGCGCCAACCAGTGTGGCGATTGCAGCTCCGATTCCTCGGCTCGCACCGGTGACAATCACGGCTCCGCGGTCTCGATCGCCCCGGTCTTGAATCAGCGCCTCTTTGTCTCGAATCGCTCGCTTGGTCATTGTTGGCATTCTAGCCGAACGAGCACACCAGCGCCGTAGATGCGACACAAGCTTCGAACTGCTCGCGCATGCATACGCTCGTCGGCGATTCCGTTCGAGCCGGTAGCAGATGACACTAACAACTAATCACCGCCCGCCAGCGCTTCCCGCTTCCGCTTGAAGCGAAGCAACACGAAAATTATCGTCGCCGCCACGCAAACTCCAATCGTCACGTCCAAAGCCACTTCTCCGTGCGCCAGCACCACCGCAAATATCTTCCGCCCGTATACCGCTCCCAAATACGCGAAAATGCTATATCGCACCAGCCGCCCCAACGACATCGCCACCAGAAATTTCCTCGGTGAATACTGCAATGCCCCCGCCGCAATCACAAACGGAACCATCGGCATCGGCGGCGGCAGTAGCGCCGGAACCGCGATCGCTCCAAATCCCCAACGCTCAAAAGTCCGCACCACTTTCTTCGCGTTGCGCTTCGACAGCTTGTCATTCAGCGCTTTCTCCCCGCGATTCCGCGCCAGCCGATAGGTCAAATACGCCCCCACCACCGATCCCACCGTCGCCATCACCGCGTAATACGGCCACCATGTCCGTTGGTGCGCCGAAAGCACGATAGTCATCGCATCCATGCTGCCCGGCACTGGAATCACCGAGCTGTCTACCAGCCCCAGCAGAATCAGTCCCGGCCCACCTAGCGTCAAAAACCAATGCCGCACCACATGCGCCGTAGTGGGCTGGGCAATCGCCAATCTCTCCAGGTTGAATTTCATCGCAACGCCGCTCCCCGTCGCCCTCTCAACTTCACACCCCGAGCTATCACTAGGACGTTACCGCCCTCGCCCCGGTTCCCCACCGATTCCGCGACCCTGCGCCCACACCCATCTTGCCACGCGGACATCCCAACTCTTACGAAACATCATCTGAGTGTGTACAGGGCAAAGTCACGTTCGTTGTGGTAGCCTATAATTGGACTTGGGTACTCTGTCTTTGGAGTTATGCGACAAGAAGCGAACCCGCGCAAGTTTCTGCGCCGCGCACTTGACGACGGCGCCTCACCTACTCCCATTACTGTTTCCCATTCTGGTTCGCTCCACTCGGCCGTCGCGACTGCCCCTACTTCGCGCAATTTTCGCGCCCTAAAATCGTCGAAATCCACGCGGCACCACGGCCGTCTAATCGCTAGTCGCCAATTATTAGAAACGTCTGCAACTTGTTCAAAACAAACAACAGCGACCAGTTCTACTCGGTACTTTTTCAGCCATTTCGGCGCGTATCGAGCCCGGCTTCTGCAGCTTGCGCAGCAGGGCCGTTCTGAGCCATTCTACCCAGCCACTTCCGCGAGGGCCTATTAGGAATGTCCACTACTATCTCTGAAATCCTAGGTCGCAAAAGAGAAACCATAGACCAGGCGGTCATCCGCTTCTGCGGTGACTCCGGTGACGGCATGCAGATCACCGGCAGCCAGTTCACCAATACGGTCGCCCTCTACGGCAACGACCTCGCCACCTTCCCGGACTACCCTGCCGAGATTCGCGCTCCCGCCGGCACACTACCCGGCGTCAGCGGCTTCCAGGTCCATTTCTCCTCGAGCAACGTGTACACCCCCGGCGACAGTGTGGACGTGCTGATCGCCATGAATCCCGCCGCGCTGAAAATGAATCTCGCGGACCTGAAAACCAACGGCATCCTCATCGTCAACTCCGATGACTTTGGTGAAAGCGATCTGCGCAAGGCGCAAATTACTGTCAGCCCTCTCGAGGATCATTCTCTTGACGGCTATCGTCTTTTTGCCGTTCAACTTACCAAGCTCACCCGCGCCGCGCTGAAAGACGTCGGCCTCGACGCCAAGAGCATGGATCGCTGCAAAAATTTCTTCGCGCTAGGCATGTGCTACTGGCTCTACAACCGCTCTATGGAGCCCACGCTCCGCTGGCTCGACGATAAATTCAAGAACAAGCCGCAGCTGGTAACCGCCAATAAACTGGCCATGCAAGCGGGTTACAGCTTCTGCGAAGCTACCGAAGCATTTCAGATCAGCTACGAAATTCCTCCGGCCAAGCTGTCGCCGGGCGTCTATCGCAATATCAGCGGCAATGCGGCGCTCGCGCTCGGTTTCGTGGCCGCTTCGCAGCAGGCTGGAATCCCGCTGTTCTTGGGCTCGTATCCGATTACCCCGGCCTCCGATATTCTTCACGAACTTTCCATGTACAAGGATTTCGGCGTCACTACTTTTCAAGCCGAAGACGAGATCGCCGCCGTTTCCTCTGCCATCGGCGCCTCTTACACCGGCGCGCTGGCCATCACCACCACGTCCGGTCCAGGCATGGCCCTGAAAACCGAAGCAATCGGCCTCGCCGTCGCTGTCGAATTGCCGCTCGTGATCTGCGATATTCAGCGCGGCGGTCCGTCCACCGGCCTTCCCACCAAGACCGAACAAGCCGATCTGCTCCAAGCACTATACGGACGCAATTCCGAAGCTCCCGTTCCCGTGCTCGCTCCCTCTTCACCTGGCGATTGCTTTTGGATCGCCCTGGAAGCCAGCCGCCTCGCCATTAAATATATGGTGCCCGTGATTATTCTTTCCGACGGCTATCTCGCGAACGGCGCCGAGCCTTGGAAAGTCCCCACCGTCGCGGAATTGCCGCAAATCCCGGTGCACTTCGAGACTAATCCCGAAGGCTTTCTCCCTTACAAGCGCAATCCTTCGACGCTCGCGCGTCCCTGGGCCATTCCCGGCACGCCTGGCCTCGAGCATCGCGTCGGCGGAATCGAAAAGCAGGACGTCACCGGCAACATCAACTACGAACCGCTGAACCACGAACACATGGTGCGCACGCGCGCCGAAAAAGTCGAAGGCATAGCGCAGGATATTCCGGAAGCCGTTCCCGAAGGCGATCAATCCGGTGATTTGCTGATCGTTGCCTGGGGCTCCACAGCCGGACCGATCACCGCCGCCATGAATCCAATGCGCGAGAAGGGTCATCGCATCGGCCATGTCCATCTGCGCTATCTGAATCCCCTGCCGCGCAATCTCGGCGATATTCTCAAGTGCTACAAGAAAGTGCTGGTGCCCGAAATGAACATGGGTCAGCTGTCAATGATCCTGCGCGCAAAATTTTTGGTGGACGCCGAAAGCTACGGCAAAATCCAGGGCAAGCCCTTCAAGCAATCCGAAATCGAAGCAAAAATCGAAGAGCTGCTCGATTAGTTTTTCGTAGGGGCGGGTCTCAGACCCGTCCGCCTTTGAATTTGTGAATCGCCGCACAGGGCGATTCATCCTGAGATCCCGCAGTGCGGGAGCGAAGGGTCGCGGCCAGCTTCCTCTGGGCGCAGTTGATTTTGCTGTTACAGCAGAGCGGTTTTTTGAGGAGCGACTGAATATGACCACGGCTACATTGCCGATTTACACGAAAAAAGATTTCCAGACCGACCAGGAAATCCGCTGGTGTCCGGGATGCGGCGACTACGCCATCCTCGCCGCCGTCCAGGCAGTCTTCGCCGAACTCGGCGTTCCGCGCGAAAAATTCGTCTTCATCTCCGGCATCGGCTGCTCCAGCCGCTTCCCGTATTACATGAACACTTTCGGTTTTCACACCATTCACGGCCGCGCGCCCGCCATCGCCACCGGCGTAAAACTCGTCCGCCCCGACCTCGACGTCTGGGTGGCCACAGGTGACGGCGACTCGCTCTCTATCGGCGGCAATCACACCATACACATGCTGCGCCGCAACGTCGGCCTCAAAGTCCTGATGTTCAACAATAAAATTTACGGCCTAACCAAAGGCCAATACTCGCCCACGTCGGAAGTCGGCAAAAAGGCCAAGTCGACTCCGTTCGGCTCGGTGGATCGCCCCTTCAGCCCGCTGTCGCTCGCTCTCGGTTCCGAAGCCACATTCATCGCGCGCTCTGTCGACGTCTTCCAGCAGCACCTGAAAGAAACCCTGAGAAAAGCAGCGGCCCATCAGGGTTCGGCGTACATCGAAATCCTGCAGAATTGCAATATTTTTAACGACGGCGCCTGGGAAACCATCACCGAAAAAGAAGCCCGCAGCGAGCAAGTCGTCCAACTCGAACACGGCAAGCCGCTAATCTTCGGCAAAAATCGCGACAAAGGAATTCGCTTGGTGGGCCTGGACCTAGAAGTGGTCGCGCTAGGAAATGGAATTAGCGAAAAAGACTTGCTGGTCCACGACGAGCACAATCCAAATCCGGTTTACGCCTTCGCTCTATCGCGCATGGATTCGATGCCCGGTTTCCCCACCCCCATCGGCGTCCTCCGCGCGCTGCAAGGCGTGCCGCGCTACGAAGACCTGATCCAGCAGCAGATCCGCGACGTAATCGCCAAAAAAGGCAAAGGCGATCTAGCCAAACTTCTCCGCGCCGGCGACACCTGGGAATTAAAGGCATAAGCGCGCCGCTATCCGCGCAGCTTGCGTTTTTTTCCAGTCGGATCAATCGGCAACGACGCCGTTTTCCAATGCACGCCTGCGGGCCTTTTCCCAACGCCCGCGACGTACAAAACTCCTTCCGTCACTCCATCAATCCCCAAGTCGCGGTCAATCTTCGAATCCGCCATCGCCATCGTGCAGAACGGTGCAAGCCCCAGCCAAGTCGCCACCAGACAAAACGTCTGGCACAAATGTCCCGCCTCCGCCAGCACCACGCGATAAGCCCGTGGATAGCGATACTTCCATTGCGTCCGCGTGAACACCGCGGTCATGAACACAAACGCAGCGGCATCTGAAAACCATCGCTGCCCGATCACGTAATCCGACATCCGATCGCGCTTCATTCCACGCCGCAGTAATTCCAGTCGATGCCGGCTCGCATCATAGTGATAAATCCCTGGAGAAATCCCCTCCACATCTCGCGCCACCACATAAGCCTCAATCGGATGCAACGCTCCTCCTGACGGAGAAGTCTTCACCGCGAATCGCCCCAGCGGCGGCACCGCAATCCACTCGCGAACTCCAAACGTCAATCCCAGAAGCGTTGCCAAATCCGCCAATGCAACTTTCCCGGCGTCAAATCGTCGCCAGGTTCTTCGCGCTGTAAGTACGCGCGTGAATTCGCCCTCCATGCGCGGAGGCGGAAGCAATGTCTGCGCGGCCCGCGGATAATGCTTCGCCGGCACAGGCATCGCCTTCTCGTGGGTCAGTCCTTCCATGTAGCGGCTGATGCTCACCAAATCTGCTTCGAAGGGAAGATCGCGTCCGGTGAAGTGAAAGAATCCAGCAGCAGGATTCCAATCCTTCCAAGCAGGCATTGCGCGCTCCAGCGGTCGGAGTTTCCGATCGGAGGGTTGCAGCAGCGAATGCCGCACCAGTTCCTTAATCGCGGCGCGCAGCGACGACGTGGAATATTGTGAAAGGTGACGGAAAAGTGACTCAGCAGGACGCCAGCGGCTGAAGAAGTTCAGTAGTTCGGTAGCGATCGGTGCGGCGGTTGCACCTTTACCGGTCGCGTAATTCTCGAAAACCAGCTCTTTATCGTTCCAGTAGGACACCAAAAACGGAGAACGCCGGAAAAGCATCGGTTTCGCTCTAGGCATGCGGGTTAGCTCGGTTGCACTCGCCGCGAGACCAAATCACAGCTCTCCTGCGTGCTTTACTTGGGATTGGTTGTGAACCACTGCCCGTACGGCGGCGGGTGGAATTGGCGCGCCTTCACTTTCGGGCAAGGGATTCGCAGAAGACGAAGGGATTTTTCCAGCATTCGCAGGTTCAGATCAATTTTCTTCTGCCCAGCCTTGCTAACTTTCGGCCGAATGGCGTGCAGCTTCTTCTCGGCCCTGCGAATTGCGGCGGTAATCGGATGAAGCGAGAAAGCAATCTTGGCCATATGAGTCAGCCTCCTGCCATTTCAGATGCCGTGAATCCGAAGCGGCCCGATTCCAAAACGTTCGGCGCCGCGGACCGCGTTACTTCTTTTTGGATTTGGCCGTGAACGTCTGCCCGTAATGCACGAGCGGCCGGCAGAAGTTCTTAACGGTGTTGCGGCACTGCTCTAGACCCCGCAGCTCCAGATCGATCTTTTTCTGATCGGCCGTGGCGACCTTTCCGCGAATCGCTCGTAACTTTTTCTCCGCTTTTGTGATTTCCTTGGTGATGTTCTTCAGCGTGAAGTTAATTTTGGCCATACTTATCTCCTGGAACAACGCATTGCAACTTTCACCATTGGGTAAACTCAGGCCGATTCCGTAGGCTGTTCGAGGAACGGCGAAAGTGTAGTTGAGGTCCGACACAGCGTCAAGAAAGATTGCTTGGCTAATCATTTTCGGTGGGCGATCCGCATGACGGCAACATGCTGCGGTAATCTTCATTTCGTATTGGTGCTTGTGGACGCGAAGGGCAGGCCAATGCGGTGCAGTAGCGCGGCGAAACGTGGATCAGAGTGCAAACTCGCAAATCGTGGATGCACGGCGATATTGATCAGGCGCACGGAGCGTTCCTGATACGCCTTGTCCAGCCACCGAAACGCTTCATCCTTTTGATCCAGACCCACGTAAACGAGCGCAATCGTGTACGGCGAAACGTATTGCTTGGAATACATCTGCAGCAAATCGTGCAAAATCGCGAGCGCTTCCGGCTTCATTCCCGCCACGGCGTAAGCATTCCCGAGCTCGGCCTTGAACGAAGTTTCATTTCCGGAAAGCGTGAGCGCCTGCTGCAATTCTTGCGACGCTTTCGCGTATTCTCGCTGCGACAGATACGCCTGGCCAAGACAACCGTGTGCTACCGCGAAGCTGGGATCCATCGCCACGGTTTTCTGCGCCTGCGCAACAGCGTCGTCGTTCCGGCCGGCCAGGTACAGCACCCACGACAAATTGGCGTTGATGATCAGTGAGCGCGGATCGAGTTCCTGCGCCAGCTTCATTTCCGCAATCGATTCGTCGCTTCTGCCCGCTGAGGCCAGCGCCAGCGCGTACCAATGGTGACTATTCGCTTCGCCTGGATTCAATTCAATCGCGCGCTGGGATTCATCCAGCACTCCGGGCCATTCCAGCCGGTACGCGCGTATTTGACCCAGCACGGCGTGCGCATATGCAAGATTGTCGTCGAGTTGCAGCGCCTTCACCGCCGCCGCTTCGGCCTCGGGTAACACTTGCGAAGACGGCACGTCCTTGTAATCCGCCGCCAGCGTCAAAGCTCCTGCCAGCCCTGCATACGACGGCGCATAAGTGGGATCCAGCTGGATTGCCTGGCGGTAATCACTGACCGCTTGCGTCACGGCCTCGCCGGTACGTTTCGCGACGAAGTAATTCCCTTGCAGGTATGCGTCGTACGCTGCGGGAACCACGGTCCGCGTTTTCGCCAGGCGCTCCAGTTCCGGCTGCGTCAGCTGAATTTGAATTTGGGTTACGATGTCGCGCGCCACGTCGCTCTGCAATGCCAGGATGTCCGTGACGGTGCGCTCGTAGCTGTGCGCCCAGAGGTTTTGGCCGGTTTGCGGCTGCACCAATTCGGCGGAAATGCGTACGCGATCATCGGAACGCAGTACCGAGCCTTCTACCAGCGCGTCCACTCCCAATTCCTGTGCGATCTGTGCGGGGCTTTCGTGTTTGTCCTTGTACTGCATCACCGACGTGCGCGAGATTACGCGAAGTTTTTTGATCTGCGAAAGTTCGGTGATCAACGCGTCGCACATTCCATCCGCGAAATAATCCTGTTTGGGATCGCCGGTGAGATTTTCAAGCGGCAGCACAGCCAGAGATTGAATGGATGCGGCGCCCGCCCCTGGCGAGCCGCGCCATTTGACCTGGACCAGTTTCCAGACGAATGCGGTAATCAAGAGCAACGCCGCTACTGCCGACGAAACCAAGAGTGCGCGGCCAAGCCGTGCGCGAGAGGCCGCGGGCGAGGGCTGAATCGCGGACGGCTGAATGGCGCTTGCGGAAATTACAGCCGAATTCGAGCGCAACGCTTCCAGCGCCGCGCGGATTTCGCTGGCATGCTGATAGCGCTGCGCCGGCTCCTTCGCCAAGCAGTGTTCGATCACGGAACGCAGGCCCAGCGGCACATTTTCCCGCAACGGCGGCGGTGAATCGTGCAAGATCATCGAGCTCAATTCGTAGGAAGTTCTACCGCGAAACGGTCGCTTGCCATTGGCCATTTCATAGAGCACCACGCCCAGCGCCCACACGTCGCTTCGCGCGTCCGCCGGCTCGCCGCGAAATAATTCCGGTGCCATGTAGTGCATGGTCCCGACGATCGCGCCTTCCGAGGTGAGCGTGCTGATGGATTGGGTCTGCAGGGTGATCTCGCCCGGAGACATGTGCTTTGCCAAACCGAAGTCGAGGACCTTGACGCGGCCACCGGGCATGACGATGACGTTGGGAGTTTTTAAATCGCGGTGGATCACGCCGCGTTCGTGCGCGTGCGCCATGGCGTCGGCAATTTGCTCGCCGTAGCGAATCACCGTTTCCACTGCAAGACCGCCTTCCGGAATTTGTTCGGCCAGGGAACGCCCGCTGACGAATTCCATCACGATGTAGTTCTTGCCGTCAGCTTCGCCGACGTCGTAGATGGTGCAAATGTTGGGATGATTCAACGCGGACGCGGTGCGCGCCTCACGAATCAAAAGCGCGCGCGCGTTCTCGTCATGGTTCAGTTCATCGGGGAGGAATTTCAGCGCAACGTCGCGGTTCAGCCGGTCATCATGCGCGCGATAAACGACTCCCATCCCGCCGGCGCCGACTTTTTCGACGATTCGGTAATGCGAGACGGTTTGGTCGCTCACGTGTGGGCAACGCTCAAGCGAGCATCTTAGGCTGCGGCAGAAAGCCAAGTCAACGCGGAAGCAGTTGAAGGTTCGATGGAACTACTCGGTTGCAGGAACGGAGTGTGCGGGAACTGGTTGCAGAGACCCGGTCGCGGAATTTTTCGCGACGGTTGGGGGTTGCTGGGACGGTAGCGGGGGCATTAGCGCCATTGCGTGATCGCGGGCTGCTACAAATTCGTTCCAGTCGCGCTTTGAAACCGGATCGGTTGGCGGCAGCGGGAGGCGCTCGAAATTGAGGAATTCTTTGCCGCGCTGGATGCGAAAATCCAGGTGCGGGCCGGTGGCGAGGCCGGTCATGCCGACAAGGCCAATGCGCTGGCCCTGCTCGACGCGCTCGCCGGAATGCACTAGCACGCGCGACAAATGCATGTAGTACGTGGTGTATCCATTATTGTGCTGAATCTCGATCAGATTGCCCGCGCCGCCTTTCCTGCCAGCGAAAATCACGCGGCCGTCGCCGATGGTTTGCACAGGCGTACCGGTAGGCGCGGCGTAATCAATGCCCAGGTGCGGGCGGTACTCTTTCAGAATTGGATGATAGCGGTGCTGGCTGAAATGCGAGGTAATCACCGCGGCGAATTTCAGCGGCGAATGCAGAAAGGCCTTCTTCATGGACTTCCCTTCCGGCGTGTAATACGCGGGAGCGCCATTGGGGCCATGAAACAGGACCGCCCGGTAGGGATGCGGACCGTTGTTGTACTCCGCAGCAAGAATGCGTCCGTAAGAAACGACTTCGCCGCTATCGAGCGTTTTCTTTTCGACGACCACGCGGAACGTATCGCCTGGCCGCGGATCGGTGTAGAAATCCAGATCAAAGGCGAAGATTTCCGCCAGGCGCATCGCCAGTTCCGGCCGTTCTCCTGCGTCGAGCACGGCGTTGAAGAGCGAGCCGTTCACTTGGCCGACGACGCCTACTTCCTCGGTTTCCGACGGAATGGTCTGCACCTCGGCATGAAAATCATCGCCCTTGCGGCCGGATGTAGAGGACGCGATCGGCATCAATGCGGTAGCGGACCTCGCGCAGATCGCCCAGGCTTGAGCGGCCCACCAGGAAACTGTTTCCCGCACGCAGATGGCGCAGATCGAAAACGGATTGCGCCGAAGCTATCAGGCGGGTGGCGGTGTTCGAACTGAACCCCATACTCTGGACGAAGGCCGGGAACGACTGTCGCGCCGGGACCACCGCCTCGGTGAACAGGACCAGCTGCTCCTGCATGCGATGAGTATCTTCGCGCGAGGGCGATGCTTGCGTCATGATTTCGTAATCGGCGGCCGAGGCGCGGAAATAGTATGCGGCGAAGACGCCGGCATGAAGCGGCTGCGAGCAGCGTAACTGCGATCAAGATTTTGATTTTCGTTCCCATAATTCCCAACGGCGAATGATTTACGAAGCTAGAAGCATAGCGCGATGCGATGGGGGTGGAAAGTGAAATGGTGCGGAGTTTTCATGGGAGTAACAGAAGTGGATGGGGGTTCAGCGCGCTAGCACGAGAGGCCTGAGGCCGCAAAGACGCAGACCCCAGAGTTCTTCGGGCTTTAGAAAGGCGCCGGACTCAGGATGACGATGCTTATCGCATCGTCAGAGCGCAAGTGCGGAGCGAAATCCCGACGCAAAATAACAGGAGCCGGCGCGACGCCGGCGCTCGAGAGTCTAGTGCGAGGCGCCCGCGGCGGTAGTGTACTGCGCTCGGCGCGCGGATTCAGCGAAATAATTTTTTTCTCGCAAGCCGTGATAAATGCGGCCGGCGATTTCGGAGGCATGCGGGCCGCTTACGGCGCGGCCGCCTCCGCGAATCAGAACCACCAGCACGATTTTCGGATGCGCCTGGTCGGCATAGGAAACGAACCAGCCGAGGCGTCCACCGAGCGATTCGTCGTTGCACGTGCCGGTCTTGCCGAGAGCCTGCTCGCCATCCGGATCGTAGCTTTGCTTCGCGGTGCCGTACATCACGGCAGCGAGCATGCCTTCGCGCAAATCGGGAAGCAGCGGCGCGATATCCAGTTGCTGGCGGACGCGCGGCTGAAAATTTTGCCGAGCCTCTGCGGTGCGCGGATATTGCAAGTAATACTGCGTGCCGCCGTTCGCGAGCGTGGAAACCAGCGACGCGAGCTGCAACGGCGTGAGGCGAATGCCTTCGCCGAAACTTGACATGCGCGCGACGCCGCCGAACGCGGGAGGCACGGAAGGCACCAGGCCGGGCTGCTCTTCGGGAATGTCGTAGCCGGCACGTTCGCCCAGGCCGACCAGCCGCGCGTATTGGTGGACGCGCTGAGAAACCGAGGCGCGTGCCGACCTGTTCAAAATAAACGTTATTGGAATGCGCCATCGCTTCGGTGAGGTCCATGTAGCGGCGATGGCCGACCTGCAGCATGGTGTCGCGAGTGATGACGCCTTCCTGCAGTCCGGCGAGCGCGATGACCGGCTTGATCGTGGAGCACGGTTCGAAGCCCGGAAGAAAATGCCATCTTCTGATTGACGATGGTGAGGATGCGGCCGGTGGACGGGTCCATCGCGAGCACGGAACCGTTTGCGTGACCGAGGGCGTTTACGGCGATCTGCCGAATCTCGGGATCGTCGTAATCCGCATTGTCATTCTTGGTGGGATCACCGTAGGCCGAAATGCCGCGATTTCTTGTGGTGCGTGTGGGTAGTGGTAGTGGCAGGCGTTGCGGCCGACGCGACGGCGCCCGCGAGAAAAAGGCACAAAACCGGGACAAACTGTTTAATGGCTGGGACGGGCTGCATCGAGTCCTATATCGGCCTGACGAATTACATGCTTCAGCCGATTGACTCTCAGTTTACGGAAGGCGCACAGCGAAACGCAACTGCTAAGGAGGACAGCGTTCCTACGTGGCATAGCTGGACGAATGGACAGATGGCCTGCCTGCGGCGCGGGACCGGAGCTGTCGCCAAGCGAAAGCGCGAGATGCGAGGCGGCAATTGGCCGCCCCGCGGCCCGTGTGAAATTGTTCTGATCGTCAAGCCGCTGCTATCGCGGCTAGCGGCCCGAACGACCCTGTGAGGAAGCGGTTGCAGCAGCGGCCTTAGGGGGCTGCTTGGCTGCCGCGTCCGCTGCGGCAGTTTTTGCGCTTCGGCGGACGGCTTGCCGTTTCCATCGGCTGGAACGGCCGGATGCGCGAGCAGGCCGAGCGCTTTGCGCAGGTCGTGTTCGATCTTGCCGCGGATGTCGGTGTTTTCCTTCAGGAAAACGCGCGCATTTTCGCGGCCCTGGCCCAAGCGTTCGCCCTTGTAGGAAATCCAGGTGCCGGATTTTTCGAGCATGCCGTTCGTCACGCCGAGATCAATCAAATCGCCTTCGCGCGAAATGCCTTCGCCGTAAATGATGTCGAACTCGGCTTCGCGGAACGGCGCGGCCACTTTGTTCTTCACCATTTTCGCGCGCGTGCGCGAACCGATCACGCGGTCGCCTTCCTTGATGGACTGAATGCGCCGGATATCCACGCGGATCGAGGCGTAAAATTTCAGCGCGCGGCCGCCGGTGGTGGTTTCCGGATTGCCGAACATCACGCCGATTTTCTCGCGGATCTGGTTGATGAAAATCAGGCAGGTCTTCGACTTCGAAACGATGCCGGTGAGCTTGCGCAGCGCCTGCGACATCAGGCGCGCCTGCAAACCCATTTGCGGGTCGCCCATGTCGCCTTCGAGTTCGGCGCGCGGGCACCAGCGCGGCGACCGAGTCCACCACGATGATGTCCACCGCGTTGGAGCGGATCAGCGCTTCGGCGATTTCGAGCGCCTGTTCGCCGTTGTCCGGCTGCGACACCAGAAGATTGTCCACGTCCACGCCCAGCTTGCGCGCGTAGGACAGGATCGAGCGCGTGCTCGGCGTCAATGAACGCCGCCTGGCCGCCCAGCTTTTGCGCTTCGGCAATCACGTGCAGAGTCAGGGTGGTCTTGCCGCCGGATTCCGGGCCGTACACTTCGATCACGCGTCCGCGCGGGAAGCCGCCCACGCCGAGAGCCGCGTCAATGGAGATCGAGCCGGTGGGGATTACGCTCACGGGGACGAGCACGTCCCGGTTCCCCAGGCGCATGATGGAGCCTTTGCCGTACTGCTTTTCAATTTGCGATATTGCCAAATCCAGATTTTTTGTCTTTTCGTCGTTCATTGTGCACCTCAAGAGGGCTATCTGTTTAGGTCTTAGCTGGAAACCGGGCGGAGTGAGTTCTACCACTGAGTGCCCGTTCCCGGCTCGGCCATTTCCGAGGGGCATATTATCACGAGGCGAACAAAAAGCAAAAGGTATTTTGCGCATCGTATCCAATAATTGTAGAAGCCGCGGCCGGATTTGCGGCCGAGCCAGCCGGCGGCCACGTATTTGCGCAGCAGCGGGCAGGCGCGGTATTTGGGATCGCCGAAACCTTTGCAAGCACCTCGAGGATATCCACGCAAACGTCCAGGCCGATGAAGTCGGCCAGCTCGAGCGGGCCCATGGGATGGTTCATTCCCATTTTCATCACGGCGTCCACGGCTTCGGGCGTGGCGACGCCTTCCATCACGGCGAATGCGGCTTCGTTGATCAGCGGCATCAGGACGCGGTTGGAAACGAAGCCGGGCGCGTCGTTTACGGCTACGGGTTTTTTTTCGAGTCTTTCGCACAAGATCATGGTGATTTCGAAAGTTTCGTCGCTGGTGGCCAGCCCGCGAATTACTTCTACCAGCGCCATCACCGGCACGGGATTCATGAAGTGCATGCCGATGAATTTTTCGGGGCGCTGAGTTTGCGCGGCGAGTTGCGTGATGGAAATTGAAGAAGTATTGCTGGCGAGGATCACGCCGGGCCTGAGCGCCGCGTCCACTTCTTTCAGCAGGCGGACCTTCAGGTCGAGCTGTTCGGGGACGGCTTCGACGGCGAAATCGGCGGCGGCGAGCGCGGAGACTTCGGTGGTCGGTCTGGATGCGCGCGAGGATTTGCGGCTTTTCGGCGGCGGTGATTTTTTCTTTTTTCACTTCGCGGTCGAGATTCTTGCCGATCGTCTCGATGCCGCGATCGAGGAAGCGCGTTTCCACGTCGCGAAGAATCACGTTGTAGCCGGCGCGCGCAAATACGTGCGCGATGCCATTGCCCATGGTGCCGGCGCCCAGCACCGCGACAGTTTTAATTTCATAAACGGACATTGAACCTCCGACCTGAAAAGAAATGCTGAGCAGGTAAAAGAAACATAGGACGTAGAGGAACGTCAAGCACCTCGCTTCGCGCTTTTCGGTACCACAGCTGCGGCGAGGTGATTAAGGTTCTGCGGACGCGTCGGCGATTTGCCGGATCATTTCCTGCGCGCGTTTTTGCGATGCCGGTGCGACGCGAATCCGCAGTTGGCCCGCGGATTCATCGGTTGCGGAGCCGATGCCGATTCCGCGGAGACAGGTGATCAGATTGTCTCTGGTCGCAGCGTCATGGCCAGACCAAACTTCGGCGGTCGCGTCGTCCGGATCGAAATCATCGGGAACGTAATCGGGCGGGAGGTCGGACAGATCGTCCTCGTCGTCGTTTGCCGACGAATCCTGCAGCGGTGCATGCGAATGCCAGGGCGCTTCGTCAGAATCCTGTGGCGCAGTTTCGCGCTGGCGAGCCGCTGTCTCCAGTGCGACGCTAGCTGCGTGATAGTCGCGCGCATGAGTGAAGATCGCATACACCTGCCGCGACCAGCCCGGCAATGATCCGACCTTGTCGCCCCGCTCGTGGTATGGGATTTGTGCCGTTTCGAGCGCGTTAACGATTCCGTCCCGCGTCGCTGCGTCGGTTCCAGTCCAAAGGAGCTCGGGCGTACCTGAAAGTTCAGGATTGTTGGAATGAACGTCTGTTTCTTCGAGGTGCTCCACAAGATCCAAGCCGCAATCGGAGCAGCGGGTGAAACCGGGGCGATACTCGGCTTTGCACTCAGGACAAAACATGAATTTCTATGCGCTCCGAAAAGTGCAGGGCAGATCGTACCCTGCTGTGCGCCTGAGGGGTCAGTTCTTTGGATGCGAAGTGCTGAAACCGAATTGGGTCATGAGGAGTTGCGCTTCATCGCTATCCACCGGGCCCAATTTCATGTTGGCGGCGCCGCTTTCCCTCCAATAGAAATCTTGTGCGCGAAAATAATATATCTGGCCGGCTTCAGCGGTGAAATGGGCTGCTGCGGACTGGCGGCTGGCGTTGATGAGCACCGCCGACTGCCATTCCGTGCAGAGCTGATGTTCGCCGGGCTCTACGGAAAGGTAGAAATAGTTATCGGCCTGGGTGGCGCCAACCCAGTTGCCGTCCATGCCCCATTTCACCGTTGGTCGGGGGCGCGAATCGAAGACTTTGTCGTCTTGCAGGAAGTAGACCAAGGCCTTGGCGGATTCGGGCTGTGTCACCGGATGGCTGGAGCCGTCTGATTTCACCGCAAAGCTAAAATCTGCAGGACCGCATCCCGGCGCGGCTGCCGTGCCTGTGGCAGGCGGGGCGTTCTGCGCGAAGGCTGAGGATGCGAAAAGAAGGATCAAGAGGGCCGTTTTCATGGTTTTCCTCCTGTTGTTCAATTCACTTCATGATAGGTGAGACGTTCCCTGCAATTTTGCGGTTACGTCGCCTCGTCATAAAAGGCAATATGATCTAGAAAAGTGGCAGTCTTGCCACGCCACGGAGAGTCGTAGTGACCTGCGAGGAATTTTACGCCACGGCGGATGCAGTGCGTTGATCCGGCTCGAGAATCGGGGTTGCATTTCAGGCAAGGTGAGAACGTCTAAGATTTTGTGGAAGTTTGGGGAGGCATTCCCGGTTCGAATTCCACTCTCATTGAACGGGCGATCAAGACACCCGCCGAGCCGTAACAGGGACCGAGGCTCAGTTCCAATCCCTCCTGCGATCGCTTAAAAGTGAGACCGGAAATTACATTCTGGTGGCTGAAACCCGCCAATTCCAAATCAGCAACGTCGTCCAAGAAAAACGAGACGACGACATGGTTCCGGAGAACATCGTAGCCTTTGGCATCGACCTCAGCGGTCAAGTCCCAGGTGTGCAAACGAATGCACGAAGTGCCCGTTCGATTGAGCGAAATGTTAAGGATTTCGGCGTCGTGAAAACTCGGCCGCCGTGCAAACCACTCAATCAGCGCTGGGGACCCGGGGAGGTCGTGGATTGCATCAAGCTGATCGTCGGGCAAGATGATTCACCGTTCGATGGCGATGGCCACTGCGTTGCCGCCACCGAGGCAGAGGGCCGCTATGCCGCGCTTGAGGTTGCGGCGCTGCAATTCGTAGAGCAGAGTGACGAGGACGCGCGCGCCCGATGCGCCGATGGGATGGCCTAGCGCTACTGCGCCACCGTTGACGTTTACTTTTTCGGGATTGAGTTTCAGCACCCGGGTTACGGCGATCGCGGCTACCGCGAAAGCTTCGTTGAGTTCGTACAGATCCACATCTTTATCGCGGTCCCAGCCGGTCTTCTGCAGCAGTTTCTCGACCGCGTCCACGGGAGCCATCATCACCCACTTTGGTTCGACGCCGCTGACGGCTTGCGCGACGATGCGCGCCATGGGCTGCCTCCCGAAGCGCGCGGCATTTTTTTCGCTGCTGACGATCACGGCCGCGGCCCCGTCATTGGTTCCCGGCGCGTTCCCTGCCGTTACCGTGCCATCTTTTTTGAATGCGGGTTTCAGCTCCGCGAGAATTTCCAGCGAAGTATCTTCGCGCGGCGATTCGTCGGCCTGAATGATGACGGGATCGCCCTTCTTCTGCGGAATTTCCACGGGCACAATCTGAGGGCTGAAGAAACAGGATTTTATGGCGCGAATCGCTTTCTGATGGCTTTCGAGAGCGAACTGATCCTGTTCCTGGCGCGAGATTTTATATTTTTCGGCGACCAATTCCCCGGTGACGCCCATGTGGAAATTTTCGTACACGTCCCACAGGCCGTCGTTGATCATGGAATCGATCATTTCCTGATTGCCCAGGCGAAAGCCGCGGCGCGCGCCTTTCAGCAGGTAAGGGCAATTGGACATGGACTCCATGCCGCCGGCGACGACCACTTCCGATTCGCCAAGCTGCACCGCTTGCGCCGCGAGCGCCACAGCCTTTAATCCGGAGCCGCAAACTTTGTTGATGGTCATCGCGGCGACCCGCGAGTCCAGGCCGCCGCGCAAGGCCGCTTGGCGCGCGGGATTCTGGCCGAGACCGGCCTGGACGACGTTGCCGAGGATCGCTTCGTCCACTTGATTGGGGTCGATGCCGGCACGGCGCACGACTTCGGCGACCACTTTAGAGCCGAGCTCGGTCGCGGTGAGCGGCGCGAGGCCGCCCATGAATTTCCCGATGGGCGTGCGCACTGCGCTTAAGATGACGGCTCGTTCCATGGTGATTGCTCCTTCAGGCTTCGATGGTCGGAGATACAATTATAAGCGGCGCGACAGATATGGTCAATTTCGCGGCCAGCCACCACTTGCTCGTGGCGAGCCGAGCATCAACTCCGCGGTGCATTACACTCTTCGCCTCCCGTTCGCCTGCGGCAGAATCTGTTAAGATGGTCGTGCGAGAATTGCACGTCATGAAGACCAACGAAAATTCGGAGCGGAACGCTGGGCTAAATGCCGGTCAGCGCGCGGCGGTGGAGCACGGCGACGGGCCGCTGCTGGTGGTGGCGGGCGCAGGCACGGGCAAGACGCGCGTGATCGTCGAGCGGATTCGCAATCTGCTGGAAACGAATCCGGAGCTGGCGGGCGAGAGTATCCTGGGGCTTACGTTCACCGACAAAGCCGCCGGCGGGATGAAGAGCCGCGTGGTGAAAGCGATCGGCGAACGCGCCGAGGGCGTTTGGCTGAGCACGTTCCATAAATTTTGCCTGGAAAAAATATTGCAGGCGACGAATCCGGATTCGCAGCCGCTGGATGAAATTGATCACAAGATTTTGCTGCGGCGGCACATCGGCGAACTCGAGCTGAAACATTTCCGCAGGCTGCAGGATCCGGGCGAATTCATCAGCGACTTCGTGAAATTCTTTTCGCGCTGCCAGGACGAACTGGTGACGCCCGAAGATTACGAGCGATTCGTCGCAGGACTGCGGAAGAAACACGAAGCCAGCAAGAAATCGCTGGAATCCGACGCGCTGCAAATCGCGGAGGATGAAGTGGCGCGACAGGAGGAACTGTCGCGCGTCTACCGTGTGAGCGAGCGGCTGCTGCGCGAACGCAACTTGCTGACATTCGGCGAACAACTGATGCATGCGGTGCAAATGTTGCGCAGCGACGATTCCCTGCTGAAACAGATGCGCGAGCAGTACCGCTACATTCTGGTGGACGAATTCCAGGACACGAACATCGCGCAGCTCGAGCTGCTGTGGCTGCTGGCGGGCGAGCGGCGCAACATCGTGGCTGTGGGCGACGACGATCAGGCGATTTACCGCTTCCGTGGCGCGTCGTTCGGCAGCTTCACAATTTTCCTGAAACGCTTCTGCGGCGTCAGCGATCTGAAGCTGGGCCCCGCGACGAAGAAATTCCTGGTTTCGCTTTCGCAGAATTACCGCTCGACACAGCGCATTCTGCGCGTGGCAGGCGCAGTGATCGCGCACAATGAAAAATCGCCATCTGCTGCCGCCCAAGGCGCTGACCACGGAAAACCGTGAAGGCGAAAAAATTCGTATCGCGGAATTCAGCACGCCCGAGGAAGAAGCCTACTGGGTCACTTCCGAAATCGAGCGGCTGCACGCGGCGGGCGCGGCCTGGCGCCACTTCGCCGTGCTGTACCGCAAGCACACGCACCGAGAAAAGCTGGTGGATGAATTGCGGCGGCGCGAAATCCCGTTCGTGATTCGCAAGCTTTCGATATTGTCCAGCACGCTAGTGCGCGATTTGCTGGCGTGGCTGCGATTGATTGTAGTGCCCGGAGACAACGTGGCCTGCGCGCGTGTGCTGGCCGCGCCGTACTGGGGACTGGAACCGCGCGACCTGGTGCGTCTGGCGGAGCGCGCTGAGAAAAATCATCGCCGTCCGATGGGCGACGAGCTCGAAACCGCGCAGAACGAACCGCCATTCAACGAGCGTGGACGGCTTGGCGAACTGGTGCAGTTGCTGAATGCGCTGCGGCAGAGCGCGAAGCGCTCCACCGCCACCGAAGTGCTGGACGAACTGATCGCCGGACTGGCCTTGGCGCCGCTGCCTTCGGACCAGGATCGCTACTACCTCGACCGCTTCGTGAAGTTCGTAAAAGAATGGGAACGCAAGAGCGAAGAAAAACAGCTGCGCCATTTCATCGAATACCTCGCTTATTTTTACGAAGCGGGCGGCGACATTTCGTTGGAGGAAGAAATTGCCGACGACGCCGTGCAATTAATGACCGTGCATTCCGCCAAGGGATTGGAATTCCCGCACGTTTTCATTCTGCGCGTTTCGAAGAACGACTTCCCTTCCGGTGTGCGCAAAGTGGTGTTCGAATTTCCGCCGGAGCTGATGAAGGAAGAGCAGCCCAAGTTTGACTTTCAGATTCAGGAAGAGCGGCGGCTCTTCTACGTGGCGCTCACGCGCGCGGAGCGGCAACTGACGCTTTCGACGCTCGCGAATAAGCGCAAAAAGCCGTCACCGTTTCTCGACGACTTTCTGGCGAATGCGAAAATCAAAACGCTGGATACGCATCAACTCACGCCCAACGTGCAGGTGCCACCCGCCGTGGAAACCGCCGGCCCCGAAGCCAATTCGAGCGACCCGATGCAATTATTTCCGCCCGGCAGCGAGCCATCCCGAGCGTATTCGCGCGTGGCGTTGTGGGCCAAGGCCTTTCATCCGCCGCGGCCCGAGCCGCTACAATTGAGCGCTTCGGCGATTGACGCTTACGATCGCTGCCCGATGCGCTACATGTTCCAGTACGTGTGGGGCATTCGCGGCGGCGCGCACGCCATGGCCACGTTTGGAAATGTGATGCATCGCACCATCAAGCAGTTCATCGCGGAACACGGCAAGCGGAAGAATGTCCTGCTGGAAGAAGTGCACGCAATTTACGATCGGGAGTGGTCGACTGCGGGGTTCATTGACGAATATCACGAAGAAGAATATCGCAAGGCGGGACGCGAGCAGCTCGTGGCGTTTCATGGCACTTACTGCGGCGCGCCGGCTGATGTGCTGCATCAAGAAAAAACTTTCGAGCTGTCGCTGGAGCACGACGTGATCGTCACCGGCCGCATGGATCAGGTGAATCGCATCGCAGGCAACCAGGTGGAAATTATTGACTACAAAACCGGCAGGCCGAAGGACGTGAAAGCTGCGGCGAAAGATCTGCAGCTCGGCGTGTACGCGCTGGCCGCGGAAGAGGTGCTTGATCTGGATCCGGTGCGCCTGGTGTTTTATAACCTGATGACTAATGAAGGCGTGGCCGCAACACGCGACGCCAAAGCATTAGAAGAAACCAGGGAAAAAATCGCGGAAGTGGCGGACCGGATTCGCGCGCGCGATTTTTCCGCGCAGCCGGGGTTTGGCTGCGGATTCTGCGATTACAAACCGCTGTGCCCCGCGCACGAGCAGTTACTTTCGATCCGGCCATCGCAGGCCGCAGCCGGCGCGAAAGAAAACGCAGATTCGCCTGCCGCTTCGGCGGGACCGAACTGACTCGCCCACAAAAACTTGTGCCGCAATTAAAAACGGGGCGTCGCACTTTCTCGTGACGCCCCGTTTCATTTCCCGCTTGGGCTTCTCTGCCTGACTAAGCCCGGGATGTTCCGCGCATGAACTACTGTGGAACTTTCTCCCGCGATTCAGCGGCGCCGCAAATTTCGCAACGCGCTCGATTCGCTTCGTCAATCTATAAAGGCCGCCGACGTTGAAGTCAAGCAGAAAAACTTTCGCGCGAATGCAATTTATGAAACTGCGGAGCAGCACAAAACGCGTCGCACAAAAAATTTAGTGCAAACCGCTCTGGTAATAACCTTGGCGCGCGGTTACGTCCAGGTCGGGACGGCGCACACGCACTTCAATGCTGTGATAGTCCTTACTGCGGTCGGTGTCTTGCGGTTGAAACGTGATGGTGTACTGGTTGCGGGCCTGCTCCGTGACAGAAGCATAGAGATTTTCCAGGCCGCGATCCTTTCCCGCGTAAAAAGTGTCGCCGCCGGTGGATGTGGCGTATCGCTCGAGGCGTGTGCTTTCCTTCTGCATGAAGGCGTGGCCCACGGAAATGGAATAAACGGAAATATCGGACTTGAGCAGGAGTTGCAAAGTCTGGTCCAGCGTGTGTTCGTTGGTCCGCGAATTATTTCCGTCGGAAATCAGAAACACAATCTTGCGGCGATCGCGGCCGCGGCTCTTGAGCATCTCGCCCGCGGCATAAACCGCGTCGTCGAGGTCCTTATCTTGCTTTTGCTGCTGGATGCCCAGCGTCGTTGGCGCTCCGGTTTCCAGCGAATGTCCGTTGGAGGTGGCGCCAGACGTCAACGGGCCGCCGATGGGCGAGCCTGGATAATGCGAACGGAGGTCGAGACGTTTCAGTTGAGTGAAAAGGAGGTCGTTGTTGAACGAAAATTCCGAGACGGTGGTGGGAAATTGATCGTAGGTGACGATCGCCACTTCGTCGTTGGGTCCGAAGCCGCCGGAAATCGCGGTCAAACTCTTCTGCACCTGGTCCGCGGACTTGATCGAAAGATCGTTATCAATCAGCACCACAGCGGAGAGCGGAAACGGATCGGATGTAAAGAAAACAATTTGCTGCTCCACGTTGTCGCAGAAGACGCGGAACTCGTCGCGCTGCAGATCGCCGATCAGCTGACCGTCGCGATTTTTCACCGTGACGGGAATGATCACCAGGTTCGTGCGGATCTTGATCGCCTGGCGCGCCTCGCCGCTTTGCTTAGAATTCTGCGGCGGGCCGGCTGGCGGCGGTACGCTTTGCGACTGCCCGGTCTGCGGCTGCGGTGTCTGCACCGGCGGAAGTTGCGCCGGGGCGGCGGGCTGCGCGGGCGGGGCTAACTGGCCAGGCTGCACGGGTTTGGATTCCTGCTGCTGCGTTCCCGGGGCGCCGGACTGCTGAGCCCACGCAAGAGCGCCGAAAAGTAATACAATACCCAGCGTCGAAATTAATCGCGTCATCTGAGATTCTCGATTCGGCCGAATGGCGCCATAGTAAAGTCCCGTTCGAAATTTCGCACCGGGCAGCTTTGAGACACATCCGCTGGCGCGCTCGGTGCATCGTATCAAACGCAACCGGCTATAGGGAGATTATACAATGCGGCTGACCAGCCTCGCGGCGGGCATTTTTACATTGGCACTGGCGGGATACGTAGGGGTGACGACGGAAGCGCCTGCCAAAGGTGCCGCACAGCCGGAGCCACAGGCACAATCCAACCAGCCAGCCCAGGCACGAACAGCAGGGCACGCGGCAGGGACCTCTGCAAGTTCAGACAAACGTCGTGAACGTGTTTGCCACGGTGCGCAACAAGCAGCATGGCATCGTCTACGACCTGACCAAGGAAGACTTCAAGATTTCCGAAGACGGCGTCGAACAGAAAGTCGCATTTTTTGCGAAAGAAGTGAATATGCCCATCACGCTGGGCCTGCTGATTGATACCAGCGGCAGCATGGACCGCATGATTGACGCCGAACAGGACGCCGCGTCGCGATTCCTGCGCGAGGTGATGCGCCCGAAAGACGAAGCGATGGTGATCACCTTCGACTTCGACGTGGACCTGCTCGCCGATTTCACCCAGGACACTTCGGTGCTATCCAGCGCGATTCGCCGCGCGCGCGTCAATTCCGTGGGCGGAGGCGGCGTGGTGACTCCCGGCACGATTCCGCAGGGCAACAACGCGGCGGCACGGATCTCTACGACGCGATTTATCTGGCCTGCCACGATGAACTCGCCACCGAAGCAGGCCGCAAAGGCGTGATCATTCTGACCGACGCGGAAGATACCGGAAGCAAATTGCGCATGCAGGACGCGATCGAAGCGGCGCAGCGCTCCGACGCGGTGATTCACGTTCTGCTGATTTCCGATCGCATGGCGACTTTCGGCACGGGCCCCGGCGTGGCGCGCCGCATGGCGGATGACACCGGCGGCCGCGTGATCGACGTGCACAACGAAAAATCGCTGGAGAAGGCCTTCGATGAAATTTCGGAGGAACTGCGGTCGCAGTATGTGCTGGGCTACTACCCCACCAACCTGAAGCGCGACGGCACGTTCCGCAAAATCCAGGTGGATGTAAATGCGTCCCGACTTGAAAATTCTAGCGCGCAAGGGCTATTACGCGCCGTTCAAGTAGGAAAGTCTGCGCAGCGGCGGTCTTCACAACGCCATCGTTCTGCGCCGCACCTCCGATGGCGCACTGAAGTGCGCCGCGACAGAATCAATAGCGCAGAGCTGATTGCAAGATTGTTGGCGGGTTACTTGCCTGCTGGCGGCACAGTGGGCGTCGTAGCGTAATAGCCTTTGCGCGTGCGGACGTTCAGGCCCTTGCGGTCGGTCTGCACTTCGATCTTGCGATACTTCCCTGTGGATTGCGGATTCGAAGGCGAATAGGCGATGAAATACTGGCTGCGCAGTTCCGTGCCGATGTCCACGAACGACTGCGCCAGATCGTCCACCTTATAAGGAAAGAAAACGCGGCCGCCGGTTTGGTCCGCGAACTGCTGCAGAACTTTGTCGCCGCCTTCGATGTGCATCTTGCTGCGGCTTGTCGCCATCGATCGCCAGCCAGTCGGTATTCGTGCTGACGGAATAAATCGCGGCCTCGGCGCGAATGGCGGCTTCCACAGCTTCGCTCAGCGCGTGGTCGCTCAGATTGTCGTCGCCATCGCTGATCACCACCAGCACGCGGCGCACTTCAGGATCCGGGCCCTTGGGCAGCGGCGGATTGGAAAGTTTTTCAGCGGCGCGATAGATCGCGTCGTCCAGCGCGGTGCCGCCGCCGGCGCGCTGTTTGCGGATCGCGTCGGTGAGCAGCGAGAGGTCGCCGGTGTAATCCTGAATCACTTCGGGCTCGTTGTCGAAGGTCATCAGAAACGCCTGGTCCTTGTTGCGGCGGATCACGTGCTGCAGGAAATCGATGGCGGCTTCCTTTTCGAATTCCAGGCGCGGGCGAATGCTGTTGGAAGTATCCAGCAGGATGCCGATGCGCAGCGGCAAATCCGTCTCGCGGCCAAAATAGCGGATTTCCTGCGGCGTGCCGTCTTCCAGAACCTTGAAATCGCTCTGTTCGAGATCGGTGACGAATTCGTGGTGGCGGTCCATGACCGTGGCGACCAGGTGCACCAGACCCGTGGTGGAAGTGATCGCGGGAGTAGTCGCTTGTGGAGCCGCAGGCTTTGCAGGGGTTTGTTCCGGATTCTGTGCCGGCGCTGTCGCCGGAAGTCGCGGGCGGAGGCGGCGCAGGGGTCTGTTGCGCGCGCGTGGTTACGGCGAAAGTCAGAAACAGCGCTGCCAGGAACAATGTGGAAGGCGCGGCAATCGTGCGCAGGGTTCTCACGCGAATCATTATAGGTAATCCCTCAGCGCAGCGTCAATGCCACCGGGCGGCAATTCGCGAGCGCGGCCCAGAGTCCGCAGGTACGCCTGCAACTCCTGGGGCAGCGGCGCGCGAAATTCCATGCGCTTGCCCGTGCGGGGATGTTCGAATGCGATGCGCGCGGAGTGCAGAAAATTGCGGCCGAGCGACGGCAGCTGTTCGCGCCCGATGCGATTCCTGGTGCGGCGCGCCGTAGAGCGTATCGCCCACCACGGGAAGCGCCAGCGCGGAAAAATGCACGCGGATCTGATGCGTGCGGCCGGTGTGCAGATCCGCTTCGATCAACGTGAACGCGCCGAGCCGCAACAGCAGCCGCCAATCCGTGCGCGCTTCGCGGCCTTCGCGGCGGCGGGCGGTCATGCGCGAACGGCGGCGCAAGTCGCGCGCCACGGGCAATTCGATGCGTCCTTTTTCACCCTTCACGTTTCCATGCAGCAGCGCGACATAGGTTTTCTGCACGCGGCGCTCGCGAAATTCCTCCACCAGCTTCAGGTGCGCGGCGTCGTTGCGCGCGATCACCATCGCGCCGGACGTTCCCTTGTCCAGGCGATGCACGATCCCAGGGCGCAGCGGGCCGCCGACGTCGGAAAGCCCTTTTTCGACGCCGAAACGATGCAGCAGCGCGGCGACCAGCGTGCCGGTATCTGCGCCCGCGCCGGGATGGACGATCATTCCGGCGGGCTTATTGACGACGGCGATGTCCTCGTCCTCGTAAAGAATATCGAGCGGAATATCTTCGGCTTCCACGCCGGGCAGCGGCGGTGCGGGAATTTCCACGGTGACCGTTTCGCCGGATTCCAGATGATGCGAGGGCTTTTTGGCGATGCCGCTCACGTGAACGCGGCCTTCGTCGATCAGCGTCTGCACGTGCGTGCGGCTGATTTCCGGAAATTGCGCGGCGAGAAAGCGATCCAGGCGCTGGCCGGCGTCCTCTTCGGCCACCATGAATTCATGGTGACGGAGCGAGTCATCCGGCGCGTCGAAATTGTCGTCGGTATCGGTGTCAGGATAATCGTGCATGAAGGAATTCGCTGATTCTGCTTCGCGTCGCTACCGCGCCAGCGCTAACCGTCGGCTGCGGCGCGCATGGGTGTTACCGGCTCAATCGGCGCCTTGCCCTGCAGCCCGCGCCACCACAGAAACGCGCCAGTGAGAATCAAGACCAGGCTCGCGACCTGCATCAGCGAAATGCTGTCGTGAAACATCATGGTGCGGCCGGGATCGCCGCGAAAAAATTCGATGATGCCGCGCTCGATGCCATAGAGCATCAGGTAAGCGCCGAACATTTGGCCGCGAAACGCTGGCGTCTGCCCAGCCACATCAAGAAAAGAAAATTCAGAAATTCCAGCGACGCTTCGTACAGCTGCGTCGGATGCAGATGAACGCCCAGCGGCGTGCCGGCCAATTCCCCGGCCATGGGATTCGTGAACATGACGCCCCACGGCACCGTGGTCGGCTTGCCGTAGCAGCAGCCGGCCGCGAAGCATCCCAGCCGCCCGATCGCGTGGCCCAGGGGCAGCGCGGCGGCGCAAGTATCCAGCGTCGGCAGCAGCGGCATCTTCTGGAAATGGGTGTAGAGAAGAATCGTCAGTACGCCGCCGAGGACGCCGCCGTAAAAAGTGCCGCCGGATTGAAACGTGGCGACGCTGAAAATTTCGCGCGGATTCGCGATGTAGTAATCCCAGGCGCTCAGAATCAGCCAGACTTTCGCGACGATCAGCGCCACCAGCACGATGTAAATTCCCATGTTCCACAGTTTGTCGGGATCAATGCCCGCGCGCGGCGCCTGGCGGCGCCCATACCACAAGCCGAGGAGCACACCCGTCGCGACCAGCACGCCGTAGCTTAAATCGGGATGCCGCCGAATTTGAAGAGTATGGGATGCATGCCTATGCCGCGCTCCTGGTTAGGATGGCCTGCTCGCGAAAAAGTTCCAGCACTACCAGCGCGGCGCCGATCACGATCGCGGAATCCGCGATATTGAATGTGTACCAGTGATAGCTGCCGATGTGAAAGTCGATGAAGTCGGTGACGCTGTGGCGCAGAAAACGGTCCAGCACGTTTCCCAGCGCGCCGCCCAGAATCAGCGCGAGGCCGCACTCGCCAGACATCCGCCAGCGCGGCCCGTGGCCAGCAGCCAGACCAGCAGCCCGATCACGGCCACGGAAAAAGTGATCAGCAGCGGACCTTCCAGGGATTTTCGGAATCGGCGAACAAGCCGAAGGCGACGCCGGGATTGGTGGTGTGCACCAGATTCAGCAAGCCGGGAATCAAGACGCGCAGCGAACCCGACAGCGGTATATTTTTCCACCGCGTACTTGCTGAGCTGGTCCGCCGCCAGCGCGCCGAGCGAAAGAGATCCCAGCGCGAGCCAGCCCGGAAACGCGCGGCGGCAGGCATCAGGACTTCGAGCTCCCGGTAGCCAGGCCGCCATCGCGTTCGATTTCATGCGAGCGCGGCGACGCAGCGTTCGCACACGCGTGGGGTAATCGGCGTTTTCGCCAACGTGCGTCGAATAATTCCAGCAGCGCTCGCATTTCGTGCCGTGGGCGCGTTCGACGCGAATCTGCAAGCCCTCGATGCCAGCGCGCGAGCTGCGCCTTCGTGCTTTGCCGTCCGCGATTTCCACCTGCGACACGATGAAAAGCCCCGGCAAGATACGCGGCATATTTCCGCAGCAGACGCCGCCAATTCAGCGTTCGCCGCGAGCGTCACGCGCGCTTCAAGCCCGGAGGAAATCGTCTTCGCGGCGCGCACCGGCTCGAGCGCTTTCAGCACCTCTTCGCGGACTGCGAGCAAGCGATCCCAATCCTTCGCTCGCGCCTCGTTCGAGCACGCGTTCGAGTTCCGCGGCGACCGGGAACATCGCCATGTGCACGCTTTCCGGCTCCGACGCAGCGCGCGGCAAATGCTTCCAGACTTCTTCGGCGGTGAAAACAGTGATCGGCGCGATCAGCCGCAGCAGCGCGCTGGCGATGCGATACACGGCGGTCTGCGCCGAACGGCGGCCGAGATTTTTCGGCGCGAACGTGTAGAGGCGGTCCTTCAGCACGTCGAAATAAAACGAGCTGAGGTCCACCGTGCAGAAATCGTGGAGCGCGTGATAGACGCGATGAAATTCGAAATTGTCATACCACTCGCGGCACTCGCGCACGAGCGCGCCGGTGCGGCGCAGCATCCAGGCGTCCATTTCCCACAGATCGGCGTCGGCGACGGAATCGCGCGCCGGATCGAAATCGTAAAGATTGCTGAGCGCGAAGCGGAACGTGTTGCGGATTTTGCGATAGGCTTCGGCCAGCTGCGTCATCATCGCTTCGGAGATGCGCACGTCCGCGGTGTAATCCTGCGAGACGACCCAAATGCGCAGCAGATCCGCGCCCCATTTCGCGCAAATTTCGGCGGGATAGATGGCGTTGCCGAGCGACTTGGACATCGGCGCGCCTTTTTCGTCGAGCGTCCAGCCGTGCGTGACGACTTGCTTTGTACGGCGCAGCGCCGCGCGTGCCGATGCCCACCAGCAGCGAGCTTTGGAACCAGCCGCGATATTGGTCGGGGCCTTCGAGGTAAACGTCGGCGGGCCAGTGCTGATTGTCGCGCGTGAGCACGGCGAGATGCGTCGAGCCGGAATCGAACCACACGTCGAGAATGTCCGATTCCTTGCGCCATTTCGCGCGCGCCGCAAGAGCATTTCGTTCCCGGCGGCAGCAATTCCTCGGCGGAATGCGTGAACCAGGCGTCGGCGCCTTCGCGTTCGAAAAACGGCAGAACGTGGCGCAGCGCGGCGGCATCCTTCAGTTGCTTGCCGCAAGCATCGCAATAAAAAACGATCAGCGGCACGCCCCAGAATCGCTGGCGCGAAATGCACCAATCGGGACGCCCCGCGACCATTTCGCTGCATGCGGTCGTGGCCCCAGGCCGGGAGCCATTTCACTTTTTCGATTTCCTCGAGCGCGCGCTGGCGCAGCGGCGGCGCTTTCGGCGCGGGAATCGCGGCCGTGCCGGCATCCATCTGGATGAACCATTGCTCGGTGGCGCGGAAAATCACCGGATTGTGGCAGCGCCAGCAATGCGGATAGCTGTGCGTGATTTTCTCTTCGCCGACGAGCATGCCGCGCTTCTTCAAAAGTTCGATGACGATGGGATTCGCCTCGAATACGGTCTTGCCCTTGTATTCCGGCAAGCCTTCGATGAAGCGGCCTTCGTCGTCCTGCGGCGCGTAGGCTTCGAGGCCGTATTTCTGGCCGGTGCGGAAGTCGTCCGCGCCGTGGCCGGGAGCGGTGTGAACGATGCCGCTGCCCTGATCGAGCGTGACGTAATCCGCGAGCACGCCGGGAACCTGCATATCGAGAAACGGATGCTGAAATTGAACGCCTTCGAATTCCCAGCCCTTCCAGCCGCCGCGCACGTTCGCGAACTTCGATTTTGCAGTTCGTCTGCAAAAGCATTCACGCGCTCTTTCGCGAGCAGCAATTTTCCGGCGGACGTGTCCGCCACGACGTATTCGAATTCCGGATGAAACGCGAGGGCGCGGTTCGCGGGAAGCGTCCAGGGCGTGGTGGTCCAGATCAGAGCGCTGACGTCGCCATCCGAGCCCAGCTCTTTCGATTTTCTCGCCGGCAACAACCGGAAACTTCACCCAGATGGAAGGGCTGGTGTGATCCTCGTATTCGACTTCGGCTTCGGCAAGCGCGGTGCGGTCGTAGATGCACCAGTAGACCGGCTTCAGCCCGCGATAGACGTAGCCCTTTTCGTAGAAATCGATGAACGCGCCGGCGATGGAAGCTTCGTCGCGCGGATCCATCGTGAGGTAAGGCTTGTCCCACTGGCCGAAAACGCCCAGGCGCTTGAATTCGCGCTTTGTGCTTCTCGACGAAGCCGCGCGGCAAACTGCGCGGCACATGCGGCGAAATTCCGCGGCGGGAACTTTGCTGGTCTTGCCGCCCAGTTCCTTTTCGACTTTCGTCTCGATCGGCAGGCCGTGGCAATCCCAGCCGGGAATATAAGGCGAGCGAAATCCGGACATGGTTTTCGACTTCACGATCATGTCTTTCACAATCTTGTTCAGGCCGGTGCCCAGATGGATTTCGCCTGTGGGATACGGCGGCCCATCGTGCAGGACGAAAAGCGGCGCGTCCGCGCGCGATTCCAGAATGCGGTAATACAGGCCCTTCGCTTCCCAGGCGGCGAGTTGCGCGGGCTCGCGCTCCGGCAGCTTGGCCTTCATGGGGAAATCCGTCTTCGGAAGATTCAGCGTGCTTTTCAGGTCCACGGTTTTGGCCATCTCTAGGGGTTCGGAAGCCTTTCTATCTTGCGAGATAGAGTTGCGCGCGGGCAGCCGAAACACCTGGCTCCCTACCGGTCAAGCGAAGCCCAGTTGTGAGTTGCTGCACAACGAAACTTGCAGCTCGTATGTTACAATGGTTTTTGAATGGTGTCAGCCGCGCCCGGCCGGACATCCTTTTCCGTGGTGGCGCGTCTAAGCTTACAGAGGACTGCGGCACGACGCAGCAGGCAGCCAAATGGCAGACCTTACAACACCAATCAGACGATGCAGGCGGCAGCAAGGCGGAACCGACGCTCCAAATCGGCCGCTACCAGTCTCCTGTCGCGGATTCCGAGCTACAGAATTTCTTCTCCAACCTAAGGGATTTCCTCTTCGAACGCCCCGTAAACACGAAGGGCATGAAACCCACGGTATTCAACACCCCCGGATTCGGCGAGAGCCTGCGCGACAATTTGAACGAATTTTTGCGCTCGGCACCGCGCGGGCCGGTGAATTCCGACCTGCTGGTGAACTGGAATGCAGGGTTCGGCGGCTTCTGGCAGAACCTGCGCGATATCGATTTCGCCGCCGAAACTGGCACCGCTGAAGACGACCAGCCAGCCCGTGGCTGTGCCGGAAATTTGGTCGAAGAACACGCAATTTACGCGCGTGCAAGCGCTGTCTCTGGCCGTTCACGTGACTGATTCTGGTGCTGATCATCGTGACCGTTGCTGCCGGTGCTGTCTTCGCCTTCCACGACCAAAGCGAACTCACAAAGTCGACGTGATCGCCGATTTCGCCGTTTCTGCCCAAGTTGCCCCCAGGCGCGAAAAAGGCGGGCGGCGGTGGCGGCGGCGGCGCGCATGACCCGCTGCCCGCGAGCCGCGGCAAGCTGCCGAAATTCGCGATGACGCAATTCACTCCGCCGAAGGTAGTCACGAATCCGAATGCTCGGCTGGCGATGACTCCGACAGTACTAGGTCCACCGGAACTGAAGCTGCCCAGCCCCAACATGAATAACTGGGGCGACCCGCTGTCGAAAGTGATCAACGACTCGAACGGGCCCGGCAGCGGCAACGGTATCGGCTCCGGAAACGGTACGGGCGTGGGGAGCGGCGAAGGCGGCGGCGTGGGCCCGGGATCGGGCGGCGGTACCGGCGGTGGCGTCTTCAACGCCGGCACTGGCGGCTACGGATATCCGGCGTGCATCTATTGCCCGCAAGCGCAGTATTCCGACGAAGCCGTAAAAGCAAAATACCAGGGCACGGTCACGCTGGTCGCGATCATCACCGCGGATGGCAAAGCCACCGACATTCAAGTGCTCAAGGGCCTCGGGCTAGGCCTGGACGAAAAAGCGATTGAAGCGGTACGCACCTGGCGTTTCCGGCCGGCCGCAGGACCGAATGGCAGGCCCGCACCGGTCCGCCAAACCATCGAAGTGACTTTCCACCTCTACTGATCTCTTTTCGCCCGCTAATATTCGTGCGCTCGCAGGCGTTTACCTTCAGGACCATCTCGTATCAGCGCATCTGCGCATCTGCTACGATGAGCGGTATGAAAATTTCTTTGAGGATTTCGATCTCAGCGTTTTGTTGCTTCTGCTGGTCGCGGGCGTGCTTGGAAAAACTCCGCGCGCCGCCGCGCAGACCGGCTCGATACAATTTGTGGCGCGCGTCACTCCTTCGGGCGGCGAAGACGAACCGGTGCGCACTCTTCCCTTCTACTTGCTCAGCAAAAGCTACGCTGATATTCAGAAGGAAGCCGAAGCCACCTTGCCCGTCCCCAATCAAGATAAATTCATAGACTCGCTGGACGTTTCCAAGGAACTGAAAGCCTGGATGAAGACGAATCACTGCGTGAAACTGACAGGCGAGGATTTCACCAAGATGCTCAAAGCGGACGACATCATTAACGTTCCGGAATTTTTCTCCGCGTACGTGGAGCGCATGGCCGGCGACCGCACCGCGGGTTTCCCCACCCCGAAATACAAGGCCGAGGACACGCACCAAGGATCCGGCAAAGTACGACCGCCTGGTGACGCAATATCACGACGCGATCCGCGCGTTCATCATCGCCGACCCCGACAGCAAGGACGGCATGGACCTGGGCCTGGAAGAAGTGAACCCCGGCCACAAATGGGACATGCTGGAGGCCAAGAATCTGGCCGATTTGAACCGCGAAACCGCGGACCTGGCGCGGGAAAATATCTGGTGGCTCGCGCCGAAACGGATATGCAAGGCCAGGGCACGCTGCGCGGAATCGCTCCGGGGAATTACTGGCTCGGTACCTTGAATATCGAAGCCGTCGCGGGCGACGCGCGCGCACGCTGGGACGTGCCCGTCACCGTGCGCGCCGGACAACCCAGTTACGTCACCCTTAGCAACATCAACTCTGTAAAATCTCCGCGCGCCTCGGCTCACTAGCGCCACGCATTTATGACGGACGCCGCTGGCATCGTTCAATGGATTCACGACCTGGCTGGCTCGGATGAGCGCGTGAAGATCGAGTCCGGCGATGAGGCTCTATCTTGCCGGCGTCAGTCTCTGTACACCGCTACTGAGCCGCTGGGTTTCCGATCCGGAATTTCGCGAACTCACGCTGCCCGGCAAGCCGAGAATCGACTGCAGGACACTCGAATCGCCCGCGATGACGAAACACAGGCCTTCCGGCCCACCATCGTTGTGGGAATCGCCGTGCAGCCCGAAACATTTCAGAAAATTCGCGCGGCCAATAATTCTCCGCGGCTTGCGGACGTGCCCGCCGATCAGGACGCCCAGGAATTTGAGCTGCACCTCGACGCCTCCCTGGAATTCGATATTCTCACCACGCGCGAGCCTGGGCGGCCCGCGGTGCTATCGCGCGATACCTGCAAAAGTTCGGCGAAGGGATTCAGCAGATCGAGATTTACGTGCGCGATGTGGATCGCGCGACGGAAATTCTGCGCACGCGGTTCGCTCTGCCGCCGCTCTATCCCGCCACGCGCGCCGGCGCCGACGGTACGCGTGTGAATTTCTTCCTGGCCACCGCGCCCGACGCGAAGAAAGTTCTGATCGAACTCGTGGAAGCCGCGCGCTAGCGCGAAGCATTTTTATCCGGGCCATCGCCATCCCCGTGAATCCATCCGCCCATCCATTCGTGCGCATAGCTCGTTGTAACCTCGCATTGATTCGAGCGTGCTACAATGCGCGGACGCTCAGAATTTGAATTTATTCCACCGACATTTCATCCGAGGAGTAACTGCATGCCATTCGTGAACGAGATCGAAGAAGCCCAGGCAGACGGGCACCTGCGCGAGACTTACGGAAAAATCGAACAGAAGCTGGGATTTCTGCCGCATTACTTCAAGACGCTGGGAGCCAAGCCCGCCGTGATCGAAGCGCAATTGCAGATGAGCGAGGCGGTCATGGCCGACGGCGCTCTTTCCACGATCGTGAAAGAACAGATCGGCCTGGTGGTGAGCGGAATCAACTCCTCCACCTACTGCGTGATGTTTCACATGGAGTTGCTGCGGCGCTTCGGAGTGGACAAGGCCCTGGCGCGCAAACTCACAGCGGATTACGAAAATGCCGCGGTGGACTCCAACGTGAAAGCGCTTTTCAGATTTGCTGATAAATTGACGCGACATCCGGACGACATCGAGGAATCCGATACCGACGCGCTGAAAAAGGCCGGCTGGGACGATGCCGCCGTGCGCGAAACGGTGCTCACGGTTGCATATTTCAATTACATCAATCGCGTTTCGCTGGGATTGGGCCTGGTCACGGATTTCTGAGCGCTGCGAACCGGCGTTGAACGCGCGGCTGCTATTCCCCGCTCTGCTCGATCAATTTGGCCACCAGCGCCGTCCAGCCCGGTCTGATGGCTTGCGCCCAGTCCCGCGCCGTTGTCGCCGTTGAAATACTCGTAAAATAAAATCAGGTCGCGCCAGTAGGGATCCTTCTGAAATAATTCCACGTCGCCGTACACGGCCCGGCGTCCATCCTTCCGCAGAAAAATGTGCGAGAGCCGCCGCGAAACTTCCTGGGCCACCTCCCACAATGTCTTCTGCTGTCCCGACCCCGTGGGACATTCCACCTTGAAGTCTCGCCGTAATAGTAATGCACGCGCTGCATCGATTCGATCATCAGAAAATTCAGCGGAAACCACACCGGCCCGCGCCAATTGGAATTGCCCCCGAACAAATCGCCCGTGGATTCCGCAGGCTCGTAATCCACCGCCTGCGAAAGACCGTTCACGTGCAACACGAAGGGATGATCCTTGTGATATTTGGAAAGCGCGCGCACGCCGTGCGGCGACAAAAATTCATTTTCATCCAGAACGATATTTGTAAATCCGTTCGAGCTTTTTGCGATTGGCGATGCTGAGCATCAAGCGCGCACCTTTGTCGGTGCGCTCGGCTCATATCCACGTGGTCCGCAACGTCCGGATTGTGCGCCAAAAACCATTCCATGCGCTTGCGAAAACTCGGTAGCCGCGCCAAATCCTCCGGCTCGAAAACCTCCACCGCAAAAAGCGGAATCAGCCCTACCATCGAGCGAACTTTCATCGGCACGTGAGCGGTGCTTCCCAGATGCAGCACGTCGTAATAAAAGCCATCCTGCTCGTCCCACAGGCCGATTCCTGTGCCGCCCATGTCGTTCATGGCCTGCGCGATGTACACGAAGTGCTCGAAGAATTTGCTGGCCACATCCTCGTACGCCGGGTCGTCATGGGCCAGCTCCATGGACATTGCAAGCATGTCCAGGCAAAACATGGCCATCCAACTGGTGCCGTCCGACTGCTCGATAAAATTTCCGGGTCCCAGCGGCGAGGAACGATCGAACACGCCGATGTTATCCAATCCCAGAAAGCCGCCTTCGAACACGTTCTTCCCTTCGGGATCCTTGCGATTCACCCACCAGGTAAAATTCAGCAGCAGTTTGTGAAACACCCGCACCAGGAAGTTGCGATCCTGTTTCCCTTCCACGCGCCCCGCGATTTTATAAACGCGCCAAGCCGCCCAGGCCAATACCGGCGGATTCACGTCGGAAAAATTCCATTCGTAAGCCGGAACCTGGCCGCTGGGATTCATGTACCACTCGCGATGAAACAGAATCAGCTGCTCCTTCGCGAATTCGGGATCAATCAGCGCCATCGAAACGCAATGGAACGCCAGATCCCACGACGCGTACCACGGGTATTCCCATGTGTCCGGCATGGAAATCACGTCGGAATTGTAGAGGTGCGTCCACTCATGGTTGCGGCCATTGTTGCGGCTCGCGTCGGGCTTCGGCTGCGTCGAATCGCCTTCCAGCCAGCGCCGCACATCATAGTGATAGCTTTGCTTGCACCACAGCAGGCCGGCGAAAGCCTGCCGTTGCACGTGGCGCGCATCTTCGCTCAGTTTTGCGTCAATGCGCTTTTCGTAAAATTCGTCCGCTTCTTTTTTGCGCTGGTCGAACATCGCATCGAACGCCGGACCAAAAAGTTCGCTCGCGGGCGTATGATTCTCCGCGATGTTCTGGTCCGTCAGCCGCAGACGTATCGTCCAGCTCTGGCCCGGCGCGATTTCCGAAGAAAAGTGCGCGGCGGCTTTCGTGCCGGTCATGCGCGGGGTTCACGGCGTCGCGCTCGCCGTTGACGAGATAGCGGTGGAACGCATCCTTCACATACGGAGTCTTGCTTTTCTGGCCGAAGAGCCGCTCCATGTTCGTTTCGTTGTCCGTGAAGAGCAGTTCCGGCGCATCCCTCAATCGCCAGCCAGCGCTTGCCCGTAATGAAATTCCGTCAGTTCGAGCAGCTCGCCGCCTTGAAATCCCGGCACGCGCGCGACCTGCGGCGTGTTGTACGCGATCGCCCCAGTCCCAGCGATTGCGAAACCACAACGTGGGCAGCAGATGCAGGCGCGCGGCTTGCGGACCGCGATTCCACGCCGTGATGCGGACCACGATATCTTCGAATGTGGCTTTCGCGTATTCGACGAACACATCGAAGTAGCGATTCTCCGCGAACACTCCGGTATCAATCAGCTCGTACTCCGGCTGCGTGGCGCGTGCGCTTGCCGTTTTCTTCGCGCAGCTGGTCGTAGGGATATGCGGCGTGCGGATACTTGTAGAGAAATTGCAGATACGAACTGGTCGGCGTCGCGTCCAGATAGTAGTAATACTCTTTGACGTCCTCGCCGTGATTCCCTTCCTTGTTGGTCAGTCCGAAAAGCCGTTCTTTCAGAATGCGATCTTTTTCATTCCACAGCGCCAGGGCCAAGCAAATGTGCTGATGGCGATCGCAAAATCCCGCGATGCCGTCTTCGCCCCAGCGATACGCACGGGAGCGCGCATGATCGTGCGGAAAATAATCCCACGCGTCGCCATTGGCGCTGTAATCCTCGCGCACCGTGCCCCATTGCCGCTCGCAAAGATAGGGGCCCCAGCGCTTCCAGTGGGCTACGCGGTCGGCGCTGGCCCGCAGCCTTTGTTCTTCGGCAGTCAACGTGGAATCCATGCTCATCTCTTATCGGCAATGCAGGGCGTGCTGCATAATTGCCGAGTTATCGTGGACCGAAACTTCATGCGGCGGATGCCGAGCTCAAGCAATCCCCAAGAACTCTACCCGCTGCGGCGGCGTATTGGCAAGCGGGCCACTTGCACGCATACTCTGGTACGCCTTCACTGTGCGTTCGGATTGCAATCGCGCGTGCAGTCGCAAGTGGCGCAGTAGGCGACGCTGCGATTCGGTATTCTCTGATCGCGTTCGCGTCTGGATCCGGCCGTCGCTCGTGGCAATTTTCGATGGGACGAAAACCATTCACTCGAGCATAACAACCGAATCCGGCATCGCCGCCTGCTTCGCAGTCTAGTTCGCGCGCGCGCGCAGGTTCGCCGCGTGTAGCCCTGCTGCTTGTCGCCATCGCCGCGACGGCCGTGATCACGCCCATGTTTTTTCTGGGCAACGCGTCCGGCCACGATTTCCAATTTCACCTGGCGTCTTGGCTGGATGTCGCCGGCCAATGGCGCGAAGGCATCGTATTTCCGCGCTGGGCGGAATGGGCCAACTGGGGCTACGGCGAGCCGCGCTTTATTTTTTATCCGCCGGGCTCGTGGATGCTCGGCGCAACGCTTGGTTCCCTGCTGCCGTGGAGAATGGCGCCGGGAGCATTTATCTGGCTGGCGCTGCTGCTGGCGGGATATTCGATGTGGCGCTTTGCGCGCGAATGGCTCTCGCCGCGCGAGGCCGCGGGCGCCGCGGTCCTCTACGCCGTAAATCCGTATCACCTGATTATCGTCTATTACCGCAGTGATTTCGCCGAACTGCTCGCCAGCGCGCTGCTTCCGCTGGCGTTGTGGGGCACCGTGCGTCTGTTGCGCGACGGCTGGCGCGGTTTGCAATTTTTGGCCGTGCCGTTTGCGCTGATTTGGCTGGCGAACGCGCCCGCCGCAGTGCTGGCCACTTATTCGCTGATGCTGCTGTTTTTCGTAGCGTCCATTCTGCGGCGCAGTTTGCAGACCGTTGCTTCTCGGCGGAGTTTCCATGGCCGCAGGCTTGGCCTCGCCGCGTTTTATATTTTCCCCGCGGCTTATGAACAGCGCTGGGTGCAAATTCACCAGGCTCTCGCGGATCTGCTGCGCCCGGAGCAAAACTTTCTGTTCACCCACGCGAACGATCCTGAATTCTTGTTCTTCAATTGGAAAGTTTCCGGTGTCGCGATGGGCGTGATGCTCGTCACCGGCATCGCGGCGGTTTTTGTTGCGCGCCGCCGCAGGGAATTTCCGGAGATCTGGTGGATGCTCCTGGCTCTCGGCGCGGCCGCAACATTGCTGATGTTTCCGCCCAGCGACTTTCTGTGGCGCTGGCTGCCCAAACTGGAATTCGTGCAGTTCCCCTGGCGATGGCTGGGCGTGCTGGATTTCGTATTTGCATTTTTTCTCGCCGCGGCTATCGGACGCGCCAAACGGCCTTGGCTTGGTGGACTGGCAATCGCGATCGCGCTGACGACGCTGAGCGCCGCCCTGGTAAACGATGGATGGTGGGACAGCGAAGACATTCCCGTTCTGACCAAGGGAATTCAATCCGGCCGCGGCTACGAAGGCACCGACGAATATCAGCCGCTCGGCTGCGATCGTTACGAATTGCCGGGCGCCGATCCCATGGGCGAAATGATCGGCAAACCAGCGCCGCGCATTCAGCAGTTTGATGAGGAAACACATATGTTCAAACCCGCGCCCGGCAACGCGGTGCGCATCGAGAGTTGGACCGGCAACGAGAAACTCTTTTCGACGCAACAAGCCGCCCCGAGGACGCTAGCGCTACGGCTGCTGAACTATCCAGGATGGAAAGTACAGCTGGACAGCAAGAATATTTCGCCCGGCCCAGCACCAGAAACCGCTCAGATGCTGGTAGCGCTTCCAGCAGGCGCTTATCAGGTCGAAGTGCAGTTCACCAGTACGTGGGATCGCATCGCAGGAGACATCGTCTCGGCGATTTTCGCAATCCTTCTCGCCGCATACATTTTCTTCATGCGAGCTCCACGCCAATCGTAGGGCGCTCGACGCGTCCTGCAACGCGCTACGAACCACGATACAACTCAAACGGCGCCCAATAGAACGGCCGACGATAAACGCCGCCGGAATGCAGAAGCGCCAGTTTCGCGTCGCGCAAGGCTGCATCCGGCGGCACACCCTTGCCGATTTCGGAATACAGATGATCCATCAGCTGCGGCGTGGAATTATCATTCACTTCCCAGAGCGCCGCGATCACGCCGTGCGCTCCGGCGTGCAAGAATGCCCACGAAAGGCCGACCAAGCCCTCGCCTGAATACGTGCGCACGCCCTCGCCGTGGCATGCGGAAATCGTCACCAGGTCTGCGTGCAAAGGATGCTGAATAATGTCGCGGGCGTACAGTTTGTATTCGTCACCTTGCGCGGAGAGAATCACCGCCGAATCGAGCGGGCTGGTGCGGCTGGCCGTGCCGTGCGCCACAAAATGAATGTAGGAAAATGTCAGCGGGCTCGCTCTTCAGATACGAATCGGGCGTCGCTTTCGCGCCCGAAAAAACCGTGCGCTCAGTCGCGGAGAAATAATTCTCAATCCCCGTCATTTCCGCCGCGGCCTGAGGCAATTTCGGAAATTCCGCGTCCGGCGAAACGGGATCTCCCACCAGCAGAAGATTCTTCGTCGACGCAGCGTGCCGCGAAGCCCCAGCCGCCAACAGCGTCAACGAATTGGCGTATGAAACATCCACATCCTCAATCCAGTAATGCAACTGCGGCGAAGGCGCCAGCAAAGTCTCAAAGTTCAGTCCGTAGAGGCTGCCGTCCGGCAATATCGTGACCCGCGCCCCCCGCGGAATCATTTTCGCAGCCGGCGCCACGAGCAAATCATAAAGCTTCCGCCCGGCCGCGTTCTGCGTCTCCAACAAGTCGCGCGAACCAAGCAGCGCCTGCCGGTAAGACTGCACCAACGGATCAATCTCCGCAGCCGGAGGCAGCGTGAAAAGTTGCACCCGGTCTGGGGTGACAACCCACAAGAACGACTGGTCCGTGCCAAGCCAATACGAGAACACGAGCGTATTGAGACGCCTGGCGATCTGCTCTGGACTGAACCGCGTCATTGGAGCACTGCTTGAACTCTCGATTCTGAGTCCTTCGGCGAGGGTCTGCGCTCGACTCGCGTCCACCACAGCCAGAGCTTCCTGAGATTTCCCATTCGATACCAGGAAGGCGAGGTAGTCTTCGTAGAACCTGGATACTCCCGAGAGGAACGATAGCCGAAGGTCCTCGCGTTGAATTGATTCGCGAGCGATCTCTATCGTTCTCATGGCATGTTCGAAGCTCGCCGAAGCGTCGGCCATTCGGTTCTCGGCCCCATAGGCCTTACCAAGACCAGCCTCGGCTTCCCAGTGCAAGTAGGTGGCGGCATTATTGTCGTCAATCACTTCGCGAAAATCAGACTCCGCGTGATGGAAGTTAGCGAAGCCAATGGCGATGTAACCCTCGGTTATGAGCGACAGCTGCTCATGCTGACGATCTTCAATTGCTCGTTCCAGAGCAAGCGCTTCGCGGATATATTGCTCCGCCTGATCGAGATGTTGTTGCTTGAAATTCACCAGCGCAAGATTATTCAAGCAGACCGCTTCTGTAGATTTGTTGTCGAGCTTTTTCGCGAGTGCCAGGCTCTGCAGGAACGCGCGCTCCGCCGTGGGATAAAGGTGTTGCTCGCGTTCGATCGCGCCGATATTGAGAAGCCAAAGCATCTCGTCCTTCTCCACACCCAGCTGCACAGCGGCATCCTCTGCCTCGGTGGATAAAGACAAAGCTCGATCGTCGTCGCCCATTCTGAAGTAACACCAGCCCATGTTGCCCAGCGTCTTAGCGGTAATGGCTCGAGCCGCCATTGACCGGGACAGTTCAAGCGCCTTAGTAAACCAATCAATGGACTCGTCGAAGCGTTCCTGATACATGGAGACGAGGCCCAAACTTCCCAAAGCTTTGGTCTCGATGAAAGGCTGCTGTTCTTGCTGAGCGAGCTGAAGGGATTGGCGGAAAGAAAGCCGTGCTGCAGCATAGTTACTCTGGAGAAATGCAAGCGTGCCACGGGCGAGAATAACTTCTGCGCGAGTTCTTGGTTGATTGGCTTCGGCGAGTTGTTGCGCCGAAGAAAGGTGGTGTTCCGCCTCTGCGAAACGCTGCAGGCCGCAATCCGCCAGGCCTTCGAGCATTTCCTTGCGGACCGCCATTTCACTTTGTGCGAAAGCAGCAGGAACCGACGCGTCCAGAAGCGCGAGTGCGTCTGCGCTCAACCCGCGAGACACCAACACTTCGGCTTCGAGGACCCGGAATCGCCAAGCCCATTCTGGATTGTTGCGGGCATATTCGCGGTATGCAGCGTCCGCGTCCTGTGATGCGCGCAGATGGTCGCCGTGTTCAAATTCGAGCCGAGCATCGTGGAAACGTTTGTCTGGTTCGACGCGCTTGGATGAACGGCATCCACAAAATCCAGCAACGGCTAACCAGACAACCAGCCAACTCAGGGGTACGTCGAACCGCCGCCGCCGGCTCCGGGACCACCGCCCGAACCGCCAACCGCCGAACCCAGTTCCACGCGGAAGGTGGAAAGCTCGCGTTGATCGCGCTGCAGCGCGATTTCGCCAAAATAGATTTTGCCGAATTGCGGCACTACGACGACGTTCCCGTATATCTGAAGTTCCGGACAATTGGTCTTGATTTCCTTGACCAGAGTGCAAAGCACGATCCCTTTCGACCCAAACTTGTCCTTGTCGAACCAGTTATACCTCTCGTGGAGAAAATCCGGTACGTCGGATTTAGGCTTATTGCCGAGCAGGCGCGTTTGCAGCATTTGCTGCGTCTGCTGATTGCCGTGGTATTCGTCCGTGAAGGATTTAAAGGTGGCTAGCCGGCGGAACAGGTCGTTATCGAATTCGACCTGGACCGGGCAACCGGCAATGCGCAGGTTCTCGATGCGCGTCCCGAGAGTGAGCACTGTCGGCTCAAGCTCGTCTATATATTGTTTGGATGACACGCGGGCAACGACGCGATCCGCTGTGACCATGTCCAAAATATTCAGTCTCTCGAGCGTAGCGCTAGCCAGCGCGTTAAAACTACCGTCCTTCTCGTTCTTATTTCCGCTGACGATAGTATGGGCCGCCCCATACGTGAATACTTCCTGCAGGCGAAAATTCTCAGTTCGCGCTTTCTCGAAACCACCCGTGGTGGGCAGCGCGCTTCCGGCATGTACCTCCTTCGAGTGCGCGAATGGCCGATCAATCGCGCCGCTGAAGCCATACGCGTGTGCATTGTAGATATACGTTTTCTTGATGGGTTCGGTATCCATCGGAATCGTCCTCCTGCCTCAGGATTGGATTATTTAGTGCGAAACTACGAGAGTAAATGGGTAGCGAGCTACTTCAGTTCCACTACTGGCCCCGCTATCTTGCGTCCCAAGTCCGCGGACAACCAGCACGTGCTTCCCGGTTCCCAAGCTTGAAGAAGGAATCAGAAGCTGCAGGGCATTCTTAGCCTGTTCGGCGGAAATGTTCAAGGAGAATTCCGTCGCGCCAGCAGCGGTCTGCAATTGGCAAATGTACGAGGAATAATTTCCGTCCGGAGGAATATCGAAATACAAACTGAAAGGCTGCGCTGGCGCAACGTTCACCGTCAACGGTTCACCACCGCCGCGCGAACCTGCAGTGATCAACGAAAACGATGCCAACGTTTGCGGCGCGGCGGACGCGAGTGCGGCAATAGACTGTGTCGCCGCAGCCTTCAAACGTGGAATAACCAGAAAATGTTTGATACGCCACCAACATCAGCAGCGCCGCAAACACCGGCACCGCAAAACTCGGCCGCAAGAACGCGCCGAACCAACCGCTCGCGGCCGACCGCTGCGCCGCAGCTCACCGGCAGACGGACGGGCGGCAGTACGGGCTCGGATCCCATCGCCGCCCGGCTATTTTCAACGAACGCCGCCGCCAGGTTCACCTCTTCCGCGCATTCTACGCAGCTGAAGAAGTGCTCCTCGTATTGTTCGCGGAGGTCTCTCGGCAGTTCTCCGAGTACGTACCGCTCAGCGGCTTTCAATTGGATAGCTTGTGTGTGTTCCATGTATTCCGTCCTACCAGTAGTGACACCGGACCAGAAAACGTTTCATCCTGTTTCCCTATTGTTTCGCAGGCCGCGGCGCTCTCTGCCCCGCTCTTCTCGTAGAAAACGCGGAAGTTGTGCTTGGCGCGATGCAGCAAAACCCGCAGATAATCGCGATCCACGCCAAATTCCCTGCAGACCTGGGCTTTCTCCTTTTCTTCCAGAAAGATAGCGCGCAGCAGCTGCCGGTCCTTTTCGGGAAGCTGCTCCAGTACCTTCCTCACGTGTTCCCGCGTCTGTTTGCTTACCAGAAACCCGTCTAGGTCGAGCACATGGTCAACCGGCTCCGGGGTATCATCATCTAGTTGCGTCCCATGATTTGACGAGCGGTAGAACTCCTGCAACACATTGTTGCAAACGGAGTTAACGAATGCCCCCAACCTCTCCGGCTGCCGGATTCCGGTTTCGGAACTCATCGCCTTGAACACCCGCAAAAACGTCTCCTGCGCGATATCCTCTACAGCCTCCGAACCGCGCAGCCGCGACCTTAATTTTATGACCAGCAGTTTTCGGAAATACGCAACGAAGTGCTGCTCTGTCGGGAAGTCCCGCTCCCGGAGCCGCTTAAGGTAGGCCTCATCAAAGGAGAAAAATTCCACACGCGCCTCGAAGGCTAGCGAGTATATCCCGCCGTGGACGGCCTGCGCAATCGAACGCCTGGCCAGGACTACCAGACCTAACTGTAACGGACATCCTCTTTCTTCCTGTGTTCATTCGCGTTGCGGCCGCCGCAAAATATTCGGTTCGCAAATGAAACGTTTCGGTGCGCAAGCGCACTACCTATGCGTACTTGTACTGAGATTGGATTGGTGAATCAGATGGCCCAGTCCAGACGATGGCGTAAAGCCGATGTCCATCCCCCCGGGCGCGCTCCGGCCCTGACGGTCAGGGAACCCCACCGGGGTGCGCCTCCCCCATCTGCGCCCGCTACGCATGAGGGCGGAAGCGAGGATTTTTAGAATGAGTTCACACGCTTACTTGGAATTAGACGCGCCCGCGAAAGTCATTGGCAACATCGATCCGCGTATCGCGCGTCTCTTCTTGGGACCTAATCAAGACACGGAGGTTGCCAACTTGAACGCACGTGCAGTGGAGTTCGTTGCCAAGCCAGGAAGAGAACAGCATCTGCGAAATTGCATGCGCCGCGAGGTCGCCGAGATACTAAAGCGGCAACCGGGATTCGCCGGCATCTTTGTGCTGACCTCGCACAAAGAACCGCGCCTGATTCGCGTGCTCAGCCTGTGGGACACCGCTCCACAAGCCACCGAAAATCACTGGGAAGATTCGGCGGCGGTGCGCAAGCTTGTGGCCGCGCTCGTTGACGTGCGCGTGAAAGTCCATACCTACGAAGCGGAAATGCCCGAATCCGCCGCGACGACTCCTGGCGGCAGGGAGTTGTCTGCTGCACGCATGTGCTGACACAAAACGTAAACACCGAATGGATCAACCGCGTGGGTAGCATCACCCACACGCAATTCGAGGCCTTGGGACCCATGAATTCGATGAACGAAGACCCGCAACAATTCCCGAATGAAAAGCAGATATCGGACTCGCAGCAAGATCGCCCATCCCTGACGCAGACGATGGCCCGTTGTGACACGGGAAATTGCGGACGCCCGGCGATGTGCTCTCTGGAAGTAAGACATCTCTGCGTGGACCATTTCATCGCGCGCTGCTACGAACGCTTGAATGAATGCAGCGCGAATCGCTTCGCTGATCCTGACGAGGCCGCGTCCGTTTCCATTGACCGCTTTCTGCTTTCCTGCGCGCAGCAAGCTGCCGGCTTGGTTCATCCCATGCGTGGCTTGGACAATCTGGAGCGAGCTCGACTATTCGACATTCTCCTGTGGGCCTCTGAACTCACCGGCAAGCGAGGCGTGTGCCCAACGAAGAGGTCAGCCCAATCCAGCGGTTGCTAGCCCACTCGGGTGATCTGATTTCGCCGGACAGGACGCCGTGTTGCATTCTCGCCGAGAACCGGAAGCGGCGCCGATTTCGAGAACGCCACAAACCCGAAAAATTCTTGCTTCGTCTTGATTGGTGCGATGCAGACCTTCGTTCCGATGTCCCCGATGCATGCCCGCCTCGGATGATGTAGAATCTGCTGCGCCGCGAGCGATTTGCACGCGCGAAAGACAGCGCAATTTCCACCAAAATCGTGCACCCTCAGTTATTCTGCGCGGCATCTATAGTGTCGAGTTCTATGTGCGGCTGAATCCTCGTTATCAGCTGCAAGCGAATCGGGAGGAGTTCATTGAAGCCACGTCGTGTTTCCGCGGGCCTGCTGTTTGCTCTGCCCCTCATTGCGTTGACTCTGCTATACGGTTGCAATACCGGCACCACGGCTAACGCACGCGCACAATCGCAAACTTCCGCGCAATCCACCGCGCCGCCCCAACAGCTCACCCCCGAAGGCCAAGCCGCATTGCGCGCCACGATCGATTCCGGAAACCTCGCCCAACTGCGCTGGCCCAATTTCAGCGACTACACGAAACTGGTGAAGGAATTTTACGACTTGTACGGGAATTCGCTGTCGTGGGTCCGGGGAATGCAGCCAACCGCGCAGGCGCAACAGATAATAGCGGTCTTGCTGCAAGCCGACCTAAAGGGATTGTCCCCTGACGATTATGACGGCCCGCGCTGGAGCGCCCGCCTCGCCAAACTCAAACCCGCTGCGTCACAACCCTCGGAAACTGACGCCGTGCAATTCGACGCCGCGCTCACCATCTGCGTGATGCGCTACATCTCAGACCTGCACATCGGCAAGATCAATCCCAAGCATTTTGATTTTGATCTCGACGTCCAGGCCAAGAAATATGATTTGCCCCAATTCCTGAAAGCGGATGTCGTGGACGCCCCCGATGTCGCCACCATCCTCGCTCAGGTCGAACCTCCCTACCCGGGTTACCAGCGCACCATTCAAGCGCTGCACGCCTATTTGCAATACGCGAAGGAATACCACGGCCAGACTCTTCCCGCCGCTGGAAAAACCGTCGCTCCAGGCGACACGTATCCCGGCGTCCCGCAGCTCGCTCAATTTCTCCTTCTGGTAGGAGATCTTCCCGCTGACGCGAAGGTCGCATCAGATGCCACCGTGTACCAAGCTCCACTCGTTGACGCCGTCAAGCGTTTTCAGACCCGTCTGGGCCGCACCGCGGACGGGAAAATCTCTCTGCAAACTTTGGCTGACCTGAATGTGCCGTTCTCGGCCCGTGTGCGCCAGATGCAACTCGCTCTTGAGCGTTGGCGCTGGTTGCCGATCGGACTTCACGCTGCGCCGATCGTTGCGAATATTCCGGAGTTTCGCCTTCGCGCTTACGACGAAAATTTCAAAGTCGCTCTCACCATGAATGTCGTCGTCGGCAAAGCCTATGACCACAACACGCCGGTATTCGCAGACAGCATGCAGTACCTGATATTCCGGCCCTATTGGAGCGTTCCTTACTCCATCGCCAAAGCCGAATTCATTCCGAAAATAGTTCGTGATCCAGACTACCTGGAGAAAAAGGGATTCGCCGTGGTGGACAGCCGCCAGCAGGTCGTCACGTCGGGACCAGTCAGCGCCGACGTGCTGCAGCAGCTGCGCGCCGGCAAGCTTTTCATCCGGCAAAATCCCGGCCCGAAGAATTCACTCGGACTGGTGAAATTTATCTTTCCGAATAGCTACAACATTTACATGCACGATACCCCCGAGCAGGCATTCTTCTCAAAGACCCGGCGCGATTTCAGCCACGGCTGCATTCGCCTCGAAAGACCTGCCGATCTTGCTGTCTGGGTCCTGCGTGATAATCCCGGAAATTGGAATCTGGATCGCGTGCGGGCAGCCATGAACGGAACCGCGACGCAGCAGATCAACCTGACGCATCCGATCCCAGTGTTGATCGTCTACGCCACCGTAATCGTCACAGAGGATGGAGTTGTGCACTTTTACGACGATATCTACGGCCACGACGCCGCGCTCGAAAAAGCTCTCGCTAAGGGTTACCCGTATCCGGGTTAGTTGCCGGGGTTAATTGCCAGTGATCAGGCGAGCAGGACAATCGAAACACCACTGTCGTACGCGGCCCGTATCTACGTGGATGAAATCGGAATGAGGATAGTAGCCCACACCGCCGCGTCGCAATGCCAGGGCGGCCCGTCGCAACGTGAGGGTGTCAACTCCAGGCATGCGCAGGTCAATCGCTTCCGCCTGGATGTGCAGACTGTTCTTCGCGACTCCAGTGGTGTGCGCGCGCAGCGATTCATTCGTCGAAGGAGTGCGGTAGCCGCACACGATGTTAATTTCGCCGTTGGGGTGCCCTACTGACGCCGTGAGGTCGGCGAGAATGTCGTACAGGCGCGGATCAAAATGACGAACGTCGCCGGTGTTGTGATCGCGCAGCAAATAATCCAGCTTGGCGAGCGCGCCAGGAATGTACTGCTCCCCGCGCCGGAACACAATTTCCAGCCGTTCGCCCGTGTGCGTGTTGTAGAGACGAAGCAGATGTTCTTGGCTTTGCTGCGTCGCTTCGCCGCGCTCCTGCGCAAGCGCGCCTGTCGGCAGGATGAAACACAGGATGGCAACAACCTGCAACAAACCGCTCAATATCTTCACAAATGGCCGCATATCTTACCTCTACACCAATTTTAACATAAGCGAGCATCTCGCATGATTCGAACAGCTCAAAAAGTCACCGCTGTTATTCGATGCTAAGGACGGGCGCCAGGGTTCGCACCGCAGCAGCGAATTCCAGATCGTTTCCCTGGGCCAATGTGACCGCCAATGGCTCAGTTCCCTGCCAGCCCCACCGCGCGCAGGCACAATCGCTGCAGCCTGTGCGCCAGCCGGCTGCGATTCACACGCTTTTCACAGGTCTGCGCATGATCCACCACGCTGTGCAGTCCGTTAAACAAAAAGACGGCAGTGAATTCAGGATCGTCCACGGACCATGCCCCGCCCGCAACGCCGCCCTGCACCAATTCGGCCAAGTCATCAATGATGATGTGCTTCACCAGGCCCTTCCTCGTGGGACGCGGCGAACCGTAAAAAGGAATATCGTGCAACTGCGCGGATTCGAGATAACCCGCGACTCCGGCTGCGGCCCACGTGGCTAACTTTCCCTTCCAGTCCTCTTCCCTATTTTGCGCGACCGCCGTTTTGATCCGCGTCAACAGCTCCTGCGCGAAGCGGCCGCGCTGCGCGCCCAGCACGTCCTCCTTCGATGAAAAATAAAGATAGAAGGTCCCTTTTGCCACCGCCGCGCCTGTCGTAATTAGCTCGATCGTCGTCGGTTCCACTCCGCGCTTTAAAAACAGGCGCTGCGCCGCGTTCATCAGCGCTTCTCGCCGCTCTTCAGCCGGCCTGGTCCGAGGACGAGTCTTGGATGCAGCGGGCATACGATTGGCTTGACCTCCGCGACTGAACGTCGGTCACGCACAGTAAAGTAACACAGCAAAGTGACACTTCATCGCGCGTCACACCGGGCGCCGCCCACGCACCTGCTCTCCGTGCTATCAGCGTTGTCAGCGGAACGCCTCCGCGTGTTCCTGCACCCAGCGACCAAACCCGATCGGCTGGCGCCCCAGCACGCGCTCCACGTTGCCCGTGACGGCCGCGAGCCGCCCTTGGCGTATCGCGCGATAAATCGAAAGATGCCCTACGACCATTTCCTGTGAGTCGCCGCTTTCAGTCATTTGCAGACGCACATGCTCCTCGGAGATCGCTTCGAACGCAATTTGTTTGCCGATCGTCGCGCCGATTTTCGCCGCCATCTCCGTGTAGTTCAGTGCTTCCGGCCCGGTGATCGGCAATCTCTTTGCGTCGTACTCCCGCGTCGTCAACGCCTCGGTCGCGACGGCCGCAATGTCGTCCGAGTGAATGAACCGAATCTTGCCGTCTCCCGTCGTAGACCGCACCACACCGCTCGCCCTGATCGGCGCCGCCCAAAAAAGCGCATTCTCCATGAAGCCGGTCGGCTGCACGAACGTGAAAACAATCCCGCTCGCGCGAATCGCGGACTCACCTCGCGCATGCCATACCCCTGTACCGACGTCCTGCTGCGCGTCCGTCGAAGAGAGTTTGAGGAGATGCCGCACAACCGCAGCTTTCGCGGCCTTCGCTGCCAATTCGTCGCGGCTCGGGATTGCCGGGCCCGTGTTTACGAGGAAACGCGCGTCTACTCCCGCCAGCGCCGCGAACAACGAACCAGCATCGGCCAAGTCGCCCACCGCAACGTCCACGCGCCTTCCGCGGATCGCGCGCGAAGACGCGCGGCCGCTCGCCGCGCTCCAGTAACAATTTCACGACGCGCGACTCAATATCTCCCGTCGCGCCGGTACTTAGATATTTCATGAAAATCTCCTTAGAAAAGCGGCCGGCCGAATTTCACTGCCATCGCCAATGATGGAAGCGCCTCTATCGGAATGACTGGTGGTCAGTCACTTCACTTTCCCAATCCCAACCACGGGCCCGCCGCAAGCATCGGGCGGCACAGCGGCGCGTCCGGACACACTTGGGAGAGCGCTGACTCGAACTGGCCGCAATGAATTGGAGGAGGTACTCTGCTGTGGGGGCCAAAGGCGCAGCGTCTAACACCGCACCCTTCTTATAAACGTTCTAAAGGCGCAACATCGAGATACTTCACGAGCATAACGTCGTTACCCTTCTGGTCGTAAAGCAGCTCATCCACGAGCTTTTGCGCGAGCAAAACGCCATAGCCGCCCGGACGCAGCCCTTTCGCTTCGCGATACGCAATGTGCCGAGCCGGATCTCCCTCCGGATTGGCAACGGCAGCATGATCGATTTCGTCCAGAGTGAACCCCTCACCGGGATCTTTCACGCGGCACATCACCATGTGCTTGGCTCGGACGTAGGAGATTTCGACATATTGGTCGGCACGAAAGCGCCCTCCGTGCTCGATCGCGTTCATCAAGATTTCGCGGAAAGCCATTGCTACGGCGTCGGCTTCTGCTTCTGGCAGGTCAGCAATCTCGTGCATGAATTGGATCAGTCGCTCCGCAGTTTTCATATCGCAACGAGCGGCAAGTCGAATCCAGTCCGGCGTCGCCGACAATACCTCGATACCGTCATCCCAGCATGGTCCGTCGGCGGCGGCATGCACCATGTCCGCGAGAGAAGAAAGCGAGAACGGTCTGGAAAAGTAGCTGAAGGCGTGTTCACGCATCGCAGTGATGATTTCCCTTGGCGTACTTTCCTCCGTGAGGATGATGATCCGTGTGTGTGGTCGTACCATGCGAATCCTGCGGAGCAGCTCGACATCTTCCTTCGCGGATGTCTTCTCGCTGGTGAGGATGAGATCGAAATGTGCAGCCTGGGCAAGGGCCAGCGCAGCCTTGTTGTCGGGCGCATGCCGCACGCTCCACAGGAGTGGATCAAGAATGTTAGCCAGCATCGCGCGAATTTCTGGGTCAGCATCGATGAAAAGCGCTTTTTTCGTCTGCGGCGACTCGCTTGCAAGGTGAGGGGAGGAACTCATAATTTCTCCTGGATCGCGGAGATCTTGCACCGCACATCTGGGGTGATCTGTAGGATGCCGAAGAGTCGCGCGGAGTTCAATCGTTTTTGATCGAACTGACGATCAGTGAGCGATTCGACCGAATCGATTCTTCGACTGAAGTTAGTTTCAGGTGTCGCGCGTCATAGCATCTGGGGTATTGGAACTTCGAATGTCGTGTGACCGCAGAAGTGAAACGTCGCGTAAGTTCCGCACAGAGTCTTACCAGTAATTAAAAGTTTGGCTGGGAGGCCTGGACTCGAACCAGGATAATCAGATCCAGAATCTGATGTACTGCCAATTGTACGACCTCCCAGCGGAGAGGGGACAACAAAAAAGGGCCGCTCGCACGACCCTGAACTACTTTACTGGCGGAAGCGGAGTTCGTCAACCACCTCAATCGCGTCCGCACAAAACAGCAGCTTGCTCCGCGGTCCGTCATTAAGCTAGGCTCGGGCGAGCGTGGCCCTTCAAACCGAAGCTGAAATTCGCGTAGGCACGTCCGCATTCACCGCTGTTGGCTGGGCAGGTCCTTTCTATCCTGACGGGATGCAGCCGCGCGATTTTCTCACCTACTGCGCCACGAAATTTAACACCGTCGAAGTGGACGGCACGTTTTACCGTACGTCGGCGCGCTCCACCATCACCGGATGGGCCAATAAGACGCCGCCTGAATTCGTTTTCTCGCTCAAAATTCCCCAAGTCATCAACCACGAAAAGTGCCTCGAGGATTGCGAGGAGGATTTCCAGACGTTTGTGAACACCGCCGAAGTCCTGGGTAAGGAAAAACTCGGCCCGATGCTTTTGCAGTTCCCATATTTCAATCGCACCGAGTTCAAGACCGGAGCCGAGTTTTGGGCACGCCTGCGTCCCTTCCTGAAAAAGCTTCCGAAAGATCATCAGTTCGCCATTGAAATCCGCAATAAAAATTGGCTAGACGAAAAGTTCACGGAAATCTTGCGGGAACACAACGTCGCGCTGGCCGTCATTGACCAAGCCTGGATGCCGGGCATAACGGAACTGACCAGTCGCGTCGATCCCATCACCGCCAACTTTACATACCTTCGTTGGCTCGGCGACCGCAGAGGGATCGAAGAGCAAACCTAAGGTGTGGGACAAGACCATCGTTGACCGCCGCGCTGGCCTGTCCCACTGGGGGGACCGCTGCTACCAAACCACGCGCCGCGGCATCAAAGTGTACGCCTACGCGAACAATCACAATGCTGGCTTTGCGCCGGCAACGGTTGCGATGTTTTGGGAGCATTGGGAAAAGCGCCAGGAGAAGGCCTGAGGCGGGCTGCGCTTGCAGCCGCGATCTGAGTAAAATGGTGTTTGAATGAACGAGCTTCTGAAACAGGCTATGTCCCTCGGCTTGGTCGAGAAGTGCGTCGCCGCGATCATCGGAATCCTTATCATTCACGGCGGCTTTCACTTACTTGAGCAAACGCTGCCCCGGCGATTTGGTCGCGCTGATGCGCGCTACAAGGTTCGCAAGTTTGTCGTTTTTACCGGATACTTGGCGATTCTTTTTTTCCTGGCGATACTTTTTGAAGATCGCCTAGGCCGGCTCAGCTTTGCCCTCGGAGTTGCCGGTGCAGGCGTCGCGGTGGCTCTCCAGGATCTGCTCGCCAGTATTGCTGGCGCCTTCTCTATCGGTTTTTCGAAATTGTACGACGTGGGAGACAGAGTCCAGATCGGCGAAACGCGCGGCGACGTGATTGACATCGGTCTGCTGCGCACCACCTTGATGGAAGTCGGGAGCTGGGTCGGCAGGGATTTGTACAGCGGACGGATCGTGCGCATTCCCAACAACGCCGTCTTAAAAGGTTCAGTTTTCAACTACTCGCAAGGATTTCGCTTCATCTGGGACCAGATCAAAGTCGTCTTTACCATCACCAGTGACGCCGGCCAGGCCAGGGCCACGCTCCTGGGCGCCGCCAACGAAGTGACCGGAGAATATCTGGTCGAGGCGCAGAACTCCTGGAACGCGGTGAGCGACGACTACCGCAGCGAAAATCCGTCCATCGCGCCGGTCGTCGCGCTCGCAGTGAATGCCGCTTCTTTGGAGTTTACCATCAGCTACGTGGTGGACTACACCAAACGGACCGAAATGCAGGATCGCTTGTTCACCAAAATCGTCGAGGAAGTAGCGAACAGCAACGGCAAGTTCGCGTGGGCGTCCTCAGGAGTCACAGTCGTCAACCAAATGCCGCCGCCGGACCCGACTGCGGCCCTTCCCTCCTCCATCGCCCGCAACGCCAGCGAATCCCGCTGATTCGCGCGCGAACGCAGGCCTTGTTCGCTACGCCAATTCTCTCGCTTAGGGTTTTGCCTCGACAATGTTCCGGACGTGAATCATGTCCGAGCGTCCATCCAGAACGCCCGTCACCACTACATCCTTCCCCAAATACTTTTGTGCTTGCGCTTGATCGTCCAGGTGGTACCACACCTCCTTCGCATCGTCCCGCAGAATGAATCGGACACCGTTCTGCGAAACAATCTTCCCCGCGTATGTACCAGCCGCCGGTTCATCGCCAGGCGACACCCTCACAAATGTTGAGGGTGCACGAGAAGCTCGGAGTTGGTTCGACGTTCCACCCGCGATCAAAAAAGCAGCGCCAAAAAGAAGCAATAATGTGCAGCGTAGCACTGAAGTTTTTCGCACAACCCACCTCTCGAAGTAATTGGACGGGGCGAGTCAAATCATAGTAGCTGCAAGAAAAAACTCCCCTCAGGTATTCCCTGTAAAAGAGGTCCTATCAGGGCTGTAGGGCATTAGCCCTCGTTCGTGCGCGTTTCCTGGGGTTAACCGCAGTCCTAGGTGCGTCGAAGATTCTGATTCTGCATCTTATCCGCGAAGGCGTCGGCCGTATTTACGGCAACCTGGAGGGGGCGAGGCCTGCTTGCCTGGCGGCGTCTTCATTTTCGCCCAGGGCGTTCTGGAGTTGGCTGGCGCGCTCGTCGAGGCTTTGGAGCTTGTTGGTAGTCAGGTTGCCGCCCCATTGCGGCGTGACTGGCAGCAGGACGATTCCTTGCGCCGCGGCTTGGTTGGACATATCCGCGAGTTCGTTCTGCACGCCGTCGAGTTTGCCGATCAGTTCGCTCTGCCTTTCCATCAGCGCCGCGCGTTCTTGTCCGGGGCTGAGTGGCTTGCGTGCGGCTTGCAGAATCGCGGACGGGTCCTCAGTAACTGCGGACGGCATACCATTTTGCTGCGCAGTATTCTGAAGATCGCCAATTTGCTGTTCGATTTCCTGCCGGCGCATCTCCAGTTGCTGGATGGCGTTGTCTGTGGTGAATCCTTCGCAGGGCGCGCCGAACTGCAGGCCGACCGTCACGCCGGCATCCAATCCAGTCGCGCGGAAATTACGCAAGCTTTCTTCTCTGCTGCTGATGCTATCGAGCTCCGCGTAGAGCGATGCACTCTGTGTCGCGTACCACACTGGATTATTCTCGCGGATTGCCGGCGTGTTCCTGGCGCTCACGGGCCGGGAAACAACGGTTAACTGGCGCGCTGTTCGAGGCGTGGACGCGCTCGCAGGAGTAGCCTGCAAATCATTGGCCACCCGTTTCTCCCTTGGCCACATCTGTTCAATGTCGTCGTTGGTGTACACTTTCTTTTCGCGATCCGGCCGAGCCACGGAGCTAGATGGCGCAGCCGGCGGCGTTGCGGCCTTATCGTCACCCGACGCAAAGGCTGGGCTCGCGATTACGCAAGCGAGAATTGCGGCGAGAGCTGTCGGGAAAAGCGAGACTGCACGAATCGTATTGCGCATGGACGTTCCTCCGTCCCTCAGTTCGGGAAGTATGGCATGGAGGCCGAACGGATGTAAATACGGGCCCTTACCGGCGGGCGCTACATCAAAACACGGTCCGCGCGCGCCGGCGATGACAGCATCACGGCCCGTATTCGGAAAGCTGGAAATTGATTTTGGACGTCATCTAACAAACCACAAAGGACCCACATGAAACTTGATCCGAAAAAGACAGCTATGCTTACTCTCGATTACCAGAAAGGAATTCTTGGATTTGTTCCCGCCGCGGAAGCCATCATCCCCAACGGTGCCAAAGCCGTTGCATTTGCGCGCAAAAAGCAGTTTCATATTATTCACGTGGGACTGGGATTTTCCGCTGGCCATCCTGAAATTCCGGAAAGCGAATCTCGCTTCAAGCGACTGAAGGACAACAATGTCTTCGTAATCGGCACGCCCTCCGCCGAATTTCATAGCGCCGTCGCCCGCCCTGAAGATCTGGTGGTTTATAAACAGCGAGTCGGCGCATTTTCAGAAAACCAGCTGCAGCTGATTCTGCGGTCGCTGGACATTGAAAATCTGGTGTTCTTCGGAATTTCCACCAGCGGCATTACACTCTCCACCCTTCGGCGCGCCGCCGATCTGGATTTCCGTTGCGTCGTCCTCCACGACGCGTGCTTCGACGCCGACGAGGAAGTTCATCGCGTCCTCACCGAAAAGATTTTCCCGGGGCAAGCAATGGTCCTCACGGTGGATGCGTTCATCGCGGAACAAGGCGACTGACCAAACAAGCGTGCTCACAAGCTTCGCCAACAAGCGCGCGGCGACTCTTTCTTGTCACGAAACTGTAACGTGACGCAATTGCATGCGAACGGCAGTCGGTGTAATTTATCGGTCGGCCGGCACTGCAAAATGGAAATCCCGCCGCAGCTCAAGGGGAGGCAGGTTATGCGTCGAGTGATTTATTTGGCCCCGGTTCTGGCACTGGCGCTGGCAGTCGTGGTTCCCGCGCTTGATGGTCAAGACTCGCGCGCTGAAATTCAAAAGCGCATCGCTGCGGAGTTCAGGCGCACCAAGATGACCGCGGACCGTTCGGATATCGCGACAGCCGGCTCGGTCCTTGATCTGCACAAGGACGGCCTGGTGATGGCCAGTACCCAAGCGGTCGCCCCGCCCACCAACACCTTCAAGAACGGTACAATCTCCTTCGGTTTCGGCGCTAACATGGCCTGGGGCATGCAGCTTGCGCCAGCCAATCAACAAACCACCGCTATTGCGCAGCGTAAATTTGTCACAGGCGAAAAGTTTTGGCTAACGGACTACACCATAAAACCAGACGGCGTCGTCTTTGTGTTTTACAGCGATCCCTACAACGACGTTCGTTACTACGGCCAATTGAAATTTCCTTTTGTGAAAAACGTCGCGCCTCCTGCTGACGAAGTCATGAAGACCATCGAAGAAGTAATCACCGCCGAGGGCGAAACGCAGGACGCGGCGGCTCCGGCCGCCGATAACGCGGGGGCTCCGCCGGCAGAAGGCCCCGCCGCGCAACCAGCCGCGTCTCCTAAGACGATCGCACTGGGTCAAACGACGGACCGAGTCGTCGGGATCCTTGGCCAGCCGCAGAAGATCGTCAACCTAGGCGCCAAGCAAATGTACTTCTACCCCGACATGAAAGTGATCTTTACGAACGGAAAGGTCAGCGACGTTCAGTAGCCGGTGACCTTTCACATTTAACTCTTGTCTCTTCAGTTGGTGCTTTCGACGCCTAACTTTCGTTTCCGTTCCCACCCATCAAAAGTGGCTGAAGAGTCCGATCAAAATAATAAACGGAATCGGAACGCCCAGCAGTAGCAATAAAATTGAACGCATACGTAAAACCTCCTACATAAGTGAAATTCCTCAGACGATGACCACGCGGTCGCGCTGCTTTCCTGCGATGGTTGCGGCCAAGCTTGCACAAAACGCGCCAAGCAAGAGAGCGAGAAACGTCCAGTACATCGAGTGCGCGACGGCCTTGCGAGCGGTGTCGGCGGCTTGCGTTGCCTGCGCAAACACGTCATCTACCCGTTTTTCAGCGTCGCTTTCGTTCATTCCCGTTCTGGCAGCCACCACTTGCGCCAGATAGTTCTTGTCCGTTGCCGGAAGATTTCCTTGGCGCAGGCCGTTCACAAAAATCACACCCGCCTCGCTGCGTATCGCTGCGTCATTCTGGCCGGCACTCGGCGACGTCGTTCTCAGCAGCGAATCCACCAGATAATCATTCGCGCTGAGGGCGCCTCGGGCAGGCGCGGCACTGGAGCCTTCTGCCGCCGTTGCGCCGCCGCGTGCATTTCGCCCCACCGCTGCCGCCGCAGATGCCAGAAACGCCGCCGTGATTACCAGGCCTACTGCCCAGACCAGAAAACCATGCGCAGTATCGCGAAAATAAACTTCGTCGGTGTGAATGTTCACCCACTTCGTGCGCAGCCGACCTGCCAGGTAACCACCTAGCGACGACGCGATTAGCTCCATGAGGATCAGCCAGGCGATTGCTCCCTTGCCCACGGCGGAAGCGGATGCGCCCGCGCCATCCCAGGGCGAAATCGCCGAAAGGCCGATTCCAGTTCCCAACGTTAGGAGTGCCAGCGACAAAGCCGCCGCCACAAATGCTCCGGCAATCACGGCCGGCCAAGACACTGCGGACGAGTGCGCTTCGTTCTTCGTTTCATGCTCAAGTCCCCAGGTTTGCTCCGGTACAGACAATGTACGTGTCGCCATGCGAGTTTCCTCCTCACGTCTCGATCCACCAAAGCGACGAAGCTTCCTCTAGCTGCCTTCCTTTGGTGAAGCGAGACTAACATCGGCCCGAAACCACGCCATACCCACAAGCCCGTAGCAGCCTGAATGATTTGCTGTACGGATGAGTGCGTGGTAAATATGTTTTCAATGCGAGTGCCGCAAGAGAAGCGAGATCACAGAGGGATTCCTTGCGAGGCGAGCTCGGAACGAAACACAGGACTAGTTGTGCGGGGCTTCCCACTCTATGGCGGCTTGGCCCCATGCGTACCCACGAGCAAAACGCATCACACCCACGGACCGACGCCGTTCGACGCTCAGTATCAGGAACCCAAAAGATTTGTACTGGATCGGGTGCCCCGTGAAAGCACTCAGTAAATCCAGGGGTCCGAACCCAAGGCGTTCCGAACACAAAAGTAACGCAACAGTCTTCGAATCTGGCGACCAGGCGACACTTTGTACAAAATACTGAGGCGAAATTGAAACGTGAAAAACTTCAGCTTGGTCACCTGAGCGTGCGACGACAACCGGGAATTGAGCTGCGACATTCGAGTGGCTCCCGTCCTCCCCGGATGAGAACACAACAAACTGGCCGTCTGGCGAAGCGATACCCGCGAAGTTGTGGGACGGTCCCGTATTACCAGGGAAGTTATGGGACGAGCCTGCGTCGGTGTAGCCGCCCGGGAGCGCGCGCCATGGCGGGATTTCAAATTCTTCCCTCGAAATGGTTTTGTTCTCTAGCTGTAGGACCCGCCCTTCATTTACATCAATCTGGTAAAGGTACGACTTGAACCCCGACCATCCGGAATCGAGGATACGCACGTCAATCACCCCGCCCGGAGACGGCAGAGGATCAAAGCTGTTTTTCGCCGGCGGCCAACTTTGGCGGCAAAAACTTGCGATTGCCAGCAACACGAGCACTCCGCAGGCAACGATCGCGGTCTGCAACAGAACCTTCGCACGATATGCGAGGGGCAACGATGGACTCCTGGACCGAAATGCGGCGCATGTCTCAGCCTTCCGCGGCGACCGAGTGAATGAGCTTAGATTTTCAGCTTAGCGCACTCTCGCCGCAGCCTAGGGCGCAAAATTGGAAGCGGTGTCATGAAGCATGCCACGATACGCGTATCGTGAGCCACGGATCGCGAGCCAGCGCGCATTTTGGACCGATCAGGGCTCACAACGCGGCGCGCTTCTGCGCTGTCTCCTCTGCGATGCGGCGGCCTACTGCGGGAGCGATCATTCTGGCCTCAGCCATCAGTTGCGCGAATTGATCGGGGTAGAGGGATTGGGCTCCGTCGGAGAGGGCGCGCTCGGGGTCTTGGTGGACTTCGATCAGCAGACCGTCCGCGCCGGCGGCTACCGCGGCGCGGGCCATGGCGCCGACTTTGTCGCGGCGTCCGGTGCCGTGCGACGGGTCAGCGACTACCGGTAGGTGCGAGAGCTGCTTGATCACGGGGATCGCGGCGATATCCATGGTGTTGCGCATGTACGTGTCGAAGGTGCGTATGCCGCGCTCGCACAAAATCACGTTGTAATTTCCGCCAGCCATGATGTATTCGGCGCTGAGCAGCAGTTCCTCGATCGTCGCGGACATGCCGCGCTTGAGCAGCACCGGTTTCTGCATTTCGCCGAGCGTGCGCAGCAGGTAATAATTCTGCATATTGCGCGCGCCCACTTGCAGCACGTCCACGTACGGCAGCATCACGTCAATCTGCGACGGGTCCATCACTTCGCTTACCACTAGCAAGCCGTTGTCGTCCGCCGCGGCGCGCAGCAGCTTCAGCCCTTCTTCGCCAAGCCCTTGAAACGAATAGGGAGACGAGCGCGGCTTGAACGCGCCGCCACGCAGAAGTTTCGCACCGGCGCGCGCTACGTTTTCGGCGATTTCGCCGATCTGCGCCGCGGACTCGACCGCGCACGGCCCAGCCGCCGCCACAATCTCCGTCCCGCCGATGGAAACACCCTTGCCGAGCTCGATCACCGAGCCTTCGGGGCGAAAATTTCTGGACGCGAGCTTGAAGGGATGGGTGATGCGGATAATTTCCTCCACACCCGGCGCCGCTTGCAGCGCTTCCAGTTCCCCGCGATGCTTTTCACTTTTGCCGACCACTCCAATCACGGCTCGTTCCTCCCCGCGGCTCAGATGCGCTTGAAATCCGCACTCCTGAATGCGCTTCACGACGTGGTCAATCTGCTCTTCCGTTGCGTTCACCGTCATATTGATGATCATTGGATCCCCTCGGGAACAAATTTACCGGCCGGCGCTGTTTCCGCCGATTTGTACGAGCCAAGAACTTTCAGTTCCACTGCTTCGTGCGCGAGTTCGGCCAGCGCGGCTGCGAATTCGGGATCGCTTGCGGCGGCCTGCAGGTCGAGATAGAAACGGTATTGCCACGGGCGGCCGTGCACGGGGCGGCTTTCGATTTTCATCATGTTGATGCTGCGGCGCGCGAACGGCTCGAGGGCATGATGCAGCGCCCCTGGTTTGTGCGCTAGTTGAAAGACGAGCGAGATCTTGTCCGCTGCGGAGGTGGGGGTGGCTGCAAGACCCTGCGGCTGCGCGGCGGACGGCGCGAGTAGGAAGAAGCGCGTGTAATTTTCGCGGTCGTCTTCCAGATGCTCCTGCAGAATCACGGCGCCGTAGAGTTCGCTGGCGCGCTTGCTCGCAATCGCCGCGCGCACGGGATCGCCGGCGCGCATAACCTCGCGCACGCTTCCGGCTGTATCTTGCGCGGCTTCTCGTTTCATTCGCGGATGCGCGATAAAGAACTGCTCGCACTGCGCCAGCGCCACGGGATGCGATGCCACCGACGCGACGCGCTCGAGCGACGCTCCCGGCACGCCGATCAAATTGTGCACAATCGGAATGATCACTTCGCCTACGATGTGCAAGCCGCTTTCGACGAGCAAGTCGAACGAGCGATGTACCGAGCCCGCCAGACTGTTCTCCATCGGTGCGAGCACGAAATCCGCCACCTGATTGCGAATCGCAGAGAACGTCGCCTCAAATGTGGGACATGGCACGAGCGTGATGTCCGCGCCGAGCAACTTCAGCGCGGCTTCTTCGCTGAACGCTCCGGGTTCGCCTTGAAACGCGATCCGCGCAGTGGCCGCGCTCTTCATGCTGCCGCCACCTTGCGGCGCTTTTCCGTCAACCGCGTCTTGCTGCGCTTGGGAACTTCTGTCGAACCCAGTCCGTGATCTGCTTGGACGCGAATGGATTCGTGCAATATTTGGCTGTAGATTTTGTCGACGGCTTCGCTGTCGAGCGGCCCGGGGTTCAACTTCTTCATCCGCGCAAGTATTTCCTGTTCGCGCGCGGGGACGCGCAGGGCGATGCCGCGCGCGCCCTTCAGACGACCGACTTCCAGCGCAAATCCCGCGCGCACGTTCAGCAGGTGCAGCAGAGTGGTGTCAATCGCGTCGATTTTCGCGCGCCAATCGCCAATTTTGATTTCACTCATGCCGCTTCCTCCCTTTGCATCAAGCACTAAAAATGACACTAAAAACAAAAAAGGCCGCGTTCCCTCTGAGGGTCGCGGCCGGCGGAAAGACTGGGTGCGGTTCTTAGTTGCTACGTTTTGCGTGATCCGCGCGCGTCTCGCCGGCCCGCTCCCCGATAAGGGAAGCGGCTCGTAAAAGCGAAACGGTAATAAAATTTATTACCCACGCGCCTTGGATATCCTTTTACAACCTTACGACGACCCACTATACGAAAGCCGGGGGGCCAGCGTCAAGCGCCCGTGCGTGGAAATCATATATAAGCTTCTTTTATGAATTCTCCAAGAATTACAAATTGGACTTATCTCCCTGCCGGACGCCTACTACGAAGGACAACATGCAAAGCGACGCCATCAAGAAGGGGATTTCCCGCGCGCCCGCCCGCGCGATGCTGAAGGCCACTGGCCTCACCGACGCCGATCTGGCGCGCCCACTGGTGGCCATAGCCAATACTTGGACTGAAGTTACTCCCTGCAATTTTCATCTGCGGCAACTGGCCGAGCGCGTGAAGGCCGGGGTGCGCGCCGCGGGCGGCACACCGATCGAATTCGACACGATCACGATTTCCGACGGCATTACGATGGGCACCGAGGGCATGAAGGCTTCGCTGATTTCGCGCGAAGTGATCGCCGATTCCATCGAGCTGTTCGTGCGTGCGCACGCGTTCGATGCTGTGGTGGCGATCTGCGGATGCGACAAGACGATTCCCGGCACGGTGATGGCGCTGGCGCGGTTGAACCTCCCTTCCCTTTCGCTTTATGGCGGCTCGATTCTGGCGGGACATTTCGCGGGACATGAAGTCACGATTATGGATGTGTTCGAAGCAGTGGGCGCGTGCGCCGCGGGCAAAATGACCGAAAAGCAGCTGGGCGAGTTGGAGGACGTGGCGTGTCCTGGCGCCGGAGCGTGCGGCGGACAATTCACCGCGAATACGATGGCCACGGCGCTCACTTTTTTGGGAATGTCGCCGATGGGCGCGAATGAAATTCCGGCCACCGATCCGCGCAAGGGCAAGGCGGCGTTCGACTGCGGCAAGCTGGTGATGCAACTGCTGAAGGATGACATTCGCCCGAAGCAAATCATCACGCGCGAATCGCTGCACAACGCAATCGCGTCGGTTGCCTCCAGCGGCGGTTCGACCAACGCCGTGCTGCATCTGCTGGCGATTGCTTCCGACGCGGGCGTACCGCTCACACTAAATGATTTCGATGTAATTTCCGCGAAGACTCCCATTCTGGCCGATCTGAAGCCGGGCGGGCGGTTTAACGCGCCGGACATGTTCCGCGCGGGTGGGATGCGCGTGCTGGGGCAGCGTTTGCTGGAAGCGGGGCTGCTGAAAGACGGGATCACCTCATCGGGACGAAAACTGTTCGAGGAAATCAGCGACGCGAGCGAAACGGCGGGCCAGGAAGTGGTGCGGCCGCTCGCCAAACCAATTAAGCCAGACGGTGGCCTGGCGATTTTGCACGGAACGATCGCGCCGGAAGGTTGTGTGGTGAAGCTCGCCGGGCACGAACGCGTGCTGCACAGCGGGCTGGCACGTGTGTTCGATTGCGAAGAAGCCGCGTTTGCAGCGGTGCAGAGCCGCCAGATTCAGCCCGGAGACGTGGTCGTGATTCGCTACGAAGGCCCCAAGGGCGGACCGGGCATGCGCGAGATGCTCGCTGTCACCGGCGCGCTCGTGGGCCAAGGGATTGACGACAAAATCGCATTGATCACGGATGGCCGATTTAGCGGCGCGACGCACGGTCTGATGGTAGGTCACGTGGCGCCGGAGGCAGCGAACGGCGGGCCGATCGCGCTGTTGCGCGATGGCGACATGATTACTCTGGACGTGAAAGCGCGGCGGCTGGACGTTGCGGCCAATCTAGACGAGCGCCGTGCTCAGTGGAAGCCGCCTGCGCCGAATTACACCACTGGCGTGATGGCCAAGTACGCAAAGCTTGTTACATCGGCATCACTGGGCGCCGTAACCAGCGCCGCGTAGAAATTGCAGTCACAAGGAGAATGAGGATGGCGAAAATGTTCTGGGATACCGACACGAATCCGCGCGCGTTGGAAGGAAAACGCATTGCCGTGCTGGGCTATGGCAGCCAAGGCCGCGCGCACGCGTTGAACCTGCGCGACGGCAAGATGAACGTGACGGTAGGACTGCGCCGCGGCGGGCCATCGTGGAACCAGGCCGAGACGGACGGCTGGAAGCTGACGGGTCCGGCGGAAGCGGTCGAGGGCGCGGACGTAATCGTGATGCTCGCGCCGGACATGGCGCAGCCGGCTTTGTATCAGAACGAAGTGGCGCCCAGCCTGAAACAAGGCGCGATGATTTTGTTTTCCCACGGCTTCAACATTCACTACGGGCAAATCACGCCGCCGAAAACGGTAGACATCACCATGGTCGCGCCGAAAGGCCCCGGAAATCTGGTGCGGCGAACTTACGAGGGCGGCGGTGGAGTGCCGTGCTTGCTGGCGATTCATCAGGATGCATCGGGCCACGCGTTTGATCGGACGCTTGCTTATGCCAGCGCCATCGGCGGCACGCGCGCCGGAGTGATTCAAACAACTTTTGCGGAAGAGACCGAGACGGATTTGTTCGGCGAGCAGGCTGTGCTGTGCGGCGGCGCGCGCGAACTGATTCAGGCGGGATGGGAAACTCTGGTGGAAGCAGGATATCAGCCGGAAGCCGCGTATTTCGAGTGCTTGCACGAACTGAAGCTGATCGTAGATTTAGTTTACGAAGGCGGGATCGCCAAAATGCATCAGTTCGTCAGCGAGACGGCGAAGTATGGGGACATTACGCGCGGATCGCGGGTGATTGACGCGCACGTCCGCGAAAGCATGAAGAAAATCCTTACGGAAATTCAATCCGGCGCTTTTGCCAAGGAATGGATCCTCGAGAATCAGACCGGGCGGCCCGTGTACAACAAGCTTCTGGATAAAGACAAGAATCACCCGATCGAAAAAGTGGGAGCGGAATTGCGCGCGCAAATGTCCTGGCTCAAGCCGGAGACAGCGTCGACCGCGCGAGGTGCCAAATGAAGGGCGCAGAATTTTTGGTAAGGGCTCTAGAACACGAGGGCGTCGAGCTGATTTTCGGTTATCCCGGCGGCGCGATCATGCCCGTGTACGACGCGCTGCTGGAATCGAAGATCCGCCACATTCTGGTGCGCCACGAACAGGCCGCCGCGCTTGCGGCGGACGGATACGCGCGCGCCACGGGAAAAGTGGGCGTGTGCATGGCCACGTCCGGTCCCGGCGCAACCAATTTGGTGACGGGAATCGCGAATGCTTACATGGATTCTGTCCCGATGGTCGCGATCACGGGGCAAGTGTCCACTGCGCTGATGGGCACCGACGCTTTTCAAGAGGTGGATATTTTCGGCATCACTCTGCCAGTGGTGAAACACAGCTTCCTCGCGAAGACCGCCGCCGAATTGCCGCGCATTGTGCATGAAGCTTTCCGCATCGCGCGTTCGGGACGTCCTGGCCCAGTGCTGATTGATTTGCCGAAGGACATCGCCAACACCGTAGCCGAATACGAATTCCACGCAGATGGCACGAGCGAAGAAAGCGCCGAAGCATCGAAGGAATCCATCACGCGTGCTCTCGCGCTGATGCGCGAGAGCTACAACCCGGTGGTGTACGCCGGCGGCGGCATCGGCATGGGCAATGCGCTCGAGGAATTCCGCGTGTTCATCGAGACGACGCGCATTCCAGTGGTGGCGACGCTGAAAGGGCTTGGCGCTCTGCCCACCACCCATGAGCTTGCCCTGGGAATGATGGGCATGCACGGCACGAAGACCGCGAACCACGCCGTGCAGACCTGCGATCTACTTATTTGCGTAGGCGCGCGATTCGACGACCGGGCGACCGGCCGGTTGAATGCATTCGCTCCAAACGCCAAAGTGATTCATCTGGACGTGGACCGCGCCGAAATCGGCAAGCTGCGCCGCGCCGATGTTCCGGTGATCGGCAACCTGCGTCATGCTCTGAAAGCGCTCACGTGCAAGCTGGCGGACATCGAACCGTGGCGGCGGGAATGCACCGCCTCGAAAGAAACGCACGCGTGGGATTACGCTGCACCCGGCAACGAAGTATACGCGCCCGGATTTCTGAAGGCTCTTTCGGATCGTGCGGGCGATGATTGCATCGTTGCCTGCGATGTAGGCCAGCACCAGATGTGGGTGGCACAGCATTTCCATTTCAATCGCCCATCGCAACATCTGAGCAGCGGCGGCCTGGGTACCATGGGCTACGGCCTGCCCGCCGCAATTGGCGCGCAGCTCGCATTTCCCAACGCTTGCGTGATCAATGTTTCGGGCGACGGCTCAATCATGATGAACCTGCAGGAATTGGCGACGCTGCGGCGTTACGATTTGCCCGTGAAGATCGTGCTTTTCGACAATCGCGCGCTGGGCATGGTGCGCCAGTGGCAGGAACTGTTCCACGACAAACGCTACAGCGAAGTGGACCTCTCCGACAATCCCGATTTCTGCCGCGTCGCGGAATCCATGGGCATTCCCGCGTTTCGCGTGGAAGATCGCGCGGAAGTTTCCAGCGCGATTGACCGGCTGCTCGCGGAGCCGGGACCCGTGCTCGCGCACGTACTGATTCATCAGGAAGCGAACGTCTGGCCGATCGTCGGGCCGGGACGCTCGAATTCCGAAATGCTGCACCAGCATGAAGTGGCGCGCGAGGTTGCGCGGTGATCAAATTCACCCTGCAGGTGCGCGTCAAGCAGAGCGAAGGCGCCTTGGTGCGCATTCTGGGAGTTACGCGCAGGCGCCGCTTCGACCTGCTGCATCTGACCGCGGACACCACCGAAGACGGCCACTTTCTGGATATCCAAATGACTGTGCAAGCCGATCGCGCCGAAAATACGCTGGTCCGGCAGATCGAAAAACTCGAGGATGTCTCGCAGGTGGAAGTCCTCGAGCCGGATGATGCCGCAAGCGAGCGGCGGGCGGCACGGTCCACCACGCGCTGACGAATTTCGGCGATTTGCATTAAACTAGCGCGTGCCTTCGACGCCCAACCTAGTTCCCTTCCCTCGCGTGGCCATCGTCGGAACCGGGCTGATCGGAGGATCGTTCGGGCTGGCGCTGCGCAAACATTTCCCGGACAGTTCGATTGTAGGTTTCGACCGCGCGGAGATACTCGAAGCCGCGCTCGCGCGCGGCGCGGTGCAGGAAACTGCGCAGAATTTCTTTGGCGCGGTGCGCGACGCGGACCTGGTGTACACCGCGCTGCCGATTGGCACAACGATCCAGGCGCTTCCGGCAATTGCCGCGGTGGCGAAAGATAGCGCGCTGGTCACGGATGCAGGCAGCACCAAGGCTGCAATCTGCCGCGCAGCGAAAAACGCTTTCGTCGGCGGTGCGCGCTTTCTTGGCGGACATCCCATGGCCGGGAAAGAAACATCCGGCATCGCGCGGGCCGATGCTGGCTTATTTTCCGGCGCGCGATACGCGCTGATCGGATCGGAAGATGATCCGGATCCGCGCATCCAGGGATTTGCTGCGTTGGTGCGCGCGCTGGGCGCGGAGCCGGTGTGGTGCGATGCGGAAACGCACGATTGGGCTGTGGGCATCGTCTCACACTTGCCGCAACTGCTGGCGGTGGCGCTGGCGCGGGTGGTGTCCGACGAGACAGACGAAACGGGCCAGCCGGTTTCACTCTCCGGTCCGGGTTTGCAGGATATGCTGCGGCTGGCGGGCAGCCCTTACGGTGTATGGCGCGACGTCGCGCACACGAACACCGCGAATATTGCGCGGGCGCTGGACCGGTTGGAGCAGGCTGTCGAGTATTTGCGCACGCGGCTGACGTCCAAGGAATTGGAGCAGGAATTTTTGGCTGCAAACGAGTTGTACAAGCAGTTGAAAAAAGTGGAGTAGCGTCTTCGTCTCGGCAGATATCTTCGCACCAGCGATCCGCTGCGCACTGAAGTGCGTCGCCACGAAGGCGACACCGAGGCAACTGCTGCCCGGTTCGATGAAGCCGAACGGGCCGCTACAAATTCAAAGCCATCCCACTACGGCCGGCGCGGTGCCGTCGGAACCAGGCATTTGTCGCGGACGTAGAATTCGCGGCCGCGCCAGTGGATGCGCTGGGGGAAGAAGCTCGCAAGCCACACGATGAAGGCGAAGGCGTCGCGCAGCGGCAGCAATTCCATGTGTTTTCGTACGCCGGCGTCGCGCATCCCATAGACGCCGACGACCCATGCTGAAATTCCCCGCAGCAGCAGATAACCCACGAGCAAGCTAATCGCCGATGCCGCGGATGGCGCGAAAACCGCAGCCAACAACGCGAGCGGCAAAGCTTGCGTGAAAATTAGCCCTAGGTGACCAGCAGGCCGCGAGAAGCGGATGCTTACGTTCCAGCGCAATTGGTGGCGAAAAGCGTCGGCAAGGGTCTGCCGCGGATACACGATGGAAACCGGGAATGTGCCCAGCTCGACGCGATGGCCGCGCGCGGCGATGCGATTGCCCAGCTCATAATCGTCGGAAAAATGGTTCACCAGGGATTCGAAGCCGCCGATTTCGGCGAGGCACTTTTTAGTGGTAGCCATGGTGGCGCCCAGCGTGAAATTTACCGGAGCGAATAGCCACGCGACCAACACTCCCGCGGCGAAGTCCGTGCTGTTGCCGATCGCTTCCAGATTTGCGGCGAGCGAGCCGTCGGTAAGCCCGCGATAGAGGCAGGTAACCGCGCCGACGGCCGGATCCTGAAAGGGTGCGACGATGGCGCGCAAATATCCCGGCTCGACGCGCACGTCGCTGTCGCTCACGGCCAAAATTTCGTGCTGAGCTTCGCGCGCCATGCGGCAAAGCTTGTTCACTTTGTCGCTCACACCCAGCGGTTCCGAGCCGATCAGGAGCTTAATGCGACGCTGCGGAAAATCGCTCGCCAGTTTCGCAATCACGGGAATGGCAGGATCCTGCTCGTCGCTCACGCAGAATAATATTTCGTAATCTCGATAATCCTGCGTGCAGAAGCTGGCGTAGTTCTGGTAGGTCTCGCGGTCCAGTCCATAGATGGGTTTGAGAATGCTGATGGGCGGAGTGAAATCGGAAGGAGCCGAAGTAGCATCACGTCGGCGAAAAAACCGCAGCGCCGCAACGATCGCGACCACGTAGTACGTGAAGGATGCGAGCGCCAGCAGCAGCAGCGCATCGCGAGCCACCGTCCAGGCCATCAGACGCGCTCGGTAGTTCGCGGCGGCGTGTAGCCCACGATCAAAACACCCAGTCCCAGCAGCGCAATGCCCGCCCAGCGCACGGGGCTGACAACTTCACGCAGCAAAAAATGGCCGAGCAGCGCCACGATCACGTAGGACAGCGAAGAAGCCGGCTGCACGAAACTGAAATCCGCCCAGGAAAGAACCAATGTGTAGGAAATAAAAAACGCGACCAGCAGAATCACGCCAAGCCACACCGTTCCGGAAGCAAATGCCCGCGCGAAGAAATGAAATACCGACGCGGAATCCTGCATGTTGAGCGCGCCCACTTTTTTCATACCGTCGGCCAGAAACACGTCGCCCAACGGGCCGAACGTGACCATAAATAGAAGGAAAACGTAGGTTTTCAGGTGCAGGCCTTGCGAAGACGTCATGCGCCCTGTGATTCGCCCGCCGCGCCGGAAGTTTGCGGCTCCATGGGGGGCACTTGTACTTGCACCATGGCTTTTTTCTGCACGCCTTTTTTGGCCACCTTGCGGCGATCGTGGCGCAGCTTCATGAAATCCACGGCTTCGTGGAACAGGCGTTTGCGTTCGTGGGAATCCCACAGGGCTTCGCGCACGATGCGCCAGGCCACGCGCGGGCGGAAATAATATTCGTCGTAAAAACGATTGACGGATTCGACCATGTATTCGCGCGAAAGATGCGGATACTGAAGGTGCGGAAGCTGGTGGCCCATATCGTCCGTGATGGCTTCACCGGCGAGGAAACCCTCGCGCATGCCTTGGTCGTAAAGCTCGGTGCCGGGATAGGCGTGCGCCATGGAAACTTGAATGGTTTCGCAATCCAGCTCCTTGGCGTAATCGATGGTTTTTTCGATCGTCTCTTTCGTTTCGCCCGGAAGACCGATAATGAAGTCGCCGTGCACGTGGATGCCGACTTTCTTGCAGTTCTGCACGAAAGTGCGGCCCATTTCCACGGTCGCGCCCTTCTTCAAGTTTTTCAGAATTTGCGGGTCGCCGGATTCGAACCCGACGATCAGCAGACGCGCGCCCGCGTCGGCCATGGCCTTGAGCGTCTCGTAATCGCTGTGCACGCGCGCGGTGCAGGACCACTGAAAGCCGACGGGTTTGAATTCCTTGCAGAGCGCCAGCACGCGGTCTTTGCGGATGTTGAAAGTGTCGTCGTCGAAGAAAAATTCCTTCGCTTGCGGAAACATTTTGTGCGCCTGCTTGAATTCGCGCGCTACGTTTTCCACCGAGCGCACGCGCCAGGCGTGGCCGGAAAGCGTTTGCGGCCACAGGCAAAAGGTACAGAGAGCCGGGCAGCCGCGTGAGGTGTAGAACGAAACGTAAGGATTCAGCAGGAACGGCACATTGTATTTTTCAATCGTGAGATTCTTCTGGTAAACCTCGGTGGCGAAAGGCAGCGCGTCCAATTCCGCGGTCTGCAGCATGGGCCGCTGCGGATTATGCACGACCTTGCCGTCCTTAATATAGCTTGCGCTGAGAATTTCGGAGAGCGGCTTACCCTGCGCGTACTCAACGACAGAAATATCGAACTCACCACGCACCACGAAATCAATATCCGGACTCGCCAGCAGGCTTTCCGCCGGCTTGATCTGCACTTGCGGGCCGACAAAACAGATTTTCAGCCCGGGCTTTTTTTCCTTCATGGCCCGCGCCATTTTCAGGTCGCTCCAGAAGCCCACTGTGGAGGTGAACAGCACGACGAATTCGTAATCCTGCGCGATCTGCACTACTTCCGCGGGCGTGATGTGGTGCGGAGGGCCATCGAGGAGGCGGCTACCCTCAAGCATTCCGGCGGGATACGTGAGCCAGACCGGATACCAGTACGATTCAATCTCGCGCGTGGCGGGCCAACGGGAGCCCGCGCCACCATCAAATTTTTCAAAACTCGGCGGATTCAACAACAACGTTTTCATTACAGACGCCATGTACTATTACCCCCTCAGGGCATCCAAAAAGACGTATGAATTACTGACTAACCAGCCACACCCGATTTTACTCGATTTCCGCACTCAGCCCAAGTCATGCTTTTCGCCTGACGTGCTACTGAAACACCTTGGCCAGCTGACCGGTAGCGCGCAACAGCGTCAATTGGCTGCGTTGGCGCGCGAAATCCGCGTCCAGGAACGCCACGAACTTGTCGTTTTCGTCCAGGCGAACCTCTTCGAGATCGCGCAGCGTGGCGCGTCCCTGGTCGAATTTGGCCTGCGTCAGCTGCACGGTTTCCTGTGCTAGTTTCAAATCCAGCCGCGCCACCTCATACGTCGCTTCCAGCTCGCGGACGTCGCGCTGTTTCTGCAGCACGTCCAGGCGAACTTCCTGCCGCTTATTCCCCAGTGACAACTCGGACAGCTGCAATTCGCTTTTGGCGAGGGCCACGTTCGCGCGCGTCTTGGCGGAAAACAGTGGAATGGTAACCTGGACGCCGGCGGTCACATTGTTGCGTTGAAATTTGTTGTAGAACTCGGAGTAATTGTTGATCGTGCTCAGGACGCTATATTGGCCGACAAAGTCTATGGTCGGCCAGTAGGCCCTACGCGCGCCTCGCAAGACATCTTGCCGCGCGCGCCGATCATTTTCGGCTTCCTGAATTCCCCGATCGCTCTGAATCGCGAGATTCGACAGCTCCGCCGCCTGTAGATCGGTCGCAAAAGACGGTTCTTCCGTCTCCACTTCAATTGATTGTGTGTCGGCCACGCCCGTGAAATTCCGAATCTGCTGCGTCAATGTCTCGTCGCGCCCTTCCAGCTTAATGATGCGTTCTTGCACGCGAGCCGCGGTTAATTCGCTGCGCGTCACTTCGATCGCGAGTTCCTGGTTGGCTTCCACGCGTTCGCGCGTAACGCCCAGAATCTTTTCCGCGCTCACTTGTTCCTTGCGCAGCAGATCGAGCGAATGACGCACCTCGGCGAGTTCCAGGTAAGCGACGGCCGTGCGCACGATCACTTCGTCGCGCGTGCGGTCAATCTCCAGCTTCATGCTCTTGGCATGTTCTTCGGCAGACTGCTGCTGAGCTTTCAGCACGGGATCGAAAAAAGCCTGGTTGTAATTCATCTGGAATATCGCGGGCGGACTACCCCCGATGGATGGAAAGCCATTGGTGTAAGCCGCGCCAGAGCCTGTATAGAGGTTGGGCCGGAAAGCAGCGCGATCCACGCCCGCTTCGTTCATCGCCACGGTATATTGCACGCGCGCCAGCGCCAGGTCGCGGCTGTTCTGCAGCGCCAGCGCTACTGCTTCGCGCATCGTGAGCTTGCGTTCGTCCTGCGCGCGCACCGGAAGCGCGAAGCAAATCAACAGCAGCGCCGCTGGAACGCATGTCGCAAGCGATTTCAGAATCGACGATTTATTCATAACGCAACGATTCGGTCGGCTGCAATCGCGCAGCGCGATTCGCCGGAAGAAATCCGAACAACAGGCCCGTGGAACAGGATACCAAAAACGCCAGAATCACCGAGACCCACGACACCGGAATGTGCACGCCCGCCCCCGCCAATTCCGGAACCAGGCTGATCACGATATTCAGCACCATCGGAATCGCCACGGCAATCGCGATGCCCAGCAGCGCACCCGTCCCGCTGATCAGAAAAGCTTCCATCAGGAATTGATAGAGGATGGCGTCGCGCGGCGCGCCGATGGCTTTGCGAATGCCAATCTCGCGCGTGCGTTCGGTCACCGTCACCAACATGATGTTCATGATCCCGATGCCGCTGATCGTGAGCGCGATGGTGGCGACCACAATCAGTAATACGGTGAGCGCCATGGAAATCCTGCGAGCGGAATCCAGCAGAGAACCCAGGTTGTCGACGAGGTATTCCGCCCCGTTCCGATGTCGGCTGCTCAATAACTGGGCCACCTGTTTGGTGAGTTCGGGAACGTTCTCCGGCCGGTCGGCTTGCACATAAAGCGTGCGGAGGTACGCTGCTCCTGTGTAGTACTTGATGAGTCCGATCGGGACGATCACCGAATTCCGAGTGACTTCTGTCAGGCCAAACGTGGCCGTTCTTTCGTGAAACACGCCAATCACGGTGAAGTGCAGATCCCCTAAACGAATGTCCTTGCCCAGCGGATCTTCGTTCGGGAATGCCAACTCGGCGAGCTCTCTGGTAATCACGCAAACTTTACTGTGCGAATTGAAGTCGTCTTGGTCGAGATAGCGGCCGCGCAGAATCAAAAAGCGGCGAATTTCCTGAAAGCCCTCGGTGACACCCACCAAACTGACCGGCCGGCTCACCCCGTTGACAACGAACGTCATGGGCATATCGTGCGAGCCCGCAGCAACGGCCACGTGAGGGAGGGCTGCTTTGGCGGCTTCCATATCTGCCAAGGTGATCTCGTCACCCAAGGTAATGCGTTGGGCGTCGCCGGTGTGAACCAGTTCGGCATGAACCAGGTTCACGCCGACACCTTCAATTTGCCCGACCACGTAGCGTTTTCCCACAAGAGCGACCGTCACCACCAGGACGATACAGGCGCTGCCGATGATCACGCCAAGCATCGTGAGCATGGCGCGCACTTTGTTGGTGCGCAGTTCCTGGAACGCCAGGCTCCATGTTTCGGCCCAGAAAATCGGCGTGGCGTTCGACATTGGAGTGAGACGAGTCACCGCAGGATGAGATGCGGTTTGAGCGGTGCGAGGTTCGAGCAGATCTCTCACGGATTTAATGCACCGATTTCTGCAGACGATCCAGCCGCGTCTTCGCGTCTTTATCGTTAGGATCGAGCTGCAGCGCCGCGCGATACTGCTCGGCGGCTTCGCTGCGTTTCCCTTGCGCTTCGTACACACGGCCCAACCAACCACGCGCGGCGGAATGCGAGGGCCAATCGCTGCGATCCGGGGTGCTGGCCAGATACGCCTTCAGATATTTTTCGGCGTCGGCAAGATTCGAATTGGCCAGCGTTAAGGCCGCACCGCGCCAATATCCCAGGCGCGGGTCATTTGGCGCCACCAGCGCAGCGGCTTGAATGGCCGTATCCATGTCCGCGGGCTTATTCTGCTGCTGGAAAAATGCGATCACTTCCAGATACGGATCAATCTTGGCAGGCTTGGCAGCCAGAACTTCGCGATATTCCTTCTCAGCTAGATCGGATTTCTTCGCGCCGTCCATATCATAGACGGCGCGCGCCAGATGGCCCTCGACGGGATCGATCGCGGCAATCGCATCCACCTGCGCCTTGGCTTCATCCTTATTTCCACCGACGACCCACGGCGCTTGCAAATCGTATTCTTCCAGATCGCGTCGCGCCGCGATGTTTTGAGGATTCAGTTGCACCGCTTCTTCGAATTCCTTTTTTACTTTCCGCGCGTAAGAAAAACTCCGGTCGCGGTCCGCTTTGCCGCCGTAGATTGTCCCTAGCCACTGATGATAAACGGAATTTTTGGCGTCAATCGCGACAGACTTCTCGGCTGCCGCAATCGCATTGTCGTAATCGTGCACTTCGTAATAGGTGCGTCCCAGCCAGTAGTATGCCTCCGCGCTATTGGAATTTTGCGTGACGGCGGACTGCAGCGTGGTAATCGCCGCGGAATAATTTCCCGCGTTGAACTGACGCTGCGCCGTTTGAATCAGGGCCGAGGCGTCCGCGGCAATGACGCTGTAGAGAGGCAGCGCGCCCGGATCGTTCGGTGTGTGCGTCGCGCGCATTGCGGCTCGCGCGGTTGGCGCTGGCGCACTCATCACTAGGAATGCCGCAGCAAAAAAGGCCGCGCGAAGTATTTTCGCAATTCTCGCGCTATTTCTACCGATGGCGCCCGTCATTCTCATTTAGCCTCCGCGGCTCGGACCTTCATGCCATCGCGCAAATCCACGTCTCCGGGCAATGCCACTTTGTCTCCCTGGGCCAGCCCCGCAAGCACCTCATATTTATCGGCGCCAGCCACTCCTACCTTAATATCCCGCCGGTGCACTGCCTCGCCATCGTAAGCCAGCACGAAATGTTGCCCTTGGTCGTAACGCACCGCGCCACGCGGAATCACCAGCACACTGCGCTGCTCGTGAACCAGGATGCGCACTTCCACGTTCACGTTCGGCAGCAGCTCCACTTTGTCGTTATCCACCGAGCAGAGCACTTCGCCCACGCTGCGCGACCCGCGCGCGACCACCTGCTTGGGAACCTGTTCGACTTTGCCATTCCAAATGCGATTGGGCATCGCGTCCCACAATACCTGAACGCCCTGATTCAGCCCGAGCGAACCCAGGTCTGGTTCATCCACGAATGCGCGCACGCGTACCTGGTGCAGATCCGCCATTTCCGCCAGCACGTCGCCCAATTTCACGAAATCGCCCCTGTGCACCGGCAGAGAATAGAGCGTCCCATCGGCCGGTGCGATCACGGTGGCCGAGCGAACTTTTTCTTCAAGCGCCGCTACCAGGTCCCGCTGCTGCTTCACGCGTAGGTTGGCGCTCTCCACATTCACGGAGGAGCGCTGCTCGAGCGCCGTCTCCTTCTGCTGATAGATTTGCAAATTCGCGCGCGCAGTCGCGAGCGAAGTCTGGTTCTGCGCGACTTCTTCTTGCGTCGCCGCGCCCTTGGCCACCAACTGCGCAAGCGCCTGCTGCGTTCTCTCCAGACTCGCAACCTGTGTTTCGGCGTTTTGCAGATTTCCCTGCAGCTGCGCTACTTCGTCAGGAGGCCCGCCGGCGTGGGCGTTGCGCAATTCCGTTTGCACCACAAGCAAATCCGCGCGCGCTTGGGAGAGTTGTGCACGCACATCCGCGGCGTCCAAAGTCAAAATCAACTGGCCTTTATGTATTGATTGCCCTTCGGTAGCATTCACGTCAGCGACAAACGTCGGAAATTGCGCGCGCGCCACCGTCGGCGAAATCGGCTCCACTTTGCCGTTGCCCGTGATGGACGCAGTCAAATCCTCGCGCGTCACGCTTACGATCTGCACCTGCGCCGCTGGGCCGCGCTCTGCTAACACAATCAGCAGCACGACGCCCAAAGCCACGGCGACGCTGGCGATCACCCATTTTGGCTTGTTGTTTGCCGGCATGTAATTTCACGCACCGCTAGGACGCAGGCTTCCCCCGAAGCTGTAAAATTGTAGCAGACCCTTTCCCGGCTTGCCCGCGCAAACACCGCGAGAGTGCTACCGCTCGTATCCCTGCAGATGCTGCGCCCGGTCCGCGAAAACGAGACCTGCCGCGGCCCATGAGATTCGCTTCATGCTAGAATCCCGCCATGAGCGAGCCACAACGTAATCAGCACTCCGCGCATGCCAGCAAGACCAAGCCGGGCGAAAAGCCGCCCGCGAAGATTCATCGCGTATGTATTGGATGCAACAACATGTTCGAAGTTACGATGGAAAACTACGAAGCCAAGCATTGCTCGGTCTGCCACAAAGGCTAGCTAGCAACGAGAAGTTGCTGCTTCGGCTTTCGCACACCGCTGGCACAAATCCCCCACGATTCTGTTGCGCCGAATTTCACTCTCTCGCGTCTAAGCAGCCAGGCGGGGTGGCAGGGCCCGCGGATGCGCTGCCCAGCGACGCACCCGGACGTGAGGCGCCTGTACCGGTTCCCCGTAAATGCTAGAATTCCCAATCGCATGAGCGCCGACTCCTTAATTCAGGTTCATGAACTCTCGAAACACTTTCGCACCTTCAAGCGGCGCGAAGGCGTGTGGGGCTCGATTCAAAATCTGTTCGTTCGCGATTACCGCACCGTGGCCGCGGTGGACCGCGTCGGCTTTACCATTGAACGCGGCGAAATGGTGGGCTACATCGGACCCAACGGAGCGGGAAAATCTACCACCATCAAGATGCTCACCGGGATTCTGGTCCCCAGCAGCGGTGAAATCCGCATCAATGGCTACGTGCCCTACCGCCAGCGCCGCCAGTACGTGAAAACCATCGGCGTGGTGTTTGGCCAGCGCACGCAGTTGTGGTGGGACATCGCGGTGATCGAATCGTTCAAGCTGCTACGGCGCATCTACGACGTCTCGCAGCGCGATTTTGACGCGCGCATGGAGCACTTTGACGCCATCCTCAATATTCGCGACTATCTGCACACGCCGGTGCGCAAGCTTTCGCTGGGCGAGCGCATGCGCTGCGATCTGGCCGCCGCGCTACTGCACAATCCCCCGTTGCTGTTTCTCGACGAGCCGACGATTGGGCTGGATGTGGTCGCGAAAGACCACATTCGTCATTTTCTGCGCGCGATCAATCGCGAATTTCGCACCACCGTGCTGCTGACCACGCACGACCTGGACGATATCGAAGAACTTTGCCGCCGCATTATGATCATTGACCACGGTAAAGTCCTCTACGACGGGCATCTGGCGCAACTGAAGCAGCAACTACTGCGCACCAAGCAGATCAAATTCGTCCTGAAGGACCGCACCCAGGCCGATTGCCTCGACGCCTTCTCGCGCGACGGCCTGGAAGTGGATCAGGTGGACGAGCTGACATATCGCATCCGCTTCGACCGCGTGAAGGTTTCGACGTCTGATCTGATCCGCAAGATCTTGGACGCGGTCGAGGTGCGCGACTTGCTTATCGAAGACGAGCCCATCGAAGAAATCATCAAACGCATCTACGCCGGCGAAGCGCATCTCGAGGTGAGCGTGTGAGTCTTTTCGACAGATCGAAGCCGAACAAGGTAGACGTCTACCAAGGGCTTCGCTTGCAGATTTTGCAAGGCTCTCGTGAAAAATTCAGCCTTACTCCGGCCGCGAGCCGCAACGAGCCCTGGGGCGTGGTTATGGATTGGGGCATGGCGCGCGGTTCGGCCACGGTTACGGCTCTGTCGGACGGAAGTGCCAGCGTTTATTTGAGCAGCGGTGGTGGTTCGATTGGCGGAGGACAAACTCACGTATCCATTCGCAAGGCAGCCCAAAACGCGGTGAGCATCTCTGCCCCGATGCAACCGACGATGCGGACAACCGCGAAGTATCCTCTGCCGACTCAAGACCAGCTGATTTTCTACGTTCTGGCGGATGGCGGTGTATTCACCGAGAGCGCTTCGCTGAAAGACGTCAGTAGTCATCGTCACGCGCTGTCCCCCTTGGGCGACGCGATGCAAGTGATCGTCACCGCATACAGGCAGATTCAGAAATGAGCGCGTTGATCCAAGCGCTGATCCCTTACGCGGAATTTTCGCGCGTGGGATTCGTCAACATCCTCGCGTTCCGGCTGCGTTACTTCACCGGCATCATCACTTACTTCCTGAACGTCACCGTGTACTACTTCATCTGGAGCGCCGTGTACCGTGGCGGCATCGCGATCGCCGGGTACAACCTGGCGCAGATGATCACCTACGTGAGCGTGGGCTGGATGATTCGCTCGTTCTACTGGAACACGATTGACCAGGAAATGGCGTACGAAGTGATCGAAGGCAAGATCGCCATGGACCTGATCAAGCCGGTCTCCGTGCAGTGGATGTGGATTTCGCGCGCCATCGGCGAATCCGCATTTCGCCTGGGGCTTCTCACGCTGCCCACGGCCGTCGTCGTAGCGCTGGTGTTTCCTGTGCAAGGGCCGGCGTCGCGCGACAATTTTGTCCTGTTCCTGGTAGCGGTGTTCGGCAGCTTTTTCCTGATGGGCGCGATCAATTTCATGATCGGCACCTGCGCGATTCCGCTGAAATCCATTCTCGCGCTGATTCGCGCGAAATACTGGCTGATCGAGTTGCTCTCCGGGCTGCTGATTCCCATGTCATTTTTCCCGGACCGTGTGCAAAGAGTGCTGGCATGGCTGCCGTTTGAGCATATTGCCTACACGCCGCTGCAGATTTATCTGGGCAAGCTGGACCGCGCCGCGGCGTTGCGTGCGCTGGGGATTCAGTGGCTGTGGGTGATCGCGCTGCTGTGGCTCGCACATGTGTGGTGGCAACGCGCGGCGCAAAAGATCACGATTCACGGAGGCTAATTCGTAGCGGGAACCATGTCAACGACTGCGCCCATCACGGAGAAATCGGGAATCGCCGGCTTCCTCGACGCCACGCACCGACATGCCGGTCTGTTCTTCGATTATTTTTCGCAGTATGCCAAGGTGCGCGTCAGCTATCGCGGCGATTTCTTCATCAGCCTCGGAACCAGTTTTGCCGCCACGATTTTCGGGCTAAGCTTCGTAGTGGTGCTGTTCCAGAAAATTCCGCAACTGGCCGGATGGCGCTTCGAAGAAGTGCTCTTCCTGTACGGCTTCTCGCTGATTCCCTACGGCATCTTCAATATCGTCAGCCTGAACCTCTACGATTTCGGGAATAATTACATAATCGAGGGAAAATTCGATCGCGTGCTCCTGCGGCCGATTTCTTCACTCTTTCAAGTGCTCTTCGAAACGTTTCGCATCGAATCGCTGCAGGAAGTGGCCACCGGCGTGTTCTGCATGTGGTGGGCCACGCGGCACCTCGGCCTCGCGTGGACTCCCGCGAAATCTGGTATGCTTGTTTTCTTTGGCCTTTGCGCCGGCATCATCTATATATCGGTGTTCCTAATCCTTACCACGGTGTCGTTCTGGTTCGAAGATCGCATTGGCGTGCACCCGCCCGTGTGGAACGTGATCGCCTTCGGCCGCTACCCGCTGTCGATCTACAGCGGCGTGGTGCAATTTTTCCTCTGCTGGATCATCCCCTTCGGCCTGGCGTCGTTCTATCCCAGCGTGCGCATGCTCGGCCGAATCGTCTCACCGCAATACGCTCCGCTCGTGCCAGTCGTCGCCGTGGTGTTCCTCACCATAGCGATCTCGCTCTGGAATTTCGGCACGCGGCATTATTCTTCCACCGGCACGTAGGCTCCGTGTAAGCCGCATAACGCTTCTCTGCGACACTGAAACATGAAGCGATCCAATTTCGTAACATCTACAGAGGGTTCCTTGCGCCGAGTCATGTACATCACAATCGCAATACTCGCTCTGCTCTCCGCGGCTTCCGGATTGATTGGGAATGCCATCGGCCCAGGTGTGCTTCATCCCGCGAATCTGAACCCCGAGCGCCTTCAGGAAGCCGAACAAACATTCGCGCGCACGAGCGCAGCAAAAACAGAATTCACCGTGCGCGCGAACGACGGGGTCGAACTGTGCGGCTGGAAAGTCGTGGCGCCCTCGGCGAACGGCGATTGGGTGCTACTTTTCCACGGCGTCTCAGACAATCGCACCGGCGACCTGGGCCACGCGGAATTTCTCCTCCGCCACGGCTACAGCGTCGTGATGATGGATTCGCGCGCGCACGAAAAAAGCGGCGGCGATATGGCTACCTACGGTTGGAAGGAGCGTTACGACACGGTCGCGATCACCGATGCACTGTACGCCAGCGAAAGAGTTCGCCATCTTTACGCGCACGGAGTTTCCATGGGCGCCGCGATCGCGCTGCAATCCGCAGCCGTCGAGCCACGCATCGCCGCCGTCTCCGCCGAGGACCCCTTCGCAAGTCTTCGTGAAGTCAGCTACGACTACGCAGGCCTGGACGTGAGCCCGTTCCTCGGCAAGACGCTCTTTCGCCCCGCTTCGATTTTCGCCATGCGCGCCATAGCCAAAACAGGGGGCTTCGATCCTGACCAGGGCTCGCCGGAAAAGGCCGTCGTGCAGCGCCCGTTCCCCGTTCTGCTGATTTGCGGAACAAACGATCACAGAATTCCCTGCCGCCACGCGGAAGCCGTATACGAAGCAGCGACTGGACCGAAACAGTTGTGGATTGTGCAGGGCGCAGGACACGCCTCAGCCCTGGGGCACGCTCCGGCCGAATACGAAAATCGCGTGGTCAGTTTCTTCCAAAAATATCCGGGCAATCCATGAGGCAATATCGACAGCTGATCGAGCGAGGCGCTCCGACCAGACGCGCAAAGCCCGCCTTCTTGCATCGACGTAATGCTCGCCGGCGCTAGTGCTCGTCGTGGTGCCGGTACCAGGCGATCCATCCCAGCAGCACCGCCCACGCCAGCGAAAAGACAATTCACAAAGGACGTGGCCACCGGAAGATTTTGACCGCTGCCATCGAATAAGCAGTCGCGAGCCAAAAAACAGTTGAATACCGCAGGAGTTCGCGTTGGAACGGGGAGAGAGGGCCGCCTCGACTAATCGCACGGCCCTGAGACCACGCCAGACAAAAAATAGATACTTGTAACGATTGGGGGAATTAGAAGGTCGACGCAAATCTCGATCGCACGAGGGCTCATTGTCTGCGACTACGCAGCAAACCTGGGTGAGCAATCCAACTTCCGTCGTTGCTGAGGCGCGGCAAATTCAAGAAACCTTGAGGATAAGAATTACGCGGTCATCCTCATGCGTGCCGCCGCGCGAGAATGAATCCACAGAGGTCATCACCGCTTGCACAATGTCCTGCGCCGGCAGATGGCGCTCGCGCGTCACCAGCTCGACCAACCGCTGCGTGCCAAACTCTTCTTCCGAGGAATTATTCGCTTCGGTGATTCCGTCGGTACAGAAAACCACCACGTCGCCCGGATGCAGCTTCACGTACCCACGCTCGTAACGCACGCCCGCGAAAAGTCCCACCACCATGCCGCCTTCCGTGAGATATTCCACTTCGCCATTCCCGCGCACCACTGCGGGCTGCACGTGACCCGCGTTTACGTAGTGCAATGTACGGCGCGGCTGGTCGAGCAAGCCCACAAACATGGTCATGAATTTCTGCCCGCGCGTATCGGCCAGCATCATGTCGTTTAACGATTCCACCAGACGCTCGAGCGAGTGCAGATGCGCCAGCAGCGCGTGCAGCGTCGCCTGCAGGTTGGCCATCACCATCGCTGAACCGACGCCCTTGCCTTCCACGTCCGCCACCACGGTGAGAATCGTATCCGGCGCGAGCGCGATGAAATCGTAATAGTCGCCACCAACTTCCAGCGACGGCCGGTGTGCGACCCCAAGTTCGAATCCATCAAGTACCGGCGGACGCTCCGGCAGCAGCCCCAACTGAATGCTGCGCGCCAGCGCCAGATCGCGCTCCATGCGCTGCTTGTGCAGCAGGTCGCGATGCAGCTGCGCATTTTCCAGAGCCAAGGCCACGTGATCGGAAATCGCGCGCAGCAAATTCTCATCCGCGTGCGTAAACGGCCCGGATTTCTTGTTCAGCAATTGCAGCACGCCGATGGGTTCGCCGCTCTTGCTGCGAATCGGCAGGCACAGCAGCGACTTGGTGCGGAAGCCGAGCCGTATATCCACCTCAGATTCAAATCGCGGGTCGGCGTAAGCATCTTCCAGATTCACGGTCTCGCCGTGTTCCGCCACCCAGCCGGCAATCCCGCGCTTGATAGGCAACCGAATTTCGTGCTGGTCGAGGCCCAGCCCGACAAGAGACCAGATTTCGCCGCGCTCGCGGTCCACCAGAAACACGGTGCCGCGCTCAGCTCCCGTATGCCGCGTAGTCAGTTGCAAAATAATACTAAGAAGCTCGGCGAGATCCAGCGTGGAATTCAACCGCTTGGTAGCTTCCACAATCGTAGACAGCTCAATCACGGCATGGCGCCGCTCGCTGCTCTCCAGCGCCACTTCGGCGTAACGCCGGAAAAGTTCCAGCCATCCACGCGTCCTGGGATCGAGCGGTCCCTTGGGCCACGCCTCTAGAATTCCCACCGGATTCGCGCCGTGCCCCAGCACCCATGTGCAACGGTTGCCATTTGCTGCGGAATCTTTCCCTTGCAGAATTCGCTCAATGCGCGCCGCGTCCGCCTTGGGAAGCTCGCCGCTTTCCTGCCACACGGACGGCAGCCCGCCCACCACACGCCACAGCCGAGCCCCTTCCAATCGCCCTGGCGCCGCCAGCACGCATACCATTTGCGCCGCAAGTTCCCCCGGTTCGGTTTCCGGATTGAGCGTCGCCACAACCTGCTCAAGCGTCTCGAGCGGCAGACCGCCTTCGCTGGGCTGAACGGCTTTGCGTTTCACGCTACATTTCCCTTGTACTGGATCACCAGGATGGTGATGTCGTCAGACTGTGCGGCACCTTCGGTGAATACGCGCATGCCTTCGCGGATCACGTCGCCGAGCTGCTGGACGTTCTCACCGGCAAATTCTTCCACGATCTGGCGCAGCCGGAACTCTTCGAACAATTCGTTGCGCGTGTTTGTCGCTTCCGAGACGCCATCTGTATAGATGACCAGAAAATCGCCAGGCTCGAATTGCACGCGCGCGCTCTGGTATTCAGCTTCGGAGAACATGCCCACGGGAAAATTCGCCGAGCCCAGGCCTTCCAATCCGCCTGCCTTGCGCTTCAGCAGCGGCGGAACGTGTCCGGCGTTGACGTATTCAAATCGGCCCAGCTTATCCAGAATGCCGTAGAAGACTGTTGCATAGCGGTCTTCACCCGTGCGCTCACACAAATATTGATTCACGCGCGAAAAAACTCCCGGCAGCGATATATCCATCGCCGCCGTCGTGAAGAAGACGCCTTGCAGCAAAGTGGCCAGCAGCGCAGCCGTAACGCCCTTCCCCGAAATATCGCCAACGAAAAATCCGTGCCGCCCGCCGCCCAGTCCAATCACGTCAAAGCAGTCGCCACCCACCGAATGGCACGAAAGCGTCGAGCCCGCCACAGCAACGTCCGGCAAATCGGGCAGCGACTTCGGCAATAGCTGTTTCTGAATCTGGCTGGCGATTTCAATTTCGTGGTCCAGGCGCTGCTTCGCGCGTGACGCGGCAAACAACCGCGCGTTCTCCACCACCGTCGCGGCCTCGCGCGCCAGCGTGCGCAATACTTCGCGGTCCAGATCCGTGAAGGCGCTGGACGGCACATGGCTATCCAGGTACAGCACGCCGAGCAATTCGCCCTGCCGCGTGGAAATGGTCGCATCCAACGTTTCGATCACCGGCAGCTTATCCACCGGAATCGCGATCACCGTGTGCAGCTCCAGCCGCGCAACGCTTTCCTGCTGGCTCATCCCGCCGTCTTCGCCGGTATCGCTAACGATCAGTTCGCGCCGCGTCTGCGCCACGCGCTTAACCACCGATTGCGAAACCTGCAATTGGTCCGGGCGCAAAGTACGCCGCTGCGCGTCGCGCGCCACGATCATTTGTAATTCATGCGACTCATTCGCGAGAAGCAGCACACCTCGTTCGGTGCGCGTCACTTGAATTGCTGCATCCACCACGGCGGTAAGTACGTCTTCCAGCGAAAGCCCCGTGCCCAGCGTGCGCGCCACTTCCAGCAGCACACCCAGATGATAGAGTTCGCGCGAGCCCGAATGCGTCGGTGCCGGCGCTTCCACGCGCTCCACCAGTTCCTCGATCGTCGCGCCTTCGCCCAGGAATTCAAGCTTGTACGAATCTGCCATGCCGAAATCCACTTGGTCTTTCGGCTGCAGCTCGTGCTTGATCACTTTCTGGCCGTTGACGAACGTTCCGTGCCGGCTGCCCATGTCTTCCAGGACCATGTTACCGTTCACGGAAAGTATCTGCGCCTGTTCGCGGCTGATGCGGCTGTCGCGCAGGGTCAGTTCGTTGCCGGCTTGCCGTCCTATGCGGAACGGCGTGGTGGTGATGGCGACTTCCCGGCGAACACCATTCGGTTCTATTACAACCAGTCGTGCGGTACGTGGCATCGGTTTTAGTTGCTTTCTCGGGGGCCGGCAAAGTGAGAGCTCGCCCAGGAGCGGCTTCGCTGGCACCGCACATGGTAGGTAAACTCGCGTCCGAAGTAAATAGCTGCCGCCGATTTACGGCTCTTTTCCCGGGCCGCGTAGGATTACACCAGGACCTGCTGTTGCCGTGCATTCTCCGCCCATGTAGAATTCACTGCGGTTTGCGGAAACCGCGCTCTGGTTCCTGGAAAGTCCTGGCGCGAGGCCACCTGGCGAATTCTTGCGGTCTGGGTTGCTGCAAACGAAGCGGGAGACTTGATGATCAAAGCTGTTGCCGCCGCGGGTTTGATCGCGGCGCTTATGCTCGCCGCGCCTGCGTCCGAAAAAGAATGCGGGCGCGTGGAAGACGCCGGCCGGGTGATGAAAGAGATCATGAACATCCCGGACGACATTCCCAAGAGCGTTATCGGCAAGGCCGAATGCGTTGTGGTGCTTCCTTCGGTGGTGAAATTGGCGTTCGTTCTGGGCGCGAGCTATGGACGAGGCCTGATGACCTGCCGCAGCGGCCCCAATTTCAAAGGCCCATGGGGCGCGCCAACGATGATGGCCCTGGAAGGCGGCAGTTTCGGCGTGCAGCTGGGAGGTCAGGCCACGGATTTTGTCCTGCTGCTGATGAACGACCGCGCTGCTAGCAGCATTCTGACCAGCAAGGTGAAATTGGGCGCCGATGCTTCCGTGGCGGCAGGTCCGGTAGGCCGCAACGTTTCCGCCGAAACCGATGTGACCTTGCACGCCGAGGTGTTCTCCTATTCGCGCGCGCGCGGACTTTTCGCGGGCATTTCGCTGGCTGGGTCCACTCTGCGTCCGGACAACAGCGCAAACACAGTTCTGTACGGGAAACCCGTGGATGCGATGGGTGTGGTGCTCTTTGGCAGAGAGCCCGCGCCGGATTGCGCCAAACTGCTGATCGCCACGCTGAACCAGAAATCGCCGAAAAATCTTTCGGGGGATTAAGTGGCGCCTCCCGCGACCCGCAATTCCGGGGTGCGCGGTAACAAACCGTGAATTTTTCCAGCACTCTTGCGCTTCGTTTTCTCGCTGCAGCATTCTTGTCCGCTGCCTTCGCCCCATTGGCCCAACCGGCCGCCGCGCAAACCGGCTCCTCTGCCGCCGTCACGTGCTACCAAATTGACGTGGACGGCGCGAAACAGTGGGTGGACACGAAAATTGATATGCGCGCCGGAGAAAAGCTGCGGTTCACCGCCACCGGAACCGTCACGTATCCCGCGGACAAAAAACATCCCGACGGCCGATCGTTCGGCCCCGATGGCCTAGCGCGCGGCTTCGGAGATCTGATCCACGAATACGCCGTGCGCAACGCGGGCCACGGCTCGCTGATCGGGCGTCTCGGCGATGATAATGTCGCGCCAGCGTTTGCGGTAGGCGCGAGCACGGATTATGAAGCGCCGGTAGCCGGCCGTCTGTTTCTGGGAATTAACCAGAGCTTGAGCGACGCGGCAGGCGCCAAAGGAAATTTCCAGGTGAAGATCGCGGTGCTCACTCCGGGCCTCAGCACCGCCGCCGCGATAGCCATCGGCGGGCCGCCAGAAACGCCTGTGCCAGAGATCACTGCTGCGCTTCTACGGAAGATCCCGCGACGTGTTTCCGATCCACAGGGCAAGCCCGGAGACATGGTCAACATCCTGCTTGTGGGCACGCAAGAACGAGTGGTGCAAGTCTTCACCAGAGCCGGTTGGGTGAGCGTGGATCGCTCCGTGCAAGACGCCGTGATGAACGCCGTAATTGATTCGCTCGAGAAAAAAGATTACCTCACCATGCCGATGAGCACGCTCTACCTGTTCGACCGCCCGCAGGATTACGGATTCGCGCACGCCGAACCGGTGCGCGTGGCGATGTCGCGCAATCACCTGCGCGTCTGGAAATCGCCTTACGTGGTGGAGGGTCGCCCGCTCTGGTGCGTCGCCGCCACCCATGATATCGGCTTCGAGCGCGACGAACGCAACAACGGGGTGACGCACAAGATCGATCCGGCAATTGACGGCGAGCGCGAGTACGTCAACGACACGCTATCGAGCACTGGACTGGTGCGTCGAGCGCACCCACGTAACCCCGCCGGCCCGCTCACCGAGGCCAACACCGCAACCGGCGGCAGCTTCCACTCCGACGGCCGCATCCTGGTGCTGGTGCTGAAAGACGCAAGCACCGCCAGCAAAATCAACTAAGCGCGGACTCTTCTGGAAGTTCCCAGTCGTTTCTAAAAAATATCCCTGCGGGTCAAGGGTGAAACAGGGGCAACGTTTCACGGTACTTCGGCAATGTGTCAGTTTCCAGTTAGCCTTGAACAGGAGTTGCCGATTGGCAGGCTTCTTCAGCAAAATATCGGCGCTCTTTCCGTCACGCTGGCGAAGGGGGGCTCGCAAATGACATGCGCCTTTTGGGAAATGGAGGCCTTCAAGGCGCAAACCAAGACGAGTGAGGTGTCGCGATGGGCCGACATAGGCTGGGGTGCGTGTCACTGGGAGTGAGACTTTTTAGAAAGGGTGAGCAACTGGCTGAGGTCCATGGCAGTGTGGAGCACCTGGCTGGGGAGTAAGGAGCGGGAGGCTAGGAAAATTAGGCCAAAGACTAGGCCGCCGATGGAGGTGCCGATTACGCCTTTGCGGCCCTGGTAGAGATGGGCGAACCCGAAGAGAATGGAGGAGATGAGCAGGCCGACCTCGAGGGATTTGGTTGCGGAGGCGGCGAGGTTGAGGAGATAGCCGCGATCGAGGAACTCCTCGCAGAGGCCAGCGGTAAGGGCCAGGGGAATGATGGCGAAGCGTTCGGCGGGCGTGGTGGGGATGAGTTTGCAAATGTTTTCGATTTGCTTGGCGTATTGTTCGCGAGTGATTTTCCGCATTCGGAGTTTGTTGAGAACAACGACCGCGACGACGCTGATAACGACTCCGACGACGGTGAGGATGTTGCGGGGATAGACGCCGAGATTCTGGCCGAACTGCGCTAGGGTGAAGCCGTCGCGGTAAAGGAGCGCGATGGCGATGAGGGTGAGGGGCCAGAGGGAGAAAATGTTCCAGAGGTAGACGTGGAGCGCGGTTTGGAGGCGGGCGTAGCCGAAAGCGTCGGCGAGTGGGAAAACGATGATGAGGACGAAAGTGAAAAGTAGGACGGCGGGCTGGTGGAGTAGGGCGGAGACCGGAGCGAGTGTATGGGCGGCGGGAAGCGAGTGTCAACTTCGGGTCTTTCTCAACCAACCTCCCGCAGGCCTCCGTCAGGATTCACGCCAGATTCCTGGCACGCCGTCGAGTTCCGCCATGATAAGGGCCAACTGACTTCACATTGGCAATGCTGCCGCCTCGCGCACCCCGCACCATTTTTCGCGCTCCGTCCCGGCTCACCAAAGCATTGCCTCGGCGCATCGTTTCACCTATCATAGCTACCCCGCCCTCAAGGACCCCCTATGACTGGGCTATTTTCCAGTTTTTTCGATCTGCGTGATAATCCTTTCCGCGCGAATCCAGACCCGCGCTACTTGTTCCTCACCCGGCAAACAAAAGAAACCCTCGACCAGATGATCGAAGGAATCCGCGCACGCAAAGGCTTGCTTTTGCTTACCGGCGAAGTCGGCACAGGCAAGACTGTCTTGCTCAATCACCTGATGGACTGGCTCAAGCAGGAACGCATCCCCAAAGCATTCATTTTCAATTCGCATTTGAAGGCCAGCGAAGTCCTTGATTTGATCCTGGCGGATTTCGGTGCTCCCTTCAACGCGAACCGCGGCACGCCGCTGGCGCAGCTCCATAGTTGGCTGCAGGACCGCTCACTGCGCCGGCCAGACCCCGGTACTGTTCGTTGACGAAGCGCAAGGCCTCACGCAGCGCACGCTGGAGGAGCTGCGCATGCTTTTGAATCTTCAGACCGCCGAGGGCAGCCTGTTGCAGATCGTCCTCTGCGGCCAGCCGGAATTCGAGGAAACTCTGAAGCGTCCTGAGCTGCGCCAGTTGCGCCAACGCATCGCGCTTCGTTGCCGCACCGCGCCGCTGACGCTGGAGGAAACTGGGATTACATTGATGCGCGTCTGCGCATCGCCGGTGGTTCGAGTGCCGCGGTCTTCCATCCGGAAGCGGTGGAGGCGCTGTTGCTTTACTCGCGCGGACTCCCGCGCGTGCTCAATGCGCTCTGCGAGCAATCCCTGATGCGAGCCGCGCGCGAGAAAATCCGCCCCGTGCCGGCACGCGTGGTCGGTGCAGCCGCCCACGAATTGCAATATGACGAAATCAGACCGTTCGTCGCGCATTCCGCCGCGGCTGACGCAGTCTTTTCAGGGGCGCTTGAGCAAGCGCCCGATGTTGCGGGGACTCCGGATTATTTCGCGCCAGCCGCGACAACTCCACTCACCCAAAATGTAGCGCTCGACGCCGCAGCGCCCGGCATCCCGGCTCGCGAACCAATGCCTCTCGCCGCGGCCGACGCGGCCGGCGAATCCACACGCACGCCGTTCTCTCGCCTCGCGGCTCACTCGTCAGCTTCAGGACCTGGTACAGGCGCGCCGCGGATTTCGCAGGCCCCCATCCCGTTTCCTTCACCGAGCGAGCGGCAGTCGCCGTCGTCTCCGGTTGCAAACGAAATTATCGAACGTCTCGCTGCGGCATCCAAAACTGCAGCGCCGATCGAACCGCGAATCGTTGCGCGTCCCACCGCTCCGCGCACCGTTGTGCCACTTCCCGTCGCGCGGCTAGCGGTGGCGAAATCACAAAATGATTTCAGCAAACGCTTGAGGCGCCAATACCTCTCGGCGGCAAATGACCTAAAATGCGCGCAGTCCGCGATCGCCTCGGCATCGCGAGTTCGTTTCGCACAACTGCAAACGCGTGCTCTCTCCGTGTTCAAATCCGTTTCGGAACAATTGTCAGCGTGGCGAAATAAGAACTGGAAAGTCAGCAAGACCAACTTCAAGTTTCCCGCTTTCGCATCGTCGTGTCTGAAATGGTTGAAAGCGCCGGCCCACGCAACCAGGCGCAGGCAGGCGTCGCCAAAGCCGCAAACGCCCATGCCACAGACCGGATCATCCGCGCGCAGTCGGGCAACACAGTCTCTAGGGAGCCATCCGCTGCCTCGTGCCAGCCGCCCGCAGTTCGTCCGCAGCCCCGAAAAAGCTCCGCGCCTCACCAGCTCGATCATGCAGTGGCTCCAGGAGCCGAGCCACTCCGTGCGCGAACGCAAATCATCGCGCACATCCGGTACCCACCTCACTTAATCCGATACAACGCAAGAATTCTCAGCACCCCCGCAATTTCAAAGCTGGTCCCGCCACGTTGACGTCCCCGTGACCGCGACCTATTATGGCGCTGCCCGAAACTCAGGAGACGCCTCGTGAAATTCATCCGACTTGCGTTGCTGCTCGTTTTCTCGATCACCGTTCTGGCTGCTTCGGATTCCCTCGACACGCGCGAAATCACTGACCCAAAATCCGTCGCCTCGCTGCCCGCTCTGGGCGCCATACCCATCCCAGTAGACGATCTCTTTTACACGCGGTCCGTAAGCGGTGGCGCTTGGTCGCCTGACGGCAAGCAAGTCGTCTTCAGCACGAACCTCACCGGCCGCAATAATCTGTGGAAAGTCAGCGCCGCGGGCGGTTGGCCGATCCAGCTGAGCCAATCCGACGACCGCCAGTCCGGCGCGACGTGGTCTCCCGATGGAAAATGGATTGCCTTTCAATCCGATCAGGGCGGCGGCGAAATTTACGATCTCTTCGCGATTCCCAGCGACGGCGGCGACGTTGTGAACCTCACGAACACGCCCGAAATTTCCGAGACCAGCGCCGTGTGGTCGCGCGACGGCAAGACCATCGCATTCGCCTACAAACCGAAGACGGCTTCCGCCACCGACATCGCCGTCCTCGACTGGAAAACGCGCGCGGTGCGTAACTTGACGCAGGAAAAAACCGCGGACCATCTGTGGAGCAATGCCATCTGGAGCCCAGACGGAAAATTTATCTACGCCACGCGCTTTAACTCCGGCTTTACCGATTCAGACGCCTACCGCATTGATGCTGCGACCGGCGTGCAGGAAAATCTTTCGCCGCACGAAGGCGATCACCGCACCATGGCATCGGCCATTTCGTCCGACGGCAGGACGCTGCTCGTCGCGTCGGACCGCCCGGGTGGCTACAGCAACGTCGGCGAAATTGATGTCGCCAGCAAAAAGCTTACGTGGGTGACGGATTTGAAGTGGGAAGCGAACGCGGGAGACTTTTCTCCCGACGGCAAGCAATTCACCTACGAAGTGAACGAAGACGGCCGCACCGACGCCTATCTCGCCGACACCGCCACGGGCCACGGTGTCAAAATCAATTTGCCCGCGGGGCTTAACAACTACGCCGGAAATCCTTCGCCCTTCGCGCACATGGGCGCGCGCCTGTTGGTTTTACACCAAAGTTCCACACAGCCCGGTGACCTGTGGGATTACGACATCGCGCAGAAATCAGCGCGCCAGCTGACTTTTTCCGCCATCGCAAGTCTCACCCCTGCGAAAATTCCGCCATCGCAGCTGGTGCACTACAAAAGCTTCGACGGAAAAATCATCAGCGCCTTCGTCTGGGTGCCGTTCAATCTGAAGCGCGATGGCTCGAATCCCGCTATCGTGCTGCCGCACGGCGGACCCACCGGCCAGACCAGCGATTTTTTCAATCGCACCGTGGTGGCGCTCGCAACGCGCGGCTACATCTGCATCGCGCCCAATGTCCGCGGGTCCACCGGTTACGGCATGGCATTTCAACAAGCCAACGTGAAGGACCTGGGCGGCGGCGACCTGCAGGATGAAATCTACGGCGTGAAATTCCTGGAAGCCACCGGCTTCGTGGATTCGAAGAAAATCGGAATCACAGGCGGCTCCTACGGCGGCTACATGACGCTGATGGCGATCGGCAAAGCGCCGGACATCTGGGCCGCCGCCGTCGAAGAATACGGCATCATCAACTGGCTCACGATGCTGCAGCACGAAGACCCGTTCCTGCAGCAGTACGAAAAATCTCTGCTCGGCGACCCGGAAAAAGATCGCGCGATTTACGACGCCGATTCGCCCCTCACCTACATCAAGAATGCCAATGCCCCGCTGCTGGTGCTGCAGGGCGATAACGACATCCGCGTGCCCAAGGAAGAAGCCGAACAAGTGGTGAAAACTCTGAAGGACACGGGCAAAACCGTGGACGCGCATTACTACTCGAACGAAGGCCACGGTTTCGCCAAGCGCGAAAATCAGATTGACGCGATTCGCCGCACCATTGATTGGTTTGACCGCTACCTGAAGGGCAGCAAGTAGCGTCTAAGCGGGGCAGAAGCAGCCAGGGGTGCGAACGTGCAGTTTCTGCCTTGCGGTTTTGCCGTCTGCATTTGTGCAACTCTGCTCGCATTCGCGCCAAGGCCGACGTCAGTTCCCGCCCCTGTGCAGAAATCCGCGCCGAACTCCAGCGCGAACGTTCCCTTCGCGCTCACGCACGTCACCATCGTCAATCCGCAAGGGCCGCCGCAGCAGGATATGACCGTAGTCGTCTCGGCTGGCGTGATCGAATGGATTGGCACTGCAGACGACCGCAGGCGTCCGGCGCGCAAAAATGAATTGCAATTCGACGGGCGCGGAAAATTCCTAATCCCTGGCTTGTGGGACATGCACACGCACATCGCCGGAATTAGCGCTGACCCTACCTGGTCGAAAAACGTTCTGCTCCCGCTGCTCGTCGCGAATGGCATCACCGGTATACGTGACATGGGCGGCGACCTCCACGCGCTGCAGCAATGGCGCCGCGAGATCGCATCCGGCACGCTGCTGGGGCCGCAAATCGTCGCCGCTGGACCGATGCTCGTGCCCGCCCCGCCGCCCGGCAAAGCGAAATCCACGGATCCGTCCCTCATGCAAGTCGGCAGCGCCGCGGAAGCCCGTATGGCGGTTGATTTGCTGCAAGAACAAGGCGCCGACTTCATCAAAGTTATTCAACTCTCGCGCGAAGCCTATTTCGCAGTCGCCGAAGAGGCGAAAAAAGACCACGTTACCTTTGTCGGCCACATTCCATCCGGCGTCACCGCCAGCGAAGCCTCGGCCGCCGGACAGAAAAGTATCGAGCACATCATCTATAGCTCCCTCGCACTGGACTGCTCCAGCCAGGAAGCCGACCTGCGCCGCCGTATCCAGGAAGCTATCGTGAAAAAAGATCAGTCCGATGCCGCGGTGTTCGACGATGCAGACAAATCATTTTCGCCGGAGAAAGCCGCGGTGCTATGGGCCACCTTGGTTCGCAATGGCACCTGGGTCACGCCCACGCTTTACCCCATCTCGACCCTGGCCCACGCGCCCCAGCAATCACCAGACGACCCGCTGCTAGCCTACGTTCCGCCCGCGCTGCAAAAACAGTGGCGCCCCGAGGGTGCGCCGTCGCCAAAGGAATTGGCGGATGCCGCCTGGTGGGAACGCCAGTATGAAAACGACCGCAAACTGACCGGTGAAATGCATCGCGCGGGAGTTCGCCTGCTAGCCGGAAGCGATTCGCTCGATCGCTACGTTTTCCCAGGCAGCAGCCTGCACCACGAGCTGAGAGAATTAGTCGCGGCCGGACTCACGCCGCAGGAAACCCTGCAAACAGCCACGCAAAATCCCGCGGAATTCTTCAGCCGAAAAGATACCGGCACAATCGCCGCGGGCCAACGCGCCGACATGGTCTTGCTGGACGCCGATCCAACGCAGAAGATTGAGAACACGCAGAAAATTTCAGCAGTAGTCCTCGCCGGACAATTTCTTTCGCGCAAAGACCTCGATGCGCTGCTGGAAAAGTCCCGCGCCGCAGCCACCGCGTGGCGAGCAAACAGTCCGCAACAATCGCAACAAATATTGCGTCAGGGAGTCGAAATGGAACAATTAACAAGTCCGTAATCGTACGCAGGCAGTTAAGTCTATTGACTCGTCTGTCGTGCAAGGTTAGAAACGCGGAAGTTTTAATGAGGGAATATTTCGACAACTGGCTTACAACTGGCATCGCACCTGCGTCCTTTCAGCGCCGCTACAGGCTTCTCAGTGTCCCCCTGTCGTGCCGTTCGTACCCGCCGTGCCCGCCATAAAGGATTTCGGCGCGGAATTGCCGGACAAATCGAGAACGTACAAACCATGATTCGCGGAGCCGGCGTAAATCCGCTCCGCTGCGCTGACCGCCGCCAGCACCGGAAACGTTCCGTCGCTCACACGGGCTACGCCGCCCGTTGTGCTCACCAACGTTCCGTGCTTTACGCGCGTCCACGTCGCGCCTTCATCCCGGGAAATGTAAAGCCCCGCCACTCGCATCGAAACAAGCCAGAAATCCGGCCGCGTCAGCAAGCCTTCCGCCAGAGCGCCAGGCAGCCCCGCCTGCGCCTTCGTCCAGCTATTTCCGGCGTCGCGCGAAATGTATAAGCCTGTGCGCGCCACCGCCAACAGAATATTGTCCGGCGCCCACTCCAGCCGTATCGCACCGCCCGATTCCAGTGGCAGGTCGCGCCACACCCATGTGCGCCCACCGTCGTCGGAAAAAATCATCCCGCGCGAAGATACCAGCCGGATACGCACGCCGTCACTCGACGCGCGCACCGATCCCACCGGCAATTCGCCCGGCCCGAACGGCAACTCCGTCCAAGACGTGCCGGAATCACGCGACACGAAAAGCCCCTGCCCCGTGGCGGCGAACCAGGCCGAGTCAGCAAAAGACATCTCATTCACCGTCGGCCGAAAAGCCCGCAGTTCACTCTGCCGGCCGCCAGAATCGCTGGTTGAAGCGATCGCCGAAAAATCCGCCAGGACTCCGATGCGCGCCCAAGTATTTCGCTGTGCATCGAATTGCGCGAGGCCGCCGGAAGCTAGCGCGGCCCACCAGCCCGCTGGTGACGAAAAAATCTGCCGCACCGTCTCCCCATGGAGCCCCGCGCTCATCGGCACCCAGTTCTTGCCGCCATCCTCACTCATCATCAGCGTATCCGGAGCGTTCTCCAGCACCGCAGCCGCGCGCTGCGGATTCTTCTCGTCAACGGCTAGCGAAACGATGCGGTGATGATGGAAGCCCTCGTTCGAGGCGTGGAAACTCGCGCCGCCATCATCACTCGCCAGAACTCCGTGCTGCTCCGTTCCCAGCAGCACGCGCGATTCAGCGCCATCGCGCGGCAGAATCACCATCGAGTTAATCACCCAACTGCGCGGCGAAATCCGCCTCCACGAAGCGCCGCCATCCGCTGTCTTAAACAGTCCTTCGGTCGTCCCGGCGTACAAGCTCGCCGGCCGCGCCGCGTCCTCGCGAATCACCGGCGTGCGCCGCGAAGAATAGGGAATGCCTTCCAGTTTTTCCCATGCCGCGCCGCCATCGTCGCTGCGATAAATCCCCGAACAGGCGCTGGCAAAAATACGCCGCGGATTCTCCACGTCCGTCACCAGGCTGAGCACGTCGGAATCGTCAATCATTCCCGTGTGAATCGGCGTCCAGTGTTTTCCGCCGTCGGTGGTCTTCCACGGCAGATGAAACGTCCCCGCATAAATTACCAGCGGATTGTGCGGATCCATCGCCAGCGAATCAAAATTGCGCAGCTCTGGGTCTCCCACAGGCGTCACCCGCCGCCAGCTCTCGCCCGAATCGCGCGACAAGAAAACTCCATCCAGGGCTCCAGCCACCAGCGTCGCCGGATCCGAAGCAGCCTGCGCCAACGCCCGCACTGCGTGCCGCGCAAGCCCTGCATCCCGCCAAGTCGCGCCGCCATCGCTGCTCAAAAAAACTCCGCCGCCTTCACCCGCAGCTTCCCGCGTCCAAGTCGCCGCATACAACCGCGCTGAATCGCGAGGGTCCACGATGATCGCCGTAACGACCGCATTTTGATTTTCACCAGCCACTCCGAGCTGCTGCCAATCGGCTCCTGCATTACGCGACAGGAAAATCGCGCCGTCGGTCGTGCCCATATACAGCACTTCGGAATGCGCCGGATCGCTCGCCAGCGCCCGCACGTCACCGCCCGCAGGACCAATGGCTTGCCACACCTGCGCCTGCACCGGCTGCGCACTGACGCACAAACACGCGCAAACGCAAACCACCCCAAACAGCAAAATGGGAATACAGCGGCGGGACCTATTCAGCGAAGTCATGTTCGATACGGGCCGTAAGCGCCCGGCAAAAAATTTGCGGCGGAATTGCCGCGAGGCGTCAGTCATAACTTACTGTGACTCGAAGCACCGGGCTGCGCCAACTCTGGCGGAGCGCAGCAGCACGATGCTTGCTCTGAGAGACTGCTCCAATCAAATACACTGCTCGCCGAAATACCGCCGCCCGCGAGTGCCGCTGGGCCTCCTGCTGCTTCCTTCCTCCCCCAGCAACTGAAACGAATCCGAAATTAACGCGAACTCAATAGGATGCGCCATCCGGAACAAACACGATATCCACCCGCCGGTTTTCCTGACCCGCGCCCGCCTGCCCAGCCGGAGTGCGAACCTCGACGCGAGACGCGTCCACGCCCTTCTTGTCCTGCAAATACTTCTGACCGCTCGCGGCTCGCGCACCAGCCAATTTTGCCGCGCCCGCTTCCGCGGGATCCGCATAGCCCACCAGCACCACCTTCGATCGCGGATCGCTTTGCAAGCGTACTGCGACGTCGTCCAGGTTGCGTTTGCACACATTGTCCGCACCCGCGCTGCCAGGTGCGAAATCACAAGCACCCACCTTGCTCGCTTGCGGCGCAGCCGGTGGCGCTTGCACCGTTACGGCCGCCGTGCAATCGCACGCGCCGCGCAATTCATTTTCCGCGCGCCCAGTTACAGTATAGATTCCCGGCGCGAGCCCCGATGTATCAAACTGCACAATCGAGCCGGCGCCGATGATCTGTCCTGCGTTCGCCTGCCATGTGAATCGAATGGCCGTCCCGGACGCGTCGTTCACATTCGCAGTAATCTCGGCGCGTTCCCCAGCCAGCACCGTCGAACGATCCGCCGTGCAGGTCATGGTCGGGGCAGGAGGCGCCGGTTTCGGCTGCACCGTCAAGTTCGCCGTGCAACTCGCCGTCTTGCCCGCGCCATTATCGACACGCGACGTCAACACGTAGCTGCCCGCCGCAACGCCCGCAGAATTCCAGCGCACATAAGGTCCCGATCCATCAATCGCGCCGCCCGTCGCAGTCCACTGATACGTCAACGGCAGCCCGTTGGCATCCGTCGCGCTCACCTTCGCCGTAATGTAATCCTCCGATCCTTCCCTTATCGCAGCTTTGTCCACCGCGCACAAAGCCGTCACCACGTCTGGAGGCAGCGGCTTCGAGGGCCAGTGCGCCACGCCCACCTTAATAACGAATCCGTTGCGGTCGCGATGATTCGTCAAGTCCAGCGAATACCGGTAGCCCATGTCGATCGCCGACCATTTCCACGCATACAACCGGAATCCAATAATATTGTCCACGGGATCGCGCGCGCCGAAGGTGGTGTTCTGAATTCCGTTGCCCACATAAATCGTACCGTCGTACTCGGTCATAATCTGGAAGCGCTTCGTCGGAAAAATCAAAAGTCCCGCGCCCACCTGGATCTGATCGGCAAGTTTCAGCACCACGGTTTCGGGCACGCCCCCAACGAGCGCGGTGTAGCTGGAATCGCGCATGAACCGATACGACCAGTTCGCGGTCGCCGTAATTCCACCGTGAAAAAACGTCTTGCTGGCCTCCAACCCGATTCCATAATTAAACCTTCCGTACTGCACCTGATTCGCCAGCAGGTCCACCAGCCCCGTCTTCGTCGGAAGATAGAAATCATTGCGAATAGAAAGACTGATCGGCTTTCCTCGCCGCTCCGACAGCAACCCGATCTTGAACCCCAAATCCATTTCGCCCGCACCGGTGCCGTTGTGCGACGCGAACGGCGCATCCTCCACATACGCCGGCGGAAAACCGGTAGAAGGAATGATCGAGTTGTAAATCGTGTTCTGGTATTGCGGGTTCGCCGCGTTTACCGGCGCAAGGCTCAGCAGGCTTGGCTCGCCCACGTGAATGGTATCGCGGGCATTGATCTGATAAAAAATCGAGAACCAGTTCGTGACGCCGTAGCCCACCGAGGGCACCAGCTGCATCGAAGTAATGTCTCCCGGCATACGCGAAAACTTGCTCAATCCGATGCCCAACGACCAGCCGTGCTTGGGGAGCGTCTCGCCGGTTTCCAACGTGAATAGCCCCGGGTTGCCGTCAAGCGCAGGCATCGGCGTAAAATTCGGAAGCTCGGAATTCTCATCAGCCATCGCCGCTTTCGATTGTCCCGCGCCGGAATTGAGTTTAGGTGGCGGCGCAGGCGCTGGCGTTGCAGCTGGCACGGTCGCGGCCGCTGAGGAACTCTCGGGCGTGGCGGCCTGGTTGGAGGTGACGCTCGCCGTCGCGGAGTCAGTCGCCGCAGTTGCAGTCTTCGCGGTCGTATCGCTCGTGGAGGGCGCTCCTGCCGCCGTCCTACCTGCGCTAGTGGTACCGTCCGCCACACGAGGCTTGGTATCGTCGGCGAATGCCGCCGCTACCACCAAAATAACAGGCAAAGCTAAAATGGCGGCACGTTCTAGCACTCTCAAAGTACGCCTCCTCAACCCAACCCCATCGTTCCGCGCTGACGATAGCACCCATTCTTTCCCCCGCAGGCGACGCGATGAAAAAACCACAGGACTCGAAGGGGGCCGAAAAAGGGAGTATCGAGCGTGTCTACCGAAACCCGTAAAACTGGCGGGATTATAATTCACGCCCGTCCGATCCTGTACAGTTTTTTCTAAATCTCCGCCCGGCGCGCCTGCCGCGTCATATGCCGCTATGAATTCGCAAGATTCCCCCCACTCGGAAGGCACAATAGACAAACTGCGCTCGCCTTGGCGCGCCAGTTTTGCTATATTCACTGCAAGACGGAACCGCTTTCGCCTCCAGCGGAAAGCGCCAAACAAAAATTTTGGAGGAGTCTATGAAACGCTGGAGGATTTTCGCATTTACGTCCGTTCTTTTGCTGTGTTCGGGTGCAGCAGCTCAGGCCCGACCACAATCGCAGGATCCCGCCCCCCAATCTCAAGACATGCCGCCCGACGCCGCCGCTCGCGGCACCCGTTTTCTGGTCTCCCTGCAAACCACCATCTCCACGAAAGAAGATAAAGTCGGCAAGCAATTCCTGGGGCGCACCCTCGAACCCATCGCCACCGCCGAAGGCGCCACCCTCCCCGCCGGTGCGCAAATCCGCGGCCATATCGACAAAATTCAGCCCGCAGGAAAGGTGGGCCGCGCTCGCCTCTGGCTCACCTTCGATGAAATCCGCAGTTCCAGCGGCTGGATCCCTCTGGTAGCCGACCTGATTGACGCCCCCGGCGTTCACTCCATCCGCGTCCTCTACGATCGCGAAGGCGAAATCCGCGCCACCAACTCCAAACAAGAAGACGCAGCATTCGCCGCCGCCGAGGCCGCCTTCGTCGGCGCCGAACCGGGCATCGCCTCCAAAAATAAACAAGACGCGGCCATGGGCGCAGCCATTTCCGCCGCAACCGCATTCATGATCGCCTCTGGCCTCGGCCAGGAACTCACCCTGCCGCAAAATATGAAACTCGAACTGGTCCTGGAGCGCCCGCTGCATCTCGGCAGAACCTAGGCGCTCGCCGTGCTTCAACCCACGCTTTAACAAATTTTAAGGCTCGCGTAAACCAGCGGCCCTCCCCGGTGTGTGATCGTTTTGCCCGCCTGGGAGGGCCAAATGCGTGAAGAAAAAAATCATTTCACTGGCGATAATAGTCGCCGCAGCAGCGGCGTCGCCAGCCGGAATACAGGTAAGCAAAGTAGCCGCCAACGACGATCATTTCGGTCGCTTTAAATTCGTACCCGATACTCTGGTGCTCAGTCGCAGCGTTTACGTGGGCACAGCCTCGACGGTCACCATCGGCGAGACCCTACCCCTCGGGTGTGCGGGCGGACCGAACGGCAGCACCACCGTCAACGTCCCAACCACCACCGCCGGCACCACCACGCCGGTAACGGTCACTTGCGGCATCGCTTCCGACAACGGCGAATATCCGAATCTTTTCGATTCTCACAACGTCTGGAACAACGCCAATTCCGATGGCAGTTTTGGCGTCACTTCTCCGATCTTCCTGGATAACGTCACCACCGATGGCTGGCTACTCGGCACTCTTCCCATTCCCACTGATCAAATCGTTACCAGCTTCAGCTCGAAATCAGAGCTAGCATTGAACCGCTCGGTTGATGGCAGGTCCCTCACTTTCATGGCCTACCGAGGAGGCCCCGGCTGCGGCGGCTTCCCGGTCTCTCCCATCGCGCCAAACCTGCTCGATGTATCTGCTTCCAACACGCCGGGTGTTTGCGACCCGACCAATCCCGTTGTCACGACTTACGTCGTAATCCCGCACTTCCCACGGCGTACTACCGTTCCGTCGCGGAAGTGGATGCAGACGGGCCCCTGAGCATCACCGAAGGCAACGCCTACAGCGGAGATAACGGACGCGCCGCGAAGAAGGCCGCGAATGGCCTGTACTACATGGTCGGAAACGACAACAGCGGCAACCTCTCCAAGAAGCAACTCACTACTACCCCGTTGGTATTGATCTGTCAACGCCACCGGTGCCGAGCTGCTGGTACCGGGTCTGACAGCCCCGGTGCCCCCGAACATCGGCATGATTGGGCGCTTGGAATTCGGCACGGACAAACCGGGTAAAGACACTAACTTCCGCGGCCTCACGATCTTCAACAACAGCGTGTACATCAGCAAAGGCAACGGCAGCAACGTATCAACACCGTCTACCAGGTGGGCACCGCAGGCATATTGCCGACGGGCTCTGCAGCGGATCTTGCCACTGTACCGATTACGATTCTGCCCGGATTCCCCAACACAGCCGCGAGCACTTCCACGGCGTTTCCGTTCGGTCTGTGGTTCGCAGATGCCAACACGCTTTACGTTTGTGACGAAGGCGATGGAACGCTGGTAACGCCCGCAGTCAATGGCAATGTCGCCGATGCTCAAACCCTGGCCACCGCCGGACTGCAGAAATGGAGCCTGGTCAACGGAACCTGGACCATGCTCTACGTTCTGCAAGACGGCTTGAACATCGGCGTGCCGTACAGCGTGGCAAATTATCCAACTTCGCTGAACCCCGCAACGGGTGGCTGCCGCAATATCACTGGCCGGCACAATCACGACGGCACGGTAACGATCTACGCGATCACTTCGACCGTCAGCGCGAACGGCGACCAAGGTGCCGACCCGAACAAACTGGTGCAGGTCACCGACATCCTGTCAGCCACCACTCTGCCGACAGGCGACAGCCAGTGGGGAAAATCGGTTGGACATTTCGAGACTCTGCGCGCGGCAGAGGCAGGCGAAGTGTTCCGCGGAGTAGCTTTCGGTCCCCAAGAGCGCGGCCACGATCACGACGACGATCACTAAAGCAGTAAACGTCGCGAACGCAACGCCGCAAGCACTCGCTGCATTCGCAAATCCGGGCGAACCGCCAGCGACGGTTCGCTCGGATCACTTTTCTCTACGACCTAACCTGAAGACTACGACTGTTTTGCAAACGATCACGCGTTCCAGCCACGCCAATCACCGCCCACTCACGCCGCCGTGGAAGTAGAAGGCTGCGCGAAATCAAGGCGGTCAATCGTCACCGCAATCCCAAAGAGCGGCGTGGGTTCACCCGGCAATTCCCAGGCACGTATCGTTTTCACTGTGGCGCGAGCCAGCACGCGGGAACTACGCCGCTTTTCCGCCGGCAAACAAAACGCCAGCTGCAGCGCTATGCCAATCTCGAACGAAATCTCTGAGTGGAACAAAATGCTCTTCCGCGAAATGTCGCGCAGTTGTCCGCCATGGAATTCCGGCGGCTGCCGTTGCGACATGCAGACCGGCATGGGCAGGTGAATGTCGTAGCGCACGGCCTTTCGATTCTCTTCCACGTTTCACTCATGAAAGCGGCTGCAAGAAGATGGCCGACCGCAGCGTCCGTCTGCAATGACAATAAAGCCGTTAAGTCTCGAGCGATCCTCCAATTGCCAAAACGACCCGGCAAATCCTTCCCACTGGAGGAATCGACCTGTGCCAAAGCGGCCGCCACCCCGGCCCCGCCGCCGTCTGTAAGATTTTCTGTTGAAAGAGGGGATAAAAAGAAAGAGGGTGTCTCCGAACAGCTCTGCCTAGCCGGGCAGAAAGGAGACACCCCATGTCATCTCAAAGCGGGAGATTAGCATTACAGCAAGTGGTGGAGCAAGGCTGGAAACAACTGCAGCATACTTTGTTAGAGCAGTTAAAGAAGACGATCGAGGGGCTGTTAGCCGCGGAGCGGGATCGGCGGGTGGCGCAGTACCGGGAGCGGGGAGAGAAAGTCTACCGTTGGGGTTACACGGTGAGGAAGTGCTGGCAAACGGCTTGGGGAAAGCTGGAGCAGGTGCGGGTTCCGCGGCTGAGGGGCCAGGAAGAGGTGGGGCTTTTGGAGAAATACCAGCGGCACGCCCTGGAGGAAGTGTTGTTCGCCTTGACGGTCGGAGGGTTGAGCCAACGCAAGGTGGTGAGCTGGGTAAAGCGATTTCTGGGTGGGCATCTGTCGCCGGCCACGATCGGGGCAGTGCTGCGCGATGCCCAAGAACAGATTCAAAGACGGCGGGAACAACCCTTACGTTCTGGGATCTATCGCGCCCTGGCCGTGGATGGAATCTATTTAAGGTATCGGCGATCGGCAAAAAGCCCGGCACGAAAAGGAGTCCTGCTGGTCGCCGTGGGTGTGCGCGAGGGTGGAGGGTTCGAAGTATTGGATTGGCTGGCGGCAGAGGCGGAAACCAGCCAAGCCTATGAAGAGTTGTTCACGCGACTCTGGCAACGGGGCCTGGAGCAAGTGGACTTGGTGATTAGTGATGGAGCCGAGGGTGCTGTGAGTGCGGCGGCGGTGGTCTATGCGGCGGCGGCGCACCAGTTGTGTTTGGCGCACTGGTTTCGGAATCTGGAAGGACTGACGCCGCGGCTGCAGTGGTGGCAGCGTCGCAAGTTTCGGCGGGAGTTCTGGTGGATTTTTGAAGCCGAGCAGGAAACCCAGCTGCGGAAATGGGCCGGAAGCTTTGCTCGGCGCTGGCGTTTCTGGGCTCCGGAGATGGTCGAGAAGTTTCAAAAGGAATTGCCGCGCGTGTTGGCTTACTTGCGATTCCCGCGGCACTGGCGACACCGCTTGCGTACGACGAATTTAGCGGAAGGTTTTTTTCGACATCTACGACGCTATCTGGGCCGTTTTCCTGGCTGCGTGGATGCCGTTCAGAGTGAACAAGTCTTGGGCTGCTACTTGCTGGCTGCGGAACGAATGCATGCCTAAGGAAACAATAATGCGAGGCACCCTCTTACCCGGTTTCAACAGAAATGCTGGACAGTGCCGCCCCGCCGCACTCTATTGGATTTCCGCCAAACTGCTGGTAGGCTGAAAGTTCCGATGACCGCCCCGATTCCCAACCAGCAGCGCATTCTGATCGTCGAAGATGAAGACAACGCCCGCAAAGGCTACGAAGCCCTGCTGCGCAAATGGAACTGGGAGATTCTCGGCGTCGCCAGCGGCGAAGAAGCCCTCGCCAAATTTCAGGAATTCCAACCCAGTCTGATTCTTGCGGACGTAGAGCTCCCCGGCATGAACGGACTCGATCTGCTCAAGCAACTGGGCGACGACATCCTGCGCATTCCCGTCATCATCATCACCGGCCGCGGCAGCGACGAACGCGTTGTGCAAGCCATCGAAGCCGGCGCCTACTGGTATATCGAAAAACCGCTGAAGCCTCCGGTGCTGCGCGCACTACTCGAACGCGCGCTCGGCCACGTGCGCAACCAGCAAGCCGTAGTGGCGCTCACCCGCGATCTGCGCGCCGCCGGAAAACTCGGCACTCTCGTCGGCGCGTCCGCTCCGATGCAGGACGTAATGCGCCAGGTCGAAATCGCCGCGCCCTCCACCGCTTCGGTTCTCATCACCGGAGAAACCGGCTCGGGCAAAGAAATGGTCGCGCGCTCGATCCACATGCTCTCGCCTCGCGCCGACCGCCCCTTTGTCGCGATCAACTGCTCGGCCATCCCCGAATCGCTGATGGAAAGCGAAATCTTCGGCCATGAGAAAGGCGCCTTCACCGGCGCCGCCGAACGTCGCATCGGCTGCTTTGAATTGGCGGACGGCGGCACTCTGCTGCTCGACGAAATCGGCGAAATGCCGGCGCAAACGCAGGCGAAATTGCTGCGCGTCCTGGAAGATCACAAAGTCCGCCGCCTTGGCAGCAAGGTCGAAACTCCCGTGGATGTCCGCGTCGTTGCCGCCACCAACAAAAATCCGGAACAGGCCGTCGCCGATGGACACCTTCGCCAGGATCTTTATTTCCGCCTGAATGTTTTCAACATCCACCTCCCGCCGCTGCGCGAGCACAAAGAAGACTTGCCGCTTTTGGTGGAACATTTGCTCGCCGATATTTCCACCAAGCACGAAAAAAAGGTCTCGGGCGTCGGCACCGACGTGATGGAACTCTTCAAGTCTTATCCCTGGCCCGGCAACGTGCGCGAACTGCGCAACGTGCTCGAACGTTCCGCCATCGCTTCCGACCGCGGCACTGTCGCGCGCCAACATCTGCCGGCTGAATTCGGTCGCGTCACTGCGATGACCACGAGCGGCCTAGGCGGACTGCGCTTCCCCATCGGCACCACCGTGGACGCCGTCGAGCGCGAACTAATCGTGCAAACTCTCGCCGCCACCAGCCAGAACAAGACGCGCGCCGCCGAACTTCTCGGCATCAGCCTGAAAACACTCCACAACAAATTAAAAGAATACGAGGCGGGGCGACGGAATGCGTCTCAGCCTGAAAACTAAATTCACGCTGGCGACTTCCCTGCTGGTTCTGGCGGTTGTCACCGCAGTCTCCGGCCTGTACATCGCGCGTCTCACGCGCCAGACGCTGCGCCAGGCCGATGAACGCGCGCGCTTCGTGGCGCGGCAAATTTATCTCGCCTGCCAAAATTCCTTAACCGACGCCGCCGCTCGCGGCGAATCCCCAGCATCCTCCAGCCCCGCCGATCTGCGCGCCTACGTGCAACGCGCCCTCGACAATAGCAGCACGCTGAATTCCGTGATGGAATCCGCCATCGGTTATTCCCCCACCATCTACGAAATCACCATCAGTGATCTCGACGGAATCGTCCTGGTCTCCAGCGACGCCAGCCTGCGCGGCGAGAAAATCGCCCAACGCCCGCCCGTGGATTCGCTCGTCCGCGGCGGATTCTTCCAGCAGCTGCGCACCCTCTACGGCCCGCCGCTGGTGTACGAAGATTCGCTGCCCTTCAATATCAATGGGCCTTTCGGCGACATTCGCATCGGCCTTTCTTCAGCTCTCATCCGCAACGAAATTTCGCCGGGACTTGTTTCCGCGGGATATTACGCGCTGGCGTCTGTGCTGCTCTCGACTCTTCTCGCACTGGTCGTCAGCCGCGCTTCACTCGCCCCGATTGATCGCATCTCCGCGCAACTCGATCGCATCTCCGCCGGCGAATTCGATCTCGAGCCGGTCGCACGCAGTGACGAGTTCGGCGCGGTCAGCACCAAAATTATCGGCATCGGAAAACAATTACGAGACGTCCGCGAAATTTTCAGCACCCTGCGCGAAAATCTCGATCAAGTCATGGGCGGCCTGGAAGACGGCCTGCTGCTCTTCAACGCGCGCGGCAACGCCGTGCTGGTGAGCCCGTCAGTAGAAAAGTTCCTCGGCCAACGCTCCGAAGTCTTGCGCGGATTGCGCGTCAGCGAAATATTTCCTCCCGGCCATCCCGCGCGTGAAGCCCTCGGCATTCAGGGCGACGAAGTCGGCCACATCGAAAATGCGGAAATCACACTGGCCGGCCTGCACGGCTCGCAGCGCATCGGCCTCAGCGCGCAGGTAATTCGCGAGCACGGCATCGCCATGGGCGCGCTCATCACCCTCCGAGACGTGGAATCGCTGGAACGTATCGGCAACCAGTTACAAGTCTCCGAACGCCTCGCCGCTCTCGGCCGCGTCACCGCCGGCGTCGCGCACGAAGTAAAAAATCCGCTGAATTCCATGCGCCTCTGGCTGGAAGTCCTGAAAGCCAATATGCCCGTCGAGCCCGAACCGCAGCAAGCCGTGAAAATGCTCGATAGCGAAATTGACCGCCTCGATCGCGCCGTGAAAACTTTCCTGAATTTCACCAAGCCGCTGGAGATCAAGCTGGAAGAAACCGACCTTCGCATCCTGCTCGACGACGTGCTCGAAGCCGCGCGCCCCACCATCGCCAAAGCGGGCATCGCACTCCGCGTGGATTTGCCTTCCGAATTTCCGCACGTGCTGGTGGATGGCCAGCTCATCCATCAGGCCGTGCTCAATCTTTTGCTGAACGCCAGCGACTTCACTGGTCCGGACGGCACCATCGCCCTCAGCTTGCGCCGCAACGGCGATTTCGCCGTCATCGCCGTAGCCGATTCCGGCGCGGGAATTTCCCCCGAAAATCAGAAGAAAATCTTTCAGCTCTTTTTTACAACCCGTCCTGGAGGTACCGGCATCGGATTGGCTAACACATTTCGATTTGTGCAGTTGCACAACGGTCGGATAGAATTTGAATCCGAGCCTGGCCACGGCACCACGTTTCGACTGGAGCTGCCGTTGGCGCGTTCCCTGGAATCGCCGGCCGGTAAGCATCGCGATTTCGGCCAGCCATTTGCCGAAGAGAAGCTCTAAGAGTTGAAAGTTCTATGCTGGAAGTAGGAAATTAAACCCAAATGAATAGTTTAGAAGTTAGAAGATAAATGCCCAGCCGAAAAACAGAATCCGCGTTGCTGGCAGCCTTTCTGCTTAGCGGGCTGTCCTTCAGCGTGGCGGGGTGTAACGCACGACGGTGAAAGCCGCCACGCCAGTCACAGCCGCGCCCGCTCCGTCCAGCGCCGATTCCAAACCCATCACCAACATCGCGCCGGATACCGATGCTCTGCCCCCGGTCGAAGCCGTAGCGCCTCCGCCGACTCCCGCCGCCACCGCCGCCGCTCCGCTACCCGTCGAGCCGACGCACACCAAGGCGCCGCCCCCTCCGCACCGACAACCCGCCGAAGCGTCTTCGGATACTGCGGCCGAGCAGCCCGGCGCGCACTCCGCCGCCCCAAATCTCGCCGCAGCTTTCGCCAGGCGATCAAGCCAGCCTGCGCCGCAGCACTGGCGAAGACGTGAACGTCGCGCAAAAAAATCTGCAGCAAACCACCGGCAAAGTCCTGAGCGCCGCGCAACAAGATCTGACAGGAAAAAATCCGTAGCTTCCTCGCCCAATCCGAAGAAGCCGGCAAAGCCGGCGACTGGTCCCGCGCCCAAACCCTGGCCCAAAAAGCCCGCCTCCTGTCCGTCGAACTCGTTGGCTCTCTTTAAACTGAAATTCGCGTTGATCGGCGCGATGCCGCCTGAGCTCCTGGTCAACGTCGTGTCCTGGAATATCCGTATGGCAATTCCTGATAATATGAACTGGTGAGCGCTTACGACGTAATCATCGTTGGCGGCGGACTGATTGGCAGCTCGATGGCCTTCGAGCTCGCGTCCGACAAATTGCGCGTTGCGCTGCTCGATCGCCAGGAGCCTGGGCGCGAAGCTACCTGGGCCGCGGCAGGAATGCTTTCGCCGGGTCCGGATTCACCCGAATCCTCCGCGCTGGTTCCCCTCGGAAAAGAAAGCCTGCGTCTTTACCCTGAATTCATAGCGGCAATCGAAAAAATTTCCGGGAGGTCCACAGATTTCACGCGCAACGGCACCTTCGAAGTGTTCCGCGGCCGCCTAGCTGAAATCAAACGCAATAAAATGGTCGCCGAATTTCACCACCTGGGATTAGCCGCTGAGCCGATGTCACCAAACGAAGCACGCAAGCACGAGCCGTCGCTGGGCCCTCTGGCTGGCGCGGTCGCGTGGCTATCGGAAGAAGAAACGGTAGATCCACGCCTGCTCGTCGAAGCCGTCCTCGCTGCGGCAAAACAGAACGGCGTCGAAATTCGCGGCCATTGCGCTGTGGATGCCCTGCTCTATGAAGGCAAAGTGTGCACCGGTGTGATAACCGCCGGCCAAAAGATCAGAGCCAAACAAGTAATCATCGCAGCCGGAAGTTTTTGCGGGACGATCGCAGGTGGCGCAATCGCAGCCGCCGCGCACGAAGCCGATCCGCATCAGCATCCGCAAATTAGCCAGTACGCCCCAGTCCATCCCGTGCGCGGCCAAATGCTAGCCCTGCGTTCAAAAACCGTGCAGCTGAAAAAAGTCCTGCGCTCGGACTACGGCTACCTGGTTCCGCGACGCGACGGCCGCATCATTGCCGGCAGCACCCTGGAAGATGCCGGCTTCGTGAAACAAGTCACGCCGCAAGGCGTCCGCCAAATCCTAGACGCCGCGCTCGAACTTGCTCCAGATCTGGCCGACGCGAAAATTGTGGAAGAATGGTCCGGCCTGCGCCCCGGCACACCCGATCTTCTGCCCATCATCGGCCCTACCGATATCGCCGGCCTATGGGTCGCCACAGGACACTATCGCAACGGCATCCTGCTAGCCCCTGCCACGGCAAAAATCATGCGCGACTGGATCGTCACAGGAAAATCGGATTTTAACGCAGAGAGCTTTTCGCCACTACGCTTCACAGCCGCAGCAAATCCCCGGCAGCACGCGCGTGCGCAGGCAAATCGCAGCGCGTCCGGAACCTGAAGCAACGAACCAAAATCTAAAAAGGATCGCGATTCCGCACCGGCTCGCGATTCGCCGGCCCAGCCAGTGACGACGCCTGCCCGGGCCCGGTGAACTGCACCTTGTCCGCATCCAAATAGAGCGAACGGTCAATTACCGCTTCCACGGTAGACCCGCGCGGCATCTCCGCGTCCGGCCCGCGCGTCAAAAGCACTGCCGCAAGACCAGCCGCCGCCCCGGCTGCCGCGCCAATTCCCACGCCTGCTCCGGTCCGCGTCGCCAGGCCCCCGATGCCCGCGCCGGCCGCAGTGGTCTTGGCGATCGTGCCGATATCGTGGCCCTTTTCCGAGTCGCCGATGATCTTCCCTTCGCTGTCTGTCGTCTCGTTGCCGCCCGTCCCTGCATTACTGGGCACTGCGTTCAGGTTCACCATGTAAGCGTTCGGCAAAATCATCGTCGTCAACTTGATCATCAATTCGCCGCGCCCCTTCACTCGTCCCGGCCGCTTCGATTCGGTGACCTCTCCGCTGACGTAGGAACCCGCAGGAATCACCACTTTTCCGTCAATCATCACCGGAAACAAAGTCTCGAAGTACACCGGATCGCCCGGCCGCGCGCTACGGGTGGATACCGCGTTGTGCAACACCAGAGGAATGTGCGTCCCCGCCGGAACCATGATCTTCGCAGCCGACGCCACAGCCGGAGCAGCGGGAGCACCAGGAATCGCCGACGCACCCGCGGCCGCACCGTCAGCAGTCGTCCCACCATCGGAAGCCGGCGCCGGAGCAACGCTACCTCCAGAAGCAGGCGCGCCACCAGATCGATCCTGCGGTTTCTGCGCCGCAGGCTGACTCGCGGGAACGGGAGCAGTAGAGGGAGCAGCCGCAGAAACCGGAGCATGCGGAGGCATCGGCCCGGCATCCTGCGCCGCCGCAGACACCGCGCAGCCAGCCGCCATCGCCAATAGAAGGGCCTGCAGCAACTGAAGCGAACTCATTTTCATCTGACCCCTCTTCCACGCGATTCCGTAAGAGTTACATACTAAAGATGCCGGCCCACGACCAGCGAGATGCATCGAGCATAAACCTTCCCGCACCCTAGGGCCATCACATCCTTCCCAGCACCGCCAGCGCCAAACCACCCGTGTACGACTAGGACACCGCAAAAACCACGCTGCCCCTGCGGCCGATATAATACCAAGTGAGGCCTCTCTTGGGACCCCTCCACATCGCCCAACTTCGTGTGCCGTCCTCTCTACGGCGCAAGACCCTCCTGATCATTGGGATTACCATGCTCGGCCTGGTCGGCGGCCTGTTTATGCTCTCGCGCATCGTACTCATGCGCGGCTTCGCCAAACTGGAAGAAGATTTCGCCGTCCGAGACATCGAGCGTGCCTCGAGCGCGCTGGCGAACGAACTGAATACCCTAGACCAGACCACCAGTGAATATGCCACCTGGGATTTAACTTATGATTACGTCCGCGGCCTGCGCCCAAGTTACGTCAAAACTGAATTCCCCGCTCCCACGTTTCAGGAGCTGAAAATCAGCTTCGTGGTCATCTTCGACGCTCAGGGCCGCAAACTTTTCGCCCGAGGCTTTGACCTGACCCGCAGCGGCGAGATTCCGGTTCCCGCCGGCCTGGACGATCACCTGAAGCGAGGCGCGTTGCTCCTCAACTTGAAAGATGCCCACAGCAAGGTAGCCGGAGTTCTCGACCTCCCCGGCGGACCGGCGCTAGTGGATTCGCGCCCAATTCTCGCCAGCGATGCCACCGGGTCAATTGCTGGAACCATGATCATGGGTCACCTGCTCGATGCCGCCGAAATTCAGCACTTGGGCGACCTCACACTCATGCCCGTAGACGCGCAGACGCTTTCCTCCACTAGCCTCAGTCCCGATTTTCGCGAGGCTGCAGCAGCCATCTCCAAGGGCGCAGCGAATTTTATCAGCCCCCTCGACAGTCAATCGCTCGCGGCCTATAAGGAATTAAACGACATTTACGGCCAGCCCGCCTTGCTCATCCGCGTCCTTCTTCCCAGAACGATCTACCAGCAAGGCCATACCAGCCTGGTCCAATTTCTGCTGTTGCTAGTCGCCGCCGGCTTCGTTTTCGGCGCAGCCACGCTCTACTTGCTCGAACGTTTCGTCATCTCGCGCATCGCCAACCTGACTGAGAACATCACCCAAATCGGCGCGAGCGGCGATCTTTCCGCGCGCGTGGATGTGCCGGGCCAGGACGAATTGACATTCCTCGGCGTCGCCATCAACGGCATGCTCGAAGACCTCGAAAAATCCCAGATCGAGCGCCACGAGGGCCGCGCGCGCCTGGCTATGATGATTGAGCGCATGCCCGCCGTCCTGTGGACCACCGACAAAAATCTACGCTATACCTCCAGCATGGGTGCAGGCCTGGATTCGCTGGGCGTAAAATCCGGAGGCCTCACGGGCAAGACTCTTGCCGAATATTTTGAGACCACCGATGGCCAGCACCCTTCCATCAACGCGCACTGGCGCGCTCTTTCCGGCGAATCGCTCACCTACGAATTGCACTGGCAGAAACGCATCTTCGAATCTCACGTGCGCCCTTTGCGCGGCCCTGATGGCGAAATTATCGGAGTGATTGGCGTCGCGCTCGATATCACCGACCGCAAACAACTCGCCGACCAGCTGCGCCAGTCGCAAAAGCTCCAAGCCGTCGGAGAACTTGCCGGCGGCGTCGCCCACGATTTCAATAATCTATTAATGGTGGTAAAGGGCCACGCCGAAATGCTCCTCGACCGCTTGCCCGCCGCCTGCGGCGATCGCCAAAGTCCCGCGCGCCAGAACGTAGAACAAATCCAGCAGGCTGCCGAGCGCGCCGCCGGTCTCACACGCCAATTGCTGGCCTTCAGCCGCATGCAGGTCCTCCAGCCCCGCGTCTTGGACTTGAACGAAGTCGTCGCCGGTATGATTCAGATGGTTTCGCGCGTCATCGGAGCCAATATCGAACTAGCGTTCCTGCCCGGCGCCAACCTCGGCCGCGTGAAAGCGGACCCCAGTCAGATCGAGCAGGTCGCCCTGAACCTGGTCGTCAACGCGCGCGATGCGATGCCCGATGGCGGACGCTTGACCATTGAAACATCCAACGTGCAGCTCGACCGCGATTACGCCACCGAGCACGCTGTCGTTGACCCTGGTCCCTACGTCATGCTCACAGTCAGCGACAGCGGCATCGGCATGGACGCCGCTACCCAAGCCCGCATCTTCGAGCCATTTTTCACCACCAAATCGCAAGGGCGCGGCACCGGCTTGGGCCTGGCCACCGTGTATGGAGTCGTAAAGCAAAGCGGCGGATACGTCTGGGTCTACAGCGAGGTCGGCCACGGCACCACGTTCAAAGTTTATCTGCCGATGGTGCAAGCTCCGATGGAAAAGAAAGCGCCCGAAAAAGTCGCCAGCGGCCACGAACCCGGCACCGAAACCATTCTCTTCGTCGAAGACGAACAAAGCGTGCGCGAACTCGTCAGCGAATATCTGGCGGCTCGCGGCTATCACGTGCTCGACGCAGCCGACGGCATGCAAGCCTTGGAAATCGCCGCCGCCCACGCAGGAAAAATTCACCTGCTCATCACCGACGTGGTGATGCCGCGCGTTAGCGGTCGCGATCTCGCAGCGCGCCTCGCCCCCACTCGTCCCGACCTGAAAGTTCTGTACATTTCCGGCTACACCGACGACAGCGTCTTCCGGCACGGCGTGCTCGAGGGCGGCATGGCCTTCCTGCAAAAGCCCTTCAACCTGAAAGTGCTGGCTACCAAAATCCGCGAAATTCTCGAACACGTCCCCGTCAACTCGTAACGCCAACAAAATTCCGCACAAAAACACACGCAACACTCAACCCAAATAGAAAGGCCGCCCCCGTATCACCGAGGGCGGGCTTTTTTGTTCCGTCGAATTTTCCTGCACGTACTACGGAGTGGTTATGGCCACGCTCACCGTGCCCGCGGCTCCGGGGTAGCGATACGAATGCGCTGATGCCTTCTGGAGCCGCTTGCTGCCGCAGCGCGTTCCAGAACTGGTTTCCCGCCGTGCCCAGGTGCAGTCCGCACGGCTCGAAGCTCATGCTGGAAATGGAAGCAATGTTATGGTCCGCAATGTACAGCGCGGAAAGCGCAATGCCCTCGGTGGTATTCGCGCTCGAGGAAACCACCGTCTTGATTTTCGCGCCCGTGGCCACCGCGCCGGACCAGGTCACGTCAATCACCGCTTCGGGCTCGATGTTCGGATCAATCCCCCGATCCGGCCCGTTCCGAACCGCTTCCGGCTCGTTCACAGGCAGGTTGAAAAGTACGCGGAAATTGTGTACGTCCGGGACGCTGCTGTTCGATTTCTGGACGATGGCGACGGTTTCGGCGGTCCCGTCAATCCTGACGTTCCACAACAGCGTCACATGGTAGATCGTCGCGAAATCCGTGGGACCCAGCGCAAAAAATGTCTCCCCGCCGCTGGTGAAGGTGAACTTCGGCCCGCTGATCTGCGTCGTTTGTCCGGTGCCTTGGTCACGCTGGTACAGCCCTGTGTAATGCGACGTGGGCTTGGCGCCGAAATTGTGTAGCGATTTCACGCCCACCACCACCGGAGCAAGCGCCGCCGGAATCTGTGGGTCGCTGGAATTCGCCCAATCGTCTTCGCCGTTCACCGAATCGTGATGGATCGAGGTGTGAAACGCTTCCTGCACCTGCGACGCCGTCCCCCGAAAACTCAATCACGTGGCGTCCGGGCGAGACATTCGCCACCTCAAACCCGCGCGATTGCAGCCAGTGGGTGATCGTCTTGATGTCCTGATCCGAAGGACCAAACATCTGGCCGTATTGCTCCTTCGTCAGCCACTTATGAAAGCTGGAAGAAGATTGATTCTGTTGCTCCGCCAGCAGCTGCTTGATCGCCGCTTCCTGCGCCGGCTTGTGCTGCAGCACCAGTAGCATGCGGTTCTTCGCCAAGCCGCCCGGCGCTTCACCGCGATCGTTTTCAGCCGCCGCCAAAGGATGCGTGTTGCCCTTGAGCGTCACCATATTTTTTTCATCCACGGCCTGCAAGATTCCTGACTGCACGTTGGCCGATTGCGCTACCGTTACCACTGCTGCGCTGAACAGGGGCGCGAACACAACCGTAACTCCTAGAATGAATTTTGCTTTCGTCGAAATCTCTCCTGGCGGCAGACGCGCCAGAAACGGCACCAGGGCACACTCCCGCTGCGAACGGTTTGTGTACCAAGGTAGTGACGCGCAATTACTAGTAATCGCGATGCGATGTCGAGCGAACACGCGAGGGTGACAATCTTTTTACAATGACTGACCAAGGGTGGGTCTAGTACTGGTGGAACCACCGCGATCTGTGGAAAAAACGCAGCGGGTGTCATCCCGCCTGGCCTGAGCGAATGACGCGAAGGGAAAGGAGCCGCGCGCTTTTTCCTTCCCGTTCCGTCCCGCAGTCGCGGGACGGGCGCGGGGCGTAGCGAGCGATCTGCTTCTTGCGGAATCGGCAGCCGCGTCACAACCGGCGCTAGGTTAGAATCACCGTCTGCCCGGTAAGATCAAACCGCTTTCGGCAACGAATATTTCGGCACGCCACCATATCATCCATGCGCACCATATAAGACCGTGCCTTAGCGAATTTCGCTCGATCATCCTCATTCCCGCCAGGAGGAAGTGCGCTCTTCTTCGTCCGCGCCATCCATCGCACCGGATACGCACCCTCTTCCCGGCAATGCGGACACACCAAAGTCATCTGCTTCGTTTCGGGCTTCTCGTCGTAATATCTTTTTTCGTCCATACGCTTTAGCCCGCCTGAGTTTTGAGTTGCCCTTCGTCCAGATTCACAAATTGTAATCCCGCGTCGCGCCAGCGCGGCAACCAATATTCCAAAGCCGTCAACACGTGTCCGCGCTTCCCTTCCAGCTCCCGATGATCGCCATCGTGTAAAAGGACGATATCCCCGCCACGCGCCCTGCGCAAGCGTTGAATCACGGGCTCAGGCGCATGCGTCTTCCAATCCTTCGCCGCCACATTCCACATCGCCACTCCCGCCCCGCCGCGCTGCCGCACAATCGAATCCAGCAGCGGACTGCGATAGCCAAACGGCGGCCGCATCCATCGCGCTTTCTTGTCCGTCGCGGCAAAAATCGCGTCGTCGCAGCGCTCCAGCTCTTCCGCAATTCGTCCCGGCGATAAAAATGTCAGCGACGGATGCGTTTCAGTATGATTCCCAATCGCATGCCCGCGCGATGCAATCTCCCGCGCGAGCGCCGGGAACGCCCGCACCCGCTGCCCAATCAGAAAAAATGTCGCCGTAGCATTGTGCCGCGCGAGGAGCTCCAGCACTCCGGGCGTAACCGCAGTATTCGGCCCATCATCAAACGTGATGGCCAGGGACGACGCATCATCCAATCGCCGCAACGTCCGCCCGAAAAGCTGCGAACCGTGCGCCACCGCCCCCCAAGCAAACAATCCTCCCGCCGCGCACACCCCACCCGCCGCAAACCAACCTGGATTAATCGTTATCACCACTCGAATCTTCGCACGCGTCCACATCGCACGCCAACAAATCTGGAATTTTCCCACGCCGCGTCCGCGCACGCAGGAATTCGAGGTCCATATGGAGTGCGGCGGCTTGCAGCCGCTTTCGTAACAAATTAAGACTGGGCAAAGTCGATCGAGGCGAGGCTTGCCTTGCCGGCGCAATCCGCGTCACGCAGAAATCGCAGCACCGCTACAGCTCAATGGGATTTCGCCAATCGATTTGCTACGATGGCCCCGTTCGCAACCACAAAATGCCCACCGCCGCGCCAGCGCCAGGCCAAAAAATCCCCGATTGGCTGCGCTACCTCGCGCTGATCTGGCTCGTCCTCTGGTTCGCTGCTTACTGGCACGCCTGGGGCCCAGCGAATTTCCTCCATCTCTGCGATATCGCCGCAATCCTCACCTGTATCGGCCTATTCACCAGCAACTCGCTCCTCATTTCCAGCCAAGCCGTCTCCTCAGTACTGATTGACCTGGTATGGACCCTCGACGTAGCCACACGCTTGATTTTTGGCCATCATCTCATCGGCGGAACCGAGTATCTTTTCAACGCCACCACTCCGCTCTGGGCCCGCCTGCTCTCGCTCTTCCACATCGTCCTGCCCTTCATCCTGCTCTGGTCACTCAGCCGGCTCGGCTATGACCGTCGCGGCTGGAAACTGCAATCCGCCATCCTGGTGCCAGTTCTGATAGCCTCGCGCTTCGTCACCCCGGATCAAAACCTCAATTTCGCCGTCACCGATCCCTTCCTCCATCGCTCCTACGGAACGGCACCCACGCACCTCTTCATCACTTTCCTCTTCCTGGTCTTCGTGGTCTATTTCCCGACGCACTTTCTCTTCGGCCGCCTGTTCCCAGCCCCGCCCACAGATGCACGCGACCACCGGTAACAAATCCATGCCTGCCAGCGTATAACATACGGCCAAAACGTCCAGCCGCATCAGGAGACAGCAGCCACATGAAAGCCACAGACTTTGAATTTCGCTATCGCTTCTGGATCTTCGGCCTGATCTTCGGCGTAGGCTTCTGGCTCTACACCCTCGACCACGTCAACGTCGTTCAATACCTGATCAACCTCAGCATCGGCGAACATTCCCCTCACGCGGATCTGCTCGCGCGCTGTGCCCTCGCTTTCGCCGCGCTGCTCATGCTACTCACCGCGCTCCTGCGCACATGGGCCACCTCCTACTTGCGCTCGGACGTAATGCAGGACAACAACCTACGCGCTGAAAAGCTCGTCGCCTCCGGCCGCTACCGCCGCGTACGCAACCCTCTCTACCTGGGAAATATTCTGATGGCGTTCGGCATGGGCCTGCTCGCAAGCCGCGTGGGATTCCTGGTGATCGTAGTGGGGAATCTGATTTTCTGCCTGCGCCTGATCGGCCTGGAAGAATCCAATCTGCAAAAAGAGCAGGGCCAGTCCTATTTCGAATTCTGCCGCCGCGTTCCCCGCCTCTGGCCTTCCCTGGAATCGCGCCTGCCAGACAGCGGCCTGAAACCTTACTGGAAACAAGCCTTCTTCGGCGAACTCTTCATGTGGGGATTTTTCGCAGCCGTAGCTTCCTTCGCCATAACCCTGAACATAAAATTCTTCTGGATTACAGTGGCCGTCTCCATGGTTGCGTACCTCGCCACCAGCTACTTGATCGGATGGCGCAAGAAAACAGAAACTCCATCGTAAGCAACGGTTTCGAATTTGTAGCGGCTATCTCGCCTTTGCGGGATGAGCGCCTTTGGCTACGAATCTGAATCTGATTTTGTAGCGGCCGCCCGCTTTTTCTTTTTAGGCGGGCGTCTTTGACTTTGACGTTGTCCTTGAATTTGTAGCGGCCGGTTCAGTTTCATCGAACCGGGCAGCCGTTTCCGTTGGTTTCACTTGCCGCTCTGATTTTGTCCTACTCCGTCTGCCGTATCGCCCGCAAATCAATCCCCAACTGCTGGCACTTCTTGTAAAGATGACTCCGCTCCAAACCCAAAGCCTTCGCCGTATTCGTCATGTGATGATGATGCAGTTTCAATTCCGCCAGTAAAGTCTCGCGCTCGAAAGCCTCCACGCGCTCCGCCAACGTCCCCATCTCCAACGCATACGCACCGACATCCGTTTCCGCCGCCGACACTACCAGCGGCACCTACCCACCTGCCGCGCCAGGCAAAGCCCGTCGCACCGTCTCCGCATCCACCACATCTCCAGGCGCCAAAAGCAAAACCCGCTCCACCACATTGCGCAACTCGCGCACGTTTCCCGGCCACGAATAAAGCTCCAATTCCGCAATCGCTTCCGCCGACAACTTCCGCAGCTTCCAATTGTTCTGCTCCTCGAGCTGCCGCACGAAATGTTCCGCCAGCACGCGCACATCCTCGCGCCGCTCGCGCAATGCAGGCAGCACAATCGGAAACACAAACACGCGATGATACAAATCCTCGCGAAAAGTTCCCTGCCGGACCTGCTCTTCCAGATTGCGATGCGTCGCCACCACCACGCGCACGTCCACCGCAAACGGTTTGTCCCCACCCACGCGCTCGATCTCGCCCTCTTCCAGCACGCGCAACAATTTCGCCTGCATGGTCATCGGCATATCGCCAATCTCATCCAGGAACAACGTGCCGTGGTGCGCCTGCTCGAATTTTCCGGTGTGCCGCGAAGCCGCTCCGGTGAACGATCCTTTCTCGTGCCCGAATAATTCCGTCTCCATCAATTCCGAAGGCACCGCCGCGCAATTCAGCGAAATAAACGCCCCATCGCGCCGCCCACTTTTTTCGTGCAGCGTGCGCGCGACCAATTCCTTTCCGGTCCCCGTCTCGCCGCGAATACACACGCGCGTCTCGCTCGCCGCCACGTGCTCCACCTGCGCCATCACTTCCTTCATCGCCGCGCTCGCCCACACAATGTGATGCCGCCCCAACCTCCGCTTCAAATCGCGATTTTCTTCCTCCAGATGCTGCACGCGCAGCGCGTTCTCCACCGTCAGCAGAAGCTTTTCACTGGAGATGGGCTTTTCCAGAAAATCGCTCGCGCCCAGCCGCGTAGCTTTCACCGCCATTTCAATCGAAGCCTGTCCCGGACATCATCACCACCGGAGACGCCAGCCCAATCGCCTTGAAATCTTCGAGCAAAGCAATCCCGTCGCGCCCGGGCATCACCACATCGGAAAGAATCAGATCGAAGCGCTCGGCCTTGGCCAGCTCCAGGGCGCGCGCCGCATTGTCGCAAACCGTCGCCTCGTGCCCTGCCAGCCGAAATGCCCGCGCCAAGGACGCCAGCGTGTTCGCGTCATCATCAATAATCAAGATGTGGGCTTTTGCAGACACGGAGGCTACGCCTCGTCTTCTTTTTTCTCGAAGACCATCGGAAAAGTCTGCGCCTTGTGCGGCGGCTTGATCGGCAGGTCAATCTGGAATGAAGTTCCCAACGCCCGTCTCGCTCTCGACGGAAATTCGTCCGCCGTGATCCGCCACCACGGCCTGGACGATCGCGAGCCCGAGCCCGGTTCCATGCTGCTTGGTCGTGTAATAGGGCGTGAAAAGGCGCTCGGATTCTTCCGGCGTCAGTCCCGTGCCGGTATCCGAAATTTCCAGCGTCACTTCGCCATCCTTGTGCTGTCGTGCGCAGCATCAGCACGCCGCCCGCCGGCATCGCGTCCATCGCGTTCAGCACCAGGTTCTCAATCGCCCGGTGCAGCAGCGTCGCGTCCGCCTGAATCAGAGGCAAACTCATCTTCCAGATGCAGCTCCGGAGTAATCGCCGGCCGGCCCACCGCGCTGAATTGCCCTTCGAACAGTTTCACCACCGTGCGCACGATCTCGCTCAAGTTCACCGTGCTCAATTCCGGCTGCGGCATCTTCGCGAAATCGCTGAACCGTCCCACGATCGCTTTCAGATTTTCAATCTCCGCCAGCAATATGCCGGTGGATTCCTGAAACACTTCCTCGAATTGCCCGGAATTCTGTTCGCGCGCCTTGCGCAAATTCTCCACGGTCGTCTGCAGCGGAAAGAGCGGATTCTTCAATTCATGCGCCAGCCGCCGCGCCAGTTCCCGCCAGGCTGCCACGCGCTCTACCTGCACCAGCTTGTCGCGCTGCTCCACTAACTGTTCGGTCATCTTATTGAACGACGTCGCCAGCTGCCCCACCTCATCCCCGCCGCGCACATTCACCCGCGCGTTCCAATTTCCGTCCGCAACTTCCTGCGCGCCCTCCGCCAATTTCTGCACCGGACGCGTCACGCGCGCCGCGCCCCACCAGCTCAGCATCAGCCCGAACAACAATCCCACCGCCACCACTCCCAGCGCTAGCCACCGAATTCGCCGCTCCAGCGATACCACTGCGCGCTGTGAACTTCCCACGAACAACACGCCCAGTAATTCCTTCTGTGGCCCCTGCAAAGGCAACGCATGAAACATTTCCGCGCTCGCCGCGTCAATGCTCCAGCGGATCTCCGTGGATTGCTCCACCGGGTCGGCCTTTTCTTTGGCCACCAATGGCGCGAAGCGGTCCGCATCCGGAGCTGGACCATTCGCGTCCAGCAAATTCGCATCTTGAAATTCCGGATCCAGATTCAAATACAGTAGCGCGCGCATATTCGACGGCAGCACCAGCGACGCCAGAAATTCCTTACCCAGCCGTTCGCCGCCCACCACATATAAATCCCGGTCGCCCACCCGCACCGTAGCCACAGACAGCAACGCCAACGCCGGCCCGTTTTCGGTGTCGAGCTTGGTCAGGAACGGGCCAAGCGCCGACCAATCCTGCGGCTTCGTAACCCACTCCATCTTGTAATTGAAACGCGCCGGAGATTCCTGCGAGGAAATAATTGTCCCGTCATTGTTCACGAAATCCAGCAGATCCAGCTGGTGTGACTTGGAGACGCCGTGCGCGTCGTTCACATACACCGAAACATCCGCATTCGGCCGGCTCAAATCAATCGCCATCCGCACGGTTGACTCCGCGTCGGCGATGCCCTTCACGCTCTCCATCACTTGGCTGCCGCGCCGGGCGTACTCGCGCTGAAATTGCGCCAGCAGCGCATCGCTGTGCTCGCGATTCATCTCGTCAAACGCCCGCCGCGTCACAACGGTGACTCCCGCCGCGATCAATCCCACCGACAGCAGAAGCGCCAGCATGAAATTGACGAATAGTCTGGTCCGAAACGTCACAATGTTCCTCTAATTGCGCCGCAATTCCGCGCCGGGCGCTCTTGCCTTCGCAGTTGAAGTTGTAGCGGCCAGCTTTAGCTGGGCGCCTTTGACTTGGCCGATGTCACTGCCACAAGTCAAGAATCTTTGCAGGTCGAAGCTTTAGCCACGACATTTGCGTTTCAGATCGCCCGCGGCTTTAGCCGCTAAGGTACAAATCCCCGCCGCTGCCGTACCGGCTCACGGCACTCTCGCAGCCGCATCCCTATCCAACCAAACATCCGCCAGCGGCCAATTTTCCCCGGGCCCCGGCGCTTTCCAATCCCGCACTGGCGCACTCAATCCATAAACCTGGGGTAACCAAACCAGCGGCACCACGCGGTAGGTGCTCAACACCGCCCGCTGCTGCTTATAAATATCCTCCGGCGAAGGAGTCTCGGGAAATGTGCCAGCTTGGATACCGTCCAGCGGTCCCGTATAAATTCGCGCAAGAAAATCTTTCAGCGCCTCACCCGGCAGCGGCGAAGTCATCCTCCAGCGTAGCAGTTCCACATCCACCCGCGCTGCTTGCAAAGCAGCGCCGCGCGAGTTCCCCGCGCCAGCACCAGGAATCGCCTGCGCACGCATCGCCATCCCCGCTTCCTTCGCGTTCACCACGATCCGCTCCGCCACACTCTGCTCCAGCGGATCAGCGGAATCATATCCCAACACCAAAGGCCCCGCCGCCGCGATTTCCTTCCAAAGTTCCTTCGCACGGGTCAGGTCGGCCGCGGTCGGCGCCGCCGCCGGAAACAAGAACGCCGTGCCACTCGACCACTGCGGCAACAACCCGCCCGCCGCCTCCCCCGTCTTCTGCAAAATAAAATTCACAATAGCCACGCGATCAATCGCGAGCGAAAGCGCTTTTTCCCACCGCTTGAGTCCTGCGGTGGCGCTGCGACTTGCGTCGCTTGGCCGGTCGCATTCGCCGCGATTCCAGCCAAAAACCAGCGCCAACAGCTCATCCGGCTGCGAAACGCTAACGCGCACCCCCTGCTCGGCGGCCCGCCGCGCATCCTGCGGAGCGATTTCCGCCAGATCCGTTTTGCTCAGCTCCAAATCTACCAGCCGCTCGTGCGCCGTCCGCCCCATCGCAATCTCAACAGCATCCACAAACGGCCGCCCTTCGCGAAATCCCTCATGAGCCGCCAGCACCGCCCGCTTCCCCGTTTCCCACAAAGTCACGCGAAACGGCCCACTCCCCGCCGCCCCAGCAAATGTCCCATCAGCATCCCTATGATCATAAATCAACGAATCAATCTGCCATTTCGCCGCAGCCTCTTCCGGCGTAGCGGCCGTCACATCCGCGTCGAGCGATCCAACAGCCGCGCCAATCTCCACGCGCAAAGTCCCGCCATGCCGCGGCCGCCGCGCGCTGCGCGCAGGCAGGGCCGTGAACGCCAGCGCAGTGAGCGCGCTAATTACCGCAAGTCGCCGTAACAATATAAGCCTCGTACTCGCCAGTCTTCAGATTGCGAACGATTACGCGGACCGAGTTGTCCTCCGGACCCGAATGTAAAACCATTACCGGTCCGCCGAATTCCAGCGCGTTACCCGACGGGACCTCGGGTGAGGGGATGCCCTTCGACAAGTATCCTCGAATCGAGTCGCTCTGCGTCCAATCACCCTCCCCCGTAAACAAGGAGGCAATTTCGCCACGGCATTTTTCCTCGATACTCACGCCTAGACTGTTCGGAAGCCCCGGTATGTCGACTACGGGGGCACGAAGAACGCGTCCCGCTGTTGACGCCTTGCACTGCAGCACGCCCGCAAGATCGGGATCGCCAACACACTCCAGGCCATTGAGCGATATCTTTTCATCCTTCAGATTTATCGCGCCTTGTGGGTCCCGCAACGGAGGGGTCGCTTGCGGAATGGGGCTGGTGCGAAGAAGCTGAGATTGAGAGCCAGCGGGTCTGTAAGTCGTCAGGCGATTCGCTCCGAGAACCAACAGCGTGACCTCACGTGAAGATGCATTTTTCAATAACGCAAAGTCCAAAATCCGTTCCGCCTGCTTCCACACCAACCGCTTTTCCAGTGACAAGGACTGCGTTTCTGCTCCCGCATCCGCAAAATCCGTCTTGGGAGCGGCGACAATCATCACCGGAACCGCAGTCCGGTCACTCGGATCGTTGAAAATCTGCATTACCCAAACATATTCGGCGGCAGATTCGGAAAGGGAAAGCTGCAATCGAACCGCGGATTGCGCGGCAGCGGAATTTCCCGGTGTAAACGAGAAACTGCGGCGTTGTAATTGCGTTCGTACGCCGGCTTCAATCGCGCCAGCAGACGAAACTTCCAGCGAAGAAATGTTTTCGACTTCGAGCGTCACAGCAGTGGGGCTCATGGCTGCGGCGACTTCATCGGCAAGCTTTGCCACTGCATCATCCCAAGGTTTTGGCAACGTGGATGTCGTTTGCGCATAACTCACATCCGATGTGAGGCTCCATAAGAGGCTCAGCAGAATCGTGTAAAGCGCAACGCGAATGGCGAGAGGAAGTCCGCGGGAAGGCCGCATCAGTGTGCGCGAATCGTAAATCACATTCGCGAATCGTCATCTTAGCACACCGCCGAATCCTCAAAGTCGTAGGCGTCGCGCATCGAGTGTCCGCGCAGTTATCGTGGCATCGGCAATCCCGCCTTTGAATTTGCCGTTGCCGCTGCTTTCGTGGCGCCGTGACTGTTCGCTGTGCTCTTTCATTTGAGTTCCAGCAAATCACGCCAGCAGGGTGGCTGCGGCTCAGCTCCAGGATGCAATCGTCGCTGCGGCGGTCGCGTCGTTTTGTGTCCTGGTCCTCACCGTGCCACCCACAAGGGTTTTTAGCCGGCGTCACTCCCGAACCAGGCTGCCCTACTCGCGGAACAGGCCGCGAGAACCCCGGTTGGGAATCTCTTCAATCTCGCAGTATCACCGCATCACGGTTTCCCGCCAGAAGACCGGGAAGGCGCATCATTCAACCCCGGAAAAGCCTGCGCCGACTTCAACACATCATTCGTAAAGAAAAATTTCCCGTCCGTCGGCACCATCATGATCTGCACCCGGTCACTCAACCGCTGCGCCACCGTCAATTGCACCAGCATCGGATTCACCTTCAGCGCCGACGCCTCCAGCTGCATCTTTTCCGCGCCCGCCTGCGCCGTCACGCGAATCTGGTTCGCTTCCGCATCGGCCAGCAAATCCTGCCGCTCCTTCTCCGCCTTGCCATCAATCACTTTGGCCTGCGCCGCGGCCTCCGCGCCCCGCACGGTCTCTTCGTTCTGGGTCTGGGCCAGCAAAGTGCGCCGCTGCTGCTCCGCCTTGCTGTCAATCACTTTGGCCTGCGCCTCCGCCTCGGCATTTTTCACGCGCGCCTGCGCTGCCGCGTCCGCATCTTCAATCGTGGTCTGCTTGCGCGCCTCCGCTTCCAGCTTCGATTGCTCGATCTGTTTCTGCTTCAGCGGCAACGTGTATTGCATCGCGTCCGATTCAGCCTGCGCCATCAACACCCGCGTGCGCGCATCCGCTTCCGAGTGCTTGATCTGCCGCACCTTCTGCGCCTCCGCCTGTGATTCCGCGATCTTCACTTTTTTCTGCTCGATGCTTTGGTCCACCGTCACCTGATCGTCTTCCTGCTCCTTCATCAACAATCCCTGCAACCCCTGCTGGTACTGCTCGGGCAGCAACACTTTGCGCAGCAGCACTTCCTTCACGATAATTTGATCCTCGCCCAGCCGCGCCGTGATCGCTTGCGTCGCGCGCTGCCGGAATTCGTCGCGCTTGGTCGAAAAAACATCACGCACAATGTAGTTCGGCGCCAGGTCCCGGAAAGTGCTCGTCACCACCGGCGCCACAATCTCGTCCTCGATGGGCTGCGGCAAATTCGCATCCACATAATCCAAATGTCGCGGGTCAACGCGGTAGCGAACCGTCACCGCGAGGCCGACCGACAATCCCTCGCGCGCTTCCACTGTCAAAATCTCGAGCCCCTTGTCGCGCGGGTTTTCCGACGCCGCCGTGGAATAAACCTTCTCGCGTATATCGAAAAGCTGCGCGCGCTGGATCAACGGCAGCAACAAGTGCGTCCCCGCGTACAAAGTTCCCGGCCGCACGCCAGAAATCTGGCTCACGCGCACCGCGGCGAAACCATCCGGCACGACCAGGATGCTCTTCCCCAGCAGACTGCAAAGGGCGGCAAGCACCACAAACTTCGCAGCACCGGACCACCTTATCGCCCGCCGCGGCCCTGCAGATCGTGGCGGTAAATAAAACGCTGGACGGGCACCGCTCGCCTGAACGGTAGCTGTCGTGCCGACCGGCGGACCACCTTCGTTCGGCGTTCGAGCAGTTTGGTCAGCCGTCAAGTCCTTAGCCGCGCGCTCGCCCAACCGCAGGATCCGGTTCAGCTCAAACGCCAGATAAATGTCATAAAGCACGATCGCTACAGCGACACCCAAGAACCCAAAACTGACCACAAACAACAGCATCCGCAGAAAAAGCATGTGTCACCTCCGAGCTAGGGTGGCACAGCCATTCCTGGCTGTGCTCCCGCCTTTGCCTCGAACCCTACGCCGCCCGCCGCTTCGACTCGCCGTTCCCATGCTGCTGTCTAACCGCTGCCATCCTCTGCGCCAAGGTCTCTACCGCAGGCCTCGCCGGCATCAATTTCATCAGCAAAACCAAACTCAGCCACTCCATCCCCAGCGCCACCGCGAACGACACAAAAATCGCTCCCGCTACCGCCACAAGTCCGATTCCGTTTTCCATGGCCATGTCCTCCGTAGGAGCTGGGCTGCAATCAAAAGAAAAGCAGGAAGGTAACCAATCGAGGAAAACAGCAGTCTCAGACCGTCTGCGCGAACGCGAACCCAACATTCTCAACGGGATGCCGCCGCATTCCAACCATCTCACAGGCAATCAAACGCCGCGCAACATGGTCAAGACCGTGGACCCACAAACACACCGTGGAAATCCGCACTCAATCCAGATCAAACACGAAAGGTGAACAAGGTGGGTGCCGCGTTGGCGGTGCCCATCGTCCCGACAAGCAGGCGCGTCCGCCGCATGAAATATCGCGTGTACCAAACGATTGACTATGGGATTTGATACTTAATCGCTCCGAGGGATGATCATGGGAGGGTTGCAGGACTGGATTGGGGTTGCTCTTGCGGGTGCGGTTTTTGGTATCGGCATGGCGTTGATGACCGGCCCGAGGAAGGCTGCTGACGGCAGCAAGACCAGCTGGTCGTTGGCCGACGGTGTTTGCTACGCTCTGCTGGGACGATTCTTCGCAATCGTCATTACATTCGGTTGAAAGGCTCCGCATCCGCCGTTTGTGTTCGTACTTCTGCTCGCGATTGGCGGCGCATTTGCGGTCGCCAAGCTGGTTCCTGTCAAACCTCCGCACATTGATAAATCTCCGTACCGTCAGTAATTTCGATACGGCGGAAATTTCGGGCTGGACGCGCTCCACGACCTGCAACCTCAAATCACGCGCAACCGTCTCACCTCTGCTAGAATCTGCTTCGTACACATACGAGTCCCATGGCCCCCACACCCACTTCCGACCAAGACCACCCCGGCACCCCGCCCTCCGACGCCACCAAATCCGCCCGCTCTGGCCAACTTTCCGGAGGCTTTCAACTAGGCCGACTCTTCGGCATACCCGTCTATCTGCACTCCAGCTGGATTATCATCTTCCTGCTGATTACGGTATCGCTCGGACAGCAATTCACCTCGCTGCATCCGGCATGGTCCACGCAGCAACACTGGGCGCTCGGCATCATCACCAGCATTCTCTTTTTCGGCTCGCTGCTTTTTCACGAACTCAGCCACAGCGTCATCGCCCGCCACTACAAAATTCCCGTGCAGTCCATCACCCTGTATGTCTTCGGGGGACTTTCCAGCATCTCCCGCGATCCGTCCAGCGCCCTGCAGGAATTCAATATCGCCATCGCCGGCCCGCTTTCCAGCCTGTTCCTGGGCGGCTGCTTCTGGCTGGTCACGCATTATTTCCACGGCAACGAACTGGTCGTCGCCTCCTGCTCATGGCTCTGGGAAATCAACGTAATGCTGGCCGTCTTCAATCTCATTCCAGGATTTCCGCTCGACGGCGGCCGTGTGCTGCGCAGCATCACCTGGGGCATCACCGGCGATTTCACGCGCGCCACAAAAATCGCGTCTTACGCCGGACGCTTCTTCGCCTACCTGATGATTTTTATCGGAGTCTGGTGGGCATTCCACGGCAGCCTGGTCAACGGCATCTGGACCGCCTTCATCGGTTGGTTCCTGCTAAGCGCCGCGCGCGAAAGTTACACGCAAGTCGCCGTTCGCAACACGCTCACCGGCGTCCGCGCCGGCGACATCATGACTCAGGACGTGCCCACCGTCGAACGCAACATCTCCGTCGATGACTACGTCCACGAAGTTCTGCGCACCGGACGCCGCTGCCACGTCGTAACCGGCGCTGGTCGCCCCGTTGGGCTAGTCACGCTCGCCTCCGCGCGCGCCGTCCCGCGCGAAGAATGGGCCAACACTTCCATCCAAGCCGTAATGATGCCTTTCGACCGCGCCCACTGCGCCACGCCAGACGAGCCCGCGCTAGGAGTCCTGCAGCGCATGCAAACCGAAGACATCAATCAAATGCCGGTAGTAGCGGATGGCGCAATCGTAGGCATGATCGCCCGCGACACCATCCTGCACGTCCTGCAAACGCGCCTGCAGCTCGGCCACCTGGCGTCGTAACGGTGCGCAAGGAAAATGCACCACCGAAGGGCGCAACCACTAACGAATCGGATTACGAGCGCTTACAACGAGAAGAAACTTCACCAATCACACGCCGCGGCTTCAACAGATGGTTCGGCGCAGCCAGTCTGCTCGCCGCAGCAGGCGTGCTAGTCGCCTACTGGCAAAAATACAAACCCACCTACCCGACAAAAATAATCGCCCAAGCCGACGAATTCCCCGTCGGCGGCTCCAAAATTTTCACCTATCCCGCCGACGACCGCCCCTGCTTCCTTCTCCGCCCCGCCGAAGAAACCTACCTCGCCTTCAGCCGCCTCTGCACCCATCACACCTGCCCAGTCTTCTACCGTCCCGAGGCCAACATCTTCACCTGCCCCTGCCACGGCGGCATTTTCTCCGCCACCAACGGCGCAGTCCTGGACGGCCCTCCCCCCAAGCCTCTCCCGCAACTAATCCTCGAGCGCCGCGGCAACGACATCGTCGCCATCGGCTTCCTGCAAACCTAAACGAAACACACCAATCCCCCGAGTCTAAACGCTTGCTTGCAACGCATCGAAAAACCTATCTCTGCGGCGGGGTTCTATACTTCACAGCTTTCGCGTCCACGCCTTCCGTCACGGTAACGATCATATCTGCCGGAATATCCTTCAACTCCTGCACGTACCCGCTAGGCCAATGAACCAAGATCGAATCCACTTTCTCATGTTTCCCCAGCCCAAAATAAATCCGCGGGTCTTGCGCCGAGCAATAACTCATCCCACCCTTCGCCTGGTCATAGAGCTTCAAATCACCCGCGGTCAATTTCAACGCAGCCCCAATCCCGTCGCGATTCGATTTCACGCCGATCAACCGCACCGCAACCCAGTGGTTTCCCTGAGCCGCCGGAGAACTGCTGCCCTCATTCCGGAAAAGCTGCGCATCCTCCCCGTTATTGCTCACCAGAAAATCCTGCCACCCGTCGTTATCGTAGTCCCCCACCGCCAATCCCCGCCCCACACGCGGTTTGCGAAAATCTGCGCCCTCGGTTCGTGTAGCGTCAATGAAATTCCCATCGCCGCGGTTGCGGTACAGCATCTTTTCTTCTTCGTAGGCGACCTCAGGGTGATACAGCGGAATGTTGTCCAGAATATGTCCGTTGATCACCAGCAGATCCCGCCACCCGTCATTATCAAAGTCGAAAAATCGCGCCCCAAATGCGCTCCGCAAAATATTCGTCTGTCCGATCCCAGAAGCAATCGTGAAATCCGTAAACGTCCCATCCCCATTATTCCGGTACATGCGATTCAACTCGAAATCCAGGTGGCTCACGAACAGGTACATCAGCCCGTTGTTCATCACGTCTGAAGCGTCCGCGCTCATGCCCGCTTCCGAACGCCCATCCTCGCTGAATCCGGCGCCCGATTTATACGTAGCGTCGCGAAACGTGCCGTCGCCGTTGTTCAGGTACAAAAAATTCCGCTGCGTGTCGTTCGCAATAAAAATATCGGTCCAGCCATCTCCGTTCAGATCAGCCAGCACCACTGCGAGGCTCTTCCCGTCCGTATTCAGCAGCCCGGCTTTCTCGGTGACGTCGGTAAACGTCCCGTCTCCATTGTTGTGATACAGCTTCGCCGAACTCCCGTGAAAACTATCCGGATGGCAATAGGCGCTGCTCTGCGGAATGCCGGTGAATCCCGGCCGCACATCACCGCAAAGCACCGGATGGTCCACGTCGTACTGCACGTAATTCGTCACGAGCAGATCCAGTTTGCCGTCGTGGTCGTAATCGAACCAGCCGGCCGCCGTGCCCCAGTTTCCTTCGTCGCCCACTCCGGCCTTCGCCGTCACATCTGTGAACGTTCCGTCGCCGTTGTTGTGTAGCAGCACGGAATGGCGGTAACCGGTCATATAAATGTCCGGAAACCCGTCGTTATCGTAATCGCCCACCGCCACACCGAAGTAGAATGTCCCCTCGCTGTGAATTTTGCTCTGCTCCGTCACGTCCGTAAACGTTCCGTCGCGATTATTCCGGTACAGCGCAGGCTGCGGCGGCAGCAGCGGGTGATAAAAAGGCGTGTAACCGCTGTTCACAAAAAACGCGTCCAGATATCCATCCTGGTTGTAATCAATCCACGCGACCCCCGCGCCCATCGTCTCCAGGTACAGCCGCTGCGGAGACGACGCGCGCTCGTGATGAAAATGAATTCCCGCCGCACTGGTTACGTCGCGAAATTCCACATGATAAGGATTACTGATTTCGCTGCGGTGCCGCAGCCTCACCGTGTCGTCTTGTTCCGGCGCCGCCGCGGATCCCGGATGGGCCAACGGGTGCTCAGCCTGCTGCTCGCGCGCAGCAATCAAATTTCGATACGCCGCACGCGCCGATGGTTCCAGCAAAGCGCCGGACACATCCGCAGTCGCCATAATAAAGATAGAAAGAGAAATCAGCAGGGTCGCGCGGAGAAGCTTTCGTTGCTGTCTCATTGCCGAACAGATTCTAACAGCACACCCAATCCTCGTACTACGTCATGCGCCATCACGGCACCTTCCACAACTTTGACTCCCGATCACTCCGCGTGGATGGCAACTCATCGCGAGCTTATTCACGTTCCGTAAAGCTTTGTCCCGATTGCGTAGCGCGCAGTTCTTTTATGGAACGCATTCGCAGTCTGTGGAAAACTTTTTCTCGCACTCAGTTTCGTGTTGACTCTGTGCGTACCCAAGGATAGCCTGCTTCCATTCTTTGGGCTGGGGGGCCCTTGTCCGGAAGTGAATCCCATAATTAGTCCGCAGTTTGTGAACTCTGCGAGCGCAGAATTTTCGCTCGACTCTCGTGGTGCGCGTAAAATCGTGCCAGCAGCGGTCACGCGAACAAATATCCCCACGCGCGTTCTAACATCGCGTAGCGCGGTGTTCGCTGCGTGCATCGTGCTGGTCCTCGCAGCCGCCATTTTCACCGGCGCTCCCGCCACTCGCGCGGAGGGAAATGCGCTCTCTGCCACCCCCGCGAATCGACCCGCATCTCCCAAGAAAGTTATCATTGATACCGACCCAGGCACCGACGACGCGATCGCTATTCTCCTCGCGCTGAATTCTCCGGAACTGGATGTGCGCGCTCTCACCGTCGTCCCCGGCAATGTGACCGCGCAGCAAGGTCTGGAAAACGCCCTAAAGCTGGTGTCGCTCGCCAAACGCTGCGACATTGCCGTGGCCGGCGGCGCCCAGCATCCGCTATTTCAAAAGCTGATCACCGCCGAACTCTGGCACGGCGCGAACGGGCTGGCGAACGTGGACCTGCCGCCCAGCAAATGCAAAGCTGATCCGCGCTTTGGTCCTGACCTGATCATTCAAATGATTCACGACAACCCGCACGAGATCACCCTGGTCCCTGTCGGCCCGCTCACCAACATCGCGCTGGCTCTGCTCAAAGATCCATCCATCGTTCCACTGGTGAAGGAAGTCGTAATCATGGGCGGCTCGATTTCCGGCGGCAACGTCAACGCCTCCGCCGAAGCCAACATCTATAACGATCCCGAAGCCGCGCAGATCGTCTTCCAAGCCGGCTGGCGCTTGACCATGGTTGGTCTCGATGTCGGCGACAAAACTCTCTACGGCCAGGCGCAACTCGATCAACTTTCAAGAACACACGGCCCCGAAAACGACTTCGCGGTGCAAGTTCTTACTTTCCTGATCGGCCAGGAAGCCAAATATGGCGCGGGCGGAGGTTCACCGATGTACGATCCGCTCGCCGTCGGCAGCGCGGTTGATCCATCCATCGTTGTCACCCAACCCATGCACGTGGACGTAGAATCGCGCGGCGAATTCACCCGCGGCGAAACCGTCGCCAATCGCCGCGATACCGTCGAACGCAACGTGCTGCATGGCGATCGCTACATTATCGAAGCAGTGGATCACGTGGACCCCAACGTCCAGGTCTGCACCGGGGTCAACGCCGACAAATTTCTACAGCTGCTGAATTCGCGGCTGGCGGGTAAATAAAATGAAAAGCAAATCGTTCGCTCGTTCGGGCCAATCAAATCTCGCGCTTGATCGCTCCACACCCAGAGGGAGAGTACCAATGAAAATGCTGAAGCATGTGTTTCTGGCAGCACTGGCCGTCGTCTTTTCGCTCGCGAGCCTGCTCTC
>CAVVGA010000014.1:0-341919 GCA_963747605.1 uncultured Acidobacteriota bacterium | reverse complement strand
TTGTCCACAACGGCTACGACAGGAACATTTAACGCGGTATGTTCCACCGGCAGGACGCCTGGCGATGGCGAAGAGACCATCGTCTTACAGCAATCGTGGGATTGGTTACCCTCATTGCACGGCATTGAGCCGCAGCACTGCATCATTTGCTGGTCCGCGGACATGGGAGTGAGGCAGTCCGCGAACTGCAACGCGAAGAGCGCAGTGAGTGCCAACAACAGGAATGTCACGCGGCGAATCATCTATCAAACTCTAGGTTGTTTGGATGCGTGAGTCAAGAAACAGTGCGGGAAAATGTGCTGCTTCCCTGGTCTCCCAGAGCGCCCTTGACTCTGGACTATACTCTAGGGTGTACCGTTCAGAAAGGAGCCGAGGCCATGCAAATCGGGATCGTCGCGAAGAAGATTGGTCTTAGCGTTGACGCGATTCGATTCTACGAGCGCAATGCACTGCTTCCGCGACCGCCAAGAACACAGGGTGGATTCCGTCAATATGCTGAAAGCGACGTGGAGACACTCGCCTTTATCCGCCGCGTACAGGGGCTGGGGTTCAAACTCAGCGAAATTCGCGGTCTCTTAAATCTGCGAGGAAACCGGTTACAGCCGTGCGCACCAGTGCGCCGCCGACTGGAAGAAAAGCTCTCTGACGTACAGCAGAAACTTGCCAACCTTCACAAGCTGGAGCGCGAGCTGCGTTTGGCCCTGCGCAATTGTAACCGAGAGCTGAGCAAGCGGTCTGCTCATTGTCCGATTTTGAGAGAAAGAAACCCAAGGAAACCGGAGGCTGCCAAGTGAAAGTTGAAGTCCTGTATGTGGCGGAGTGCCCTTCGCATCCCGCAGCGGTGAAACTGGTCAAAGACGTCCTGGCCACAGAAGGTGTCGCGGCGGAGATCCAAGAAGTGCTCGTTAGAGACGCAGGAATGGCTGACGAACTTAGATTTAGTGGTTCGCCGACGATCCGAATCAATGGACGAGATGTCGCCGGAGAGTCACAAAAAGCGCAGAGTTTTGCGCTGAGTTGTCGTCTGTATCCTGAATCGAAACAGGTCGGTCTCCCGCCTGCGGAAGTGATTCACCGAGCAGTGCTGGCGGCGCGGCAAGAGGGCAGACCGTGAAAACGGGGACGGGCATTTCGGCTTCGTTGGTGGCGATCCTGAGTTCCGTCGCGACGATCAGTTGTTGCCTTCCCCTCGGATTCGCTGCCGCTCTCGGAGCCGGCGCCGCGAGCGCTTTCTTCACGACGTTGCGTCCTTGGTTTTTGGGTCTCTCCGTCGTATTGCTTGGTCTTGGATTCTGGCAACAGCATCGCGCGAAACAGTGCGCCGTCCGGGGTAGATTGTTCGGCAGTGTGCTGCTTTGGGCCGCATTGGTTGTGGTCGTGGGGATGATTCTCTTTCCCCAGCAAATTGCTGGATTCATCGCCGACCGGTTCTACGAGACGGGAAAATGACGAAGAGAGTAATCGTTCTGGCGGCGGCAGCCATCGCTTTACTTCTGGCTGCCATGTATCTGTGGGGTCCTTCGTCAGCGCCGCGAGGCCAAGCGCCTCTCGTTGCGTTATCGAATTCAAATTTTAGTGACTTCGAGAATGCCTTTGACCGCGACTCCGATACTCCTCGGCTGGTGCTGCTCCTTTCCCCCACATGACCAACTTGTCTGCGGGGGGCCTCCGCAGTTCAGGAACTCTTGACTCGCCACCCTGAGTGGAAGCTCCGTGTGCTGGTAGTTTGGGAGCCGATCCTGGCAACTGACTGGAAGTCGCCCAGCGCAAATACGCTGGCGCGAATTCCGGACCAGCGGGCCCGGCAGTTTTGGGACTCGAAGCATGTCGTGGCAAGCGCGCTAAATGAGATTGTTAAGCAAAACCCCCCGCAGCCTAAGCCAGGCTGCTGTGTGCAGAATGGATTCTACTGGGATGATGCGATTGTTTACGCACCTCACGCGCACTGGAAGGACGAGCCAACCTCAGTCTTTTGGAACGGACCGGTCGTACGAATTGTTCCGGCGCTCGAGAACGCACTCAACGAGCATCGTTGAAGGTAGCGCGGAGGTGCACACCGGTTCAGGCTGGAACCCGCATGACTGGGCAGGCGTTACGAATTCTTTCTCTGCTGGACCCGGGCTGTTGAGGGCGGAACATGGCCCTTCAGTCGCATGTAGACGGCGAGGTTGCCGTAATGCTCGTTATTGTGGGCGATGTTGTACATCAGCACGGCGCCCCGGACGGTATTGCTCGAACCCGTGCCAATAACATTCGCAATCTGCATCGGCTGAATGAAGTTAGCGTCGGTAGTCGCTGCGTACACCCGGTCGCAATAGAGGAGCGAATCCTTCAACGCCTTGACGAGTGCGGCTTTCGCCAGTGATCTGCTCGTAGTCGGCAGTTGCTGGCGACTTTTCGCCCGCAACTTGCGAACAGAAGAAGAAGTTCGAATCGACCACGTGACCGATAAGCTGACCGAAGGTTCGGACCTCCGGCGTCGGGCGAAAGGCGTACTCATCCGCAGGCATGTTCTCTGCCGCCTCCGCTAGATTTCGGCGAATCATCGCGTGCATCGCCTTAGCACTGCTCGCCAGCGAGGGCGACAACTCATCGGCATAGCCAGCGTCCGTGGTTTGAGCCGAGGCCACCGGCAAAGTCACATACGCAAAGACACAACCCAAGATAAGCAGACGCAGCATCGGGTCGTCTCCCTTCACCGTGCGAATCACGTTGGACAGTGCGGCTCGCCTACAAACTGCGACAACAGAGTCTTCTCAAGTCTCCCACCAGTTCTTGCCATAAACATTCTGGGTCACGTCGATATTCGACGTGACCCATGTTGTCCCGCACAATCTCCGGCCTTGCGCCTTCGCACAGCACATGGCTGGAATGCATGGTACGGAAGCTCCGAAAATACTCTTTATTGCGCCAATCGGCCGAGTCCGAATCTCTGCAAAAGCTGTTTGTTAACATTCGCAGGCAAATTGGATTTCGGGTGTGTAGGCATGACGTCTGCAATCGACGTGCCTACTCTTTCGTCTACGGGGGTTGCCAGAAAGGCGTGGATCTCGCCCGCATGCGGCCCGCTCATTACGATTGCCATGCCCGAGATTTGTCCGCGGTCATTGATCTTGTTACCCATGACTGGGAAGAGGTTGGAACTCTCGGGAAACAGCGTGTCAAGGGTGGTCAGGACGTTGTTCTGCCAGATGAATGCATGGGACCAGTTGAGTTTGGAGTCCAGGGTGCTTCCCACCGCTTGGCCCTGGTCGTTGATGCCGGAGGCGAGACCGATAGCATCTCCCTGCGGAAGCACGATACCTGTGACTGCGCCGTCTTTGCCGTTCAGCCAAACCCCACCAATGGATGTTGAGCCATCAGCACTGCCGATTTGCCCAACAATTTGCCCGCGGTTGTTAATGCTCTGGGCGATAGCGCCATTTCCGAGGTCTTGAAGCGTGGAGACGACGCCGTGCTCCCACGATGCGCCGTGAGTCGCTACGAGGCAGTTTCCCGAGTAGCCTACGGCTTGGCCCAGGTCGTTGATCCAAAACGCGTCTCCGTCTACGTCGCCAGTCACCAAAGGAAGAGGCTTGACGGTGCCGTTTTCCCATTTCGCCGGCAGCGCAATCCGATTATTCGTTATGCCAGCCGTGCAGGTGGTGTCGAGGGCGCCGTTTTCCGCGAATCCTACGATTTGTCCACGGTTATTGATCGAGCTCGCCTGCCCGTTATTTCCGCCGAGCGTCGGGAGGGCTCTCATCTTGGAGAATTCCCAGAGAAACGGGCGACACGTAAGGTGCGTGCCGAAGCCGCAAATGTCTTCGCCGTTCGGGTCTGGGACAGCCGTTTCGGAATCACCCACTATCAGCCCGAAATCATTGATCTCGCCCCAGTTGCTCGTAGCGTTCGTTCCTCCCAGCGTGCCGAGGTCGAGCTTGAAGCCGTCGATGTCCAGGAACAAGCGTCCGCTTAGAAGTGTCCCTACTAAGCTATCCTGCTGCCCCGGCGGCAGGTTCTGAGCCATGACCTCCGTCCAGCCTTCATTATTGACGGACATGGCACATCCCAGGATGTCATTCCCCTCAGTACCCAAATCGGTAACTTTGTAGCTCGTTTGAGCGACCGCGTCGCTGCAGCAAGCCAGAACAATCATCGTGACCCACCGGTATCGAGAAATTCCGCAACCACCTCAGTACGCTCATATCTTCTCCTTTTTGGGCCGGGCAAAGTCTCCGTGCCGAGATGACTGGCGATTTACGTCAGGTACCACTCAGCGCTCTGACAGTTCGTGTGCAATTGAGAGCAGAATCGGCTCACAGCTACACAAATTCCTGCTGACTGAAAATTGAGGTGCAGGCGGTGCTCCAGGTTCACCACGATTACGTGACACAACAGGCGCAATACTTCAGAGTTCGAAAACGAGTGGCGGACTAACAAAATACGGGGACGATCCCAAAACGGCTAGAGCGGCCGTTTCTCCAACTTTTCATACAAACTGGCGACAGGTTATGAAATTCGAGAACGTCAGCAGCCAAAAGTCAGGCCGCTCAATTGTGCTTGACTTTCAGGTGGTTAACATACATACCGGTCCGTACGTAAGGCGTAACGGGAAGCAACCAATCTAATAATCGGACGGAGCAACACTACGAGGCGTGATCACCAGGGAATGCGTACGCAATTCAATCAGTGCGACGGAACGCACGCTGGATTTTCATTTTGTTGAGGGCGCGTTAGTTCTTTCTTGACGCTCTGATAGTTACGAGACATGCTGGTCGGTATGTTGGCAGCGCGCAAAAATCCGAAACGTAGACCGACCAGGCTGCGGCATCCTGAGCGCACGCGAGAGCGCTTGCTGCAAGCGGCATCTCGCGAGATCTACAGGTCAGGTTTCCAGAGTGCGGGCCTGGAGACGATTCTGGCCTCTGCCGGCGTCACCAAGGGAGCGCTGTACTATCACTTCAAGAACAAGGAAGCCTTGGGATATGCCGTCGTCGAAGAAATCATCTCCCCCGACGTCCGCGGCACATGGGTGCGGCCTTTACAGAGCGTCAAGGATCCTATAGGCGCATTGATCAGCATTGTTCAACGTCTATCCGTTCGGCCCGAGGATGTATGCGGCGGCTGCCAACTGAACAATCTGGCGCAGGAAATGTCTCCTCTTGACGCGGGATTCCGGAAGCGGCTGGAGATGATCTTCGATGCCTGGCGGGAGGCCACTGCCACCGTTTTGCGACAGGGCCAGATCCACGAAAGCGTTCGCCGCAACGTGGAACCCAATGACGCGGCCGGCTTGCTGATTGCGATGGTCGAAGGCTATGGCTCGCTGGCAAAGAATGCGCAGGATCCGAAAGTGATAAAGGCGGGGATCAAAAATATCGTGGGCTGGCTGAACTCTCTGCGCCAGCCGGGCAACCGCAAGCGGGTCTGATTGCATCGGCTACTAACCAGTAGGGCTTGCACATACCAACCGGTTCGTAGGTTCGGAAAATCAGCATCGTGATCGGGCAAGCGCTTCAAACTACATCCCTGAAAAGGAGAACGAACAATGACAAGGATCGCAGTGTCGCGCAGGAATCTGCTCGCAACGGGAGCCTGCGCGCTAGTTGGTGCCGTGAGCCTGCCGGGACTGGCAAGTGCCAGCGCATCGGGAGGGCAGAACTTAACGACCGAGGAGGTCGTCCGGAAATGGTATGCGGGCTGGGGGCAGAAAGACTGGGGCCCACTGGATAGCCTGCTCGCCGATGACTTCACCTTTTCAAGCGCGGCCGGCGACGACCACATCAGCAAGAGCGCTTTCAAAAAGCAATGCTGGGAAACGCAGATCAATTTCATTGGGCATTTTGACCTGGAGCGAGTCGCCACTGGCCCGGATGATGCTTTTGTGAAATATCTTTGCTACACCACGAACGGTAAATCGCTCCGGAACGTGGAGTATCTCCGAATCAAGAACGGAAAATTGCAATCCATTGAGTGTTATTTCGGCGCGCAATCCAGCTTTCCGTCAGCAGTGAGCACTGGGCAGAACTAACCTCACTTCGGGTAGCAGGAAATCGAAACGAGAGAGCAAGGGGTCCCATCATGAGCGTCCGCGCAATTCCGGATCAGAAAACCATTGCACTTGACATGTTTGTTCAACAAGCTGCTCACGCTAATGCGGACGTTTCGGCTAGCCCACTGCGGGGAGCTACGATTTGCTCCCCAAGAGTGGACGAGGCTACACTCTTGAATCGACAGCGGACGAGTTCTGCGAAGCTGCAGATGGATCATTGCCTCCGGTAAACCGAGTTGATGCTGCAAACCTCATCCGAGTCTTGCGGCAGTTGGAGTTATCGCAAAACGACTGGCGCCACGAATCGCGTTCAAGGCAAAGGGTAGCATCGTACTCTTGGATTTAGCCGACATCTTGGCAGTGCAAGCCGAAGGCAATTACGTTTCGTTGCGACCCCGAACTAATCCCTATTTGGTGCACGAGTCCCTCTCGTCCATGGCGGAGAAGCTCAAACCCTACGGTTTCATTCGCATCCACCGTTCGGTCGTCGTGAATATTTCGGCCGTGGAGGAGATCCAACCTTTATCGACGGGGGAGTACAGGTTGCGTGTAAAAGGTGGGAAGGAATACTTGGTAACGCGTACATACAAACACAACCTCAGAGATCTGGCTCAACTGTGGGTCGGCTCAGAGCGGCTTTGCGGCTAACAGACAGCAAGAGGTCTTAACTCGTTATTCGTCGCAGCATTCCCGATCGTCGCGGCACAGTCCTGCTCAACGCGCGGGCCGCGCAACCGGATGCAGGGGCACTGGCTTACATGCCCGACCAGCGTTACCGCCGCACGAAAATGTCCTGCAAATTATCTGCTTTGCTCTCGGGCCTCGCTTGTCTGGACTTTCTTGCGGCTCAAAAACAAAACTTCGACAATTCTATGGTGTTTAACTGGGAGAGCCGACGCCCGAAGGCGGTGACTGCATGAATCTTCACGCCTTCGTGATCGTCCGGGAGAGCAGCGTGCGCAGCACAAAACGGTGGGAGTGTGTGGCAGTTCTCTTCGCAGCGGTTTTCTGCCTCGCGTCCGCGCGCACCCCAGCACAGGAGATGGTTGTAGGCGTGAACCTGGTCAATCCCTTGCGCGCCAGCGTCGCCAATCAGAATACTCTCCTCAGCCAGCTCAAAGCGGCGCAAGTGCGCGTCATCCGCTGCGGTATCTCGAACGATGACAAGGGCATCGATTTCGCCAAGCGCGCCGCCGCGCAGGGCATTCGCATCCAGTTGATCGTTGGCGCCCAGTACACTGCCAACGCCCCGACCCGGCCCTACGAGCCCGACGTGTTCCCCGCCATGTGGGGCGGACATCCGCTCTCTTTTGCCGATCCAGAGGTCTCGAAGACAGACTTTCAGAAGCTCTTTGATGACCTTGATGCGAACGGGATTGTGCTCGCCGGCATCGAGCTGGGCAACGAAATCAACTGGGCCGCCTTCAATCCTGAGTTTCCGCTGCCCGGCGAGGGAAAGATTCTCAGCCTCGAGGATCTTGCCCACGATCCCGAGGGCAAGCAGATCGCGAAGGGCTTTCTCCAGTACATTAAGATTCTGGCGGTCCTCAAAGAGGTTCGTGACCACTCGCGCGTAAACCGCAGCACGCCGATCATCCTGGGCGGGCTGGTAAGCGCCAAAGACGGCGAGAAACTGTACAACAACAAAAAAGAGGACATGGTTAGTCTGGCGGCAACCATCGCGTTTCTCCGCGCCCATGGCCTGGATCCGCTCGTCGAGGCATATGGCGTTCACAGCTATCCTTCCGCTGGGCAGCCCGGCAATCCAACCGCTGCGGGTCAACGGGCGGACCGCCTCAACAGCGTCGATCTCGCCGAGTGCCGCGCAGAAGGAACGGCCGGAGGCAAGCCCTGCTGGATCACCGAATGGGGATTCCCGAACACCGATCTCTCGTGTCCCCCAAAGGAAACCGCTCGCTCACTGCTCATCGAAGAACTACGCGGCGATTTTGCCAAGGCCGCCGCCGAACACCGGCTCATGGGCATTGACTACTTTTCTTGGAATTCTGATCCCTGGTCGAAACAGGTCGACGCCGACAGCGTGTACCGCTGCGGTGCGCTCACGGAAAGCGGCCAGCAGGCCATCGCGCCCGAGGGTCAAGAGAAGCATCCCGATTTCAACGCTTCGCTACGTGTCCGAGTCGGGGTGCCATTGGTCGCTCGCGGACCGGCGCCCAACATTGCCGATGCGTCGTTCACCGCGATTCAACTTCCTAACGGTAAATTCCGCGGGTTCACCGCCGCTGGCACCACATGGGCCATCGACGGCAATCATCCTTACGACATGGGCGGCGCAGCCGTCGCAGTTCTGAAGGCCGGCCCCCCCAACAGCACTGACTCCTGCGGCCAGTGGCTCGTGCATGTGGAGCTGGAAGGCAAGACGCTCTTCGGCTGGAACCACAATGAGACCGCATGCAACTACGCCAAATACGGTCAGACTCACGCTTCGATGACCATGGCCAGCTCCTCCGACTACGGACACACCTGGAAGATCGACGGTCCCATTATCACCGGCACCGATCCACCCAAAGACGGCAAACAGACCGGCGACAGTTGCGGCAATGTCGTGCGCGGGCAGGATGGCTACGACTACGCCTACTGCGTGCACAACGGTGGCCACTCATGGGACGGCGGTTACACATTCGCTGCGCGCGCACCTTCCTCCGACCCCGGTCCTGGCAAATGGAAAAAATACTTCAATGGTGCATGGTCCGAACCTGGAGTCGGCGGCAAATCGAGTACCATCGACGGTGCTGGGTCGGCTTGGTGGAACACCACCGGCGAAACCACCGGCCTCAACTGGGTCAAAGGCGGCATGGGCCTTATCGCGTCTCAGGACCACCTGCATTTCAAGGCCATCTTGGCGCAGCCGCTCCTTCTCACCGAGCCTGGCGACTGGTCCCGCAAGAACGGCCTCGAACTGGTCTCCTATGCCGATCTCATCAACGCCAAAACCGGCCTCAACCTACTCGACGATCACTGGCTGCTCGCCTACATGTACCTCAACCCCGGCGAAAACTTCGATAAGCGCTATCTGATTTTCCGACCCGTCGACATCTCCTGGTCCCGCTCTCCTGGCGAGCCTCAAGTCGGCGAAATGCTCACTCACTGGTACGACGCCGCCCAGCACGATCATTGGGCCACCATTGCTCCCGTCCCGGGAAACTACTCCGCCTACCGTCTCGTCGCCCAGCTCGGCTATATGATGACTGCGCCCGATCCCGCGAAGTCTACCGTCGAACTCGAAGAGTGCATCAGCAAGTCGCCCGGCCACCCCGACCGCATTCTCATCCAGAAAGACGTCTGCGAAAAGAATGACTACCAGCGCTTGCGCAGCGCGGGTTTCGTCTACTCCGCCGCCCAGCCCAATACGCAGCCCTTATACCGCTGCTACTCCGAAGCCGAACACTCCCACTTCGCCTCGAACAGCGAGGACTGCAACAACATGGGCAAACGAGAAGCGCTTCTGGGCTACGACCTCAAGCAATAGCCGGCACCGAATAACGGAAGCGGGCCTTTGTGGCGCAACGTGTGTTCTGCGGCAATCTCCAGCATTTGGATTGATTTGTTTACGCTGACGAAACCGATTCGCTCAGACGATGGAGAAGCTTTGGGTTCAGTGGTCACAAAAACGCATCTGCTTGCGGCGTGGATCCTAAACGGATGACGGGCTTATCGATTGGTCCGTCGGATTAGTACCGGCAACCGCCCTTGTATTGAACCGGCTTTGCCAACCCCGGGCTGTTATGAACCTTGACCTTGCGCGCCCCCTACGCTGCAGGACGGATCAGTTCCAAACTGAAAGGTAGCACTAAACAATTCGGATGGTTGCAGGCCGCCGCGACCAATTCAGGATTTACATCGTTTGGTCGGTCTTAGGCATATTGCAACAGCTCTGTCTGATACTTCGGGGCGAGCGCTGCGGCTTTGGCTTTGAACTCCGTCTGAGCGGTCTCGTCGAGTTTTGGCGGCGCGGTCGTCCGAGTTGCAACTGCTACGCCTACTTGCGCAAAGAACTCTTCCTGCCCGGCAGGAGAGCAGATGCACAGTAGACGTGCCGATCGGTCGCTCTTGTTGTGAAACTGGTGAGGCGCGTTGGCAGGAATATGAACAGTCTCGCCGGCACCTACAACGGACTTGAGTCTTCGAAATGTAGCCTCGATCTCGCCTTCGAGAATGATGATGGACTCCGCAAAGTCGTGCCGGTGCGGAGGTGGCCCGCCGCCCGGTGGGATGTGCATATCGATAAGGCAGAAGCGTCCAGCTGTGTCTTTCCCTGCGAGAAGGATCGCGTAGGTATCTCCCACTAATCCGATGTGAGGTAAGTTCTGGTCGTTTGATCGCGCAGCGATGAGAATTCGCATCAGATCATCAGGTGGAATGGAGGAACCGCTCACGGTCCCGCTGTCGGAACGGCTGATCGTCATATTTCTCCTTTGATTGTCAGTTATACAAATCAACAGAGCTGTCGACGGATCGGTAGCTTGGAAACTCTGTCTAGTCCCGCAAGCCAGCATGGCGGTGACCTAGAACCATCTCTCTCTGGCGCATTTAGAAGATTGCTGCGATCAAGAGAAGGACGAGACCCGCAAAAGAGGCGAGCACTCGGATGACATGGAACGCCAGCCAGCGATCGCGAAGCTCCTGCCAGTTCCCCGGTAGGGTTGAAACCCTCCATGTCTCGATCTGTTTGACTATAGGAACCTCCACGATGATCGTTACCAGCAGGGCGGCGAGGAAAAAGGCGAATCCCGCCAATGTCAGATAGAAGGTCCTCGGTCCCTCATTGAAACAGAGCAACAGAACCGGAACCATCGACAACAGAGCAGCCGGCATCAGGACGGTCATGACGGGCGCAATATTTCGGCTCAGCCGATTCACGATCGCAAGAAAGACTTCCGGCGCGAACGTCCTGATGGACCTCGTCAAAGCCACCCACGGTCCCCAGAACACCCCAGTGACCAGAGTCGAGAGAACGATGCTGATGAGTTCCCATATCTTCAAATTCACGGACACTCCATGCAATGCTTGATTTGCACTTTAGCGCACCTTTGGCAATTGGATCGAGCAGACAACTAAACACCGCGTCATAAGTAATTGCGTCTTGGAGGGAGAGGTGTTCTCCCGGCATCATGAGATCATTCCGGTGTCAGGAACCCACGTTCACAATTTTTCCGATCCAGTTTGGTTCATCTGTCGCTGCCCGAAGCAGGCAGTCGGCGCAATCGTCAAAGGAAAGCGGAACGAGTGGCGCGACTCGTGCTGACGGACCTGCCGTATAGCGTCCCTTCGCCGACTTATCCGCCAATACGACCGGGCGAACGATGATCCACTCCATGTCTATTTTCTGCGTCATCCGCTCGGCGACCGCCTTGTCAGTAACTGCAGCAGCGAATATCCGGCCCGATATGCGGACGACAAAGCGGTTGGGCCAGGAGAGCTCGCGTCCATCGCTCAAGCCGATACCACTTTGCATTATGAATCGTCGGACGTTCGCACGTTTGCATTCGGTGAGAATGCTGGCGACACCGACTGACATGAGCGTTCCCGGCGATAGGTTCTTTTCTGGTCCGATGCAGCTAATGACGGCCTCCACGCCGTCAAGTGCACCTGTCAGGCCCCCTGGGGAAAGGACATCTCCTCGGACGAAGGACAGCCGGTCGGCAGATGACAGTCGCTCCGGATGGCGAGCCACGGCCGTAACGCAGTGTCCTTGTGCAAGTGCATGCTTTACCACTCTGCGTCCCGTTGCACCCGTCGCTCCAACAACCGCTATCTTCATGTCTCGACCCCGTTGGCGCCCATCACGATGATTCGGATCGCGAGCGCCAGCCGTCGCTTGTAGTCAGACAGGTTTCCGGTCGCCGACTTGACGCCAGCCGAAGTGTCGAGAAGATGCATCGCCAGTTCCTGCGCGCCGATTCCATGCCGCTCCCATCGAGCGACCGTGCCGGCCTGCGTCAGGGTATCGGCAACGACCGAAAGCACATCCGCCTCGAAGCGGGAAACGATGCTTTCCTGCTGAGATCGCGCGACCACCAGCGTCACTGGTGTGTGCCAGTGTGCCAATTCAAATTGTCTCACTTAGGGGTTCACCCTGACGGTTCGTTAACTCCTGGAGTGAACCCCAATTTTAAGACAGTTTTCGCGGCCAAGCTTTTCGGCCTACCTCCATCGTGCATCGAGAAGGTCGCGCGTTGCAATTTCACTCTGCGAAGTAACTGAGCCTTGACGGCTACGATTCTGGCAGACAAGTTCATCGCCACCGCACCGACGCTCATGGGAGTTCAACTCTCCGGGGGACGAAGAGACCCCCAGCGGCCGGGATAGCGACCAAGTTATAAGCGGTTGCCCAAACGAGATTTTGGATCATTTTTCCGCAAGTCGCGCGAGACAATTCGATTGCTCCAACAACGTCCCGAGGGTCACTCCGCACCAGCACAATTCCCGCGGACTCAATTGCCACATCTGCGGTTGCCAGAGCTCTCGAAACAAGGTTGCTCTAGGGATTTCGAGCGAGTAACGGGCTAGCCAGAAGTCATTCCGAGTCGGAAGCATTTGCCAAGGTGCCACGATCTACCCGCGGTTAATAAAACGTGCCCAACTGACTGGGGAACACCTGGACCGCGTATTTTTAGCCACAGCGGGCCTAGCAGAGACTGAGTTCATGAAGAATTGACGCGGATTGCGTAAAAATGGTTAGAACCAGGACCAAACAGCTCCCGGCTGAATTCCGCGTGTTGCTCGGAACCAATTACATCAAAAGGGTTTGTCAATTGCTACGTAGGTGCGACGTGGCAAGCAGCGTGCAAATCTCTAAGGGGGTTAAGCCGCAGTTAGCTTCCCCCACGGGAGGAAACAATGGCAGAGGACAACGAACGGACCAAGATTCCACAGCAAGCCTTTACTCGATGGGCGGCTCCAGCGATGATTCTGCTGTGCATACTCGCATTGGCGGGGATCTGGACTGGTTGGAAGAGTTTGAGCTACGCGCGGGATAGCAGGAACGCTTTAAACGGAGATATGCAAACAATGCACCAAGCGTACGATAGCGCTCTGGGCTCAGTCCAACTGCGGCTGACCCAATCAGAAAAGACGACTGCCGATCTGCAGGATGACTTAAACGTTGTGACGAACCGATTGCAAATCACGCAAGGCCAACTGAAAAAATCAAGGGAAGAAGCCGGCCAGATCCGCGAGGACGCCACAAATCAACTGGCGGCGATGGATGCGAAAGTTAAGAATCAACTGGACACTAAAGCCAGCACCGAGGAAATGAACACAGTCAGCGGTGAGGTGAGCGGCGTGCGCACCGACCTCAACGCTACCAAGAGCGACCTCCAAATGGCACGAAGCGAAATGGGGACGCTCATCGCTAAGAATCACGACGATGTCGAAACCTTACGTCGACTTGGTGAGCGGGACTACACGGAGTTCACCATCGAAAAGAAGAATGCCCCAAAGAAGGTAGGCGACATTACCATCGAACTCCGCAGCACCAATCCGAAGAAGAATCAGTGTAACCTCGCGCTGATCGTGGACGACAAGCGCACGGAGAAGCGCAGCAGGACCATCGACGAGCCGATTTTCTTCTACGCTCATGGAGCGCGACAGCCCATGGAGGTAGTGATAAATCAAGTCGAAAATAACAAAGTGGCCGGTTACTTGAGCGTTCCCAAATCCGCGCAGCAGACCAAGACCTCAGCCAGCGGTTACTGAATTTGAGTGCTTCGCGCGATTGACGGGCAGTGCGTTCTGTTTACCAGACCAGGCCACGAAGGAGGCAAGAATCCGATCGGCCTTCGATATTTTTGCAGTTTCGTCGAACGGTCGACCGCTCCGAATCGAATCAGTGCAAGGGCTCGAAGATGCAAGAGAGCGTCTCAAGGAGCTAGCTCGCACTGTTCCGCGACGATACTGTTTCGTTTATTCTAACGACAGCAGCGTTGTGGAAATCATAATTCGTTCGGACTTGCGCGGGTCGCCAATTGCGCTGTGCTCACCTCACGGCCACACAACAAGGGAGGCGAGTTAAGCAGTAATCCTCAACTCTGGAGGGCCCGGCTAATTTCTCCGAGGCAAATTGAAAGGCGAAACGGCAGACCGCGAGGTGGTCTGCCGGTTCTGTGGACCAGCGTTCACCACGGTCAGAGAGGACCGGTGGCAGTAAGTACAGGGTCTCGCACATTTCGCGGGATAGCGCGGAATCAAGTCTTCACTGGAATCGTTAGCGGGCGAGCGAGACGGAACGACAATGTGGTCTCGGCTCGGACGCGGATGTCCTTCTTGCCCGTGAATGCGGCACCCGCCGTTCCTGCGCCTGCGCCCACAGAACTCCCGATCAGCGCTCCGACCCCACCACCGGCAGCTCCGCCGATGATCGCACCAAGACCTGCGCCGCCGCCGATCAAGATGCCGTTGCGCTTGTTATGATTCTTGCCGGTCCTGCCGAAATCTCGCGTGGCGATTCCGTATGTCTGTCCATTTACCTTGACGGAGTCGAGTGTGAGTTCCAGGCGTGCGACGCCTTTCAAATGGCCCGAGGGTCGCGCGTCAACAATATGACCCGTCACCAAAGCGTCCTTCGGAATCACAGTCTTATCATCGACTACGACTGGCGACGCGAGGGTCGCCTGAAAACGCTCGCCAGATTGATTCGCCCCCGTGGAAATGCTTTGGTTCAGCACCACATCCAGTTCTGTGCCCTCCGGAACAGAAACGGGCTTGTTTGCTTCGAATATTCTGGCGAGCAGGCCTGGCTTAGAATCAGCATTGTCGGGATCGCCGCTCGCTTGTGTGTTGTGCGCGCATCCCCCGAGCAACAGAACGAAGGACAGGAGCGACAACATGCTGAGGCCGCAGTTCCTTAATGCTTTCATGGATCATCACCTCCAAGAGTCAAGCACGCCCGACAGTGGCAACTCGTTCCGGGTAAAGGCGTGAGCCCACTGATGGACGGCCGTACGGAAAAGATTCGTTGTCTCTGCCTTCACGCTTATCCTTCTTCGATGCGTTGAACGTGGATCTCACGGTTGGCGGCGTCCAGCGTGCCAATCACATTCACCTGCTTGCCCTCGAATTTGGCCACCGATTGCTGGTCAACATCCAACTGGTACCAGTGTTTTTGGCGTTCGTCTCGCAGGACGAACCGACCACCATTCATCCAGATAGTTCCAGTAAAGGTTCTTAGTTCCGTCTGATCACCCGACTGACCTTGCATAGGGAACCGCTGCGTCCGAAAGACTCCGACCTTGATTGAATCTAAACCTACAATCGGAACAACGGTTCTGAAGACAACGGTAATGATGGCAAAATTCAGGAACGCGCTGGTGCGGTTCATTCCTCACCTCAGATCGTGACTCGGGCTGGATACTCGAGCAGGGCCCAATAGCGTTCAGTGAGCTGAGGGGTGCATTTCAGTTTCCTTTGGTGACCCGAAGAAACTAGTCCAATTAACTCAGTCTGTTGGAGGGTGGCTAGCGGTTGGCTTCGGGATTTCGCGACGAGAATCTACCGAGCATTTTCTTCGACGGTACGGGCAAAATGTTCCATTGCTAGTACTGGGACGGAAAGTACTCAAGATTTGAATGTTGCAGCCGTTGCTGGTGGCAACTGGCTCGCTTGGATTTGCGCCGGCGACGGTTGAACAGTTTCAGAACTTATGGACGGCCGCTTCGACCTAAACCGACGGCGGAGCAGTTGAATGTGCAGTCGCCTGAGGCCGCATCGGATTTTGCGTTACCGCTAAATTGCGCGCGAGGTTTCGCCTGGAATCATGGAATAAAACTGTCGAGTAGCCACGGCGCTTCTAACGTGCGCCGTCAATTCAGTTAAGCCATTCGCCTAAGAGAGCACCGCATCGATGCGGAAAAGAGTCGTCAGATTCTTTTCGATCCCGTCAGCGTACATGGTTACCAAAACGATTCTGATCTTGAGCAGTGCATCTCTCAGGATTCCTGCTACTTCGATTCCATTTAGGCCAGGCATTCTTACGTCCAAGATAATCAAATCGGGCGATAGCTCCTTGGCCTTTGAAACCGCATCGGTGCCCTCACCCGCTTCACCGCAGACGGTGAAGTCCGTGTCACGCTCCAGTGCCTGACGAATCATAGTTCGCAGGAGTTCACTGTCGCCGGCGATAAGAATTGTCTTGGGTCTGTGCAATCCCGAAGCTCGCCACACCGCATCTGTGGTCGCGTTACTCTCCCGCCGATGAGCCATAAACATTATCGTGCACCCGGCAATACGGTAATCCGTGTAGGGGTGTTTTCAGGGCAGGACATGCTTCTTGGAAATTCAGTAACTGCGTTGTTTCACTTGTGGAGGCGGGCTCGCGCCATCTCATCGGCGGGCAGCTTCAGCGGTGAGTCAGTTGTGGCTTGGGAGTGCATGTCGGAAAATTGACCTTCCAAAAGTTTGGAAGGGGATTCACTAACTCAATTCCCACCGTCCATTTGCCCTCTTGGAGCGAGCCCACATGCACGACCCGGCATTCTTGCTCTTGGCCCGTACTTTTATTCACAAGCAAAATCCGCTGGCCCTTCTGCACTCTGGCGGCCAGCGCAAGAGCTCCTCCGTGAGCGCTCACGGAAAGCATGTGGCTGAATTCGTTGAAGGATTCAGTGAATACATCTTGGCCGAAAACATGGACAGGGATGGACAGTACGAGCCGCTTGCTTCTTCGGGGCTGCCTGCCAGGCCGAATCTGTGTATTCATGTCACCTGAAATTAGAATCGCGGCCGGACTGGCGCAATAGTACTGCAGGCCCAAGCGCGGAGAGACAGCACAGTGAACGCTCACGAGCGAAACCTTGCAGGTACCTTCCCCCAGCATTTTTTCGCCGTCAACAAAAAGGGATGGCACGCAAGCCTGCGTTCTGTGTGCGATAGCGTACAAACCAGGATACATAATTTCCCGTATTGCCTTGATCCTTGTTCGCGAAGATTATTCGGTCCCGAACCGAGAACGCTCTGCGGGGGCTCAGGGCTGGGAATTCGCAGGCGTTCTCGGTTCGGCCACACTTCTGGTGCCGTCCGCCGGCTGGGAATTGAGATGGGTACGGAACGCGATTGCCCCCACTGGAGAAGCATCGAGACGTCTCCATCGCATCGGCGCGGTACAGTTGAACGCTGCCTTGCACCCTCTCCCACAGTCTGCTTCCCAAACAGGAGAAGTCCTATGCGAAAACTATTGTTCTTGGCGCTGTTTTTGGCGTGTCTGTAGCCTACCGCGAAGGCCAGGCAACACTGATACCTGCAGGAACCCTCATCCATTGCACGATAGACGATCCGACTATTTCTCCGAAAACCGCCGAAGTAGACGATCCGGTGCTCTGCCACTTGAACCAGTTCACGGAGTTCGGGCACCCGGTTTTGCCGCGCGGCTCTTACCTCGCCGGGCATCTTGAAGCGGCCAAGCAACTTGGGCACTTTATTGGCAAGGGATATCTGGATATTGTTTTCGATCACATTGGCCTGCCTAATAAGGACAGCGAACTGAGTGCGAAAATCGTGGCAGCGCAGGGCCAGCACGTCAATAAACAGGGCGACATCATGGAACAAGGGCATGCGAAGCGCGACGTCGCTGAGTGGATGATTCCGCCCTTGTGGCCTTGGAAGGTGATCACGCTCCCCGCGCGCGGACCCCCACCAAAGTTGAAAAACGAGCAACTGATCACTCTGAAGGTAATGCAAGACGTGGAGCTGCCTCAGTTAACGGCATATTTATCCCCGTCGCCGTCGCACTACTACCGAGACCCGGGTGCACGTACAAACGTTGCGCCGCGTGTGCAATCTTACGCGCAACCATCCGGCGGCCCGGTTGCGTCACAATCTGAGTCGGGAGTGTATTGCGTGCCGCCTAGCACTCCCGCGGCGGACCCGCCCATTTCGGTGGGCTCGGCGCAACCGGACCTGCCGAGCCGCGTACTTACGCTGGTAGCGTTGAAGTCGGAAATGATCTATCCAGCAAGGGATTACTGGGTGGCCGGCAGGCTGCTTTTCTACGTGCTGCCTGACGGAAGCCAGGCGTCCACGGACCTCAAGAGCATCGATTGGCAGCGCACCACAGACTTGAACGCTGAACGTGGAGTCCGCGTAACGTTGCAGACAAAGCCGACCCAGTTCTAGAGCTGACAATTCTCGGGCCCTCGCGCGGCGGCAATATGGCGGAGATTGCTGCGCTGTTCGGCACAGATTGGTGCTGGGCGTGTTGGAACCCGCCATCGAGATCGTGGCTGCGCAACAGCTGCGCCTGGATTTGTGTGTCACCTCGAGCAACCGTTTAGCCGTCGCTGTGTAGAGATTCATGCACTGTTCGCCATCTTCGACGCCATGTGAAACAGTAGCCCTCGGCGCTCATCGCTCATGCGCGCGAGTTATCTGGCGAGCACCCGAAGCTCAGGCTCCTGTTCAGGGCGGACCGCTCGACGCCGAATTACCTCCGCCGGTATATTCGGCTTCGTCACTCGATCGTCGTCCGTGAAGAGCCGGTACATAGGGATCATCAAAGCTTGAGCCATCTTTTCCAGCATATCTACGGAGGGTACGGTGTGCCCATTTTCGACGCGCGAGAGGTAACACCGGAGAAGCCCGTTTCGTTTTTCCATGTCACCCTGGGATAAATTTTTCTGTGCTCTCAATGCTTTCAATTTGTCTCCGATGATCATGGATCCTCTGCCACGCATCATACTCGATTGCCCAAGTCGGCAGTATAATCGGGCCAATGTCCGACGTGGTTCACATTTACGGAACCTCCTACGAAACATGTCCTGTGTGCGGTCAGAAGTGCGCGTACGGTGGCGACACGAAGGCCACAGCCAACGAACCTATTATTCGGCCTGCTGATTGGGAAATTGAACTGTATTGCCCCGAGCATGGGCACTTCCGGGTGTTTGCAAGGAATCTGATTCAGCCGGAGTAGAGCGCTCTGGCATGAAATCTGCTTCCATGATGGCAGTCGAAGGCGAGCTTCATCCGCCGCTTGAGCTCTACGATCCCGTGGCCCAAAATTAGCTGATTCTGGGCAGTCGGTCTTTTCATTTTGCGGTGTACAGAATTAACCATTTGGAAGGCGCGCGGCGGCAAGGTTTTGGGCAAAGTTGAACAGTGGCGAACCGATCCTAAGAAACTCACCAGTGAAGAAAGAACTCTGTTCGCCAAACTCAAAACCGGGGTCGCGCGCCACCCTGCCTGTCGGCCTACTAGGACTTCACATGATCCGATTACGGCGTTATCTCTAACGACGCCGACCGTTTCAAGAGATTTTATTCGTGTTTTTTTGTCAACCAACACACCTGTCCCAGGGCACGCGAATCGTGTCTGGGTGGCTGTGTTGTTTCACCTGCATCACCCCTAACAGCTCGGGCCGCTTCCGCTTCATCGATTCGGTGTTGCCCACCAAACAGCTCTTCGGTCACGATCGACCATGATGAGTTATGCGAACTCCCCGTAGGGAGGCGGGTCGCCTAATCAATCAGACGGTGACTCTTCGCACCATAACGCATTCCAGGCATCCGCGCTCAGGCACCACCGCTTCTCTGTTGCATCTGTCCACGACGACAGAACTCTTGGTAATCGATCTGATCTCGCAACATGATCCACAACCGAATCCCGAGTTTCCGCGCGGCGGCAACTCGCGCTTTCCCCAGACACTTTTGCACTAATTTGCGCCGATAGAACCGACGCAGTTCCGGATCTCGGCGCACCGCGTGTACCGCCGCCTCACACCACAGAAAGCGCAACAGCGGATTACCTTGCTTGCTCAAACCTCCCAGCCGCTGTCGTCCGCCGCTGGAGTTTTCCCGGGGAATGATCCCGATGTAACTGGCCAGCGCCTTGCCGTCGCTGAATCGTTTCGGATCACCCAGAAAGACATCGGTCGCCAGTGCCGTGATCGGTCCCACGCCGGGATGAGTCATCAGCAGCCCGGCGGTGGGTCGTTGGCCTGCTTGCTCCAGGACTTGCTGGTTCAGTTGTTCGATCTCCGCTTCAAACCTGGCATACATCGCTTGCAACTTACTGCGCCGACGAGCGGTATGGGTGGCCAGTGGTAGCGACGCAATCGCCTGTTGTCCGCTTTCGCTCCAAAGCGAACTCCCGCGCCTTAAACCATTCGCCCGTGCGATCGCCTGCAACGCATTCTGTATCCGCGTGCGCAGGCGTACCCATTGGTGGCGGTGTAAGAGCAACCCTCGCAGATCCAGCAGTTCCTTGGAAGGCTGCCAGATCGACGGAAAACGGTTTTCTACCAACAGCTTGAGAAGTAACTGGGCATCGCGCTGGTCATGTTTCTGTTTGCGGGGTTCGGCCGCTCGAATCGTCGCCGGATGACCTACCTCACAGTCGATTCCCAGTTCTTCCATCAGGTGCAAAAACCACTTCATCGACCCGGTCGCTTCGATGCCTACCCGCACCGGACCGGGAAGCGTGGAATAAAACTCCCGCACGCTGTTGCCTTCGTGCGGGAGAGTCTTGTTCACAACTTCTCCCGTTGCGGTGACTAGCATCGCCAACGTTTGCTGGCGAGCATCGAAGTCACATCCTACAATCCACAACTCGGCCTCCTTCGGTCCGAGCACGGTTGGGGTGAACACCGAACAGTCTACTCGGGCCGTCGCGAGGCCGACGTCGTTATGACATCAATCAGGACCTGACTCAGTAGCCCGACAAGGAGGCGTAAAACTACTTCGTGTACACCATCATGAGCCGGCAGTAGCAACGGCAGCTGACTCCTTAGAAGTGGCTGGTTGGCCGGGCATTTGCTCCTTCATCCTCTTTTGCATCTCCTGAGGCGTGGGTTCGGCAACGTGAGTGGCAACCATCCACGTGTAACCGTCGGGATCGACAACCGTTCCACAACGGTCGCCCCAAAACATATCCATCACTGGTCCCCTGGAGACGGCCCCGAGCTTTACCGCCTTTGCAACCACCTTGTCTGCGTTCTCGGTCAGCAGGTACAAGCTAGTCGGGGAGGTGCCGATCGTCTTCGCGCTTCGAGAACCCATTTGCGGGACTTCTGGTCCCAACATTAATGTTGTGCCTCGTAGCGTAAGCTCGGCATGTATTGCTTTGCCATCTGGGCCATTCATGATTCCCCGTTTAGCGAAGCCGAACGCCTTTTGGTAAAAGGTCGCGGCCGCCTTCACGTCGATGACCGTTAGCATTGTCGTTAATGAACCGTACCGCTTTTTATTGAGTGGGTCGATTTTTTTGGGCATAACACTCCTTTCTTGCAGCGAGTATTCAAGCTCGATAGCGGCGTGAGTCTTTCATGGAGCACCGCTCCAAGAAACGCTCGGGCCGTGGAAATTGACAATACTTCAACGGGCAATGCTCGGTCAACTTGTGGGCCGATTAAGGTTGGAACCCATCCGCCATCCACTTGGCGAATAGTTCAATCCGAGATTGCGGCCAAGGACCTTCACCTTTTGGCGGTGGGGGCGGCATTACCGCGCCGCCGATTCCGCGAATGCGATCGTAGATGGCGGCAGCGTGTTTTTTGACGTCATCGTAACTTGCCAGGTTGAAGGCCTTGATCATGCCTTGAATGTCCCGCTCCGTAAAAAGCGGGCGAATGTCCGCTTGAAAACTCGCCGTTTTCGTCATTGCGCCTCACAGCTAGTGGAATATACCGATGTCGCGTTCTACTTCGTGAATCTAAGACTTCCTGTCTCTTGACGTCAAGGTATAGGTTTTCCATTTCAAGTTTGAACCGAAGACACTCCCAGCATGTCCCGGTGCGCGCAAGCCGCACTGGGACGACCAGGAATCGGCCGCACCGGGGTCGCGTCGCCGCTCGGAATTGATCCCGGAAGACCACCGTCCTTCAGCCAGCTGTGTGATGCGAAGCCTGCTGGACTTCCTTGATAAGACCAGTCTCCACGTCGAAAATAAAACCGCGCACAGGGACTTCTTTGGCGATCCACGGATGTGATCGGACCTTCTTGATCTGTTGCCGTGTGTTCTGTTCAGGGTCCTTGTAAGAGAAGAAACGCATCGGAGCGGGCGACGCGTCGCCGGTTGAAGCTGAGAGTTTCTTGTTCAGCTCATCGTCAGTGAACGTGGTGAATCCGCAGCCGGTGTGATTGAGAAGCATGATCTCCGTCGTTCCGAGTACACGGTTGGAAACAACAAGTTCCCCGAGAACATCGTCTGTTACCGCGGGTCCGCCGGTTCCGATGACATCGATATCGGCTTGCGGCAGACCCAAAATTGCAGGCAGGTCTGAGAGACGAGGATCCATGCAGGTTACAACCACGATTTTGGGGGCCGGACGCTTCGCCAGGGTTGGATCGTAGCTTTTTGCATAGTTGCGGTTCGCTTCTAATGCCTTATCAATAATGCTCATCGTTTTCCTCCTGACGAGCCAGCGGCGCGGCCAAGCCCCCCTTTTAAAGTGTCGCTCGTCCCACCGAATCGGCTGCGATGCGGCGATTACAAGCGAACTGCTCCGGCCAATCAATTGGAACATGGTATCGGCGATACCTTGGTATTAGGGCCTCGCGGAATAACGCACGCACTACTCTGTCCATAAATTCCCAATCCGTACTTTGGTATCGGTCGATACGTTCGTCCAATTGCCTCGTTTTCTCGCCTCTGTTTTTCTGCACTCAGCAAATACGAATCAATCCGGTATGCGCGAACGAAAAACTCCGCAGGAGGACGCTGTGACTCAATCCGGTGCTACCGCGACGCGAAGCCAAGCGGAAATAATGTACGCATTCGAGCTTCATCCGAGGGTGAACGCAGTCAGCGGCCTGCCTTTGGCTTCAGGAAATCAGGGCGCAAGCGACGAGCATGCCCTCGTCGCGAAGGCCAAGTCCGGGCACCAAGACGCCTTCGGAGAATTGTACAAACGTCATCAGCGCAAAGCGTATCGCACGGCCTTCCGCATCCCTCGCAATCATCAGGATGCGGAAGATGCGGTGCAGCGCGCGTTTCAGCGGGCACTGGTGAACCTGCAACGTTTCCGCGAAGACTCCACTTTCTCGACCTGGCTCACCCGGATCGTCGTCAACGATTCCTTGATGCTGTTGCGCCAGCGCCGGAGCCGAGAGCCGCTTCATGAAAATAGTGCGGATGCTGCACCAGATGACGTTCACGTGGAGATCGCGGATGGCAGACCTACACCAGAAGAAACCCTCTGCGCAAGCCAGCGCCGGGCAACGGTGCGGCAAGCCGATGCGGGGCTTCGAGAGAGCCTAAGAGTCGTTGTGCTACACGGGGAGCCGCAAGGCCTGATCAGCGCCGAGACCGCTCGGCGTCTCGGTCTGACGGTGAGCGCCGTTAAGGCGCGCACATTTCACGCGCGGAGGTTTCTGAGGAAGCATCGTGAACCGAACTTGACGGCAGCAAGCGCGCTAAACAAGCCGCAAAGGAGACAGGTATGAAAGCCTGCATGGAGCATGCTTTTGTTGCGGGGGAGTTGATCGTGCGAACAGGCCGGCACACGGTTGTCCTTACGTTGCCACTGGTTTGTTGGTTAGCGGGGCAGGAATGTCCGGCACAGGCGCTGCTTGCTTGGGCGGTGCAGCGCGGCACGGCTTTGCTTACCCCATCCAGGACTGCGGTCCGTGCGAGAGAGAATTTCGACATATCTACCCTCTCGTAAGACGCGCTTGACGAAATCAATCGAATTCAGACTAGATAGCGGCTGAATGAAGTAGTGAAAACCGGCATTCCGGGTTTTAATCCGAGGGCAAGATGAACAAGGGAGCTGAACGAAGGAGACGAACATGGAAGCGAAACCGCAGCTAAATCAGTCCACGCTAGAGCAACAAATCCGTTCGGCACTGGATCAGCATTGGGCGGCGTCCGATGTCAACGATTTTGAAACGGAGCACCTCATCTATCTCGAGGACGCGGTGCTGGAATACCCGCAGTCAGGCGAGCGAACCCGCGGTCGATCCAACATACAGAACCAGCGCGCCAGTCAGCCGAACAAAAAGCGGTTTTCGATCCGACGAATCATCGGCAGCGGTGAGCTTTGGGTCACCGAATTCATACTTACATATGACGCCAAGCCGTCCTACACCGTGAGCGTCATGGAGTTCAAGGGCGACAAGGTTGCGCGCGAAACACAGTACTTTGCGGATCCATTCGTGGCTCCCGCATTCCGCGCGCAATGGGTCGAACGGATGGACACATAATCTGGAGAAGCGATCTCCGGTGGAGGGATAAGACATGGATTGGAAACGGTTGATCCAGTTTGCACTGTTGGGTAGCAGTGACTTGGAACAATATGCCATCCTGCTGGTACGCGTTTCGATCGGGCTGTTCTTCGCCATCTCGGGGGCAAACAAGTTGTTTGTCGCTGGCGGCACGAAGCCTGTTTATGACACGCTCGTTGCGGCCAAAGTCCCGTTTCCCCGCCAGACGGCTTATTTCGTGTCGAGTGTCGAGTTCGTTTGCGGATCCTTGCTGACCGTGGGGTTTCTTTCGAGCCCGGCTTGCGTGACTTTATTGATCGATATGATTGTCGCCGTGCTGACCAACACGCTTGCCACCGTGCCTAAAGGACTTTCGCGTCTTAACTGGCTCGACGATGTCCTCTACCTTCCGGAAGTCCTGTACGTGCTCTTCTTTATCTGGCTGATCTGCTCTGGTCCGGGAAAGTTCAGTGTCGATTACTGGCTCGCCGCCAAGTTACTGAGGTGATCGATCGACGAACAGCTTGTTGCTAGACAAGGGCTTGATGGTGATTACCAGAATCTTTCACCCGCAGGACTTACGGTACTTCCACGGCTGGTGGGGGAGTCCGGAGAGGTGGAAGAAGGAACGGGCCAATCCACAACGCCAATGGACTGAGAGACGAAGGACCGCAAACGTTTCTAAGTGGAAAAAACGGGAAGGAAGTTTTACTTCCTCCCCGTCGACCACGAAACCAATGACTACTGCAGTGCGACCAACTTCTCGCAGGCAACGTCTGTTCCAGGATCCGCGCCGCCGGCTGGGTCGAACCGGACCACGCCGGATTCATCCGAGCAGAACGTGCGCTGACCAGTCGTTCCCACCGTGACCGGAACGGCCGCGGCTTCGAACGAGGTATTCGGATTGGCTGCAGTACCCGCACCGCCCGCACCGGTCGCCGTCAGGGTATAACCGCTCTTGATGCCGGTAACGGTGATGATCGGGTCGAGAATGCAAGCCGTAGCTGCCGCAGCGGTGCAAGGAAGCGCACCACCAAGGTTGGTGATGGCGGCCGCGAAGCCCTGTCCCCACGTGGAGGAGTAGGAAACTTCAGCGGTCACGATGGAACGGATCGAACCGACAGCCGAGGCTTCGTTGGCCGCGATACGGGCGCGAAGCAGGTTCGGAATTGCGATGGCCGCGATGATCAAAATAATCGCCACGACGATCAGCAACTCAATTAGTGAAAAACCCTTCTGATTCTTATTCATAGTTTCATCGCTCCTTGAAGTGAAAATCTGAAATCTCGAATCAAACTCCGGAACTAAGACCTGGCGGTTAGTGCCTGCGCAAATCCCATGAGGAAGGCCGCTCCGCATATCGTGCTTTTCGATTCGCCGGACGGCAGATCCTCGGAACGTGTCCATAGTGGGGGTGTGGTCCGCAGCAGCAAATAGAGCGATAGCCTCAAATAGGGGTGTCCCAATTTGGTCCCGAAGTACTGGGACTAGATATGCTAAACTGCAGAAAAACAGCCATTTGGCACAAAAAGAGGGACCTGGTCTCCTTCCCGGAGTCTTTCGAAATGAACCAAGAGCATCCGCGAAAGTGGCAGCCGTGCCGGATTAGTGCTGAAACGGGAGAGGCAGACTATAGCCCGAAGTGTTAGGTAACGCATTGACCGGAGATGTATGGTCCGCCGCAGAGTTGCAAGCGTAAAAAGAAGAATGGCAGTTGGTCTGCGCCAATGTATTCGGCCTTTAGTGGAGTCAGAGACTCCGGGCCATGATGGATATCCGCTCGCTTTCGTCCTCATAAAGTGGACGGCCTGGAAGAGACCTTCTCCGGTATCGGGTTTCGAAAGCGTGGGAGAGACCCATTGCCATCTCTATTTTCCGCCAGCAGACCTGGCAGGAACTGTTTCCCCTAAACAGGGATTTTAAGTTGCCATCGCAAAAGCGGGAGGGCGATAGCGTTCGTTCTTACATAAGACCGCCCAGGCCATGCGAACCAGCTTGTTGGCCAAAGCCACGACGACAATATTCTGGTGGGTGCGCTCCAACAGTTGCGCTAACCAACTGCTCAGACCAGGAGCCTGCTTGTGTCGCTGTTGCAGTACGCTACGTGCGCCCTGAATGAAAAGTCTTCGTAAGTACTTATTACCCCGCTTGCTGATGCCCAGTAACTTTTGCTTGCCGCCGGTGGAGTACTCTCTCGGAACGATCCCCATCCAGGCCGCCAGATTTCGTCCTTTCTGAAATGTGCTTCCGTTGCCAACTGCGGCGATCAGGGCTGTTGCGGTGACCGGGCCGACTCCTGGAATCTCCGTGAGTCGTTGGCAGGCTTCATTCTGTTTGGCCGTTTTCTGGACAACCCGATCCATTTCCTCAATACGTGCTGCGAGTTGCTCCAGTTCCAATTTGAGCTGCGCCAGCAGAACACGGAATGAGCCGGACAGATTCAATTCAGCGTCTTCCAGGATTCCAGGCAGTTGCTCATCCAGATGATTTCGGCCCTTGGGCAAGGTCAGCCCACGTTCCAGAAGAAGACTGCGAATCTGGTTCACTACCGCCGTGCGTCGCATCACCCAACGCTCGCGCACGCGATGCAGCGCTTGCAGATCCAGCTGTTCCTCGGTCTTGATCGGCACAAAACGCATTCTCGGTCGTTGCACCGCTTCCGCAATGGCTTCGGCATCCAGGTAGTCACTCTTGTTCGTCTGCACGTAGGGCTTCACGTATTGCGCCGGCATCAACCGCACTTCATGACCTTGTTCGCGCAGCGCCCGCCCCAGAAAGTGCGCTCCACTGCAGGCCTCCATGCCAATCAACTGCACCTGCAAATTCGCGGTGAAGGCCAACAGTTGGGTGCGAGAACATCGCTTGCGGATCACCGCCCTGCCCGTTGAATCCAGTCCAACCAAATGAAAGACACGTCTTACCCAAATCAATGCCTAGCACTTGTAGTCTCATGGGAAGCCTCCTTGCTACCGCACTCTACAACTTCTGGATATCTGCGGCGGACCATCCCATTAAGTGAAGTCGAGCCAAAACCACGTTTACGGTGACGCAACTAGTCAAGGCTTGGCCCTCTGATTTCGTTGTAAACTGCCCGACGTCACTGGCTATCTGACCGGCACTCGGTGGCAAGTCCGCCGCTGTTTGCATTTCAACCCTGGGTACATCGCTCGGGAAGCTGCCTCCAATGATCGGCACGACGTCCCCTCGGCGATTGAAAGATTCGCGCAGGAGGAATCCTGACGGTATGGCTCGGCTGCTATCGGTGAACGTTGGGCTTCCGCGCGACATCGTGTGGAAAGAGCGCACTGTACACACCGGCGTCTGGAAGAATCCGGTGACGGGTCGCTGTCGCGTCGGCCGGTTGAATCTCGAGGGGGACGGTCAAGGCGACCTGGCTGGGCACGGAGGTGAACACCGAGCCGTCTTCGTATATCAGATTGAATCGTATCGGTACTGGCAGGAGCAACTGAAGAGGAGCGATTTCGTTTACGGACAGTTCGGTGAGAACTTCACAGTCGAAGAGTTGCCCGACGACGTCGTGTGCATCGGCGATCGATTTCAAATCGGCACCGCACTTTTCGAGGTCACTCAACCCCGCGTGACGTGCTTTCGCGTCGGCATTCGGATGAACGAACCGCGGATGGCGGCATTGCTCACTTCTAGCGGTCGGCCGGGGTTCTACTTCCGAGTTCTCCGTGAAGGTGAGGTCGGAGCCGGCGAGGAAATCGTAAAAGTAGGAGAGGCGGCAGTGCGCATGACCGTCGCTGAGATTAACGCGCTGCTCTATTTACCTCCTCACCCACGCGATCATCTGAAGCGCGCGTTGCGGATTGAAGCACTTGCGCACGGATGGCGTGGCTCGTTTGAAGCGCTGCTCCAGAGTGAGCAAAACGGGGCGGAAACGGGAAACGCGGGACTGGCGCCTGCCGCGGCGGCGCATCCAGCCTCGCCGGGATTTCAGTCGCTCGTCGTCACCTCAATTAATCGCGAGTCCGCGGACGTTCTCTCGTTTGCCATGCAGAGCGCTGACGGTCGCGAGCTTCCCATGGCTTTGCCAGGTCAGTACGTTGTGGTGCGTCTTAAGCCCACCGCCGGCGGCCTGACCCTTTTTCGCAGCTACTCGCTCTCGGGTCCACTTTCAACAGAGCGCTATCGAATGAGTGTCAAGATCGAACCGGATGGAGCGGCTGGAGAGTACCTGCACGAACATCTCCGCGTGGGCGACAGCCTCGACGTCAGCTCGCCGCGCGGAAGTTTTGTTCTACAGCCGGGAGAGCGTCCGATCGTACTGCTCAGTGCCGGAATCGGCGCGACACCTGTTCTCGCGATGCTGCACGCACTCGCGGCGGCACGCTCAACACGTCAGGTCGTGTGGTTGCACACAGCGCGTGATGGACAGCATCATCCGTTTGCTGGCGAAGTGCGCAGCCTGATGAGCGCGCTAACGAACGGCCGCAGCTACATCTGTTACACCAGACCGGACTCAACCAACAAAACGGGTGAGGATTTCAACGCGACGACTCGCTTCTCGCGATCGGTTTTCGATGAACTCGGACTGCCACGAGACGCTGATGCCTACCTTTGTGGGCCAACCCGATTCATGGCGGACATGAAAGAGGCACTCACGGCCTTAGGTGTGGCGCCAGATCGCATTCACATCGAGATCTTCAACGGCGGCGAATCCATGACCCCGGGCGTCGTCGGCGCAATGACGCGAGCTCCGCACCCGCCTGGCGACGAGGCAAGCACTGGCGCGTTAGTATCGTTCTCGCGCAGTGGCATTTCCACACACTGGGACGCGTCGCGCTACGCGAGCATCCTGGAAATGGCCGAGGCGTGTGATGTCCCGGTCCGTTGGGCGTGTCGAACCGGTGTTTGTCACAGCTGTGAGAGCGGTTTAGTCTCGGGGGCGGTCGTCTACGAACCGGAGCCACTCGACAAGCCGGCTGACGGCAACCTTCTCGTCTGCTGCTCGCAGCCGACTGGCGATGTCGTCATCGATTTGTGAAGCGACAGCGTCCGGATTCACGGTAATGGTCGCATCGCGCGTTCAACCGCGCAGTCCGTTGGTCGCGTGGAGGTGGCCGCGCCGCTACTCCCTCCGACTGACACGAAGGTATCGCCGATACCTTTGTCCAATTGTTTCGCCTCGAATCTTTTGCTGTGATGCGTCCAGCGCGTTCGCTGCAAAGGAGAACTACATTGAAAAAGAAACGAATCACCCTGATCGGGCAATTAACTTTCACAGTTGTTGTAGCTCTCACATTCACAGGGCATACGGAAGCCAGGAGCCATCATCCTTCTGACAAAATCGTTGTCGTGGGCCCAGCGGATCTTCCAGAGCTCGCACGGGCGACCGGCCAAGCCATGATGCTTCACGATACGTTGGACGGCAGAACGCTTCTCTTTATCGAACAGAACCACGGCGCCCGACTGGCCATCTTTGATGTGACCGACCCGGCCCCTGTGAAGGCAGAGGGCTCGGCGCGGGTTGACGCTCCCGGTTCGTTCGACTTTGTCTCCTCCCTTGGGGCCGATGCAGTGTTAGTGAGGTTTCGGAACGGCCAGGGAGAGGCGGTATTAAACTTGCACAAAGTGAAGACTCCGACGATTGATATGATTCAAGGTCTGTACTCCCAAGGGGCGATGGAGTTTTTTGGGTGATGATGTGCTCGTACTCGCTAAGCGACCAAGTGTGCAATCTGACGCAAACGATACGGACTATCAAGTTGTAGATATCTCGAATCCGCTCCACCCCGATCCACTCCCTGACATAAAGCAGGTTCTGGAAACGATTACGAATTACCAGACCGGCAGAACGTTCCTGCTGACCGCAGACGGCTTGTACCTTATCAGGCGGCCGGCCGCGGAGGAGAAATTTAGGTCCCGCGAGGAGCAGATGAGGCACACGCCTTAAGAATTGAGTGCGACGGTGGTTTCTCACGGCCCCACAAGGAGCGATGCGCAACCTCCATGTTGATCATGCGCGTGTGAGTGCTGATCGTCGCGTCCACTGCTACCAAGGTATCGCCAATACCATCGTGCAATTGTTTCCTTTCTGAGCTTCTGGTGTTATCGGCTTGTCGCAGCCGATCTTGTCGGATGTGTGCGACAAACGGCGAGGGCATCGTGAATTTCGTAGCGTTCCTTGCTTTGCGGACTCGCGCCAAGCCTGCCCGTATTGCTGTTCTTTCGCGCTCTGCAAGGCGTCGGTGGAGGCGGCTTGCAACCGATGACGCAAGCGGTTCTCAACGATTCCTTCCTCCAGAGAAGCGCGGCGTCGCATTTGCTCTTTACGGCATCTCTGCGGTTCTCGCCCCCACAGTCGGGCCGATGCTGGGAGGCTGGATTACAGACAGCTATTCCTGGCGCTGGATCTATGCCACGCTTAGGATACACGTGCCATGAACGCGTTGGCCGCCGCAGCTTGTGAATCTTGGATGCGGCTGCTGCGACGCGGCGGCAATGCATGGTCGTGGTTCGTCTTTGCATCGTTGTGCATCCGCAAACCATCAAACCGGTGTGGGCTCAGCGAGATCGTCGAGCCGTTGCCGTCATTCGGCGCGAATTTCATAAGATAGAGGATCAGATGCCGGAATGTAAAAAGAACGCGGAGTCCATGTCTCGTTTGTCTCCCGAGCAGTTTCGGGTGACGGAACAGAATGGAACGGAGCGGCCATTTGAAAATGCTTTTTGGGACCACGACGAAGTGGGCATTTACGTGGATGTGGTTTCGGGCGAGCCGCTATTTTCTTCGCTCGACAAGTTCGATAGTCACTGCGGCTGGCCCAGCTTCACCAAGCCGGTGAATCCGGAAAACCTAGAAGAGCGGTCCGACAACAGCCACGGTATGATCCGCACCGAAGTACGATCGAGCCACGGCGACTGCCATTTGGGTCACGTGTTTGACGACGGCCCGCAAGAAGCGGGCGGGCAGCGCTATTGCATCAATTCGGCGTCGTTGCGTTTCGTCCCGTTCGACGAGCTCGAAAGCGAAGGGTACGGCGAGTATCGCAAACTCTTCGAACATCAAGAAAAGGAGTAAGAAAATGACGTCATCGCAAGAAAGGGCAGTTCTCGCCGGCGGTTGCTTCTGGGGCATGCAGGATCTAGTGCGGCGCCGTCCGGGCGTGATTTCCACGCGCGTCGGTTACACCGGAGGCAACGTTGCGAATGCCACTTATCGGAATCATGAGGGTCATGCCGAAGCGATCGAAATCATCTTCGATCCGCAAAAGTTGAGTTATCGGAAGCTGCTGGAATTCTTTTTCCAGGTTCACGATCCGACGACTAAGAACCGCCAAGGAAATGACATCGGAACCAGCTACCGCTCGGCCATTTTCTACACAACCGAAGAGCAAAAACGGATTGCGCAGGAAACGATCGCGGACATTGATGCTTCGGGTCTTTGGCCCGCTAAAGTGGTGACCGAAATACAGCCCGCCGCTGAATTCTGGGAAGCTGAGCCCGAACATCAAGATTATCTGGAGCGCATTCCAAACGGCTACACCTGCCATTACGTACGACCCGATTGGAGCCTTCCCGAGCGGCGCCTTGAAGCAGCTCGCAAGTCGGCGAATTAGCTGCTAGCTGGCCGCGTGGCCCGATCCAGTAGTGGGAGAGCTAACAACATCGCACTCGGGACCAGCAAGGTCCACACCGCGAAGCGAGACTCCAACGCAGATCCAAGAATTGCTCCGCCGAGGAAGGCAGTCCATATGCTGGCCAGCAGGGTGGCGCGCGCCCAACGGGTGTCCCAAGAGCCTTGCGCTTCCGATAGGGGCGCGCGCTTAATTCCTAAGGCGACGTGCTGAGCTAAGTTGTTCAAATCTCCGGTCACGAAGCCCAAGCTCACCGTCTGTCCACCCACGTGAGTGATGCATGTGTTCAGGATGCCCATCGCGGCGCTTAGAATCATGATGCTCAGCCAACCGGGCCAGGCCCAGTACGCAGCGGCGGTGGCGAGAGCCAGCATGGCCGAGACCAATGCGAAAAGCCGATGCGACTGCCGACGCGGATCAACCTGCACGAGAAGTGTCCCCGCGAAGATGCCTAGTAGAAAAAACGGAATCGCGAGGAAACTATGTCCCGCTGCGGCCAGCTTGCCCTGTCCGGCTTGGGAACCGCCGACCGTCGTGTTGCCGCTCATGAATGAGGCGAAAACGCCGAATTTCACAAGGGTGTAGGAGTCCACATACCCGGAAATCAGCGCGAGGGCGCCGGCTCTGCGCCACTCAGTGCTTACCGACTTTTGCGATGTCGGCACCGTCGCTCCTCCATAGCCGAAATCCTCGTGCTCCTGGTATTCGATGTCTCACATCGCCAGACGAATGGACTGGCGCGGTCTTTGCGTTCTCTTTCAGGTTGACGCCGATGGAAATTTATCACTCTCTCGCACTCATCGCGAAGTGTAGCGAATTCATGTCCGCCGCTGTTTCCTTCGCTCATCCCACGTTGAAGGCAAATCACATTCCTCCGCGTACTCGACGGCAACTTTTGCGCATGCTTTCCTGACCCAATGCGGTGCGCAATATCCGGCGCCCGTGGAACAGGCGCGATTTTACCGCGGCGGTCGAAATCCCCAGAACCTTAGCCATCTCTGTCGCCGATCGAGCTTCGCAGAGGTGAAGAATAATTGCGCTTCGAATGTTTGGACGCAGGCGGTTGATCGCGCGCGCTAATATTTCGTGGCGTTCTCGCCGCCAGCATGACTCTTCCGGATCAGGACTATGGTCAACGATTGAGTCCGAAGCGGACTTCGCGTCGTTCTCAGAACTCTCTGCGAGTAGTGTGAACGCCGTGCGCCTGCGACGGAGCAACATATAGGCTTCGTTCAGGACGATGCGGGTCAGCCAAGTAGCGAACCTCGATCTCTCTTCAAAGGAGCCGAGATGCAGGAAGGCTTTCTGCAAACTTGCCTGCACGACATCCTCGGCATCCTGCTGGTTTTTCGTGACCGTATGCGCTAGCCCCAAAACGCTTCTTTGGTGGCGTGAGACCAATTTCTCGAACGCACGCGCATCCCCGCGTTTGGCCGCAGTAACCAGCGTTGTGTCCCCGTCCTTTTCAACAGCGTGTACCTGGACTGGTTCCATGATTCTGTATCTCCTCGCAGTTTGACGTAAGAGCAGACGAGTATGAAATAAGCAACGGCCATGCCACATCCGGGCGCGATGACGCGAGTGCGAAAGTTAGAGAGAGAAAAGGGGATGCACTGAGTCGGTGGCTTCTTGACGTGACGAGAATTCGGTCAATCGGTCGGCATGTTGGCACCATGTCTGTACGGCGGACCCGGCGGGACGTGCTGCCATCAACCGTGCGGCTAGAACTGGACTCTGGTTCTGAATCCGAAAACCTCCGCGCGCTGCATGCTACCTCCCGCATTCGCATAGTATTGGACGACCGGTTGGAGTAGGAGCATCGGCAAAGGGTCCACCCGAGTGTTGAACTCTACGCCCTGCTCCGACTTCCGTGCGGGCATGCCGGGCGGAAGGAATTCTCGGCTGAGACTATTTCGGATGTAGCCAAGCGACATGGTGTTGTGAATCTTCAGGGGCAGCGGCTCGTTGAACCGCAGCCCCGCCATCAGCATTGTGCTACTGCGATGAATGCCCGGCGGACTCCAGTCGTACGCAAAGGTGCCATCCAGGCCCTTTCCGCCTTTCCGGTCCACACCCAAGAGAGCCTGACTCGCCATCCAGTACCAGAGGTAGTTTCCGGATCGCGGTGTCGCACTCGTAGGCGACGTGAATTTTGCGGGATTGTAGGAAGCGCCGAACTGATAGAGGCCGGAATATCCCTTCCGGCCCTCGACGTCGTCAACGGCTCGCATCGACGCAGCATCCTTGCCCGGAGTAAATCCAATCTCCGAAGTGCTCACTGGAACTCCATCAAACTGCGGCACCAAACCGTTTCGGTTTTGTGCAAAAGGGGAGCGGACGGCGGCCATCACCATAGATTTCACGTACAAGTTCTGAGTGGGCAGCACGCGGACTTCCGTCGCTGGCGTCGAGGGAGGATCGAACATTTCGTAGGTCGTAAACAAATTGCCCAACGCGTAGCCGATCGGCTCGAAGATGAAGGAAGCCGCGTAGTGCTGCGCGCCGTAGAAATCCTGGCCCGCAAACTGACCGACGCGCGCAGTGATCCGTTCATCCAGCCACCGCTTCTCGATCCACCAGGAATCGAGACGACACGTCGTCATGCTGGACATGTTCCTTGCACGAGCGATGCCGATACCCAATTTCGCAGAGGCCGGAAATTTCTAGACCAGGAAAAAGCACCACACACCGGGCTCAGCTTTCCTCTTCCAATGCCAAGTGTTTCGTTTTCATTGCTTCACGGCGCGGAGGCCGATTTGCATTTCTCTTCCGCGATTCGTCAACGCCCTCTCAACAGGACGAAGAGTTCTTCTGTCCAATCGGAAAAACTCGGCGGTAAAGACGGCCAACAGTGTCAACCTGACGAGTCGTGTTCAGCGGGCTGACACTACCAGCGTGTCTGGATCGTGTGCCTTAATCTGCAGCGCGGAAAGGATGCGGTGGATTTAGGCCCAAGTTGTCGAAGATACAATCCCATTCCTCCGCCGTGTCCAAAACTTTGGTTCGCGCGCGTTTGATGTCATAGACAGTGTCCCACGTAAACTCGTCACGAAGCTCGGTGGCGAAAAAAGTTTGCATCGCTTCGCGCGAGATGTGAGGTGGTCGCCATTCAGCGGACGCCGGAATTAAGTGAACGCCAAGCATACATTTGCAATGCTGTTGTGTTGCGTACTTGAGTGTCGGAAGCCGTTTGGCGCAAGCCTTTTGCGATTTTCCGTCGCGCGCGAGAGATTCTTGATTTGAACGCACTGCTTCCAATGCCGAGCGCCTGCATCGAGTCCGCGACCGACTGGTCGTCCAATTCGTAGAGTTGAAATGCGGTTTGAAGCCCAGACGGAAGTTGGCGAACTTGTTTTTCGACGAGCGCGCGGATTTCGACGGCCGCACAGATCTGCTCAGGGTTTGGCCCCGAGTCAACGACTCTACGTCGCAATTGTTCCGGGCGATTGTCGAGAAGCTCGTCCAACGAAGCTTCGCAGCGTCCATTTCTTTTACGGCGAATCATCAGAGACGAGTTGATGACGATGCGCGTCAACCAAGTGGAGAACGAGGACCGTCCTTGAAAAGATTGCAAACTGGCGAATGCTCTGCAAAAGCCATCCTGCACTGCGTCCTCCGCATCTTCTCTGTTGCGCAGAATGGCGAATGCAATTCCGCGGAGCTGGCTGCCGTGCCTCGCGACTATCTGTTCGTGAGCTTCAGAATTTCCATCGATCGCTTGCTGAACAAGCGGCGGGTGGTCATACGCGGTCGAGGACGCAGGGGTTCTGTCGCATCTTCGCGAGGCTGAGGGAGACGACTCGGAGGTTGCTGTTTTTCTATGCCGAATTTTGAGGCCGAGCCGCCTAGTCGCGACAGTCGGTCGAAGACTAGATGAGTAAGCGTGCAACGCATTCATAGACACAATCTCCCTTTTCGGCGGTTTGTTCACTGCGGCCCGGCAGAATCCACTTCTTCTTCATCGCGGTCTCGTTAATCGTTATAGTGAGCATTTTTTCCTGCTCGAATCCAAACATCAGGTGTGGGAAGCTTCCGTGCATTTAAAGAGCAATTGGCGTGCCGATTCGTGGCCGGTAGCATTCACGCTGCAAGCAGCTAAGAAGCCAGACGGATAGGGAAAACCGCAGGTTTCGGAACGTTCGAGTCGGAAACCTCGCGATGGTAGCAGGCTAACGGCTGTCTGCAGCTTGACACTCGCTGCCATAATTCGAGATGAAATCGTCCTGATCGCAGCGACCTGCAATTCCAAATTTGCTTGAAGGCAGGAACCGAATGGCTCACAGGACTCAGAAGCACGGCCGGATGATTCCAAGCTTCTTCATACGGAAATAGAGCGTAGACCGATTCATTCCCAGACGCGCTGCCGCACCTCTTGTTCCGGAAAGGACCCAGCGCGTGTCTTTAAGGATGGTTCGGATGTGTTCCCGCTCAACGTCTGCCATCGTCTCCAGTTTTTCGCTAACGTGCCCGGGCGCTATGCGGGACTGTAGATCTCTGTAAGGCACACGCAAGACAGAACGGTGGGACAGAATCACCGCACGCTCGACGACATTTTCGAGCTCGCGGATGTTGCCGGGCCACTGGTATTCGGCCAGGGCCTTCATGGTTTCAGCGGGGATTGAGTCGATCGTTTTGTTCAGCTTGCGCGCGGCTTCCCGGGCAAAATACCTGGTCAGGAGCGGAATGTCCTCGCGGCGTTCGCGCAGAGGCGGAATGGATATGGGAAAAACGTTCAGGCGGTAGTAGAGGTCACTGCGGAACTGACCCTTTAGGATCATCCCTTCCAGATCACGATGAGTTGCGGCAACGATACGAACGTCAACTTTTTTCGTCCGCGTGCTACCCAACCGTTCGAATTCCCGCTCCTGCAAAACGCGAAGGAGTTTCGGCTGCAGTTCAAGTGGGATGTCGCCGATTTCGTCCAAGAACAGCGAACCTTGGTCCGCAACCTCGACCCTGCCAATTTTTTGAGTGATGGCTCCGGTGAAGGCACCACGCTCGTGGCCAAAAAGTTCGCTTTCGAGCAGACCGCTGGGAATGGCCGCGCAATTTAGTTTTACGAATGCGCGATCCTTGCGGCGGCTGCAATTGTGAATGGCGCGTGCGATCAATTCCTTGCCGGTACCAGTTTCTCCCAGCAGCAAAACGGTTGAATCGCCTGTGGCGACAGTTTGAACCATTTGCAGCACGCGTCGCAGCGCTGAGCTCTGGCCCACGATTCCTTCAAATTGCTCGCCCTTGCGGGGTGAGTCGTCCCAGAGGCCCAGGTTTACGGTGCGCGATGAATAACTAGCGAGACCGGAATCTTTATCGTACAGGTCAACGATTGGAAAAGTGCTTAAGCTCATAAAAGTCCTCCAGAAATCTAATGAATTCGCCGGCGCACGGAACGCTTTGCAGCGTTCGATCGCGTTCGCCGGCTCTTGCTGTCTGTTTCTCGTTCAATCCATTCACGAATATAGGCCGGGCAGTCACCGAGTTGAATTCCATCGGCTTCGCAACGCGCCAGAAACTTTACGGCATCACAATCCAGGAGCGTTACGTCTTTCAAGTCCAAAACCAGCAGGGGACCTCCAATTTCCAGGCCGAGGAGGCGTTGCAATTCCGCGACGTCTTCAGACTCAATTCGGCCGCTGAGTGTGAGGACAACCTTGTCAGTTGCCGATCGCTGGATTTTCAACACGATTATCCGCCGTCGCTGTACCGCAGGAGCTGTGATAGCAATCCGGGCACCAATGTTAAGTTGCTAAAAACAGAAGAGTTGATGGACCCTGAGGAAGCCAGTATTCACGAATTCGCGATTTTTTCGCGAAGGCACAACATATTTTTCCAGCCTAAGTTGCCGGGCTTCAGGCGGACTTGAAACGAAACTTGTTGATCTTGAGTGAGCGGATCTTGGACTCGAGGGTGGAGGCGGGAACACCGAGTAAGGCCCCAGCCCCGGAGGGCCCGGAGACTCTGCCCGCCGTTTGGGCCAAGGCAGCCTCTATCGCTTGCTTGTCTTGAGCAGCGGACTTATAGGCGAGGGACAGGCGCGCGGGCTGCGGCTGCGCAGTGTGCAGGGAGAGCCAACTTTGATCCACTGAGAAGATCTCCGTTTCGCAGACGATTACCGAGCGTTCAACAATGTTCTGCAGTTCGCGAATGTTTCCGGGCCACGCGTAGGAGCGCAGCAGTTCCAGAGTATTTTTGTCTACGGTCATTATTTTCTTTCCGTTCTTCCTTGCGTAACGATCGATGAAATACTCCACCAGAACCGGTATGTCGTCCTTCCGCTGGCGGAGAGGCGGGATCTCGATAGGGAACACGTTGATGCGGTAGAACAGGTCCCCCCGAAAAGAACCTGCAGCAATGGAGGCTTCCAGGTCACGATTGGTGGCAGCAATAACTCGCACATCAGCTCGAATGGGATGAATTCCGCCCACACGATCAAATTCGCGCTCTTGCAGCACGCGCAAAAGCGCAATCTGAGTTTCCGTGGGAAGCTCACCGACTTCATCCAGGAAAATTGTCCCGCCGTCAGCAAGTTCGAATCTGCCCACGCGGCGTTGCAGCGCCCCGGTGAAAGCGCCTTTCTCGTGGCCAAACAGTTCTGAGGCGATCAAGTCGCGCGGGATAGCGGCACAGTTGACACTGACAAAAGCTCTGGAGGAACGCCGGGAACGCCTGTGGATGGCGCGGGCAACCAGTTCCTTGCCCGTACCAGTTTCCCCGGTAATTAGAACGGTGGAGTCGGTCGGAGCGACTTTGGCGATCCGGGATAGAACGGCCTTCAGAGGTCTCGAGGTGCCGACAATCTCTTCAAACATCGAAGTTTTGTCGATTTCTTCCCGAAGAGCTACGTTCTCGCGCTGAAGCCTGTCTTCGGCCTGCTTGCGATCCTCTATGTCCGTCGCGGTCACATACCAACGCGTAATCTGTCCCTTGTCGTCGCGCACCGGGTTGTAACGAGCCAGAAACCATCGATAGCTTCTATCATGCTTGCGCAGCCGCAATTCCACCTCGTAAGCAGAGCCACTTGAGAAAGCACGATCAGCAGAGGTCTTTAGGCGTTCCGAATCGTCCGGATGAGTACTGTGCGCGAACATCTCGAGCCGCCATTCGTCGAGACTGATGCCGAGGTAATCGAGCGCGGTGCGGTTTGCATAGAAGCGTTCACGGTTTGGCCCGTATACCGCAATAAGCTGGGGCACGAGGTCAACTATCAGGCGGAGCTCTGCTTCTTGTTCTCTAATCACCGCTGCCGCGTGGCGTTGCTCAGTGATATCGATCACGGTCCCGAAAAATTCCCTGATGTCGCCCGACTCGTTCAAGACTGGATGACCGACGTTGTGGACGTGCTTGATCGATCCGTCCGGGAGAACGATACGGTAGTCCGATTCGAAGCCGGTCTTCGCCAATTTCGCTCGTTCGTAAGTTTGCGCTTCAATCGGCCGATCCTCCGGATGGATCCTGCCAAAAAAGAATCCGGCGGTTGATGCGTCCTCCCCAGGCCTAATGTCGAATATCCGATGCACTTCCGGCGAGAACGTGACGATCCCTGTTAACACATCATTTCGCCAACTACCCGTGTGGCTTAATCTTTGAGCCTCCAGGAGATCCGCTTCACTGCTCCGGAGGGCTTCTTCGGCCGTCACGTGCCGGGTGATATCGGTCACGGCCCCCACAAATTCCAGGTGGCCCGATGCGTCGCGTAAAACGTGAGCCAAGGCGTGGACGTGCTTCACTCGCCCATCAGGCATTAGCAAGCGATAGGCATGCTCGAATTCTGGCGCTCCCGCAAAGGCGCGATCAATCACCTCTTTAACGGCGGTGCGGTCTTCGGGATGGACGCGCTTGACCAGTGAATCGATTGTTGGCTTGACAGAGCGGTCGTACTCGAAGATACGGTAGGTTTCATCTGACCAGACAATCTCGCCAGTTTCAGGTTTCCATCCGAAACTGCCCGTGTGACTGAGTCTTTGGGCTCCGGCCAGGTAGGCCTCGCGGCGCTGCAGTTCCTGAGTTAGGAGTTCTTGCTCTGTAACGTCCATAACCGTGCCGATGATTTCCGTAATTTCGCCTGAACCATCCTTGGCAGGGTGAGCAACGGAATGGAGATGCTTTATCGTTCCGTCTGGAAGAACGATTCTAAAATCGCCAAGCGAGTCTACCCACTCCTTCCTGGTGGTCTCTATTTTTGCTCTCTGCTTGATCTGTGCTCGATCCTCAGGATGAACCCTCTCCAGGAACTGCTCCCAAGTGGGGCCGGTTTCTTGAGGGTCATAGCCATAAATGCGAAAAATCTCTTGCGACCAGAACAGAGCGCCAGTACGCACGTTCCAGGCCCAACTGCCTGTGTGACTGAGTCTTTGGGCTTCGGCCAAGTAGGCTTCGCGCCGGCGGAGCTCCTGGGCCAGCAGCTCGTGCTCAGTGACGTCTATCGCACTGCCGACGTACTTTTTCGCGCCTGGACTGCCGGCAAAAGGAACACCGACGCAGCGAATGTAGCGGAGCTCGCCATCGGGTCGCACGATGCGCTTGGTGGCGTCGAACGGCGTATCGTGCGCCACCAGTCGGTTGATCAGATCTGCCATGGATTGGTGGTCCTGCGGGTGTATCAAACCCAAATATTCCTGAACGCTAGGCGCCTTGCCCGCCGGATCGAGACCGTGCATTCGGAATAATTCCGGGGACCAGTAGTCGAATCCGGCAGGGTCGAAGGCCCAGCTTCCCATATGGCCAAGCCGCTGCCCTTCGACGAGATAAAACTCACTTCTCTGCAGTGCTTGCGTATTTCTACGGAACTGTTCTTCCGCAGTTTTACGCTCCTCAATATCAAGACTCGATCCATACCACTTGATGATGTTGCCGTCCGCGTCGCGAAGTGGCACTTTGCGGTGATACATCCAGCGGTATTCTCCATCGGCTCCGCGGACGCGTGTTTCGAATTCGAAGATTTCTCCGGTCGCGAGCGAGGCTCGCCACTTGGCCACAATTCCTGCAACGTCTTCAGGGTGAATGAAGGCCGTCCAACTCCAGCCTGCCACTTTGTCCAAAGTGACGCCCAGGTATTCCAACCAAGGCTTATTGAAGTAATCGAGGTAGCCGTCAGGCCGGGAGGTGTGTATCAGCGCAGGAATCGAGTCAACGAGCAGCTGGATATTCAACGACTCCGAACCGGGTCTAGAGGAGGCCATGGCGGGCATTATATTCACACTTTAGTTCTTTTCGCATAGGCTTGGCGACACTGGCGCGCGTATGCCGCGTAGTTAGTTGCGTACGGTACCGCACCATGTTCGCTGCAAAATTTGCGCGCTCGCGGGGCCGACAACATCTGCGCAGGCGACAACATGTTGACACTGGCTTGCCGGATGTATATACCCTCAGGATTATCAAGCTCAACTTTTTGAGCAAGATCTGATTGCGGTTGAATTGGGGCTCGAATTGCCTCTAATTCGCGCCCGAGTTATATCGAGGAGGCCCATCAAATATGGCGGCCGCAAGCACACCTGCCCCTGTCCAAGGGGCGGTGCCCGAACACGCACCACCCGAGCAACCGAAGTCGCGGCCTGCGTGGCAGAGGTACGGAACGCCTTTGCTGGTGCTGCTGTTGGCGGCCGCGGTGGTGTGGACGCTCACCCGGAACTGGAATGCCTGGGAAGGCGGCCGAATCGACCAAGTCACCGACGATGCCTATGTCCGAGGCGATTTGACGCCGCTCAGCACGAAAATTTCCGGCATCGTTCGCGATGTAAAAGTCTCCGACTACCAGGAAGTCCGTCAAGGAGACCTGATCGTTGCTTTGGATGATGACGATTACAAGGCGCAGGTGGCGCAGGCAGTCGCGGCGGTGGAAGCGGCCAAGGCTGCCATCGAAAATAATGTTCGGCAGCGCGAGTTACAGGACGCGAAGATCGATAAGGCTCTAGCGGGAATCGATCAAGCGCGCGCGCAGATCACAGCCGCGCAAGCCGGCATTGATGCCGCGCAAGCCGAAGTGGTGCGATCGAAGGCTGAACGCACCCGGCAAGAAGCATTACTGCAGACACGATCTGCCACGCAGCAGAAAGTTGAACAGGCCGTGGCCGACCAGGAACGGTTTGCGGCGCAGCTGGCGAGCCGTCAGGCTGACCTGGAGGAGGCGAAAACTCAATTGCGCAGCAATGAGCTGTCGGCGGAGGCTGAACGCCGCGCCAAGGCCGTCCTGGAATCGCAAGACGCGCAGCTGGTGGCCGATCTCCACGGCAAGCAGGCTGCGCTCACCGATGCACAAGTAAACTTAGGCTATACGACGATCGAGGCGCCTGGTGATGGCACGGTCGGGGAAAGGCAAGTGCGGCCCGGGCAGTTGGTCTCTCCCGGTACGCAAGTAATTTCCTTCGTCAGCAGGATTAAATGGGTGCAAGCGAATTATCGCGAGACGCAGCTCACCAATATGAAAGTCGGCGACCCTGTGGAGATCGCCGTGGACGAGTACCCGGGCAAAGTGATTCACGGCAAGGTGCTGGAAATCGCTCCCGCCAGCGGTTCGCAATTCGCGCTGCTGCCGCCGGACAACGCTACCGGCAATTACACGAAGGTGGTGCAACGAATCCCCGTCAAGATCGCCCTCGATGATCCCAGCGTTGCGAGCACTTTGCGTCCGGGCCTATCCGTCATCGCCACCGTGCGCACGAGACACTGAGTGGAGCGCACGATGGCTGCCGCAACTTCGGCCGTACCTTTACCACCACCGGAACAAATTGCGGGGGTTCTTGCGAAAGCCGCGCCCTCGGAACTCTCCAAGAGTCCGTTACTCGGAATCCTGGGAGTGATCATGGGCGCCGGAATTGTCACGCTCACCGGCCGCATGATTTCGCTCGGGCTGGCGGATCTCAAGGGCCACCTCGGTATCAGCTTCGACGACGGGGCTTGGATCAGCAGCGCCTACAACATGGCCTTGATGTTCATCGGGCCTTTTACTGTTTATGTGGGCGCGCTGATGGGACCGCGAAAGATTCTATTCTATGCAGCGACGGCTTTTACGGTGGTCTGCGCATTCCTTCCCCTGATTCACAATTACAGCTTGCTGATTGTGGCGCTCGTTTTGGCCGGATTGGCGTCGGGCACCTTCTACCCACTTACGCTGACCTTCGCGCTGCGAAATATTCCTCTGCGGTTCCTTCCGTTCACGATCGCGCTGTACGCGACATTCGTGGATGGAGCCGTAAACATCGCCCCGTCGCTCTACGGTTGGTACCGGGATAATCTGTCCTGGCATTGGATGTTTTGGAATTCGGCAGTGATTACGCCGTTGATGGCGCTGTGCATCTATTACGGAATACCCGCGACTCCTGCGCCCAAGAGGTCGGGCGCGCCGCCGAGTTTTATAGCTTTTCTGTACGGCAGCCTAGGATTCGCAATGTTATATGGAGCGGTTGATCAGGGGGAAAGGCTCGACTGGTGGCGCTCCGGAGTGTTCAACGCATTGTTCTTCGGCGGCTCAATCCTCCTGGTGGCGGCAACGGTTCGGCGCCTGCGCGGTCCCAATCCTCTGGTTGACATGCCTTATCTTCGCCAATGGAACACGATGCTGCTGGGCATCGGGCTGTTCTTGTTTCGTTTTTCTCTTGTCGCGACCATCATCCTGATACCGCAGTCGCTGGGACTTCACGGGTTCGAGGCCGATCAAATTGGTCCGGCAATCATTTGGAGCGCAATTCCCCTGCTTCTCCTCGCCTTTATCGCCGGGTTCCTGCTGTTGTCGGGATTTGATTCGCGTCTGCTGATGGCTTCGGGCTTCGTGTTCATCGCCTTTGCGTGTTATTTGAACGCAGACCTCACCAGCGCATGGTCAGCATCGAATTATTACCGCACCGAGTTGCTCATGGGCCTGGGACAATGCTTCGCGTTTGTCGGATTGGTAGGAACGATTATCTTGCAAGGGATTTTTTCGGGCGGATTATCGAAGCCGCAGTGGATTCTGACGTTTTCAGCGTTTTTTCATACGGTGCGGCTGTTTGGCGGGGAGCTCGGCGCAGTGTACATGGGCCACTTCGTTGCGCAGCGAGAAAAGCTCCACTCAAACCTTCTTGGCTTGCACGTGCAACGCGGAAACTGGATCACAGACGGCAACCTCCGGGCGCTCGCTGCGGGAGTGTATGCAAAATCCTACGGCCTGCCTGCCGCCACAGGCCGGTCGGTCGACCTTATGGAGGCCAGAGTACGGTTGCAAGCATACACGCTGAGCATAAACGATGGATTCTACCTGGTGGCTTGGGCGAGCGTCGTCGCTCTTCTGCTCTGCGCCATGCTTCGCAAGTCACCGCTGACCTACGGCAACCTCAGCGCCTTGCAGGAACACTCGCCCACGCCTCAGGAGACGAAATCATGAACGCATCTAGCAAGCTTTTCTTCGCCGGACTGTTGTTCCTGGGCTCGCTGACTTTCGCTTGGGCGCAGGAGCAAGCGGCGACCTCTCCTCGCCACCTCACGCTGCAGGAAGCAGTGCAGCTTGCGCTGAAGCATAACCACATGGTGCGCATCGCCGGGTTTCAGGTGGAGGAGAAGCAGCACGCAAAGGATGTGGCCAAGAGCGGCTACTTTCCCACGATAAAAAACCAGAGCCGAGTGTTCACCCTGACTGATACGCAATTCATTCAAATTCCCGCAGGCAGCCTGGGCACCGTCGCAGGGAGTACGATTCCCAACAATTCGGTGATTCTCAATCAGGGCGGACTAACGATCGTTACCAGTGGCACCGGGTTGGTGCAGCCGCTCACGCAACTTTACACGCGGGTCAGACCTCAGAATGCCGCTGCGAGCGCGGAATTGGGCGCCACCAAAGCGAACGCGCAGGAAACTGAAAACGAAGTCGCGCTGAAAGTACACGAGCTCTATTATCGCGTTCTGATCACGCAACTGCACCAGAGCGCCACCGAGGCCAGGATCAAAGCCGCGCAGGACCTGCAGAGCGAGCGTACCGAACAAGTGAAACATGGCAGCGCGCTGGACGAGGACTTGATCCAAAGTCGCGCGCAAACGCTGCAATCAAAACAGGAACTGCTGACCACGGAGTTGCAACTGTCTGATCTGACCATGCAGCTCAACGACGTGACAGGGCTGCCGCTGACGACGCAGCTGGAACTCGATCCGAGCGTTCCCGGGGTTCAGGATACCTGCGCGCGCCAGGAGTGCATTAAGGTGGCGCTGCAATCGCACCCGGAGATTGTGGCGGCGCGCGAGGAGCTGCGACGGGCCTCCGCTGCCGTGCAATTGGCCAAGGCTGACTATGTGCCGGACATAACGGCCTTTGCACGCTATAGCTACGCGAACAACGTTCCTTTCCTGGCGCACAACTTCGGCTCTTTCGGAGTTGAGCTTACGTACGATCTATTCGACGGCGGGCGCAGACGCGCGCAGGTGCGCGAGAGCGACTCGCAAGTGGCGGAAGCCAAAGAAAACCTCGCGCGCGTCACCGAGGACGTAGAGCTGAGACTGCAGATTGCTTACAACAAGCTGCAACGCACGCGGGAAATGGTGCAAGTGTCCCAAGAATTGTACGCGCTGCGCGCGGAATCCAGCCGCGTCTCCACGCAACAACTCGAGAGGGGCGAGGCGCTGCAATCGCAGGCGCAGAGCGCCGTGGCGCAGGAGTTCGACGCCAAGACGACGTTGCTGCAATCGCAGCTCGATTACATTCAGGCGCGCGACGAGGTCGTTCAAGCGATGGGTCAAAGCCCTGAATAGCTAGCGATTGGATGAAGCAAGCGGCGGTTTCGCGGCTGGCTGCGCGCACAAACCATAAACCATGACGCAAGTTCCTCGCATCCCGATTCTCACTCCGTTGGCGGTTGGCGCAGTCGTCATCTTGTGTACGATCTTCATTCACGCCGTATCTGTGAGTGTGTCGCTGAACCTGCTTCGCCGTGAGCGAAGACTGGGCCGTACCGGCAGGAGCTTCTGGAGCGATTTTCCAGTCGTCGTCCTGGCTATGTTGGCTACGCTCGCGGCGCACCTGATTGAGATCGGGTTGTGGGCTGAGGTGTTCGTGCTCTGCGGAGAATTTCCATATTTTGGAACCGCGTATTACCACTCGGCAGTCAACTACACCACCTTGGGTTATGGCGATGTGGTCATGACGCCGCATTGGAGATTCCTGGGACCTCTTGAGGCCGCCAACGGCATGCTCCTGTTCGGAGTATCCACCGCGATGGTGTTTGCGCTAATCCAATGGCTGATTGAACGCAGGTTCGCGGATCTCAAGGAATGAGTGGGCGCCTGCCCATGAAGCCGATCCGATGCTTTCGCAAGTAAACCAACTCACGGCTCGCCTTGCGGTATGCGGGCTATCCGCCTGCAGAACATCGTTGCCCACGGCAGGCGATTCGCCTCGGGCGTCAAAATCTGTGCAGGTGTGAAGATGCTGACACCCTGATTCGTGCGCGATGTCACCCCGTGCGGATAAGTCACAGCTCCTCAACGGCCTGAATGTGTTGCGGTCTGGCGGATGAATTGCCTTTGAGACCGTGCTGCAAATTTCGAAGGTTGAGCATCGCCAATCAATACCCTTGATAACGATCAACGCTGCCGAGTCGGAAATTTCAGTTTGGCCGGAAGGAGTCCTGAGCATGAAGCCGTTACGCACTGTTTTCCTGGTGCTGGTGGTACCAGGGCTGATATGGGCGCAGGCGAGCGCCCCGCAGGCGGGTTTCTCGCAAAACGATACTGAGCTAGCCACAGAGCTGAAAGCCCTCCGTGAAGCTCTATCACAAACGCAAAAGCAGATGGCTTCGCAACAACAGGAGATCGAAGCGCTGAGGCAGCAATTGGGCGCCACACAGCCGGTTGCCGCCAGCGCCCAAGGGGGAGCACCGCAAACGATCAACGCGGCCCTGACTACACCCAGCCCGCAACCCGTGAGCAGTTATAACGGCGCGAATGCCGGCCAGCAGCAAATACCCGGGGGAATACAACAAGTAAACGAAGGGACCCCGACCTTCAGAATTGGCTCAGCGGATATTAGACTTGGTGGCTTCGTGGACATTGAGAATATCTACCGCACCACTAACACCCAGAACAATATCGCAACGAACTATGCTGCTATCCCGTTCAACAACACGCCACAGGGCAACCTCAGCGAGTATCGTCTCACCGGACAGTTTTCCCGCTTCAACATTAGGGTCACAGACAAAATTGGCGACACCGATGTAGCCGGCTACTGCGAAGCGGACTTTAGCGGCAATGACGCGACGAACGTTTATCAGACCGTGAACGGCCACACTCTTCGGATGCGCCTTTGCTTTATGCGTCTCCAGCGCAGTAAGTGGGAAATTCTCGGCGGACAAACCTGGAGTTGGCTGACCCCCAACCGCATCGGAATTGGTCCGAATCCCGCCGAATTGGCGATCACTTATAACGAGGATCAGAACATCGGCGTCGGCTTGCCCTACACCCGTGCTGCCGAGTTCCGCGTTGCCTATCACCCGAACGATCATTGGGCACTTGGGGTGGGCATCGAGGATCCCGACCAATACATAGGCGGTTTCGTCGCGCTTCCATCGGCCTTCGCCTCCATTGGCACGGGTACCCCGGAATTTGACAACGGATCCCAAATAGGAACTCCGAATCTTTTTCCAGACATCATTCCCAAAGTCACATACGACTCAAAAATTGCAGGCAGACATTTCCATTTGGAGGCTGTCGGTCTGGTCACAGCAGTGAGGGACGCCGTCAAACCGATCGGCGAAACGACTTTCTCAAAGCATTCGGCCGTCGGCGGTGGTGGTTCAATAGCCGGGAACTTTGAGCTATTCCACAACTTCCTCTTTCTGGGCAATGCGTTTTGGAGCGACGGAGGCGGGCGCTACCTGGTGGCCGACGGACCGCAAGTGGTTTTTCGCCCCAACGCCGCGGGAACCAACATTTTTCCTTCCTTGGTGCATGCTGGAGCAGGTTCGGTCGGCTTCGAGTGGATCGCGAATCAAAGGTCCGCCTTCGCCGTTTACTATGGAGCGGATTATTTCGGACGGAATTTTTTCCCCGACACCACGAACACCACCGCTCCAGGCACGATCATCGGGTACGGCGGCCCAGGCTCGCCGAACACGAACAACCGAGCCCTTCAGCAAATTACATTCGATTGGCTGCAGACGTTTTGGAAAAGCGATATGCACGGGTCGCTCCAGTATTACACGCAATATTCTTACCTTACTCGCGCTCCATGGTTCATAGCTCCGGACAATCCCAAGGATGCGCATCTCAGCATGGTGTACGCAGGTGTTCGTTACGTCTTGCCTTCGACGTCAGGCTTCATACTCCGTATTCCGTACCCGGAATCCAAATGATTACGTCTGGTTCACGAACGCCAGCAAGGAACTACCAAGACCGGGCGATTCGTCACTTTCTGCCCCTGAACGGAGGTTTCATTCAGTCATGAGCGCATCCCAAGCTGCTGCAAGCCAGACCCAGGCCCAGACCCAAACCCAGTCGCAAACCCGCGCATTTGTCATCGCTTGGTTGTTTACCGTCGTCTTCTATTTCCTGGAATATGCGGTGCGGTCATCGCCCTCTGTAATGATCTCGGGATTGGAAGACCACTTCAGCACCTCGGCACTCGGCATCGCCACGATTCTGGGAGTGTATTATTACACCTACTCCTCGATGAGTCTGGTCGCCGGGGCTGCTTTGGATCATCTGGGAGCCAAGCGCTCGGTGCCCGTCGGAATGGCGATTCTGGGTTTAGGCTGCCTGCTGTTCAGCGTGCCGGCAGTACTGGCGGGCGATATTGGACGCCTCTGCCAGGGTGCGGGCTCTGCATTTGCATTCACTGGCGCCGTCTATTTGGCGGCACGCGGATTCCCTCCGCGCTACCTGGCTACTGCCATCGGCGCCACGCAATGCGTCGGAATGCTCGGCGGCTCGGCTGGACAGAATGTCGTCGGGCCGATGATTGAGCACGGTCTCGGTGTTCATGTTTTTTGGATCGGAATAGGAATAATAATATTGGTCGTTGCAGTTCTACTCTATGTCTCCACCCCCAAGGAACAGCTCGGAGCGCACCTCCAAGAAGGTGGCTTCAGCTCGCTGCTAAAGCCATACGAAGTTGTATTTTCAAATCCTCAGTCATATCTCTGCGGAATTGTTGCTGGCCTGCTATTCGCACCCACCACGATCGGAGACATGATCTGGGGAGTCGCAGCATTTCAAAAGGATCTTCAGTTCTCCTACCACAACGCAGTGGTGATCGCTTCCATGGTTCCCCTCGGCTGGGTATTCGGATGTCCGCTGCTCGGGTGGCTCTCCGACCGTATCGGACGGCGAAAGCCCGTAATCGTGGGGAGCGCGGCAGTGATGATGCTGGCGGGCGCACAAATCGCGTTCCACCCTTTGCCGATTTCAGCGAAGCTGGGGATGTTCATCTTCGGGGTGGCATCCGGTGCCGCGATGATTCCCTACAGCATCATCAAGGAAGTCAATCCGGACAATGTGAAGGGCAGCGCGACCGGCGGGATCAATTTCCTCGTTTTCGCGCTTACAGCGTTTCTGGGCCCAGTTTACGCACATCGTATCGGCAGGGGCACCGGGAACACGCCAAACTTGGCAGTGCACTTTCAGAGGGGTGCAATGTTCTGGATTGTCTGCTGCGCGATTGCAATTGTGGTGAGCTTTTTTCTTCGTGAAACCGGACGCGCGGCGCAGCCGCAACCGGCGCCAAAGCAAACATAGAGTCCCGCAACCGATCGGTCGCGGTTTTCTGTGTGGCTCTCATTTGAATTCAAAATAACGCAGGGAACAACTAAATTTCCGAGGAGGATATAAGCAATGGCACATCGACTGGCGGATCAGTTGTTAGCGAGACTTGCCGAAGCCGGTATCGAGAGGATTTACGGCGTCGTCGGCGACAGCTTGAACCCTGTGACCGATGCACTTCGGCTGAACAACAAGATTAAATGGATCCATGTGCGCCACGAAGAAGTCGGCGCGTTTGCGGCCGGCGCGGAGGCACAGCTCACTGGCAAGCTCGCCTGCTGCGCGGGGAGCTGCGGCCCCGGTAACCTCCACCTGATCAACGGCCTGTTCGACGCTCATCGCAGCAATGCTCCGGTGCTTGCAATCGCATCGCACATTCCCAGCAGTGAGATCGGCACTGGATATTTTCAGGAAACGCACCCACAAAATCTGTTTCAGGAATGCAGCCACTATTGCGAGATGATCACCAATCCGGCTCAGTTTGAGCGTGTTCTGCACATCGCCATGCAGACCGCCATTGGAAAAGGCGGGGTAGGCGTGGTTGTACTGCCCGGCGACGTGGTTGCATTGGAAGTACCGGCGCAAGCTGGCTCGCGTTCCCTAGTAAAACAACGGCCGAGCATCCGTCCTGGCGAAAAGGACCTGGCAAAGCTGGCGGACCTGATTAACTCCAGCAGGAAAGTTGCGCTCTTCTGCGGAATTGGATGCGACAACGCTCACGATGAAGTGGTCGCTCTCGCGGAGAAAGTGAAGGCTCCGGTTGGGTATACCTACCGAGGGAAGGCGTTCATCGACTACGACAATCCTTATAGTGTGGGAATGACCGGTATGATCGGTTTCGGGATGTGTTACGAGGCGATCCACGAATGCGACCTTCTCCTGCTCCTGGGCACTGATTTCCCGTACGACAAATTCCTGCCGACAAAGACGAAGATCGCGCAAGTCGACATCCGGGCTGAGAGTTTGGGACGGCGAAGCAAAATTGATCTTGGAATTTGGGGCGATGTGCGCGAGACGCTGCAAGCGTTGGCGCCGATGTTGGATACAAAGCCGGACGGAGGATACCTGGCTAACACACTCGCCAAACACAAAGAGAAGCTTCGAAAAATGAATGTGTACGTCGACCATGTGGGAAAACGCACGCCCATGCATCCCGAGCCTGTCGCCGCCGCGCTCAGTGAAATCGCGGCGCCCGACGCCATCTTTACCGCGGACACTGGCATGTGCAATGTCTGGTCCGCCCGGCACATCAAGGCGGCCAAGGACCGGCGGATCATCGGTTCCTTTAACCACGGGTCCATGGCCAACGCGCTCCCCATGGCCATTGGCGCTCAATGTGCCTATCCCGGACGCCAGGTAATCTCCATGTCCGGAGATGGTGGGCTTGCAATGCTTCTGGGGGACTTGTTGACAATCACACAATACGACCTCCCTATTAAGATACTTTTGTTCGACAACGGCGTTCTTGGGATGGTGAAACTCGAGATGGAAACCGCGGGATTTCCCGACTATCAAACGGACCTCAAGAATCCAAACTTCGCGAAGCTTGCCGAAGCCATCGGCATCATGGGTGTAAGGATCGAAAACCCCGCTGATGTGAGCTCGGGCATAAAGAAGGCGCTGCAGCATTCGGGGCCCGCGCTCATTGATGTAGTGACCGATCCAAATGCTCTCTCCATTCCTTCTCATGCCGATCGGTCGCAAGCCGTGGGCTTCGCGCTGGCCATGGGAAAGATGGTCCTCTCCGGCAACATCGACGAAGTGGTGGCCACTATCGAGGGCAATATTCGACATGCCGGCGAGGCGTTGGAGTCAATCTAGGCTGACAGGCCCGATAGTTGAGCCCGCCATTGCCGGCGCCGGCGTCATTCAGGCGATGGCGGGTTCTCTCAGTCGTAGGCAACTCGCGATACGCCGCGATTCCGCCGAAGTGTCCAACTGCAGTTGTCGGCCCGATGGGTCCGGACGATAGTGATACCCGCCGAGCGCGTGATCGCTCGATATAAAAACTTGAATTGGAGCGCGACGGCGTGCTAATTAAACTGCTCGCTACGCGTTCCAGAGGCGAGAGGGCCGCCGCGGTGAGCGGCGGGCACCGGCTCGAAACCAATGAATTGCAGCGGGCCAACTCGTAGCTTGGGGAGAAAGATAGCTGGCATCGCCGTGTTGCTCGCGGGCGCCTTGCTGGCTGCCTCTTTGTGTTTCGGCGCTCCGACGGACCCCTCGCAGATTCCGAACATCTTCAAACCGCAGTCAACGCCGGCGCACTCCATCTTTCATTTGTCGATGCTGGTCCTGGCGATCACCGGCGCTATTTTTGCGGTTGTCTTCGGCTTGCTGGCCTACGCCGTCGCGAAGTTCCGCAAGCGCGCTGATGATGATGGCCGCGAGCCCGCGCAGGTTTATGGCAGCAACCAGGTCGAGTTGGCGTGGACGGTGATTCCTATCCTCATCGTGCTGGTGCTGTTCCTCGCCACCGCGCGCGTGATTCACTCCATCCAGGACGCTCCCCAGCCGGCTGGGGCCATCGAAGTCACCGCCATCGGTCACCAGTTCTGGTGGGAATTTCGTTACCCTGTTCTAGGTGTAGTCACCGCGAACGAACTGCATGTGCCAGTCAGCAACCCTGCAAATTCGACACCCACGTTTCTCACTTTGCTTTCCGCTGATACCGACCACAGTTTTTGGGCGCCGCGCCTGGCCGGGAAGACGGACCTGATTCCTAACCACCCAAATCACACCTGGATCGATCCTCAGGAGACAGGAGTTTATCTTGGCCAGTGCGCTCAGTATTGCGGCGTCCAGCACGCCAAGATGCTTTTGCGGATTTATGTAGATTCGCCGGAAGAGTTTAGCCGGTGGGTTCAAGAACAGCGGAATCCCGCGGTTAATAATGATGCCGTTGCGGAAGGCCGCCGCATCTTCGAAACTACCGCTTGCGTGAACTGCCACGCCATCGCAGGAACCGTGGCCAACGGGCGTTTCGGGCCGGACCTCACGCATCTGATGAGCCGCGACACCATCGCCTCAGGCGTAGCATCGAATAATCGCGAGAATCTGCGAGCGTGGATCCAAAGTCCCGACTCGATCAAGCCGGGCTCCTTAATGCCCGCAATGCAACTGACTGATCACGATCTCGACGCGCTCACCGCATACCTGGTGACGCTACGATGAGCACGAGGAGATAGCGATGTCGTCAGAAACCATCGCCCTCAGCACAGTCGGCCCCGATGCCCGGCCAATCGGCGAGCGGCTCCACGACTGGGTTGTCACCGTGGATCACAAGAAGCTGGGGATTCTGTACATCCTCTATGCGCTTTTCTTTCTCGTCGTTGCCGGTATCGAAGCCATCATCATGCGCATACAGTTGATCGTTCCTCACAATCATTTCGTTTCGCCCCAGATTTTCAATCGCATGATGACGATGCATGGCACCACGATGATTTTCTTCATGGTCATGCCCATCCTTTTTGGCTTCGGCACCTATCTGATTCCGCTGATGATTGGCGCCAGGGACATGGCCTTTCCACGACTGAACGCCTTCGGTTTCTGGATGACTGCTTTTGGAGGGCTGCTTCTTTACTTCAGCTTCATCGGCGGCAATGGGCTTTACGGCGCGGGGACTGCTCCCGACGTTGGATGGTGGGCCTATGCGCCACTTACTGCGCGCGCATTCTCGCCCGGGCACAGCACCGATTTCTGGACTCTTGCCTTGCTGGCGTCGGGTGTCGGCAGTATCGGAACAGGAGTCAACTTCATTGCAACAATCCTCTGCATGCGCTGCCCCGGCATGACGCTCGGAAAAATGCCCTTGCTGGCATGGCTAAATCTCGTGGTGGGCGGGATGGTTATCTTTTGCATATCGCCTCTCACCGCGGCACAGATCATGCTCCTCATCGATCGCTATCTTGGCGGACACTTTTTTGATACCCAGGCAGGGGGTTCCGCAGTTCTTTGGATGCACTTCTTCTGGATTTTCGGCCACCCGGAAGTTTACATCCTGGTAGTTCCGGCCTTCGCTTTCGTATCCGAAATAGTCCCAGTGTTTTCTCGCAAACCGATCTTCGGGTATCCCATCATGGTGGCCGCGACAATCGCCATCGGGTTTATCAGCTTTAGCGTCTGGGCTCACCACATGTTCACGGTGGGGATGAGCTCTTACGGCAACAGTTTCTTTGTTCTCTCGACCGTGGCTATCGCTGTTCCAACAGGGATCAAGATATTCAATTGGCTGGGGACGATGTGGGGCGGGAAAATTCAGCTCCGGGTTCCAATGCTCTTCTGTATTGGCTTCCTGTTCCAATTCCTGATCGCGGGCTTGACGGGAATTATGTTGGGGACGGCGCCGTTCAACTGGCAGCTCAGCGGCTCCTATTTTGTGGTTGCGCATTTTCATTACGTCATCGTTGGGGGAATCGTTTTCGCACTCTTCGGAGCGTTCTACTACTGGTATCCGAAAATGAGTGGAAGGATGTACAACGAGACGCTCGGGAAATGGCACTTCTGGCTATTTATAATCGGGTTCCATCTCACTTTTGATTTCATGCATATCCCCGGGATCTTGGGAATGCCGCGCCGGATTTACACCTACGAGCCGGGCCGCGGATGGGAAATCTGGAACTTGATCGTCACCATCGGCGCATTCTTTCAAGCCGCAGGTATTCTTGTGTTCGTCGTCAATCTTCTCTGGTCGCTGCGGAAGGGTGAACCTGCCGGAAATGATCCCTGGGATGCGTGGACGCTCGAGTGGTCCACCAGTTCGCCGCCGCCCGATTACGACTTTGCCGCGACACCCGTGGTGCGCAGCCGGCGCCCGCTTTGGGACCTGAAGCACCCTGAAGATCCGGATTGGAAATATGAGTAGACAGGAGAACTTCATTGAGTAGCGCGACATACACACGAACTACGGCGGAGCGCGAATGGGTTCTGCCACCGCGTGGGCGCGTGGGAATGTTCTCCCTGATTGGCGCAGAGTCCGCGATCTTCACAATTTTCGTGGTCGCCTACATTTTTTACATCGGGAAAAGCGCTTCTGGCCCGACGCCTCAGGACGTCCTGGAGCTTCCGATTTTCAGCACGATCTGCCTGCTTTCGAGCAGCCTCACAATTCATCTGGCCGTGCGGGCTCTCCGCCGGGCGAAAGTGGGCGCGTTTGGATTGTGGTGGTTCGTAACCTTGGCGCTCGGCACGATTTTTCTGATCAGTACTGGCCGCGAATGGCATCACTTGATTTACGACAAAGGCCTGACCGTCAGCACCAATCTATTTGGCACCACCTACTATTCGCTGGTTGGCCTGCACGCCTTCCACGTCACAGTGGGCCTGCTCATGATCGCTCTGGCCATGATTCTCACGCTTTTACGCAAAGTGAAGCCGGAGCACAGCGAGCGCGCGGAAGTTTTTTCGCTGTACTGGCATTTCGTAGATGTGGTCTGGGTGATTGTGTTCACCGTCGTTTACATCATCGGCCGCTAAGGAAAAATGGCGTCACATGAGTCCCGCTGAATCACGATCGCAAACACCGGAAGCCACGCGGAGCACCATCCATCTGCCGGCGCCGACGGCTTGGCCCATCGTCCTGGCTTTTGGTCTCACTCTGCTCTTGGCGGGATTGGTCACCACATCCGCGTTGAGCATGCTCGGAGCAATTCTGGCCGTCGCTGCAAGCATCGGCTGGTTCCGGGATGTGCTCCCGCAAGAACAGGAAGAGACGATTGATGTAAAAGTGGAAGCGGCCGTGGTCTCTACCTCCCGCCTCGAAGTCGCCAGGCTGCCAGTCGCGCCGGATTTGCCCCGCGCATTGCTGCCGCTCGAAACATATCCAGTCTCCGCAGGTATCAAAGGCGGTCTCGCCGGCAGCGTGGCCATGGCAGTGCTCGGCTGTCTGTTCGGTGTTCTGAAGGAAGGGAGTATCTGGTATCCGATCAATCTGCTGGCGGCGACCGTCTACACGCAATCAGCGCACCTCAGCGTAGCCTCGCTTAAAGCATTCCATCTGGACATGTTCTTAGTGGCAACGGGCATTCATCTGTTCACATCACTGCTAGTAGGACTTCTATATGGTGCCATGCTGCCCATGATTCCGCATCGCCCCATTCTCTTGGGCGGCTTGGTCGCGCCAATTCTCTGGACGGGATTGCTCCACAGCGTTCTGGAACTGCTGAATCCGCTGTTGAACCAACTCATCAGCTGGCCATGGTTCGCCGCTTCGCAGTTCGCGTTCGGCATTGTCGCTGGATTGGTCGTGGTGCAGCAGGAGCAGGTACGCACGCGGCAGCCCGTGCCGTTTCTGATGCGTGCCGGTTTCGAAGCGCCGGGCATGATGAAAGAACGCGACCAGAAGGACGAATCGCGATGAAGCTCCGCGCGCTGATTTTCGCTGCCGTGGGACTTTCCGCGCTCTTGTGCGCATGCGCCAATCCCCCCGGGCGCCCGGTGGCGGGCGACGAGCCGGTGGTGCCCAGCGAAATCACGGACTTCAACGTGCTCTACGGCCAGAACTGCGCAGGATGCCACGGCGATAATGGTAAGGGTGGAGCTGCCATCGCGCTCGCCGATCCTGTCTACTTGGCGATTGCCGACGATACGCTCCTGCGTCGCGCTACGGCGGATGGAATTTCCGGAACGTCAATGCCGGCATTCGCGCAAAGCGCCGGCGGCATGCTCACGGATAAACAGATCGCTGTGATCGTCCAAGGAATTCGCCAGCGCTGGGCCCAACCGGATGCTTTGCGTGGCGCGACTCCACCTCCGTATTCTTCTTCGGAGTCGGGCGATGTGTCGCGTGGCTCGGTGGCCTACGCACAATTTTGCTCTTCCTGCCACGGCGCCGGCGGCCGCGGCGGACAAAAGGCCAGCTCCATCGCGGATGGATCGTTCCTCGCCCTGCTTAACGATCAGGAACTCCGCACCATTGTAATTGTAGGCCGCCCCGACCTCGGCGCCCCGGACTGGCGCGGCAATGTTCCGGGCGAGCCGATGTCGCCGCAGGATGTCTCCGATGTTGTGGCTTGGCTGGCTTCACACCGGGCGAAATTCCCCGGCCAACCTTACTCGACTAGTGGCAACTCGACGGGAGAAGTTCGATGACGTTACCGACGGACCTTGGCAGGCGCGATCTCTTCATGAAAATCGGAATCTTCTTGAACAGCATCGTGGGTGTGGTTCTGGCTGTGCCGATCGTGCGCTACCTGCATTCCCCCGTTGCGCACGAGCGGAAAGGGAGCTATGACAGCTGGGTTTCGCTGGGCAACCTTGGGCAGTTTCCTTCCGGTCAGACGCGCCTCGCCACCTATCGAAACCCTACTGTCTCTCCGACCGATGGAGACACGGCAGATATAGCCTGCTGGGTACGAAATGTTGACGGGCAAAATTTTCAGGTTTTCGCGATCAATTGCGCACATCTGGGATGCCCGGTGCGCTGGTTCCCGCAATCGAGCCTCTTCATGTGTCCTTGTCATGGCGGTGTTTACTACCAAGATGGCGCTCGCGCCTCCGGACCTCCGGAACGCGGATTATTCGAATACCACTACAAGGTTGAAAACGGAAACTTGCTGATCAAATCCGGCGAGATGCCCACGCCGGGCCAAGCGTCAAATATTGTTCGAGAGATACGGCCATGCGCCTGATCAAAATAATCGGTGAGTGGTTGGATGCGCGTTTGCAAATTGGTGCAACCATCACGGAGACCGCCGAACATCGCATCCCGCGCGAAACCGCCAGTTGGTTTTATGTTTTCGGCAGCGCTGCGTTCGTGGTATTTATGCTGCAAATCGTTACCGGCATATTGCTCGCGTTTATTTACGTTCCGTCCGCTGGCGAAGCCTGGAACAGCTTGCAAACTCTGAATCACCAGGTCGCGCTGGGGTGGTTCATACGCGCGCTGCACGGCTGGGGCTCGGACTTTATGGTGGCGATTGTGTTGATCCATATGGTCCAAGTATTTCTATTCGGCGCGTACAAATATCCGCGCGAACTGACCTGGATTGTCGGCGTATTTCTCTTGCTCGTGACACTGGGCATGGCGTTCACCGGACAGGTGTTGCGATTCGACCAAGACGCGTACTGGGGCTTGGGAATCGGGGCTTCCATTGCCAGTCGTGTCCCGGTGATGGGACCTTCAATCGTCAACCTGATGCTGGGCGGGCCCATTATCGCCGGAGCCACCTTGTCGCGATTCTTTGCCCTGCATGTGTTTATTGTCCCGGGCCTACTGATCGCGTTTGTTTCGGTGCACCTATTGATGGTGATCAAGCTGGGGATCAATGAGTGGCCGATGCCAGGGCGATTGGTACGCAAGGCGACATACATAAAGGAATACCACGAGCTAACCAAGAGGGACGGCATACGGTTCTTCCCGGACGGCATAGGGAAAGATCTATTTTTCGATGGCTTGATCCTGTTATCGATCGCGGCGTGCGCCATCTATTACGGCCCGTTCGGTCCGTCTGGCCCGCCGAATCCCACGATTATCCAAACCGTTCCGCGGCCGGATTTCTTCTTTCTCTGGCTCTATGCCGTGCTTTCGTTCTTGCCGCCGTCCATGGAAACTCCTGCCTTGCTGATTGGACCTGTAGTGGCAATTCTCTGGCTGCTCTTTTTGCCGTTCATTTTCGGCGAAGGCGAAAAGAGCTGGCGGCGACGGCCGGTGGCCGTGCTCACCGTTCTGTTGGTCGTGGTGGCGTTGGCAACGTTCACTCGCCTTGCGGAGCATACTCCGTGGAGCCCAATAATGGATGCATGGAGCGGAATTCCGATTCCGTCCGAGTTTTTGCACAACCGCACGGCGCTCGAGCGGCAAGGCGCGCTGGTTTTTCAGGTAAAACAATGCCACAACTGCCACTCGCTTGATGACCAAGGCGGGAAGCGCGGTCCGGCTCTGGATGCTGTTGCGGTGCGCTTGACGCAGGATCAACTGATTCGGCAGGTGATTCAAGGTGGCGGAAATATGCCCGCGTACGGCAAGAACTTAAGTCCCGCCGAGACGACGGCGCTGGTCGCGTTTCTGGAATCGCTACATCCCGCCGGACAAGCGCCGGCGCGCGACGCTGCGCGGGGAATTGTGCTAGCCCCCGACACGGCGGCGCCAGGTACCAGTCGCCCGTAGACCTTTTGTGAAAAGTTATGAATGCCGATGCGCACGCGATCTTGCAGTCGTGGTCCAATCCTCTCGGGCTTGATCTGGCGCTGTGCCTCACCGCCCTCGTTTACGCGCGAGGGTGGTTTCGCTTGCGCTCTACATTCCCGAACTTGCTTTCGCTCTGGCGGCTTGCAGCTTTCTTCGCTGGAATAATCTTCGTGTGGATCGCGATAGGGTCTCCGCTGAACGCGTTTGACGACGTGTCGCTCACCGTTCACATGCTGCAGCATCTCTTGCTGATGTCCATCGCGCCGCCTTTGGTTCTGCTAGGCGCACCGCAGCTGCCGCTACTTCACGGACTCCCGCAACCCCTCGCGCGCTTCGTCGTGAACCCAATTCTTCGTTGGAGTTCAATGAAGCGGCTCGGGCACCTAATCGCGGATCCCGCATTTGGCTGGCTCGCCGCGACGCTTGCGCTGATCGGATGGCACGTCCCCGCGGTTTTTGAACTGGCATTGCGGCGGAACTGGTTACATGAACTGGAACATGCCAGTTTTCTCGCTGTGGGTCTTGTGTTCTGGTGGCCGGTGATCCAACCTTGGCCCAGCGTCGCGCGTTGGCCTCGTTGGTCGATCCCCCTGTACCTTTTCTGCGCCACGTTGCCGTGCGACGCGCTGTCCGCATTTCTCGTCTTCTGCGATCGCGTCGTCTACTCGTCTTATCTTTCAGCGCCGCGGCTTTTCGCGTGGTCAGCGCTCGAAGATCAGCAAATTGCTGCCGCGCTGATGTGGGTCTCGGTAACCGTCCTCCTCCTCGTGCCAGCAGTCGTCGTCACCGTGCAGATTCTTGCCCCTCAGGACACACCTGTACCGCGGGAACCATTCGCTGGGCTGCACAGAATCGCCAGCCAGACGCTAAAATCTTCCGCGCACGAGGTCAGCTGACGACGGCCACCGAACCCACCATAGCTATTCTGCGTGAGACGGCGCTTGACCCGCCGCCGATCCGCACATCGTGTGGGCGTGACGCCTTAGCTGACGATTGGGCGCTGATCAAACCCGAAGCGACTCTTCGGATTTCATCACAACTCGTTACCGTTGCACTGGTTCGATCCCGGTAACGTCCACCAATTCTTGACAACACTTCACTGTAGCCGGCGGCATCTCGCATCGCACCCTGGGTGCTATATAATTCCTCGCGAAATGCGGACAGCTACCTCCGGCGTTGCGCGGTTTCAACCCGCTAGCGATCAATCGCTTTTGGTTTACTGCGGCCAACAGATCACGCTTAGCGCTCACCAACGAGTGTGGAAATTGCTTGGCCTGCTGGAGCGGGAACCAATCGCGGGCGTGCGCAATCTTAACCCCGCTTATTGCTCGATTCTCGTGAGCTTCGACGCGCTGCGATTGAATCATCGGGAACTGGAAGAAATTCTGCGTGAATACATTGCCCGGCTCGACGCGATCGAAATTCCCCCCGGCCGAGAGCTGCAGATCCCTACGTGTTATGGAGGGGAGTTTGGTCCGGACTTGAACGACGTCGCCGCTTTGCATGGAATGTCCCCTGGCCAAGTGATCGAATTGCACGCCTCGGTTAAATACATCGTGTACTTTCTCGGATTCGTTCCCGGGTTCGCATACCTGGGTGAATTGCCGGATGCGTTGGCGACGCCGCGGCTGGATATTCCGCGCCGCAGCACTCCCGCTGGCAGCGTTGGGATTGCCGGCAACCAGACCGGCGTGTATCCATTTGCGACTCCCGGCGGTTGGCGATTGATCGGACGTACGCCCATAACAATGTTCGGCGCAGACCGCGAGGCAATGAGTTTTCTTTCCATCGGCGATCGCGTGCGCTTCACGCCGATTTCTACCGCGCAATTCGCCGCGACGGAGCGCGGATGAGCACAATTCGAGTGCACGCGCCGGGGCTGCAGACCACGGTGCAGGATCTGGGACGAAACGGCTTCGGTCCCTTGGGTGTTTCGCCGTCGGGCGCTGCCGATCCGATCTCGCTGCGGCTGGGCAATCGGCTGATTGGGAATGGTGAGAGCGCTGCCGGACTGGAAATGATGCTGCTTGGTGGAACATTTACTTTTCCGGACGGAGCGATCCTGGCGCTGACGGGGTCTGATTTCGGCGCGACGTTGGATGATGTACGCGTCGATGTGGGCGATTCGGTGGAAGCGCGGCCAGGCCAAACGCTTCGTTTGGGGCCCACGAATTCCGGAGCGCGCTGCTATCTTTGCGTGCAGGGTGGAATCGCGGTGAAGCCGTTTCTGGGGAGCGCGTCCACGCACATCTTGAGTGGGCTGGGCGGCTTCGCAGGCCGGGCTTTGCGTAAGGGAGATGTGCTACACATCGGTTCCGCGCGCAAAGCTTTTCGCAAGAGGACTCTCGCTCCGCAGGCATTGGAGCATTTTTCGCATCGCAAGGTGTTGCGCGCGACTGCCGGCCCGCAAGTTGATTGGTTTTCAGGGTCGTCGCTGCGCTCGTTCTATGCGAACACTTATCGGGTGGGCGAGCAATCGAATCGCCTGGGTCTGCGGCTGGAAGGCGCCGCGATAACACAGAGCAACACCGGACAAATGATTACAGAAGGCGTTTCGCTTGGTGCGATTCAGGTGCCTGCGGGAGGGTCGCCGATCATTCTTTTTGTAGAGCAACAGACGGCCGGCGGCTATCCGAAGATTGCGAATGTGATTGCCGCGGACATTCATCGCGTGGGGCAACTTCGGCCGCGCGATGAGATACGATTTGAAGAGGTGACCTTCGACGTAGCGCGAGCTCTGTTGATCGAGCAGGAAAAACTTTTGGCGTCGCCGGAGTTGAATCTGGAATGAAGCGCATGGATCTGAATTGCGACATGGGCGAGGTGCCGGAAGCCGTTGCCGACGGCACTCAGGAATCGTTGATGGCTTCGTTGACGTCGGTGAATATTGCCTGCGGAGGGCATGCCGGCGATTCGCGGACCATGAGAGCGACGATCGAGCAGGCGTTGCGCTGGAAGCTGGATGTGGGCGCGCATCCTGGTTATGCGGACCGCGCGAATTTTGGACGCGTGGAATTGCAGCTGCCGCCGGAAGAGATCGCTGACTCCGTGCTTGAACAAGTGCAGACGCTCGCTGCGATTGCTGAGGGGTGCGGTGCGCGTGTGACCCATGTGAAGCCGCACGGCGCGCTTTACAACCAGGCGGTGTGGAATCGCGCGGTGGCTGGAGCGATCGCGGATGGAGTCGCACGTTGGACCCGGGACGTCGTGCTCGTCGGTTTGGCTGGGTCGCTGATGTTGGATGTGTTTCGCGAAGCAGGCTTCCGTGTAGGGGCGGAAGCGTTCGCGGACCGGCGGTACGAGGCTGATGGCAGCTTGCGTTCGCGTAGATTCGACGATGCGTTGATTCGCAATCCGGCGGAAGCGGGGCGGCAGGCATTGCGCATCGCGGAGCACGGCACTGTGATGGCCTACGGTGGAACCGAGATCGCGACGAACGCGCAGACCATTTGCATACACGGTGACACTCCGGGCGCGTCGGCGATTGCGGCCGCGGTGGCGAAAACTTTGCGGCAGGCTAGAGTGGAACTCAGCGCGCTTTCGCGATCGCCGGGCGGCGATTCGCGCCGCTAGCTTCGCTTTCCGGGATTTCCTCGTGGCGTTTTGTTTTGCAACTCCGCGTTCTGCGACCGCACGTCCTACAACTTCGCGCCGTGCGGATTCGCGCTGTGCGATTTTCGCCAGAGCCAGTAAACCGGCACTCCCGATAAAATCAGGATCAAACCGGGCCAAGTGTATTGCGGCTTGTAACGCAACAATTGCACTTCGATTAGCGACGCGAGCATCAGATAAATCGCCGGAAGCACTGGGTAACCCAAGACCCGGTACGGCCTTTCCATATTTGGCCGTTGGAACCGCAAGAGAAAGAGACCGAGGATCGTCAGAATGTAAAACATGACGACAGCGAAAACTAGAAAGTCGAGCAATTGCGCGTACGTACCGGAGAGGCATAAGGCGCAAGCCCACACGCATTGAACCCATAGCGCGACGGAAGGAGTGTTGTACCGGTTTACGTTGCCGACGCTCTTGAAGAACAATCCGTCTTTGGCCATCGCGTAGTAAACGCGCGCGCCGGCCAGGATCAGTCCATTATTGCAGCCGAATGTGGAAATCATGACGGCGGCGGCCACCAGAAACGCGCCGCTGGAGCCGACGATTACTTCGGCGACAGCCGTGCCCACACGGTCGCCGACGGCAAACTGAAGTCCACGCGCGAGAACGGATGTTCCGTCCGGACTTCCAGCCAGCGGCAGAACGTTTAAATACGCGAGATTGGCCAGAACGTAGAGCACCGTGACAACTCCGGTGCCCAAAGCCAGCGCTAAAGGCAGGTTGCGCCTGGGATTCCGGACTTCGGATGCGATGTAGGTGACGTTGGTCCAGGCGCTGGAGGAAAACAGAGCGCCGACCATCGCGAGACCCACCAGCGTGAGAACGCTGACCCAAACAGTGCTCTGCCCGACTTGATATGGATGCAATCCAGAGAAATTCGCCTTGCGCCAAAAATCGCTGAAGTTGGAATGGCGCGCTGCTCGCGTCGCAAATATAAAACCAAGAAGAGTGAATCCCGCGAGCGCGGCAATTTTTGCAAACGTGAAAATATTCTGCACCACGGCGCCGATGCGGAGGCCGCGCGTGTTCATCCAGGTGAGAAAGACGATCGAGGAAATAGCCAGTAGGTTCAGTGTGCTTAGTCCGACGTTGTACGGACCCAACGCGCCGAACCAAATGTTGTACGGACCGAAGGTTCCCAGCTTCCATATCCATGCGGACGAAGAGACTGTTGGGAACAGCACGCCAGTGAAGTTCGCGAAGGCGATCGCGACGGCCGCGATGGTGGCCGTCTGAATTACGACCAGGGTAGCCCATCCGTATAGGAAGCCCCACAGGGGGCCGAGGGATTCGCGCAAGAAAATGTACTCGCCGCCAGCGAGGGGCATCGCGGCGGCAAGCTCCCCGTAGCAGAGGGCGGCCATAGTGGTCATGAGGCCGCTGACCAGCCAGACAATCAGGAGCAACGCGGGGCTGGCAACCTGACGGGCGATTCCGGCGGAGACGATGAAAATTCCCGAGCCGATCATGGAGCCGGCGACGATCATGCTGGCGTCGAGCAGGCCGAGTCTTTTGACGAGCCCGGATTCGACGGCAGGTTTTGCGGCGGGTTGCGGCTGGATTCGCTGGAGCATGGGCGGCGATGCGCAACATTACACCGTATGAACGAATTTCAAGAAACTCGAAAGTGAGAGCGGGACTGGTGCCGAGACGCGAAGCATGGGCTAAACAGCGACAAAAACTAGCGCTTGATTTGGGTCGCTGGTGATTGTTTTCAGTAGTTTGCGTGGGCTTTCGATTATGTTTCGCTAGCGATTGATTGCGGCAGTGACGCGAGATTTGTGACTGGCGATCTGCAATTCGCGACTTCTCGTCGTCCGCGACCGGCGAACGGCGCCGAATGCCTGGGCGATGTGAGCAGCGGCGTAATGCGCCCGTTTGAATACCGCGAATGCGGGTGCGATTTCATATTTAGATTTCCGTTTTAGCGTAATACGAACGCGATGCGAATACAGCTGGGCGACGGGACAGACGTGGTACAGAAATGGTACAGAACCAGTGCCACCTGTACGAAATTTCTCGGCTACCTGTACTTTTGGGCAGGAGCGTGGAGGTTTTCAGGATGGCGGAATTGAAGTGGCGTAGACGGAGGGTTCGAGTACGCATATGGGCAAATGAAAAGATTTAACACAGAGGGCACAAACGACTTGCGGAGAACACAGGGAAGGCGGGAGAGATCCTTCGGGCGGCTTAAGGCAGAGGCGCCGCCCTCAGGATGACGATGCTTGTCGCATCGCCAGAGAAAACCAACGGCAAGAGCACCGCCGCTCATGGGTGTGCCACGAAAGGCGAGAGCGGGAGCTAGCCTGAGAGCCGGCAGTGCCGGGCTTCAGGATGAATTGCGCTGCGGCGCAATTCACCACGGGAGAAAATGGTGACGGCCGGGCTTGGGTTTAAATTGGGAGATGGCTATCGAGATGAAGGCGACCACACCTAACACCGCCAGGCCGAAGTAGATGTCTATGTAGGAGAACAGCCTGCTCTGGGTGATGACATCATTTTGAAAGAGCTGCAAGGCTCCCAGCGCGGGATCGCTGCTGCCGCCGCCGTTGCGGCGGATCAGATTCGCGTATTGGGCCAAAGTAGAGCGAGTCGTGGCGTCCAGACGATTGGAGACGTCCAAGAGGCGCAAGGAATGCAGCGTCATGCGGCGATCGAACAAGACGGTGGCTGCGGTGACACCAAATGTGTTTCCGAGCTGGCGCACGAAGAAGTACGTGGTGGAAATGTCATTCACCTCGGCTATCGGCGCATTGGCGGAGACAACGTTTCCGGCAGCAAGGATTACGGGCCCGATGCAAAAGCCTTGCAGGAAAATTACAGGCGCCAAGACGATGGTGGGGGTGGTGGGGGTCCAGATATAGCAGATCGCGAGGTACGCCGCGACCAAGATCAGCAATCCGCCGGCTAGCGTGCGCACGGGACCCAAGCGGGGAATCAGCAAGTGCAAAGCGTACTGCAGCCCTAACCCAAGGCCGAGCGTGTACATGGAAATAAAACCGCCCGCCTGCAAGGCGCTGTAGTCCTGGACGAAGCGAAGGTATTGCGGCACGACGTATAGGCCGGCGCCGAAGAACGCTCCCACGATCAGAATCACCAGAAAGTAGGTGCGCAGGGAAGGGTGGCGAACGACCATGCGCAAGTGCAAGACCGGCGAGGGGTTCTGGGGGCGGTAATCCCACCAGAGGAACGCGATAAAGAAAATCGCTGCCGCCACCAGAGCCAGGGTAATCCAGTTCGACTGGAACCACAGATCGCGCTCGCCGCGACTGGTGGCGGTTTCCATGCAGGCCAGCGAGGCGATCAGCAGAAGCGCGCCCCAAATGTCAACCCGGCTGTCTTTCCGGCGCTCGCGCAAAAATCCTGGCGGGACGAGCTTCCAGATAAAAAAAGCGCCGATGGCCAGAAAGGGAAAATCAACGAGGAAGGCATAATTCCAGTGAAACGTATCGGTGACCCACCCCATGACGACCGGATACGGGACTTCAAACGCAGCAAGAATGAGGTAAAGCCGGGTGACCGCCGCCATCCTGGCTTTCCCAGGAAACAGCAGCCCGGAGAGAATGACGACGCGGACGAGAAACGCGCCGCCGCCGAATCCCATAATCAAGCGCGAAGCCAGCAGTTGCCCCAGACTACCCGTGCTCAGCACGCAGCCCATCGCACCCGTGGCATAGATCGCGATGCTTAGCAGCAAGTGACGCCTGGCGCCCATGACGCGCGTCATCCACGCCGCCATTGCAATTGAACAGAGATAGCCCACGTTATAAAGAATGATCACCCAGCTGATTTCATCGGAGCTGGCGCCTACGTTGCCCTGCATGTCCGGGAGGAACACATTGATGGAGAGGCGGTTGGAGATTTCAATAGCGGCAACCATGCCAACGGTCAGCAGGACGGCGATGCGCTGGCCGTAAGGCAGGCTGGGCACTACGCTGTTGAGGAACCGTTCCTCTTCCAGTTCCCAGGATTCTGGGGGACTACTGAGATAGGCCATTGCGCTTCCGCTCCATCAGCGAGTGTAAATGGTGGCTTCGACGTTCATGCCGGGCCGCAGGACTAGATTCGGATTCTTGTTGGGCTTGACCAGGATTTTCACCGGAATGCGCTGCACGACTTTGATGAAATTTCCGGTGGCGTTTTGCGGCGGCAGCAGGGCTTGCCGCGAACCGGCGGCTCCGGCGAGAGAATCCACCACACCTTCGAACTCTTCGCGATAGGTATCCACGTGAATGCGAACTTTCTGACCGGGTGCGACGTGTTCGAGTTGCGTTTCCTTGAAGTTCGCGGTGACGTAAACCTGATCGAGCGGGACGATGGTGAAAAGTAATTGTCCCGGCGAAACGTACTGGCCCAGGTCCACGGATTTCTGGGTGACTTGTCCGGTGATGGGGGCGGTGATGTGAGTGTAGGCGAGATTTAGTTCGGCTTGTTGCAGGGCGGCTTTGGCGCGTTCGACGGTGGCTAGCGCAGATTTATAGCTGGCTTCGGCGATGGGGACTTGTTGCTCGCGGGCTTTGGTCTCCATGAATTGAGACTCCGAGCGCGACACCTTCGCCTGGGCGGAATGCGCGTTCGCGCGGGCAATTCCGACTGCTTGTTGCGCGGCGGAAAGCTGTTGCTGCGCTGCAGCCAGATCGCTCTTCGCGACGCGCGCGTTGGCTTCAACAGCATCGAATTGATATTTGGAGACGTCGTCGGTACCGAGCAGCGGAGTGTAGCGGGCGAGATCGGCCTGGGCGCGTTCGTTGGTGGCTTGTTTGGCGGCGACGTTAGCTTCTGCGACCTGAAGATTCGCGGTGGCGGATTGTTCGAGCTGCGCCTGGGACATGGCGTAATCGGCGGCATCGGATTCTTTCTGATGGACGGCGCCGCTGGTGCTTTGGGTAGTGGTTGCGCGCGTCAGGCCGATTTGGATTTGCGCGGAATTGGCCTGGGCTTCGGCGAACTCGAGATTGGCTTTGGCCTGCGCCACTTCGGCTTCATATTCGCGGGGATCGACTTGCACCAAGAGGTCGCCTACCTTGACCGGAGTGTTGTCGTTGATGAGCAGGTCCACGACGTAGCCCGGAACTTGCGGAGCGACGGCGGTGATGTGGCAATCGACTTGTGCATCGTCGGTGGTGACGCGACCGGTGAAGATGTACCACACGACTGCGAGCGCGATGAGGACGACGACGAAAGCGCCTTTTACGAAGGGATTCAGATTTTGAAACCAGCGCCGCAAAGAGAAGGATTCCTGCGGAATCTGCGACGCGCCGGCAGGAGCGGGTGCTGCCGCGGCGGGTTGCTGCGTTGGCGTAGATGGTGTAGGTGGCGTGGAGCTCATGTTCCGGTTCACCTTTCACTTCGTGTCGATGTCACTTCGAGTACATGGCTTCGATCTCGCCGGTGGCGCGGGCGAGTGATGCGCGAGACAGATTGAATTGATACAGAGCGCCGATTTGATTGTCGCTGGCGCGGGCCAAAGCATCCTGGGCGGTGATGACCTCGACATTGGTGGTAACGCCGGCTGCAAAGCGGCGTTGCGCCTGAGCTACTTCCTCCTGTGCCAGCTGCAGGCCCAAATTCGCGACGTCCACCGAATTGCGCGCGGCCGTGAGTTCATCGAGAGCGGATTTTACTTCATTAACAATTTGCGCTTCCAGTTGGCGGCGATTTTCCGCGACGTGTTGCTCTTCCAACTTGGCGCGGGCTTCTTCGGCGCGGATGCGTCCACCGGTGAAAAGTGGAAATTCCAAAGAGAGAGCATAGGTGTAGGCCGGAATGCCGTTGTTGAAGCGGGAGCCCTGATAGAACCAGAATCCGGAGAAATCCAATTGCGGAAGGCGCTGCTCACCGGCGGCATCGGTCGTCAATTTGGCGCTGCGTTGCTGTGAATTCAAGGATTTGAGCTCCGGCCGGGAAGTGAGGGCCTGGTCGAGCAGCGCTTGTTTGTCGAGGGCCGGAAGGTCGTAGAAATCGAGGCGGTCGGCGACATCGAGATCCTGGTCGCGAGGCAGATCGAGCAGTGCTGCCAAGCCGTACTTGGTGGTGTGCGTCAGCGTTTCGGCGTCAATCAGAGTCTGGCGCTCGTTTTGTAATTCGACGTTGGCTCGCACGGTGTCAATATTCAGACCGATGCCGGTTTTTTGCAGTTCCGTGGCCTGATCGTAGAGGCGCTGAGCGAGGACGACACGGGCGTTGGCCGCATCGCGAGTGGCCAGAGCACGAAGAATCAGAAGATATTGGTCCACGACGGCATTTACCACGATTTCGCGCGTGGTCTTTTCGTCGGCGCGCGCCTGCTGCGAGCCCTCGCGGCCAATCTGGTAGGCGCGAATTTTCTGGAAGTCCAGGAGAGTTTGCGAAAACGCGGGGCCGGCTTGGATGATCTGATAGGGACCGAGCTCGGCGCGCTTCGGCGCACGCTCAATGCTTTGAACGTTGTATTGGATTATGGCGCCGCTCGCCTCGATCTTCCCCTGAGGAAGCAACGCCGAGCGAGCGATCTGACTGTTGCGATCGCTTTCGGAGACGAGGAGTTGAGCAATAACGCGCTGGGGATTTTGCTTAAGCGCGAGTTGCACGACTTGTTTGAGCGTGAGTTGCAACGGCGCGGGCGGGGCTGGGGGCGGCTGCTGCGCGGAAGAACCGAGCGGAAACGTTAGGTGCAGGATTAACGCTAGTAAGACAAATTTTTGCCGGAGACGCGCGGCCATTGACGAACCTCCCAGACGCTCGAACAGAAACAGAGATTCTATCCCTATTGGGGGGGCGTCCGCCTGCCCGGTGAAGGGTGCGGTGGGCGACAGACGGTGAGGCCGTGGCCTGTGCGGACGTTGTTGCAGGTGTGCGTTCCGCCCGCGGATTTAGTTGCTGGACGCAAGGGGCGTCGCGCATAGCTCACGAGTCTGGCGGTTCTAACCTTTTGGGATTCGTGGAAGTGATTAAATCGAAGCAGTAGCTCTGAAGCAGCTGGACCTGGGATCACCTCTTGACTTGGGCGCCGGCTAGAGTTGTGCTGGCGCTCGAACTTTCCAAGATACAACCCCGTTTGACGAAGGCAGCACCCTCACACCCCTCTCCGCCTGCTTCGCGTTAGTACTTTAGTACCAGTAACTTACAGGGCTAAGCGCCGCCCGCGGGCTATCGACACTTGCGCTGTGTACCCCTAACCTTAATATGTGAAGCCTGCGACAGGTCTGTTTGGCTGTGATTGCGGCGGAAATTCGGCTGGGGATCGACCAAGGTTCGAGCGGACACAGATTCGATTCGCTCTAGCTCGTTGAAGCTCGCGGTCGCCGGCCTTGGTTGGACGCCGGATAGGCACAGGATGGTTTCGATCTGATGCAAGTTCTAATTCGAGTTCAAGACTTGAATATCGCCTATCGCGGCGCTGGCTCGAGCCGGCACCACGCCGTGCAGAATGTGAGCTTTGAAATCTGCCAAGGTGAGGTATTGGGCCTCATGGGCGAATCCGGATGCGGAAAGACCAGCACGGCTCTCGCTTTGCTCGGTTTGCTTTCGGCGGAGCAGGTTGACCTCTCCGGCTCAATTCAGTTTCGCGGGGAGGAGTTGCTTTCAAAGGACCGACGGGCGCTGCGCTCGATTCGCGGAGTGGGAATTTCGCTGGTGTTCCAGGAACCGGAGCTCGCTCTGAGCCCGGTGAGGAACGTGAGAGATCAGATTGCGGAAGTGATTCACGCGCACAACGATTGGAAATGGGTACGCTGCCGCGCGGATGCGGAGTTGGCGCTCGAGCGCGTCGGCTTTTCTGACGTGCTACGAATTTCTGCGGCGTATCCGCACCAATTGAGCGGAGGGCAGCGGCAACGTGTGGTGCTGGCGCAGGCGTTGGCGTGTAAACCGGCTCTGCTGATTGCAGACGAACCTGCGGCTTCACTTGATGCACGCAGCCAGAGGGAAATTTTAATGCTGCTGCGGGGGTTGCAGCGCGAGTTGCGTTTTTCGATTCTGCTGATCAGCCATGCACCGGAAGTGCAGGCGACTCTTGCGGACCGGCTGATGGTGATGGCGAATGGCAGGATCGTGGAGCAAGGACCGTTCGAGCAACTTTATCGAAACCCTTCGCATGATTGCACGCGGGCGATGCTGCGAACTGCGACGCCGGCGCGCGTTGCTGAAGGCATGGATTTCGAGATGGTGACGTAGATGATTCCTGCGGCGCGATGCTGGGACGACAGGGGAGGAAAATGAATTCGTGGCTGCAATCGAGGACTGGTGAATTCGAGCCGCTGTTGCGCGTTTGCGATTTAAGCAAACAATATGTTCAACGCCGCGCTTTTTCGCGTCGGGAGATTACGGTTACTGCGTTTCAGGAGGTTTCGCTGACGATTTATCCAGGCGAGACGCTGGCCGTCGTGGGAGAGTCTGGCGCCGGGAAGTCCAGCCTGGCGCGCTGCATCGCTTTGCTGGAACGTCCGAGCGCGGGAGAGATCGAGCTGGGCGGTAAGAATTTGCTCGGTCTTCGTGGGAAGGAACTTTTTGCGACGCGGCGCGAGGTACAGCTGATTTTTCAGGACCCGGCGTCGGCGCTGAATCCGCTGTTGACTGCGTGCGAGATCATCGCGGAGCCGCTGCTGATTCAGGGCGAGGGAACGAAGCTTCAGCGGCGTTCGCGTGCCTTGCAATTGATGGAGCAGCTGGGACTGGATCCTGCATGGGAGCGCAAACGGCCTTTGGAATTCAGCGGCGGGCAACGGCAGCGGCTGGCGATCGCGAGAGCGCTGGCGCTGGGACCGCGGCTGCTGATTTTGGACGAAGCGCTGTCGAATCTGGACGCAGCGCATCAGGCGCTGATCTTGAAGTTGCTGGCCGAGCTGCAGGCGGCGCATTCGCTGAGCTTCCTGCACATCTCGCACGACCTGCGTTTGGTTGCTGAATTTGCCGACGAAGTTGCGGTGATGTACCAGGGCAGGATTGTGGAGCGGAAGACCACGCGCCAATTATTTGCTGCGCCCGAGCATTCTTATACCAAGGAACTGCTTGCCAGCGTTCGTTCCGTGGAATCGATCCTGCTCGAGCGGTCGGCATAGGCACCGGGATGCGATACTTTGCGCGACGGCTGGTGCATTCGCTATTGCTGCTTTTCGGCGCTTCGATCTTTTCGTTTGCGATTCTGCAGCTGGCGCCGGGCGACTTCTTCACGCCGATCAGTTTGAATCCGCAAATTTCCGCGCATACCGTTGCCGCGCTGCGCTCGCAGTACGGCCTCGATAAGCCTTTGCCGATTCGTTACGAACATTGGCTGCATTCTGTTTTCCAAGGGGACTTCGGAGTTTCTTTCGCGTACGGCACTCCGGTGGCCCCGCTTTTGGCAGTACGCGCGCGCAATACTCTGCTCTTGACCGGAACATCGCTGCTGCTGGCATGGTTGCTGGCGCTTGCGTTCGGAATATGGAGCGCGGCGCACCGCGGAAAATGGAGCGACCGCGCGGGCGGTATGGTGACTTCTTCGCTGCTGACTGTGCCGGACCTGGTGTTGTTTCTCGCGCTGCTGCTGCTGGCGGTGCGCACGGGATGGTTTCCGACGGGCGGAATGATGTCCGCAGGATTTGAGGACCTGGGACTCGGCGGCAAATTGAAGGACCTCGCGCTTCATTTATTTTTGCCTTGTGCCGGGCTGGTGCTGGTGACGTTGCCGCCGCTGGTGCGACACGTGCGCTCGGCAATGATCGAAGTGCTGGATGCACCCTTTGTGCGTGCGGCACGCGCACACGGAATTTCCGAACGCCGCGTCTTGCTTGGTTACGCATTGCCAGCGGCCGCGAATCCCTTGATTACGCTTTTCGGGTATTCGCTTGCTGCAATGCTCAGCGCCTCTTTGCTGGTGGAAATGGTTTTGAGCTGGCCGGGGGTTGGGCCTTTGCTGGTGGATGCAATTCTGGCGAAAGATGTTTACGTGGTGGTGGGCGCGGTGATGCTGTCGGCTGTTTTCCTGGTGGCTGGAAATCTCGTTGCGGACGCATTGCTTTTTGCGACGGATCCGCGGATCCGGATGGATTGATGTGCTGACGCAACGGCAACAACTCGCGTGGGCGATCGTGGTGCTGGCGGCGTTTTCATGCGTCGTGCTGTTCGCCGGCTTTTTTGCTCCGTATGATTTCGCGGCGCTGGATCGTGAGCAGCCGTTTGCGGCGCCAACCGGCATTCATTTTGTGGATGCGAGCGGGGCGGTGCATATTCGTCCCTTCGTTTATGGCCCCGGCGATTTGAGCCAGAGTGCTGCGAGGGGCGCAACGGATTCAGAGCAAATTTGTGCGATCCGCTGGTTCGTTCGCGGCGCTCCTTACAGTATTGCCGGAGTTTTCAGTTCGCACGTGCATCTGTTCGGTGTTGAAAAGCCCGGGCGAATATTTCTGCTGGGCTCGGATGCTTACGGCCGGGACCAATTGTCGCGATTTCTTTATGGCGGGCAAATTTCCCTGCTGGCAGGGCTGATTGCCGCAATTCTTTCTGTGTCCCTGGGAATTGTTACAGGAGGAATTGCCGGGTACTACGGCGGATGGGTTGATGACCTGCTGATGCGCGGCGGAGAATTGTTCTTGGCGTTGCCCTGGCTTTATCTTTTGTTCGCGGTGCGCGCTGCACTGCCGCTACACATTTCGCAATGGCAGGTATTTCTGCTGCTCATCTCGGTGATGGGGCTGATTGGCTGGGCGCGCCCTGCGCGGCTGATTCGCGGCGTGGTGCTCAGCGCGAAAGAACGCAATTTTGTGCTCGCGGCCCGCGGCTTCGGAGCTTCCGATTCCTATCTGCTGCGTCGGCACGTGCTGCCGCAAACTTATGCAGTGCTGCTCACGCAGATCACTTTGCTCGTTCCGCAATACGTTCTCGCCGAGGTGACCCTCACTTTTCTTGGCTTGGGCGTTGGCGAGCCGATGCCCAGCTGGGGCGCGCTGCTATCGTCTCTGCAGCAGTACTCGGTGCTTTCCTCCTACTGGTGGATGTTCCTGCCTGCGCTCCTGCTGATTCCACTGTTTGTTGTTTTTTATGCAGCCGCCGATGCTCTGCAGGAACTTCACAAATCCGTGCCGCTGTAAAAACTGGGAAATCTCTGTTAAGAGTTGATACATGGGGAGAATTGGGCTGTCGCGGGCGTGCCTTGTCCTGCTTGTGGCGATTTCGTGCGCCGGCTCGGCCGCGCACGGCCTGGGGTTGCAGGCGGGCGGGGACCGGATGATCGCCGACGGAGCTCCGGGGCATGCGGGCGGCAGGCTGGTGATCGCTTTGCGTTCGGAGCCGAAGACTTTAAATCCGGCGCTGGCGCTGGACGAGCCTTCTCGCGACGTGATTCGCTGCATGACGGCTGATTTGATTCACATCAATCGCGGATCGCTGAAGACTGAACCTTCGCTGGCAAAATCGTGGAGCGTTTCGCGCGACGGGCGGCAATATACGCTGCAACTTCGCCGCGGAGTGCGTTTTTCCGATGGCGAGCCGTTCAACGCGGACGATGTGATCTTCAGTTTTCAGGTTTATCTAGACGAAAAAGTTGATTCATCGCAACGGGATCTGCTGCTGGTGGGCGGTAAGCCAATTACTGTCGTGAAGGTGGATGATTACGCGGTCCGTTTTGAATTGGCTCAGCCCTACGCCGCGGCCGAACGATTGTTCGATAGCATTGCAATTTTACCGCGACATCTTTTGCAAAACGGCTATCGGGCCGGCGGACTTTCCCAAGCGTGGAGTCTTTCCATGCCGCCCAGCGAATTCGCGGGGCTGGGCCCATTTCGTTTGAAGGAATACGTTGCCGGGCAACGCGTGGTGCTGGAGCGCAATCCATATTATTGGAAGGCGGACCGCGCCGGAAACCAATTGCCGTATTTGAATGCGGTCGTGTTTCTATTTGTGCCCAGCGAGGACGCGCAGGTGATCCGCTTTCAGGCCGGAGACACGGACGTCCTCAGCCGGTTCAGCGCGGACAATTTCGCGGTGCTGCAAAAACAACAAGGGCTGAAGGGCTACCACCTGGACGATCTGGGAGCGGGACTGGAATACAATTTTGTATTTTTCAATTTGAACGATTTGGCCGAGAAAGGGTTTCCGGACATCACCAAGAAGCAAGCATGGTTTCAGGACGTGCGTTTTCGGCAGGCAGTTTCGGCCGCGATTGACCGCGCAGGAATCGTACGGCTGGTTTATAGCGGGCGGGCGACACCGATCTGGGATCAGGTGACGCCGGGTAACAAATTGTGGTTGAACGAAAACATTGCGCATCCGGCGCGGTCGCTGGAGCGCGCGCGGCAACTGCTGCAGTCCGCGGGTTTTTCGTGGAAGAGCGACGGCGCACTGGTGGACCCGCACGGCGACCACGTGGAATTTTCGATCCTCACCAGTTCCTCGAACGCGCAGCGCACGAAAATCGCGACAATCGTTCAAGACGATTTGAGCCAATTGGGAATGACGGTGCAAGTGGTGCCACTGGAATTTCGCGCGATGGTGGACCGGCTGCTCAATACTCATAACTATGAGGCGGCTGTGATGGGATTGGTGAGCGGCGACGCAGATCCGACGTCGGAGATGAACGTGTGGCTATCGAGCGGCGACACTCACCTATGGCGCCCGCGCCAGGAGAAACCGGCGACGCAGTGGGAATCCCAGATGGATCGCCTGATGGAGCAGCAGCTCGTCAGTTTGGACTACGCGAAACGCAAGAGTTTGTACGACCGCGTGCAGGAAATCGTCGCCGAGGAACTGCCGGTGATTTGTCTGGTGAGCCCGAATGTCTTGGTGGGGGCTGCCAATCGCGTGGGTAATTTCCGTCCGGCGATTTTGGTTCCTTACGCGCTGTGGAATATCGAACAGCTTTACGTACAATAAATGGCGAACGTGAGCCGCAACGCTGCCCGAACACTCCCGGCGTTAGATGACGCGCGCGCAGCGTGGCCGGACGCGCGGGTGGTAAGCGAATGCATCGGCGGCAGCGAAGAGGCCTGGCGCGCGCTGATCTTCAGGTATAAAAACCTCATTTTTTCGATCCCCGTAAAATACGGTTTCTCGACGGACGATTCGACGGATATTTTTCAGGCGGTGTGCCTGGATCTTTTGTCTGAATTGCCGAAATTGCGCAAAGTGAAGGCGCTGCCAAAATGGATCATGCAAATTACCGCGCATAAATGTTTTCATCGGAAACAGCAGCAGCAGCGCACGGAAGTAATGGACCCGGCTGCCAAGGAATTCGAGAAGAGCACTCCCTCCCGCGCGCAGGAAATCCTGCAGGAGGCCGAAGACGAACAGAGTTTGCGGCAGGCGATGGCTGAACTGCCGCCACGATGCCGGGAACTGGTGCACATGCTTTTCTATGACGAGCCGGTGCGGCCGTATCAGGAAATTGCCGCGACGCTCGGGATTGCGGTGGGATCGATCGGATTCATCCGGCAGCGCTGCCTGGAACGGCTGCGCAAACGCTTGCTGGAAACAGGATTCGCGTGAAGCCCAAAAACACGAAGGATCCACTGTCGGAGAAATTGCTGCGTGAGTTGGCGGATTTGCCCGCAGAGTCCAGCCGCAATCAATTCATTGCCGCACATCCGCGGCTGTTGCAAGACGCTGTGGTGCAGCAACTAAATGAAGTGGTGCGCGGCAAATTACGCGAGAACGCGCGCGAGGCGCTTTCCCTGGCCGAAACCAGCGTGGTCATCGCGCGGCGCTTGCGCAATCGAGAGGCGTTGGGGCGCAGTCTGCGATCGAAAGCCAATGCATTGTACATGCTGGGAGAAAATCAGCAGGCGCTGGATTTCCACGCCGAGGCTCTAGGTATTTTCCGTGAAATTGGCAACGCGGAGGAAGAAGCGCGGACGTTAATTCCTTCCATTCAGCCGTTTATCCTGTTGGGAAAATACGATCAGGCATTTGAGGCGGCGCAAGACGCCAAGAAAATCTTCCGGACCTCGGGCGACGACAAGCGCTGGGCCCATGTGGAGATCAACGTCGGAAATATTTATCACCGCCAGGACCGTTTCGAGGAAGGACTGGCTTGTTACGAGCGCGCTTACGAAATGCTGCTGCCCTTTCGCGATTCCGAGGGGCTGGCGGTAGCGCTATACAACATGGCGGTGTGCCTGATTACGCTGAATGATTTTCCGCGCGCGCTCGCGACTTACCAGCGCGCCCGGGAAATGTGCGTGGGCCACGGCATGACGCTGCTGGTGACGCAAAGCGACTACAACATTGCCTACCTTTATTATTTGCGTGGCGAATACAGCCGGGCGATCGAGATGCTGCGCGCCACGCGCGAGGAGTGCGAGAAAAACGGAGATGCGCACGTGCTGGCGCTCTGCTACTTGGACGTATCGGAAATTTATCTGGAATTAAATCTGAGCAGCGAGGCGAAAGAGGCGGCGCACGAAGGGTATTTGCGTTTCCAGAAATTGGGAATGGGGTACGAGGAAGCAAAATGCCAGGCTTATGAAGCCATGGCGTCGAGCCAGCTGGGAAAGGCACTGGGCTCGCTGGAATTATTTGTGCATGCGCGCGCGAAATTTGTGAGCGAGAAAAACCTGGTGTGGCCGTGGCTGATGGATTTGTACCAGGCCGTGGTTCTTTACAATGAAGGCCGATTGTTTGAAGCGCGACGGCTGTGTTCGGGCGCTGCACAGTTTTTCGACGGCTCCTTTCTGCCGAGCAAGGCCGTGCTCTGCCATTTGTTGCTCGCGCGTCTCTCTCTGCGAACCGGGGAGCTTTCGGCCGCGCACGCGGAGTCTGCGCGGGCGATCGAACGCTTGGCGCGTTTGGAAGCTCCGGTGCTGCACTATCAGGCGCATTTTCTGATGGGCCAAATTCAGCAGGCTTCCGGAGATCTTTCCGGTGCTTACGATTCCTGCCAGCGAGCGCGCGAATCACTGGAGACTTTGCGCAGCAGCTTGCACGGCGAAGAACTGAAAATCGCGTTCATGAAAAATCGTCTGGAGGTTTACGAGAGTTTAGTGGAGCTTTGCCTAATCCGCGGGGAAAAGTCGGAGGGGGCGGAGGAATCTTTCAGTTACATCGAAATGGCCAAGTCGCGCAGTTTGGCAGAGCTTCTGACGCGTTCCGGACCCGCGATCCGGTCGGCTGACACGGGACAGAGCGAGCTGGTGCGCCGCATCCGCGAAATGCGCGAAGAGCTCAACTGGTATTACCGGCGTATTGAAATTGAGCAATTGCGCGCGGAAGAGCCGTCGCCGGAGCGCATCACAAAGTTGCAGGGAGAGGCTCTGGCGCACGAAAACGAGCTGCTGCATGTGCTGCGGGAAATGCCGCAGTCCGAGAGCGCAAGCCACGGCCCGGCAATCAGATCGCTGGACGCGATTCGCGCGAGCATGCCGGGGGATGCCGCGCTCGTCGAGTATTTTAGCTTGAAGGATCAGTTCATTGCCGCGGTGGTGACGCACGAGGACTTGAAAATCGTGCCGCTGACGCCGATGTCGCGCGTGATCAACCTATTGCGCATGGTGCATTTTCAGATTTCGAAATTCAAACTGGGCGCGGAATATGCGCGAACATTTGAAAAATCAATGATGGAGGTGGTGCAGGCGCATTTGCGCCAGCTCTATGAGGAAATATTTGCGCCGGTTCGCACGCAACTTTCCGCGCGACACTTGATCATCGTGCCGCATGGCGTGCTGCACTACCTGCCGTTCCACGCTTTGCTGGACGACAGCGGCTACCTGATTGATTCCTTCACGATTTCTTATGCGCCGAGCGGGAGTATTTTTGCGCACTGCCAGCAAAAGCCCGCGCACGCAAGCGGTCCGTCGCTGGTTCTGGGAATTCCAGATCAGCGCGCCCCGTTGATTCTGGAGGAAGTTCGCGCCGTGGCAGAGATCGTGCCTGATGCGGAGTTGTTGTTAGGAGCCCAGGCCAACGAGCAGGTGTTGCGCGAGAAAGGTTTGCAAAGCCGCCTGATTCACATCGCGACGCATGGAAAATTCCGCCAGGATAACCCCATGTTCTCCGGGATTCGGCTGGGCGACGCGTATCTGAATCTTTACGATCTCTATCAGCTCAAGTTGGATGCTGAACTGGTGACATTGAGCGGCTGCGCCACCGGAATGAACGTGGTCACGCCGGGAGATGAATTGCTGGGGCTGATTCGGGGACTTCTCTACGCTGGAGCGCACTCACTGCTCTTAACGCTGTGGGACGTTCACGACCAGAGCACCGCGGATTTTATGGCGATTTTTTACCGGCGCTTCCAAGACGGAGCTGACAAGGGCTCCGCCTTGCGGGGCGCGATGATCGAATTGCGTGAACGCTACCCCCACCCCTACCACTGGGCCCCTTTTACGCTAATTGGCAAGATTTCCCCCGCCTGATCGACAGCACTTTTTTCGATACCCCCTATATTTTTTGAGCAGGTGCCCACCCTTATGAGTTGTCGGTGGAAGTAGGCAGTGGGGCTGTACTTTGGGCAAGTCAGGAAAACCAAATTCGGGGGAACGGGATGCGACACTACTCGTTGGAAAAGTGGGTAGATTTTGCACGGAATGTGATTGGAGAGAATGAAAAGGTTGAAATGCAAAGCCACTTACAGACCGGCTGCGCGCAGTGCTCCCAGGAGCTTGGCATGTGGCAGCGTTTGCAACAAGTTGCGCGACGTGAGACGGCCTACACGCCATCAACCGGAGCAGTACGCATCGTCAACGCAGCCTTCTCCAGTCGGTCGACCGGCCGACTGCGACACGCGAAGCCAGAGGTTGCCTCGCTGCTGTTTGACAGCTTTCGCAGCCCGCTACTGGCCGGAGTGCGATCAGTCGAAAGTGCCTCACAACAATTGCTTTACGGCGCTGGAGATTACCGGATTGATGTCCGGATCGAGCCGCAAATGGACTCAGAGAAAGTGGTTTTGATCGGTCAGGTGCTTAACTCTGCCAACCCCATCGAACGCCTGTCCGCGCTTCCGGTTAACTTATTGAAAGGAAGAAAGATACTGGCTGAAGCCGTAACCAGCCAGTTTGGCGAGTTCCAGATTGAATGTGCATTGGAGGAGTGCTTTCGTCTGACGGTGCTGCTGCCGGACGGAAGACAGATAAGTCTACAGCTGGTCGAGCCGGTATTTATCCAGGCTGACGGATCCACGCAAGTAGCTGAAACTAATAATATTAGGAAGACTTCGAGAATCAAGAAGAAGGGTTCTAGTACTAACGATTGATGCGGTGAGTGCGGAAAGTAGCCGTTTGTACCATTGCTCGGAATTTGTCGCCCGACCAAAATGGACGGAGACAGCTTCACAGCAATCGGACTACAGGCCGTCACTTAAAAGGAGCACGGGCAATCATGCGACGTCTCATCGGACTTTTTATCCTTCTAACGCTGGGATTCTGGGGCCAGCCGGCCAGCGCTCAAGGGCTCCTGGGTGGGCTACTAGGTACGGTCAGCCAGGTGCTGTCTGGACAGAATCAACAACAGGGCGTTATCGTTCGCACGACTTTGGGACGTGCGGGACTGCATAACGCTTGCTTGTCCAACGGATGCACGGTGGTCGGCAACCTCGATGGAAACGCCAACCAACTTTTCCTGGTGCGGCCGGCGCAGGGTTTGCTGCCGCAGCTGCTTGCGGACGTGCTGCAGCTGGTGAACGGAATTCTGGATGCCGAGCCCGATCAGACTTTGATGATTCCGCCGAACGTAAACAATCAGGCTACGGCGTCCACCGCTCCGCAAGGATTGTGGGATAACACCCAGGTCAACTACTACGGGACGAGCGTTACGCGCGGATATGTGAATCAGCCAGCGGCGCAAATTATTCACGTCGCGCAAGCGCACAGCGTTTTCAATGTTAGCGGAGCGGGAATTGTCGCAGACATCGACACAGGCGTGGATCCGAATCATCCGGCGCTGCAGGGCGTGCTGCTTGCCGGTTATGACTTCACTCGCAACCAACCGGGAGGATCGGAACTGAATGACATCTCGATGTCCGCGCCGCCGCCTTGCGAGACTTGCGCCGCTGCCTACGTAAATCAACACACCGCGGCAATGCTCGATCAGCACACGGCCGCGATGCTGGACGGATCTCAGTATGCGGCGTTCGGACATGGCACGATGGTAATGGGCGTGATTCACCTGGTGGCGCCGACCGCGAAGCTGCTGCCGCTGAAAGCGTTCAGTGCGAATGGAAACGGATCGCTTTCGAATATTCTGGCGGCGATTTACTACGCGGTGCAGAACCATGCGAACGTCATCAACATGAGCTTCGACCTGACCTCGAGCTCGACCGAGTTGGGTAACGCGATCCAGTATGCCAACAGCCACAATGTAATTCTTGCGGCTTCCTCCGGCAATGACGGAAAGCAGGAGATGGTTTATCCGGCCGGATTGCAGAACGTGATGGGCGTGGCTGCGACGAATAATCAAGACCAACGCTCGACGTTTTCGAATTACGGGAATCAGATCGTGTGGGTCGCTGCTCCGGGCGAAGGCGTAATCACTACTTATCCGTTTGCGACGTATGCCGCGGGTTGGGGCACTTCGTTCAGCGCGCCGATGGTAGCTGGAACGGCGTCGTTGCTGGTGAACATGCAATCCAGCTCGAGCGAAAATCAGGCGGCTTGGGCGATTGCGCACGCGAAGTTTATCGGTTTGAATATGGGCAACGGACGGCTGGATGTTTACGGATCGTTGTCCGCCTACAATCCCATCCTGGGTTTGTTGCAGTAGGTTTCGATCATGCAAATTGCAATGCCAGCGAACGAAATGCATCTAGCAGGCGGCTTGAATCCAATTCCTCGAATCGGGGAAGCCGCCGAGCACGCGATATTTTCAGCAGGCACGGCTGCGCGATGCGCGGCGCCGTGGGTTTCTGCCGGCATCCATGTGAAGCAAATGGAGGAACAGATTGGCGCGTTGCGCAGCTCCTTGATCTGCGCCTTCAATCAATTGCTGGACTTGAAGGACTTGAACACCGGAGTTCACAGCACGCGTCTGGCGGAATGGGCGCTACACGTGGCCGGAGAGCTTGGGCTGGATCAAAGCTATCTGGGCGATATCGAGGTTGCGGCGCTGTTGCATGACATCGGAAAAATCGGCATCGCCGATGCCATCCTGAACAAGCCTGCCAAACTGACGGCTGAAGAATACGAGCTGATGAAGAAGCATCCGGAGTACGGCTGGGCGGTGTTGCGCCAGGTGCCTGGAATGGAGCGCGCCAGCTTGATTATTCTTCATCACCACGAAAGTTACGACGGCAAAGGGTATCCCGGCGGTTTGCAGGGCGAGGAAATTCCGATCGGTTCGCGCATCGTCTCCGTGATTGACGCGTTCGATGCGATGGTTTCTTCGCGTCCCTATCGCCAGGGTCTCCCATTCGCGGAAGCCGAACGTCGCTTGTTGCAAGCGAGCGGCACGCAGTTCGATGCGCGCGTTGTGGAACGCTTCCTGCCTCTTGCGCGAGCGGAGATGACCTCCGTGTTTGCCGCTGCAGGCACCGCAGTCTCAACCGCCCTCTAATGCCGCGCGCCCCAAGCCTTCCGCAAACCAACCGCAAGCCAAAACCCCAATCAACTTATGCGTACACAGCGCGACCGCGGTGGTATCATCCGTTTTCGCCGCGGGAGGAACCCTACGTCCGATCCCAAAGCTCCAACCGATCCCCCAATCGTATCCCCCCGCGGTTTTAGCCGCGGGCTGGGGCTGTTTGACAGCACCATGATCGTGGCCGGATCCATGATTGGCTCGGCCATTTTCATTGTATCCGCCGACATGTCCAGGCAGCTCGGCAGTTCCGGATGGCTATTGCTCTCCTGGGTTACCGCGGGCGTTCTCACCATCACTGCCGCGCTTTCCTACGGCGAGCTCGCCTCCATGATGCCGCATGCCGGCGGGCAGTATGTTTATCTGCGCGAATCATTTTCGCCGACGCTGGGATTCCTGTATGGCTGGGCGCTTTTTCTCATCATTCAAACCGGAACGGTTGCGGCGGTGGCGATTGGTTTCGCGCGGTTCCTTGGCGTGTTGTGGCCGGCGATCTGGGAATCGCATTACATCATCGAGCCTGTGCACGTCACATCCGGTTATGCAATTTCTCTCTCCACCGCGCAGCTGGTCGCAGTGCTGGTGATACTGCTGCTCACCTGGAGCAATACGCGCGGCTTGAACTATGGCAAGGTGATTCAAAATGTTTTCACGACGAGCAAAATTGCGTCGCTCGCCGGACTGATCGTCGCCGGCGTTTTCTTTGGACGGAACGCCGCGGCGATTCATGCGAACTTCAGCGCGATGTGGTCGCCCAGCGGATACGTTCCGATTGCAGCCGGAATCAGCGCCGCCACCGGTTACGGACTTTTTGTGGCGTTGTGCGTTTCGCAGGTGGGCTCGCTCTTCGCCGCGGACGCGTGGAACAACATCACGTTTACGGCCGGCGAAGTGAAGAATCCCCGCCGGAATATTCCGCTATCGCTCGCGCTGGGCAGCGGAATGGTGATTGGATTGTATCTGCTCGTGAATCTCGCCTATCTATTCACGCTTCCGCTGAACGCGATCCAGCACGCGGAATCCGATCGCGTGGCAACCGCAACTCTGCAGGCCGTATTTCCCGGACTGGGCGTCACGTTGATGGCTCTCGCAATCATGGTTTCCACATTTGGCTGCATCAACGGAATGTTGCTCACGGGCTCGCGCGCTTATTACGCGATGGCGCGCGATGGCCTATTCTTCAAGCGAACGGGAATCCTAAATCGCGCCGGCGTGCCCGGAGTTGCGCTGATTGTGCAGGGGGTGTGGGCGGCATTTCTCGTTCTGCCGCGCACCTACGACCCAGCAACCGGAAAATACGGCAACCTATACAGCAATCTGCTGGACTACGTGGTCTCCGCCGTTCTGATTTTCTACATTCTGACCATCATCGGAATTTTTCGTTTGCGCCGTTCGAGACCGCTGGCGGAGCGTCCGTACAAGACGTTCGGTTATCCCGTGGTACCGGCGTTATACGTCGCGGGGGCGAGCGTAATTCTCGTGATCCTGCTTTGCTACCGGACCTCGACGACCTTGCCGGGGCTGGTGCTGATTGCCAGCGGGCTACCCGTGTACGTTTTGTTTCGCGCTGTATCGCCGCGCGGTACTGAAAAACCTCCCGCTGAGACGACAAATTAAGAAGTGTTGATGTTTGTTTTACGGTCGCTGTGGGTGGAGACTCCCGATATTGCCGGCCTCTGCGTCACGCAATGAAATCCGGTTGTGCGCTCAGCGCTCTGGCTTCAATTCCTTGGCCATCCTGACGATCGGCAGTGCTTCTCCGTTGCTCAGACGTACTGCCAAATTCTCGAGCGCCGCATAACCCTGCGCGCGGTAAAAGGCCACGCCGCTCAGCGTTGCGCCCATTTCCAGGCGCGTGAAACCGGCGTCTCGCGCAGCGTTCTCGCACGCTTCCAAGATTAAGGTGCCGATGCCGCGCCGCGCCCAATCCGGATGCACGAAAAACGCGCGAATCTTTGCCGCGTCCCGCTCGGGATCCAGAAGCGAATCTTCACGCTGCGCATACTGATCGCCTCCGTACAACGTTTTGCGCTTGCTCCAGCCGCCACACGCGACAATCTCAGATTTCGACACACCTAGTTCCACAACTTCCGCGACGAGATACGTTCCGTCCGCGATGAGCTGGCTATCCACTCCATAGACCGACTGCAATGCACCTGCAATCTGCGCCGGCGAATAATCTCCGGATTGCAGGCCGCGCACTGACGCATCAATCACTTCACGCAATCGCGGGACATCTACCGCGGCCGCTTTGCGTATATGAAACTTCATTGTGTCGCGCCTCTCGCTGGATTCTGGCAATACTAACTGGAAATTTGTCGTTGGCCACGCGTTTGTGCTGAGGCGCTTTCGTGTGCGGGCAGCTTATTGCGATTCGGGTAAAATCCTTCGGCGCGATAAAAATGCCAAATGCGGGAAGGGAGGCAGGACTTGAGCAAACCAATTCCGGTGCTGGCCGGCAAGCCCGCGCTCTCGCTATTGAAACTCTGAAATGATAAATCTCTCGTGTGACCCGGGGGAACAGGAGAAGCCATGAAAGCAATTCGCGTGAGAGAATTCGGCGAACCTGAAGTTATGAAGCTGGAGGAAGTGCCCGATCCAAAACCTTCTGGCGCCCAGGTGGTGGTCGGCATCCGCGCGGCTGGCGTGAATCCCGCGGAAGTATATGTGAGGTCGGGAGTATATCCCAGGAAACCAGCGCTCCCGTACACGCCGGGAACTGACGGCGCCGGTACCGTGGAATCCAGCGGCCCGGATGCGAAGCGCTTCAAATCAGGCGACCGCGTGTATCTGGCCGGCAGCTTGTCGGGCACTTATGCGGAGCTGGCGCTGTGCGAGGAGCAATTCGTGTTTCCGTTGCCTGCGCATGTTTCGTTTGCGCAAGGCGCTGCGATGCACATCCCATACGCGACGGCGTATCGCGCGTTATTTCAGCGCGCGCACGCTGTGGCTGGAGAGACTTTGCTGGTGCATGGCGCGAGCGGTGGCGTGGGAATCGCAGCGGTGCAGCTGGCGCGCGCCGCGGGGTTGCATGTCATTGGCACGGTTGGTTCGGAGCGCGGACGAAAACTCGTCCTGGTCGAGGGCGCGCACGAAGTGCTTGATCATTCTGCTCCGAATCACTTTGCGGAAGCGCTGGCGGCGACGGGCGGCCGCGGTTACGACTTGATTCTGGAAATGCTGGCCAATGTGAATCTGGGGCGCGATCTCACGATTCTAGCACCGCACGGGCGCGTCTCCGTTGTTGGCAGTCGCGGTAACGCGGAGATTACTCCTCGCGACGTCATGGGACGCGACGGCGCGATTTTCGGCATGAGCTTGTGGAACGCCACGCCGCAGGAGCTGATCAGCATCCATTCCGCGCTGGTCGCAGGCTTGGAAAATAAATCCCTGCGCCCAGTGATCGGCCAGGAAATTCCGCTCGCCCAAGCGCCACGCGCGCACAGCGCCATCATGGCTGGGGGCGCGCACGGAAAAATCGTGCTGATTCCCTAACAGCACCGGTTCGCACCGGCACAATCAAAATGCCAGTTGTGTGCTGTAGTGAACAGATATGCCCAGCGGCGTTCTCTAAGATATTGCCGTAGGTGAAGCGAACTTATAAGCCCGGAATCAAGTTCAACAGCTTCATCTGAACCACATCGGAGATCGCAGATTTCCTCTCCATCCAGCCCCCGGTAACGGGACTTGGATCAAGCCAGAAATTTCGTGCAACAACTTGGGACAGGCCGAAGTGTTTGCCTGCGAAGAGAAAGGGGTTAAAAGCTTATGCCGTTACTGCAAGTATTGATGGTTCTGATCGTGGTGGGTGTGCTGCTGTGGCTGGTAAACAATTTCATTCCGATGGCCGGATCGATCAAATCAATTTTGAACGCCGTGGTGGTGATCGCGACGGTGTTGTGGCTGTTGAACATTTTTGGACTGTTTCATTCACTGTCGCGCATGCGCGTTGGGGCCTGAGCAGTCCTGAACTGAGCGCCGGAAAAATACCTGCAGCGCTGGCACTGCCACGGAGGAGCGTTCTCGCTTCAAACGGATAGAAAAAAGGAGAAACAATGTTCGGAACGATCTTGATTATTTTTTGATTCTAGCACTGGTGGGCGCTTTCCCGCGTTGGGGCCACAGCCGCCAGTGGGGTTATTTCCCCACGGGTGGGTTGAGTTTGGTGCTGCTGATTGTTGTGATCCTGGTGATTCTCGCCCGCATTTAGATTTTTCGCCGCCGGATTTTCGCAGGGTGCGCGCCCTTCCTGGCGGAGTGATCGTGAGCGCCAGGACTTCTAGAAGCCTGTTGCGCGCAGCAGTCTACTTTTTCTTAGGCAGCGCGAGCGTGTCAGCTGAGAGGTGGGCGATGCAAGACTCGAAGCAACGAGCCGTCAGGTTTCTCGAAAAAGAAATCAAGACATACACGGCGTTATCTCTATTCTTGTCGAAGAAGGGCGTCAGAGAGCATTTGCCCGCGGGCGCGAATAAAGTTCTGACCAGCCCGTCGTACTATAAAGATAGAATGAAAGAGGCGAAGAAACTCGTCCACGACCTCAGGACATCAGACTAGGACGCGTTTTCCTCAGCATCCTATTCAAAAACGCCACGTCTTGCTAGGCGCGTCGCAACACGGTCGCCCGCCGCACACTAGTATGTTCGCATTATTGCCCGTTCTTTCCTGCGTACTACAATCACACCACTTTTGATCCGTAACTGACTTGTGGGCAGATTTGGCGTTGATTGCGCCGCGAAGATTCCGCGGCGCGGGCGAAGTTGTGTGTCTTGGCGTCTTTCGGCGGCTAAGCATTGCAAACCGCTGGTGGCCGCGGCATTCGCTGCATAATTCAATTTCCCGGAGGCTCCGTTGAAGACTTTTTTAGCTTGTTTCGTGCTGCTGATGCTTGGCGCGCCCGTGCGGGCGCAATCGGACCAACCAGCGCCGCTGGAAATTGACGGAGTCACGTTCTCGGGAAGCATTCGTGAGCGCTATGAAGCCTGGGACTGGTTTACGCCCGCCACCGGCCAGAACCTGTATGGCTATTCCGGCACGCTGATGCGCTTTGCCTTCTCGCAGCAAAAGCAAAATTTCGATTGGAAAATCGAGATGGCCGTGCCGGTTCTGCTGGGGCTTCCGAACGGAGCGGTGGTCGCCGCGCCACAGGGCCAACTCGGCCTGGGAGCAAACTATTACGCCGCCAACCACAACGAGCAATACACGGCGTTCATTTTTCCCAAACAAGCCTATGTGCGCTTCAAGTGGGATCACTCCAGTTTGCAGGCGGGACGCTTCGAATTCACTGACGGCAGCGAAGTGAAACCCAAGGATCCGACGCTCGCGTCGCTCAAGAACGACCGCATCGGCCAGCGCCTGATTGGCACGTTCGGATTTTCCGATGTGATGCGCAGCTTCGACGGCCTTCATTACGCTTATTCCAACCGGGACTGGAACTTCACGGCAGTCAGCGCGATTCCCACCCGCGGTGTTTTCCAAGTTGACGGCTGGGGTTGGGTGGACACGCCAATCACTTACGTGGCACTAACCAAACAGGCTGAATTCGGATCGAGCCATGCGGAATGGCGCGCTTTTGGCCTGTTTTACTACGACGATCGCAATGTGCTGAAGACCGACAATCGCCCCGCCCCGGTGCGTGCCGCGGATCACGGCAGCATTGCCCTCGGCACCTACGGCGGACACTACATTATGGCGACTCCCACGGCCGCGGGCACGTTCGACCTGCTGGGCTGGGGCGTATTGCAGAGCGGGCAGTGGGGAGCGCTCACGCAACGTTCGGGTGCGGGCGCGATTGAAGCCGGCTTTCAATCGAAAGGACTCGAGCGCGTGCGTCCCTGGTTCCGCACGGGCTACTACTATTCAAGCGGCGATGGCAATCCGGCCGACGGAACGCACGGGACTTTTTTTGCGGTGCTGCCGACTCCGCGCGTGTATGCGCGGTTTCCATTCTTCAATTCCATGAACAATCGAGATCTCTTCGGCGAAGTGATTTTGCGGCCCACCAAATCGTTCACCGTACGCAGCGACGTGCACGGGCTATGGCTCGCGAGCTCCGCAGACCTTTGGTACACGGGCGGCGGCGCGTTTCAGCCATGGACGTTCGGCTACAGCGGCCGGCCGTCGAATGGAGCTTCAAAGCTCGCCAACCTGTACGACATCAGCGGGGACTACAACTTCCGGCACGGAATTTCCCTGGGGCTGTACTTCGGTTGGGCGCAAGGCGGGCAGGTGATCAAAGCAATCTATCCCGCGAACGCCAACGGCGCACTGGGATTCACGGAATTCAGCTACCGCTTCTAATTACCATTCCCAAAGCGGCGGCAGCAGACGCTCTATGCGTTTGCCGTTCGTGCCAGCTTCAAGCTCGGACGTAATAGCGATGTCGCCGCGCGTGGTCGCGGACGGGCCAACCTCGGCGCGCCGTTGATATTCACTACGTCGTTCGCACCGTAAAAATTTTCCTTCTCGCACGCCTTGCAGCGCAAATTAAAAACCACGGGAAGAGCTTCGTGCACAGGTTCAGAAGCTGCGGCTTGATGCGCCGCGAGAGCTTTTTCAGCTCTTACGGGCAGCGAAATTGGTTCACCACAGGCGCGACAATAGACTCCAGAGTATTGCTGCGTTGCGATTGCTTGAGTCACGGGACACCTCAATTCGTAGTTTCTTAACAGCGGGTAGGAAGCAACATTATACAGTGATTGGAAGAACGATAGTAGCTTCATCCTGTGAATTCTGGGCCGCAGCTGTGGATTTTACGTCGTGCGCGAAGATTTACGACACGTTGAAAGTAAATCTATACGCATCAACGTGTTAGCCGGTTGCTAGAAAGCTAGCCTCGCCCGTTTTGGGCGCGAAATACCAGGGAATTCCACAGCGACCGGGCCGGCAGGAGCGCTAAATTCCAGACGCACTCACAGGTCCGGATTTGACGGACGCGCGCTGCGATGTGCGTTTATGGCTTGCTTGACTCGGTCTTCCAGAAATCGATTCCGGCGGCTTGGGTGGGGACATCGAGAGTTGCGACGGTCTGGAGCGAATCGAGGTCAATCACTTCGACCGTGCCGGGATCGGAACCGATGCCTTCCACCGAAATGAATGCGTATCGATTATCGGGCGTGACCACGGCGCCGTGGACCACCTTGCGCTTGGTGGGCAGGCGCGCCAATTCTTTACCTGACTTTGGATCGAAGATGGAAACCGACTGGTCGCGCTTGTTGGTGGCGAGGAGTCGACCATCTTTGGTCATCGCCAGGTTGTAAACTCCATTGGCGGCGGGAAATCGCTTCACCATTTTCCAGGAGGCGGCGTCCACCACGACGATGTCGTTGGATTTGTTGCACGCCACGTAAATTTCCGAGCCGTCGTTGGAAGGCTGCGCCCAGGTGGGCACGCAGGTGAGTTCGCCCATTTTCATTTGCGACTGCGGCGCGCCTGGCATGCCCATTTCTTTTCCCACGGAGAGCATGAAATAACGCGACACGGCGAATTTCTGCGTGTCAATTTCCGCGAGCATGTCGTCCATCATGCAGGCGGAGTAATGCCTGGTGCCATCGGGACTGAGGCGTGAGCCATGCGGCATGGTGCAGGTGGTGATGCGTTTCACTTCCAGCATGGCGCCGGTGGCCACTACGGAAATCGAGGAGGGCACCATGTCACCGTGGAAATTCGCGTTGGCGACGTAGAGAAACTCGCCGTCTTTGGAAATGTCCGCCGTCGCTGGAAACAGGCCGAGCGGCGTGTACTTCACCACATCTTCCGTGCCGGCGGTCAGTTTCCAGGCCGAGCCGTCCGGGCGGCCGTGACCTACAGAGACGTACACAAATTGCTTGTCCGGCGATACGGCAATTCCGTGCGGGCCATTGATATCCACGGGCAGCAGGCCGATGTGCGTTTCATGCTCCTGGTGAAAGCCGTGCGGACCGAAGCGCAGCAGGACGACTTTGTCCGCTGACTCGCAGACTACATAGACCAGGTAATCTTGCGTTGGACTCGCAGATGTCGCTGCGGGGGTTTGGCTTTGTAGAGACGTTTGCGCCATCGCCGGTAGCGCAAGAATTGCCAAGAGTAACGCGACAAGAATCAGGACAGACGCAGCAGGCGCCATGAGCGCATTACGACAGCCGAGCGCGGGTCTGGAGCGGCACATCATCGAGGCACCTCGTATCCATCGAAACAGTCTTCAAAAAGTCAGATTATTTGACGCAGGCAAGTCTACATCCGGAGGTTTCAATTGTAGGAGAACAAATCGCCGAGCTAAATCAAGGAAGGGCTAGCGGAAGTTTCGAGGGTATCTTGCGGAGAGGGACTGGGCTAGATCGATTGCCAAAGGAGACGAGCGCCAAAACCCCGGAGCGGAATGCAGAAATTCCAGACCTGCCAGCACCTGGCCGCGTTCGCTGCGAATCAGGCGCGCCACGCGGCAGGTCAGGTCCTGATCGGTTTGTAGGTTCGTCAGAATCAATTTCTGCGCGCGCACCACGGCGGCGGAAATCGGCACTAGTCCGCCGCAGGCGCTCACGTTGATGGTTTCCGTGTTTTCGGAAAACGGCACGCCGTCCAGCTTGCCGTACACCTGCACCGGCAGGTAAATCGGCAAACGCTGCGCGCGGCGCTGATCGTCCAGCAACCCGATCATTTTCTCTCCCGCCTTTCGAAGAAATCGGCGGACGTGCGTCCCCACAGCCCAGGAGAAAAACTTCGCCAACTCCACACGCACCCCAAAGAAGATATGCGCTCTTCCGAATTGGGCCGCAAGGAATTTCGGCATTGCACGGTTACCCACAGGTCACATTCAGAAGTGGCGGCGCGCATTTGCAGCTGGAAGGCGATTGACTTGAGGCTTGATGGAGCATATTGTTGCGCCCGTTGCTCCCGTCGGGCCGTAGATGCGAAGAAATCTCCACCCAGAGACAAATTCCACCAACCCAAGCAGGAAAGTTCGGACCCAAGGAGGGTCACTCATGAAGCGTCTGCTACCATTCGTCGCGATGACTATTTTCGCTTTCGCCGGTTCCGCCACACTGCGAGCGCAAAGCAATCCGCTGGTCGGCACCTGGAAGCTCAACGTCACAAAATCGAAATTCGATCCTGGACCGGGCTACAAGAGCCTGACGCGCACGGTGGTAGCGCAGGGTGATGGCGTGAAGTATTCGTTTGCTGGAGTCGCCACCGATGGAAAACCAGTTGCGTACGGCTTCTCCGCCACATTCGACGGCAAAGACAATGCCATCTCAGGTTCGATGCCCAGCGGCGCAGACACGATTTCGGCTAAGCGCATCGACTCCAACCACTATGTGGCGACGCTGAAAAAGGGCGGCAAGGATATTGGCACATCCAAAGTGACGGTTTCCAAGGATGGGAAAGTCACGACCGTTGACTCAACTGGCACATCCGCGAGCGGCGCAAACGAGCACGACCTGCAGGTTTACGAAAAGCAATAGGGAACGAAAATAGCTGCAACGCATTTCAATTTAAAGATGCGATTTGAAGGCGGCCCGAAGGTGGGCCGCCTTTTCGTTTCTGCCCGGCGCAGCCAATGTTGCGCCAGGCTTGGCCCGCACCGCCAACGGTGATAGATTCGCGCCGCCTGCTTCCAGCAGCGTCGGCAATCTTCGCAGGCGCGTTTCTTTTTTGGCGGATAACACTCCATCTCGTGCTGCACAAACGGTCTCTCCGAATCCGCAGCCGGAGTTGCGACCGACACTCGCGGCTCGCCTGGGATTGTTTGACGCGACGATGCTGGTGATGGGCGGCAGCGTAGGCTCCGGAATTTTCATCAATCCCTACGTTGTCGCGGGGCTGGTGCACACTCCCGCGCTGATTCTCGGCGCATGGCTTGCCGGCGGAGCGATTGCGCTGGCCGGCGCGTTTATTTATGCCGAATTGGCTGACAGAATGCCAAAAGTCGGCGGCCAGTATGCCTACATCCGCGAGGCTTATCATCCGCTGCTCGGATTTTTGTATGGCTGGATCTGCCTGCTGGTGATTCATGCCGGAGGCGGCGCGGCGGTGGCCGTAACATTTGCAAAATATTTTCGCGTATTTTCGCACGGCGCTATTCCGGAAAAATGGATCGCGGTAGCGGTGGTGCTGGTGTTCACGGTGGTGAATTGCCTGGGCGTGCGCGCCGGAGGGGGGGTGCAAAGTGTTTTCATGTTGCTGCGCATCGTGGCGATTGCCATGATCGTCGCCTGCGGCGCGCGACTGATTTTCTGGCCGCCGCCAAACACCGCGTACACGGCATGGTTTCCGTTGCTGGATCGCCCGGTTTCATTCGACCTGCTCACAGTGTTCGGCGCAACGATGATTCCGGTGCTCTTCGCGTATGGCGGCTTTCAGACTTCGAACTATGTGGCCGGCGAAATTCGCAACCCGCGTAAGAATTTGCCGCAAGCGCTCCTGCTCGGTGTGATTGGCGTAATCGTGCTCTACCTTGCGGCGAATTTCATTTACGTTCAGGCGCTTTCTCCCGCCGGACTCGCGGCTACCGCTACTCCCGCGTCGTCGCTGATGAGCCGGGCGCTCGGCGCGCTGGGAGGCTCGTTGATCGCCATCGCCATCGCGATTTCCACACTCGGCTTTCTGAGCCAGGCAATGCTCAGTTATCCGCGCGTGGCGTTCGCTATGGCCGAAGACGGCGTGCTGCCGGGCATCTTTGCGCGATTGGGAACGCGCAGCCGCGCGCCGGTGGCAGCGATCGCACTGCTGGGCGCGTTGATCAGCGCCACCGTGCTGCTGGGAACTTACCAGCAGATTCTCAGTTATGTGGTGGTGATGGACTGGCTGTTTTTCGGATTGTCCGCCAGCTGCCTGTTCGTCTTTCGGGCGCGCGACGCACGGCGCGGCGGCGCGGCGCAGGAATCCGGATACCGCGTTCCCGGACATCCCTGGACGACGGGGGTTTTCGTTGCCGTCGCGTGGCTGGTGGTGCTCAACACCATTTACAAATTCCCTCGCAATGCAGGTGTCGCTCTGTGTATCCTCTTCGCCGGGGTCCCCGTTTATTTCCTGGTTTGCGGGCGCGCACGACGTACGCGTAGGTCAAAATAAGAGTCCTGTGAGTCCACTCCCATGAGCCCACAAAGGCGAGAAATTCGTTCCGGCTATATCGAATGGGCCAAACTGCGCTCGAAGGCCCGTTACAATCTGGCGATCAGCGACGTGGAACATGTTCCGCTGGCGGATCTTCACCCGCAGCTTGCCGACCTGGAAATTTCCGGTCCCGGTGGCTACGGCTACGCACCGTTGCTGCAAAAGCTCTCCGCGAAATCCGGCGTGCCGGTGGAATCCATCGTGCACGCGCAGGGTACTTCGATGGCGAATCATCTGGCCATGGCGGCGCTCGTAGAGCCGGGCGATGAAGTTTTAATTGAAGAGCCTACTTACGGCGCGATTGTTTCCACCGCGGAATATTTGGGCGCGAAGATCCAGCGCTTCCCGCGCAAATTCGAATCGGGGTTTCAGCTGGATCCGCGCGAAGTGGAACGCAGTATTTCCGCGCGCACGCGGCTGATCGTTATCACCAACCTGCACAATCCCAGCGGGGTGCGCACGACTGACTCCAAGTTGCGCATCGTCGGTGAAATCGCTCGCAGCATGGGCGCGCATGTGTTGGTGGACGAAGTGTACCTGGAGGCTTGCTTCGATTCGCCGTGGCAGACCGCATACCTGCTGGGCCCGAATTTCGTCGCCACCAGCAGTTTGACGAAAGCCTATGGCCTAACCGGATTGCGTTGCGGCTGGATTTTTGCGGCGAAACCGCTCGCCGAGCGCATGTGGCGGCTGAACGACCTGTTCGGCGTGATGGCGCCGCATCCCGTCGAGCTGCTCAGCGTGCTCGCTTTCGAGCGTCTGCCGGAAATAGCCGCGCGCGTGAAGCGGTTGCTGACGACAAATCGCGCTCTGCTGAAAGAATTTTTCAAGAGCCGCAGGGATTTACTGGCGATCTGGCCCGAAGCCGGAACGGTCGCCTTTCCGCAGCTTAGCAGCGGCCACGCAGACGCTTTCTGCCAACTGCTGCGCGACAAATATGAAACCGGCGTTGTGCCCGGGCGATTTTTTGATATGCCGGAACACTTCCGCATCGGCGTGGGCGGGAAGACGGAGGACGTGCGCGAAGGCCTGGCGCGCATGGGTGCAGCGCTGGATGAGCTGACTGCTAAGAGCTAACGCTGAGGCGGGACGAGCTTCAGTTTCGCCGGCGTCTTCTTCCGCGGAAGAATAATGTCCACTAGAGCGCGCGCCGCGGCGGTAAGCGGGCGATCCTGCCGGTACACTAAATAAAGTTTCCGCTCGAAGCGCATCTGCCTGATTCGCAATTCGCGCAGATCTCCGCGCGCCAGTTCGCCTTCCACGCACATGCGAGGCACGATGGCCACACCCTTTTTCATTTCGACGAAACGCTTGATGCTTTCGATGGTTGGAAGCTCAACTTCCATCCGCAGCGGCGTTTTGTGCTTCGCGAACAATTGCACCACGCGATGGCGGTACGGCGATTCCACGATATGCGCGACGAAAGTTTCGTCGCCCAGCGCGGTGATGTCCACTTCCTTGCGTTTTGCCAAGTGATGGCCGGGCCAGACCACCAGTACCAGCGCGTCACGGTAGAATTCCGCGGTGGTGAGCTCGCGCTCCTCCGGCAAATATGAAATGACGCCGATATCGAGCTGATGATTGAGTAGTTCACGTGGGACTTCACGTGAAAACACGCGATGCACGCGAATGTGAATCCCAGGATGCAGACGCCGGTAATGCTCCAGCGCTGGCAGCAGCGCATGTATAGAACTTTCATTCACCCCTAGGGAAAGTTGACCGCGTTCGAGGCCCTGCAGTTCCTGTAAGCCTTTGCGAATCTCCTCGCGCATGTTCAACATGCGCTCGGCGTACTCCAGCAGCAGCGTGCCCGCGTCTGTGAGCGTCCGGGCGCCGGAGCCACGCACGAAGAGCGGTTGGCCCACCCAGTCCTCCAGCTTGCGCATGGCGATGCTGATCGCCGGCTGGGTGCGAAACAGCTTCACCGCCGCGCGCGAATAGCTGCGCTCGCTTGCCACCATCTGAAACATCTGCAATGCCGCCAAGTCCATGCCACGGGCCTCCCGGGCCATCCTCCTGTATAAGAGAGATTTATCCAACATGCAAGAATTATAAATTGGACTCCTCGCGGCGCACGCGAAACACTGGTATGGTCCAAAGGAGTCTGCATGGAACACGTCCACATTTTTGACACCACGCTGCGCGACGGAGAGCAGTCCCCCGGCTTCTCCATGAATACGGAGGAAAAGCTGCAGCTGGCGCGTCAATTGGAACAGCTGGGCGTGGATGTGATCGAAGCGGGCTTCCCAATTTCGTCCCCCGGCGACCTAGCGGCCGTGCGCGCCGTGGCGGCGGAAATCAAGGGTTGCCGCGTGGCAGCGTTGGCGCGCGCGCGGCAGGAAGATGTGGATGCGGCGCTGCGCGGCATCGAGCCCGCCGCAAAACCGCGCTTGCACATTTTTCTGGCTACCTCTGACCTGCACCTGAAACACAAACTGCGCATTTCGCGCAGCGAAGCACTCGCGCAGATCTCCAAAGCCGTGGCTTATGGCTGCACGCATTGCGACGACGTGGAATTTTCCGCCGAAGACGCGAGCCGCACCGATCTGGATTTCCTCTTCGAAGCGATCGAAGCCGCGGCCGCGGCCGGAGCCAACATCATTAATCTTCCGGATACGGTCGGCTACACGACCCCGGATGAATATGGAGACATGTTCCGCGCAGCGCGCAAACATCTGGCCGCCTATCCGAAAGTCATTTTCAGCGCGCATTGCCATGACGATCTGGGCCTCGCCGTCGCCAATTCACTAGCGGCTATCGCGGCGGGTGCGCGCCAGGTGGAGTGCACCATCAACGGCATCGGCGAACGCGCCGGAAACGCTTCGCTCGAAGAGATTGTGGTAGCGCTGCAAGTACGGAAAAGCCATTTCGCGGTGCGGACCAATATCTCGCTCGAGAAGATTTACGCTACCAGTCGCATGCTTTCGGCCATCACCAGCATCAACGTGCCGCCGAATAAAGCAGTAGTCGGTGCGAACGCTTTCGCGCACGAGGCGGGAATTCACCAGGACGGTATCCTGAAGAATCCGCTCACTTACGAAATTATCCTTCCGGAAAAAGTGGGCGTTCCGGCGCGACGCCTGGTGCTAGGCAAACATTCCGGACGCAACGCATTACGTGCGCGCTTGGAAGAGCTGGGCTATACGACCAACGATGCGGAGCTCGTCGAATGCTACGGCATGGCAACGGCTCGCGCCGACGCAGCGAAGCAAGTAACCGACCGCGACCTGCTTTTTATCATTCACAAAGTGCGCCGCGCGCGCACGCAAGCGCCGTCGCGACAAACCGCGGCCGCCGCAGTGACGCGCTGAAGTGAACATTTTTCATCGGTACGGGAGATTACAGTCATGTCTGGAGTAAGGAAGACCATCGCAGTATTGCCGGGCGACGGAATTGGGCCCGAAGTGACGCATGCCGCTGTGCAAATCCTGGGAGACTGCGCGAAATCCTTCGAGCACAAATTTGAATTTTGCGAATTCGCTTTTGGCGGAGCTGCGATTGAACGCTTCGGCTCACCGCTGCCTGCTGAGACGCTGGCCGGCTGTCGTTCGGCTGACGCGATATTGCTGGGCGCGATCGGCGGACCGCAGTGGGATGGGCTGGCGCTTGATAAGCGGCCGGAAGCTGGTTTGCTGGGCCTGCGCAAGGCGCTCGGTCTGTACATCAATTTGCGGCCCATTCGGCTGCGTCCGGCGCTGAGCGGCATTTCTCCGCTGCGGCGCGAGCGCATTGACGATTGCGATATTGAAATTGTGCGCGAGCTTGCCGGTGACATCTATTTTGGCGAACACTCGCTGACTGGAGAGGGCAGCGGAGCACGCGCGCGGGACGTGGCGGAATATACCGTCGCGGAGATCGAGCGCGTGGCCCGCTACGCCTTCGAGCGCGCAGCTGGGCGCAATCGTCGTGTGGCCAGCGTGGATAAGGCCAACGTGCTGGCAACTTCAGCGCTGTGGCGGCAAACGGTGACGCGCATTGCGCGCGATTATCCTGAAGTTACGCTCGAACATCTCTATGTGGATAATGCCGCGATGCAGCTGCTGCTGCGCCCAGCGCAATTCGACGTGATCCTGACAGGAAATCTTTTTGGCGACATTCTCAGCGACGAAGCGGCGGCGCTTGCGGGCTCGATCGGGCTGATTCCTTCACTCAGCCGCGGCAACGACGGCCAGCCCGCACTTTACGAGCCGATTCACGGCTCCGCGCCATCCCTCGCGGGCAAAGACGTGGCCTGCCCGCTGGGCGCCATTTTTTCTGCGGTGCTGTTGCTGCGCGAATCGTTCGGCTTGGAGATTGAAGCGCAGTGGATGGAAGCGGCCGTCGATCGCGTACTGGATCACGGGTTTCGCACCATTGATATCGCGGAAATCGGGGGGCGCATTCTGCGCAGCTCTGAATTTACGGAGCACATTCGCGCGGAATTGCACGATGCGCTGGTCCATTCCGAGCGTTACGGCTGGGGAGTGTAGCGGTTCGCTTACGTTTTGCGCAGCACCAGGCAGCTTGCAATCATGTCGTGCAGCGCCTGTTTCTTTTCGGTGAATCCCGCCATCGCGTAACCGATCCCCAGGGGAATCAGCCCGGTGATGATCTTTGCGAAATACCTGCCGCTGGCGAGACCAAAACCGATTGGCCGTCCTTGCAGGTCGGTAACGATCAATCCCAGCGCCATTTTCCCGAGCGTCCCCTGATGCCGGGAACTTTCCATCCCGGCATTGTAAATCCACGCTAGCAGGAGCGACGCGAGGGCCACCAAGGCGATCGCGGAGATCATCGCCGCGGGTATCTCGGGGGCTGATTCTCCATTCATGCCTTCAAGCATCGTACGGAGAGACCCGACGCCGATCATCCCCACTCCGATCAACGCTAAAATCCCGATCCCCATGCCCAGCAGCACGTCGTCAATCAAGTGCGCCACCACGCGCAACCAAAATCCAGCGTAAGGAGACGGCAGACTTGGCGCAAACGCGGGCGCAACATAAGCCGGCGGTAATCCGGAAGTCGGACGCGCGGGCGCAGCTCCAATCGGCGTCACGGCGCTGCTGGGCTGGCCGCACGCGCTGCAAAACGCCGCACCATCGGTGACGATCGTCCCACACTTCGAACAGAACATTGCGCTCCCTTGGATTAACTACGCAATCGCAGCTGCGAATGTTCCTACAACTTGCGGATGACCAGTGTGCCGGCAAGAATATCGTGCAGCGCTTGTTTCTTCTCCGTGAACCCCGCCATGATGTAACCGATGCCGAGGATGATGCTCGAGATTATTTTCGCGAAGAACCGGCCAGTGGCGCGGCCGAAGCTGATGCGATTTCCATCCAAGTCGGTGACTTCCAGCCCCAGCGCCTTCTTGCCCAACGTGGCCTGCCACGCGGAACTCTCCAGCAGCGCGTAGTAGAGCCAGTTGAGAACTGTGCGAATCAGCGTGAGCCGAATCATGGCGTGGATAAGTGGCAACATCCCTTCAATGTTCGGTGGGCGCCCATTGATCATTCCGCGCATACCCATGCCCATGGACGCCGCAAACGGAAGCGTCACGATTACCCCCACAAAATAGAGGAGGAGAGCGTCAATGATGAAGGCCACGACGCGCAGCCAAAATCCCGCGTACGCCACGGCGGGACGCGCTGCCGGGGCTTGCCAACCCCCTTGCACGGGCGGCGCATAAACCGTCCCACCTGGCGCCGCTGTTGCTGCCGGCGGCGCGCCGGCTGCTTGGCCTACCGAGAAACCCACCATCGGCTGCCCGCATGCGCTACAGAACGCGATACCATCCGCAACATTGGCCCCACACTTTGAACAGTACATGGCGCCTCCACACAGCCGCGCTGGGAACGCGCATCTGAGTATATTGTTGCGCATCGTAACGAAGCCGCGAGCGGCGGGTCAATGCAAATCGTGCTCCGTCGCGCGTCGAAGTTCCATGCACGCAACGGGTTGCTCGCTTGCCGCGACCTCGCTTAAACTCGTGACGATGAGTTATCGCTGAGGAGAGCCAATGCGAATCCAGTTTACGAATGCGGGAAAGATTTTCTGCGGCGTGCTTGCGGCGGCGGCCTTGTTTGCCAGTGGTTATGTGGCGGGACAGAACCGCTTCGGCCAGCCGAAAACGATTCTGCATGTCGTCGAGCTGAAATGGAGCCCCGCGGCCACCGACGCCCAGAAGCAACAGGCGATTGACGGCATCAAGGACATGGCCGCCAAAATTCCCGGCATCAAAAATATCTGGATCAAAGGCGAGCGCATGCAGCCGCGCGATTTCAACGCCGCCTACGCTATTGAATTTCGCGACCGCGCCGCCGCGGATGCTTATGCCGAAAGTCCCGCGCACGCAGCGTGGGAAGCACAGTATGTGCCACTGCGCGCCGCCAGCGTTTCGATTCAAGTGACAAATCCTTAGCCGCTGCGAATTCACGAAGGTCCATTTTCTGATAAACCGCCTTGCGGGCGACCCTCCGCAGAAACGGCTGACGGCTGCAGCGTTGCGCAAAAATCGCTATCGCCTGCAGCATAGCGGTGCTAGGCTGCGCTCACCGGAGTGGGCCAACACCCGCTCGGCGCGTTTCCTTCTCAGGTATTTTCCCAAGGCTCAAGAATCTGGCGGCAGGAGGCGATCACTTCCATGAAAAAACTGGTATTCGCGATTGTGGCGGCGTACATCGTGCTGATGCTCACGAACTATCTGGTGCACGAAGTGTGGCTGATGAGCGACTATGCGGCAATTCCCGCGAGCCATCGCTCCACGGCGGGAATCATGCACCGTTTCTGGGTGATGGCCGTGGGCCAATTCTTTTTTGCGGCGCTCTTTGCTTACATCTACACACGCGGCGCCGAGAAAAAATCCTGGCTGGCGCAGGGTATTCGTTACGGCATCTTGATCGCCTTCCTCACGGTGATCCCCACCGCGCTGGGAGAATACGTTGTGTACATCGTGCCTTACCAGTTGGCGATCAAGTGGATGATTGCGGGCGGAATTCAACTAATAATCATGGGACTGCTGGTCGCGGGCATTTGCAGCGAATCGGCCGCTTGAAGTCGCTGGCATTCGCGCGGCGATCATTTTCGCGCGCCTGTTTGTGGGGTGCGGTGAAAGTCGGGGATGCCTATCGTCTTGCGCATTTGACGATCCATCACGCGATCGGAAAGCAAACGGCGTAGCAGGATGCCGATTTTCGCTTCCCCAGTTACGGGGTAGCGCGCCCACGGCGGATCGCCTTCGACCGCGCGCAGAATCACCCGCGCACAATCTTCCGGTGTGTAATGCGATGCGTTGGTGGTTTTGCCCCACGCCTTGAGAAATCCCTGATATACGGCTTTGTACGGACTCTGTTCGGCGCCCTTGGCATAAGCGGATGATAATTCGCTCGCGTTGCGATTCATGCTGGTGGAAATGTAGCCTGGCTCGATCAGCACCACCTGAATTCCGAACGGATACACTTCCAGCCGCATCGCGTCACTTACGGCTTCCACGGCGTGCTTGCTTGAGCTGTATGGGCCGAACAGCGGTGAGGCAAGTTTGCCAGCAATCGAACTCATATTGATAATGCGGCCGCTGAGCTTTCGCCGCATTCCTGGCAACACGCGCTGCGACATGCGCACGAGGCCAAAACAATTGGTTTCGAATTGTTTGTGTAAATCCGCGAGCGTGATTTCTTCCATCACCGCGGCGATTGCAATACCTGCGTTATTCACCAGCACGTCCACCGCTCCGGCGGTTTTCTCAATTTCCGCTACAGCGCGATCTACCGAGCCATCGTCGCAAACATCCAGCTCCATCGCCGTGAGCGGCAGTTTGCGCTCGCGTGCAAGTTGCTGCAGCGCCGCGATGCGTTCGGCGTTGCGCCCTCCGGCGAAAATAGGGTAGCCGTGCTCGGCAAGCAGCACAGCAGCGCGGCCCAGGCCATCTGTTCCGCCGGTAATCAGTGCAATTCGGCCATCGCTATTTTGTTTGATCGGGGTCAACGCGTGACGCCTTGTCGAGTGCGAACATATCGCAGCAAGCCGCCGCTGGCGAGAAGCTCTACAGCACGCATGGTATTGACTCTGTTATTTCGCCGGAGAAAATTGGCGCAGGAGGATAGGATATGATTAAAAAAGTAAAAGACGGCTACAAAGTAGTCACCGAGAAAAAAGGCAAGAACCTCGGTGGCCCATACAAGACGCGCGAAGAAGCCGAAAAGCGCCTGCGTCAGGTGGAATTCTTCAAGCACAACAAAGGCTAGCAACGAACCAACCCAGCCCGAATTCTTTGTGCGCACCGGATATCCACAGAGATCCGTGAAATCCACAGAAGTATGCAAAAAAAATAAATCATAAATACTTGACGAAATTTCTAAACTTGCTATACTCCCCTGATGCGGACACAGGCCTGAAAAGGTGTGCGCTTCGCAGAAGAACCGGTTTCCGCCTTCTAATTAAGAGGTGAGTTTGGATACAAACACCGGGTAGAAAGAAATCGAGCATCGAGCACGTCCGCCCTAGAGGCCAAGTAGTATGGCCCGCAGGATCGGCGGATCCGCCCGGCGCTCGACGCCGGGTTTTTTATTGCAAAAAACAGTTCTCGCGGCGACGGCTCCAAACCGTTGACGCGCTCCCCCTGGAGGGGAGACAATCCAGTCGGAAGTTGTTGACAGGATTGAAGTTCTTTGACAACTGAAGGAAGCTGGCACTATGTTATGCGAGTTTCAAGTCTCGCATGGCGTAGTAAACCGCAAATATTTGCTCGAGAGTAGCGCAATGTGGAAAGGCGAATTTACTCCACGCGCGGTGTCGGACTTCTGCATGAGTGATCATCCAGAGGCCGGCGATGGCGACGTGTTGGGTAAGTTTTATGGTTAAGCTACTAAGGGCGTACGGTGGATGCCTTGGCGCCAACAGACGATGAAGGACGTGGCAAGCTGCGATAAGCCTCGGGGAGCCGCAAGCAGGCTTTGATCCGGGGATTTCCGAATGGGGAAACCCATCCTGGTAAAACCAGGTTACGGCCGACTGAATACATAGGTCGGTGCGAGTCAACCCAGGGAAGTGAACCATCTCAGTACCTGGAGGAAAATAAATCAACGAGATTCCGAAAGTAGCGGCGAGCGAAATCGGAACAGCCCAAACCGGGGTATTTATACCCCGGGGTTGTAGGATCCCATAAGTAGAGTTACCAATCCGGAGGCTAGGTGAACTTGCTGGAAAGCAGGGTCAAAGAGGGTGAAAACCCCGTAGCCGAAAGCTTACCGGACTCGAAGGGATATCCTGAGTACCACGGGGCACGAGAAACCCAGTGGGAATCCGGGGAGACCACTCTCCAAGGCTAAATACTCGTTGGCGACCGATAGTGAACTAGTACCGTGAGGGAAAGGCGAAAAGAACCCCTGCTAGGGGAGTGAAATAGAACCTGAAACCGTATGCTTACAAGCAGTCAGAGGGCTATGCCGTGTCTTCGGACACGGAAATGCCTGATGGCGTGCCTCTTGCTTAATGAGCCGGCTAGTTATTCTCACACGCAAGGTTAAGCGAAAGCGAGCCGTAGCGAAAGCGAGTCCGAATAGGGCGTTCAGTGTGTGGGAATAGACGCGAAGCGGGATGATCTACCCTTGGCCAGGTTGAAGGTCGCTTAACCGCGACTGGAGGACCGAACCGGTGTGAGTTGAAAATCGCTCGGATGAGCTGAGGGTAGGGGTGAAAGGCTAATCAAATTCCGTGATAGCTCGTTCTCCCCGAAATGCCTTTAGGGGCAGCCTCGTATGATTTGCCACGGTGGTAGAGCACTGAATGGACTAGGGTCCCATCCAGGATACCGAATCCAATCAAACTCCGAATGCCGTGTACAACAGTACGGGAGTGAGACTACGGGGGATAAGCTCCGTGGTCGAGAGGGAAAGAACCCAGAACGCCAGCTAAGGTCCCCAACTGTAGACTAAGTGGGAAAGGACGTGTGAGCGCACAGACAGCCAGGAGGTTGGCTTAGAAGCAGCCATCCTTTAAAGAAAGCGTAACAGCTCACTGGTCAAGTGTTCACGCACCGACAATCCAACGGGGCTAAGTCTACGACCGAAGCTGCGTAATTGACGATTTCTACGGACTTCGTCATTTGGTAGGGGAGCATTCTGTTGAGTTCGACGGTAGATCGAGAGAACTACTTGACGCAACGGAAGAGACTCTGCCGGCATAAGTAGCGATAAACACGATGAGAACTCGTGTCGCCGAAAGTCTAAGGTTTCCTGAGGAAGGTTAATCCGCTCAGGGTTAGGCGGGTCCTAAGGTGAGGCCGAGAGGCGTAACTGATGGACAACAGGTCAACATTCCTGTCCCGCCATTTGAACGTTATACGATGGGGTGACGCAGAAGGATATGGGAGTCGGGTGATGGATGTCCCGATGTCTCGGTGTAAGCCGGATCTCGCAGGAAAATCCACGAGGTCATTCAACGGTCAGACCGGGTCCGAGGCCACACGGCCACAAAGTCTCTGATTTCACGCTGCCAGGAAAAACCTCTAAGGAGTTCAGGTGGTGCCCGTACCTCAAACCGACACAGGTAGACAAGGTGAATATCCACAGGCGCTCGAGAGAACGCTGGCTCAGGAACTAGGCACATTAGCCCCGTAACTTCGGGAGAAGGGGTGCCCCGCTAGGGTTTATAGCCCGAGGGGGCCGCAGTGAAATGCGTTCGGCGACTGTTTAACAAAAACACAGCTCTCTGCTAAGTCGAATACGACGTATAGGGGGTGACGCCTGCCCGGTGCCGGAAGGTTAAAGGGAGGGCTCAGCTGCCGCAAGGTAGCGAAGGCCTGATCTGAAGCCCCGGTGAACGGCGGCCGTAACTATAACGGTCCTAAGGTAGCGAAATTCCTTGTCGGGTAAGTTCCGACCTGCACGAATGGCGTACCGATCGAACGACTGTCTTGGCCAACGGCTCGGCGAATTTGTGGTTCCGGTGAAGACGCCGGATGCCCGCATCTAGACGGAAAGACCCCGTGCACCTTAACTGCACTCTGGTCATGATTAACGGTACTGCCTGCGTAGGATAGGTGGGAGCCTGGGATCTCCTGGTTTCGGCTGGGAGGGAGGCAACGGTGAAATACCACCCTGATAGTTCTGTCGCTCTAACTTACACCCCTAGACGGGGTGGAGGACACGGCCAGACGGGTAGTTTGACTGGGGCGGTCGCCTCCTAAATGGTAACGGAGGCGCTCAAAGCTCGGCTCAGGCGGATTGGAAACCCGCCGTGGAGTGCAAGAGCATAAGCCGGGTTGACTGCAAGACACACAGGTCGAGCAGGCACGAAAGTGGGATCTAGTGATCCGGTGGTTCTGCGTGGAAGGGCCATCGCTCAACGGATAAAAGGTACGCCGGGGATAACAGGCTGATCTAAGCCAAGAGTTCACATCGACGCTTAGGTTTGGCACCTCGATGTCGGCTCATCGCATCCTGGGGCTGTAGAAGGTCCCAAGGGTTAGGCTGTTCGCCTATTAAAGCGGTACGTGAGCTGGGTTCAGAACGTCGCGAGACAGTTCGGTCCCTATCTGGTGTGGGCGCAGGAAACTTGAGAGGAGCTGTCCCTAGTACGAGAGGACCGGGATGGACGGACCTCTTGTGATCGAGTTGTCACGCCCGTGGCATAGCTCGGTAGCGAAGTCCGGAAGAGATAATCGCTGAAAGCATCTAAGCGAGAAGCTCGCCTCGAGATAAGGTTTCCCAACCCTCCTGCGGGGGGGTAAGAAGGCCAGTCGAAGACTACGACTTTGATAGGCGGGAGGTGGAAGCGCAGTAATGCGTGTAGCTAACCCGTACTAATCGGCCGTTCGGCTTAACCATAAAACTTTCCTAAACCGTCGCTTTACCCTTCGATACCCGCTCAAGCGGGTATCGAAGGGCACGGCGGAGGAAAGACGCACTTTTCGCATTGACTACGATCAAGCGAATTTGCGGTTTGTTGTTACCAACTTCCTTCAGTTGCTCATCGAAACTCTGAATTTCGATTTCGAGCCGCGGCGTTCGCGCCACGGTTTGAATTTCGACCTCTAGTTTCGATGCACAAGTTTCCTGGTGGTCTTACCGCAAGGGTCACACCCGTTCCCATCCCGAACACGGAAGTTAAGCCTTGCCGGGCCGATGATACTGCGCTGGAAACGACGCGGGAACGTAGGTCACCGCCAGGATTAAAATCAAAAGGCCGCGACGCCAAAAGCGTTCGCGGCCTTTTTTATTTTTGCAGCCGTATCGGAGCCCTCCCCTCAGAGACGAGCGACGCCATGCTACACTTTTTGGGCAAGGGGGATTGCCTGTGAAAGCGAAGCGGGAATTCACGGTCGTGATCGAGCGCGATGAGGATGGCTATTACGTCGCGCACTTGCCCACACTGCACGGCTGCTACACCCAGGCGAACAACTTGGACGCGCTCGTGAAAAATATTCGGGAAGCGATCGAGCTTTGCCTGCAAGACGGCGATTCGCCGCTGCCGATAGAGTTTGTGGGCGTGAACGCATCGCCGTATGACGCCCTGATTTACCGCGGCCCACACCTAGCGCGCCGACTGCACGTCCCTATTTGCGCCCCAAGCGGCCGAGCGTGCCGAGCCACTCCAGAAATCGGTCGGGCCAGCCTGCAATCGCGCCCGTGTTCGCGCTGCGCACGCCAAATCCGTGTCCCACGCCGGTGTAGACGTGCAATTCAGCGGGCACGCCAGCGTGTTTCAGCTGCATGAAAAGTTGGGGCAGGCCTTCGGAAATTCCCGCACGGTCATCTTCGCCGCACAACAAGAACGCCGGCGGTTCATCTTTTGAAACTGGCAAATCCGGCGGCAGGCCCGGATAAATGAGCGCCTGAAACGCTGGCTTCGAGCTTTGGCGATCGATAGGATCCACCGCAGCCGGGTTGCCCGCGTCGAATTGCGTGGCTGCCCGCGCGGCAAGATCACCACCGGCAGAAAAGCCCATCACGCCGACGTGCGCCGGGTCCACGCCCCAATCCGCCGCGCGGCTGCGCAGCAGGCGAATCGCGCGCTGCATGTCCGGCAATGAATTTCCCTCGACCGTGTAGGTTGATCCCGCCTCATGCCCCAGGCGATACTTCAGCACGAAGCCCGCGACGCCATGCGCGCTGAGCCACTTTGCGACGTCATATCCTTCATGGTCAACCCACAATTCCACATGACTGCCGCCCGGCGCGATTACCACAGCGGCGCCAGTCGCCGTTTCCTTCGACGGCAAGTACACCGTGATCGAAGGTTGGTGGACGCTGGATATAACGTGCTCGCCGTCGGGCGTGAGCCGAATTTTTTCCGGCCCCGTCTTGCCTTCCGAACCGGGCGCGCCATTCGGCCACAGGAGCACGACGTTCTGTTCCTGAGCCGCTGCCACCAACGCGAAAATACACAACGCCATCGCGAGACAAATAGTTGCTTGTTTAATCTTGCGGTCCCGTATTTTTTCCACTTGCCGGATCCCCTGGCGATGGAAATCGCGCCAGCCATCTTACTCGAAGGATCGGAAATTCTGTAACCGCTGCTTTTGGCGCATAATGTGATGCGCGAAATGCGCGCAACCGAACGCGGGATTCTTGAGTGATGGTTTCTGAGCCAAAGAAATTTCTAGCAACGATCTACAAAATCTGGATGATGCGGCACGTAGATGTGCCACCAAATATCACCGATGCCTTAATTCAGCAACTCCAAGCCAGCAAGCAGAAAGCAGTTCCCAAGAAACGCACGCAGCCGAAGCCGAAACACATTCCCGTCATCGCTGTCGTGAATCACTGCTCCACCCGCACCACGTTGGTACCCGCCGGCGCCGGCCAGTACCGCCTGCAAATCAACACCGCGCTGCGCAAAGCCGGCGGCGGCGCGGATGCCGGCGACGTGATTGGAGTTGCGCTCCAGCTAGATACCGCGCCGCGCGATATCGCCGTGCCCGCCGAACTCAAATCGGCGCTGAAACAACATCCCAAAGCCCGCAAAGAATTCGACGAACTCCCGCCCGGCCATCGCCGCCAGCTGCTCCTCTATTACCTGCGCGCCAAATCGCCGAAAGCGCGTGCGCACCTCACTGAACGATTCCTCGACCACCTGCACGAGCGTGCGCTGCTGCGCCAACCAAAACCAAAGCGCAAGCCGAAGCCTGCGGCCGCACGCTCCAAGTAGTTCCGTGGATCAAGCGGACAGCGCGCCAGAAGTGCGTGCCGCGCGCTCGCATCTGCGCTATCGTATCCCTTCATAAAATCATGTACGGCCAGAACATCCAACACTCGGAGCCGATTTTCCTGCTGCTGTTGCTGTGCATCGCCGTGCTGGCGACCCTGGCCAAGCGGTTCAAGACCCCTTACCCCATCGTGCTGGTGATTGCGGGACTGTTCCTCAGCCTGATCCCGCGCATGCCGCGCATCGAGCTGAACCCGGAAGTGGTTTTCCTGCTCTTCCTGCCGCCGCTGCTGTTCTCCGCCGCGTTCCAGACTTCCTGGCGCGATTTTCGCTTCAATATCTCCAGCATCGCCCTGCTCGCACTCGGCCTGGTGTCGTTCACCGTGTACGGCGTGGCCTTCGCCTCTCGCTGGATTCTGCCGGACTTCACCTGGCGGCTCGGGCTGGTTCTCGGCGCGGTGATCTGCACCACCGACGCCATCGCCGCCACATCCATCACCAGACGCCTGGGATTGCCGCAAAGAGTCACCGACGTGATCGAAGGCGAGAGCCTGGTGAACGACGCGAGCGGCCTGCTCGCGCTGCAGCTCACCATCGCGATGGTGGTCACCGGGCACACGCCGCCACTGCAGGATCGCATGAGGCTCTTGCTCTACTTGATCGCCAGCAGCATCGTGATCGGCTTGGTAATTGCCAAGCTGCTGGCCTGGCTGATCAAGCAAATCACCGATGCGCCCGTGGAAATCACGCTCAGCATCATCACGCCCTACTTCGCGTATCTCGCGGCGGAAAGCTTGCACTCCTCGGGCGTGCTGGCGACGGTAGTGTGCGGGATGTATCTAGGCCACCAAAGCTCGCTATATTTTTCCACGCGCGCGCGGCTGCAGGGCGCAGCCGTATGGGAAACTCTCAGCTTCGTGCTTAATGGGATCGTTTTTATTCTGATTGGACTGCAACTCCCTTACATCCTCGGTGAGATTCACAATCACAGCCTCTTTCACTTGGTACTCATCGGCCTGCTGGTCAGCGCTGTTGTGATCGTGCTGCGGCTGCTCTGGATGTATCCCGGCACGTGGGCCGCGAACTGGCTGCGGCGCAACGTGCAACATCAGCAGGCCGCGCTGCCGAGCGCGGGATATGTTTTTATCGTCGGCTGGACGGGCATGCGCGGTGTGGTGGCGCTGGCCGCCGCGATTTCCCTGCCCCGGTCGCTGCAGGACGGTTCGCCTTTTCCGCAGCGAAATATGATTATTTTCCTTACGTTCTGCGTGATTTTCGTGACGTTGGTATTTCAAGGCTTGTCGCTGCCGTTCTTCATTCGCCGCCTCGGACTGGCTGGCGCGGCCGCCAAGAATCCAGAAGAGGAGCGGGCGCGCTACGCGATGATCGAGGCCGCACTCGCGTATCTGGAACAAGCGCGTGAGCTGGACAATTCCGACTTTGCGGCAGTGTACCAGGATCTGATTCGTATCCAAAAACACCACCTGAATTTGCTGCCGGGCGACCGCTCCGTCGAGACCGGCTACACGGCCGAAGATTACGTTCGTTATCGCGAGCTGTCTAAGAACCTACGGGCGCTGCAGCGCGCGGCCCTTCTAAACATGCGCAATCACAACAAGATAAATGATGAAGTGTTGCGCCGCCTCGAGCAGGAACTCGATCTCTTCGAGGTACGCTATGCAAGTTCGCAATAGAACGGTGGGAGGATTTCTGGAATGAAGTTATTTTTCGCGTTTACGCTTTCCCTGGTTCTCGCGTCCGTGGGCTTTGCGCAAGCTAAACCCGCACAAACGAAGGCTGCGGACTCCGATCGGCTCGGGCTTACCTGCGCGCAAATTCTACAAATGACTTCCACAGCGTGGGTCGCCCACTTCGCGGAAAAAAGCGGCGGAGCTGGCGGCGCGTCTGCTCCCGTGGCCGTCCGAGCCATCACCGCTTTCGGAAAATGCTATGAAGCACGCACGAATCAATTGGCTGCTTCACTGGGCAAGACCGGGAGAGGCCCGTTGCTGGGAGCGACGGGACGCTTTCGCGACTTTCAAAAGGCGCTGGATGATTTCACCGCGAAAGCTCTCGCCGTGTCGGATAAACAGCCCGGAACGCAAGAAGCCGCCGATGCGACGCTTTACGAGAAGCAGTTTCGCTATGAGTTCTACCAGAGATACGAGCAGAGAATAACCGGAGGACGCCCCCTGACTTCCGAAGAAGCCGCCGAATATTCCAAAGCCAAAAATCGTTTCGGTGAATTTCTCGGAATTCTGCCGGAAGACAAAGCGCACATCATTCACGCGGCTTTCAGCCAAATTTTCGACGCCGGCCCCGTCACCGATGTCACCAAGCTCGAGCTTTACCGCTTCGCCATCTCCGTTCTGGAATCCCCGAAAGACAAACCGTTCTCGCCTCCGCCTTTCTGAGCTTGGCGCTGCAGAATTGAGTTAGACTTGCTGTATTGTGGCGCGTTCGGCTGGCCGGAGAAACCGGTGCCCAAGTACGAGGTCATTATTTTCTGGAGCGACGAAGATAGAGCGTTCATCGCTGAAGTTCCTGAGCTGCGCGGCTGACGGCAAATCCTATCAAGAAGCGCTTGCCAGCTTGGAAATGAACCTCTAGCAGTGGATTGATACAGCGACGGAGTTGGGGCGGCCGATTCCTGCGCCTACGGGCCGTCTCATATTTGCCTGAACAAAAAAATCGCGCCCGTCCGATTCAAACGTTCTTCATCTCCTGTGATAGTCTCAACTGCTTGCAGTTCATTTTCCCACACTGGAGTTGTGCATGAAGCGCTGTGCCGCGGCTATCTTATTCGCATTGGTACTTTTGGCATCGGGAACACTCCGGGCTCAAGTGAATGACAGCACCAAACAGCTTTCGCGCGACATCTTCAAGCAACTCGTTGAAATCAACACCACTGATTCCGTCGGCAGCACCACGATTGCCGCCAACGCCATGGCCAAGCGCTTGCTTGATGCTGGCTTTCCCGCTGGCGACGTCCAGGTGCTGGGACCGAACGACCGCAAAGGCAACATGGTCGCGCGCATTCACGGCACCGGCGCGAAGAAACCTCTGCTGTTCATCTGCCATCTGGACGTCGTCGAAGCGCGCCGTGCGGATTGGTCCATGGACCCGTTCCAATTCATCGAGAAGGACGGATATTTTTACGGCCGCGGCACCGGAGATATCAAGGACGGCGACGCGTTTCTCGTCACGACCTTCATTCGACTGAAGCAGGAAAAATTCCAGCCCGATCGTGATCTGATCCTCGCGCTCACCGCTGATGAAGAGGGCGGCGCGTCCAACGGCGTTGCGTGGCTCATCAAGAATCATCGCGATTTGATCGAAGCCGACTACGTGATCAATCCGGATGCCGGAGATTTCGAGCTCGGCAACGGAAAACACTTGCTCGTCGGCATTCAAGCCAGCGAAAAGCTGTATCAGGATTTTGCTCTGACGGTCACCAATCCCGGCGGACACAGCTCGCTGCCCACTTCTGAAAATGCGATTTATCAACTCGCCGAAGCGCTCACGCGCCTGGAAAAATATCAATTTCCATTCGAGCTCAACGAAGTCACGCGCGAATACTTTAAGCGTGAAGCAGACATCGTTGGCGGCCAGACCGGCGCGGACATGAAGGGTATTCTGCAAACGCCGCCCGATGCCGCCGCACTCGCGCGGCTTTCCGCCATTCCTTATTACAATGCGCGAATTCGCACCACCTGCGTTGCCACGCGCCTCGATGGCGGCCATGCCAACAACGCACTGCCCGGAATGGCGCATGCCAATGTGAATTGCCGTATTCTGCCAGGCCACTCGGGGGACGAAATTGAAGCCACGCTGGTGAAAGTTCTGGACGATTCGCACCTCGTCGTGGCGCATGCGCCGGGCCTTGCGTCCAGTGGCATTCCCAACCCACCCTCGCCGCTGCGTCCCGATCTGATGGCCGCGCTGCGAAAAGTTGCGAACGAAATGTGGCCTGGCATACCGATCGTTCCGGTAATGGACGCGGGCGCCAGCGACGGGGCAATTTCGCGCGCAGTCGGGCTTCCCACCTATGGGCTTCCCGGATTATTTATGGATTTGGATGACGATCGGTCGCACGGCCGCGACGAACGCGTGCGCGTCGCTTCCTTTTACGATGGCGTGGATTTTTACTACCGGCTGGTCCAAGCGCTCTCTTCTCCACAAGAATCGTCAACGGAACAACGATAGGCATGAGACCGGCATCGAGCCGCCAATAGGCAGCTCGAAAAAAGAGCCCACGATGATCCAGTCATGAATCCGATGCGTCACTTGATTCTGGCGGCATCGCAGAATCAGTGGATGCGGCAGCATGCGCCCCGCTTCGGATTCATGCGCCGCGCCTCGGCTCGCTTCCTGCCGGGCGAAGACGTGCAGGACGCCGTCACAGCGGCGCGCTCGCTTGCGGCGAACGGCATCCAGTCCGTGTTGTCACGTCTCGGCGAAAATATTGCCGATCGCGACGAAGCGGTCGCTGTCACGCATCAGTTTCTTGAGCTGAACGATCGCATCCGCGCCACCGCCATTCCCGCGGAAATCACCGTAAAGCTCACGCAGCTCGGACTCGACCTCGATCCCAACTTGTGCTACGAAAATCTCGTGACGCTGATCCAAAATACTCCCGCCGACAAAATTCTCTGGATTGATATGGAGCAAAGCCCCTACGTGGACGTCTCGCTAGAACTCTATCGGCGCGCGCGCAAGGCGTACTCCAACGTCGGCATCTGCCTGCAGGCTTATCTCTACCGCACGGAAAAAGATCTGGACACGCTGATTCCGGAGGGCGCCGCGATTCGCCTGGTGAAGGGCGCCTACAACGAGCCTGCGGAGATTGCCTACCCCAAGAAAAAAGATGTGGACGAAAACTTTCTCCATCTCACGCAGCGTTTGCTCAGTCCTGAAGCGCGCCGCGCCCGCGTGCGCGTGGCCGTCGCCACCCACGATCGCGCGCTGATCGCCAAGATTATTGCCTGGGCCACCGATCAAGGCGTGCCGAAAAATCTACTGGAATTTCAAATGCTCTACGGAATTCAGCGTGAGGAGCAACTCCGCCTGGCGCAGGCCGGATACCGCTGCGGCGTGCTGATCTCCTACGGCACCTACTGGTTTCCGTGGTTCATGCGCCGCCTGGCCGAACGCCCTGCGAACCTACTGTTCCTCGCGCGAAATCTTTTCTCGAACTGACGGCTGGACTTTCCTAGCGGGTTCGTTCGTCTTTTTCGATTTTTCCGTCGCGCAGCCGGATCACGCGATGTGCGTGCGCCGCAATATCTGATTCGTGGGTTACGAGGATGATCGTGTTGCCCTGCTCGTGCAATCGCGCAAACAGCGCCATAATTTCTTCGCCGGTCTGCGAATCAAGATTTCCCGTGGGCTCGTCCGCCAACAATATCGAAGGATTATTCACCAGCGCGCGCGCAATCGCCACGCGTTGGCGCTGGCCGCCGGAAAGTTCATTCGGCTTGTGCATCATGCGCTCGGTTAAATCCACCTGTTGTAGCGCTTTCTTCGCGCGTTCCTGGCGCTCTTCGGAAGCGGTGCCGTTGTAAATCATGGGCAATTCCACATTGTGCAACGCGGTCGCGCGGGGAAGCAAATTGAAGGTCTGAAATACGAAGCCAATTTCTTTGTTGCGGATGTAGGCCAACTCGTCATCATCCAACTGGCTCACCAAGCGACCGGCCAGCCAGTAACTTCCTTTCGTCGGCGTGTCCAGGCATCCGATCAAATTCATCAGTGTGGATTTTCCGGAGCCGGAAGGGCCCATGATCGCGACGTACTCGCCCTTGTGAATCTCGATGGTCACGCCACGCAGCGCGTGCAATTGCTCCGCACCCATCTGATAAGTCTTCCACAGTTCCTCGGTCTGAATAACGATGCCGGTATCTAGGAGGTCCTGCCGGAAACCTTGCGAGGGGGTGATTTCTTCCACGGCCATGTACGCGCGCTCCTGAATTCGCTAAACCTACGTCGCGGACTCTTCGCGCTTGGGCGCCGAATTGTCCACTTTCACAGCGGCGCCAGGCCGCAGCGTGCGCAGCGCTTTGTAATTGCCGATGACGATTTCGTCGCCTTCTTTCACTCCGCTGGTAATTTCGATGTCCGTGACGCCTGTGATGCCAGTTTGCACTGGCACGAACTCCGCCTTCTTCCCGCGGATCACGAAAACGCCCTGCACATCCACTTTTTGCTGCGCATCAGCGGTTGCAGCAGGCTTCGAAGCCGCCAGAGTCACGTTGCCGCCGTGCTCCTTCTGCGCCTCTTCCAAATCCTTCTGCGTGCGCACGGCCAGCGCTTGAATCGGAATTGTCAGGATACCCTTCTTCTGTTCGGTCTGAATTTTCGCGCTGGCCGAAAGTCCCGGCCGCAGATCCGTGGGCGGATTATCAATCGTGACGACCACTTTGAAATCGCGCGCTTCCTGCGTATTCGCGGTGGCCTGCGTCGTGGCCGCTTGTCCCGACGAACGCAGAATCGCCAGTTCTCCCACCTGCGTCACGTGCCCTTTGAAAACTTTCCCGGGAATCGCGTCAATCGTGACGTCCGCAGGATTTCCCTCGCGCACATTCGTAATATCGGTTTCGTCCACTTTCACTTCGGACGTGACCACGCTCATGTCCGAAATCGTCATCAGGAAACTGCCTTCGGCGTTCTGGATGCCGGGCACCACGTTTTCACCCACACGCACGGCGATGTAGCTCACGATTCCGTCAATCGGCGCAACGTATGTCGTTTTCCGCAGCACGTCCTTCGTATGTTTCAGCACCGCGCTGGCTTGATCCAGGTTGTATCGCGACTGCTCGCGCCCTGCGCGGCTTTGCTCTACCTGCGCCTTCACCGCGTTCAAACCAGCCGAGGCCGCGTCGTAAGTGGCTTTGCTTGCATCGTAATCCGACTTCGCGATCAGCTGTTCTTTGTATAGCTTCTGCGCGCGTTCCCAGTCGAACTTCGCCTTCTCCAAGTCCGCCTGGCGTTGCGCCAAGGTGGCTACCGCCGAATCATAGCTGGCAGCGGCAGCGCGCACCGACGCCTCCGTTGAATCAATCGCCGCTTGCTGCGCTTGCACGTCGGCGCCCGGCTGAATGTTCTCCAACCGCAGCAAAATGTCGCCCTTCTTCACGTGGACGCCCTCTTTCACCACGATCTCAGTAATCTTCCCGATCCCCTCACCCAGCACGTTCGTATAGTTCTTTGGGCGGACCTCGCCCGAAGCGGTCACCACCGACGTCAGGTCGGCCTTCAGCACGTGTCCCGTCTGGACGGCGACGACGCCCTTATTCACCTGGTAGGCGCTGAACCAGGCCATGCCCCCGAGCACCAGGACGACACCCGCACCAATCCCAACTTTCTGCCACGTTTTCATTGCTTTACCCTTGGACTCGCCCCTTGAGGCGACAGCATTGCTATGACTTGAATACGTTCCGGGGACACGAAATGTTTCTAGGTCAAGGTTAGACGTTCGCGCGAGCGGAAAGACAGGCTCTAGTATGACATTTCGGAGGTCGTCGCTCCGCTCGATCGCGTTCGACTTCGCAACTTCCCGATACCTACATCTAACCTGCGCCAGCAAAGGACCGCGCAGCCCCATCTTCGCCAACCATTGTAGAGCTAATTAGACTCCAAGAGAATAGGGCAAAGAGCATCGTGGCCGGCGTGCAGGTCCGCAAGTGGCGGTTCCCGTTTTGGGGATCGGCACGTTGCCGGTCGCTGCTCCCCTTTTCCCGTTACCACCCTGTACTCCCGAATATTTTCGAGGCAACCCCTCGGCCACCTTCCGATTCCAATGGTTCAAGGGCAGTTAGGGGAATCCGACATTGACCTGTACCATTGGACAGGTTAGAATTTCGTGCCTCGGGGCAAAGGCTTAATTATGCGTTCTACCGTCAAAGTGTTTCTTTTCGGCGTCTTAGCTTGTGCGCTGGTGTATGTGCCGCGCGCTTCGGCTCAAGGTGAAGCTCCCACCCAGCAGCCGGATCAAAACGACAAGAAAGCCGCGAAGCAGGCCGCCAAGCAACGCTCCAAGCGGGACAAAGACCTCTTTAACGAACTCGATTCCCAATATAAGAAATGGCTGAACGAAGACGTCGTCTACATCATTTCACCCGAAGAGCGCAGTTCGTTCCTTCATCTTTCTACCAACGAAGAGCGCGAGCAATTCATCGAAGCATTCTGGCAGCGCCGCAATCCTGATCCGGATTCCGCCGAAAATACTTTCAAGGAAGAGCACTATCGCCGCATCGCTTACGCCAACGAACACTTCTCGTCCGGCATCCCCGGTTGGAAAACGGATCGCGGCAGAATCTACATTATGTGGGGCCCGGCGGACGAAGTTCAATCGCATCCGTCGGGAGGCAGCTATGAGCGCCCGTCCAGCGAAGGCGGCGGTGAGACTTCGACGTTTCCGTTCGAAGATTGGCGCTATCGCTATTTGGAAGGAATCGGGGAAAACGTTGAGATCGAATTCGTAGATCCCACCATGAGCGGCGAGTACCGGCTCACCATGGACCCCAGCGAAAAGGACGCTTTGCTGTACGTTCCTGGCGCTGGTCTAACCACGATGGAATCCATGGGTATGTCCAGCAAGACCGCCCGTTTCAATAACACCGACGGCACCCACGACGCCGCGCCCATGGGCATGACTCCGGAAACGATGAACGAATTCTCGCGGCTGGAGCTGTATGCGAAGATTCAGCAAGCTCCGCCAGTTAAGTTCAAGGACCTCGAAGCGGTAGTTTCATCTCGCCTGGTGCGGGATCAGGTGAAGTTCGAATACCGTACTGACTTCCTGCGCATCACGTCCGAAACTGTGCTGGTCCCCATCACCATTCAAATTCCCACGCGCCAACTCAGTTTTCAGCAGAAGAACGGAGTCGAATCCGCTTCCGTCAACTTGTTCTGTCGTGTTACCAGTCTCAGCGGCCGCATCGTGAACACTTTTGAAGACAACGTGCGTCGCGATGTTCCATCCGCTTTGCTGCAGCAATCGCTGGCCACCGCTTCAATTTATCAAAAAGCGATCCCGCTCAGTCCGGGTCTCTACCGCCTGGACATCGTTTTGAAGGACACAAACAACGGCAACGTAGGTGTCGTCAATACGCGCCTCGCCGTTCCGCGCTTTGAAGACGATAGCCTTTCCTCCAGCACGCTAATCCTAGCCGATGAGATTAAGCGCGTCTCCGCGCACGACATCGGCCTGGGGCAGTTCGTGCTGGGCGACGTGAAAGTTCGCCCGCGCATTGATGCTTCCTTCGTCGCCAGTGACGAAATGGGCGTGTTCCTTCAGGTTTATAACCTCAAGGTGGACGACAAGACTCACAAGGCCGATGCGACCGTGCAATATCGAGTAACGATGGACAAGGCAAACGACCCGATACTCAAGTACGACTTGGGCGGCGACAAACTTCCTCTGCACGGCGAGGAAATGACGCTGGAGAACATCATCACTCTCGGCTCGCTGAAGCCGGGAAAGTACAAGCTCGAAGTCGCTGTCACCGATAACCTGACCAAGAAAACCATCACCCCGGCTACGGAATTTACCGTCCGGCCAACCGGTTCGCCAGCGCCACAGGCGAAGTGAGCGTTATGAATCTTCGGATGATTCGCGCCATGGGTCTAGGCATTTTCCTTTGCCTCTCCTGGTGTGTGCTTCCGACGGCGGTGACAGCCGCGCAAGGCTCCGGAAAAATCACCGGACTGGTGGTGGACGCCGCGGGAACTCCTCAGATGGGCGCCACCGTCGTGATTTCTTCGAATCAACTCCTGAACAATATGGCGTTTCAGCTGCTCACCAACGATCGCGGCCGTTTTTCCAGCGCCTCGCTGCCGGCTGGTATTTATTCCGTCAAAGTCACTCTCGCGGGCTTTCTTCCGGCTGTCGAACAGGACATCCAGGTGCGCGATGAGCACACTACTTTGCTCGAAATTGTTCTCGGCTCCGTCTTCACTTCTTTGGAAAAATTGCGCCGCCAGCCCGATCAGCAAGTCGCCGCAGACGATTGGAGCTGGGTGCTGCGAACCTCCGCTGCTACCCGCCCCGTCTTGCGCTGGCAGGATGGCGACGTTGTTCTAGGTGGGCTCGTCAATCCGTTCGACAAATCGCAGGATCAGGCCGCGCGCACGCGTCTTGAATTTACTTCCGGATCCGATCATCCCGGCTCCGTTTCGAATCTCGCGGATACGCCCGGCAGCGCTTTTGCCTACGACTACGGACTGGGTGGACTCGGCAACCTCCTGATCGCCGGTCAGTTCAGCTATGACGCAGGCTCGGAATCCAATGGCTTTGTCGCGCAGTGGCTGCCTTCGGGCGATTCTGGCACGGGCCCCGTAACTACTCTCTTGATTCGCGAGTCTCAGCTGGGCAATGCCGGCCCCACGTTTCACGGCTTGCGCATGTCTCATGATTCTTCGTTTCAATTGGGCGAGCGCGTCAGTATTCGCTATGGCGCTGATTTCCTGATGGCAGGTTTGGGGACCACCACCACGTCGGTGCGACCTCGCGCGGAAGTGGCCGTGCGCATTGCTCCCACCTGGATCGCTTCCGCGCTCGTCACGACCAATCCCTGGCAGGATTCCGCCGGCGCTCCGGGAGATCTGCAATCCACGATCAATCAGCTCGACGCTTTCCCCACCTTGCTGCTGCGTAGCGGTCACGCGGTGCTGGACGATGATCTGCACGCGGAAATCGCGGTCGAGCACGACCTCACCAAGAAATCCAGTATTACCGCTGCGGTCTTTGACGATCATTCCAACAATACCGCCATCTTCGGCCACGGGAATTTCTCAGGCCCCGATTATTTGCCCAACTATTTTTCGAACGTCTTTGCCTACGATGCCGGCGCTATGAATTCCTTGGGCGCGCGCCTGGTTTACCAGCAGAAGATCGCGAGCAATCTGGACATGACCGTGGTTTACTCCTACGCGGGAGCGCTGGCGCCCAATGAAGACCCGGCTGAAGGCGCGCTACGAAACCAATTAGCGACCATATATCGCTCCAGCGCAGCCACGCGATTTTCCGCCACCATTCCTCGCACCGGCACGAAAATCGTCTCCAGCTACAAATGGATCAGCGGGCCAGCTGTCTCCGCGCAGGACGCCTACGGCCAATCCACGTACCACATCGATCCGTACCTGAGCGTGCAGATTCGCCAGCGGCTGCCCGGATTCATCCCCGGCCATGCCGAAATCCTGGCCGACTGCGGCAACCTCCTCGCCCAAGGCTACGTGACTCTTGCCACCAGTGACGGCCAGATCGTCCTCGTGCCGACCTATCGGTTCTTCCGGGGCGGGTTGAGCTTCCAGTTTTAGGTAGACGCCTGGATATTGTAAACGGGAACCTACCTTCCACAAATGGTATGAGATCGCTTCTCAGTTCTGGCTGCAGCTGTAACCACTTCATAAATATAGCCTTACATATTTCGGAATCTGTGATTCGCTGGAAGTTGACGTGCTACCATATTCCTCCAAGGATATTGGTGTACTCGGATGAAAGATAGTCTGCGAATGCGGCTCGGGGCAGTGGTCTTGGCCCTACTCACATTGGCAGCGGTTGTTTTCGCCGTTCTGAACTTCCAGCAGCGCTCCCTGTTCGTGCTGCCCGATGACGGCGTCACCTGGATGGACTCCCCACAAGGCGTTGCCGCCTGGCACGTGGTTGCAGATTCGCCTGCCGCGAAGGCCGGCATCCGCCAAGGGGATGTCGTCGAAACCGTCCGTGGCGTCACCATCCACCGCGCCACCGATGTCACCCGCGTGCTATTCCACGTCGGTCCCTGGACCGAGATCCGCTACCAATTGCTGCGCGACGGCCGCGCCTTCGAAACGCCGGTGGTCACTGCCCCGCAGGAAAATCCTTCTTCGATCGAAAACTATCTGCGCGTCCTCGGGCTGCTTTACCTCTTCATCGGCCTGTTCATTTTTGTGCGCCGCTGGAATGCGCCGCGCGCCATTCACTTCTACATTTTTTGCCTGGTCTCTTTCGTTCTCTATAGTTTTCATTACAGCGGCAAATTGAATTCCTTCGACTGGATTATTTACTGGAGCAACGTGGTGGCGCTGCTACTGCAGCCCGCCATGCTCGTACACTTCGCGCTCGTCTTTCCAGAGCGTCGCGGCAAACTCTGGCCGAAGCTCGTGGCAGTCTACTCTGTCCCCGTCGCGCTTTTTGTTCTGCACGCATTCATCGCCACCGGCACGCTGGACTTTCTGCCTTCACTTGGCACGCGCTACTGGCTTGATAAAGTCGAACAGGTCAACTTGGGAATGTATTTCGTCCTGGCCGCGTTCATCTTCTTTTTCAGTTTTCGGCGCGCACCCAGCGGCGTTCTGCGTCAGCAATTGAAGTGGGTCACCGCCGGGGCCTTCGCCGGCAGTTTGCCTTTCGTCTTTTTCTACATAGTGCCCTACGCGTTGGGCCTGGTTCCTCCGGCGTGGATGAAGAGTTCGGTCTATTCGCTGGCGCTGATTCCTCTCTGCTTCGGCTACGCCATCATTCGCTACCGCTTGATGGACGTGGACATTATCTTCAAGCGCGGTCTCTCTTACACCTTCGCCACCGCCGCCGTGGTCGGAATTTATTTTGCGCTGATCGCTGTAATCGGCGAACTGTTTCACCGCCCCGGCTTATCGACTGGCCCCGCAGGCGGCATCATCGCCATCGTTGTCGCCGCATTCCTGATCGAGCCTTTGCGCGAGTGGGTGCAGACCCGCCTGGACCGTTTCTTCTACCGCGATCGCCTCGATTATCGGCGCACGCTCATCGAATTCGGCCGCGCGCTCACCAACGAAGTGCGCCTGGAACCTCTGGTCGGCTCCGTGCTCGATCGTGTTTCGCAAACGCTGCTGGTCGACCGCCTCGCCGTTTTTTTGGAAGATCCTGCGGCGCCCGGAAAATTCGTGCTGTCGCGCTCCATGGGTTTGCGCCCCGAAGGCCCGCTGGATCTGTCGTTCCTGGATCCTGCTCGCCCAGCCTTCGAACGCGGCTGTTTGTTCTTCGAATCGGCGCGCACCGCTCTGCAGGAATCCGAATCCGTTCGCCGCACGCTCGAAGAACTCGACTTGAATTATTTCATTCCTTGTCGCTTCCGCGAACGCACCGTCGCGGTTCTGGGCCTCGGCAAGACCGTGGACGGCGATTACCTCTCCAGTGACGACCTCGAATTGCTCTTCACCATCGCCGGATACGTCGCCATCGCCATCGAAAACGCCGGCCTCTACCATTCGCTCGAACAAAAAGCGATGCAGATCGAACGCCTGAAAGATTTTAGCGAAAATATCGTTGAGTCACTCAAGATCGGCGTCGTTACAGTGGACCTGGAAGACCGCGTCGAGTCCTGGAATCCGCAGCTGGAGGATCTGCTCTCCATACCGCGCGCCGAAGCGCTAAAGCATCGCCTGCCGGACGTGTTGCCGCAGGATCTCGTCGCCGAGATCACTTCGCGCGCGGCCAGCGATCATGTTTCGGGAATCTACAAGTTCCGCCTGAATACGCGCACCGGCCGGCACCTCGTCATCAACGCATCCATCGCGCCGCTGGTTGGCAAGAATGGCGCGCGCCTGGGCCGCCTGATCCTTCTCGACGACATCACGCAACGCGTTCGCCTGGAAGACCAGATGGTCCAGACCGAGAAGCTCACCTCGCTCGGTCTGCTGGCCGCCGGCGTAGCACATGAAGTGAATACGCCGCTCGCGGTGATTTCCAATTACATCCAGATGCTCGCGAAGCAGATTCCCGCGGACGATCCGCGCCAGAAAACCATCGAGCGCATCGTGAAACAGACTTTTCGCGCCAGCGAGATCGTCAACAATCTTCTGAATTTCTCGCGGACCGGCGCTGCTGAATTCATCGAAGTGGACATCAACCACGTGCTGGAAGAAACGCTCACACTGGTCCAGCATCCCTTCAAGACCGCACAAGTGAATGTCGTCAAGAACTACAACGAACAATTGCCGCCGGTGCTGGGTTCCATCACTCGCCTGCAGCAGGTGTTCCTGAATCTTTTCATGAACGCGCGCGACGCCATGCCGCAGGGCGGCATGCTCGAAGTTCGTACCGGGGCGCAAAATGGCTCCGTTGAAATAGAAGTCACAGACACGGGCTCGGGTATTTCTCCCGAGCACCTCCACCGTATTTTCGATCCATTCTTTACAACCAAGGCCACCGGACGGGGCACCGGGCTGGGTCTTTCGGTGAGCTACGGCATCATTAAAGAGCACGCTGGCAAAGTCGACGTACGCTCAACTCCAGGCAAAGGTACCTCCTTCCGCCTGGAATTTCCCGTAGCCAGGAAAGCCGTCCATGCCTAGAGGTTCGATTCTGGTTGTTGATGATGAAATAGAAATCAGGGAAGGACTCGAAGCTCTTCTCACTTCCGAAAGTTTTCAGGTCACTCTCGCCGAGACAGGCGAGGCCGGTCTGCAAAAGCTCGAAGACCAGCCTTTCGATCTGATGCTGCTGGACGTCAGCCTGCCCGATCGCAACGGCCTGGAATTGCTGCGCGAAATTCGCCGCCGCGACCCGCAGCTCTCCATCATCCTGATCACCGCGTTCGGCTCGATTGATATGGCTCGCGCGGCTTTCAAAGGCGGCGCGCAGGATTTCATCACCAAGCCTTGGTCCAACGACGAATTGATCGCGCAGATTTCTCTGGCGATCGAAGGCCGCCGTCTGCGCGATGAAAACGTCCAGCTGAAGCGCGCCCTGAAGCAGCGCTACAATTTCCCGAACATCGTTGGCAAAAGCGACAAGATGCAGGCCGTGTTCGACCTGGTCACCCAGGTCGCGCCCTCCCGCTCCACCGTTCTGATCTCCGGCGAGAGCGGCACCGGAAAAGAAGTCATCGCCAAAGCCATTCATTCCGCTTCCACACGCGCCGACAAAGCTTTCATCCCCATCAATACCGGCTCGATTCCCGTGGACTTGCTCGAATCGCAGCTTTTCGGCCACGTGAAGGGCGCATTCACCAGCGCCGTCGCGTCAAAAAAGGGTCTGTTCGAAGTGGCAGATCAAGGCACGATTTTCTTCGACGAAATCTCCACCATCGGCCCCGAAACCCAAGCCAAGCTTCTGCGCGTAATTCAAGAACGCGAATTCATGCGCCTGGGCGGCACCGAAACCATTAAAGTTGACGTCCGCATCCTCGCCGCATCCAACGAAGATCTCAGCAAGCTCGTGCGCGAGGGCCGCTTCCGCGAGGATTTATTTCATCGCCTGAACGTCATTTCGCTGCACCTTCCGCCGCTGCGCGATCGCAAGGAAGATATCCCGCTGCTGATTGACCGCTTTCTCGGCCAGTTCTGCACAGACAACGGTAAGCCACCGCGTCTGTTCACTCACGGCGCCATGAAACTCCTGATGGATTACGAGTGGCCCGGCAACGTGCGCGAACTCGAAAACGTAGTCGAACGCGCTGTGGTTCTCTCGACACAGGAAGCGATGGACGCCGACATTCTTCCCGAAAGCGTTCGCACCCGCGAAATCGTGCGCGGCGTCCGCTTGCAGCTCGCGGAATTTTTGCCGCCGCTTCCAGGACAAGTCGGCGCACCCGGCACGGCGCCGTCACTTTTTGAAATCCTGGAAGAAGTCGAGCGCCGCATCATCGTGGACATGCTCGAGCGCACCAACTGGAATCAGACCGAAGCCTCCGAGCGTTTCCAGGTCCCACTCTCCACGCTGAACCAAAAAATTAAGCGCCTCGGCATCGAAACCCGCCGCCGCAGCATGTCTCCGCGCGGCGCAGGCGGCTTCGGCGAAGACCCGGCCGAAGTCGCCGCCGGCAAATAATCCCATTTCGTTCTGCGCACGATAGCTGCACCGCAAGTCGCACACGCCAGGCAGCAAGCCCGTCCCCTGCGGTTCCCTCGCGCGTATCGGTTTTTCTTCGTTGCGAACTAGAGCACCGACCTCGCTCGCCGTCTTTGACTTGCGCGGACGTCAATCCTAAGCTGGCTACGCAGGCATCTCATCCTCACAAAACAAGAGACCCTTCGTGCCGGTATCTCAGCAGAGCACAACGACACTCGACTCTTCCGCGCCTTCCACAGATATTTCCCCGGAAAGCGTCGCAGAGATTCGCTCCGATTCCACCTCGTCCGCGCGATCCGGCGCCCTTTGGAACAAATCGCGTGAGTTGCGTTTGCGCGTCCCCTGGATGACGCTACTTCTCGCCTCTGTAGTCGTCGCCGGCTACTGCCTTCAAGTGCTTGCGGATCATTCCACGCCCAAACATCCGTACGATCCCGTATTACTCGCGGTCGGCATGAAAGGCGAAGCAGTCTTCGCCGGCCAATGGTGGCGCTTGGTCACCGCAATTTTCGTGCACATCGATTTGTATCACTTGCTCTCAAATCTTTGTTTCTTGCTGCTCTTCGGCTCCATCGCTGAGACGGTTTTTCAGCGCGCCGGCTATCTTGCGCTTTGGTTCCTGACGGGCATCGCCGGCTGCACGTCGCAACTGCTCGCTCTTTCTCCCAATTATTATGGATACGGAGCAAGCGGCGTAGCTTTCGGCCTGGTCGCTGCGCTCTGGAGCGCGTATTGCCTGGAGCGCGTGCCGTCCCCCACAATCGTGCGGCGCTGGTCCGTCGTCATCCTTCTCGGATTTTTCATCATCCTCAGGATTTTTGCCGGACTGGATGCATTCTCATTCGTCCAACGCAGCTCACCTCGGCGGCCTGCTCGCCGGAATGATTCTTGGTTTGGTTATCCCTGTTCGTACAACTTCTGCGCCTATCCGCAAACTCTGCGCGATCGTCGTCGTTGCCCTACTGTTGCTCGCGGCAGGCGCGAAAATCGCCCGCGCCAAACACGAACCACCATTACTTCATACGGACGGCGCGTCCGCTGGCTCCCCATCCGAATCACCGGCTGTTCCGTGGCCTTCGCGATAACCTCGCCCGCTTGAAAGCAGCGTTGTTACTAGCACGCGCAGTGATATCATCTGTCGCCGGAACGCAGCATTCAGCGCATCGAATGTTTCAAACTCGCGCGCGGTCGCAGCGCTGTTGACGTGCCGGATACGCGCCGAAAATCTTGCACGTACAAGGAGTGGTTCTCTTCCACCGACGAATGCCATCGGTTACCGGAACGACTCCTCCATCAGGTCAAGACCTCCGCCGCCAACTCGGCATAGGCTCCGCCGCTGCAATCGTCGCTGGCGAAGCAATCGCCGTCGGCATTTTCCTCACGCCTGCTGGCATGGCCAAATCTCTCGGCTCTCCATTCTGGCTGCTCATCGTCTGGCTCGCCGTCGGCGCCATGACGCTTAGCGGCGCGCTCTGTTTCGGCGAACTCGCCGGACGATTCCCCAGTGCCGGCGGCCCTTACGTGTACCTGCGCGAAAGTTTTGGCCCTCTCACCGGCTTTCTCTATGGCTGGATGAGTTTATTGGTCCTCGATCCCGGACTCACTGCGGCATTCGCGGTGGGGTTCGCAGCATATGCCGCATATATTTTTCATTGGTCGCCGCTGATTATAAAAATCGCCGCCAGCGCCGCCATTTGGGCGATCTGCTCACTGAATATTTTCAGCACGCGAATTAGCGCGGGCTTTCTGCGCTGGATTACCTGGCTGAAATTTGCAGTCCTTGCCACTCTCACTGTTTGGGCGCTCGTGTTTCGCCTCGGTTCCTGGTCACATTTCGTTCCTTTCGTCGCGCAGCGTACTGGCGCGTTGCCATTGACGCCGGGTCTGGGTGCTGCCTTAGTCGGCGCCTTTTTCTGCTTCGGCGGCTGGTGGGACGCTGCGAAAATTGCCGGCGAATTGCGCGACCCAGGTCGCACGCTTCCGCGAGCTCTGGCGCTTGGCGTGATTGCGGTCACTGCTGTGTATATCGTCATTAGCGCTGTTTTTATTTATCTCGTGCCCATCGAAAAAGTTTCGTCCGACGGCACCTTCGTCGCGCAGGCAGGTGAAGTTCTCTTCGGTCCGGCTGGCGGCATTGTTTTTTCCGCGATCGTCATGGTGTGTGTGCTGGGTAGCTTGGCAGCTTTTATAATGTCCGCGCCACGCGTGTATTACGCGATGGCTCGCGACGGCCTGTTTCTGAAATCGGTGGCCCGCATTCACCCGCGCTTCGGCACGCCCGCGCGCGCCATTATGGTTCAAGGCGTGATAGCCTCGATTCTGGTGGCGTTGGGCACGTTCGAACAGATCATCGCGTATTTCTTTTTCGTCGCGGTTCTTTTTCTCGGACTTACCGTCGCAGGCCTGTTTGTAATTCGCCGCAGAGCGCGGCAGACGGACACAATAATTCTCACAGCGGGCTATCCTTTCACACCTATTGCATTCTTGACGCTGCAAGTTACTATGTTGATTCTCCTTGCGACCCGCAATCCACGAGAAGCGGCGCTCGGTTCGGCTGTAGTGCTGGCAGGCTGGCCCGTTTTTATTTTTGGCCCGAAGATTCTTGGTCGGATTCGCAGGCGTGGCGCCGCGTAGGGAGGCCCCGATGTCGACCGATGAAAAAAACAAATCGCCGAACGCCGGCGCCGCTTCTGATTCCGCAGCCGACAAACCGTTTACAAAAATCCGCATCACCGAAGACGCTGAAGCGACCGGCGCAGTCGCTGCCGCTTACGATTTCTGGCGCGCTGGTTCCGGACGCAACCAGGTCCCCGGCATTATCAAGTGTTTCGGCGCCCGCCCCGATTTTCTTCGCCAGGTAGTGGAGTTCTCCAATAAAGTTCATTTTTCAGAAGGGCATCTCTCCCGCCGCCACAAGGAGATGATCGCCAGCTACGTCTCCTTTCTCAATCGCTGCCCGTATTGACTGGACAGCCACGCTTACTTCCTGCGTGTTCAGGGAGCCACCGATCAATGCGTAGCCGCAATTCTGGAAGGCAAACTCGATGAAGCCAGCCTGACGCCGGCGGAGCGCGCTCTAATGCTTTACGTCGAGCAGATCACCAAAGACGCCGCACGCTCCACCCACGCAGACGTGCAGAAATTGCGCGATGCCGGATGGAAAGAAGATCAAATCGCTGAAGCCGTTTACATCACCGCGCTCTTTGCATTTTTCAATCGCGTGGCCGACGCGTTCGGCGTCCCTTCGCAGGATTATCTGACCAAAGGCAGAATGACTCCGTAAACGCCGCGCTCGCAAACTTCAGGCAGGACTTAGGAAACCAACGGCCGCCCGGCAATTCCTTCCAAAATCCGAAACGGAGCCGCTTCCGGCGCCACCAGTGCTTTCGGCGGAATCAGGAATGTCTGCTCCATTGCATATTGCCCGCTTAGCGCCGCGTGCGCCACGCTGTCTGTGAAAACCACCCAAGTCGCCATCGGCGGAAATTCCATGCGGATCTTCGGGCAATTCGCCTGAAACGCGCTGTTCTCCTTCAGATAATCGTGGAACCGCAGCATGAACATGTCGTACGGCGTGCGGCTCATCGTGCCAATCCCCAGTTTCGCTCCCAGGCTCTGCACCGTGCGCCCCAAAAAAGAATCGTCCTCGGCGATTTGCTGCAGCCCCGCAGCCTTCGCGTATTGCTGCGCCAGCGCTTCGAAACCGTCCGTAGTAGTCCACACCCGCGGCCGCGTGGTATTCAAATTCGTGAACACGCGCAAAATTCGCCCGCCCCGCGTCGGGCGGCTGGGAAACGCATCCACATGCAGCAAGTCGTTGCGCTTGTGCACCGGCAGGTCGCGATTTTCTTCTTCCAGCGGACGAAAGCTCGCGAAATCCAGGTTCCATTTTCCGCTGTACGGCGAAAGAAAGTTCCCCACAAATTCGATGATCTGCGCGCTGTAATTCCGCATGATCGAATGCAGGCGAGCTACGGTCTGCGCGTTCCCCGAAACTCCGCGCAAAATATCCTCGCTCGGCCGATACGAAACATTCTTGTGCAGCCGCAACTCAGTCCATTCCTGCTCGCGCAGAAATTGCTGATCCTCAGCAGGCAAATGAAACGGCAACTCGCGGAAGAACAAGATCTGCCCACGCTCGGCCAACTCGCAATACGCGCGCGCACGCGCTTCCTGTTGCTCGTACCCAATCCAGCCGGTGGGGTACTTATAGTCTTCCACCATGATCCACGGCAGGTTTGCCATCGCCTTACTTCTTGACGCTTCCCGCCACCACGTAGCCCGGCGGCAGCAGCGTCGTGCTCAAATCCAGCCCCGAAAGATCCACGCCTTCCAGGTTGGTCTCGCGCAAAATCGCGGTGCGCATTTCCGCGCCGCTAAAATCAGCTCCGCGAATCTCCGCGCTGCGAAAATTCGCCGCGCCAAAATTCGCCCGCCGCAAAATCGCCTGCCGCAAATCCGTGCGAAACAATTCCGCTCCGCCCACCTGCGCTTCCGTCAAATCCGCGCCCTCCAGATTCGCTTCAGTCAAATCCGCCTTGCGCAAATCGGCGCGCCGCAGCTTCGCCTTGCTCATATTCACCGACGAAAGCCGCGCGTTGTATAGCCGTGCGCCTTCCAGATTCGCTCCCTGGAAATTCACCAGGTCCAGATTCATGTTCTCCAGATTCACGCCGCGCAGGTCCGCGCCGGAAAGGTCCGCGCGCGCGCCTGTCTCGTCGCCGCGCACGAATCGCTGGTGCGCCTCAATAATTTCCGATACTCGCTTGCCCTTATGCTTCACGCTTTTAGGGGATTTCACACCACTCCTTTCAATGCTACTCGCCTCCGACGATCAATGGACCAACCAGGATGGGCTGCTTGCCTTCAAATTTTACTAGAATCCCGGGCCTTTGTAACACCCATCTGCCCGGTCGTGACAGCCGTCACGCTTTCCCCGGCGACAATAATTTTGTGGTACCGTCTGAGAATGGTGTCGTTTTTCCACCCCCGGTCGGTTCACCACGGATTTCGTCGTGCTCCCACAATTTTTATGCGCGAATCGCGGCCTTCCTGGTTTTGGCAATTGCATTCACGCTTTCCCCGCGCCCGACTGACGCCCAGCAAGTTCAAGATGTGCCCACCGAAGAAGTCGTCGTAAACTTCGCGGCTGGTCGCGTCGTAATCGCGGTAGTCAAAGACGCCATCCTCATCGGCACCGTTGAAAACCAAATCGAGCCGCAAACCCATCCGCCCATTCCCGTGCAGATGAACCGCACCCGCGCCGGAATCCTCCTCGGCGCCGTGGACTGGTTTTCGCCCTCTTCGCAACTCCAGCTCGCGCGCCTGGACACTGAATTGCCTCACCTCCACGGCCATTTCACCGCGGCGAGCCCCCATCTAAATCAGGCACAAGCGACTGCCGAAGCTACGGACCTCGAAGCCCTCGGCCAAAGTCTTTTTGAACGCATGAACGTCGTCGCCGGCAATCTTCACGGCAAAATCGATTGGCCCTCAGACCGAGCCCGTCGCGCAACTGATTCTTAGCCGACTATCTGCAAGGATATGGTCCGGAGGTCTGGGAGCTCAGCTTCACGCTAAACCAAGAAATGCAGCGCCTGGATTATTACGATACGCACATCTCGCATCCCGCATATCTCCAAAGCTGGCCTCCGGAAAAAGGTCAACCGCACACCCTGGTGGAATTTCAGTATCCGCCCGAAAACGCCACGCCCACTCTGCTCGATTTGCTGCGCCAAAAAGACCCGCGCATCGAAAAAATCTGCGCCTCCGACGCAAAAATGCGGGAGGTTGCCGATCACTTTCGTGGAAGGACAAAGCGGCAAGATCATGGCAGCCGACGCCACGCAATTTCTCCGCGCCGCGCTCTCGGTCCTGGCTCCGCCCAACGCCCGGCAGACCATGGCGTCAATCGGCTTCGACACAGGCTTCGAATGGATTCTCCGCCCGCCGCCAGAGCCGAAGATCGAGCCGACCGCACAGGGAGAAGGAGAACGGCCCGCTGATGCCCCTTCGTTCGCGTCGAATAGGCAAGTCGTTCGACGCACGCGAGTAACGCCCCGCTAAGCCCTTCCGCTCCGCAAGCTGTTGCTGCAGATCGCGCGTTCTTCTCCCTCACCGACCGCGCCAGCTCGTCCTTATGCTCCACCAGCTTCCGCGCGATGTCCGGATCAGACAATCCCAAAATCTCAGCCGCGAAGATCGCCGCATTCACCGCCCCGGCCTTGTCAATCGCCATCGTAGCCACGGGAATCCCGCCCGGCATCTGCACTGTCGAAAGCAGTGCGTCCAGTCCATTCAGTGAACTCGTCCCCATCGGCACGCCGATCACCGGCAACGTGGTGTTCGCCGCGATCACTCCCGCCAAATGCGCCGCCGCCCCTGCCGCCGCGATCAGCACTTTCAATCCGCGGCTCTGCGCCGTAGTGGCGTATTCGTGCGCTCGCACGGGAGTTCGGTGCGCGGACATCACCTCCATCTCATAGCCAATTCCAAATTTATCGAGCACTTTCCCGGTCTCGCTCATCACCGGCAAATCCGTGTCCGAACCCATCAACACGCCCACCCGCACTTCCCTATGCCTGTTCGCTGTCGTCACCTTGATATTCTCGCTTCCATGTCAGTCGTCACCACCTGCTTCATATCAGTCACCCCGATGTCCTTCCGATAATGCGCCCCAGCGATCGCGATTTTACTCGCCGCATCGTAGGCAGCTCGATGCGCCTCAGCGAGCGAGTCACCAACTGCAGCCACCCCAAGAATCCTTCCACCACTTGTGTAGTAGTCATCACCTTCCCGCCGCGTCCCCGCGTGGAACACAGCCGTGTAGGGGACTTTTTCTGCTTCCACCAGCCCCCCAATCGGCTTTCCCAAAACGGGACTGGCGGGATAGCCCTCCGATGCCATAACCACACACACGCTCGCTCCCCGCTTCCACTTGGCAGCGGAACTATCGAGTCTCCCGAGCGCCGCATCCATGCAGGCCGCCGCAAAATCAAAATCCGCTCGAAGCAAAATAGCCTGCGTTTCCGGATCGCCCAGCCGGCAATTATATTCCAGAATTTTCGGACCATCGTTTGTAAGCATCAATCCAAAAAAAATAAAACCGCGATACTCCATTTTTTCTTTGCGCAATCCCGCCAGCGTTGGGCGAACAATTGTTTCAAGAATTTTTTCTTCCAGATCGCCCGTCAGCATTCCGTCCGTCGAATAGGTTCCCATGCCGCCGGTGTTCGGCCCCTCATCACTATCAAATGCGCGTTTGTGATCGCGCACGGGCGCCAGCGAAATAAAATTCGTCCCATCCGTCAGAATAATGTATGAAAGTTCCTTGCCAGCCAGCCCTTCCTCCAGCAGTACACGCTTTCCTGCGTCGCCGAATTCGTCGCCTTCCATCAGCCGCTCGATAAATTCCTTCGCTTCACTCGCAGACGACGTCACCAGCACACCCTTGCCCGCGCAAAGTCCGTCCGCTTTTACAACGACCGGCCACGAAGCCGAACCAAGTTTCGCGCAAGCGTCACGCGCCGATTCGAACGCGCCATAAACGCCTGCGGTAGGAATTCCGTTGCGGGTCATGAACTCTTTCGCAAAAATTTTACTGCCTTCCAGCTGCGCCGCGATTTTTGCAGGGCCCAAGATCGCCAATCCTCGCTGCTTAAATTCATCCGCCATGCCCTGAACCAGCGGCAATTCCGGTCCCACTATCGTCAAGTCCGCGCCCAGTTTTGTCGCCAGATCCGCAGCTGCTTTCACGTCGCCCACATTGAGCGGCACGCATTCCGCGTCGCGCGAAATTCCGCCGTTGCCTGGCGCGCACCAGATCTTTTCCGCAATCGCGCTCTGCCGCAACTTCCAAGCAATTGCGTGTTCACGTCCGCCGCCGCCAATGATCAGAATTTTCATCTTGTGTGTTTGCAGGAACAAGAACGATACGGCGGCGCGTCCGGCGCTGTCAACTCCTCCGGCGAATCCTTCGCGGTTCGGCTTGCTTCCACCGCCGCAAAAGTGTTTTCATCTACCGTCATGCATTGGGATTTTGCTCTCATTCTGCTTTTTCTCGGCATCGCCGTGCCGGTGCTCGGACGGCGCCGCGTCCGCCAGCTAATGCAAATACCGAACACCACAAAAATGGATCGCATTTCTCTCTACGCGTCCACTCTCGCATTCCAGTGGATCGCCGCGGGCGTGATCCTGTGGCGCACCAACACCTACCAAATTCGCCCGAGTCAACTCGGCTTGGCCTTCCCCAATCTTGGGCTCACAGCCAGCGTCACGGTCGTCCTCTCTGCCCTGATTTTGCTTAATCAAATTATGGGTTTGCGCCGCCTGGTCGCGCAGCCTACAAAAACTCAAGGCATTGTCCCGCAGCTCGCCCTAAAGCTTTTTCCGCAAGACGACGTCGAGCGATTGGCGTTTTTCGCCCTGGTCACCACGGTCGCCGTCTGCGAGGAGCTAATTTATCGCGGCTTCGTCCAGCGCGTCTTTCAGGATTGGTCACGGGGCTCGGTTATCGCCGCCGTCATGGGTTCGGCCGTATTTTTCGCGCTTGCACATCTATATCAGGGGCGCCGCGGCCTCATTTCTACCCTCACGATAGGCCTTTTGTTCTCGACCATCCGGGCATGGACGGGCAGTCTGCTGCCGTGCGTCGTTGCACACTTCGTAGCGGACATGACGGTCGGGATGCTTGCTCCGAGCCGAGTTCGCGCAAGTCTTGCAAGGAAACAACTCCAAATAGATGAAAATAAACTAGATACTGTATAACTAAATGCTCTTGTAAAACTATACATATAGTACATAACCGTGAAACATCTCTCTGACCAGACGATCCAAGCGGCTCTTCGGCCTTACGGCGCCAGCGCCAATGCTCTGCTATGCGATCAGATTCGCGTCTACATCGATCTTCTGTTGCGCTGGAACCAGAAGACCTCCCTCACCACCGTAACCGATCCGACCGAGATCCTGCGCTTCCACTTTGGTGAAAGCCTCCTCGCCGTCTCGACTGTACCCATACGGCACGGTCGGCTCGCCGACGTTGGTTCAGGTGCCGGCTTTCCAACCGTACCAATCCGTATGGTTTCCGACGGACATGAGCGTCATTCTCATCGAGTCAAATCAAAAGAAAGCCACATTTCTGGCGGAGATTGTCAGAGCACTGCAAGTCTGAGAATATCGAGGTGCGCAGAACCCGTATGGAGGAAGTTTCAAACTTCGACGAGGAGAATAGTCGACTTCGTCACCGCACGAGCGCTCGGAATTGACGATCGATTTCCTACATTGGGCGCATCGTTCATCTGAATTCAGACGGATCAGTAGTTTTATGGCTCGGCGACGCCGATGCACGTGAAATATCCAAGAAAAATCGGATGGAGATGGGCGGATCCGATTCGTATTCCGCAGCTCAGATCGGCGTGTCATTGTTCATGGATCAAAGATCTAGCGAAGAACGAACTGTTCCACGTGGAACCGCTCTCCATGCGAATTAGTGTTTCACGTGGAACGCTGCACTATTTATACTGTTTCACGTGAAACACCTTGCCTCTTGCTAAATCTCTCTGCTACATTTACGCCGCTCTCTCGAGGGGAATCGCCGTTGGCCCGTGTAATCGCTATTACCAATCAAAAAGGTGGAGTCGGAAAACAACGACCGCGGTCAATCTCGGCGCCTCTCTCGCCGCGTCCGAACAACGCACGCTTATCATAGACTGCGATCCGCAGGGCAATACAACCAGCGCACTCGGATTCCCTAAAGACCCAGCCCGCCGTACGCTCTATCAAGCGCTTATTCTCGACGAACCAATCGATAGAATCATCTTGGACGCTCAAGTCGATGGCATGGACCTAATTCCCTCGGACAAAAACCTAGTCGGTGCCGCCGTTGAGCTGGTAAATTTGGAAAATCGCGAATATCGCCTCAGAGCTCTAGTTGCAGGCATCCAAGCACGATATAACTACGTTTTGATCGATTGCCCTCCGTCTCTCGATCTGCTCACTGTTAACGCTCTGGCTGCCGCCGATTCCGTCCTAGTTCCCATTCAATGCGAGTATCTAGCCTTGGAAGGCGTATCGGAACTACTAGACACGCTAATGCGTCTCCGCCGCACCATCAACCCATCGCTCGCCATTGAGGGAATACTCCTCACGATGTATGACGATCGAACAACACTTTCGAAACAGGTAGCCGCCGACCTCCGCAGCTTCTTCGGCGCCCAGGTCTTCGAAACGATTATTCCTAGAAACGTACGTCTGGCAGAAGCGCCCAGCCACGGCATGCCAGTTATGTTCTACGACATACATAGTAAAGGCGCCGAAAGCTACATTCAACTTGCCAAGGAGGTTATCGCGAATGCCCAGAAACGCGTTGGGCAGGGGATTGAGCGCGCTGATTCGGGACCCGGAGCCGGCAGTGGCTCCAGCGCCTCAGCCGCCGCAGCAGGAGCCGGTTCCACCGGTTCAACCAGCACGCTCAACAGCAGTGGCGACGGTGACGAAAGCGGCGGCAGCAACGGCAGCGGCTCCGGCACTATCTGAGGGCCTTTTTCAAGCAGACATTGATCTGATTGATCCGAGCCCCTATCAGCCCCGCACGCGCTTCCGCGAAGAAGCGCTCGACGAGCTTGCGCGGTCCATTCATTCCAGCGGCATCGTTCAACCGCTCGTCGTCCGCAAAATTGCCGGCCGCTTCCAATTAATCGCCGGCGAGCGCCGCTGGCGTGCAGCGCAGCGCGCGGGTCTGCTACGCGTACCCGTCGTAGTCCGAGACGTGTCCGAAGAAATGGCGTTGGAGATGACGCTGGTAGAAAACCTCCAGCGAGAGGATCTTAACCCCATCGAACAAGCGCACGCGTTTCAGCGCCTGATTGACCAGTTTCATCTCACGCAGGAGCAAGTCGCCGAGCGCACCGGCAAAGACCGCGCCACGATCGCCAACGCCGTCCGCCTGCTCAAGCTCGAAGAGCCAATCCAGGACCTGCTCGAGGAAGGACGCATCACCGCTGGCCACGCGCGCGCGCTCCTGGCTGTCGACGATCCACAAGATCGCCTCACAATCGCTCGCCGGGTTGCCCGCGGAGGCATGACGGTTCGCCAAGTCGAACGCCTCGCCACACGCAGCTCCAAGCCGCACGCGAGCGCTCCTGTATTTTCGATCGACGCGAACACCAAGGCCGCCCTTGAAGAACTGCAACGCGAGTACGGCACAGGCGTGCACATGCATCCGCGCCACGGCAGCAAGCCTGGCCAGTTAGTGTTTGAATACTACGACGATAGTGATTTGGCCCGCCTCTACGACCAACTCATGCGAAAATAGTGCTACGCTATTTACATAGCGTGGGGACGACGCATGGCTTGGTTTGACCGCAAGCGACATGATTCAGGTGAGTGGACAGGCTTTCTGGACCAGGGCGTCAAGCTCGAAGGCCGTCTGGAGTGCAGCGGCACGTTCCGCATAGATTCCGCAATGAAGGGAACGCTGGTTTCAGACGAGACCTTGATCCTCGGCGAGCACTCCAATGTGGAAGGGCAGATTGAAGGCAACTACGTGATCGTCGGTGGTCACTTCCACGGCACCATAAAAGCTTCCGGCAAAGTCGAAATTCAAGCCAAAGCTATCGTTACCGGCGAAATCCACACGCCATGCCTCATCATGGAGCCCGGCGCCATTTTCGACGGGCGTTGCCACATGCTCTCGGCGATGGAAGCCTCCAAACCGATCACCATTCCAATACGCTCGGCCGCCGCGCACGCATAACCCGCACGCTAATTCTGGCAAACCAGTTCCTGTTGTTCTTAAGCGTACCACGCAAGCGCGCCGCGCTATAATCATCCAATCTGTTCCACGGAGAAATGACATTGGCGGAAAAAGTTCGGCTCACCACCACGGCAAAGGCCGCAGGCTGCGCTGCAAAATTAAGCCCCAGCATGCTCGACGCGGTGCTCAAGCGCCTACCGCCGCAGCTCGATCCCAATGTCATCGTCGGCTTCGAAACCAGCGACGACGCAGCCGTTTACCGTCTCACCGATGATCTCGCCATCGTGCAAACCGTGGATTTTTTTACGCCGATTCTCGATGATCCCGAGCTTTTCGGCCAAGTGGCCGCCACCAACGCACTCAGCGATGTCTACGCGATGGGCGGCCGTCCGATTTCCGCGCTCACGATCCTGGCCTTTCCCGCTGCCGGCGCGCCCGAAGTTCTGGAACAAATTTTGCGCGGTGGTTTGGCAAAAATGGCCGAAGCGGATTGCACAGTGGTCGGCGGACATTCGATCCGCGACGACGAACTGAAGTTTGGCTACGCGGTCACCGGCGTAATCCATCCCCAACGAATCTGGAAAAATGTTGGCGCGCTACCCGGCGATATTTTGATCTTCACAAAGTCCCTGGGCACCGGAGTGATCTCTACGGCCCTAAAACAGGGCCAAGCCGACCAGGCCTGGGTCGCTGCCGCCACTGCGTCTATGACGCGCCTGAATCGCGATGCCTCCGAAGCGCTCCATGAAATTAACGCGGCGCACGCGCCGGAACAGCGTCCGGTTCACGCGGTCACGGACGTCACCGGTTTTGCACTCCTCGGCCACGCGCGCGAAATGGCCATCGGCAGCGGCGTCTCCATGAAACTGCATCATACGCGCATCGAATATCTTCCCGGCGCAATCGAAGCAGCGCGCCGAGGATTTTTCTCCGGAGGCATGAAGAACAATCGTGACTTTGTGGAAAGCTGCACCGCTTTTGGGCCGAGCGTCCGCGACGAATTCCGCGCTCTGCTCTTCGATCCACAAACTTCCGGTGGTCTGCTCGCAGCCATCGCTCCGGAATCCGCCGCTGCGGCTTTGGCCGCCCTGCAACGCCACGATGTCCCCGGCCGCATTATTGGAGAGGTTACCGCCAGGCGCTCACCGCTTCTCGAAGTCGTTTGATTTCCGCGCAATCGTGTACACTCTTACTTTTTCTAACCTCTTATGGACACCATAACTCACGGAATTGTCGGCGCGCTTATCGGCAAGGGCTTTTTCTCGGAACGTAACGGCCGCGTCGCGACTTTCGCCGCCACCGTCGGCGCGATGTTTCCCGATGTGGACGTCGTGCAGGAAATCTTCTCGAGCGATCCGCTGGCGATCGTCAAATATCACCGCGCCATCACCCATTCTTTCGTCGCGCTGCCGTTTTTTGCGGCGCTTCTTGCCTGGCTCACCCGCGCGGGAATCGCATTCGCGAAAAAACGCTGGGGCCTTCGCGATTGGGACGCCCCGTCATGGGGAATTCTCTTCATCATCTACGCCGTAGTCATCGCCAGCCACATTCTCCTCGACGCGATGACCTCCTTCGGCACGCGCATCTGGTTTCCGCTCTCGCACCAGCGTGTCTCATGGGACCTGCTGTTCATCATTGACTTCTGTTTCACAGCGATTGCGTTACTCCCGCAAATCGTCGCGTGGATTTACTCCGATCGCGACAAAATTTCCGCCCGAGCCCCTTCCATGTGGGTGCTGTTCACGCTCTGCGCATTCGGCGTATGGAAAATCGCCGCCTCGGTGGGATTTCCAATTCACCTGTGGATCGCGTTTCTGGCCAGCGTAATGATCGCCGCGCTATTTTTTCTTCCATCCTTTCGCGACGTTGGTTTGCGCATCACCGCGGCGCATTGGTGCCAGGCCGGCTTCGTCGTAATGCTCGCCTATCTGTTCGCCTGCAGCGTCGCCCATCACGCTGCGCTTTTGCGCACCAGGAATTTTGCGGTCGCGAATCATATTTCGATCGATCGCGTCGCGGCTCTTCCACTGCCGCCTTCGCTGCTCGATTGGGGCGGCGTGATTCGCACCACCGACGGCGTGTACCAATCGCGCTTCGATCTACGCGATTCCGCCGCGCCGGTTTTCGCCTTCAGCGCCGATTCGCCGCCGAACGAATATGTTGCGCGTGCTCTGCTGCTTCCTGAAGTCCAGCTATACTGGTCTTTCGCGCGTTTCCCGGTAATCCGCACATCCAGCGAAGGCGGCCGCCATTACGTGGATTTCAATGAGCACCGCTTCATCACGCGCAATCGTCAGGGCCCCGCGCCGTTTTCCTATCGTGTAGTATTTAATGAAGCCGGCGACCCCATCGAAGAAGGCTGGCAGGCCGACGGAATGGACGTGCGCCGCTTGATCAAAATTGCGCCCACTCACACGGGGAACGTACGATGAAAATTCTGATCTTCAGCGATATTCACGGTGACTTGCGGGCTCTTGAACGCGTCGTCGCGCGGCCTGCCGACATTTACATCGCCGCAGGCGACCTCTGCAATTTCAGCAAGGGGCTCGAACGCTGTGCCCCGATTCTGCAGCCGTTCGGCGAGCGCCTCTTCGTGCTGCCCGGAAATCACGAAACGCACGAACAAACGAAAACATTCTGCCAGCAGCACGGCTTGGTGGATTTTCATCGCCAGACGCGCAAACTTAACGGCACCAACTGGGCCGGCCTGGGCTATAGCAACATCACTCCATTCAAAACCCCGGGAGAATATACCGAAGCCGAAATCGCCGAGGCGCTCGCACCGTTCGCGGGCTTGGAAAAGCTCTACCTCGTCGTTCATTTCCCGCCACTGCATACGAAGCTGGATGAATACGCCGAAGGCCAGCATGCCGGAAGTCCCACTTTGCGTTCCTGGGTGGAAAAGGAAAAACCTCTCTATCTATTCTGCGGGCACATTCATGAAACTGCGGGCATGACGGATCGCTTGGGAACAACGCAATGCATTAACGTCGGCAAGGAAGGTTACACAATCGAAGTTTAGAAATTAAAGTCCAGACAAATCAGAACTGCGGCAGGAATCTCACGGGGCAAGTCAGCGCTCCAAAAACGATTCGCCACTCACGAATCGCTAGTTACGAATCTCCAGCTACTTCTTCACCACCGGATACACTACCAACTGTCGGCGGTCGCCCACTCCTTCACTCATCGTGCGAACGCCTTGCGCGCCGCTCAGTTCCAGGTGAATCAAGCGTCGCTCGCGCGGCGACATCGGATTAAAACGAAACACCTGCCCTGTTTCGCGCACTCGTTGCGCGGCGACGCGCGCAGAAAGCTTTAATTCTTCCAGCCGCTGCGAGCGATAGTCTCCGCAATCGAATCGCACGCGGTCATGCAATCGCGGATCCAGCCGCAGCCAGCGATGTCCGACGTGCTCCAGCGCCAGCAGCAATTCCGCATCGTGCTCCAGCAAAAAATCCTGATCCGCGCCGCTGAACGCGACCAGCACATCCTTATCATCCGCGCCGCCACCCACCGTCGGCGGCGTCGAAATCTCAAACGAGATTTCCAAACCCATCTCGCGCACCGCTAAATCCAGATAGCGCTGCAATTCCGCGATCGCTCGCTCACGGTCCAACCGCGCTTCGCCTTGCGCGTGATCTCTAGTGAAAGGCCGCTTGCCGGCCGCTATCCGTTCGTCAGGCATCGATTATTTTCTTTTTGAACTTTCCCTTCGCGGGAAGCGGTTCGGATTTGTTCAAATAATATTGCTGGCCGATTCCCACCAGGTTGCTCGTGAACATGTACAAATTCAGTCCGCTGGAGAGCCGGAAGAAAATGAATCCCATCATCAGCGGCATCAGCGCCATCATTTTCTGCTGCGCCGGATCCGTAGTAGTCTGCGGCGTCATTTTCGTCATCAAGTACATCATGATGGTCATGCCGATCGGCAGAATATAATACGGGTCCATCGCCGAAAGATCGTGAATCCAGCCCATCCACGGCGCGTGGCGCAGTTCGATCGCGCCGTTCAGCACGCGCCACAGCGCCCACCAGATCGGCATTTGAAATACCATCGGCAAGCAGCTGCCCAACGGGTTGATGCCTTCGCGGCTATAAACCGCCATTACTTCCTCATTCATTTGCTTCTTGCGCGGATCGCTCATCGAATATTTCTTGTAGCGATCCTGAATCTGCCGGATTTCCGGGCCCACTTTTTGCATCTTCTGCATCGAACGCCAGCTCTTCATCTTCAGCGGAAACATCGCCAGGTTGATCACCAGCGTCATCAGCACGATGCACCAGCCCCAGTTCGCCACCTTGGTGTGCAACGTCTGCAGAATCCACAGCAGCGGCTTCGCGATGATTCCCGTCCATCCGAAATTTACCAGCTCCGCCAGCGGCGGCTGGATTTTCTCGAGCAGCCCCAGATCTTTCGGCCCCACAAATACGCGCACGCGGAAGGGAGCGCCGGTCGTGGTCCCTGCGGCCATCTCCGCTTCCGGCTCGCTGGTCTGCTTGCCGTCTGCCGTAACGTTGTGGTTTTGCATCCAGTGCCACAACGATATGTCCGTGCCGTCCGGCAAAAACGCAGCGGTAAAAAATTGATCTTCGACGCCGGCAAATTCCAGTGGGCCGTATTGCACCGCAGGCTGGCTCTGGTTTCCCGAAACTCCTAACTTCTTGTACTGCAGCAAATTCAGTTTGCCGCCGGTTTTGTAATACACGGTGACCAGCTGCGCCGCGTTGTACACGGCCTTGTCGCCGAATCCGCCGCGCCAAGCTACCGCCACCGGCTGCGGCTTCCCTTCGAACGTCACCGCCACTTCCACCGTCGTTTCGTAATTGAAATCGAATGTCAGCTTCTTCCGAACGTCGAGATGCCCGTCGCTCCAGTGCATATCGACTTCAATCGGCGCCCACAAGCCGGTGCCGGAAGCTGGTGGAACAAATGGAACATTGCCGGGCTTCAACTCTGATTTGTAGCCAACCGCACTGGGAATAGCGTGGGTTTCGATCTGGTAGAGACCCGCATTCGCATTCGCTTGCTGTTGTGGATCCGACAGCACCAGAGAAAACGGCCAGCCTAGTTCCTGCGCCACGCCCTCGTTCACCAGATCCAGTGGCCGCGGCAGCTTCTGATCGTCCATATATTTGTTCAGCTGCCAGGTTTTCACCACGCCGCCGCGGTTCGATAGTTCCACGCGATACAGGGCGCTCTGGATCACCACCGTTTGCTCTTCGCTCGCTTCCACCACCGACGGATTTGCGGCCGCTGCCGCACCCGGCGTGCCCGACTTTGCAGCGGAGGAAGAAACCCTCCCCGCTGCTCCGGGCTGCGCGGAACCCTGTTGTGAAGAAGCTTGCTGATTGAACGGTGTGGAAGTTTGCGTGGGATTCGTCTGCGGGGGAGGTACGGGCGGCTTGTAGAAATGTCCCCAAGCGAAAAGGATCAGCAACGACACTACGACGAACAATATTCCGCGGACCTGGTCGGACATTTCCTTCACTGCGCGCGCTCCTTGCTCTCCACACTTCCATTCCACTGCACGTCGCTGCGCAGCCAGGGCGCATCGGAATCTTCCGCGTCGGGCACCGGATCAAATCCGCCCTTGGTGAACGGGCGGCAACGTCCCAACCTCTTTAGCGTCAGCCAACTTCCGCGCCGCGCGCCGTGCAGTTCGATCGCTTCCTGCGCGTAATTCGAGCAGGAAGGATAAAACTTGCAGGCTCCGCCGAGAAAAGGCGAAAAGAAAATCTTGTAGAATTGTACGAAGGCTAGCAACCACCACGCGCCAATCGTTTTTGCGTTCGCTGCGGCGGCGACCGGAGCGCGCGAATTCCTCGACGCTATAGCGGCGGCTTCACGCTCGCGGGGATCAGTTTCAATAGCTCCGCTTGCAGCGCTGAAAACTGCGCTGTGGCGGCTGAGCTGCGTGGATGAATTACAATGTCCCATCCCGGGGCGATCTCCTGTCGGTGCAATCTCAAAATTTCGCGGAGGCGTCGCCGGATTCGGTTGCGCCGTACCGCGTTACCCAGCGCCTTTTTAATGCTCCAGCCGAACCGGCTGCTGTCGAGGCCATTGGGACGTAGAAATAGCGTGAACTCGCGGCTGCTGCGGCGGCGCCCTTCGCGATACACCGCGTCGTATTCGACGCGGCGCAGCAGGCGAAAAGCGCGCGGAAAATCCAGCCGCGTCGCGCCGTCAGACGCGCGTGAGGCTGTGGCGCCCTTTTTTGCGGCGTCCTGCAAGAACTTTCCGTCCACCCTGAGATTTCATGCGCTTGCGAAACCCGTGTTTTTTATGGCGACGCCGCACATGCGGCTGAAAAGTGCGTTTCGGCAACGATCTTCTCCCTCGGAATTTATTCTCACTAGCGCACTACGACGAATCCAGCGCACAGTCGAAACAAGCAGTCTAGACGACCTGCGCACCACGGTCAAGGAACCACGGTGCTGCGGCGATTGTGGTTCGCTCGACCGATCGTCGGCTGCCGGCGCTCGATCGCCGAGCTGCAGCGAGCGTCCCGAGCGGCACGGGGACGGTTTCACGAGACACGAATTTTGCGAAACGGGCGAAAAACCGCCGGTTAGAAAATGTTTTCTCATTTGTTGTGAGTGAGTTAGGTCGATTTCTAATAATTGGCGACTACCGATTAGAAATTCGCAGTGAGGAGTGGAAGAAGCCCTTCGACCCTGCCGCTGGCGGGTTGTCAGGGTAAATGAGTGACGAGTGGGGGTGGCGTTGCGAGGATTCTGCCATCGGGAGGCGGTCAAGACGAAGGAGCGAGGGGGTGGCGCGCAAGTCGTGGAAGCGCAACCAGCGCGGACCATCTAGCCTCCTATCGCAAGACACGACGCTCAAGCTGCTTGCAGACGGTTAGTCCCAGGATAGGTTCGACATCCACCCTTTAACATCCTGGCTCCTCTGTACGAGCAGGCACTGCAACGAGCCCGCGAACTCGAGAGCTGGCAACTCGAACCAGGGCGCCGTGACCGAAACCCGAGTACATTCGTCCACCAACTCACCCAGCGTATCCGTGAGTTTGCTAGAGAAGGAGACATAAAGCGACTGCGGATGAGCTAAAATCTCCTCGATGACCTCGAGTAAAGTCACGCTGCCGCATTGACCACCCTCCATCGGTCCCCTACAATGAAAACTGCAGGGTTTAGATCATTAATCGCCACTCACTGATCACAGGTCACCTGAATGTTTGAAACACTTACCGAGAAACTGCAGCGGGCGTTCAAGAACCTTCGCGGGCAGGGGAAGCTTTCTGAGGAGCACCTGGACGCGGGGTTGGCGGAGATACGCGAGGCGCTGCTGGATGGCGACGTGAACCTGGGCGTTGCTGATGAATTTATTGCGCATGTGCGGGCTAAGGCTGTGGGGTCGGAGGTGTTGTTGCAGCTATCGCCGGACCAGCAGGTTGTGAAGATTGTCCGCGATGAGTTGGGTGAGTTGTTGGGGAAGGAAGCGAAGCCGCAGTATGGGTCGAAGCCGCCGGCGGTTTGGATGGTGGTGGGGCTGCAGGGGTCGGGCAAAACTACTTCCACTGGAAAAATGGGGAAATGGCTGGCGGAGCACGGGCACCGGCCGCTGGTGGTTTCGACCGACGTGTATCGTCCCGCGGCGCGCGAGCAACTGGCGCAGGTGGCGAAGGCTACGGGCGTGCCGCTGTGGCCGGGAACGGGGACGGACAAGCCGCTGGAAATTGTGCGCGGGGCGTTGCGCGAAGCGAAGATGTCCGCATGCGACGTGGTGCTGGTGGATACGGCGGGGCGGTTGCATATAGATGACGAATTGATGAAAGAGCTTGCGGAGCTGAAGCGCGAGCTGAATCCGGCGGAGCTGCTGTTTGTGGCCGACGCGATGATCGGGCAGGACGCGGTGCGGTCGGCGGGAGAATTTCACAAGCGGCTGGGAATTACGGGCGTAGTGCTGACGAAAATGGATGGCGACGCGCGCGGCGGTGCGGCGCTTTCGATTAGAAAGGTTACGGGCGCGCCGGTGAAGTTCGTGGGCGTAGGCGAAAAGTACGATGCGCTGGAACCGTTTCTGCCGGATCGCGTGGTGTCGCGGATTTTGGGCATGGGCGATGTGCTGGGGCTGATCGAGCGCGTCGAGAAGACGGTGGATTTGAAGCAGGCGCGCGAGCTGGAACGGAAGCTGCGCGAGGACGATTTTACGCTGGAGGATTTTCGCAACCAGTTGAAGCAGATACGCAAGATGGGATCGCTGGAATCGTTGATGGGCATGCTGCCGAAAGTGGGGCCGTTCGCGAACTTGCCGAAGGATACGCAGATTGACGAGAAGCGGCTGGGGTCGGTGGAAGCGATTATTAATTCGATGACGGCGAAAGAGCGAGCGAATTCGAATTTGATTGATGGCAAGCGGCGCAAGAGGATTGCGGCGGGGAGCGGGACTTCGGTGCAGGAAGTGAATCAGGTGTTGAAGCAGTATTCGGATATGCGGAAGATGATGAAGCAGTATGGCAGTTATGCGAAGACGAAGATGCGCGGGCTGGGAAAATTCGCTGGGTTGAAGTAACCGCAATAGTCCTCTTAAATCCACGCAAGGGAAACGAGCACACCAGGTGAAACTGAAATTGCCGGATGGTCCATTTGGGGCTTATTTATTCGACTGCGACGGGACGATTGTTGATTCAATGCCCTTGCACTATGTCGCGTGGAAGAAGGTGCTGGCGGAATGGAATTGCACTTTTGACGAGCGGCTTTTTTATTCGTGGGGCGGAACTCCCACGGCTGAGATCGTTGCGCTGCTGAACCAACGACAAGGACTGAATATGCCGATCGAGGGCGTGATCTCTCGCAAGGAACACCTCTACTACGAGCTGCTGCCGCAGCTGAAGGCCATACCGGAAGTGGTGGAGCATATCGAGGCGCAGCACGGGCGAATTCCGTTTGCGGTGGTGTCTGGAGGGACGCGGGAATCGGTGAGTGCGTCGCTGGGTTCGCTGAAGTTGCTGGATCGGTTTGATACTCTGGTTTGTGCTGGGGATTACCTTAAGAGCAAACCTGATCCGGAAGCTTTTCTGCTGGCGGCTGAGAGATTAGGGGTCGCGGCTTCGGACTGTTTGGTGTTTGAGGATACGGATCTGGGGATTCAGGCGGCTACGGCTGCGGGGATGGCTTCGGTGAAGGTGCCGCCGCCTTGGGAACGACAATAGCAACAAAACTTGTGTCGCACCTACGGCGCTCGGGATCATGTCGGCATGGTTTCCCAACCCGTCCGGGCTGGGCTAACTATGCCGCGCCTACGGCGCTGGTGTGGCGACACTGGATGGAAAGCGAGCGGGCGAGACGCCGCCGCTACCCTTCGATCCCGCACCGCGGGATCTCAGGACGAATCGTCGCTGTGGCACGATTCAAAAGCGTTGGTGAATGGGGCGGGGTTCGCTATACTGGTTGGCTCTGGCGTAGGGATTTGAATCAGGAGGAATGAGGCTTTGTTAACGATTCGATTGGCACGGATTGGCAAGAAGAAGCGCCCGTTTTACCGCGTGATTGTGACGGAAAAGACGCGTCCGCGGAACGGGCGGTTCGTGGAAATCGTGGGAACGTATGACCCGCTGAAGAAGCCCGCGGCGATTGAACTGAACCGCGAACGAGTGGATTACTGGATTGGCAAGGGCGCACAGCCCAGCGACACAGTCCGCAGTTTTTTGCGTAACCGCAAGCCTGCCTGACACGTCCTAGTCCTCAGCCCAGCGACTAAATAATGGAACTTGGGTTAATGCCCAGGTGAATTACTACTACGCTGGCTCTTTCTCCTGCTGGGGGGACTCATGAAGGAATTGGTTACGGAAATCGCGAAAGCTCTGGTGGATCATCCGGAACAAGTTCAGGTAAATTCGATCGAAGGCGAGCAGGTGACGGTGCTGGAATTGCGCGTGGCGCCGGACGACCTGGGAAAAGTGATCGGGCGGCAAGGGCGCACGGCGAAGTCCATACGGACGCTGCTGGGCGCGGCGGGGATGAAGTTGAAGAAGCGGTTCACGCTGGAAATTCTGGAGTAGTCACTACGCAGGAAACACCACGGGCGGCGGGCGTCACGGTAGCGCGAATTGTGCGGCCGCATGGCGTGCGCGGCGAAGTGGCTGCGGAAATCCTCACTGATTTTCCTGAACGGCTTACACGATTAGAGAGCGTGGAATTATGGGACGGCAGAGGTGTGCCGCGGCGTGCGGCTTTGCGAAAATGCTGGTTATCGCATAGCCGCGGCGGGCAGGTGATTTTTCATTTTGTTTCGAGCGATTCTGTGGATGATGCGCGGAAACTCGTGGGGCTGGAGGTGCAGGTGCCTTTGGCGGATCGCGTGAAATTGCCGGCGGGGAGTTATTACATCAGCGATCTGGTGGGTTGCGCGGTGCCGAGAAAGGCGGCTCTTCGGATTTGGGGTTGGTGCGCGACGTGGAAATTCATGGCGATGAGATTTCCGGGACGCCGAATTTGGTGGTGGATACGGCGCGGGGGGAGTTGCTGATTCCTTTGGCGCAGGAAATTTGCGTGGCTGTGGATTTGGCAGAGCGACGGATTGAGGTGGTGCTTCCTGAAGGACTCCGCGAATTAAACCTCGAGTAGGTGCTTTCCCGCCAAGGCGTCGGGCGCGCGGTTGCGGTTTGCGGTAGGATTGGGCGCGATGCGTTTTGACATTGTTACTATATTTCCGGAGTTTTTTGCGGGGCCGCTGGAGTATGGGATTGTGCGGCGGGCGCGCGAGGCTGGATTGATTGAAGCTTGCGTGCATGATTTGCGGGGGTTTACGCATGACCGGCATCGGACTGTGGATGATCGGCCGTTTGGCGGCGGCGAGGGAATGGTGATGAAGCCGGAGCCTCTGTTTGAGGCGGTGGAGTCGATGGTTGGCGGGGAGCGTCGATCTGACGCGGCCGAGGGGCGACGGAGAATGCTGCTATTGTGCTGCTTTCGGCGGCGGGAAAAATGTTTCGGCAGGAGACGGCGCGACGGTTTGCGGGGCTGGAGCGCGTGGTTCTGATCTGCGGGCGGTATGAGGGCGTGGATGAGCGAGTGGCGGAGCATTTGGCGACTGATGAGATTTCGATTGGGGATTTTGTGTTGTCGGGCGGCGAATTGCCGGCGGCGATGATATTGGATGCGGTGACGCGGTTGATTCCTGGGGCGCTGGGGAATGAGGATTCGATCGTGAATGAATCGTTCAGCGAAGGTGCGGCGCAGAGCGAGCGGGCACGGCATGCCGTGCCCCTACGAACCGAGAATGACTCATTTGGCGCAAACGAGACTCGCGCCGCAAATCGCGGAATCCTGGATTATCCGCATTACACGCGGCCGCCCTCGTTTCGCGGGTGGGATGTGCCGGAAGTATTGCTGGGCGGAAACCACGAGGAGATACGGAAGTGGCGGCGGCGTTGTGCGCTGGAGAAGACTTGGCGCAATCGGCCGGAGTTGCTAAATGGGGCTGGGCTTGGGGCGGAGGAACGCCGGGTGTTGGATGAGATTGTGCGCGGCGCGCGACCCGCAGCGACGTGAACCTGGCGAAGTAAACGCGATGGTTCCTTTGGGTGCAATGTCGGCGCGGCGGGAATGTACTTTGCTGTGGCGAAAACGGGGGTTGTTGCGCTAGAATTGGAGATTGTGCGTTGTGTGCTGGCCCCACCTGAGCGGGTCTGCCTGGAAATAATGTCATGAATCCGATTGTGCATAAAGCGCAGCAGTCCCAAATTCGCAAGGATCATCCGAATTTTCGTCCGGGCGATACGGTGAAGATTAACGTGCGGCTGAAGGAAGGCGACGGCGACAAAGAGCGTATCCAGCCGTTTGAGGGCGTGGTGATGAGCCGGCGCGGGGAGTTGCTGGGCGAATCGTTCACGGTCCGGCGCGTGAGTTTTGGAATTGGCGTGGAGCGCATTTTTCCGGTGCATTCGCCGATGATCAGTTCGATTGAGATCGTGCAGGCCGGACGAGTGCGGCGCGCGAAGCTGAATTATTTGCGGAAGCGCAAGGGCAAGGCAGCGAGGATCAAGCGCGCCACGCGGATTGAAGCGCCGACGGAAGCAGCAGCGGCTGCCGCGAAGTAAAACAGCTTACGGATTTGGATTGGCCCGCTCCGAGAAATCGGGGCGGGCCTTTTTATTTTGCTCGGCCGAATCGTTGCGTGGCCGATTACGAAGGCAGGACAGCGCGTGGAGAAGGTGCAAAGATGCCAACGAGAATAGGGATTGACGACCGCTTGATCCTGGAAGCGCAAGAGCTTGGACATCACCGAACCGCGAAAGATGCGGTGACTGCCGCGCTCGGAGAAGACATCCGACAGCGCAAACAAACGGATATTTTGCGATTGTTTGGAACAATCGAATACGATCCCTCCTACAACTACAAGCGCGAGCGCAGCCGAAAAAGAAATTGAGTGCGATCTGAGCGCGGGATGTGCTGCGAGCTTGTGCTAAAATCGCGGGCCGATGGGGAGACTTTGTTGTTCGCGATATGAGCGGGAGGCGCGGCAGTGCGGGTGGCTGCGCGTCGCGGGGATTGATGAAGCGGGGCGCGGATCGCTATTTGGTCCGGTGGTGGCTGCGGCCGTCATTTTGAATCCACGACGGCGAATTGTTGGCCTGGACGATTCCAAAAAACTTACGGCGGAACGGCGGGCGGAGCTGGCGCCACGCATACGCGAACACGCGCTGGCTTGGGCCGTGGCGGAAATTGACTCGAGCCGGATTGACGCGTGGAACATTTATCAGGCTAGCCGACAAGCGATGATGGCCGCGGTGTCGCAGTTGAATCCCCTGCCGGATTACATGCTGCTGGATGCGATGGAGATTGATCTGCCGATCGAGCAGAAGGCGCTGATTCATGGGGACGCGCGGTCGGTTTCGATTGCGGCGGCGTCCATCCTAGCGAAAACGGAACGCGACCGGCGCATGGAAGAATTCGACCGTTTGTATCCTCAGTACGGATTGGCGCAACACAAAGGCTACGGCACGCCGGAACATTTGGAAGCGTTGCGGCGGCATGGGCCTACTCCGTTGCACCGGTTTTCGTATGCGCCGGTGCGGCAATCGGCGTGCTGGGCTTCGGGTGCGACGCAGGATCCCTTGCCGCTGACCGCTCTCAGCGACATCTCCTAGGCAAGCGCCCACGCCGGTGCGAATTTCGTCCTCCCCCCAAAGCCTCGGAACGTGCTGTTAGGCCGACGGGTGCGATCATGGTAGGCTTTACACGAAGTTAGGCCCGGCCCAAAACCAGGCCGGAACTCAGGACCCTGCGTGAGCGATTCCCAGCCCCGCGGGAGTGCAACGTGAAAGTTCTCTTCGTACATCCCAGTCCCCTGATGTACTCGAAAATATACCTGCGCCTGGAACCGCTCGGGCTGGAGCTGGTGGCGGAATCCGCGCGCAAGGCCGGGCACCAGGTGCGCCTGCTAGATCTGCAAGTCTTCCCGCAGCGCGATTATTACCGCGTTATCCGTGATTGGAAACCGGAAGCCGTGGGCTTTTCGCTGAACTATCTGGCGAACATTCCGGAAGTGGTGGACCTGGCTAAAGAAACCAAACGTCGCGCGCCTGAATGTTTTATATTCGCGGGCGGCCATAGCGCTTCGTTCACCGCAAAGGAAATTCTTGGCGCACGCCGAAGGCACCATTACTTGCATTGTGCGCGGCGAAGGCGAAGAAATCACGCCCTCAGTGCTGGCAGCGGCGCACGAGCCGCAAGATCTGCACACTCTCCCGGGCGTGACCAGCATTCACGGCAGTGGGCCGGCGCCGCGCCTCGTCCACGACCTGAACGCGCTGCGGCCCGCGCAGGACCTGGTCGCTAAGCGGCGCAAATATTTCATTGGCGTGCTGGACCCGTGCGCTTCGATTGAGTTCACGCGTGGCTGCCCGTGGGATTGTTCGTTCTGCAGCGCGTGGACGTTTTACGGACGCAATTACCGGCAATTGGAGCCACGCGTGGCCGCGGAGACGCTCGGCCGCATCGAGGAGCCCGGGGCTTTCATCGTGGACGATGTGGCGTTTATTCATCCGGAGCACGGGAGTGCGCTGGCGGAAGAGATCGGGCGGCGGAATATCCGGAAGCAATACTATTTGGAGACGCGCGGAGATGTGCTGCTGCGCAACCGGGAAGTTTTCCGCATGTGGAAGCGTTTGGGACTGAAGTACATGTTTTTGGGAATTGAAGCGATTGACGATGAGGGCCTGAAGGCTCATCGCAAACGCATCACCATTAAAAAGAATATCGAGGCGCTGGAATGCGCAAGAGAACTGCGCATCCACGCAGCCGTGAATATCATAGCGGACCCCAACTGGGACGAACGGCACTTCCAGGCGGTGCGGGAGTGGGCGCTCTCGGTGCCGGAGATCGTGCACGTGACCGTGAACACGCCGTATCCGGGCACCGAAACGTGGATGACGGAATCGCGCAATTTCACCACCCGGGATTACCGGCTGTTTGACGTGCAGCATGCGGTGCTGCCGACCAAGTTGCCGCTCGCGCGATTTTACGAAGAGCTGGTGCGAACGCAACAGATCCTGAATCAGAAACACCTGGGATTCGCTGCGCTAAAAGATACTTTCGTGATGGCGGCGGGCTTTCTAGCCAAAGGCCAGACGAATTTCGTGAAAATGTTGTGGAAATTTTCCAGCGTGTACAACGCGAAACAGCAGTTTGCCGATCACCACCGCGAAGTAAAATACTCGATTAACTTGCCATCGGCCGCGCCGACCGGCCGCGTCGACCAATCACTGCTTTACATTCACAAGCCCCAAACAGCTCACGCAGCCGACTGACGGCACTGGATTTCCCCTAACCCGTGCCCATCGTCGCCGGATAGGCATCCCCGCGGGGCGCAAAGACGGTCGGATGGGGGGTCTGTAACTCATGCGCTTCCCCTCGGGTGGGCCGATACTTGCCTGGGCAGCTGAACCGGAATTGAGTGCGAGAGGGGCCTTCCGGCGCCCAAGAGGCACTGTTATCGCCTTTGGCACCTCGGTTGTTGTGGCGCGTTGCTCCATGTTTTTGGCGCGTGCTAACCTTCATGTCTAAGCCGTCCGTACGGCTGAAAAGCGTTGCCGGAGTGTGCGGGGTCCGACAGGCAAAAATCATCCATGGCCTTCAACAAAAGCAAAGCGCTGGAAAATGCGCTGAAGTTCCTCAACCAAGGCAAGGTCGCCCAGGCCATCGGCGAATACCAGCTAATTCTGCGCGCAGACCCGAAGGACCAAGCGACATTAATGACGGTGGGCGATTTGTTTGCCCGCCAGGGAGACATGACGCAAGCCATCGAATATTTCGAGAGGCTGGCGCAGGTTTATCTGAACGACGGGTTCAACAGCAAAGCCATCGCGATATACAAGAAGATCGCGAAGCTGGCGCCGAATGAACTGGCGCCGCTGGAACGCCTCGCGGATTTGTACGTGCAGCAGGGAGTGTTGAGCGAAGCGCGTCCTCTATTCTTGCAGATCGCCGAAGCCCACCTGAAATCGAATCATTCGCAGAAAGCCGTGGAGGTGCTGCACCGTTTGCTGGAAGTGGAGCCGGAAAATCAGCGCGTGCAAATGCGGCTGGCCGAACTCTACGGCATGATGGGGCAGAAAAAGGAAGCGGCGCTGACGTATCAGGCGTACGCGCACCGGCTATTTGATCGCGGAGAAACGGAAGAAGCGGAAAAGCTGGTGGAGCGTGCGCTGGAAGTGGACCCTGGCAATGCGGCGGCGATTCTGCTGAAAGCGAAGACGCTTAATTCCAGCGAGAAGATCGACCAAGCAATCGCGATCCTGAGCACGCATCCAGAAGCGGAGACCGAAGGCGACGTAACCAAGCTGCTGGTGGAGTACGAACTGCGTGCAGGGCACGCGGACAAGGCTGCGGATCGCGCGCGGCGTCATCTGGCGCGCGGGCACGCGCATTACGGACTGCTTTGCAAGGTTGCTGAAGGGATGATCGAAGGGGCGCAACCGGCGGACGCGCTGCCGCTGCTGGCCGAATTGCGCGCGCCGATGATTGAAGCAGGCGCGCAAGATCACTATTTGAAATCGCTTACGACCGCCTGCGAACGGCTGCCGGGGCGGACCGAACCGCTGGAAGCGCTTGCCGACTTCTGCAGGACCACGAGCGATCCTTTCCGGTTGAATGCCGCGCTGGGCCAGCTTTCCGATGCGTATGCCGCGCAGGGAAATATGCCACGCGCCGAAGAGTTGTTGGTAGAGCTGGTGGACCGAAACAAGAACGATGAACGGCTGGTGGACCGGCTGAATCAATTGCGCGCGCGAACGGGCGGGGCACCGCTGGCCGGGGGCACCAGCGCGGACAGCGCAGCGGCAGGTCCAGCAAGCCAAACAGGTCTGCGCGAAAGCGCGGCCGAAGAACGGAACAAGCTGGTTTCTCCTCCACCTCCTGCGATTGCCGAGGAAACCCTCGACGAGGAGACGCACAAATATATCGCGCAGGCGCTAACGGATGTGGACCTGTTCTCGAGTTATGGGCTGACGCAGAAGGCCACGCATTTGCTGGAAAACGTGCTGCAACGCGCGCCGCGACACACGCCGACGCTCGAGCGTTTGCTGGATCTGCATTTGGGCGCCGCGAACGATCGCCGCACGGCGGAACTGTCGGCGCAGCTGGAACAGATTCATCGCGAGCGGAACGATTCTGTGAATGCCGACCGCTTCGGCGAGCTGCGGCAGAGATATTCGAAGGTGGCGGGACTGACGGAGAAAGATATGCCGGCGGCCCCGACCCTGGCAGCGCCGGAGCCGGTGACTTCTTCGTCGGGAGCGGCTGGGATTGTTTCCGCGCAAGTGTCCGCTGCGGCGCCGACCGAACCTCCGGCGTTTGAGATTGCGCCGGAACCTGTGCCGGCCGCTAGTGCACCTGCGCCTGCCGCTGCGCCCATCGAGTTTGAGATTCCTCTGGGTGGTGTGGAACCGGAGACGGCGCCACCGCCGGCGACGATTTCGCTGGCGCCGGAAGAAGTGGCCGCTGCGCCCGCGACGCTGGAGGCCGTCACGCCCCAGATTGCCGGGATTGGGGAGGAGCTGGATCTTTCGGATGAGTGGGAGGCGATTGCGGCGGAAACCACCGAGACTGCCGGTGCGCCCGTTGCAAACGAAATCGAAGCGCCGAGCGTGGAGCTGGATCCCGTCTTGGAGCCGGAGCCGGTCGCGGCCGAGGCTTCGGAGGCAACCGATACGACCGCGGCGCTCGAGGCGGTGTTCGATGTGAGCGCGTTGGCGAATGAAGAGGCCGACCAGGATGCGAAGCCTGCGCCGTTCCAGATCGAAGCGAATACTCCCCAAGCTGAAATGACGGCGCAGGTGCCGGAGCTTGAGGCTGAAGCGCCCGTGGAAGCGGCGGCGGAACCTGAAATCGAACTTCTGGAAGTGACGGCGGAACAGGAGCCAACGGCGGAAGCGATTCCGGAAGCCGTGCTGGAGCTTGGGGACGAGCCTGTTGCGGACGAGGTGGCTGCTGCGTCGAGCCGTGCCGATTTCGAGCTGGAGCTGACACCGGAGACAGGTGCCCCTCCCCGCGGGCACGCCGGGGCTGCGACGACCGAGGATTTCATCAGCGAATTGGTGGCGGAGTTAGATGATTTGGAAGCGCCGTCAGCCGAACCGGTGCAGCAGCCGGCGATAGCGCCTGCGGCTGCACCGAAAGACACGCACGCGAGTTTGGAACAGGTGTTCGCTGAAGCGAACGCCGCGCCGATGGCTGCGATCACGCCGCCACCGACGAATGGCTCGACCAACAAGAATATTGCGGCCGCGCCTGCCGCTGTGCCCGGCACGTTGGAAAATCTGAACCAGCTGGCGGAAGTGTTTCAGGAATTCCGCAGCGAGCTGGGAGAAATGGGCGAAGAGGATGAAGACCTGGAGACGCACTACAATCTGGGGATCGCCTACCGGGAAATGGGATTGTTGGATGAAGCCATCGGAGAATTCCAGAAAGTGGCGAAGGCCGTGCAGAAGGGCAAGCCTTTCCGTTATGAGATGAATTGCTCGGTGATGCTGGGGCTTTCGTTCATGGATAAGGGCGAGCCGAAGGTGGCTTCGTTGTGGTATCAACGCGCGTTGCAAGTGCCGGGACTGGAAGAGGAATCGGCGTTGGCGCTGCGTTACGATTTGGGGTTAGCGCTGGAATCCGCGGGGGAATCGGACGCGGCGCTGGATAGTTTCCGGCAGGTTTACGCTGCTAACATTGATTATCGAGATGTGGCCGACCGCATTGCCACGCTGCAGAAGCATTAACGCTCAACGCCGACACCTTCAATGCATGATGTAAGGATGTGAGTCATGAGCCGGATTCCGATTATCGCGGCGGGTTCGGAGGGTCGGCGTAACACTGACTTGAAGTTTCCTCGCATGAGTCTCAAAACCTAAAACCTTTCGCGGACGTTGATTGAGACGCAGGGCTGGCTTGTCCGGGTCTGCTTGCGAATATCCAGACTGATCGGTTCTGTTCAGGAAGCTATGGACAGCCCGAAGTACATAAACACAAAAAGCCGTTCACTTCACGAGCTCGATCTCGCTTGGCCGCCAGGACTTGGCGAAGAACGGTTCGAGCGGACTGTATAGGCGCAGGATCGTGAACCATCCCTTGTCTGGCATCGTTTGAATCCAATTGCCACGCTTGACCCCCTCTGGTTGCTTCGGTCCGAAGTAGACAGTGGTGGATCCGTCCGCTGCCGGTTCAGCGGCAGGGGACGGATAGCTTTGACTGCCGGCGCGCGGGTAGCGCTGTGGTGTGTCAAGCATCGAGCGCGTCTGATTGTCGTAGAGCGTGAAAGACCAAAAGTTCGCTTCCGGTATTCCCTTGGGCAGCGTGACCTTGTAGGTCTTGCCGCCGTCAAAATACTGCTTGTTGGCATCCACCATCGCGAACAGATATTGCGAGCCGATTCCGGGCAACCGCATCGCCATTGCGGGCGTGATACCAGTGACGCCGTAGAAGAACGCCGTGCGCGCATCCAACTGGCGATAGCCGGTGGGCGGGAAGGGCTTGACCCCTTCACGCGTGATCATCGGGATCGGCGTCTCGAACTCGGAACCGGACTCAAACAGGAAATTCAACCACGCCGATCCGGGATAGTAATACCAGCTAGGGTCGCGCGGATTGAACAGCAGACTGCGCGAGGTGGCATTGGCCAGCGCAAGCGCATCGGTGAGTATCTTCTTCATCCGGTCATCCGGAGCAAACGGCTTGCCTTTCACGATTCCAATGGCGGCGAGCGGCCCGAGCAATTCCGGATCGAGTGCCGTGGCAGGCTCCTGTTGCACCACGCCGTTAAGCAACTCATAGAAGTGGAAATCATTGGGTGGGATCGTGCTGAAGGACGTGCCGCTGCCCTCGTGGAACACGGTCGGTGGCGGCACAGTGGGCGCGGCGAGTTTTGCTTTCCCGGTGAGGAATTCGGCGACGCTAGTTCCGACGCCGCCCGCGACGTAAGGATAGATCTTGGCGGTCTTCTTGATCAGCTCGACGGTGGGCTTGGGATCATCCTTCTCCATGAAACTGCGTCCGAGCATCGCGACGCGCGTGGTCCGCGAACGCGCAATGAAGTATCCGCCCTCGGGCAGAGGGCCGTCATAACCCGGCGGCAGAATCAGGTACTTCCCGCCTTCGCCGCGATCTGGACCGGGCGCGCCGAAGTCGATCACCCAGCGCCACCAGAAATCATCGAGCGTGCCGAGCGCCTTGGGCGGCGTCTCCAGCACCATGGGTCCTTTGCTCAGATCAATGAAGCCGATGAAATACACTGTGTCAGCGTTCGCCGTCAGGAAGAGCGATTTAGCATCCATCAGTTGGGAGAAGACGATGATTTCGTTGTCCTTCACCCCGATGTTGACGTTGCCCCCGCGGATGGCGGCCATGTTCACGCCCTGAAAGGTATTCACAAACGCCTCGAAGGCGTGCGTGAAGTCCAGGTTGTCGTAGATTTTGTCCAAGGTCTCCTTGCTCGGCATGCCGTCCTTGAACTCCATGGTTCCGATTCGCGTGTCCACTTTGTTCGGCGTGGTAATCGACGCAGGGATGTCTGTGGACTGCTGTTGCGCTCGCAGACAGGGTGAGCAAGCGAGGAGCGCAGAGACAACGACATTGGCGACGCTCAGTGGCGTCATCACGAATCGGAATTTCATTGGTCAGTTTCTCCTGCGTCGCGAATGCTTTAATCCGCCCAGCAATCTAGCCGGTCGACGCGCCAGGGTCCATTGGCAAAAATGACAGGGCGAGGTAGCTTGCGGATTGTGGTGGTAAGTCCTGGTACGTTCGATAAAAGGAGTCAAGCGTAACCAGAATTCGATGACCGACATCGGTTCGATGGCTGGTTCTGGCGAAAACGCCTGGCTACTTCGTGCTTGGCTTAGCTTTCTCGGAGCCGCAGGATTTTAGGGCGACCCATTGCTGCGGATTAACTGGGACACCGTTGACGTCTACTACCCAGTGGAGGTGCGGGCCGTTGGCGCGGCCTGTGGAGCCTACGTAGCCGATCACTTCGCCTTTTTTTACGTGGGCGCCGGGTTCGACCAATAATTTCGACATGTGCAGATACATCGTTTCGAGGCCTTGACCGTGATCAATGGCGACTGTGCCGCCGAGGACGGCGAAGGGCTGTGCGATTTTGACGATGCCACCGGCTACGGCGTGAACGGGACGTCCGGCGGGCGAGCGTTGGTCAATGCCGGCGTGAAATTCGCCGGTGGGTACTCCATTGTGGAGGCGTTTCACTCCGAAAGGCGAAAGGATGCAGCCGGGAACAGGAGCGGTGAAGGGATCTTCCCAATATTTGACGTCGGATACCGTGTTGCGGAATTCTGTGAGCGTTTGGATATCTTCGGGCGTGGAATGCAGCGCTTCGATCTGCGGAGCCAGGACTACGTTTTGCGTCGGGAATGTGGTTGCGCGAATTGCGAGTTTGGCGGAGGCGAGTGGCTTGCCGTCTTCGGCTAGAAATTCTATTTCGTGGGCGCCGGGAACGTCGGCCACGGCGATGGGCATCAGGCCTTGCGAGCCGCCATCCGGTTGGGGGAAGAGGCGGACGGTTCGGGCGTTGAGTTTCGCGGTAGTTGCTGGGATTTGGCAGGAGAGGCGGACGGTTTGGCCTAGAGAGATTGTTGCTGGTTTTACGGTGCATTGTTGCGCGGTGGTGGGCGAGGCTATGAGCGCGTAGAGCAGCGCTGCTAGACGTGTGCCGTGAACTGAATTTATCATCTCGCGACAATTTTATCGGGTTTCAAAGCGAGTGGCGGGCAGCCGTTGAGCGTTTGTTCCGGCGGGGATACGAAAACGACAACAAGAAAACGCAGATGGCCGCTCTGTCGCGAATAGCGCGGGACAGAGCGGCCGCTACAAATTCAAAGGCGACGTCAACTGCGCCCCGTGAAGGTCGCCGCGGCCGTTCGATCCGTCCCGCTTCGCGGGACGGGATCACAGGGTGAATCGCCCCCGCAGAGCGGGGGCGATTCAGTTGCGACTCTGGCGATAATCTCCCATAATCGTAGGCCAATCATGTTGACTCGGATTCTGCGTGTGGTGCTGCTGCTGTTGTGGCTGGAACTGGGACTGCTGTTGATCCTGATGCCGTGGTCCGAGGTTTGGGACGTGAACTATTTTCTGTATCAGTACCCTGCCCTGGCGATTTTTGTGAAGAACCCGTATTTGCGCGGAATGATTTCAGGGCTGGGAGTGATGAACGTGCTGTTTGCGCTCGAAGCATTTCGCCGCCGGACTGCCACCGTTGTCACCCGTACTTAAAACGCCGATTGTTTGTTATGTGACCGACCGGAAATCGCCAGCAGTGGGCGAGGGCGGCGAAGGAGTGCTCGGAAAAATTCGCGCGGCGGTTGCGGGGGGCGTGGATTGGGTGCAGATACGCGAGAAGGACTTGTCCGCGCGTGAACTTGTTGGCGCTGGCGCGAGAGGCTGGCGCTTTGGTCCGGCAACGTGCGAGTAATTGTGAACGACCGGTTGGACGTGGCGCTTGCGGCCGAGCGACTGGCGTGCACTTGGGGCGGGAATCGCTGAGCGCGCGGAATGTGGTGCGTTGGTGCCGGAAGCGGAACGCTCGGGAGGAATTTGCCGTGGGGGTTTCGTGCCACAGTTTGGAGGAAGCGCGCGAAGCGGAGAGCGCGGGCGCGGGGTACATTTTTTTTGGGCCGGTGTTCGATACGCCGTCGAAGCGTGGGATGGGTGAGCCGGATGGCATCGCGCGTCTGGGGGAGATTTGCCGCAGCATTGTGATTCCTGTGGTGGCGATTGGTGGAGTGAGCGAGAAGAATGCCCGGGAGTGTATTCGCGCGGGGGCGGCAGGCGTGGCGGCGATTCGGATGTTTCAGGAGGCGCGGGATGGCGCGGCGATGAAAGCTATGATCGAACGAATACGCGCAATAAGTTAGCGGCGGGACCAATTTCCGAGGCGACCACCGAGGCGGAACTTCAGCGGCTAAAGCCGCCATTCTTTGCACGGCTCGTGTCGTGGTTAAAGCCACGACCCACAAACCATCGCAAGATTTTACGGGGACACAAAAGGAACGCAGAGGGTGGATCCGTCAAGCTGAATGCGGGAACGCAGATCTCTCGCTGCGCTCGGGACGACATGGAAAACAAAAGAGCGGCGGGGTGTTAACCGCTGAGCCAGCGGCCGATGGGTTGCAGCTCTTCGATGTGGTCGCAGATGACTTTGATTACGGCTGTGACGGGAATCGCCAGCAGCAGGCCCATCGCGCCCCAGAGGAAGCCGAAGAACAGTAAGGATACGGTTAATGCCAGTGCGTTGAGACGAACGCGCCAGCCTACCAGCGCGGGAACCAACAAATTGTTCGCGATGAAGTGGAACAGCGTAAGTATCGTGAAGATGCCGATGAACGGGCCGGGCGTGTGAAACTGTTTGATGCCGATGAGAATCGGCGGCACCCAGGAAAGCACCACGCCGAGATAGGGAATCAGATTCAGCAGGCCGGAAAGCAAGCCGAGCAAGAACGGAAAGTCCAGACCCATGCCCCAGAAGAAAAGCCAACTGAAGACGACGAGTATCAGGCCAACCAGCGCGGTGCCGACGACGTAGCTGCGCAGCACCATGGTGACGTCCGCGAGAGTTTCCTTCACTTCGGTGCGGCGCGTGGCGGGAAATAACTGCATGGTGGCGTGCCAGACCTGGCGTTTAGCGGCGAGCATGAAGAAAAGCAGAAAGGGCACGAAGGTGGCGGCGACCACCACTTCGTACAAGGAACTGAGGCGCGCGAGCAGAGCGGCGCGCACGGGATGCGAGTCTGCGACGGAGACAACGTGCTCGCCGGGAGTGCTGCCCGGCTCAATTTCCGAAACGTGTTCTTCGAAGTTCGCGAGCTTTTGCTCGATGACGGTAGGCGACCTGATGCAAGGGCTTGCGGTAGAGCGGCCAGTCGCGGCCGAATTGGTCCACGCGCTCGATCATGCTCCATGCAACGACCAGCACTGCCGCGATGGTGAACAGAACCACGATGAGCGAGCCGAGAGCGCGCGGCACGTGCCAATCTTCCAGAAAGTTGACGACCGGATCGAGAAAATACGCCAGCAGCACCGCGACCAAAAGCGTGACCAGAATCGAAGACGCCCAGTAACAAAAGGCGATCACGATTCCCGCAGCGATGATTTTTCCGCTGGCGGAACTCGCCGAGACGATTTTCTCTTCCTCTAAAGGCATGGCGGTACGATAACACAGCCAGCGCCGCGCAAATAACGCTGTGCCTGCGCATACACTGGCCCCGGGGACGGGCGCTGCCGTGGTGATGCTTTCGCCGGCGGATTCGGCTGCCGCGCGACTCGGCGAGCGGCGCAGTGATAGAATCGCGTGCCTGATTTTTGGCGCGACAATAACAATTCCATGACCAAACAACTTTTCGGAACGGACGGCATTCGCGGCGTGCCCGGAGAAGTTCCGCTGGACGATGCGACGCTGGATCGCGTGGGCCTGGCGCTGGGTGAATATGTGAGTTCGCACGGGCGTTCGCCGGATGCGCGGGCGCGCGTGCTGATCGGGCGTGATACGCGCGAATCGGGGCCGCACATTGCCGATCGCATCGCGCGGGGTTTGGCGGCGGCGGGCGTGGAAGCAATTTCCGCGGGAGTGCTGACGACTCCGGGAGTGGCCTGGCTGGTGCATCACGAAGGATTCGCGGCGGGCGTGGTGATTTCCGCTTCGCACAATCCGTATCACGACAACGGCGTGAAACTGATTTCTTCGACCGGGATGAAATTTCCGGATGCGGTGGAAGCCGAGCTGGAGCGATTTATTCTGGCGTCCAGCGAATCGCCGGAATCGCGCGGCGAAATGCAGCTGCACGACAATGAGAAAATTGACGACGATTATCTGGACGGGCTGCGCGCCGCGGTGCTGCCGGGCGCGAATTTTGCGGGGATGAAAATCGTGATGGACTGCGCGAACGGCGCGGCCAGCAAGCTGGGCCCGCGATTGTTTCGTTCGCTGGGCGCGGATGTGATTCGCGATCAATGACAGCCCCAACGGCCGGAACATCAATGCGGACTGCGGATCGCTGCATCCGGAGGCGATGCAGAAGCGCATGGTGCAATCGGGCGCGTCGCTGGGTGTCGCATTTGATGGCGATGCGGACCGCGCGATTTTTGCGAGCGGCTCGGGTCGGCTGGTGGATGGCGACGGCGTGCTGCTGGTGGCGGGGCGCTATCTGAAATCCGCGGGGAAGCTGAAGGGTGATGTGATCGTCGGGACGACGATGGCGAATTTGGGATTGGAACGCGCACTGGAAAAATCCGGCTTGAAGCTGATGCGGACGGTCGTGGGCGATCGTTATGTGCTGGAAAAAATGCTGCACATCGGAGCGAACCTGGGTGGCGAGCAGTCGGGGCATATTTTGTTTTTGGACGACGCTACGACCGGGGACGGAATGCTGACGGCTGTGAAATTGGCTTCGATCATTGCGTTGAGTGGTCCGCTGGATGATTTGATTGCCGATCTGAAAATTTTTCCACAGAAGATCGTGAATGTGCGGGTGAGGTCGAAACCGCCGCTCGAATCGCTGCCGGCGGTCGCGCGCGGTTTGGCCGAGGCGGAGAAGACGCTGGGGAAATCGGGGCGCGTGGTGCTGCGTTATTCGGGGACGGAGCCGCTGGCGCGGGTGATGGTGGAGGCTGAACAGCAAGAGGATGTGACGCGCTGGACTGAGTTGCTGGCGGAAGCATTGCGCGAGGCGATTGGGGCGTAGGCTCTGAATTCTCGATTGCTTCGACGCACTGCTTCGTGTATTACTCATCTCCGAATTACTGTACGCGCGCTGTGCTGAAGGCTGCCATGCATTTATCGCGAATCTTATTGCTCGCTTCGATTCTTTTGCTTCTAGCTTCCCCGAGTTCTGGCCAGAGTTGGCCACAAACCGCGCCGCCAGCTCCAGCCGCACCGATTTGAAGGTTTGTGCGACTACTTCGCAACTGCCAAACAGCACCCGTTGTTGCTGCAACGCGAGAATCCAGTGCCGTTGTACGACGCACGCTTTCAAGACTCCGCCACGGAAATGATCTGGTAATATTTCGCATATGTTGACGGCGGCTTTCGTGATGTTGGCAATTTTGCAGCTTATCCTCCCTCTTTCCCAAAGAAGCAAGTCACAGCGGCAGGGACGCAATCTAGGGCCGATGTACCGGATAAAAGGATTCCAGTCGGCGGAAACGTTCAAGCGGCGAAGCCTATTGATCAGGAAGTGCCTAAGTACCGGCAAGAAGCGAAAGATGCGAAAGATGCGCGCATCCGGGGTACGGTGGTTATTCATGCGATTATCGCTAAGGACGGTTCGATTCGCGAAGCCCATCGAGTCGAGGGCGTAGGCCTGCTCGCGGAGCCGGCTCTAGATGCGGTAAGGAAGTGGCGGTACTCGCCGACTCTATTGTTAGGTGAACCGGTTGAAGTGGACACGACGATAAGCGTCGTATTCACGCTAAGCTGACGTTTTGCGTCATTGACGTTCGGCGCTGCGCAGCTCTCCCCAGGTTATTTCCAAATAGATCAATCTTGCGGGAACTATTTCTGTGCTGGCGACATTCTAAGCAGTGAGAGGCGCGGGAGCGGAGCGCTGAGGTCCTTGTAGCGGCGGTAGGTGGCGGCCCACAAGTGGCGCACTGAAGTGCGCCGCTACGAAAACCAAATCAACGGGCACGACGTCGGATCGGAAGTGGTGCGGCACTTTTTATGAATAGCGACGACCAGCTCATATTGGAGTTCCAGCAGGGGGCACGGGAGGCGTTCGTGGAGTTGTTCGAGCGCTATCGCGAGCCGATCTATGGGTTTTTTCGGCGCCGCCTGGACCATCCGGCGCGGGCGGAGGAATTGGCGCAGGAATGTTTTCTGGCGTTGTTGCAGAACGTGCAGCGGTATGAGCCGCGGGCTCGTTTTCGCAGTTATTTGTATGGGATTGCGATTCATCTGGTGGCGGCGGAGCGGCGCAAAGCGGGGCGCGAGATCGTCGAGAACGAGAAACTCGACAGCCGGGCAGGGGAAGGAAACGCCGCGGAAAATAGCGATGCGGGGATTTGGGTGCGCAAGGCCTTGGGGCATCTGGAACAGAGCGAGCGGGAGATTTTGATGTTGCGCGAGTACGAACAGCTTAGTTACGGCGAAATTGGGGCGGTGCTGCGCATGCCGGTGAATACGGTGCGCTCGCGTTTATTCCGGGCACGGGCGGCGCTGAAAAATCAATTGCTGCCGGTGAAGTGAAGAATGGAGGCCGAGGAACTTTATGGAACGAAATGCACAACACGCGTTTGATGCCGAAGAGGTGATGGCTTATCTCGACGGTGAGCTGGAGGCGCGGCGAGCCGCGGCGCTGGCGGCGCATTTGGTGAGTTGCAGCGAGTGCAAGGAAGTTGCGCAGGGATTTCGCGCGCTTTCGGAGCGGATGCTGAGTTTTGAGGTGGAAAATCGTTCGGTGGCGATGAGCGAAGCGATGCTTGCTGCGCTGGATTCGGTCAAGCCTGCGAATGCGTCTGGTGCAAATGATGCAGAGGCTCGCAACGGCTGGAAGTGGCAGAGATTCGCTTTCAATCCGCGCACGTGGGCGATTGCGGGCGCTGTGATTGTAGTGGCGATGCTGGTTATCGGTATCCCAATGGCGCGTCAAGGGCACACGGTGGCCGACCTGCAGGCGATAAGAGAGCGGTCCAATGCCGCCGACAAGTATGCGCTTCGCAAAATCGAGCCTGCCGCGCCGCGACCTGGCCCCGACGTCTATCAAACTTCAACTGAAACCGAGGGAACGGATACGCTGGTTCCTGCGCCGGCATCTCCTCCGACTGGCGATGAATTAAAGGCGCCGGAAAATGTTGGGCCGATGATCGTGCAGATGGCTTCGCTGACTATTTTGGCGACGAACTACGACGCGGCCAGTGTGGCGATCGAAAAACTGGCTGCGGCGCGTGGCGGGTACCTGGAAAAGCTGGACGCCAAGGCGCAGACGGGCAATGCGCGGGAACTCACGGCCTCGCTGCGGATTCCGACGAAGCAGCTCGACGGATTTCTGGCCGATGTGCGCAAGCTGGGGCACGTGGAAGAGGAGAATCGCGAGAACCAGGAAGTCAGCGACCATTACGTGGACCTGCAAGCGAGGCTGAAGAGCGCCCAGGCCACCGAACAGCGGTTGATCGAGCTGCTGGGGACGCGCACGGGGAAGCTCCAGGACGTGCTGGAGGCCGAACGCGAGCTGGCGCGCGTGCGGGGAGAGATCGAGAGCATGCAGGGGCAGAGCGCACTGCTGGTGCACCGGGTGAATTATTCTACCGTTCAGGTGAACCTAAACGAAGAGTATCGGCAGGTTTTGGGGTCGGGGACGATTTCGACTGGCACAAAGATCCGCAACGCGGCGGTGGAGGGCTTCAGTAATCTCGAAGCGGGAGCGGTTGCGCTGCTGGTTTTCCTGTTTGCCCTGGGGCCGTCGCTTTTGTTCTGGCTGGCTATTTTTCTGATACCGGGGTGGTTCGTGTGGAAGCGTTTCAGGCGGCGCACTCAGGGTTAGGTTCGATTTTCTTCCAAAGAACGTAGAAAAATGGCGACGCGATTTCAGAAAGTGGATGTTCATACTGCAATACCATAGGTCACTTCCGCGCTGCGGTAGCTAAACCCTGTGGGCACAGTGCGGAGTGCCTCTCCGGGAATAGACAGCAGGCTGGCATCCGGCGTGCAATCTGTAGCGCGGCTGTCTCTTATCCCGGGGTGGGCCGGTTTCGCCGCGCTGGAACCGGAACTAGGGGTAGAGCATAAAGGGGGCCCGACGGGGCCCCCTATTTTTTTGTGTTGGCAGGTTGGACGCTGGTTTCCGGCACGTGCATTGCCCCTGCTTTTTACCTATGATGTAATGCCCTCAGATTTCGCGCATCCTCTCAAATATGGCACCAGCTGCCACGCTATTTTTTCTACTCGCCGCCCTTTTCGTGATTGGTGTACCTGTGCTGGCGATCGTCGCATACCTGCGCGTGGGGGCCGTGAAGCGCGGTGTGGAGGCGGAAGCGGCGCAATTGATCCGGCGGATTTATGCGCTGGAGCAGCGGTTGGCGCAGATCGAGAAGGGGTTGGCGGCACTGCCTGCTCCGGCGGCTGGGATTCCGCACCGGGAAGGTACCGATACCGCTCCTGCGGCTGTTGCGCATCCACCTATTCCAGCTGCACCTCCTCCGTCCGTACCTTTAGCTTCGCAGTCGACGCGGCCATCGGTAGTATCAGCACCACTTCCACCACCTGCACCGCCTTTCCCTCCTGCGCATACCTCTGCGCCGGTTCCTGAGCACGCGCCGGCATTTTCCTCGCCGACTCGGCGCGACAGGGCTGCGGGTCACCCTGACGAGGGGAACTTCGAGGCGATGGTGGCTGGGCGGTGGCTGAATTATGTGGGAATTCTGGCGCTGCTGTTTGCTGTGACGTTCTTCTTGAAATACGCGTTTGACAATAATTGGGTGGGGCCGCGCGGGCGGGTAGGGATTGGATTGCTTGCGGGCGCCGTCTTGTATCCGTGGAGCCAGCACCTGCTGGCGCGCGGGTACAAATATTTTTCGGAGGGGATCGCGGGACTGGGTGCGGCGGTGCTGTATTTGTCGTTGTGGGCGGGCTGGCATTACTACCACATTTTTTCGCAGGACATTGCGTTCATGTCGATGATCGCGGTGACGGCGTTGACGCTGGTGGTGGCGGCGGGCCGCAACTCCGAGCGGATCGCGTTCCTGGCGCTGGTGGGCGGGTTGATTACACCGATACTGGTGAGCACGGGCGAGAATCACGAAGTGGCACTGTTCACGTATTTGACCATTCTGGGCGCGGGAGTGCTGGCGATTGCGTGGGTGCGCGATTGGAAATCGCTGCCGCCGACGCAATTTGTGGCGACGCTGGTTTATTTCTGGGGCTGGTACAGCGATTTTTACCGGGCGGATGAGCTGGCGACGACCGTTCTATTCGCGACGGTGTTTTTTGCGCTGTTTGCGGCATTGCCGTTGGTGCGCAGCTGGCGCGATGGCGAGCTTTCGGGACTCGAAGCCGGAATCGTGCTGCTGAATTCGCTGGCTTATCTGGCGGCGTTGCGCGAGATGCTGTGGCCGGAGAATCGCTGGGCATTGACGGTGGCGGTGCTGGCAATGGCCGCGGCGCATCTGGCGGCGGAGAGGATGTTGCCGGAAAAACGCGGCACGGAAACGAGGGTGGCGCGGATTTTGTACGCGGGGCTGGCGTTGACATTTGTGACGCTGGCGATTCCGATTCGGTTGGATGGGAGATGGATCACGTTTGCGTGGGCGGTGCAGGGCGCGGTGCTGATCTGGAGCGGGCTGCGCGTGCGGTTCGCGACGCTGCGCTGGGCCGGCTTGGCGCTGTTTGCGATTGTGGCTGGGCGATTGGCACTGATTCCAATTCCGGCTGATACATTTTTGCTGAATGCGCGGTTTGCGACGTTTGCGATTTGCGTAGCTTGCATGGCGCTGAGCTGCTATTTCGCGGCGACCAGCGATGAAGAGCTGAGCGGGCAGGAAAGCATGGCGTTTGTGATTACCGCGATTGCGGCAAATATTTTGGCGATTGCGGCGGCGTCACTGGAAGTTTGGGACCTGTTTGGGCGCATGCATTCGCTGGGAATTGATCGCGGGCACGCACAGGAGCTGGCGCTTTCGATGTTGTGGCTGGTGTGGGCGCTGGGACTACTGGGCGCGGGATTGTGGAAGAAGTCGCAGACGATTCGCTGGCAGGCGCTGGTGCTGCTGGGCGTGGTGATCGTGAAGGTTTTTCTTTTCGACCTTTCGTTCCTGGAGAGATTTTACCGGATCGTTTCGTTTTTGCTGCTGGGGCTGGCGTTGATGCTGATTTCGTTCTACTACCAGCGGCAATTGCTGGGGCGGAAGGACGAGAGGAAAGCGTGAGCGCGCGGTTGCGTTTGGCTTCGCGAATGCGGCGCGGCGTCTTCGTGGTTGGCACAATTGGAGTGATTTGCGCGGCGCTGCCGGCAGCTTTTGCGGCGTTGGCGGATACGCCGCTGCCTGCCGCGTGGGAGCATTGGCACTATTCGCGCGCGATTGAGTTGGCGCCAGCGGGTGTGGAGCAGCTTGCAGGCGTGGTAGCGCCTCCTGATTTGTACACACATACCGATATTGGGCTGGCCGATCTGCGGATGATTGACGACCAAGGAACGGAAGTTCCCTACGTGATTTTCCAGCGCCTCGGAAGTTCGAAATCCTCTGCGTTGTCCACGACTTTGCGCGAAAACAGTTTTAGCGCGGGAGCGTTTACACAATTGGTGCTGGATGCGGGAGCGCACGCGCCATTTCACAACGAAGTGCGAATCGAGACGGGCGCGACGGACTTCATTGAATGGGTGCAGGTGGAGGCGAGCGACGACGGGCATGTGTGGAGGATGGTGCAGGAGCGCGCGCCGATTTTCCGATTCCGCAAGAATGCGCACGAAGGCACGCAGCTGGTGCACTACTCCGAAAATAACGCGCAGTATCTGCGCCTGCGAATTTTGGATGGAGAGAACAGGTTTCTGGTGAGTGGTGCGGAAATATTGCACCAGACGACGGAGCCGGCCGAACTCGTCCCCTTGGAGATCGGCATGATCACGGAAGGTAAGCAGCCTGCGGGTCGCAGCGTGTGGAGCGCCGACCTGGGCGCGGCTGTGCCGCTGGTGACGGAGGTGCGATTCGACGTCAACGCGCCGCCGGAATTCATTCGTTCGGTGAACATTTCGTCGAGCGGCGATGGCAAGGATTGGAATCCTCTCCAGCGCGCGGAAATTTATCGTTACCAGTGGGGTGAGGCGCAGCAGGAACAGCTGGCGGTGATGGTTTCCACCCGTTGGGGGCGATCGCGTTATCTGCGCGTGGAAATTGTGAATGGGAACGACGCGCCTCTGGATGTCGCAGCGCCGAAGGTGTACATCACGCCGCAGCGCATCGCGTTCGAGCAGCAGCCCGGGCGGAGCTATCGGCTGATCTATGGACAGGAGCGAGCGGAGGGCGCGCACTATGATTTGGGCCGGCGCGTGAATGCCGCGCAGATGGCAGCAGCGGTGACGGGACAGCTCGGGCCGGAGGAAATGAATGCGGATTGGGTGGATCCGCGGCCTTGGACTGAGATACATGACATTTTTCTGTGGCTGGTGCTGCTCGTTGCGGTAATGCTGATTGGATATGCGGCGGTGCGGTCGTTACGGAAGTCGGCAGCTATGCCGGAAGCATGAGTTTTGGCGAGTCGCGACCGGCCGATACAAGCGTTCGCGGGGCTGAGCTCCTGGCAAGCTGGGGCGCAGCAAGCAGCGCCCCTGAGAGATTAAATCGCGCTAGGCGATGAGGCCGCGGCACGAAAAAAAAAGCGGGTCCCGCGCCTGCCGGACCCGCTCCTACAAAACCTTCTTGATTGTTTTCGTTCTGTTTACCTTCCCGAAAAATCGAATGCTTGGCTCCGGAGTTTAGCTGCAGCCTGAGGTGCCGCCGCAGTTGGAGCATTTGTAGCAGCTGCCGTTGGGGGTCATTAGCATGCCGCATTCAGAGCAGGACGGGGCGTCGTCTATCGTGGCGCGCTGGCGCGTGGAAGCTTCCGGATCGGTATGCTTTGTGGCGGTTGGTGGAGCGACCGCGTGTGCCATCGCCGCAGCCGTGCTGACTGGAGCTTCGGATTCGGCGGTGGCGTCTATATCCAGGTAATCGGGCGAGATGAATTTCGCGCCTAGCCAGCGTCCGATGTAATCCACCACGGATTTTGCGTAGCGGATATTGGGATTGCCGGTGTAGCCCGAAGGCTCGAAGCGCGAGTTGACGAATTTGTCCACCAGCGCGCGGAGCGGCACGCCGTACTGCAGCGCGATAGAGACGGACAGAGCGAAGGCGTCCATGATGCCGGAAAGTGTGGAGCCTTCCTTGGCCATCTTGATGAAGATTTCGCCGGGGGCGCCGTCTTCATACTTGCCCACGGTGAGGTAGCCTTCGTGACCGCCGATGGAAAATTTGTGGGTGATGGAACTGCGCTCGTTGGGAAGCTTGCGGCGGCTTGCGCCACGCGCGAAAAGCTCTTCCTGCTGAGGCGCGGATGCGACGGGAGCGGCGGCAACTTCCGCAACCGGCGCGGCGGCTGCAGCGACTGGCTTCTCGTCTTCTTTTTTGCTAGCGGCGGAAAGTGGCTGCGAACGTTTGGAATTGTCGCGGTAGATGGCCACGGCTTTCAGGCCGTACTTCCAGGATTCGGTGTAGGCCTGCATGATGTCTTCGACGGTGGATTCTTCCGGCATGTTGATGGTCTTGCTGATGGCGCCAGAAAGAAAGGGTTGGGCCGCCGCCATCATGCGCAGGTGACCGCGCCAGGCGATGGAACGTCCGCCGCCCATGGGAGAGAGCGAGCAATCGAAAACGGCGAGATGCTCGTCCTTCAGGCCGGGCGCGCCTTCGATTTTCGCGTTGGCGTCAATGTAGTCCACGATTTGGGCCACTTGTTCCGTGGGATAGCCGAGATTCATCAGGGCTTGCGGCACGGTGTTGTTGACGATCTTGATCACGCCGCCGCCGACCAGCCGCTTCTGCTTCACCAGCGCGAGATCGGGTTCGATGCCGGTGGTATCGCAATCCATCATGAAGCCGATGGTGCCGGTAGGAGCGAGCACGGAAACCTGGGAATTCTTGTAGCCGAACTTTTCGCCAAGCTCGAGAGCGTCGTCCCAGGCTTTGCGTGCGGCGCGCAGGAGTGAAGGTTGCACGTGCTCTTCCTTGATGGGACGCAACGCATCGCGGTGCATGCGGATGACGTCAATCATGGCTTCACGATTGCGCGGGTAGCCGCCGAAGGGACCCATGCGTTCGGCAATACGCGCGGATTGTGCGTAGGATTCGCCGGTCATCAGCGCGGTGATCGCGCCGCAGAAGTCACGGCCGCCGTCGGAGTCATAAGGAAGCGCGAGAGACATGAGCAGCGCGCCCAGATTGGCGTAGCCGATGCCGAGCGGACGGTAGTCGTGCGAATTACGCGCGATTTTTTCCGTGGGATAGCTGGCATTGTCCACCAGAATTTCCTGCGCGGTGATGGTGACGTCCACGGAGTGGCTGAACGATTCGGAGTCAAATTGCCCGTTCGGGCCGAGATACTTCATCAGGTTGAGCGACGCCAGGTTGCAAGCCGTGTCGTCCAGGAACATGTATTCCGAGCACGGATTGGACGCGTAGATACGGTCGGTGGCCTTGCAGGTGTGCCAGCGGTTTACGGTAGTGTCGTACTGCATGCCGGGATCGCCGCAGCGCCAGGCAGAGTCCGCCATTTCACGCAGCAGGTCGCGCGCGCGGAATTGTTCGCAAGGCTTGCCGTCGTTGACGTTGCGGGTCCACCAGTCGCGGTCTTCTTCTACTGCCCTCATGAAATCGTCGGTGACACGAACGGAGTGATTGGCGTTCTGGAAGAAGACGGAGGTGTAAGCTTCGCCGTCAATCGCGGGATCGTAACCCTGCTCGATCAGCACGTGGGCTTTGCGCTCTTCCTTGGTCTTGGACTGGATGAACTCCATGATGTCCGGGTGCTCGACGTTGAGGATGACCATTTTGGCGGCACGGCGCGTCTTGCCGCCGCTCTTGATGACGCCGGCGAAGGCGTCGAAGCCCTTCATGAAGCTGACCGGGCCGGAGGCGATGCCGCCGCCGGAAAGCGATTCCCTGCTGCCGCGCAGCGTGGAGAAGTTCGTCCCGGTGCCCGAGCCCCACTTGAAGAGCATGCCTTCGGTCTTGGCCAGGTTCATGATGGAGTCCATGTTGTCCTGGACGGAATTGATGAAGCAGGCGGAGCATTGCGGCTTGGCTTGAACGCCGACGTTGAACCAGACGGGGGAGTTAAAGGCGACTTTTTGCTCGACGAGCAGATGGGTGAGTTCGTCGCGGAAAATATTCTTGGATTCGGGGCTGGCGAAGTAGCCGCCCTCATCGCCCCAGCGGACGATGGTGTCCACCACACGGCCGATCAACTGGCGCACCGAGGTTTCGCGCTCGGGGGTGTTGGGCTTGCCGTGGAAGTACTTGGAAGCCACGATGTTGGTGGCCGTCATGGACCAGGACTTGGGGACTTCCACGTTTTCCTGGCGGAAGATTACCTGCCCTTTATCATTGCCGATCAGAGCTGTGCGACGTTCCCACTCAACTTTGTCGAAAGGTGAAACTTTTCCGTCGGTGAACCGCCGCTGGAATTCCAGCCCGGTGGTGCGCCGCGCAATTTGATTCGTTTCGACCATACTGTTCCATACCGTCCTTGTTTCAGCCATTTTGCCTCCGCGCAGGCAGTGGTGCCGTGTACATGTGAGCCGGGGAGCCGTGCGGGAGCAGAACTTTTATTCTACCCCTAAGTGACGCCCCGTGGGTGATGTGATGTGCACCGTAGCGGTACACGCAATTATTGACAGTTGGGGAGCAGCTGGACCTTGGAGCGGCAAGCACTGCCGTTCGCGCCGAAAAAAAAGAGACAAAAGCCCAGCTAAGCCGCGCAAGAAAACCGAGGCGCGGCGTTAAGTGGGGTAAAGCCCCTCTAGATTTTCGGTTAACTCGGTCCGGCTCTACGACTGGTTGGGCGCAGCGAAAGAGCTGCAGCCAACTAATTCTCCCCCGAGCTTGGAAGCGCAGTATCGGGGGTTGTGGAAAACTTGTCAAGAAAAATTCATAAACAAAGCACAAAATCTTAGGCTCAAGGTGTCGAAAACGTCTACCTATTGTGGTGGGTATGCTAAGGGCCGCATCCTGCAGTGGATGCGGGAAACGTGCGTTGGCACGCGAATGAAAATTGGAGCGCGAAAATTTCCGGAGACGCAGCGGGCGCGGCGATTTTGGCGTGGCGGCGCGGCACAGAGCACGACTACAGCAAAAAATTAGCGTGTTGGGCCAGTGTGATCGCATCAAATAGCCGTTTGCTGAACAGGTTTTTCCCGACGCGTCCTGCGCATCGGCACTCATTCGCAAAGTCCGTCGCACGGCTGCGGAATGACGAGCGCGATTTCAGAGTTGGCTCGCTAAATCGAAATGGCGCTGCGGAAATCGCTCCGGGGCTTGGGGCGGGGATGTGTAGAGGAAGGCAACACCAGGGAATTGACATGAACCGTTCGGCGCTGGAAAAATTCATAATGAGGAGCCATGGCGAATCCAGCAATTGAAATCGAGCGACTGACGAAGGACTACCCGGTAGGGTTCTGGCGGAAAAAAATGCGCCGGTCCCTGGACCATTTGACGCTGCAGGTAGAGGAGGGGGAATCGTTCGGGTTTCTGGGACCGAACGGCGCGGGCAAGACCACGACGATGAAACTGATGATGGGGCTGATTTTCCCGACGTCGGGGACGGCGCGGGTACGCGGGCATTCGATCAACGACGTGCGCATGCATCGCGAGATCGGGTACATGCCGGAGCAGCCCTATTTTTACGATTACCTGACGGCGCGGGAGTTGCTGGATTATTTCGCGCGCTTTTTCGGCTACGGTGCGGCGGAGCGCAGCGAGCGTGTGATGCGATTTTTGGCTCTGGTGGGCCTGGCGACGGCCGCGGACGTGCAACTGCGGAAATTTTCGAAAGGTATGCTGCAGCGCGTGGGAATTGCGCAGGCGATTCTGCACGATCCGCAGGTGGTGTTTCTGGATGAACCGATGTCTGGGCTGGACCCGGTGGGGCGGCGCGAAGTGCGCGACATCATTCTGGATCTCAAGCGGCAGGGGCGCACGATTTTCTTTTCCACGCACATTCTTTCCGACGCGGAAATGTTGTGCGACCGGGTGGCGGTGCTGGTCGAAGGCAAATTGCGAGGGATTGGCTCGCCGGGGGAAATTGTGTCCATGGAAGTGCAAGGCATGGAAATTCTGTTCGAAGTGGGCAAGGAACAGACGCTGCCGGCGAACATCGCGGCGCGCGCGAAAAATATCGGCAACCGCTATCGGATTGAAGTGGCGGAAGAGGAACTGTACGCGGTGCTGGACCAATTGCGCGGGTGCGAGGGGCGCATTCTTTCGGTGGCGCCGTTGCGGCCGTCGCTGGAAGATTATTTTTTCAATCTGGTGGGGCGGCAAAAAACGGCGGTGCCCCCGACGGAAGTTGGTGTGCGATGAGCGCGTTACCGGGAGTGGTGGCGATCAACACGTTTCGCGAAGCGGTGCGCGACCGTGTGCTGTACAACCTGATATTTTTCGCGCTGATGATGATCGGCGCCGCGATCCTGGTGGGGCAGATTTCGATCGGGATCGAGCGGATGGTAATCATCAACCTGGGGCTTTCAGCGATTTCAGTTTTTGGAATCATCATGGCGATTTTCATCGGCGTGGGGCTGGTGTACAAGGAAATGGAAAAGCGCACGCTGTACAGCCTGCTATCGAAGCCGATCCGGCGCTGGGAATTCCTGGTGGGGAAATTTGGCGGCCTGCTGCTGACGCTGGTGGTGAACACTTCGTTGATGACGCTGGGGCTCGGGTTGGCGTTGTACTGCGTGAGCGGGAAATTCGAGCGGACGGACGCGACGATTCTGGTGGCGGTTTATTTTATTTTGCTCGAGCTGGCGCTGGTGACGGCGCTGGCGTTGTTCTTTTCCTGTTTCACCAGCCCTATGCTTTCGACTCTGTACACGTTGGGAATTTATGTGGCGGGAGTTTTCGCGCCAGGAATATTGGGACTCAGTCAGTTCACACAGAACTGGGCGGTGGCGGCCATTGCGCGTTTCGTGTATTACGTGCTGCCGAATTTTCATAATTTCGGAGTGATCGCCGCGGCGGCGCACGGCGAAAACGTGCCCATGGCGTTGATCTGGCACAACACGCTTTACGCAGCGATGTATGTGGCGCTGATTCTGGTGGCGGCATCGGCGGTATTCTCCGGGCGCAATCTGAAATGAGCAGGCGCAGCCACAACAAAAGCCACACGCGAGCGATGCTGCTGGCGCTCGTCGCGGTGCCGGTGCTGTTCGTGCTGTGCGCAGCACTGCAGGTGCGGATCGACTCGGATACGCGCTTGATGAATCAGGACAAAGATGAATTGCTGCTGCGTTCGGGCTGGCTGCTGAAGAACCTGAGCTTGGGATACGACCCGCTGCTGGCGGACATCTATTGGACGCGCGTGGTGCAGTATTACGGCAGAAGGGCGCGCAAAGTTGGCGCGACTTACGAATCACTGTGGCCGTTGCTGGACATCACGACGACACTGGACCCGAAGTTGATGATCGCTTACCGGTTCGGAGCGGTTTTTCTTTCCGAGGAGCCGCCCGTAGGGCCCGGACGCACGGACCAAGCAGTGGACCTGGTAAAGCGCGGTATCGCGGAAAATCCGGATGAATGGCGACTGTATCAGGATCTGGGATTTCTCTATTCGATCCATTTGAAGGATTACCAAAAGGCGGCCGACGCATATTTGGAAGGCAGCAAGAATCCGCACTCTCAGATATGGATGAAGGTGATGGCCGCGCGCGTGGCGGAAGCGGGCAATGCGCTGGAGACTTCCAAGCTGATCTGGATCGAAGTGTACTCGAACACCAAAGACGAGCTGGTCCGGCGCAGAGCGACGCAGCATATACATGCGCTGGACGCGGCGCTGGGGCTGAAGAAATTGAATGAAAGCTCCGAAGATTACTGGAGAAAATTCGGCCGCTTCCCTACCTCGATGCAAGAACTTCGCGACGCAGGATTCGTGGGCGGCGCTCTGCAGGACCCGGAGGGGTTTCCTTATGTGATGGGTCCGAACGGAGTGCCACAGCTCAATCCGAAAAGTACGATTGTGCTGGACTCCGATCAGGGTGCGGAAAAACTTCGTTAACGTGGCTTCAGGGGCTAAAGCCCCCAATGTTGTTCGTCGTTTACGGCGGGGGCTGAAGCCCCGCCCTTCCGGTAAGTTACTTGCGAAACGATTTCTATTCGTAGCGCAGGGCTTCGACGGGATTGAGGCGCGAGGCTTTGGTTGCGGGCCAGACGCCGAATACCAGGCCGATGCTTACCGAGACCGTGAAGCCGACGATTATCGCCCAGGCGGGCACGACGGCTTTGAGCGGGCTGACCAAGGGAATCAGAAACACGATGGTGCTGCCAACGATAATGCCGATGATGCCGCCGGTTCCGGTGAGGGTCATGGCTTCGAAGAGGAATTGCCAGGTAATGTCGCGGCTGCGCGCGCCGATGGCTTTGCGCACGCCGATTTCGCGAGTGCGCTCGGTGACGGACACCAGCATGATATTCATCACGCCCATGCCGCCGATGAGCAGACCGATGGAACTGAGCACGATAACGACGAGAACGACGCCGCCGATGATGTCGTTGAATTTCTGCACGACTTCCACCTGGGTTTGAATCGAGAAATTGTCCGGCTTGTCATAGGGAACTTCGCGGCGGCGGCGTAGAACTTCGCGGATCTGATCCACGGCGGCATCGAGCTTGCCGGAATATGCCAGGAAGCGGTAGCCGAGCTCGTAGCTGCTGGGATACAGCTTCATAAAAGTGTAGTAGGGGATGACAGTGCGGCGATCTTCATCGTCGGTGCCGAAACCGTTCGGCGGTTTTTCAAATACTCCCACGACGAGATAGGTCGAGCCATCCACCAGAATTTCCTTGCCCATGGCATCTTCAATCGTGGGAAAGAAAGTGGTGGCGACATTTTCACCGATGACGATTACATTTTCGCGATGCTCGTTTTCGGCTTCGGTGAAGAAGCGTCCGGCTTTCATGGTGGCGTTGGAATAGACGGCGAGATAAGCGGGGAAAGTGCCGCGAAAATCGGTGCCCTCGATTGTGACGCCTTGATAGCGCGCGGTGTGGGATAGTTGCCACTGAAACGCGGACACGGCGATCTCTTTTATTGCGGGGCAAAGCTGGCGGACGGCCATGGCGTCTTCCAGAGTGAGCGGTTTGCGCAGCTTCTCGTCCTTGGGACGGCGGCCGTTTTGCGGGCCTTGATCGAAGCGCGAAACGAAAGCGGTGTCGATTCCCTCGGAAACGATTTCGTCCTGAATGGTTTGGCGAAAACCTTGTACCAAGCCGACGACGAGGATAATCAGCGCGACGCCGATCATCACGCCGAGGATGGCGAGGAAACTGCGGAGCTTGTGCTCCCGGACCGTGTCCAGCGCCAGGTGGAGATTTTCGCGGAAGTCACTTTGCATCGGCTGGTCCTAGGTCTCCGCTCGCAGCGCTTCAATCGGGTCAAGCCTGGCGGCGCGCATCGCCGGGTAAATGCCGAAAAACAAGCCCACAGCGGTGGAAAGAACCAGCGCGACCAGGATGGAAAAAAATGGCGTGGAGATCGGGATCGGTGAAAGCACGCGCACGAGCTGACTGATGGCCACGGCGGCGACTACGCCGAGAAATCCGCCGAGTCCCGCCAGGACCGACGATTCCACTAGAAATTGCAGAATGATGTGACGGCGGCGCGCACCGAGCGATTTGCGCAGCCCGATTTCGCGGGTGCGCTCGGTGACGCTGGCGAGCATGATGTTCATGATCACCACGCCGCCCACGACCAGAAATACGGAAGTAATCCAGATGGCGATGCCAAAAGCATTGCCGGTGATGCGATTCCACAATCCCATGATCGAGGTGGGGGCGATGATGGCGAAATTATCTTCGGTCTGATACGCCAGGTGGTGGCGCGAACGCAGAATCATGCGGGCTTCGTCCTCCGCGGCATCCATAAATTCCGGGCCGCGCGCCTGGACGAAAAACGTAACAGAATCCTGTGCCGTGAGCCATTCCTTGCGATAAGTGCCCAGCGGAACCATCACGAAATTATCCTGCGGCTGGCCGAGGACGTTGCCTTTGGGCGTGGCAACGCCGACGATCGCGTACTGGCCTTGGCCCGCGCGAACTTCCTTGCCCACCGGATCCGTGCCTGGAAATAACTTATTGGCGACGTCTGCGCCGATGACGCAAACGCCGGCGCGATGATCTTCGTCAATGTCGGTGAGCAGACGGCCGTTGGAAACGTCGATGTCGCGGATGGAGGCGAAACTGGGAGTAGCGCCTATGATCATTACGTCTTCGCTGAGATCGTTGCCGTGGCGCACGTCGGCAAATGTCCGCATTTGACCGGCGATGGTATCGGCGAGTTTCATGCCATTGCGCAAGGCTTCCAGATCGTCCATGCCGAGTGTGGGGCGTTTGCGAGCTTTGAACCACTCCTGCTGGTTGGTGACGATGCCGATGCGGTCTATCACGAAGGCGTTGGCGCCCAGGTTGGCAACTTTATCGGCGACGTAAACGTTGAGGCCGTTGAGAACGGAAATGACGGCGACGAGCGTGGTGACGGCCAGAATCACGCCCAGCAGGGTTAAGAAAGTGCGCAGTTTGTGTGCGCGCAGCGTATCGAGGGCAATCCAGACGGTTTCGCGCAGAGCGGCGAGCGTTTGCCGGGCTTCGGATAGGGTATGGGAGGATTTCATCGCTGCCACTATATTAGACGGATATGGGCCGGGAAAAACTTCAGGTTACGGATAATTTTTTGCCGCTCAGCGTGCAGAGGAGGGAGCGAGGAGCGCGCTTGCGGCCCGAGGTTTCGGCAGAGGATTCGGGTAGAATTGAAACTGCAGACCATTCTATGGCGCCGCGCATCCCACTCACGGGCACTTCCAATATGGCAAAAGGACTTACGGCATCGAGTCTGGCCGCGGCGCTGGCGCTGGCGAGCCTCGCGGGGGCGTCGAGCCGTTCGGTTACGCGGCCTGCCGGGGATTCGACCTCATCACGTCGAGCGCTCGCCGGCAAACAGACGGGCAGCCAATCCGGGACGGCGCGGACTCCTACGGATTCGGAAATCGCGGCTCGCGCGAAAGTGCTGCTGGAGCACCAGCACGCCAACGACGAAGCGCTGGAACAATACGAGCGAGTAGAGCATCACGTGGATCGCACGGGAGGCGCGACGCCGCGAGTGCTCGACGACAAAACTTATCGCGTAGTGCCCACCGGAAGCGGCACGATGAAACTGCTGCTGAAGGATGGTGACCGGCCTGTGGATCCGGCGGAATATCGCAAGCAGATGGTGGCGTGGGAAGAGTTGCTGGAGCTGATGCTGAAAGCAGAAGATTCCAGAACCAAAGCAGCGTATGCAAAATGGCAGAAGCGGAAGGATGACCGCAAGGAACTGCTGGATGCCACGCACGAGGCCTTCCTGACTACATGGGACGGGCAGGAGACCTGCAACGGGGGCTTGTGCGATGTCTACGAGCTCCAGCCGAATCCAAATTTTCATCCGCGCACGCTGGTGCAAGATGTGCTGACGCGCGTGACAGCGAAGATCTGGGTGGACCGCGACGCCAATCAGTTGGTACACGGCGAAGCGCACGTGATGCGCGACATTTCGTTTGGCGGCGGGATTCTGGGGAAACTTTATCGCGGCGGAGTGTTTTTTATGCAGCAACAGGAAGTCGCTCCGAGAATCTGGCTGCCCACGCGCTATCAATACGATTTCACAGCGCGCAAATTCCTCTTTACGTACGAGCAGCACCAATATGTCGAAGCGAGCCAGTATCGCCGCTTGGGGCCGCCCAAACAGGCGCTGGCGATCGTGCAGAACGAGCTGGCCAGCGGTAAAGCGCCGTACGGCGACCCGTAACTTATCGGTCCAACCCGGGTTCAACTACATAGCAACGGGCGCACAATAGCCTTAGTGCGGCTCTGTACCCTTCCGTCCGTTTGATCGTCGGCGTCTGAGGACTTTGCTGCTCGGAGCTTGCTGGTCACTTGCAGATAACTCGAGGAGGCGCTATGAATAGGCGAACACTGCTGTCTGTCGGGGCCCTGGCTATTGCGGCGGTTGTTGCCGTGCCGGGAGTGGCGCGCGCACAAGGTAATGCTGCCGGCCCAACGGCTCCGGCGCGAGACGCAACTACGCCAGCAGCGGTTCCGGCTCAGGCCAACCCATCCGCCACAGCCAAGGCGAACGGCACAAGTTCGGCGACTACCTCAACAGCGCCCGCGAAAAAAGTGTGGACGAATGAAGACATGAGGGACGTCCATCGGAACGACGCGATTTCGACTTTTTCGAATACAAGCAACAAGCCGGCAAACGGCAAGCCTGCCGCAACTGTCAAGGGCAACAAGGACGCCAAGAACTATCAGGACCAAGATCACTCGGTTGCAGGAGAAGCTGCCGCCGCTGGACGAACAGATCGCGCAACTGCAGGCAGCGCTGAATGGCGACACGGTGAATTCCACGCGCCACGTCGGCGGCGCGAAGATTGATGACTGGCACGATGAGTTGGTCCGCGCGCAAAAGCAGCGCGAGGACATTGTGGCGAAGATCAGTGCGCTGCAGGACGAAGCGCGGCGCAATGGCGTGCCGGCGAATCAAATTCCGGAGTAAGCATCGAAGGACACAAAAGCAAAGGCGAGTCCCGATCTCGCGACGGGGACCCGCCCTTGCAAACTGCGTGCTCTAGTGCGCGGCGACGGCGACTTCTTTTTCGATAGGGGCGCCAACCAGATTGCCCCATTCGGTCCAGGAACCGTCGTAATTCTTCACGTTGCCAAAGCCCAGCAAATACTTCAGCACGAACCAAGTGTGCGAGCTGCGTTCGCCGATGCGGCAGTAGGCGATCACTTCTTCCGCGCCGTTAATTCCCTTCTTGCCGTATAGCTCCTTCAGTGCGTCCGCGGACTTGAAAGTGCCGTCTTCATTGGCGGCCTGCGCCCAGGGAATACTGGCCGCGCCCGGAATGTGGCCGGCGCGCTGCGCGGTTTCGGAAAGTCCCGGAGGTGCCAGGATCTTGCCGGTAAATTCGTCCGGAGAACGGACGTCCACCAGCTGCGCAGCCTTCTTTTTTTCGAGGAAGGCGTAAATGTCTTCCTTGCGGGCGCGAATGGATTCATCGGGGCCGGTGGCGTGGTAGGCGGTGGCGGTGATTTTCGGCGCGTCGGTGGTCAGCGGGCGCTTTTCTTCCACCCACTTCTTGCGGCCGCCGTTGATGAGGCGCACATCCTTGTGGCCGTAGTACTTCACCTGCCAGAAAGCGTAGGCGGCGAACCAGTTGTTGTTGTCTCCATAGAGCAGGATGGTGGTGTCGTTGGAAATTCCGGAAGCGCCGAGCAGTTTTTCCAGCGCGGACTTGTCAATCAGGTCGCGGCGGATGTTGTCCTGCAGCTGCGATTGCCAGTTCCAGCCTACTGCGCCGAGAATGTGGCCCTGGTCGTAGGCGCTGGTGTCCACGTCCACTTCGACCAGGCGGACTTTCGGATCGTTCAAATGATCGGCGGCCCACTGAGTGGTCACCAGAACTTCAGGGTGCTTGTAGTCAGTCATTGGCTGTCTCCTCGTTGTTAGTGATTCTTCGAAATCAGACGCTTGCTGCCGGAACCGTTGCAAAATTTCGGGCATAAAATAAAAAACCCACCTGCCCGGGGTGCTCTCGGCGGTGGGTGGGGAATTTCTGGGCTAGATTGCGGTTCTTAGCTGCCTAGCCTCCCTGCGCCAGAAGACACCTCTGCGCAACACATACAACAACAGGATGCGCAGCAGTGGCAACAGATTTGCATGAGTTGAGGTTACACCTGAACAGTGGGGATGGCAATTATTTCTGGTCGAGGACGATAGGGTAAGTTTTTGCTAACCCGACTGCAGTGCGCGAGGTTCGCGATAGTGTCAATTAGACACCTTGCTGCTGGGCCAGCTTGACGTTGCGGCAGGTTGAGATACAGTTGAATTCCTTCCGAAAACCGGCGCTTCGCTGCAGGCTGCCCCCTTTTGACCCTCCGTGTCGTGTCCGGATTAGAGTCCCCTTCCCAGACTGGTGTTAGATGAAGACGAAATTTCTGTTGCGTCGCGGGATGACGCTCGCGTGCGCGCGTAGGGTCCTCGATCGCCGCACGACCACGCGTTCGATGGATCAGCCTGTGGGCAGGATGGTCATTTATAGGTATAGGTCCGCCGCCGAGAAGTTTAAATCCATTCGCCAGAGTGAAGCCGGATGACCGATCCACGCTTAGAAGCCGGACATGGGCCGGTCGTGGTCGAGCCTGTTGATAAAGGGCGCTCACCGCGTTACCCGTTTTCGACGGGCGGCGAAGCATTTGACATTCAGCCGAACGTGCGCATCACCGGCCGGCTTTCCGATATCAGCCGGCACGGTTCTTACGTGGACACGATCAGCCCGTTTGCGGTGGACGCCGCGATTGGTTTGACGGTCACGAAGCAGGGCTGCACATTCAAGACCAAGGTCGTGTATTCGCTGAATGGGATGGGCATAGGCATGATGTTTACGACGACGGAGCCTGATCAGGTCCGTGTGCTGCAGGCGTGGCTGAACGAACTGAGCGGGGGATACACCTGGAACCGGATCCGATTGCAACCGACGCGCCCGTTGCTGATCAGGAGCTGCGGGATATTGTGCGCGAATTGATCGTAGTGCTGAGCCGCAAGAGCATCGTGGGCGACGTGGAAGCGATGGCCATGATGCAAAAACTTTCGAAGTGATCGGATTTCGATTTCGCTGGGCCTGCGAACGATTTCCTTCCTGCGGTCTGGGTCCTTTTACGTGATGGCTTTCAATGTGCCGTCGCTGGTTTCGAATTCGATGCGCAAGAGCCAGTCGAAGTGAAATCTCTCCGCGGCTAGCCACTTTTCCATTTGTTCGCGGTCCGAGGCGTCAAATTCCACGAGCATTTTTCCTTCCTGCATGTTGACGAGCACGCGGCGCGCGGTGACTTCCTGGGCGGCGTGCACGCGGCGCGCGAGTTCTTCGGCCCCCTGGCGCGTGAGGCAGGCGAGCGTGTGTTGCGAGAGGTAACGAGGCATTCCGGCTCCTGTTCCGCTAAAATGAGCGGCCACTAAAAGAACGGAACCAATATAACGCGAGCGGAGAAAAAACAAATGCCTGAGATGCGCACCGAACATCCTTATTACGTTTACGAAGCGATTCACGCGCAGCCGGAACTGATCGAGCGGGTGCTGGGGCAGCGCGCGGAGATCGAACGCGCGGCAGAAGCTGTGGCGCAGAAAGAGCGCATCACTTTTGTGGGGATTGGAACTTCGTTGCACGCGGCGCGGGTAGCGGAAAGCTGGATGCGGGAATTCACGGGCGGGCGCTTTCTAGCGCACTGTGAACAGTCTTTTGAACTGCTGCATCATCCGATCGCGTTTGGGACAGGCGACGCGGTGATTGTGATTACGCATACCGGCACAACTACGGCGTCACTCGAAGCGTTACGCAGGGCGCGCGCGGCTCGAGCGTTGACGGTGGTGATCACTGGCCAGTTGAGCGCTCCGACGAGCGGCCCATTGAGTGGTGATGCAGTGCGCGGCGCTGATTTTCACATTCAGACTTGCGAGCAGGAGGTGGCGTTCGCATACACGAAAAGCTACACCACGGCGCTGGCGGTGCTGGCGCTGCTGATTGCGCGCGCTGTCGAGCGGAAAAAATTGCTCGCGGGGCCGCCCCCGCTTGGGGCTTTGGAGCGCGTGCCTGATTTGTTGCGTCAGGCGCTGCAGCTCGAACCTGCGGCGCGCGAGTTGGCCCAGCGCGTGGCGGCGCTGGCGCGGATCGAGATCTTTGGTTCAGGCGCAGCATGGGCTACGGCCAGTGAAGCGGCTCTGAAGATTAAGGAGGCGTGTTACATCGCGGCAGAGGGATTCGAAACGGAGGAAATTCTGCACGGGCCGTTTTCGGAGACCGATGCGCGCGGGTCGCTGGTCGGATTATTTACGGCCGGGGCCACCGATGAGCGCGGGCGGCAGATTTTGCGTGCGGCGGGCGAGCTGAAGATGCCGCGCGCGGCAATTGCTGTGCCGTCGGCGAATCACGATTTGTCCGCGGAGCAGATTTTGGTGGTTCCGGAAGCACCGGAATGGCTGGCGGCGTTTGTGCATCTGATTCCGCTGCAACTTCTGACATATTTTCTAGCGCTGGAGCGCGGCGTCAGCCCCGACAGCGGCCGCATGGAGCAGCCTGCGCACGCGGCCGCGAGTAAACACTACAAATATTGAACCGCGCTTGCCCCCGTGTTCGCCTGTCCCCACGAACAGGAGTTCCTCTTCGACTACACCTGTGCTGCGCGTGTCCGCGCAGTCCATGGGCAAGCCGTAAAATCGCAGGTAGAGCCATTCAGGAGTGCTCCATGAGACGCTATTTCCTCATTTCGCTCTGCATTGCGACGCTAGCGTTTGCCACCGCCGCGCACGACGACGGAGGAATGGGAACGCTGGCGGGTACGGTGATCGGCGTGAACGGCAAGCCGGTCGTAGGCGCGCGGGTTACATCGCAGAACGCCAGTGGCGACCATCCCCAGCTGACTACAACCAATCAGCAAGGACGATTTTTCTTTCCGGAACTGCTGCACGGCTACTACGACGCGCGCGCATACCACGATGGCGCGTGGAGCGAGTGGAAGCACAATGTGGAAGTGAGCACCGGCAAACAGACCGAACTCGTATTGCGATTGTCCGCGAAATCTTCGTCATCGAAATAATTTGCGGCGTTCGCCTGTCCGCGCGAACAGGAGTTCCTAATCGAGAACATCGCGCTGCATGACCGTGATGCCTCGCCGAAGGCCCGCGTAAGATTGTAGTCAGAAACATCCTGGGGTGCACGATGAAACGAAGTGTCCTGGTTCTGACGGTGCTCGGGTCGCTGGCGTTGTTGATGTCGCTGACATTTGGCGTCGCCACAGCTCGGGCGCAATTCGCGCGTGGCTTGGGAACGGTGCAAGGAACGGTGCTGGATGCGCGCGGCAAGCCGGTGGCCGAAGCGAGTGTGACGATTCAGACTTCCGACGGACTGAAGCCGCACGCGACGCACACCGATTCGAGCGGACATTACGAATTCGCGCGGTATGATGCCGGGCAATACGATTTACGGGCGTATTCGAGGGGCCAATTTTCAGATTGGAGCAAGCACATCGTGATCCGCCCGAAGAAAACGACGGAAGTGACGCTGCGCATGCCGCCGGACAGTGCGGAAAAGGTGGACGTCAAAAGCAATCCGTAAAGCGCAGCAAGCGATTTGCTAGCCAGTACTGAAACGCAGCTCGTCGTGCAGGTCCTGCTCCGACTTTTTCTAGCGCGAAAACCAGCGCAGCCAGAAATTCCTATTGCAGTCCTCCGTTCAGGCATGCCGCACAGCATCCATCGGGTTTGCGTTGATCCAAGGCCGCGCCGCGGCGTATGCGATGCTCATCGAGATCAGGACCATAAGCAACGCCACGGGAATCAGGACTTGCAGCTCGACGGGGCGAATGCCATAAAACTGTGCGTTGAAAATAATCGTGGCTGCGATGCCCAGCAGCAGCCCAACCAGCACACCCAAACCGGAAATGATGGCGGTCTGGCGCAAGAAGAGATGCAGCAGGTGCGAAGGCAGCGCACCCAACGCCACGCGAATTCCAATTTCTTTTTTCCGCTCACTGACGGAATGGAAAATTGTGCCGTAGAGGCCTACTGCCGCCAGCAGCAGCGCGAGCGCGCCAAGTCCGCTGACGACTTCCAGCGTGAGAATCGGCACGAAGAGTGTAAGTCTCATCCACTCGTCAAGAGTTACGGGCGGCAGCAGGGTTTTGGCGCCCAGTTTGCGCACGATTTGCGCGAGCGGCTCGAGCCACTGGCGCGGGTTGCCGTTTGTTCGGACGATCAGCGCGATCCCGGTTTGGTAATGCTGGATAAGGTTGTAATACATGTAAGGGCGCGTGGGCTCGTCGAGTTCGGTGTATTTGCCGTCGCCGACTACGCCGATGACGGTCATTGGTTGATGGCTGTCCCCAACGCGTATTTGCTTCCCCAGCGGGTCGGCGCCGGGCCAATAGGTTTCCGCCATCTTGTGATTGATGACGACTACCTGCGGGCTTTTTTCCGTGTCGGAGGATGCAAAGGTCCGCCCAGCGAGCAGAGGAATTCCTAACGTTGCAAAATAGTTCTCGTCCACGGGACTGTACGCAATCTTGACCTGCCGTTGATTCTCGCCAACAGCACCTGTGAATTGTACTTCGTCGGCGTTCCAATCGTTGTCGCCGAGCGGCAGTGCCGGAGCCAGACAGAACGACTCGACGCCGTAGAGTTGCGCTGCTTCGCGGCGAAGGTTTTCATAGAATTTCCGGCCTTGAGCCTCGGAGTACCCGCTTTCTTGCATGTCCACCATCACCGCAGCGATGTTCCGTGCGGTGAAGCCCGGATTCACTGCTCGCAGATTGTGCAAACTGCGCAGGCACAGACCAACCCCCACCATCACCAGCGTGCACACGGCTACTTGGATCACGACGAGCATGTTTCGCAGGATGCCCTTGCGAGTGCCTCCTACAACAATTTCTCCGGTCATGGCTGCAGCAAGGTTCGGCTTCGATGAGTTCAGCGCGGGTGCCAGGCCGGCGGCGAGGCAGGCAACGAGGATCAATCCGAGCGTCATGGCCAGCACCGTGCCATCCGCGCGAAAATTGACCGCGAACTCGAACGCGCCCAAGACCGGAAGGGATGCGTTGAAATCGGACAGCTTGGTTAGCGGGACCATGGCAATCAGAAATCCGGCGATTCCGCTCGCGGCGCAGAGGATGGCAGTTTCCGTCAGAAGTTGGCGTAGCAGCCTTCCGCGCGTCGCTCCCAGCGCCACACGGATCAACACTTCCTGGCGTCGCCCAGCCGCCAAACCCAGGAGAAGATTGGCTACGTTGGCGCAGGCGATGAGCAACACCAATAGAACAATGGTCACCAATACGCCGGAAATCATTGCGGCCGTCGAGCGCGATTCTGGCGGCAGCACGCTGATATTCGTCACAACGGCGACGCGATCCTTGTCTGCTTGTGGAAATGCGGACGCGAGTTGCCCGGACAGTGCTTGCAGTTCTGCGCGCGCTTGTTGTTGCGTTGTATTTTGTTTAAGCCTCGCGAGCAAAAGCAGGCCTCGCTGCGCGCGATCCGTCAGCGACCCGGGGTCTTGGAATATTTCCGCCGCGGTGGCCAGAGTGATGAACACATCGCTTGCGAATCCAAATACCGTTCCCGGAAAGTTTTGTGGGGCGACGCCCAGGATGGAGAGCCTGTGCCGCCGTAGCGTGAGTGTCTTGCCGACGATTCCCGGGTCACCTCCCCAACGTTTCCAGCAGGAATAGCTCAGCACTGCACCCGGCAGCTTCTGATCGTCATCGCCGGGCGCGAACATCTGCCCCAGAGCGGGTCGAATTCCCATGACGGCAAAGTAACCGTCAGAAACGGCGCTTATGGCTGCCGTATCACTACGATCTCCAAAAGTCATGTCGAATTTCGAACCGGAATTGGGGAATGCGGCTACGCCGGAAAACACCTGGTTCTTGTCTCTGTAATACTTGTAATCCGGGTACGAAATATTTTCAAACTCACCCGCCGGGGAGCGGGAGTAAATCGTGACAAGGCGATCGGGAGCCGCCACCGCGGGCGGGCGCAGCAAGACCGCATTGAACACGCTCAGGCCAGCCACGCTGACAGACATGGCGACCGCCAGAGAAAACACCGCGACGGAAGTCAGTCTCCAGTTCTTCAGCAGCATTCGCAGGCCGAAGCGGACGTCGGCGCCGAGACGATTCCAGCCAAAAGCCGCGGCGCTGTTCGCGGCAATCTTCTTTCACACCTTCCAGGGCGCCCAGTTGCAGCACCGCCTGGCGGCGGGCTTGTTCGGGTGGCAGGCCGGCGGCGATGTTTTCGGCGGTTTGCCGGTCGATGTGGAAACGCAGTTCGTCATTTAGATCCTGCTCCCACTTTTGGTTGGGCGAAATCCAGCGGCGCCAGTTGTTCATCGCTTGTGCCTCCTACACGCGTTGCAGAATCAGCGCAACCGCTGTGGACATTTGTTTCCATTCCGCCATTTCTTTTTCGAGTTGCTGGCGGCCGGTTTTGGTGATGGTGTAGAACTTGGCGCGGCGATTATTTTCCGAGGCGCCCCATTCCGCGCGGATCCATTTTTTGCGCTCCAGGCGATAGAGCGCGGGATAGAGCGAGCCTTGCTGGATTTGCAGGATGTCGCGCGAGACTTGCTGGATGCGTTGGGCGATGCCCCAGCCGTGCATGGGTTCGAGCGCGAGAGTTTTCAGGATCAGAAGATCGAGCGTACCTTGCAGAATTTCGACGGCTGGACTCATTCATGCTCCCCTAGACGGGCTACAAGTGGAATATCTGATAGCTCTTGTAGATTGTCAAGAGGAGAGGGGCAAGATCGGATACAGACGCGGGCGCAATTGCAATGACGGTAACACTATAGGGGCGGCTCTCAGACCCGCCCCTGCAGTCGATTCGAGGACGCCGGCGAACAATTTGCAAGCCGACAGGCCTTGCAGGGTTGTGGCGCTCCTTCATTATGTGACATGGCACTCTCCGACAACGCGCCGCTGTGGAGCGCGGACGATCAATACGACCGGCTGGAAGAACTCGCCGCGGGCACAGGCGATGACGCCAAGGAAATTCCTCTACGGCGGGACGTGCGTTCGCTGGGAATGTTGCTGGGCAAAGTGCTGGTGGAGCAGGCGGGCGAATCCTTACTGGAAGTGGTGGAGCAACTCCGCCGCCTGTTGATTCAGCAGCGCGAGCAATTGCCAGCCGCCGCAGCTGCGACGGAACCATCCCGATCCGAAAATCATTTTGGTCGCGCAAGCCCGCGAGACGATCACGCGGCTGGAAGTGGAAGACGCCTACCGCGTGACCAAAGCGTTCGCCATTTATTTTGAGTTGACGAACCTCGCGGAAACCAATCATCGCAAGCGGCGGCGGCGCGCGGCTAAACTGCACAGCGAACAGCCGGCGCTGGCGGGGTCGTTTCGCGGAACTCTGCTGCGCATGCGCGCGGCGGGAATTTCCAGCCGACGACGCGCTGACTGCTTTGTGCAAGGTACGTATCGTGCCGGTGTTCACCGCGCATCCCACGGAAGTGGCGCGCCGCACCGTGCTGCTGAAACGGCGGCGTATCGCGCAATATCTGGAACATCTGGACCGGCTGCCGTTGGCGGCGGCCGATGCGGCTGAATACGAATCGTTGATCCTCGCGGAAATTACTTCGCTGTGGCAGACGGATGAAGTACGCATGAAAAAACCGGGCGTGATTGATGAAGTGCGCATGGGGCTGGATTTTTATCCCATGACGCTTTTCGAGACGCTGCCGCGGCTGTATGCGGAGCTGGCAGAATCATTTCTGGAGGTTTACGGCCGCGCGCTGAATTCACGAAGAGCTTCCCGAATTGCTGCATTTCGGTTCGTGGATTGGCGGCGATCGCGACGGCAATCCGCTGATCAAGCCGGATTGCACGGCCGACGCGCTGGCACTCGCGCGAAATGTGATCCTGGAGCACTACAGTCTGGAAATCCAGCGGCTGATTGATGAACTCAGCCCCTCGCTGCGTCAGACGGGCTGTTCGGCGGAGCTGCGATCCGCGGTGAAAGCGTATGAAGCGAAGATGGGAGCGGAGCCTTCGCGCGGGAAATGGATCTCGGAGCCGGAACTCAATCGGCATTTTCTGGATTTCGTGCGGATTCGCATGCGGCTGACGCGCGAGGAGCCGCACGACGCCAATGCGTACGCGGCTGCGCAAGAGTTGGAGCGCGATCTCCTGCTGCTGCGCGCGAGCCTGATCGAAAATCGCGGACCACGGCTGGCTGAGTTGCTGATTGATCCGTTCCTGCGGAAACTGCGGACTTTTGGTTTTCATTTGCACACGCTGGATATTCGCCAGCACGCGCAAGTCCATGCGAGGGCCCTGGCAGAGTTAAAGACCGCGGGAATTTCCTGCCGAAACAGGGCGGGCCCGCGAAAGGAAGTCCTTGCCGGGATATCCGCGGAAGCCACGGAGCTACTGGAAACTCTGCGCATGATCGCCCGACTGAAAAAGAAGTATGCGCCGGAAGCGATTCGCGCTTATGTGATCAGTGGGACAGAATCGGAACACGACGTCTTCGGTTTGCTGCGCTTGGCGGAAATCAGCGGCGTGAATGTGGCGGGCTCGGCGAGCGATTCCGGCCTTCTCCCTGTTCCTTTGTTCGAATCAATTGTTTCGCTGCGGGCTGCGGCGGAAACGATGCGGCGCGTGTGGACGGCTCCGGAATATCAACGCTTGCTCGATTCCTGGGGGCGGCGCCAGGAAGTGATGCTCGGCTATTCGGATTCGAATAAAGACGGCGGGATGCTGACCAGCACGTGGGAATTGCACAAGGCGCATCGCGCGTTGCACGCCATCGCGCGGGAATGCGGCGTGAGCTGCGGCTATTTCATGGGCGTGGCGGCACGGTAGGACGTGGCGGTGGCCCTACGCATCGCGCAATTCTGGCGCAGCCCGTGGGAGATTTCTCCGGCGAAATGCGGCTCACCGAACAGGGCGAAGTACTGAATTGGAAATATTCCGATCCAGTGCTGGCGGAATGGAATCTGGAATTGATGATCGCGGCGTCGCTGGAAGCACTGACGCGGCCGGACGGTCCTGCGGCAGGGTCGGATCGCCAGTGGGACGACGCGATGGAGGAAATTTCGCAGGATGCGTACGCGTACTACCGGCAACACATCGCGGAAAACGCGGACGTGCTGGAGTATTTCGAGCAAGCCACGCCGGTGAACGAGTTGGAGCACGCGCGGATGGGTTCGCGTCCGGCGCGCCGCACCGCAAGCCGCCGGCTGGAAGATTTGCGCGCGATTCCCTGGGTTTTCGGCTGGATGCAAAGCCGCCACGCGGTGCCGGCGTGGTTTGGAGTGGGATACGCGCTGCAGCGATTTGCGGCGAAGGGCCCGGAGCAGGAACAGCGCCTGAAGGAAATGATGCACCACTTCACTCTATTTTCGGACCTGGTGCGCAACGTGGAAATCGCCATGGCCAAGGCGGACCTTAATATTGCGCGCCTTTATGCCAGCACGCTGGTGCGGGACGCCGGCCTGCGAGAAAGAGTTTTCGGGATATTGGCCAAGGAGTTTGATCGTACGCGGCTGATGCTGCTGAAGCGTTACTGGCCAGACCGGCCTGCTGGAAGCAAACTCGGTGCTCTCGCAATCCATTCGACTGCGTAATCCGTATGTGGACCCGATGAGTCTGATTCAGGTGGAGCTGCTGCGCCGCAAGCGGGCAGAGGCGCCAAGCGACGAGCTGAATTATGCGTTGGGAGCGACGATCAACGGCATTGCGGCGGGGTTGCATAACACCGGCTGACACGTTTCTGCCGGAGGCGGTTACCGCCTCTGGCTACAGCGGCGCGAAGGTGACGTACACCGCAAACCACCGCCTCCTATGATAAGTTCTTCTATTAAAGCATTTAGTTATGGACTGCGTCGACGGAGTTTACCTAGTACCAAAACTCGCGTACTGAAATTTTTGAACCGCGCAGCGCCATTGGTTCTATATTGACGGAAATGACGAAAATGGATGTGCGGGTTGGAAGCTGCGATTGCGGGGACGACGGTTCCACAAAAAAAAGGAGCCGGGGCATCTCTCCAACCCGTCCAAGCCCTCCTGCTGGCGTCCCTTCCAGCCAATTCCGTCGGCGGGCAGGGCAGCACTTGAGTTTCTTCCGCTCGCGATTCCAGCCTGTAAAAGTTCCAGGATAGAGTTTCGGCATCTTTTGGCAGCTTGCATGCCTCTCATAAAGTGGGCATTGCGTATCTTACGATGTCGTCCGCCGCTCATACGCCAGAGTTACAGGACAGGTGATGGTTAAAACAGGCAGTCATGCAAAGCGGGCGCTGGCGATTTTTTTCGCGACCTCTCTGGCGCTTCCCTTGCCGGTGAATGCCGCGAGCTGCAGCCGCAAACGGCTCAAGCCTACGATCGCTATATCCAGTTAACGGCAGCGCAAGTAACTGCCGAACTGGCGCAAAGCGGACCGTATTTGTGGGTCGAGCGGTTGCCGCCAGAGCAACGCGCGGCGGACGATGGAGCAACTGCGCAACGGGCAACTGGTGATCGAGCGGCTGGACACGCTGAATTCCGGCAAGACGATTCCGGTGCCGGGAGGAATCATCCACCACTGGATCGGCACGGCGTTCGTGCCAGGAGCGACGCTGGCGCAGACGCTTTCATTCATGGAGGACTACGATCACAAGACGGAATATTTCAAGCCGGACATCGTGCGCTCGAAAATTCTGCGGCACGACGGCGATGATTATTTCGTGCTGCTACGCTTCTATAACAAGAAAATCATCACGACGGTGATTGATACCGACCAGGAAATTCATTATCACGTGGTGGACACCACTCATGCCTACAGCCGTTCGCGAACCACACGCGTGCAGGAAGTGGAGAACGCGGGAAAGTCCGATGAAAAACTGGAAGCAGAAGGGCACGACCGGGGATTTATGTGGCGCATGAATACCTTCTGGCGATTTGAAGAGAAGGACGGCGGAACGTTCGTCGAGTGCCAGGCCATTTCGCTGACTCGGGATATTCCCACGGGGTTGGGCTGGATGGTGGGTTCGTTTGTGACCAGCGTGCCGCGGGAATCGCTGACATTCACGCTGACCACAGCCCGCACAGCCTTGGTGCAACGCGCCGCGACGCAACCCGCAAAATAAAACCACGCTTCGCTGGGAATGCCGCAGCAAACCACCACACGAGCCAGAAGGGCTATTTGAGAACATTAAAATCGGTTCTCCAGCGGCTGAAGCCGCAACTAACCTTGTTGCGCTTACGTCGTGGCTTCAGTCACGACGTCAGAAGATTCTCAAGTTGCCACACAGACTCTAGAAGGTCGTGCTGGCGAGGAAAATATCCTCGAAAGCATTCGTGTCGCGCGAGACGAGATTGTTTGCGGTGGAAAGAAAAGTTACCGTGTGACCGTCCGCGCTGATCGAAGGGACCAAACTGGCGCCATTTGCCGGAGCAACGCCCATTCGCCGGAACAATGCCGGTGCTGTTGGCGATGCTGGCCAGCACCACGCCGGTGGTGCAGGTGGGAATCACACCCAGACAAGTGTTGCGCACGAAGACGTTCTCGACGCCGTTCACCGTGCCACCCAGGTTCGAAGCGAATGATGAGAACGCGATGAGCTGTCCCGAGGAGTTCGCGCTGGGGTGTTCGCTCAAGCCGTTGGCGGGGGTGACGCCGTCGGGCGTCGACACCAGCGTAGTGGATGGCGCGCATTGAGCGAGGATGATGGTGACGCCGATGCAGGTATCGCGGACATAGATTTGCTGCAGCGGACCAATGCCGGTCACAAGGTTCGTTGCCGTGGATGCGAAGGCCACAAAACGGCCGCTAGCGATAGTGCTGGAATTGCACGCGGTGCTGCTGATCGTGGTTACGCTGCCGCAAGCGGAAAGCGTGGATTGTCCGCTGGCGCCGTCGGCGGGCGTAGTGCCGTCCGGAGTGGAAATCAGCGTGGTAACCGATACGCAGGTGTTGGTGGTGCTGGTGATCGTGGTGATGCAGGTGCCGCGCTCGAATACTTCGGAAATGCCGTCTGGGTTCGGCGCCGTCGAGCCTAGATTCGTCGCTTTGGAGGTGAAGGAGACGAAAAGCCCATCCTCTGAAATGGAAGGGTTCGAGCTGTCATCGTTGCCGAACGTGGAGCCATCGGGCGTTGATACCAGGTAGGTGGTCGGCACGCATGTGTCGGTGGGAGCGGTGGTGACGATCGTCGCGATGTTGCAGGTGTTGCGGATGTAAATCTGCGGATGGACGCCGTCCGCTGTAATGTCGGAGACCAGATTTGTCGCCAGCGAAACGAAGGCAACGTATTGGCCGTCCGGGCTGATGACCGAATTGGAGCTGGGGCCGTTTCCCGCGGTCTGGCCATCGGCAGAGATGGAGACGAGCTGGGTATCAAAGTTTGAGCTAGGCGTAATCGCGCACGCAGTGGTGGTGGTGGGCATGCAAACCGGGCGCCAGTATACTTGCGATACGCCACTCTGCACCGGCACAGTGGTGACCAGATTCGTCGCCAGAGACGTAAAGGCAGCGTGCGCTCCACCAGAGTCCACCGTAGGCTCGGAGCTTGTGCCGTTGGCGGCGTTGCCGTTGGGATCCGAGCTGACCACGGCGGTCACGGGCACGCAACTACCCAGGGCTAAACAGGTGTTGCGGACATAAACATCTGCCGCAGTATTCAGATCAGTCAGCACCAGATTACGCGACACCGACGCGAACGCCACGAATTGGCCTGAGCTGCTAGAAGAAGGTCCGGAAGTGGTAGAAGTCAGGCCGAGAGTGTCGCTCGCGCAGTTAGCCGCACCGCCGCAAATACCGTTGATTGCCTGCGAACCATCTGCCGCAAGATCCACCAGCACGGGCAATCCAAGCAAGTGCGTGGGATTGATGGAATACGTGAGGGTATTCGATGTGCCGCCGCCGGGCGGCTTGTTCACCGCCTGTATTTGATAGACGCCCGCGTTCACCAGGTTGCCGGCTGTGAGGGCAACCGCTGCCGAGGTGCTGCCGCCGATCGTCGTCGTCACCGGCTGTTGGTTCATGGTGACATAGGTATATTGATTCAGGAAACCGGTGCCGGTGACTGACAGGTTCGCGGCGGTCCCTCCAGCCAGGACGCTGGTAGGAGCGATCGCTGAAATCGTAGGATTAGCAGTGAGCACTTTCAATGAGACGAGCGAGGAGCCGCCGCCACCAGGCTGAGGATTCACAACCTGGATTGATACAGTGCCGGGAGTGAGTAGGTCCGAAGAATCCAGGTCCGCCTGCAGCGCCGTGGAACTGATGTATGTGGTGGTGCGGTTGGCATTGTTAACAAAAACGGTGGACTGCGACACAAAGCCAGTACCGCTCAAGTTCAGGAGCAGGCCCGCAGCGCCGGCAAATGCGGTGCTGGGATTCATCGAGGTAATTGTCGGCGCACCGCTGGCGACCGGCGTAATCGTGAAGACCGTGGCAAGCGGAGGCGACTGGTTTTGCGGAGGGTAGGTTCCGCCGCCCGGCTGCGGCGTGGTGATATTGATATAGAGCGCGGTGGGGTTCTGCAGCAGTCTGGCGGGAAGCGTGGCGATCAGTTCATTCACGCTGACAAATTGATTAATCTGCAGCGGTATGGCGGCACCGCCCGGGGAAAGCGAATATCCAGGTTGGCTTTGTTGAACCAGGTTATTGCCCTTGATCGTGAGGTATGCCTGCGGACTGCCTGCCGGGATAGACGTCGGGGAGATCGAAGTGATCGTCGGCGCAGGATAATTGATCTGCTGCGTGCATGACGACATCACGACCATCGAAAATAGCAGTAGCCAAAAGGACGGACAGAGTCGTTGCCGCAAATTGCTCGCTCCTATACCTGTAGGTCGGGCGCTATACGGTTAGCGCAATCCTAGAGACTACTAAAGATGGCTCCAGGGGGCAATCAGGATGCCTGCCCCGCGGACGATTGTCCAGTGCGGGCACAGGCCACCCAGTCCGTCCGCCGGCTTGCGTGGTTCCGCTTGGCGCTGATGCCTGGACTGCTGGAGCAGGATTGGTAATGGCATTTGTAACCTTGCATTAATGAGGATTGCGCGCGGTTCTATGATCTACTGTGCGTGCTGACGAACGAAGCTTCTCGAGTTGTTATTCTTCGGGCTGATGCGCCGATTCGCCCTCCAAACTGGGTTTTCGATTCTCGCTATGCTATTGGCGACTTTAATCTTTCCTTGCGAGGCGGCGGCTCAGGATCGCTCAGGCAGACGATTCCTCGAACACCAGAGGTAGCTGCGACCGCGCAAGAGCAGGACACCTCGGCACAGCAAAGGAGCGCCGGCACGCCGCCTGCGCCTGCAGCAACGGAACCGGAATCCAACGACGTGCTTACGCTCTTCCCGCATTCGGAAACGAGCCGTTACTGGATCTCAGGACAGGCAAACATTGTTTTTCAGTGGCACGGAACATTCCCGGCGGCTTACAGCGGTACCAATAGCTTCAGACCGGCCGCGGAGAACACTACCTCGAAGGTGTACACGTTGTATTTGGGTTACGAGCTGACGCACACCACCGAGGTATACCTGGACATCGAAAGCGCGGGCGGCCACGGGCTCAGCAACGCATTGGGATTGGCGGGGTTCGTGAATCTGGACGTCGTGCGGAATCCGAGCCTGGGAGATATCCCTTATCTGGCGCGACTGATGGTGCGACAGATTATTCCGCTGAGCAAAGAGCGGGTGACCGTGGAGCGCGGGCTGCACGCGCTGACCACTTCGCTACCGGCGCGGCGGCTGGAATTTCGGCTGGGGAAATTCACCATCCCGGATTTTTTCGACACGAACACGTACGGCACGGACAGCCACCTGCAATTCCTGAACTGGACCGTGGACAACGATGGCGCCTATGACTATGCCGCGAATACGCGTGGATATACCGACGGCGCGATTCTGGAATACGACGATCACTGGTTCAGCGCGCGCTTTGGCGTGATGCTGATGCCCAAGGTGGCCAATGGAATCTATCTGGACGCGGATATTGCGCGAGCGCGCGGCGAAAATCTGGAGCTCGATGCAACGGGCAACTGGCTGCTGCATCGCTCCGGCACGGTGCGCTTCCTCAGCTACCTGAATATCGCCAATATGGGGAATTACGAATTGGCCAACCAGAATTTTCTGAACGGCCAGGGCACGGTGCCGGACATTGTCAACACGCGCAAGCAAGGCCGCAAAAAATACGGCTTCGAACTGAATTTCGAGCAGGAGCTTCCGGCGAACCTGGGCGTCTTCGGACGCGTGGGATGGAGTGACGGCCGCAACGAATCGTTTGCCTACACGGAAGTGGACCGCACGGTGCAGGCCGGGCTCTTCAGCAAAGGCGACAAGTGGCGGCGCAAGAACGATCGCGCGGGCGTGGTGTTCGTTGCCAACGAAGTCGTGGCGGCTCACCAGCAGTATCTCGCATATGGCGGCTTGGGATTTCTGCTGGGCGATGGCGCGCTCACGCCCGGCCCGGAGAAAATATTTGAGGGATTTTACACTGCGCACTTGTGGCGCGGATTTTTCGCGTCCTGCGATTTTCAGCACATCAATAATCCGGGATACAACAAGGCGCGCGGTCCGGTGTTTGTTCCGGGCATGCGTTTCCACGTGGAGTTCTAATTCTTGGCGGGCGGCGTCGCGCGCTGGGCCGGAACAATTTGTGAAAATCATGGGAACGGTTTAAGCTGCGCGGCGTGGCGTGGGGCAACGATTTGCAACCGGCGAGCCGCAGGGGGATTCACATGTCAGTGTTGAGATTTTCCTTTCTCGCTGTATTTCTGGTGGGCTGCGCCGCATTTCCTCTTCGCGCGCAGGAGGACGCCAAAAAGCCGAGCGCTGCGACGCCGGCGGAAGCGCAGGCCGCAACGCCGCCTCCGGCCGCGAAACCCGCCGACGTTGCGTCGCCCGACGCGATAATGGCCGCAACCTACGATGTGATTTCCGGTCCCGCCGGACAACAGCGTGATTGGGATCGCTTTCGCTCACTTTTTGTGCCAGGCGCGCGACTGATTCCAGTGGTCGCGAAGAAAACCGGGAGCGGCTACGACACGCGCATGATTACGCCGGATGAGTACGCCAAGTTCGCGGATGCCTACTTCCAGAAGAATGGATTTGCCGAGCGGGAAATTTCGCGCAAGCAGGAGCGCTACGGCAATCTCATGCAGATCTTCAGCACCTATGAATCGCGGCACGACGCTAAGGACGCGCAGCCCTTCGCACGCGGCATCAACAGCTTTCAACTTTTCTATGACGGCACGCGCTGGTGGGTGGTAACGATTTACTGGCTGGAAGAAACGCCGGAAAATCCGCTGCCCAAGGAATTTCTTCCGCCCGCGAAATAGCTCGCGGGATTTTCTGGCGCGCTATTTCGGTTGCGATGGGCTGGCGGGAAGCGGCGTTACGGGAGCAGGCGACGGAGCCGGCAGCGCGCCGGGTGCTGAAGAGATGGCATCCGCCGGCGCCGCGGCAGGCAACAGGCCCCTGAGAACATCCGGCGGGAGTTTATCGGCGCTGGCCAGCAGCGCGGAGACTTGCCACATTTGCTGATCGGTCAGCGCTTTCTGAAAGCTGGGCATGCCGGTGAGGCGAATGCCGTTCTTCACTTTCCAATAGGTCACTCCGACCGGATCGTCCGTAACCGTTTCTTTCGCGGTGAAAAGCTGCGGCGCGTGCGGAAACATTCCTTGCGCCGCGGCGGACGGCGCCTGCAGCGGCAAGCCGTGGCAGAACGCGCAATTCGTTCGGTACACTTCGGCGCCCGCTGCCAAATCGCCCGCGTTGAACGTGGAAAGTTCGCGGTCCTGCGCTTCCTTCTTGATGCGCGCATGCAGGCCGCCGCGCGCAAGAAATGCCTCGAACGGCATGGGAGCATCGGATGCAGCCGAGGGGGCTTGTCCAGTCTCCACATAACAAAACAGCGCGATCGGAACGATTAGTATTCCTAGAATCAGTCCCACGAGAAGACCTTTCATTGCGGTTCCTTTTCTTCGCTCCAAACGCTGCGGCGGCGGATGCCGAAGACGTGCAGAAGACTGAATAACACAGCAACGCGCTAGTTGCCACGAGTTTTGCCCGGCGCGAAAAAACGCGCTTGCGGCGGCTGGCGCGATGCGAGATGAATACTGCTGTTGCCGGAAGGGAGGCTTTCCATGTTTCAGAGCGATTTGCTGAAGGGCCGCACGATTCTGATTACAGGCGGTGGCACGGGGCTGGGCCGTTCGATGGCGCTGCGTTTTGCGGAGTTGGGCGCGAATATTTTCCTCGTGGCGCGGCGGGAAGAGCCGCTGCAGGAAACCGCCGAAGCCATTCGCGCTACAGGTGCACGCGCGGCCTACGCTTCGGCGGACATCCGTGATTTCAGCGCGGTGGAAAAAGCTGTGGAGGCAGCGGAAGAGGAATTTGGGCGTGTGGACACGCTGGTGAATAACGCTGCCGGAAATTTCATCGCGCGTACGGAGAAGCTTTCGCCGAACGCGTTCAATGCCGTGGTGGGAATCGTGCTGCAGGGCACATTTTTCTGCACGCTGGCGCTGGGGAAAAAATGGATCGCAGCGAAGCGGCCCGGCCACGTGCTGAATATCGTCACCACTTACGCCGCGGCGAATTGCGGTTCGGGGTTTGTGGTGCCCTCGGCGTGTGCGAAAGCTGGAGTGCTGGCGCTGACGCGTTCGCTCGCGGTCGAATGGGCTCGCCACCACATTCGGTTGAACGCCATCGCGCCGGGACCATTTCCCACCGAAGGAGCGTGGTCGCGTTTGCTGCCTGCGAAGGAATTCGAGGAGCGCGCCAAGAAACATCACCCGATGGGCCGCTTCGGACGCCACGACGAACTGGCAAACCTTGCCGTGTATTTGTTGAGCGAGCAGGCGGACTACGTGAATGGCGAATGCGTGGTGATTGATGGCGGCCTGTGGCTGCGCGGCGCGGGGGAGTTCAACGACTTTCTCGATTTGCCGGATGCCGCGTGGGACATGCTCGAATCAGCGCGCAAGAAATAGCGCGTTGCGGCTTATGCTGCTGCTCGCGAACGTGCGGTTATGGAGCTGTTTGCGTGGGATTGACGGTGCTCGCGGTGGGATCAATCTCAAATCGCAGCACCCAATCACTGGGTACGTTGTGGCCGTCCATTTTTGCGGGCGTAAATAACCAGAGTTTTGCGGCTTCCAGTGTACGGTCGGCGAAATATTGGCTCGGGCCGGGTGCATCGAAGGCCGCTTCCGTCACACAGCCGGATTCATCCACATGGACTTTGACGCTGACGCGGACTTTCCCGCGAATTGTGTCGCGCGCTTTTTGCGAAGCGTCCGGCAAAAATTGTTTAACGACTTTTCCCCGCACAACTCCGCCGCTGGATATTGTCGCAGGCACAGGTGCGTTTGCCTTGGGTGGAATTGCCGCGGGCGTCGGAACAGGATTGTTTGCGGCGAGAATCTTGTGGCTGGGCGCCGCAACGGGATGCGCCACGGGCTGCGGCGCTGGTGGTGGCGCAGCAACCGGCGCGGATTTCGCAACGGGCGCGGCGGCTTCGGCGACCACAGGCTTTTTCTCCGGCTTTGGCTGAACATTTGGCCGGGCGGCCGGCTGGACTCGTGGTGGGTCGCTCGATTGAGCGGACGCTTCTCCACTTGCGACCGCATGCGTCGACGCAGCCGGCGAAGGATGATGGAAAACTCGCACGGCTGCCAAAATCGCCAGCAGCGCTAAACCAATGGGCGCCGCCGTGCCGACCCAACTCCGATGTGCGGAGAAATGATGCGCGCCGCGAGCCGTCTGTTTCGGTGGCGCAGGCGCGTTCGGCAGCAGCCTCGCCGCGATATCCGCGACGCTCCAGCGCAATTGCGGATCACGCCGCAGGCAATGGCGCGCCAAATCCAGAAACTCCAGCGGCAAGTTGGATGGGAGCGCCGCTTCCGCCTGGTTGGTTCGCTCCCAGACGGGCAAGCGCTGCGTCAAGGCTTCGCACAGCGTCATGCCCAGCGACCACACATCGCCCGCTGGTGAAATTCTTCCGCCGGCTGCTTCGGGCGGATCATACGCTCCGGGCTTCCCCACGCTTCCGCTGAATTCACCGAGGCGGCACAATCCGTCGCTGGAAATTTTCAGCAGATCATTTTCCGCCATGATGTTCGCGGGCTTGATGCGGCAATGAACGAAACCTTTGGCGTGAACGTAAGCTAGCGCGTCAACCACCGGTCCAAGAATCGCGCGTGCTTCCGCGGGTGCGAGTGGTCTGCGCGCAATTACTCCGGACAGATTCTCTTCAGCGTACTCCATCACGATGTAGAGCACCGCCGAACCATCCAGCTCGCCGCGTCCCATATTCAGTAGCCGGATCATGTGCGGATGAGAAAGCTTCGCGGCGTGGCGCCAACGAGCCAACAAGCCTTCTGCTTCAGCTGCATCTGCCGGAACCAGTTTGATTGCGACTTTGCGAACGTCCGGGGAATCGTAGTCTGTCAGAAATACGGAGCTGCCTTCGTCTCCGCCCACGAATTCGCCCAGGCGGAATTTTCCATCAATGACTTGGCCCACCCATCTTGTCGCGGCCTCGGTCATTTGCTCCCCCTTGCACATTCACGAGCGCTGCCCGGTGGCGTGCGTGCTGCCGGAACGCCCGTCTCCATGCGAAATCGAAATTTGTCTTGCCTGATGTCGGACTCCGGCGTTCGGTCTTCCGGCAAGCTGTTGCCTGAAGGCTGGGCGCTCGTCCGCAGGGCTGCGGCTTACCAGGCTGGGTAGGTCCCGGTCGCAAAGGGTGGTCTCTGAAGGCACTCCACCCCTCTTGTGAGCCATTTTGCACCATTATGGGACAGTCCGCGCGGGAAAGTGCGGTCACTGTTATCCGATAGCACACTTTGGTGGTCTCGCTTGGCGGCCTGATTTCTTGTTATACAAAATTGCAATCGATAGTGTCATGGAATACGATATGTATATCGATACGAGAGTGGGGGTATAAAAATGAAGACCGCGATGGCTAAAGTCAAAGTGTCCCCGAAATTTCAGATCGTCATCCCCAAGGCGATCCGCGAAGAAATGCGCCTTCAGCCCGGCCAGGAACTTCTGCTCTACCTGCACGATGGCACTTTACGCCTCAATCCGCCGCGGTCCATCCGCGAGCTGCGCGGTATTGCGAAGGGCATCCGCTGGGAGCCGACCGACCGTGATCGCAACGACCGATACTGATCTGACGGTGGTGGATTCCTCCGGATGGGTCGCATATTTGGGAGATGGGCCTCAGGCGGATGCGTTCGGCGTATATCTTGAACGCGAGGACTCGCTAATCGTGCCGACGCTAGTGATTTACGAGGTGGTGAAAAAGCTAACGTTGACCTCGAGCGAAACGGTCGTGAACCGGTTCTTGTCCCAGGCGTACCGCGGTCGACAAATCGAACTCGATTCTTCTCTTGCATTCGCCGCCGCGCGGATTGGCATCCGGTACCGGCTTGCGATGGCAGACGCGATCATCTATGCCACTGCGGAATCCCTAGACGCCCAACTTGTCACGAGTGATGCTGACTTCCGTGATCTTCCAGGCGTGATCGTCGTTTAGCGACCGCCAAGGCTGAGACTGCAGGCTGGCCGCTTCAGATTGGATCTATTGCGATTGGATTTTGGACCAGAAGTCAGCAGACGTCAGCACCGGCACGACTTCGAACTCAACCAGATCGTCCCAGCGCCTCGTCCACGCGGCCAGGGATTCCAGATCGGGCGCTTCCAGCAGTTGGAAGCAACGAAGACCGGCGGGGTCCACCCAGCTGGCGTGATAAATCACGTCTTCGGGCATCATGCGGCCGTCGCGCCTGAACCGCTCGCCGATGGGCCTAGCGTTACCGTCCTTAAATTGTTCAATGACCATAAGCAGCATGAACGTGAGTGTAGCCGATCTCGCGATCGTTGCGAGCTAACGTCATATCCAGCCGTACGTGGATCACACCGTCTGTAAGATTTTCTGTTGAAAGAGGGGATAAAAAGAAAGAGGGTGTCTCCGAACAGCTCTGCCTAGCCGGGCAGAAAGGAGACACCCCATGTCATCTCAAAGCGGGAGATTAGCATTACAGCAAGTGGTGGAGCAAGGCTGGAAACAACTGCAGCATACTTTGTTAGAGCAGTTAAAGAAGACGATCGAGGGGCTGTTAGCCGCGGAGCGGGATCGGCGGGTGGCGCAGTACCGGGAGCGGGGAGAGAAAGTCTACCGTTGGGGTTACACGGTGAGGAAGTGCTGGCAAACGGCTTGGGGAAAGCTGGAGCAGGTGCGGGTTCCGCGGCTGAGGGGCCAGGAAGAGGTGGGGCTTTTGGAGAAATACCAGCGGCACGCCCTGGAGGAAGTGTTGTTCGCCTTGACGGTCGGAGGGTTGAGCCAACGCAAGGTGGTGAGCTGGGTAAAGCGATTTCTGGGTGGGCATCTGTCGCCGGCCACGATCGGGGCAGTGCTGCGCGATGCCCAAGAACAGATTCAAAGACGGCGGGAACAACCCTTACGTTCTGGGATCTATCGCGCCCTGGCCGTGGATGGAATCTATTTAAGGTATCGGCGATCGGCAAAAAGCCCGGCACGAAAAGGAGTCCTGCTGGTCGCCGTGGGTGTGCGCGAGGGTGGAGGGTTCGAAGTATTGGATTGGCTGGCGGCAGAGGCGGAAACCAGCCAAGCCTATGAAGAGTTGTTCACGCGACTCTGGCAACGGGGCCTGGAGCAAGTGGACTTGGTGATTAGTGATGGAGCCGAGGGTGCTGTGAGTGCGGCGGCGGTGGTCTATGCGGCGGCGGCGCACCAGTTGTGTTTGGCGCACTGGTTTCGGAATCTGGAAGGACTGACGCCGCGGCTGCAGTGGTGGCAGCGTCGCAAGTTTCGGCGGGAGTTCTGGTGGATTTTTGAAGCCGAGCAGGAAACCCAGCTGCGGAAATGGGCCGGAAGCTTTGCTCGGCGCTGGCGTTTCTGGGCTCCGGAGATGGTCGAGAAGTTTCAAAAGGAATTGCCGCGCGTGTTGGCTTACTTGCGATTCCCGCGGCACTGGCGACACCGCTTGCGTACGACGAATTTAGCGGAAGGTTTTTTTCGACATCTACGACGCTATCTGGGCCGTTTTCCTGGCTGCGTGGATGCCGTTCAGAGTGAACAAGTCTTGGGCTGCTACTTGCTGGCTGCGGAACGAATGCATGCCTAAGGAAACAATAATGCGAGGCACCCTCTTACCCGGTTTCAACAGAAATGCTGGACAGTGCCGGATCACACGCCGCCTTGACCGCATGTGCGCTGGCCAGTAAGCTAGTTGTTTCCACCGGGGAAACGACCACGCATGAGCACTGACACCATTCAGATTACTTTGCCGGACGGCGCCACTCGCGAAGTGCAGCGCGGCACCACCGCTGCGGAAATTGCGCGCCAGATTTCGCCGAGGCTCGCGAAGGAAGCGCTCGTCGCGCGCGCCGATGGCGAGCTCGTAGATCTTTCGCGCCCGCTCGAGCATGACGGCAGAATTTCCATCCTCACTGCGAAAGATCCGGACTCGCTGCAGGTGTTTCGGCATTCCGCGGCGCATCTGCTGGCCGCCGCAGTGCTGGAACTTTATCCCGATGTGAAGCTCGGCATCGGCCCGCCGATTGACACCGGATTCTTCTACGAATTCGTGCGCAAAGAACCGTTCACCCAGGATGATCTGGAAAAAATCGAAGCCAAGATGCACGAAATCGCCGCGAAAGATTTTCCCAACGAGCGCAAGCTGATCCCCAAGCCCGAAGCACTCGAGCTGTATCGCAAAAGCAATCAGGAATTCAAATGCGAGCTGGTGGAGGAAAAAGCCACGGAACCGATGGTTTCCTTCTACACCACTGGAAAATTCATTGATTTCTGCCGCGGGCCGCACATCCCGTCGACTGGGCGTATCAAGGCCTTCAAGTTGATGAACGTAGCGGGCGCGTACTGGAAAGGCCAGGAAAGCAATCCGCAGATGCAGCGGATTTACGGCGCGTGCTTCATCGATCAAAAAGAACTGGATGAATATTTGCACAAGCTCGAAGAAGCCAAGCGCCGCGACCATCGTCGCATCGGAAAAGAACTCGGCCTTTTCACTGTGAGCGATCAGGTCGGATCCGGTTTGCCGCTCTGGTTGCCGAAGGGCGCCACGATTCGCCGGCTTCTCGAGGAATACATCCTGGAAAAAGAGCGCCGCGCCGGCTATCAGCATGTTTACACGCCGGACTTGGCGAAGGTGGACCTCTACGTTCGTTCCGGGCATTGGTCTCATTACCACGAAGATATGTTTCCGGCGCTGGATATGGAAACCGAGCAGTTGGTGCTGCGTCCGATGAATTGCCCGCATCACATTCTCGTCTACGAATCGAAAAAACACAGTTATCGCGATTTGCCGGTGCGCATTGCCGAACTCGGTACGATGTACCGCTACGAGCGATCGGGGGTCCTCAGTGGGCTTAGTCGCGTCCGCGTCATGACCCTGAACGACGCGCACATCTTTTGCACTCCCGAACAGATCAAGGAAGAATTTGCCGGCGTAATGCGCCTCGTCGAGCAGGCCTATCGCGATCTCGGCATTACGCAGTACACCTACCGCCTTTCGCTCCGCGACAAATTGCATAACGAAAAGTACATAGACAATGACGCGATGTGGGATCTTGCTGAGCGTATGCTGCACGAAGCCATGGATTCACTCAACCTTCCTTACACCGAAGCTCCGGGAGAAGCTGCTTTCTATGGGCCGAAGCTCGACATTCAACTCGCGGACGTGATGGGCCACCAGGAAACTTATTCCACGATTCAGATCGATTTCCATCTCCCGAATCAATTCGAGCTGGGTTACATCGGCGCGGACGGCCAGCAGCATCGCCCGGTGATGATTCACCGCGGCGTCATCAGCACCATGGAGCGGATGACTTCTTATCTCATCGAGCTGTACGCCGGCGCATTCCCGGTGTGGCTCGCGCCTGTACAGGCAGTGGTGCTGCCCATCACCGAGCGGCAGAACGATTACGCGAAACAGGTCCTCGAGAAACTGCTCGATGCCGGGGCGCGCGTGGAACTGGACGATCGCAACGAAAAGCTACAGGCGAAAATCCGCGACGCGCAGCTGCAGAAAGTTCCCTACATGCTGGTTATCGGCGGCAAGGAAGCTGAGGCTGGCACCGTTTCCGTGCGCCATCGCTCGAAAGGCGACCTGGGCCCACGGCCACTGGAGCAATTCAGCGCGGACCTGCGTGCCGAGGTAGATTCAAAAGTGATTTCGTAGTTCGTTCGCCGCTGGATTTACGAATTCCCTTCGAGAGTTTTCTTCAAGTCGGGGCCCATGCGCTCCAGAATTGGTTCGCCGGGATCATCGCCCACGTACTGCTGCACCACATTGCCGTCCTTGCCGATCAAAACGTAGGTGGGCAGCGCGCTCGCTCCATACTGCCGCATCATCTGGTGATCAGAATCAATTCGTTGCGTCCAGTTCATTTGATTTTGCGCGACGAAGCTTTGCCAGGTGCTTTCGTCCTCATCCTCGCTGATGCTGATGACCTCCACTTTGTCGGCACCGTAAACCGCCTGCAGCTGCTTCAGGCCGGGCAGCGCGTGGCGGCATGGTCCGCACCATGTGGCCCAGAAATCCAGCAGCGTCACTTTTCCGCCGCCGGACGTACTCTGTGCAGCAAGGCCGGGCGCTTTCTCGCCCGAACTGAGCGGCGCGCGGGGCATATTTTCATCGTCGAATATTTTGACGGATTTTGCTTGGCTGGCCTTTTTCGCGCGCGCGAGACGCGCCACCTCACCGAGCGAGAGGGGTGTGGGGTCCATGACCACCAGGTTGTCGCGCGAATCGCTCCGCGCGGATTGCGCATGCGCCGGAGGCTGCGCCGAAGTGTTCGAGACATAGTGCGGTGCGGGTTGCGAGGCGTGCAGCGGAACATCCTGCGCCGGCGCCGAACCGGAAAACGTCAGCGTCAACGCCGCGGCCGCAAAAAGAAAAGAAGTTGCGCGCATCAGTGCACCCCTCCGAAGAAATCCCCGTAAGGTTCAGCTTTCGGGATTGCCGCGTTCGGCCCAATGGTACGAAAGGTTAATTGTGCTCAAAACACACTCGCGGCTGTGTATATCCCTCTGCAAGAATATGTATTGACAAGCATATACGTATTGAGGCATATTCTGGCTCGCCATGATGCAAACCCTGCAAGCGCTGGCTGAGCCAAATCGCTTTCAAATCGTCGAACTGTTGCGCGACGGGCCGCGGCCCGTCGGTGACATGGTTCATCGCCTGGGTTTGCGCCAGCCGCAAGTCTCAAAACACCTGCGCGTGCTCAGCGATGCCGGACTGGTGGACGTGCGCGTGGATGCGCAGCGCCGGATTTATGCGTTGCAGCCGGCGCCATGGAAAGAGCTGGAAGCGTGGATTGCAAGATACCGGCGCGTTTGGGAAGGCAATTTCCAGCGGCTGGACGGCGTGCTGGAAGAACTAAAAGCGAAGGAGAAAAAACGTGGACGCACAAAGCGGTAAAGCACCCATGAAAAACAGCGGAACACTGAAAGTAACCACCCCCAGCGACCGGGAAGTTGCCCTGACGCGCATTTTCGACGCGCCGCGGCATTTGGTTTTCGAGGCATGGACTAAGCCGGAACTCGTGAAGCGCTGGCTGTACGGGCCGGACGACTGGCGGTTGGCGGTCTGCGAAATGGATCTGCGTGTGGGTGGCGCTACGCGTTTCGTGTGGCGCCACGGCGATGGAAAAGAGATGGGTATGAGCGGCGTTTTCCGCGAAATCGCGCCGCCCGACCGGCTGGTGTTTAGCGAAATATGGGATGACGACTGGACGGGCGGAGAGGCGCTCAACACCCTCATTTTCACCGAGCAAGCCGGCAAGACCGCGCTCACGCAAACGGTTCTCTATTCTTCTCGCGCTGCGCGAGACGGCGCCCTGAAAACCGGCATGGAACAAGGCGTTGCGATGAGCTATGATCGGCTGGCGGAGCTGCTCACAAAATGAAAATCCTAGTGTTGATCGCGCGCATCCTGCTGGGCCTGGTCTTCCTGGTATTCGGCCTGAACGGGTTCTTTATGTTCCTTCCGATGGGGCCGATGCCGACCGGGCTGGCGGGCCAGTTCGTCACGGCGTTGTTGCAGTCGCACTACGTCCTCGTGGTGTCCGCCCTGCAGATCGCGGGCGGCGCCCTGCTCTTGGCGAACCGCTACGTCCCGCTCGGGCTCACAATTCTTGGCCCGATCATCGTGAATATCTTTTTGTATCACTTGCTATTGTTTCACATGGGTGTGGGGATAGCGATCGTGGTGGCAATCCTTTGGGGAATCGTCGCGTATCGTCATCGCCAGTCCTTTGCCGGCCTCTTTGTCCAGAAGGCTCCCTAGAACATCCAAACCAGCGCCAAGCCCATGATTGCGGCGCATCTGGGTTCTCACTTTTCAACGCGCCCACGTATCGCTCTACTCGGCCGTTCAGCGCTGTGCAGCAGCGCGATTCTGCGAGTACACCGACATGGCTGAAGAAAAGCTTCGCCACCACTTTGGCGACGATCTAGCAGGAGCAGAAGTTTTTGTTTATTCCGTCCTTGCCATCCTGCTTTTTCTAACTGCGCTCGCCACGATCGCCAACGCTGGAAAAATGCTTTGGGAGTCCGTCGGTCACTGGACCATTGCCACAGATACCCTGCTGGTGTTGGATCCGCTGCTCGTCGTGCTGATGATGGTGGAGATTGTGCACACGGTGCGCATTTCCATTCACTGTCATGTTCTGGTGACCGAGCCGTTCCTTGTGGTGGGTCTGATTTCCTCGATTTGGCGCATGCCGGTGATTCCTCTGAAAGCCGCCAGCCTAACAAAAGGCGGAATCTGGTTCGCCGACGGTGCGAGCATATTTCGGGGCAGCATGATTGCGCTCGGCTTCTTGGGACTGGTCATCCTTGTTCTGCTGTTCTCGATTACGCTCTTGCGGCGGTACGCTCCCGAGGTAGGGTGAGTGGTCGACGCAACCTGCGTCCGCACCCCTCAACTTTGTGGATTGGATTCGCCTCGACCCGACCCGAGCATCCTAAATCCGTAGTTGCCGGGGAGCGCCAAACCCGTGCTATACTTTTTGACCCGTCCCCCCTCGCGGACTTTTCGACCATGGGAGGCACGGCTAGCGGGCCGGATTTCCATTTTCCAGGGCCCGGGAGGTGGGTTTATCGCAGAACGTGGTGGGACGCCTGGCCTGCGGGTCAACGAAAGAATTCGCGCTCGTGAAGTGCGCGTGGTGGACGAAGCTGGAAATCAGCTCGGCGTGATGACGCTGTTTGACGCCATGAAGGCCGCGCGCGATGCCGGCTTGGACGTGGTGGAAATCTCGCCCAACGCGGTGCCGCCGGTCTGCAAGTTGGTGGACTACGGCAAATTTCAGTACGAGGCGAGCAAGAAAGCGCACGAAGCCAAAAAACATCAGAAGAGTTCGCACATCAAGGAAGTGAAGTTCCGGCCTTCCACTGCGGAGCACGATTTTCAGGTTCGCAAGAATCAGATCATCCGATTCCTCGGCGAAGGTTACAAGGTGAAGGCCATGATTTTCCATCGCGGCCGCGAAATGGCGCACCAGGACGTAGGCCGCAAGAAGATGGACCGTTTGCTGAAGGAAATTATGGATCACGTGCAGGTGGAGTTCGGTCCGCGCATGGAAGCGAACATCCTGCTCGCATTGCTCGCGCCGAAAAAGGGCGCAGGCTCAACGCCGGCCGCGCAACCCGCGCAGAAAAACGCGGAAGGTCAGGCGTAAAGAAATTCAGTACAAGAGGAAATCGTGAAGAAGAACAAAAAGTTGAAAGCCAAGACGCACCGCGGCGCCGCCAAGCGCTTCAAGATTACTTCCACCGGCAAAGTGATGCGTTGGCGTTCGGGCAAGCGTCACCTGCTCGGCACCAAGAAGCCGCGCCGCATGCGCCGACTTCTGAATAAAGTTCAGGTCAGCCCCGCGGACGTGAAAAACGTCCGCCTGGCATTGCCGTACGGCCTGTAGTTTTAGCTAGAATTTTTCGCGCCGGGCAGAGCGTAACGGGTGCCTGCCGGCCGGATGTTCCGCCCGCCCTCAGAAATGATGGCTAGTGGTGGAGCGAATGCAGTCCCACGAGACAAACCCGTCCCGCTTCTCGCGCATTTCCGCGAGCGGTTGGGCCGCGTTTGTCTCCTCACTTGATTTGAAATTGCCAAGCGCATTTGAAACGCGCCACAGGAGACGAGAACCATGCCTCGAGTTAAACGTGGAACCAAACGCCGCGCTCGCCGCAAAAAGCTGCTGAAACACGCGAAGGGATTTTTCCTCACTAAGGGCAAGCTGTACCGCTCGGCGAAAGAAGCGGTGAACCGCTCGCTGCGCTATACCTATCGCGACCGCCGCGTGCGCAAACGCGATTACCGCGCGCTGTGGATTCAGCGCATCGGCGCCGCCGCGCGCAATAACGGCACCACCTACAGCCAGTTGATTCACGCGCTGAAGGCCGGCGGCATTGATCTGGACCGCAAGATTTTGGCGGACATGGCCGTGCACGATGCCGATGGATTTGCGTCGCTGGTTGGTTCGGTGAAGCAGCACTTCCCGAAGCCGGGAGTGGTGCAAACCGCGCGGCCCGCGGTTGTTCGCCACCACGAAGAAGGATAATCTCACGCAGGCATTGTAGGGGCGGGTCCCGCGGTTGACGTCGACTCGGCCCGCGCAGTTGAACTGCACCTGATCATGACGATCGATCCCACAATACAGACGCTCGCTCAAATTCAAGCCACGAGTGCCGACGCGATCGTTTCCAGATTCGCGGAAGTACGCGCCCGGTTCGACGAGCAGGCGGCTGTTCACTCAACGGATCCGGAATCGTGGCGCAATTTTGTTCTGAAGTGGACGGGCCGCAAGTCGGGCGTTCTTACGCTTATCACCGATAACTGGCTGAAGCCCGCTTCGCCGGAACTCAAGCGCGTCGTTGGTCAGGAACTGAATCAGCTCAAGGCTCATGTCGAGCACGTGCTGGTTGAACGGCAAAAAGCTATCGAGTCCGCGGCCGAAGAAACTGCTGCGGCTCGCGACAAGATCGATCTCTCGCTTCCCGGTATGGAGCGCGCCATCGGCACGCGCCACCTGATCCGCCAGACCTACGACGAACTTCTGCGCATTTTCACCGCGATTGGATTCAGCGTTGTCGCCGGACCCGAAATCGAAACGCCTTACTACAATTTCGAGGCGCTGAATATTCCTGAGCACCATCCCGCGCGCGACAACATGGACACTTTTTACATCGTGGGCGCGCGCGGCGGATATTTGCTGCGCACGCACACTTCGCCGATGCAGATTCGCACCATGGAGACGCAGAAGCCGCCGGTGCGCATCGTGGTGCCGGGCAAAGTTTATCGCCGCGATAATCCGGACGCGACGCACGGTTACATGTTCCACCAGATCGAAGGCCTGGCCGTAGATACCGACATCACCTTCTGCGATTTCAAAGGCACGGTGGATTATTTCGCGCGCGAATTCCTCGGCCCCAAAACAAAAACGCGCTTGCGGCCCAGCTATTTTCCGTTTACCGAGCCTTCCGCGGAAGTGGACGCCACCTGCCACGTTTGCGGCGGCTCCGGCTGCCGCGTGTGTAAGCAATCCGGCTGGATCGAACTTTTTGGCGCGGGCATGGTGAATCCCGCCGTGTACGGATTCGTCGGCTACGATCCCGAAAAGTATTCCGGATTCGCGTTTGGCATGGGCGTAGACCGCTTGGCGATGATGAAGTACGGCGTAACCGAAGTGCCGCTGTTATTCCAGAATGATGTGCGCTTCTTGAAACAATTTCCGTGAGGATCGTGTGATGGCACGGCATGACGCTGTGCCCGTTTTTTGAACGATTGCACTCGACGAAAAAGTGAAAGTTGTTTACAACTGGTTGAAAGAATTCGTGGACGTCACCGCGTCGCCCGCCGATTTGCGCGCGCGGCTTTCACTCGCGGGCGTCGCTATGGATTCCATCGAAGAAACTGCCGCGGGGCCGGTGCTCGATGCGGAAGTCACCGCGAATCGCCCCGATTGCCTGGGTCATCTGGGCATCGCGCGCGAAATGGCGGCGATTTACCGCCTGCCGCTGAAGCCGCTGCATCCCAAGCTGAAAGAATCAGGCGAAACAGCGGCGGACGCGGCGCGCGTGGAAATCGCGGCGCCGGAACTTTGCGGACGTTTCACGGCGCGCGTGCTGCGCGGAGTGAAAGTGCAACCTTCGCCGGACTGGCTGCGGCAAGGCCTGGAAGCGATCGGCGAAAAATCCGTCAACAACGTTGTGGACGTCACTAATTACGTGATGTTCGAGTTGGGCCACCCGCTGCACGCCTTCGATTTCGATAAATTGCAGGAACACCGCATCGTCGTTCGTCGCGCGAAACCCGGAGAAAAAATCCGCACGCTCGATGGCGGGGAACGCACGCTGACGAAAGACATGTGCGTGGTCGCGGATGCCGCGCGCGTCGTGGGCATCGGCGGCGTAATGGGCGGCGCCGAAACCGAAATCAGTTTCAGCACGCGCAACGTGCTGATCGAGTGCGCCTGGTTTGATCCTATTTCCGTTCGCCGCACTTCCAAAGCGCTGGGGCTGCGCACCGAGGCTTCCTACCGCTTCGAACGCGGCGCTGATCCGGAAATGGCGGAACTGGCTTCGCGGCGCGCCGCCGAACTGATTCAGCAAGTCGCCGGCGGCGAACTTCTCGCGGGAGTCGTGGATGTGTACCCGCATCGCGCGCCGCAAAAGAAAATCGAGCTTTCGCGCAAGGAGCTGCTGCGCGTGATGGGCGCGGATGTTCCGGACCGTGACGTGGAAGCGATCCTCAGCGCGCTGGGTTTTCATCCCGTGCGCGTGGACGTGAATCGCGGCAGCGACGGCTCCATCGCCGCCGTGTGGGAATGCCGGCAAGTTTCCTGGCGGCAGGATGTGACGCGCGGGATTGATCTGATTGAAGAAGTGGCGCGGCATTATGGCTACGACAAATTTCCGCCGCGACTGCCTGCTGCAAAACTACCGGCGCACCGTTTGCCGCACGCAGAGGCACAAGACCGTTTGCGCGAGCGCATCGTAGCGCTGGGCTACCAGGAAATTGTCGAAATTCCGATTGTGGATACGCAGCGCAACGAGCTTTTCCGGCCGGTAAATCTGGTGCCCGCGGTGATCGGCAATCCACTCGCGGAAGACGCTTCCGTGATGCGTTCGACAGGAACCGTCAGCATGTTGCGCGCGATCGAGTGGAACCTGAATCACGGCCAGCGGAATGTGCGCCTTTTCGAATTCGGCAAGACCTACGAGCTGCGCGATGGCGAGCCGGTCGAAACCCAAGTGCTAACGCTCGGCGCCACTGGCATGGCGCAGGAGAAAACAATCTACGAAGCGGCGCGCGAATTCAGCTTCGCGGATTTGAAGGGCGACCTCGACCGTATCGGCGAACTCGCCGGCGGTTTTACGTGGCGATTGGGTGGCGCGCAATGGCTCACGGTCGCGCGCGCCGCCGGGATTTCGCTGTCGAGTGAGGATGGCGTTTGGTCTGTTACCGTCGGCGCTAAGCCTGGTCCTAGTGTTGGAATCGCGGGCCAGTTGAGCCGACGCGTCGCCGAGCTCTACAAATTCCGTCAGGACGTCTTCGTCGCCGAACTGAAGCTTGAGCCGCTCGTCACCAGCGTCGAATCCGCTAACGCCGCGCGGCGTTTCAAACCACTAGCGCGGTTCCCGGCGGTCGAGCGCGATTTTTCACTGGTGCTCACCGATGGCGTGACGTTCGCACAAGTCGTCGAAACGGTCCGCTCGCTCCAAATTGCCGAACTCGAATCCATCGAAGCCGCCGACCTGTTCCGCGGCGGACAACTGCCAGCAGGAACATTCTCACTAATGATCCGCGTGAAATTCCAAAGCGCGGAAGCCACCTTCACCGACGCGCAACTCAACGATTTCTCCGCGCGCATCGTCGCCGCGCTGCAGGAAAAACTCGGCGCCACGCTCCGCGCGAATTAACCCGGCGAACCGCCCGTGAGCAGCAGGTGGCGCAGTCTGATCGATCGCTAAGGAGAATTATTCCGATGACCCAAGGCGATTTCTTGCGCGAACTCGGGATCACGCACCCCATCATCCAGGCTCCGATGGCCGGAGGCCCGTCAACACCCGAACTCGTTGCGGCCGTATCGAATGCCGGGGCTCTGGGCTCGCTCGGGTCCGCGTACAGTACGCCCGAACAAATCACTGCGGAGATTAAGAAAGTCCGCGCCCTCACGGAAAAACCATTCAACGTGAATCTTTTCGCGGGTGGGTACGCGCCCGAATCAGCAGTCGATGCCGCTCCGATGCTGGCTTTGCTCGCCGAAATTCACGCAGCGCTGCATTTGCCTCCGCCCACGCTGCCCGCATGGCCCAAAAATCCGTTCGAAGAACAGTTGCAGGCCGTCCTGGAAGCGCGCCCGGCGGTTTTCAGTTTCACTCTCGGAATCCCTGAGCCTCCTGCAATCGCGCGCCTCCAAGCAGCGGGGATCGCAATCTTCGGCACAGCTACGACGGTCCAAGAAGGAAAAATGTTGGAAGCAAGCGGCGTCAGGGCCATCATGGCGCAGGGTGCAGAGGCCGCCTCGCACCGCGGAACCTTCGCCGGCCCATTCGAGAGCGCAATGGTTCCGACTCTCGAACTTGTGCGCTCGCTCCGCGCTGCCGTCTCCACGCCGATTATAGCGTCCGGCGGTCTGATGGACGGGCGAGATATCGCGACAGCCCTCGCGCGCGGCGCTAGCGCTGCTCAACTCGGCACCGCGTTCCTTACGTGTCCCGAAGCCGGAACCCCTGAGGCTTATCGCCGCGCCATTCTCGCGGCTCGCGTCGATACGACTGTGATCACGCGAGCCTTTTCCGGCCGGCCCGCGCGCGGCCTGCTGAATACGTTCATTTCCAAACTCGAGGGCCAAGAAAAAATAATCCTGCCGTTCCCACTGCAAAATGCTTTGACGCGCCCGATGCGGACGGCTGCCGCGAAGCTCGGAGAGTCCGGCTATCTCTCACTGTTCGTCGGCCAGGGCGTGACGCGTGCGCGCGCCCTGCCCGCCGCGGAACTGATCCAGCGTCTCGTCGCGGAAATGCATCAGGCAAGCGCAGCTTCCTGACAATAGTCGCCAGAATAACGACGGCCCACGCGCACAAGGCCGTTGCGCGCGCGCGCGCAATGGCCGACAATGACTCTGGCTCAGCAAGGGAGTGGACCGTGAAAATTGAGATTTACGATCAGAGCTACAACGTGAACGCGGAAGACAACGAGGAATATCTGAAGGAACTAGCGGCCTACGTGGACAGCAAAATGCGTTCCGTTGCCGAAGCCACGCACATGGTAGATTCGCTGAAGGTCGCGGTGCTGGCCGCGCTGAATATCGCCGATGAATCCTTCACGTTGCGCAAACGCCAGCAGGAAATCGAAGGTCCGCTGCGCAAACGCGTGGAAAAATGCGTGTCCATGGTGGAAAAGGCGCTCGAACAGACGAACTAGCGTTGCAAAAACCACCTCGCGAGGGTTCCCGAACGCATGAGCGCGTGACCTTGCTATCCCCGGTGCCCCCAACGCAACCCGTTAGCATCTATTAGCCATCTCCGTATATGATAGGCCCTAGGGGTTCTGCCGGCCTTCATCACGTGCATAAACGCAGACCAGTTCGGTATCTCGCGGTTCCAGTAGCGCTACTTGCGCTGCTGATGCTCGTGATGGTGTTGGGCAGCGTCTCGCATCATCATGCCGGCCCCGATGCAAATTGCTCGATTTGCCATCTGAGCCATCAAGCGATTGACCATCCGCAACCGAACCATCGCGCACCATCGCTCGCCCAGGTGGGCGTGCAAATGGAACTGCAAGAGTCAGGATTCGCGCCGTCACCCCTAGCACCGCGCCTTCCCGCACGCGCTCCACCCGCCGTATAACCTCGACTTGAACCTGTGCCGCTACCGGCACGCCGATCCCACTACTTTTTTTCTTTAGAGGTTGAAGACTATGCCCGCTAAAACCGTGCTTTTCGCCATCCCTGCACTCGTGGTGTGTTTTGCATCGGCTGCCTCCGCGCAGTCCTCGCCTCCTCCGGCACCTTCGCCGCAGAGTGGCGCGCCTGCAACGGCGCCGCAAAATATCCCGTCAGGACAGGTGCATGGCGCCGTGCGCATCAGCATGGACCAAGCCATTCAGATGGCGCTGGAGCACAACCACAATTTGAAAGCGGCGCGCACCACCATTCAGCAGGACCAGGCACTGGAAATCACCGCGAACCTGCGGCCCAATCCCGTGCTCACGGTGGACGCGCAATTCATTCCTATTTTTCAGCCCAGCCAGTTCACCTCGGAATATATCGATGAAACCGCGCAATTCGATCTGGGACTCGCCTACCTTTTTGAACGGGGTAAGAAGCGGCAGCATCGCTTGCAAGCCGCGCAAGACGTCACCGCGCAGGCTAAATCACTGGTCACAGACAACGAGCGTACGCTCACTTTCAACGTTGCCTCGCAATTCGTGAGCGTACAACTCGCCGAATCCACGCTCGATCTCGCGTTGCAAGACATGAAGAGTTTTCAAAACACAGTGGATATCAGCCAGGCCCGCTACAACGCCGGCGACATCAGCGAAGGCGATTTTCTGAAGATCAAGCTGCAGCTATTGCAATTTCAGCAGGATGTTGCCCAGGCCCAGCTGGCAAAAGTGCAAGCGCTGGTTGGTCTGCGGCAATTTCTGGGATACGAAACCGTTCCCGAGGATTTCGACGTTACCAGCGATTTCGACTACGTACCGGTGCAGATGAAACTGGAAGACCTGCAATCCAAAGCCCTGCAGAACCGCCCAGATTTTCGCGCCGCGCAACAAGGCGTGATTGCGGCCAAGAGCCAGTATGAACTGGCCAAGGCCAACGGCAAGGTGGACGTCACCGGCACCGCGGATTACGACCATGTGAGCGCAACCAATACGGCCTCCTTCTTCGGCAGCTTTCAGATTCCCATTTTCAATCGCAACCAGGGCGAAATCGCGCGCACGAATTACGTGATCAACCAGGCTCAGGAACAGGAATTGGCCGCCAGCGATCAGGTGATGAGCGACGTGCTCACCGCTTACGAAGGCGTGCGCGAAAACGATCTGGTGGTCACGCAGTTCCGCGGCGGCTATCTGGATGCGGCGCAGCAATCTCGCGACATCACCGAGTATTCCTACAAGCGCGGCGCCGCCAGCCTGCTCGACTATCTCGACGCCGAGCGCAGCTATCGCGCTGTGCAACTTTCCTACCGGCAAGCGCTCGCGGCCTATCTCACCGCGGTCGAGCAGCTGCGCGAGGCCGTGGGAACCAGGAGCCTGCCATGAGCGCCCAGATTTTTCGATGCGGCTCCAGAACTATTTTAGCGCGCGCGAGTGCTTTCGCGACGGTGGCTGCGATGGCCGCGGCTTGTCTGGCGGGCTGCAGCTCCGACGAACGCGCGAATCAAATGACTTCCTACAGCGCTAAAGAATCGAAGAGCGAAACTCCCGAGCTGTTTACGATTCCGCAGAACCAGATGTCGCACGTGCAGGTCGTGACCGTCGAGCCGGTGAAACTGCCGCGCGTCCTGCGCCTCACTGGCGCCGTGGCCTACAACGCGTTTAACACCGTGCCGGTAATCACTCAGGTCGGCGGCCCGGTCAGCCGGATTCTGGTTGTGCCGGGCGAGCGCGTGAAGAAAGGCCAATCTCTGTTGGAAGTGAGCAGTCCGGATTATTCGCTGCTCTATGCGGCCTACCTCAAAGCGCGCGACACCTATCGTGTGGCGGACAAGAACTACGCGCGCGCCCAGGATTTATACGAGCACCACGCCATCGCCGAGCGCGATTTGCTGCAGGCGGAATCGGATCGCATTCAGGCGCAAGCGGATTTGAACGCAGCGCTGCTGGGCTTGAAAATTCTTGGCATAGCGAAGCCGGAAGATCTGGAAAAGGCGCCGTCATCTGCGGAAATCCCGCTGCTTGCGCCGATCGGCGGAGAAATTGTCGAGCGCGACATTGCTCCGGGCCAACTGCTGCAAGCCGGCGCCACTCAGGCATTCATCATTTCAGATATGAGCTCGGTGTGGGTGCTGGCCAACGTCTATCAGAGCGACATGTCCGCGGTGCACGTAGGCGATCAGGTCGCGGTGCAGACCGATTCGTATCCCGACAAGTTCCAGGGGAAGATTTCGTTCATGTCACCGGCGCTGGATCCCAATACGCGCACACTGCAGGCGCGCATCGTGGTGGAAAATCCCGGCGAAAAACTTAAGAACAACATGTATGTGACGGCCACGGTGAATGCCGGCGTCGAACAAAACGCCATTGCCGTGCCGGATTCTTCCGTGCTACGCGACGATGAAAATCAGCCGTTCGTTTACCTCGCCACCGGCTCCAATCAGTTCGGCCGCAGAGCGGTGGAAATCGGCCAAAGCGCAGCGGGAAAAACGCAAATTCTGAAGGGCTTGAGTCCCGGCGATAGGGTCGTCGGTGACGGCAGCTTGTTCCTGCAGTTCGCGAATTCGTTCCAGCATTAAGGCGGCCGATTTCTAATGATTCATCGCTTCGTACAATTCGCGCTGCAACAGCGGTTCCTGGTGCTGACGCTGGTGTTGTTCATCGCCATCGGCGGCGCGGTTTCCTTTCAGCGCATGCCGGTGGACGCCTACCCGGATCTTTCACCGCCCATGGTGGAAGTCATCACGCAGTGGCCCGGACACGCCGCGGAAGAAGTCGAGCGCCTGGTGACGCTGCCCACCGAAGTGGAAATGAACGGCGTGCCGAAGATGGAAATTCAGCGCTCCATCTCGCTCTACGGCCTGTCGGATGTGATTCTCACGTTCGATGAAGACAGCGACGATTATTTTGCGCGCCAGGTTGTTTTTCAGCGGCTCAGCGAAGTCACCTATCCCACTGGCGTCACCCCAGGGCTCGCACCACTTTCCAGCCCGTCGGGCCTGGTGTATCGCTACGTTTTGCAAAGCCCTGATCGCACGCCGCAGGAACTGAAAACTTTCGAAGATTGGGTGATCGAGCGCGAGTACAAGCAAGTGCGCGGCGTCGCGGATGATTCCGGTTTCGGCGGCACGGTGATGCAATACCAAGTGCTGCTCGATCCCGCGCGGCTCTACGGCTATCACATCACCGTTCCGCAAATCATCCAGCAGCTTTCGGTCAACAATGCCAACACGGGCGGCGGATTTTATCCGCAGGGCGGCCAATTTTACTACGTCCGCGGCCTGGGCCTGATCAAAGACGTGCAGGACATCGGCAGCGTGATCATCGGCTCGCAGAATGGCGTGCCGGTGCGCGTTCGCGACGTTGGTGAAGTCAGCATCGGCCACGCGCCGCGGCTGGGTCAATTCGGGTTCAACAAGAATGACGATGCCGTCGAGGGCGTCATCATGATGCTGCGCGGCGACCAGACGCAGAACGTGCTGAAAGGCGTCGAGGCGAAGACGAAAGAACTAAACGAGCACATCCTGCCGCCCGATGTGAAAGTCCTCGCTTACTACGACCGCAGCGACCTGGTGCGTTTGACGATTGATACCGTGGAAAAAAACATGCTGATCGGGATGACGCTGGTCCTGATTGTGCTGATTTTCTTTCTGGTGAACGTGCGCGCGGCCGTGATTGTAGCTTTGACGATTCCTGTCGCGCTGCTTTTCTCTTTCATCTTTCTGCACGCGCGCGGCGTCGCGGCGAATCTGCTCTCCATCGGCGCGATTGATTTCGGTATTATCATTGACGGCACTCTGGTCATGGTAGAAAACATCTATCGCGAGCTGGGACTCCGCGAGGGCCAGAAATACGACCTGCACGAAGTGATTCTCGCCGCGGCCAAGGACGTGGACCGTCCCATCTTTTATTCCGTCGCCATCATCATCGCCGGCTACATCCCTATCTACGCGCTCAGTGGCCCTTCCGGAAAATTGTTTCACCCGATGGCGGACACGATGTCCATTGCCCTGATCGGCGCGCTGATTCTGACGCTCACCTTTGTGCCGGTGATGTGCTCGTACTGGTTCAAAAAAGGCGTCCGCGAACCCCGCAACAAGCCTTTCGAGTGGATCAAGAGGGAATACGGCTCGGAACTGAAATGGTGCCTGGAACGTCCGTGGCTGACCATGCTGCTGGCGACTTTAATCTTCGGCGTCAGTCTCTTCCTCGTGCCTTTCATCGGCGGCGAGTTCATGCCGCACCTCGATGAAGGCGCGCTGTGGGTCCGCGCGACGATGCCTTACACGATTTCGTACGAGGAGGCGGCGAAGGTCGCCCCGCAGATCCGCGCCATTCTCGCGAAGTATTCGATGGTAACTGACGTCGGCTCCGAACTCGGGCGTCCCGATGACGGCACCGACCCGACGGGCTTTTTCAATTGCGAATTTTATGTAGGACTGAAACCGTACGACGACTCCATCTGGAAATCCGGCAATATCCACAACAAGGCGGAACTGATCGAGGATCTTCAGAAGCAGCTCACCGCATTCCCGGGAATTATTTTCAATTACACTCAGCCGGCCGAAGACGCTGTGGACGAAGCGCTCACGGGCCTGAAGAGCGCGCTGGCGGTGAAAGTGTATGGCACGGACCTGAACGTCCTGCAGGAAAAGGCGCTGGAAATCAAGCGGCGGCTTTCGCAAGTCCGCGGATTCACTGAACTCACCGTCGTGCGCGAATTGGGCCAGCCCAGCTTGATCGTACAAGTGGATCGCGACAAGATCGCGCGCTACGGCATCAACGTGGCCGACGTGGAAGGCGTGGTACAGGCGGCCGTGGGCGGCCAAGCCGCGACGCAAGTAATCCAGGGCGAAAAATTATTTGACCTCGTCGTGCGCATGAAGCCGGAGTTCCGCGAGAACGCGCAACAGATCGCTAACTTGCTTGTCGGCGCGCCAAGCGGCCAGCAGATCCCCCTCAGCGAGCTTGCGGACATACGCGAAGGCAACGGCGCGTCCTTCATTTATCGCGAGAATAATTCGCGTTACATCGGCGTGCAGTACAGCATCGAAGGCCGCGACCTTGCCGGAGCGGTGGAGGAAGGCAAGCGCGCCATCGCGGACGTGAATAAATCACTACCGGCGGGCTATCGCCTGGCCTGGGGCGGAGAATACAGCGAATTTATCAACGCGATGAGCCAAGTCTCGATTGTCGCGCCGCTCACTGTGCTGCTGATCTTCATGATCCTTTTCGCGCTCTACGGCAACTTGAAATTTCCGGTCACGGTGGTTCTCAGCGTGATTCTCACCGAGCCGGTGGGAGCGTTGCTCGCGCTGAGGCTAACGCACACGCCGTTCAGCGTCTCCTCGCTGCTTGGACTGCTGGTGCTGATGGGCGTTTCGGTGGAAACCGCGGTCATTGATGTCTCCTACATCAATAAACTTCGACTCGAAGGGTTCGGCATCGAAAAAGCTACCTATGACGCCTCGCTTGTCCGCTTCCGGCCGATCATGATGACGGCTCTTGTCGCGTGCCTGGGCTTGCTGCCGGCAGCGCTCTCGACAGGCATTGGTTCCGATTCGCAGAAACCCTTCGCGATTGTGATTGTGGCCGGCCTGGTTTCGCGGCTGCTCCTGGGCCGTATCGTCAGCCCGGTACTGTACAAAATGGTCGCGCGCGAAGGCGACGTCTTGCAGGTCTGAAGCCGCTGCTTACATCGCGCGGCCTGCGCAGAGCCGATGTGTCGTGTGATTCGTAACTGGTTGATTGCGACCTTTTTAGCGCGGGCCGCATCAGAGTTGTGATAGTTGGCAGGAGAGCATTGGATTTTAGTTATGCTTAAGCGGATAGCCCTAAGACTGCTGGCCGTGGCCCTGAGTCTTTCCGTGGGCCTTTTTGCCATGCAGCCTGCTGGGCACCGGCATGGGCACTCCTCCGACGAACAGCATTGCCAGGTTTGCCACACCGGCCACGTCGCCGTACCGCGGCCCGCGGCGCAGATGGAACTGCAGTCGCCGGTCACGGGGGCTCGATTTGCGGTCGCCGAAGATCAGAAGCTCAGCCTCGCTCCTGTTTGCAGTCATAGAATCCCCTGCGCGCCTCCTGTTTAATTCCTCACTCCAAAAATTCGTAATCCCATAACGCGTGCCGTGTTCATGGCGGCAGGCGTCGAATTCCATATCCACTTTTTCATTTCATCCGCGGCCGGCGCTGCGCAGGGGCTCACGGCGCTGGTGGTGATGTCCAGCGTCGCCGCGCGCTTCTTCACTCCACAAATCGGCGGCGTGGGGGCGGTTCCCATCGTCGCGGGAAGTCTTACGCCCTTCCGCTTTGACCACGACGAACATTTCAATCAGACAACTCACTTGCAATACCAATCGAAGAAGTCGTGGCCCTGGATTGGTTTCAAGTGGCGCTACGATAGCGGTCTGGTCGCGGGTCCAGTCCCGTGCGAAGGCGGCAATTGCGCCGGCGCGCAAGTGCCGGGCTTTGTCGATGTCTCCGGCCTGTCGCCCGATCAGCAGTTTCAGGCTGGACTTTCGTGCGCGGGCGTGTTCGCGACTCCGCCAAGTCCGAGCAATCCCACCGCTACGCCCATCATTGCTTCGGGCTTGTGCCCGTCGTCGCAATACACGTCGAGGTTCTTAAAGATTCCCGCTCCTGGAACCGAGAACGACGACCACTATCCGCCGCGTGTCGCTGCTCGCAACTTGTTTGACCTAGCTGTCGGCGACGACAATCTTTTCCGCGGCGACCGTTACAAGTGGAGTCTCGGCTTGACCGCCATTAACATCGGCAATAAGGAAGCGGTTTACAACTTCCTCTCCACTTTCAGCGGCACCCACTGCGTGACGCCCCGCGCCTTGTCGGCGGAGGTCGGCTTCCACTTCTAGCGGGAATCGGCGAGCGAGGGATCTGCATTTTGCTGGAATTCCAAGTAAAATGCAGATTCCCCGCAGCGGATTGTAACCAAATTCTTACAAAACTCCAGTTGACACACATTTACAACTAGCCTAGACTCGTTTTCCAGTTGATAATGAATTGCAACTAGGAGACTCGTGTTTCGCGCTCGTTCCCGCTGCTTCACCCGCACTATCTCGCTTCTCACGGCTCTATTAATTCTAGCTTTCGCCGCGCGCGCTGGCGTGGGCGGCCGCATTTCCGGCACCGTGAAGGACGCAAGCGGCGCTGTAGTTACCAAAGCAACGGTCTCCATCACGAATGCGGACACCGCTGTGCGCCAAGTGCTTGTCACCGACGACAATGGCGCCTATTCCTTCCTAAATGTCCAAGTGGGCCGCTACACTCTGGAAATATCGGCCGACGGATTCCGCCCTTATCAACGCACGGGAATCATCCTCGATGCCAACAGCGCATTGACGATTGACGCAGTGCTAGAGGTGGGCGCCCGGTCCGATGCCGTCACAGTCGTGGATAACCAGCTTCATGTGGACACCACCAACACGCAAATCGGCGAGGTCATCACCGGCGCGCAGATGACCGCCGTGCCGCTCAATGGCCGCAGCTATACCGATTTGCTGGCGCTGCAACCAGGAGTCGCTCCGGCGACTTCCATCACCTCCGACACGGTGCAGGACGTAGGTGCCAGCGTGCTTTCCCCTTCCGGCGATCTGAATCCCGGAACAATTTCGATCAATGGGCAACGCGAATTTGCCAACGCCTTCATCGTGAATGGCAGCGACGTGGAAGAAGACGTCAACATGGGCGCGGCCATCATTCCCAACCTCGATTCCATCGCCGAATTTCGCATTCTCACCAGCAACTTCGACGCCGAGTACGGCGAGTTCAGCGGCGGCCAGATCAACGTCGTCACCAAGTCCGGCACCAACGCCTTTCACGGCGATCTCTTCGAATTCCTGCGCAACACAAATCTGGACGCGCGCAACTACTTTTCTCCCACGCGCGGAGCCTTCGATCAAAACCAGTTCGGCGGCACCGTCGGCGGCCCCATCCGTAAAAATAAAATTTTCTTCTTCGCCGATTACCAAGGCACCCGTTCGACCCAGGGCGTGGACACCGGGCAGATTCCCGTGCCATCCGCGCAGGACCGCACCACGGGCAACTTTTCCGATCTGCCGCTGAATTCCAGCAACTTCAATCCGTTCGGTTTTTGTGGTGTGGGAGGCACACGAACAAACCCTGTCGAGATCCCGTGCGTTGTGAGCGGGCCAAACATTGCGACAACTCTTTCCAGCAAATTGGGATACAACGTCCAGCCAGGCGAGCCGTATTTCTTCAGTGGTCCAAATCGGCAGAATCCTTGCAGCAGCAACAATCCGGTAACCGGATGCGTCTTTCCGAACGCCACCGTCCCAACTACTTCGTGGACTGCGCCAGGAACCAATCTCTTGCAGTACATCCCCGCGCCCAACAATTCCAATGGCACGTTTTCGACGTCGGCCTTCAACCAAACTTTGCGAGACGACAAAGGCGCCTACCGTCTTGACGCCAATACGCGCTTAGGCCTGCTTTCCGCCTACTACTTCCTCGACGATTGGTCGCAGAACAATCCCTACCCGGTCGCCCAAGGCGGCGCGAATGTCCCTGGCTTCAATGCGCTCTACACCGGCCGCGCGCAATTGTTCGATATTGGCTTCACCAAGACGATCGGCACCGCCGCCAACGAATTCCATTTCAGCTATCTGCGCAACTCCGCTGACCTTGGCAAACCGGTGGGAGGAGTCGGAGTGAGCCTAGCCTCGCAAGGTTTCGTAGTCGGCTCCGGAACTCCCGGCATCGTTGCGCTCTCGCCGAAAACCGAAGGCGTCGAAAGCCTTGGCTTCAACAGCTACACGATCGGCACGAATACCAACGAGCTGAATCAGGTCGGTAACACTTTTCAATGGCTCGACAATTTTTCCAATGTGATCGGCGCACACACGCTGAAATTCGGCGGAGAGGTTCACTACGACCAGGTGAACGTCAACGCCATTGCGCAATTCAATGGCGGCTTCCTGTTCTTTGGAACCGAGACGGGCCTGGACTTCGCCGATTTCCTGCTCGGAGTTCCCAGCCAGTACAACCAAAGCCAGCTGCAACCGTTTTATGGCCGCAACAAGTATTTCGGCCTTTACGGCCAGGATAGCTGGCGCATCAACAGCAGCCTTACCCTGAACGATGGGTTGCGCTGGGACCGAATCGAGCCCTGGTACGAGAAGTACAATCAGATCGCCACATTCATTCCCGGCGAACAGTCGGTCGTTTTCCCCGGCGCTCCGGCCGGCATTCTGTATCCCACGGATCCCGGCGTTTCACGCACGCTTGGGCCGCCGGGGAACCGCGATTTCGCGCCGCGCATCGGCTTAGCGTACTCACCTAACGTTTCGGGCGACCGGCTGCTCGCAAAAATTCTCGGCGGGCCCGGCAAGACCAGCATCCGGGCCAGCTACGGGATGTTCTACACCGCGATCGAAGCTCTCACCATCGGCGTGATAAGCGCCAACGCTCCCTACGGAACCACTTATACCAGCCCTGCTCCACCGCTCTTTGCCACGCCTTTCGTCAGCGCGGCCAGCGGCCAAAATCTCGGCCAAACTTTTCCGGTGACGCTCGCTCGGCTGAATTCCAGTGCGAAAAACCCCGACACAAGCATCGATTGGTCGCAATTCGAACCCATCACCGGTCTGCCCAACTACCTGAGTACCAATCGCATTCCTTATACCGAGGAATACATGCTCTCGGCCCAGCGCGGCTTCGGTAATAATACCGTCGTCAGCGTGAATTACGTGGGCACGCAGGGGCACCGCCTTCTCGTCCTCAAGGAATCGAATCCAGGCGATCCGGCGCTGTGTTTGTTCTTGAGCAATCCCGCCAATCTCGCGCCGGGACAAACTCCCTGCGGCCCGTTCGGCGAAGACACGCAGTACACCACCTCCACGGGCCAGGTTTTCAACGGCACGCGGGGGCCGCTCGGCTCGAACTTCGGCAGCAACGCGAATCAGACGACGATCGGCAATTCCAATTACAACGCACTACAAGTCACTCTGCGCCACAGAACCAGGCGCCTCACCGTCCTTGCCGGATACACCTTCAGCAAATCGCAGGACCAATCTTCGAACCTAGGCGAAGCGGTCAATCCGATTAACCCCGCGCTCAGCAAAGCGCTTTCGTCGTTTGATGTGAAACACAACTTCGTCGTCAGCTACAATTACCAGCTTCCTTTCGAACAGCTGTTTCGTGCATCGAACGAGTGGACGCGCGGCTGGGAACTTTCCGGGATCACTCATTTCAGCAGCGGTCTGCCCGTCACCCTCGTCAACTTCGGCGACAATTCATTCCTCGGTGCCGAACCCAATGGCATCAACAATTTTGGTGTGGATGAACCGGACTATATCGGCGGCCCGCTCAACCTGAACTCCAATCCTCGTAACGGCCAGCCTTATTTCAATACCGCCGTGTTGACTGAGAACGCTCCGGGCACGCCCGGCACCGCCAAGCGACGCTTCTTCTATGGACCCGGAATAAGCAACTGCGACCTGGCGCTCCTCAAGAACGTGCGCCTCACCGAAGCGAAGTCGCTGCAGTTCCGCGTCGAAGCATTCAACGCCTTCAACCACGCGCAATTTTTCGGACCGCAAGCGGTTGACGGAAATATTGACAGCTCCACATTCGGCAACGTCATTGGCGCCACTTCGCCCCGCCTCGTCCAGCTGGGTTTCAAGTTCTTGTTCTAACGCCGGCCTGCGCCACACTGGGACCCCCGCCGATATTTCCTGCTACAATACTTCCTGGAACCGGCCTGCGACGCAGGTGACGTCGCGATGGTCTTTTGAACCAACACTGGATCCCAGGGAGTCCGCGTCGTCCTGCCCTTGTGCACGTCCATCGGTTTCCGCCGGTGGATAGCCTGCAAGCAGGCGCAGGGCACCCACCTATTCGTGGGGTTCAGGACCTAGCTGCGCACGGCGAAGTGGACCGCTCCACGTTAAAAAAGCTACAGATTTTCAGTTCAATCGCAGTTCGAAATGAGAAACCCCCAGAATGAAGATTCTTTTTATCGGAGATATCGTCGGCTCGCCCGGACGCAAGATCGTTCATGACCGCCTCGCGGATATCATCACGCAACGCTCCATAGACCTGTGCATCGCCAACGGTGAAAATTCCGCGTCCGGGTTCGGCATCACTCCGCGCCTCGCCGAAGAAATATTCGCGGCAGGAGCGGAAGTCATCACCGGCGGCAATCATATCTGGGACCGCAAAGAGATTCTCGATTTTTTCCCGCACGAGCCGCGGCTGATCCGCCCCGCGAATTTTCCAGTTGGCTCGCCGGGAAAAGGCCATTTCGTTGGCCAAACCAAAAATGGCATCGCCTACGCGGTGATGAATCTGCAAGGCCGCACGTTCATGGCGCCTCTGGAAGATCCCTTCCGCACCGCGGAACGCGAGCTTGCTGCGCTGCCGCCCGATGTGAAAGTTATCGTCGTGGACATGCACGCTGAGGCCACGTCCGAAAAACAGGCGATGGGCTGGCATCTTGACGGAAAAGTTTCTGCGGTGCTCGGCACGCACACGCACGTCGCTACGGCTGATAATCGCGTGCTGCCCGGCGGCACAGCCTATATCACGGACGTAGGCATGACCGGTCCGCATGATTCCGTGATCGGCATGGAGAAAAAACCCATCGTGCAGCGCTTCCTCGATGCTCTGCCCGCAAAATTTGCCGTAGCCGAAGGCGACGTGCAGATGAACACTGTGCAGATTGACGTGGACGAAACCACCGGCCGCGCGCGCTCCATCGATCGCGTCAATTTCCGCCTCGACTGAGTTTGCGCCGCGCATTTTGCTTTTGGCTTTGCGGTTGATGTGGCATTTATGAAGGCCGGTTCAGGTTCACCGAACCGGGAAGCCTTTCACGGAATTCGCCTCGCCACAGTTTTCATGGACGTCTCGAGAAAGCTGCGAATCCAGACCTTGCATCGTCCCCATCGCGCGGTAGGAGATACGTTATGACCAAGCCAATTCTCGTGGTAACCAGCCGTTATCCGAAGCCGGTTGAAGACCGTATTGACCGCGATTACACCGCCCGGCGAAATCCTAACCAGCTTGGTTTCAGCCAGCAGGACTTGCTCCACGCCGCCGAAGGAGCCGACGCCCTGTTCATTACGCCGGCAGACCGATTGGACTCTGGGTTTTTCGAGAAAGTCTCGCCTACGGTAAAAGTCATCGCCACTTACTCGGTGGGTTTGGAACATATCGATCTGAAAGCCGCCACGCGCAGGAAAATTTCGATCGCCTATACCCCCGGCGTCAACAATGAAGCAACGGCCGACATCGCCATGCTGCTTTTACTGGGTGCTTCGCGTCGCGCCTACGAAGCCCAGGAGCTGGTTCGAACCGGAGTGTGGAAGCCGATGAGCCCCGACATGCTCTTGGGATGGCAAGTTGGCGGCAAGATCCTCGGCATTTTCGGAATGGGCCGCGTGGGACAAGCCCTGGCGCGTCGAGCCCGAGGATTCGGAATGAAGATTCACTATTGCAATACTTCTGAGTTAGCTGCGGAAATCGCAGGCGATGCCGTCTTCCACCAAAACCCGTCGGATCTGCTCCGTGTAAGCCAGTTCTTGAGCCTGCACGCCCCGGACACTCCCGAGACTCACCATTTCTTGAACTCCGAAGCTATAGGCCTTCTGCCTCCGGGCGCCATCGTGGTCAACACCGCCCGCGGCGGATTGGTGGTTGACGACGACCTCATCGTCGCTCTCAAGAGCGGGCGCATCGCCGCCGCCGGGCTTGACGTATTTGAAGGCGAGCCCAAACTTAATCCGCAATATGTTTCGCTGAAAAACACATTTCTATTGCCGCACATCGGCAGCGCCACGATCGAAACCCGGACAGCAATGGGCATGCTGGCCCTTGACAATGTGGACGCGGTGCTGAACGGCAAGCCTGCGCCAACTCTCGTCCGGACCTAATCGCCGCGACAAATAATTCACGCGCCGAAAAAATTTTCAACTCGCGCGCGAATTCGTCTCGCGAATTTTATTTTTTACAAGTGGAAATATTAAAATTCTTCACTGTGGAAATCCTGTGAATTGTTTGTGGAGAGCATGATGGGTAGTCACGCAGTTTTCTCTTGCTACCAACGTTTCATTTAGGCAGAATCCCGCCTCACGCCTCTGATGAGCTTAAGGCACGGGGATTCATTAGAGCTAGCATCGCAGGGCGCGCTGCTGCGTCATCGTACCTGAACCACCAGACCAAAATACACCCGCCGCTATGGGTGGCGTTTTTCCACAGCATTTCCACATCGGTGGAAATTGCGGTAAGGGCTGACTCGCTCGATGAACCTTTGGGATAAGATTCTCCAACACACAGAGCGGCGCGTTAATCCACATAGCTTCGCCACCTGGTTTAGACCCACTCGCTTGGACCGCTCGGAAGACGATCGTCTGACGATTCGTGTTCCCACGCGCCTTTTCTGCAAGCGCCTCACGGAAACTTACGGCGAGCTGCTGAAAGCGGTGCTGGTCGAAATCGGAAAGCCGCAGCTGCATTTGGATTTTGTCTGCGCCGAAGCGGAAGCTCCTGTTACGGCTGCCGTCGCTGCGCCCGCATCTCCCCAAGCCAAGCTGGACTTTGACGCGGTAGCCAATCAGCTCAACCCACGCTACACCTTCGATTCGTTCATTGTCGGCGCTTCCAATCAGTTCGCGCACGCTGCGGCCCTAGCCGTCGCCGAGCAGCCTTCGAAATCCTATAATCCGCTTTTCCTCTACGGAGGTGTGGGACTAGGCAAGACACACCTGATGCAGGCCATCGGCCACACGCTGAAGCGCAGAAATCCGGCGATGCGCCTCACCTATGTGAGCGCCGAAAAATTCACCAACGAAGTGATTTCCTCCATCCGCTTCGAGCGTATGGCGGCCTTCCGCGATCGTTTCCGCAATATGGACGTCCTGATGGTGGACGACATCCAGTTCATCGCCACTCGTGAACGCACCCAAGAAGAATTTTTTCACACTTTCAACGCGCTTTACGATCAGCAGAAACAAATCGTGATTTCCTCCGATTGCCCGCCCAAGGAAATTTCTTCGATCGAAGAGCGCCTGCGCTCGCGCTTCGAATGGGGCTTGATCGCCGATATTCAGCTGCCTGATCTGGAAACGAAAATCGCCATCTTGCAGAAAAAAGCAGAGAGCGAGCGCGTCCAGATCCCCGATGAAGTCGCGGAATACATTGCCCGCGCGATCAAATCGAATATTCGCGAGCTCGAAGGCGCGCTGATCCGTCTGATGGCCTACGCTTCGCTCACCGGCGCGGAATTAAATCTTTCCACCGCACAGCAAGTACTCAAGAATATTATCGAGACGCAGGAAAAGAAGGTCACCATCGAGCAGATTCAGAAACGCGTCGGCGAAATCTTTGGCCTGCGCGCCCAGGATCTGAATGTCCGCAGTAATTCCCGGCAGATTGTGTTGCCGCGCCAGGTAGCCATGTTCGTCGTGAAGCAGCTCACCTCGGCTTCGCTTCCCGAAATCGGCCGCCAGTTTGGCGGCAAGCATCACACCACCGTGCTGCATTCCATCAATAAAATCGAATCCGAGCGCCAAACAAACAAAGATTTGAATAAGAAAATCAACAGGCTACTCGATTCATTTGGTTAGACTTAATCCTTGGAAACGGTCCGTCTCCCCACCCTCTGTGGATATTCGTGTGCCCGCGTTAGACCCAGCCCGCGAACGTCAAATGTGGCGCCTGGATATGCCCTGTGCCGGTGGACGAATGACCGATGCGTGAGCTGTGTATCGCCTGTGAACGACCTGTGAGTGCCCTGTGAATGAACTGTGCATCGCTGGTGGCCACGGAGCTCGCACGACGATTCGCCAGCCTTATCCTCTGCGCGGTGCGCGGTTGCACAGCACACCACCAGTGGCAATCAGCGCGCGTGATTCGACTTGCAACGTTTTCCGAAGTTTCCACACATGCGGCGACGGCGACGGTTTTCTTATATATTTATATACATAAAGAAAAGCAGTACAGTAGCCGTAGCAAAAATCAGCTGGAAAATTGCGAGGGCCGCCTCAGATGGAATTCAGCGTAAAAAGATCGGACCTGCTCGACGAACTCGAACTGACGCAAGGCGTCGTCGAGCGCAAGACCACCATCCCCATCCTCTCGAATCTTCTGGTGGAAGCCAAAGGCAGCCGCCTCACCGTCACGGCCACCGATCTGGAACTCAGTATCCGCACATCCTGCGACGCCAAGGTAAAAAAAGAAGGCGCCGGCACCATCCCCGCCAAGAAACTTTTCGAACTGCTGCGTTTGCTGCCCGAAGGCGAAGTGAAATTCAAGCTCCTCGAAAATCATTGGGTGCACATCATCAGCGACCGCCGCAATTACAAGCTCGTCGGCATGTCCAAAGATAATTTCCCTGCGCTCCCGGCTTTCCCGCACGCGCTGGTGAAAATTCCTGCGAAGCTGCTGGCGGACGCCATCGCCAAGACCACCTTCGCGATCTCGCTCGAGGAATCCCGCTACACGCTCAACGGCGCGCTGCTGGTGCTGAAACCAGGCTCGCTCGCCATGGTCGCTACCGACGGCCATCGCCTCGCCATGGTTGAGACCGATCACAAGTTCGAAGGCTTCAGCAACGAGACGCGCGTCCTCATCCCCAAGAAAGCCATGACCGAAGTACAGCGCCTCGTCGGCAAATCAGGCGACGACGTCCAAATCGAATTTGGCCAGGATGAAAGCCATCTGTTTTTCCAGGTAGGCCGCCGCCTGCTCACCTCGCGCAAGCTCACCGGACAATTTCCGAATTACGAAGCCGTACTGCCGCGTGACGCAAATAAAACCCTGCTGCTCGAACGCGTGGAATTGCAGGATGCTCTGCGCCGCGTCGCGCAGCTCGCCGACCAGCGCTCGCATGCCGTGAAGTTCACGCTCACCACCGAAGGGCTGGAAGTTTCCTCCTCCAGCCCGGAATACGGCGAAGCCAAAGAAATTATCGAAAAGGAATTCAAAGGCGAGACAATCGCCATCGGTTTCAACGCGCAATACCTGCTCGATTTTCTAGCCGCCGCCGCCGACGGCCCCATCAGCTTCGAACTAAAAGACGAACAATCCGCCGGCCAGCTCCGCCCCACAGGAGACGAAACCTCCCGCTACCGCTACGTCGTAATGCCCATGCGTATTTGATCGCCGCGCGCGCTTTTTTCAGTCCGCATTCGCAACGGAATCTCTCGAAAACCGGCGAGTAAACGCCTACTTTCCAGCCTTTTTGCAACTGCCGTAAGAAGGTCCAATCGAAGCCGGCAAACCACTCGTAAACCATTGAATAGAAGTACGATAAATTCAATGCAGCGGCGTGCTTTCGCCTTGTGAATTTCACCCAATTTCGCTACAATAAACTTGTTCAGATTTCCTTCTGAGCGGCACTATATTCGGCCCGAATTTGCCTCTGTTTTTCTTGCCTGCGCCAGGGCGAGAGAAGCCAAATTCGCGCCGGATAATCCCCTTTCCGCAGGGGAAAAATAAAAAACTCCGCCGCGTCTCCCCGAATTTCTCGGAACGGGACGGGATGGAGCCGCAACCCTTCGAGTTTCGCCGGCGCGTTCGCGCGCCCTCGAAAGAATTCGAACCCAGCTTCGGGTGAGCGAAACCAATGGGCAAGGTAACTCGCCGGAATTTTGGCGAGCGAGTGTCGGGCACATCCGCGCGACCGCCTTCCCGCAGCCTTAAGCTTAGTTTGAAAATTGCATCCGCGCGCAATCTGAGGAGAAGCACGACCCATGGCTGAAAAAGATGCTGCGGCCGGAAAAACTGGCGGCCACAAGTACGACGCGACTTCCATCAAAGTTCTCGGCGGCATCGAAGCCGTCCGCAAACGTCCCGCGATGTACATCGGCTCCACCGGCGAAATGGGCCTGCACCATTTGGTCTGGGAAGTGGCGGACAATTCCGTGGACGAAGCCATGGCCGGATTCTGCGACGAGATCAACGTCGCCGTGCATGAAGACAACAGCGTCACCGTAATTGACAACGGCCGCGGCATTCCCGTGGACATGCACGCCACGGAAAAAAAGCCCGCCGCCGAAGTCGTCATGACCGTGCTGCACGCCGGCGGAAAATTCGATAGCGACACCTACAAAGTTTCCGGCGGCTTGCACGGCGTCGGCGTTTCCGTCGTCAACGCGCTTTCCGACTGGCTCGATCTGGAAATCTGGCGCGAAGGCGAAGTCTGGGAACAATCCTACGAAAAAGGCGTCCCCACTTCGAAGCTCAAAGCTTCCGGCAAGACGCGCAAGACCGGAACCAAAATCACGTTTCACGCCGATCCCGAAATTTTCGGCAAGACCGTCTACAGCTACGACACGCTCGCGCAGCGCCTCCGCGAGCTGGCCTTCCTGAACAAAGGCCTGAAGATCACGCTCGACGACGAGCGCAGCGGCAAGAAAGCCGGAATTCCGTTTCACCGGCGGCATCGCTGAATTCGTGAAGCACCTGAACAAAGGCAAAGGCGTGCTGCACGATTCGCCGATCTACATCGAAGGCAAGCGCGACCAGGTGGAAGTGGAAATCGCGCTGCAATACAACGACAGCTACACCGAAAATGTTTTTGCCTTCGCCAACACCATCAACACCGTGGATGGCGGCACGCACCTTTCCGGCTTCCGCTCCTCGCTCACCCGCACCATCAACTACTACGCCAATTCTTTCGGCATGCTCAAGGAACAGAAGGACGAAGTCACCATCAATGGTGACGACGTCCGCGAAGGCCTCGTCGCCGTCGTCTCCGTAAAACTTCCGCAGCCGCAGTTCGAAGGCCAGACCAAGGGCAAGCTCAATAGCGACATCAAGGGCGTCGTCGAGCAGATGGTCAACGAGCGGCTCGGCGAATATTTCGACAAGCACTCCTCCATCGCGCGAAAAATTATCGGCAAGTGCATTGACGCCGCGCGCGCCCGCGAAGCTGCCCGCAAGGCTCGCGAACTTACCCGCCGCAAATCCGCGCTCGATTCCAGTGGCTTGCCCGGAAAGCTCGCCGATTGCCAGGAACGCGATCCCGCGCGCTGCGAAATTTTCCTCGTCGAGGGCGAATCCGCCGGCGGCTCCGCCAAGGGCGGCCGCGATCGCCGCTATCAGGCCATCCTGCCGCTCAAGGGCAAAATCCTCAACGTCGAAAAAGCCCGCTACGACAAGATGCTCGGCCACGAGGAAATTCGCTGCATCATCACCGCGCTCGGCACCGGCATCGGCAAAGACGATTTCGACGCCAGCAAGCTGCGCTACCACAAAGTGATCCTGATGACCGACGCGGACGTGGACGGCAGCCACATCCGCACGCTGCTGCTTACTTTTTTCTTCCGCCACATGCGCGAGCTGATCGAAAAAGGAAATATTTATATCGCGCAGCCGCCGCTCTATCGCGTGAAGCGCGGCAAAATGGACCGCTACATCCGCGACGAGCGTGAATTCGCCCGCGAGCTGATGAAGCGCGCCACCGAAGAGCACACCGTGAAAGGCAAGAACGGCAAATCGCTCGAAGGCGCCGACCTCACCACGTTCCTTCTGAATATTCAGGAATACGATCAGGTCGCCACGAAACTGGGCCGCCGCCTGCGCGAACCGAAACTAGTGGACCTGCTCGCCGAAAGCGAGCTCGAGAAGAAAACCGATTTCGCGGACAAAAAGAAATTGCAGGAGCTGGTGAAGCAGATCGAAAAAGCCAAGCTCGACATGGAAGCAAAATTCATTTTCGACGAAGAGCACAGCCTGCACGAGCTGGTGCTGAAAAATGGCGGCGAACGGCGCATCAATTGGGCGCTCGCGGCCACTCCAGATTACAAGCGCCTGCGCACACTCGCTGCCGCCATCGCCGAACTCGATCGCGGCCCGTTCACCATCGCGCACAATGGCGACAAAGTCGTGAAGGAAGATTCGCTCAGCCTGCTCAATTACGTCCTGGAAGACGCCAAGAAAGATTTCACCATCACGCGTTTCAAGGGTCTGGGCGAAATGAATCCCGAGCAATTGTGGAACACCACCATGAACGCGGAAGTGCGCACGCTGCTGAAAGTGCGCCTGGAAGACGCCGTCGCCGCCGAAACAATTTTCTCCACCCTGATGGGCGAAAACGTCGAAGAGCGCCGCAAATTCATCGAAGAAAACGCCCTCGACGTCGTCAACCTGGATATCTAACTCTGGTGAACTATCAACTGGTATGGAAGATTTTGCCGGGGCTGCGCGGAATGAGCTGCTCCGATTTTCGCGCGACGCTCGACCGATGCGCCGAATCAACGAGCAGGGCGTGGCGTTCGAATGCGCCACGCAAGCCGAATGCGACGCCCTGCTCAGCGAACTGGAAACACATTTCGGCCCGCAGCGCTTTTCGAACAACGCCACGGCCTTCGAAACAGTGAAGGCCTACGTGCTGGAGCGGACTAAAGCAAAAGCGTAGGCGGCGAATGATGAGAGGCGAACCACAACTTCACCAAACACGGAGATTCTAAGTGGCCGAAGAACTAGACAAGTCAATCACCACCCCGGTTGATATCGAATCGGAAATGAAGAAGTCCTACCTCGATTACGCCATGAGCGTAATCGTCGGCCGCGCGCTGCCCGATGTCCGCGACGGCCTCAAGCCCGTGCACCGCCGCATCCTTTTCGGCATGTACGAGCTCGGCCTCACCTCCACCAAGTCCTACCGCAAGTGCGCCAAGATCGTCGGCGAAGTCCTCGGCAAGTTCCATCCGCACGGCGACGCTCCCGTGTACGACGCGCTCGTCCGCCTCGCGCAGGATTTCAACATGCGCTACCCGCTCGTGGACGGCCAGGGAAATTTCGGCTCCGTCGACGGCGATCCACCGGCGGCCATGCGTTATACCGAAGCGCGCCTTTCGAAAATCGCGGAAGAAATGCTCGCGGACATCGAAAAGGAAACCGTCGAGTTCGTTCCCTAACTTTGACGAAAGCGAAAAAGAACCCGTCGTCCTGCCCACGCGCATTCCCGGCCTGCTCATCAACGGCTCCTCCGGCATCGCCGTCGGCATGGCCACCAACATTCCGCCGCACAATCTGAAAGAAGTCGTCGAAGCCGCGATCGTGCTGATCGAAGAGCCCGAAGCCAACCTGAAAAAAATCATGAAGCTCGTCCCCGGCCCCGATTTTCCCACCGCCGGCTACATTTACGGCCGCGAAGGCATCGAGCAAGCCTACAAAACCGGCCGCGGCTCCTTCCAGGTGCGCGCCAAAGTCGCCATCGAACAGCGCGGCAAGGATCGCCAGGACATCGTCGTCACCGAACTCCCTTATCAAGTCAACAAAGCGCGCCTGATCGAAAATATCGCGGGCCTCATCCAGAATAAAAAGATCGAAGGCATCGCTGACATTCGCGACGAAAGCGACCGCGACGGCATGCGCATCGTCATCGAAGTGAAGCGCGACGAAGAGCCGCAAATTATTCTCGCGCACCTCTTCAAGCACACCCAGATGCAGGAATCTTTCAGCATGATCCTGCTGGCCATCGTGGCCGGCCAGCCGCGCGAGCTGGGCCTGCTGGATCTGCTGCGCCTTTTCATCGAGCACCGCGTGGACGTGGTGCGCCGCCGCACGCAATACGAACTGCGCAAAGCCGAAGAGCGCGAACACATTCTGCTCGGCTACCAGATCGCCCTCGACTATCTCGACGAAGTCATCCGCGTCATCCGCGGTTCTTCCAGCCGCGCCAACGCCCGCGAAAACCTGCACGAATTCTTCGCCAATAAAACCGTAAAGATTTCCGAGGACGGCAAAGCCAAGAGCATCGCCGGCGTGAAGCTCGTCAACAAGAAGTACGGCATGCCCGCGGAAATAGTCGGCCTTAGCTTTCCGCAGATTGACGCCATCCTCGAACTGCAATTGCACCGCCTGACCCAGCTTTCCATTGACGACATTCTTGCCGAGCTGAAAAAAATCCGCGAACAGATCGCCGAGCTGCGCGAAATTCTCGCGAGCGAAAAGAAACTGAAAGCCGTCATCATTGCGGAATTGCGCGACATCATAAAATCGTATGGCGACGAGCGCCGCACCCAGATCGTTGACCGCGTCGAGGAAATCAAGCTCGAAGACCTGATCAAAGACGAGGAAATGGCCATCACCGTTAGCCATGCCGGCTACGTGAAGCGCACCTCGGTGGAAACCTATCGCCACCAATCGCGCGGCGGCAAAGGCCGCATCGGCGCCAAAACGCGCGACGACGATTTCGTCGAGCATTTCTTCGTCGCCTCGGCGCACAGCTATATTCTGCTGTTCACATCCAAAGGCCGCATCTACTGGCTGAAGGTTTACGAAATTCCCGAAGCCGCCGCAGCCACCCGCGGTAAAGCCATCTCCAATCTCGTGCGCTTCCAGGAAAACGAGAAACTCACCGCCGTGGTTTCGGCGCGCAATCTGGAAGAAGCCGACCGCTACGTCTTCCTCGCCACCAAAAGCGGCACTGTGAAGAAAACCGGCCTCGCCGAATTTTCCAATCCGCGTCCTTCCGGCATCATCGCCATCAATCTCGACGGCACGGACGAGCTCATCGGCGCAAAACTCACCGACGGCATGCAGATGATTTTCCTCGCGAGCCACGATGGCCAGGCCATTCTCTTCCGCGAAACCGAAGTCCGCTCCATGGGTCGCGCGGCCGGCGGCGTCAACGGCATGGATCTCGCCAAGGGCGACTTCGTCGTCAGCATGGACGCGGTGCAGCCTGATTTCGGGATCATCCAGAAGGAATACAAGAAGGAAACGAAAAATCTCGACGAGCTCGAAAGCGATCAGATTCGCGAATCGCTCACCTCGCTCATGCTCACCGTCGCCGAAAAGGGTTACGGCAAGCGCACGCCGCTCGCCGAATATCGCGTCACTTCGCGCGGCGGCAAGGGCGTGATCAACCTGAAATCCACCGACCGCAACGGTCCCGTCGTCGCGGCCCTGCAAGTCCGCGAAGACTCTGATGTGATGATCATCACCGGCCAGGGCAAAGTCATCCGCGTGCACTCCGGCGAAATCCGCGAAGCCGGCCGCTCCACGCAAGGCGTCCGCCTGCTCCGCCTGGAAGAAGGCGACCGCATCGCCGCAGCCGCCGCAATCCTGGAAGAAGACGAAGCCGCCGCAACCGCAGCTCCGCCCGAGCCTGAAAAGAAATAGGTATTTGTAGCGCGGAGCTTACGGAAAATTATGAAGCAGGCGGCGCGACGTAATACCCCGGCCGCGTGCGCACCGAAACATTCGGCCGGTCCACCACCACTTTTATCTCGTGGTAGCCCTCCGGATCATCCCCCACCGGACGATACCCGATCGTGTACTGCGCGTGCAGTTCGCCGCCAATATCATCAATCGCTTTTTCGATCGAGCGGTCGCGCATCGTTGCCACATGCAATCCGCCGGTAGCCCCGCTCGCCACCGCCAGCGAATTCGCCGTCAACGCATTCTTCCCGGTCTTCACCAGAAACACAGCCAGCGCCAGCAGGTCCGGCGTGTCGTTCACGTGATCCGGCTTCGCGCGCAAATCCGCCATCGCCGAGCTGAGCCCCACGGAATAAATCGTCACGTTCGCCAGCTGCGCCTGCCGCAGCACTTCGCCTAGCCGGCTCTCGCTGCCGCTGTCGTGCGATTCACCGATCACCAGCATAATCCGCCGCCGCACCGCCGGCCGCTCCTCCAGCATCGAAATGCCACGCGCCATCGCGTCATACAGCAGAGAATCGTTCACGCCCAGCGGCAAATGTTCGATGGCGTACTGCACGCTGTCCGGGTCCGTCGTGAATTTAGCGCGCAGGTCCACCGTGCTGTCGTAGCTGATCACCGCCGCTTCCGACGTCTGCGCCATCACCGCTTCGCTGAACACGATGCCGGCATGCTTGATGCTGGGAAACATCGGCTGGATGTGCGAGCTCGCTTCGATCACCAGCACGATGGAAAGCGGATCGCCGCCCACGTCGAAGTGATCGATCTTCTGCTCCGCGCCATTGTCGTACACGCGGAAATTATCCTGCTTCAAGTCAAAGACCATCTCGCCCTTCGGGTCGCGTACGATCACCGGCGCAGTCACTTCGTTCACACGCACGCGAATCGCATGTTTCTGCTGCTCCGCGGGAGGAATCTGCTCAGGCGGCACGCCTGGCCGCGGATGCAGCGGTCCAGCTGGCGCTTCCTGGCACCTTGCAAATGGTGCCGCCAAACACACCGTCGCCGCAAGCGCAGCGGCCGCTCCACCTCGAAATAAACGCCGAAATAACACGCGATTCACACGTTTCATCCCAAATTCACCGTAATTGTCCAGTCTATCTGATTCATCGTCGCGCACACGCGTTGCTTACAGAGCACCGCCGCCACGCGCAGCGGCTGTCATTTCGCGCGCGTTCTCCTAGAATGGATGCGGCGCAAACCAACACGAAGCAAGACTGTAGCGAGAATTGAGGTGTGCATTGAAACGTGAATTGGTGCGAGAAATGACGCGCGAGCCGCGGCGTGAATTGCTGCGCGGATCGGAGTCTAAACCATGAAGCATTCCCAGAAAAAGCCCAAGAACCAGCCGCTGCCCAAGCTGGCCTACGAAGATCCGCAATTCATGGAAAGCCTCGGAGCGCGCCCGCTGCGCATCCTCGCCGAATATCTCGATCCGCTCAGCCGTCTGCGCCGCGCCAACATCGGCGACACCATCGTCATGTTCGGCTCAGCCCGCATTCAATCGCGCGACTACGCCCTGGCGCACCTGAAAAAAACGCAAGCCGCCGCGCGCGGCCGGCGAACTCCCGGGTTGCGCGCGAAAATCACCTCGGCTCGTTCGCTGCTGGAAATGTCGCGCTACTACGAAGAAGCGCGCGAGCTTTCCCACCGCATCACTTCCTGGGCCATGACGCTCGGCAATCAGCCGCGCCGCTTCGTCATCTGCTCCGGCGGCGGACCAGGGATCATGGAAGCAGCCAATCGCGGCGCCGCCGAAGCCGGCGGCCCTTCGGTCGGCCTCAGCATTCAGCTCCCACACGAGCAAAGCTCCAATCGCTACATCTCTCCGGACCTGAATTTCTACTTCCATTATTTTTTCATGCGCAAGCTGTGGTTCGCGCAAATGGCCAAAGCCCTGATCGTCTTTCCCGGCGGCTTTGGCACCATGGACGAGCTTTGGGAAATGCTCACCCTGCTCCAAACCAACAAACTCTCTTCGCATCATTTAATTTTGATCTACGGCAGGAAATACTGGGACAAAGTTCTAAACTGGCGCCACATGGTGCGCACCGGCACCATGAACGAACGCGATTACAAGCTCCTGCAGTTTGCCGATTCCGTGGACGAAGCTTTCGATCACGTGCGCCGCGACCTGGAAGCTCATCACCTCCACCTGGACGTCGAAGGCGAGCCCTTCGCGCATCCGCATCAACTAATCCCCAACATTATGCGGCCCTGAGCAGCGCGACTTCCTGTTCGTTTCCGGGTTGCATAGATAGGCAGTCAAGCACAGGAAACCACCAGCAGGTTCCCCGGCTGCCGTGGAGGTCGCCATGTTGATCAAGTCCAGAAAGTTGATGCTAGCGGCAGTGGCGTTCGGAGGCTTGTTGCTATTGGGCACTCCCGGGATGGTTCGCGCGGCGGACCAAGGCCCGCGCTGCGAGCAGCGTCTGCGCCAGGAGCAATTCGAGCTCGATCGCGCCATAGCGCGCCACGGTTTCTATAGCCGGCAGGCGGAACACGAACGGCGCGAGCTGAACCGTGTACGCTATGAATGTGGATATCGCGGCGGCTGGCGCTGACGCGCTTCCAGTGAACGAATAACCTCGCCCTACAAACAAAAGGGGGAGAAGAGTTTTAGCTCTTCTCCCCTTTGTTGTACGCCGTGCATGTTCGACAGCTAGCGGGTGCGAGTCCCGCCCCAACCTGATGGAGGTGAAGGGTAGCGAAGCGCAAGGGCGTCACCGCGAGGCGGGGTCTGAAGGAAGCGGGGAGCAAAGATACGGGCTGATGGACAAGAATCGGATCAGAGGCCTACGGCGTCGGACGAGCGAGCAACGGATCGCGAAGTCCGTATCCATCAAGGACGCTGGTGGTAAATCCGGCGGTCGCGTATCGAAAGCAGTCGAACTTATCGCGGGAGATCTGCTGCATGTCACGGATTCGTGACTGAGGGTGAAGAGATTCACTCTGACCATGTGGCAGAAGTCAGCAGCGGGCGTAGTACTCACGGAAGTGAGGAAGGCCCAAACAGTGAGAGCGAGTAGTAGAACGTCGAACTCATGGGCGGCGCGGCGCCAGCCAATCAGCTTCGGCTGAGTTTTGCAGGTTCAGAAGACGGTGCAGCCCTTGTGGCGAACGAGGACTCGAACCTCACGGCCCGTCGGGGCTCAACTTACTGAACCGCCGTATGCGGACCCGCATGTACGGTGGTGTGGCAGGGGAGGACGGGCAACCGTCCCCCTATGCCGATTCCGTTCAACGTCCGAAAGAAACCATCGCTCGGGTAACGCACCGAAAGCGATGCGACTCCCTTCCCGTTGGACTGAGATTAGTTGTTCGAATAAGGCTCCAGCGCGAACACCGCCTGGAACCGCCGCTTCTCGTCCTGGTCGTGCAGCATCACCACCGGCACCACGCGCAGTGAATTCTTGCAGCTCCGGCAAGTGGTCGCTTCGCCTTCCAGGTCCTGTACGAACCCATCGGTGAAGTGATACGCCGCACGCGGTCTCCGCGCAGCCTTCGTTCCCTTTTCCCCGCACTGCGGACAGGTAAACTCCACGCGGTCTTCCAGCGGGTCGCGGTTCAATGCAGCCCAGCCGGTGTAACGAACCCCCACCGTTTCTATTGAGTTTCGGCTCATGATGACTTCCCCCTCCATCCTCTAAGACAGCTATAACTTAGCGATGATAGGGAATTAGACGCGCGCCACGTTCAAAATGATGCATTCCCCCGCACAAGAATTGTAAACATTTTGTCTACAGCGGCTTACAATCTCAAGCTCGCCCATCTTTGCGGTTTTCGCCTCATCCCAGCAAACAGCAAAGCCACAACGGGCACAACTCACCAGCGGCGGTGTCTATCCTTAAAGAGATCGCGCGAACTCCGCAAGACCATCTGACCAGGCCCGGCCGCTTGAACCTAGGCCATTTCTTCCTTGGCCGCGGCTCGATGGCGTTCCCGTGTGTACGAACGATTCGCCGGAGGTGTGTGCGTGAGCGATCTTGGCAGCTTGTCGCAATGCATGCTGGAGAACGACGCTGAATCTCGCAGCCGCGCCCGCAATCTGCGCCGCAAAGCGCTGGTCATTTCCGTGGTGCTGGAAGCGTTGCTGCTCGGCGCGATGCTTGTGTGGCCGTTGATCACGCCGGCTGTCTTGCCCGGTCTCTTCAACGTGACGCCCAGCCCGCTCTACCCCGGCGGCGGTGGGTCCGCGGAGAAACCAGCGCCGCCGCACGCGCATCCCCCAGCCAGCACCTCCAACCGGCCTTGTTTCTTTTGCGCGAAGCCTACAGCTCCCACGCCCAGCCGTCCATACAGTGTCGCAAGCGCATCAACCGACAATCCCACGCCAGGAATCGGCGAAGGAGGAACGGAGGGACCCGCAGGTCCCGGCCCCTGGATTCCTGGAGCAACAGGCCAAACCGGCATGCCCATCGAGATCAGGCATCCCGAACCGCCGCAGCACCAAGCGCCTCTGCACCGCAGCGAAGGGGTAATGGCCGCCGCGCTAATCCACAAAGTGCAGCCGCAATATCCTGCCATCGCGCGCACCATGCATCTCGCCGGCACGGTTTATCTGCGCGCCATCATCTCGACCGACGGCACCGTCCGCCAACTCGAAGTGATCAGCGGAAATCCGCTCCTCGCGAATCCGGCACTACAAGCAGTACGCCAATGGCGCTATCAGCCAACGCGCCTGAACGGCGAACCCGTCGAAGTAGAAACCTTCATCACTGTCCATTTCGTCCTCGACCAGCAATAGATAAAGAACGGGGACGGAACTCTTACCGTCCCCGTCTAATACACATCGTTAAAACCGGAACACAATCCCCGTCGAAATCCGCGCGTTGTTTTGCACGCCCCCACCGAAGCGCGTCGTGACATAATCGCCCTCGATGATCCGCCACTTAAATTCCGACACGATTTTCGCATCAATCCCGAAGCCCAAGGAAGTCGCGAAGGAATTGTCGCTGAAGCCCGTCTGGCCGTAATGCGCCCCGCCAATCAATATGTGCGCAAACGGCGAGATGCGCGCTGGAAACGAGACCTGCGGACCCACCAGATACGTCGTCACGGACGACCCGCCGCCGTAGTCTCCGCCGACTTCCCCAACGGCGCCGAACCAGGGTGCAAACTTGTACTCGCCCGAGAAAATAAATCCGTTCAAATTGTTAGCGCCCGGAGAATTCTGCAGGTGGAAGTACGAATATCCGCCGTAAAGCTCCACTTTTTCCTGCGCGCTTGCACGCGTTCCTGCCGCCAGCGAAAACAAAAATAACAGACCCACCAGTAACGACACCTTCCGTACCATCGAATTGTTCTCCTTACGATGTGGTGCGGGGATTTCCCAGCCGACCGGGACAGTCGACTCCCGCCCTGATAACTTTATGACGCCGTCGCAGCCCGGAAAGGGCCGCGCAGGCATCTAGGTGAGCTGGTATTTTTTGGATGCTGCGCAGTGCAGAAGGGTTACTGCAAATCAGGCGCGCAAGGATCTAAATCAATGCCTCGCCGGAATTTAGCGCAATCGTTTCGCGCGTCACATCCCGCAAGCGCACAATTTCGTGCCAGTCATCGCCAGCCGCGGGATTCGGCGCGATCGGCGCGCTGAACGTCAGCCTCACATGCCCGGGCCGCGGCAGCATCGTCTTGTCGCGCAGAATTTGCCGCGCGCCGCGAACCGAAACCGCGCAAATCGGCCGCTGCGCATCCACCGCTGCCTTAAACGCGCCCAATTGAAACGGCCGTATCCCCGCTACCGCCGTAAAAGTTCCTTCCGGAAAAATCACTACCGATTCGCCGTTGCGCAGCGCCCGGTTCACCTCGTCCGATTGCCGTATGCGCGCCTGCGGATCGCTGCGATCGAACGCAAATTGCCCACTCCTGTCCGCCAGCATGCTGACGAAGGGCATCGCGCGAATCTCGCCCTTGGCCACGAAGCGCACATCGTCCGGAAGAAATGCCAGCATCACCAGAATATCCAGATAACTCGAATGGTTCGGCGCGAAAATCCACGGCCCCGTCTTTGTTCTCTGCTCCAGAATCTCGGCTCCCAAAATCATCACTGGCACTCCGGCGGCTGCCAGCATCATGCGCGCGCCGCGATGGACCAGGCTCGCCGCGCGCCGCCGGTTTCGTGTGCGCCCCACGACAAGCCAGAGTGGAATCAGAATCACCGCGAAAGCCGTCAGCGCGTACACACCGTACAAAAATTCGACCGCGTTGCGCGCTGCCCGTTGTAGCCAACTCCACGCCCGTGGCGCCGCGCCCCGCACCGCGAGGCGCGCGATCTGCACCCATGGAGCCTGTTGCTTTTTCCCCAGTTTTCCTTCCAGGAAAAGCCGCCGCGTCTCGCTGCGCCGCAATTTCCCGCTGGAAGTTTTCGGAATGGATTGCGCGGGCAGCAGCGCAATCACATCCGGAGGCATACCCAAAGCTTCATCCACCGCCCGCGCAATTTCACCTTCGATCTGTTTCGCGCTGCCCATGTCTCGCAACTCGGCCGCCACCACCAGCCGTTCGGTGCCGGTGCGCTCATCCGGCGCGCCGAAAGCCACTACGCATCCCGGGCGCACTCCCGCGATGCGCCCCGCAATTTCTTCCACCTCGTGTGGATAAAGATTTCGCCCGGCCTTGATGATCACGTCCTTCGCGCGGCCCGTGATGTAGATCTCGCCTTCGCCCCAGTAAGCCAAATCTCCGGAATCAATCCAGTTTCCGGCGCGCAGCAGCTCCGCGCGTGGCATCGGGATTGCGGTAGTAACCGCTGGTCGACGAAGGGCCGCGGAACCACAGCCGCCCTTCGCGCCGTTCGCCCAAATCGACACCGTCCGCATCTACAATCCGCACTTCCACCGACGGCACCGGCTTTCCGGCGTTCACAAACTCCAGCGCAGCCGCATCCGGACGCGCCACGCGAACCGCGCGTCCCTCCGACTCAAATTGCGCGCGCTCGATCCGGTCCACTTTGTATCCAGCGCCGAGCCGCGGCACAGACACCGCCAGCGTAGCCTCCGCCAGCCCGTATACCGGCATCAGCGATTCGCGGCGAAATCCGTACGGCGCAAAACGCTTCGCGAATCTTTCCATCGTTTCCGCTCGCACCGGTTCCGCGCCGTTCGTCGCCGCGCGCCACGAACTCAGATCCAGCCCCTCCAAATCCTTATCCGCGATTTTTCGCACGCACAGCTCGTACGCGAAATTCGGCGCGGGGCAAATCGTCGCGCGATGCCGGTGAATTGCGCGCAGCCAGCGCTCCGGCCGGCTCAAAAACGCCAGCGGCGACATCACCACCAGCGGTATCCCGGTAAAGAGCGGCACAAACCACGCGCCGATCAATCCCATGTCGTGATACAGCGGCAGCCACGAAACACAAGCGTCGTTCTCTTGAATAACAAGCCCGGAAATAATTGCGCGGATATTTGCCAGCAGATTCGCGTGCGTCAGCACCACGCCTTTCGGATCGCCCGTCGAGCCGGAAGTGTATTGCAGGAACGCAATGTCCTCGCCGCGCGCGTGGTGCGACAAATGCTGCACCGGTCGCCATTCGCCCGTGGGATGCTGCGGATCCTCAGGCATGCTCGCCAGCTTCTGCGCGTTCAATACCTCGCGCAACGAGGGCACACGCGGTTGCAGCATCTTCGCCAGATTTTCGGCCTGCCGCCAGGTCACCAGAAATTGGGCTTCCGCATTGCGCAAAATATTCGATTGCCGCGCCGCGTACTCCGCGATGCGGTCCGCGCGGAACGGGGGATAAATCGGCACGGGAATTCCGCCCGCCAGCAATATTCCTGCAAACGTCCAGAAAAATTCCGCGCACGTCGGCAGCATGATCGCCACCGTCTGCGCCGGTTCCAGCCCGCGCCGCCGCAAATCCGCCGCCACCACCGACGCGCGCTCGTACAGCTCGCCGAACGTGATCGTCCGCAGCTGGTCGTCTTCTTCGTAGATCTGAATATGGCTGCGCCCCGGTTCGCCGCGCCCGCGCAAACGAAAAACCTCGCTCAGCGTTTCGGCCTTGCGAATCTGCTCGTCAATGTCCGGGCGAATCGCGGGCGGAGAAGAAACAGCCGATGTAGAAGTCACCAGAGAAGTCTGTGTAGAAGATGACGCAGAAGAATTCGGCCCTGCCGCGCCACGAGTTCCTGCGCCATTTCCACCGTCAGCACCAGTTTCCGTGCGCAAGATCGCGTCCACCAAATCCTGCACCGTATCCGCTTCCGCCACCACGCGATCCGGCAAACGCGCGCCGCACGCATCGCCCAGCCGCAACATTAATTCCACGCGCTCCAGGCTGCCCAGCCCCAGCTCGCGCTCCAGGTGCGCCTTCGTGCCGCGCGCCACCAGCTCTTCGATCCCGCGCGAGCTGCCCAGTTCCAGCAAAAGCTGGCGCACCGATGCCAAGGCTTGTGCTGCCACAGCCGTTTTGCGATCGAGTTTTGTTCCGGTGGCGCCCATGGATGGCAACGGGCAGTTCGCAGCGCACGACCGCGCGCCACGTCGGGACAACTGCTTCGGCGAGCCTACCACCACGCCCCCGCCCATTCAATCCCGGCCGCTCGCAAGCTTTCACTTGACGGTTTTCCGACGATGCGATGAGCTTCCTCATCCTACCTGCCCTGAGTGATTTTGTGAGGGCAGGCCGGCGCCTTTGCTTCAAGCCGCCCCGCCGCACGCGGGGCTCTTTCCCGTTTTCGCTGTGCCCTCTGCATTTCGCTGTAAACTTTCTGTTAAATCTTCTGACCCCGCGTTCGCGCCGAAAGCGAAACTCCCACGAACGACCTTTCGAGTACTTTCGTACTGAACCTAAATGGGCCGAGCGGCCTATCGACTCCCCCATTCCCCACCGGCATACTAAGTCGTGTTCGGGGCTCCCCAAAGTGCCTCGAATGTCTGCACCTCCATCACCCCAATGCCCATGAGCGGCCGGCACCCCCACCGGCCGCTCCCCCTTTGCTGCCCTAAATCTTGACTCTAAGTCATTCACTGCAATCACTTTGATGCCTTCCATAAACGCTTCTTTCTTGACTTCCGCGCCGCGCGGTTCTATAGATTCCCGCACCGGGGCTGTGTGAGTTACAGCGATTGGGGCACATTCGGGGATGTGTCGTTAAGTTCGGGGCGAAGCCGTCGTCCTTTATTTTCTCCAGCTGAACGGTCCCAAGCACTCCACGCGCCGCGTGTCCTGCACAAGTGTCCTTACTACGGAGGTGGGGTGTGAGAATTTTCCGTGCGCTGCTGCAATGTGCCTTAGTGGTTTGCTTCATCGCAGTCCTCAGCGGTTCGGCTTGGGGCCAAAATAAAGCCTCCCTCCGCGGTACCGTAACCGATCAGTCGGGCGGCGTGGTTCCCGGCGCCAAAATCACCCTAACCAACACCGGCACAGGCATCGCCCGCACCGCCACCACCGCCAACGACGGCTCATACCTTTTCGAATTGGTCCAGGTCGGCACCTACAAACTGACCGTAGATAAGCCCGGCTTTTCAATCTTTCTCCAGGACGGCATCGTCCTCGAATTGAATCAAAACGGCCGTCAGGACGTCGCACTGAAAATCGGCCAGGAAAATCAGACGGTTGAGGTTGCCTCAAACGTAGTACAGGTAGACACCACCGGCGCCGTCCTCGGAAAAGTCGAAAATCAGCAGATGATTAACGATCTTCCGCTGGTCGATCGCGACACCCTGCAACTCGGACTGCTCCAGGCTGGGGTCTTTAGTCCAGATCAGGACGATACGTCCGGAAATCCTTTCTCCGTCAGCGGCCAGCGCTCCGAGTCCCTCACGTTTCTGCTCGACGGCGCCAACAACACCGATTTCCTCGGCAACAATATCGTGGTCAGTCCCAATCCGGACGCGGTCGAGGAATTTAAAATTCTCACGAACAATTACGACGCGCAGTACGGCCGCACTTCCGGTGGCATCGTCAATCAGATTACAAAATCTGGCACCAACGATTTTCACGGCGATGGCTTCGAATTCCTCCGTAACACCGCCTTGAACGCTCGCGACTACTTTCTCCCTTCCTCCCTGGATAAACAGGCATTCCAGAGGAATGTCTTTGGCGGAACGTTCGGGGGCCCTATCAAGAAGAATAAGACCTTCTTCTTTCTCGCCTATCAAGGCGAACGCACGCGCGAAGGCGACACCTCTCAGCAACTAACCGTTTTGACTCCGGCGCAACGGAAGGGTGACTTCAGCAGTTTTCTCACCGGGCAGAACGCGGATTTTTGCCCGTCGTCGGCTCAGATACCGAGTGATCCGCTCTTCGATAGCGGACAGCTTTTCGATCCCCGTGGCACGACGTTTTACACTTGCAGCGACGGCACTGTGATTCCCACCACCAAGCTGCAGAACAATCAAGTTCCCGTGAACCCGGTCATCGCCAACTACATCAACAAATACTTGCCGCTCCCTAATGTTCCCAACTCCAGTGGTTTCATTTCTTCACCAAAAGAACCCATTGACGATGATCAGGGCATTCTTCACGTTGACCACAATATCGGCACACACGACACGCTATCGTTCGTCTACTTGATTGACGACAATCGCAGGATTTATCCACTTCCCACGACCACATCCTCTCCTCTGGGTGGCGCGAACAGCACCGATTTCCGGAATCAAATCGGCACGCTTACCTGGAACCACGTCTTTTCGCCCACGGTGACGAATGAGTTCCGTTTCGGCGCTAATCGCACCTCCACTCACCAAGCCATTCCATCCGATACGACCTCGCCTGCCGCTCTTGGCTTCACTAATCTGAACCCCGATGACCCCGCCGGTGTCTCTCCCCCCGTATTCTTTACTCCCAATTTCAACCTAGGCTCTTCGGTGCAGGGACCCACCGCCTTGAATGACAACACGTTTCAGTGGGCGGATAACGTCACCTGGATCCACGGTAAGCACGAATTCAAGTTTGGTACCGATCTCACCCGCCTCCAGTTGAACTTTAAGTACGACTATTACAACAACGGAGGATTTGATTTCGGAACCTACCAGGCACCCTTCACCGGCAATTATCTGGCCGACTTTGTCGGCGGTTTCTGGGACAACTACTACCAGAACTCCAGAGCCGTCTATGGGATCCGTACTGGCTCCGTTGGCCTGTACGCGCAGGATACCTGGAAGGTTCTCGCCCGCCTGACTCTCAACTACGGACTTCGCTGGGACTACTACGTTCCTCAGTACGACGTTCATAACGAGATTCTGGGTCTTTTCCCGGGTCAGCAATCCACCGTTTTTCCAAATGCGCCTCCGGGAATTCTGTATGCCGGTGATCCCGGAACACCCAATCGCGCTCTCGTCTATCCCGACTACAATAATTTTGCCCCACGCTTCGGATTCGCCTGGGACATGTTGGGTAGCGGTAAGCTCGTGATGCGCGGCGGCTTCGGTATCTTCTACGATATCGAAGACGGAGCGCTCAACCTTCAGTTTGGGGGCCTGCCGCCGTTTGCCGGAGTGGCCAACGAATTCAACACCAGTGTTAACAGCTTTTCCGGCATCACCGGGGACCCGATTGCCGATCCCTTTGGCACTTTCGGTGCCACGAACGTCTTCCCCTTTCTTCCCTCCTCTGTGGGAACCTTCGGCGTTCCGGCCATTTCCTACGGGTACACCACTTACCCGCATTTCCGCACGCCTTACTCAGAGAATTTCAATTTCGGTTTCCAATGGCAGGCTACCAAAGACACTATGGTCGAAGCGGTTTATGTCGGAAGTCTCGGCCGCAAACTCATATCCACCTCCGAGACCAACTACCCCGTACCTTCCGTTGAGATGGCGCAACTCGCCAATTTCGAGTTCGTAAACGAAGACTGCGCCCGCCCGATGGCGGCCTGTGTCGGCGGCTCCTCGCCCACCGATCCCAACGGTTCGCCTACAGGCGTGACTCAGATTTACACCGATTTCAGCAATGGGATTTCGGACAGCGACCAATTTCAGCTCACCGTTGATAAGCGCTTCAGCCAGGGGTTCGCCTTACGCGGCGCTTACACCTGGGCGAAAACTATAGATCTGACCTCCGGTTTCCGCTCCCGTTCCTCCACTTACACCGACCCGCTCGATCCCAGGCTGGACCGCGCGCTTGCGGACTTCGATGTGCCCCAACGCCTGGTTATCAGTGGAATTTGGCAGCTGCCCCTCGATCGACATCTTGATAATGGCTTCATGAAGAAAGTAGCGGGAGGCTGGCAATTCAATGGCATTGTCACCTTTCAGGGCGGCCAACCCTTCACCTTGTACTCGGGCACTGATTCCAGCCAGCAAGGTAACGGTTTGGATCGTCCCGACTTAATTGCGCCGATTCAGTACTTGAATCCGCGCAACACCACCACTGCTTTCAATACCGGCACCACCGCCACTGCGAACTGCTTGGGGGGTGCAGCACAGGGTAACTTCTGGTTCAATCCAAATTCATTTGATTGCGTCAACGTTCCGCTTTTCAGTTTTGGAGACCTGTCCCGCAATGCCTTGCGAGGGCCGGGAGTCAACAACTTTGATCTATCGCTCACCAAGGATACCCACGTCTCGGAATCCACATCGCTCGAATTCCGCGCCGAATTCTTTAACGCTTTTAATCACGTTCAGTTCTACAATCCGGACAATCAAGGGCAAAGTGCTACGTTCGGTCAAATTTCCACCGATCGTCCAATGCGCATCATCCAATTCGGCTTGAAGTTTTACTTCTAGGACGAGTCTGCGGCATCTGCAAAATCGAAAAAGTCCGAGGCGGCTGGGTCGCCTCGGACTTTTTCTCTTGCCGCAACTTGTTATTCCGCTAGATGGAACTCCATCAGCGCGCCTCTACCAGGCGCCACAGCCGCGCGCAAAATCCTCAGCGCCCCCGCCCCATCGGCCGGTAGCTCCGCATTGGCCGCGCGCGCATCCGAAACCGCGGTGGCAACGGCGGCGGCACGCTGTGCAGCGGCGCGCCACAGTTGTTGCAGCATTCTTGCGGCGCATCGTGCAGGCGCAGCCAGCGCCCCCTCGAGATGCATTCCGGATTCAAACATTGCACTGTTCCACCTGCCAAATTCAGCATCGTCCCTCGCGACTTACTTGTGAATGCGTGTGAATACGTGAAAAAGTGTGCTGCCCACCCCAAGGAATGGAAAATCGTTCAGCGCCGCGCTACCCAAACGGAAATATTCGCGTAACGCTAGGTTAACGTGCGGAATTTTGCTCTGCGGAGGCTAGTGTGTCAAGAAAAATATCTACTATTAGTAGTGGTGCCATTCCGAAATGGGAAAGCACAGCGCCCACGGCCTGAAAATCCTCAATTGCATGGCCCGCACCATCCGTAAAATTCGGGCATTCCACAACGCAATCGATCCCTACTTTGAATTGTCGCTGCTGGCTGGCGCCGCCGGTGCCGGCAGGTTAGATAGCTCGGCGTTCAGATCATCAATTTTCTTTTGCACGTCGTCCATTTCCTGCTGCTTCGCCGCGATCTGGTCCTGCTCATCCTTCAGCTTGGCCGCGCCGTCCGTGTCCGACGCATAGTCCGGCTTGATGTAATACATCTGCGAATCCAGCGTGTAGGTCCGCTGCAGCAGATCCAGGTCCACCTTCACCGTCGCCAATTTTTCCTTGGCATTCGCGATGGCGCTTTCCAGCGCAGTTCGACTGCCCGCTCCCCCGCCGGCTCCTGCCGAACCATTGGCCGCAGCCGCGGCCGGAGCAGCAGCCGCGTCACCCGGCGCAGCAGCGTACCAGCGGTCTCATCGGGCGTCTGACCCACCACGCTGATTGCTGCATTGGACTTAGGAATCGTATCGTCATTCCACACGCGCGCAGGCTTGGGCTGATCTTTCTTCGCTTCGCGCGCCTGCTTGGCAGCCGCAGCCAGGGTATCGGTCGGCGCGGGCGCGGGTGCCTGCGCGTCCTGCGACGCGGGTTGCGCCTGTCCCGCCGCAATGCCCATCGGCATAACCAGCAGAATGCCAAGGCCCCAATGTGCGATTTTCATCGAGCTTCTCCCAGGTGGCAGTTTCCCAAGCCCCAATTCTAGCCGCCCGTTCGAGCGAGTGGCAATTGGCGTTCTGTCCCGCGCCCTAAGAGGCACCCTGTACCTCCCGGCAGGTACAAACGTCTCCTCCAGCGACCCCTCAAGCTACAGCGGTTTATGGCGACCGTCACGCAACCTTGCACGCGTTCGGCAGCCACGTCATAATCGCCGTTCGAATCTGGGGTTGGGAAAGCGGTCCACTGAGCTGTTCGGAGATCGTGATGAAATTTATCGCGCTATCGATTTTAATCTTACTAACGCTGCACGCCGCGCCTCTCGTTTTCGGCAGAAGCACCGCGCAGCCCGCGAATCGACCCCGCGCCCGCCGCGATTTCCGTGCCACAATCCTCGCAGCCGCAAACCAGCACCTCCGACGCATCGGCTCAGGTCGCACCGCCGCAGTCATCCGAAAAAAAAGTCACGGCCTACACGCTCCCGCCCGACCTCTACCGCAAAGCCCGCGACCTCGGCCGTTTTCACGCGCGTTTTGCCTGGATTGATTTCTTCTACGGCATCTTCGTCCTCTGGGTCATCCTCTACTGGAGGTTCGGTCCGCAATTTCGCGATTGGGCGGAATCGGTTTCCCGCAATCGTTTCGTCCAAGCCGCGGTCTTCGCGCCGCTCTTACTCTTAACCATGGCCATTCTTGCGCTACCTTCCGATATCTACGAAAATTCCGTCGAACGAAAATACGGCCTCAGCATTCAGAGTTGGGGCTCCTGGTTCTGGGATTGGACCAAGGGACAGTTCCTCGGCATGTTGCTGGGAATTATTCTGGTTTCGATTCTATATGCCGTAATTCGCAATAGTCCGCGCCGCTGGTGGTTTTATTTTTGGCTCGTCGTCGCTACCCATCATCGTGATTCTTGTTTTCATTCAACCGTTGATCGTTGACCCCATGTTCCACAAATTCGAACCCCTCCAGCAAAAAGATCCCGGCGCTCACCGCCAGCCTGGAAACGATGGTCCAGCGCGCCGGCGTGAATATTCCTCCGGAGCGCATGTTCTGGATGGGTGCGGGAGAAAAAACCACGGAGCTGAATGCCTACGTCACCGGCATCGGCGCTTCAAAACGCATCGTCGTGTGGGACACCACCATCGCGAAAATGAACACGCCACAAATTGTTCTCGTCGCCGGACACGAAACGGGCCATTACGTTCTTGAATCACATCTGGAAGGGCCTGCTCTTCGCCGCGACATTCCTCTTCGTGCTCTTCTATCTCGGCTTCCGCACCATCGGCTGGCTGCTGCGACGATTCGGCACTGCTTGGGGCATACGCGGCGTTGACGATTGGGCCTCGCTCCCCGCGCTACTGCTTCTTGTTTTCCATTTATTCCTTTATCGCCAATCCTGTTCAAAGCGCCGTCAGCCGCCACTTCGAACACCAGGCGGACCAATACGGCCTGGAAGTCACCCATGGCCTGATTCCGGATTCGGGCCAGGTCGCCGCGCAAGCCTTTCAAGTTCTCGGCGAAGTGGACCTCTCCGATCCCACTCCCAGTCCCGTCACAGTGTTCATGTTTTATTCCCACCCGACCATCCCAGACCGCATCCGTTTCTCCCTAACCTACGATCCCTGGGACAAAGGCGAACAACCCGAATTTGTGAAATAGTAATGGCATCGTCCTCTGAGCGCAGCGAAGGATCCCTCTTCGTTTTCCTCCGATGCGCTTACCCCCGCGCATGCACCTTCACCCGAATCCCATACTTAGCCCGCAAAGTAACCAACGGATCCGGCACCACCCGATGCCCCGGCACCAACTTGAACCGATACTTCTGCGCCACCGTCGCGATCACCATCCCCAATTCCAGCAGCGCGAATCCTTGCCCAATGCACCGCCGCGGGCCATCCCCAAACGGAAAATAAGCTCCCGCCGGCAAACGATTCTCCAATCCATCCAACCACCGCTCCGGACGAAACGCCTCCGGCTCATCAAAATATCGCGCGTCGCGATGCATCACCCACTGCGCCATGATAAACGTCGTATCCACCGGAAAATCGTATCCGCCAATCGAACAAGGCGCGATCGAAGTCCGCGCCGTAATGTAAGCCGCCGGATAAAGCCGCAGCACCTCGCTCATCACCGCGCGCAAATACGGCAATCGCTCCAGGTCCGCCACCTCCGGCGCTCGCCCGCCCATTACACCGCTGCAACTCCTCCTGCAATCGCGCCTCCGCCGCCGGATTTTCGCTCAACATGTACCAGGTCCATGAAAGCGTCAGCGCCGTCGTCTCATGCCCCGCCATAAATAACGTCATCGTTTCGTCGCGCAATTGTTTCGGCGTCATCTGCGTGCCGTCTTCGTCCATCGCGCCCATCAACAGCGCCAGCAAATCGTTGTGCGGATTCGTGTTTCCCTCCGCCTGCCTCTCCTTGATGATCCCGTACACCAGCGAATCCAGAAATTGCGTCTCGCGTTCCGCGCGGCGATTTCTCGGCGTCGGCCAGTTCTCCGGAATCTTGATCGGCGAACGCGCCTTGCGCATCGAATAGCGCATCAAGAACCCCAGCGACTTACCGACTTCCGCCGCCTTCACGCTCAACGTCGTCCCAAAAAGCGTGCGCACGGCGATGTCCAGCGTCATCCCCATCATTTCTTCGGCGATGTCGCGCACTTCGCCGTCATGCCATCGCTTCATGTGCGTGTTCGCGCACTCCACCATCGTCGAGCCGTATTCCGCGATGCGCGTGCGATGAAATGCCGGCTGCGCCAGCCGCCGTTGCCGCCGCCAGAAATCCCCTTCGCTGATCAGCAGCCCTTGCCCCAGCAGCCGCTGCGTCACATCTTTCGTCAGCGTGCTCTTGTGAAATTTGGTGTGCTGCAAGATGCATACCTGCTCGATGAAGTCCGGATGATTCAGCATAATGCGGTAATGCCGGAACACCGGAATGCAAACAATGTCGCCGTATTCCCGCGCCACACGCATCAACGTTCCCAGCGGGTCGCGCAGCACCTGCAACGCCAGCCCCAGCAAAGGCGTGCCTTTTGGTCCGGGCGGCACGCCCGGTATTTTCGCGGACGAAGCCGCGGTAGCTGCAGCAGTCACAGTCATATTTTCGCGCGCTCTCTGTGGGCGGAAAAATCGCCTGCACTCTCTCCACTCATTATTACGCTCCCTGGCCCCAATTCATTGCATCAAATGTGGTAGTTCTTACTTACTCAAGATGCGGCCTGCGATTTAGCGGTTTACTCCCGAATTGGGTAAGATACGCGGACGGGCAGCTCAGCTCCAAAGGGGATTGTCATTGGAAGTCGAACAGCCGGATTGGCTCCAGCAAATCGAGGGCGTTCTGGAAAGCCTCAACGAAGGTGTGCTCATCTCCGACGACTGCCAGAATATTATTTTCGTCAACTCCAACCTTGAACAAATGACTGGCCTGCCGCGCGGCGAGATCGTTGGCCCAGACATTCACCGGCTGTATAACAAGGCCGAAGCTGATTTCATCGTTGCGAAAAGAGAGCAAGGGCTGCAGGCCGGCAAAAATCGCTTCGAATTCGTGCTGCCCAGACAGGATGGCTCGCGTCTGCCCGTCATCATCAGCGCTCGCGTTGTGGAAGATCCCGACGGCCGCCAATTCTCGATCGTCACCTTCACCGATATTTCCGAACTGAAGCGCGCCGAGCAGGAACTGCGCGAGGTGAACCAAAAACTCGAAGAGCGCCACCAGGAAATTCAGGAAGACCTGAAGCTAGCGGCGCGCGTGCAGCAAAGCCTCGCGCCCAAGTCACTGGTCTGGGGCGGCGTGCGCGTCGAAACCTTCTATCATCCCGTGCGCACCATCGGCGGAGATTTCGGTCTGGTCAGTTCGCTCGACGACCACTACTTGAATCTGCTCGTCTGCGACGTTTCCGGCCACGGCATTGGCTCCGCGCTCGTCGCCAACCGCATCTACACCGAAATGATGACGCAACTTCGCGCCGGCTCCGCGCTCGACGCCATGCTCCGCCAGCTGAATCGCTTCGTCATGCACAATATCGGCAGTTCGGTTTTCTTTTTCACCGTCGCCGCCGCGCGCATTGACCGCCCCGGCCGCCGCATGGTTTTCGCCGGCGCCGGACATCCTCCCGCCATGATCGCGCACGATGGCGCCGAGCCTCGCCTGCTCGAATCTCGCAGCATGGTTCTGGGCGCTCTGCCTGAAGCCGTGGACGCCGAAGCCACTCTCGACGTGGATCTCGACGCTGGCGACCGCGTCGTCCTCTACACCGACGGCATCACCGACGTCTTCAATTCCCGCGGCGAAATGCTAGGTGTCGAAGGCGTGCAAAAAATCGTCCGCGAAACTTCCCGCCTCCCTTTCAACGAAATGAAGAAAGGCATCCTGGACCGCGTAGCCGAATGGCGCGAAGGCCCCCCCACCGACGACGTTTCCCTGGTCCTCGTCGAAGTTTAGATCTACACAAATTGTGAGATAACGTTCTTACGCAATGGCCCGCCTCGAACTCGCCACACAAATCTCGACCACTCCCAACGAAATCTTCGTCTTCTTCGTTCCCCAACGCATGCCCCTCTGGTACGGCGCCGAAATGAACGCCCACTTCGAAGTCCAAGGCGGCGCGCCCGATTTCGCAATGGGCCAAAAAGTCCGTATCACCGGAAAATTGCAACACTACGACGTAACGCTAACAGTGGTAGTCACCGCCTACGAATGGGAACGTCACCTCGAATGGCAATTTCAGGATTCCTACGGTGTCCGCGGAATGCAACGCTGGGATCTGCAACCGCTAGAGGAAGCGCAACCAGACTAACCATGCGCGACGAATATCAAATGCCCACCAAGCTAGGCAAAATCCTGGACCGCCTGCATCACCCAACGCGCCGTCAAACTGCGCGACCAATCATGGCTCGATCGCCTAAAACGTTTCGCCGAGCGCCCCGCAAATAATCCTCGCCGCCATCCCGCTTTTCTCTGACGGTAAATCTTTTCAGCGACCACTCTAAACTCCCACCACCCGCAAAAATTTCTTCTTCCCCACTCGCAAAGCCAGCATCTCCCCCGGATTCAAAACAATCGTCCGCTTCACATCTTTCTCAATCGTCCCATTCACTTCCACCGCCCCCGCTTGATCAATCTTTCCGCCTCGCTCCGCGACGAAGCCATCCCCGCCTCCGTCAGCACCGAATAAAGCGGCCGCTTCCCCCAAGCCAATTTCATTTCCGGCATGTCCGTCGGCGCCTTGCGATCGCGATACACCAACCGAAACTCGTCCGCCGCCTCCTTCGCAGCCTCTTCCCCATGAAATCCCGCCACAATCGTATGCGCCATCTGCATTTTCGCGTCCATCGGATGCAGCACGCCCATCTTCACCTCCTCCCGCAGCCGCACAATCACCGGCGAACCAAAATCCGTCAGCAATTCGTAGTAAGACCACATCAGCTCATCCGAAATAGACATCAATCTTCCCGAACATCTCGCCCGGCAAATCCGTGATCCCGATGTAATTCCCCAGGCTCTTCGACATTTTCCGCTCGCCGTCGAGCCCCACCAATATCGGCATCGTCAAAATCACCTGCGCCGGCAAACCGTACTCGCGCTGAATCTCGCGATGCACCAGCAAATTAAATTTCTGCTCCGTCGCGCCCAATTCCACATCCGACTTCAGCGCCACCGCGTCGTAAGCCGTCAGCAACGGATACAAAAGCTCGTGCACCGAAATCGGCTGGTTCGCTTCCAGCCGCGAACGAAAATCCTCGCGCTCCAGCATTCGCGCCAGCCGGTAGTGCGCGCACAGTTGCACCACCTCTGTGCTGCTCAATTTCCCCAGCCACTCGCTGTTGTAGCGAACCTCCGTTTTTTCGCGGTTGAGGATTTTGTAGACCTGCGCAAGATATGTTTTCGCGTTCGCGTCCACTTGTTCGCGCGTTAGCGGCGGACGCGTCTCCGATTGCCCCGTCGGATCCCCGATCATCGCCGAAAAATCCCCGATCAGAAAAATCGCCGTGTGCCCCATGTCTTGAAATTGCTTCAGCTTCCGCAGCACCACCGTATGCCCCAGATGAATGTCCGGCGCCGTCGGGTCCACGCCCAGATACACGCGCAGCGGCTTCCCGGTCTTCACCGCCTGCTCCAGCTTCGCCTTCAACTCCTCTTCGCGAATCATTTCCGCCACGCCCTTTTTCAGGTACGCGAGCTGGCTCTTCCACCGGCTTGAATTTTGCGGACGACACTATTTTCCCCCCGCCCCTTTCGGCGCATCGCAGCAGCACGCGCCGCCCCTCCATCCGATACCGCCCCTCCAGCACAATCCGCACCGCTTCCGTATAAATGCGATGTTCCTCGCGCAAAATCCGCTCCGCCAGAGTTTCCGGCGTATCCGCATCCTCAATCGGCACGCACGCCTGCAACACGATCGGCCCCGCATCCAGATTTTCATCCACGAAGTGCACCGTGCACCCTGAAAACTTCGCGCCATGCTCCAGCGCCTGCCGCTGCGATTCCAATCCCGGAAACGCCGGCAGCAGCGACGGATGAATATTCAGAATCCGCTGCGGAAACGCCGCCACAAAATGCGGCGAGAGCAGCCGCATATATCCCGCCAGGCACACCAGATCAACTTTCTTCTCCTGCAGCGCCGCCACCACCAACTTGTCGTAAGCCTCGCGCTCCAGTCCCTTCGAAGGAATCACCCGCGCGTCCAACCCGCGCCGCCGCGCCTTCTCGATTCCCTCAGCGCCTTCGCGATTGCTCAGCACGATCGCAATTTCCGCGTCCGGAATGCGCCCCGCCGCCACGCTCTCGGCCAGCGCTTCGAAATTCGATCCGCGCCCCGATAACAGCACGCCAATCTGTTTCGTCATGACCGCCCGAAATTAGCACAGTTCCCCAAACCGGCAAAACTTCGCCCCAACCCTCTCTTGACTCCCGCCTAACACCAAGGCATCGTGTCCCCCGCACGATCCAAAATTCGCACAGGAGTCTCTCCATGCCGCGCACACGTCTAATCCTGCCAGCCGCACTCGTTCGCCATGGTCCTCACCACGTCCTGCGACCTGGTCGGCAAAAAAGACGCCCAAGCCGAACACCAGCAGGAAATCCAGCGAGCCCGCGCCGCTGACGAAGCCGCCATCCGCGCCGCTTCCGCCGCATGGTCTCAGGCCGCCACCGCAAAAGATCTCGACAAGGCCGTCTCCTTCTACTGCCGATGACGCCCTGCAATTCCCCAACAAAGCCCCCGCCGCAAGAGGCAAAGAAAATATCCGCAAGAATTGGGCACCGATGCTCGCAACTGCCCGGCCCCGGCTTGAGTTGGCAAACCAGCTCAGTCGAAGTCGCGCGCTCCGGTGATTTAGCCTATGAAACCGGTACCTACGATTTCGTCTCCACCGACAAGAAGGGAAAATCAAACGACGAGAAAGGCAAATTCGTGGTCGTGTGGAAGAAGCAAAGCGACGGCTCATGGAAAGTCGTCGTGGATATTGACAATCCCGATCAGTAAAGCAAAAGCGAAAAATCTTCAGTTTCAAGACTGCGGTAAAAAATCCGCGATGCGGACTCTAAAGCCCCAATTTCCCGCTATAAATCACCCGCGGCTTCCCGCGCACCGCCCGCTCAATCCTGCCAATCAAATAAAACTTCTCCCGCCGCCGCTTCAATTCCGTCTCCACTCTCGAAACATGCTTAGCCGGCACCACCAATATCATCCCCACGCCCAAATTAAAAGTCTTCAACATTTCCTCCCGCTCAATCCCACCCAACCGCGCCAAATAACGAAAAATCGGCAGCACCGGCCACGAACCCAAATCAATCACCGCTTGCACATTCGCCGGCAAAGCCCGCGGCAAATTCCCGGTAATCCCGCCGCCGGTAATATGCGCCATGCGTAGTCACCCACCCGCGCGCCAAAATCCCCTTCAGCAGCGGCCAGTAAGCCCGGTGCGGCTTCAATAGCTCCGGCCCGATCTTGTTACTCACCTCCGCCACATAAGTATTCGGGCTGAGCTTCGCCACCCCAAAAACCAATTTCCGCGCCAGCGAATATCCGTTGGTGTGCAATCCGCTCGAAGGCAGCGCCAACAACGCATCTCCCGGACGCACCCGCCGCGGTATCCAGCTGCATCTTGCGCTCGACGGCCCCAACAATAAATCCCGCCAGATCGTACTCGCCCGCCGGATAAAAATCCGGCATCTCCGCCGTCTCCCCGCCAATCAACGCGCAACCCGCGTGCCGCGCCGCGCGGCTCATTCCCTCGATCACCTGCTCCACGATGCGCGCGTCAATCTTTCCCATCGCCAGATAATCCAGAAAAAATAAAGGCTGCGCACCCTGCGTCAAAATATCGTTAATGCAATGATTCAAAATGTCCGCGCCCACCGTCGAATGAATCCCCGTGGCAAACGCGATTTTCAGCTTCGTCCCCACGCCGTCCGCGCTCGATACCAGTATCGGCTCGCGCCAACGCTTACAGTCCAGCTGAAAAAGCGCGCCAAATCCGCCGATCGGCGCCAGCACTCCGCGCGTAAAAGTTTTCCGCGCCATAGCCGCAATCCGCCGCTTGGCTTCATCGGCCACCGCAATATTTACCCCCGCATCGGCGTAGCGCATGATTGTTTTCTGTTTCCTGAAGGAATCGAACTAGGTCCCTGAAGCCTGAATCTTCTTGCGAACCAAAACTAGAATATGTGGAACAACCGCTTCCAGCGAATTTCGCCCGGATGGATCATGGCGTTCAAATACGTCGCGAACCGCTCGCCCACGTGCCCCGGCTCCCACACGTCCTCCGGCGCCTCGATGGACATGTAAATCAACACCGGCGTGCCGATAATATTTTCCCGCGGCACAAATCCCCAGTAGCGGCCGTCGTTCGAATTGTCGCGGTTATCGCCCATCATGAAATATTCGTTCGGCGGCACCACCAGCTCGCCGTTCTGCACTTGCTTCGCCAGTTCCGTCCGCCAGTCGGGATTGTCCGCAAACGCCATGTCGCTGGTTCGCGCGGGAAAATTTTCCACCGGCGAGTCCGCGGCATTCGGATTATGAATCGCGTAAGGCTCGTTGAGCAGCGTTCCGTTCACGTACACTTTCCCCTCAACGATTTTTATGCGGTCGCCGGGAACTCCAATGCAGCGCTTGATGAAATCCGGAAATCCCTGATCCGCCAGCGGCGCGCGAAACACCGTAATCTGCTGCCGCTTCGGTTCGCGCCACAGCGGCACATGCCACGGCGTGAACGGAATCCCCGCATCGTATCCAAACCGGCTCACGATCAAGTGATCCCCGATCAGCACCGTATTTTCCATCGATCCGCTCGGAATCACCCGCGCCTGCACCAGCGTCCCCTCAATAAAAAGGAACGCCATGATCACCCAAAACCACGAAACCACTTCGCGCCAGACCTTGTCGCTGGTCGTGGCATGGTCGTGCCGCTCCTCGCGCGCTTTTTCTAGCCGTTCCCGGTCTGCGGCCACGGCTTCTTCCACGTCAGCCTTCACGATGAGCCTCCACTTCCAGTTGCACCAGCTCGGTCGGATAGCTGCCGGTGTAGCACGATGTGCAGAACTTGTGGCGCGTGTCGTCCGTATCTTCCACGGCCAATCGCAATCCCTCAAGCGAAACGTAACCGAGCGAATCCGCGCCCAGATATTTCCGTATCTCTTCCACCGAATAATTCGCCGCGATTAATTCCTCGCGCCGCGGCGTATCCACTCCGTAATAACAAGGCGAAATCGTCGGCGGACAACTGATCCGCACGTGCACTTCCGTGGCACCGGCGTCGCGCACCAGTCGCACGATTTTCCGGCTGGTCGTCCCGCGCACAATTGAATCGTCAACCAGCACCACGCGTTGGCCTTCCAACATTCGACGCACGGGATTCAGCTTTAGCTTCACTCCAAAATCGCGGATCGCCTGGCTCGGCTCGATGAACGTCCGCCCGATATAATGATTGCGAATCAGCGCCATGCGAAAAGGAATTCCCGAATCCGCCGCGTATCCGATCGCCGCCGGCACGCCCGAATCCGGCACCGGCGTCACAATGTCCGCTTCCACCGGATGCTCTTTCGCCAGCAATCGTCCCAGCCGTTCCCGCGTGCGGTTCACCGGCATTCCGAAAACCAGGCTGTCCGGCCGTGAAAAATAAACATGCTCGAAAACGCACTGCTGCAGCGGCTTTTCCGGCGCGAAGTGAAAAGACTCCACCCCGCTGCGCGCAATGCGCACCATCTCTCCCGGCTCCACGTCGCGCACGTACTCCGCATCAATCAAATCCAGCGCGCAAGTTTCCGAAGCCGCTACCCACGCACCATCCAGCCGTCCCAAACACAGCGGCCGGAATCCCCGCGGATCGCGAATCGCATAAATCTCATCGCGCGTCAGCAGCAGCAGCGAATACGCGCCTTCCACCTGATTCAGCGCGTCCGCAATCGCGCCCGTCAGATTCCGCGCTCCGCTGCGCGCGATTAAATGCACGATCACTTCCGTGTCGCTGGTCGTCTGAAAAATAGACCCGCGATGTTCCAGCTTTTTGCGCAGCTCGATCGCGTTGGTCAGATTTCCGTTATGTCCCAGCGCGATTTTCCCTTTGTTGCAATCAATCACCACCGGCTGCGCGTTCATCAGCGTGTTGTCGCCCGCCGTCGAATACCGTGTGTGCCCGATCGAAGCGTCGCCCGGCAGCCGCGCAATCACTTCCGGCGTGAAAATTTCCTGCACCAATCCCAGCGACTTGTGCACAAACACCTGCGCGCCGTCGGTGGAAGCAATCCCCGCCGATTCCTGCCCGCGATGCTGCAGCGCATAAAGCCCCAGGTAAGACATCTTTGCCGCTTCCGGGTGCCCAAATATCCCGAACACGCCGCAATGGTCGTGAAAATGATCGTCGCCGAGTTGAATAATTTTACTCACGCGTTTTCGATGGCCTTTGGCAGCACTTCGCTCCACACCTGCCGGAACGATTCGACACTGCCCTGTATCACAGCCGCGCCCTGACATTGGATGCAGAAATCACCGCGAGTGACTGTACCGATTCGCTGCGCACGCACTTGGTATTGTGCCGCAATCGCGTTCAACCGGGCAAGCGAAGCGGGCGCAACAGATACAACGGCCCGCGCCCCACGCTCGCCAAATAACGCAGCCTCGGCGAAATCATCCGGCGAAGCTGCGTCAATCGCGATCTCAGCCGAAAGCCCGTCGCGTCCAAAACACGCCTCCGCCACCGAAACCGCGAGCCCACCATCGCTAACATCATGCGCCGAAAGCACAGCGCGCTCGCCAGCCAGCGCCACCAGACAATCAATCAACCGTTTCTCCGCCGCCAAATCAATCGCCGGCGGCAATCCCGCCACAATCCCATGAATCGTCTTGGCATATTCGCTAGACGCGAAATCGGTTTTCGTGGCAGCGGCCTTCAGGCCGCCCTCTTGCGCGGAGCCAACTATCATTCCATCGAGCACCAAAATCAAATCGCCCGCGTTCCGAAATCCCACCCCCAACGCGCACTCCGCGTCCTCCATCAACCCCAGCACTCCCAAAACCGGCGTCGGATAAATCGCCTTCCCCAAAGTCTCATTATAAAAACTCACGTTCCCGCCAGTGATCGGCGTTTCCAAAACCCGGCAAGCCTCAGCAATCCCATCAATGGCTTCGCTGAACTGCCACATCACTTCCGGTTTTTCCGGATTCCCAAAGTTCAAGCAATTCGTAGCCGCAATCGGACGCGCCCCGCTGCAAGCCACATTGCGCGCCGCCTCCGCCACCGCATGCATCGCGCCCAATCGCGGCGCCAAAAATCCCCAGCGTCCGTTCCCGTCCGTCGCCAGCGCCAACGCGCGTTTCGATTCCTTCAGTCGCAGCACCGCCGCATCGCCAGCCCCAGGACCAAACGTCGTGTTCGTCTGCACCATCGAATCGTACTGTTCCGTAATCCAATGCTTCGAAGCAATCGTCGGCGAAGCCAGCAAACGCGAAAAATTCCCACTCAAATCCGCGCCAGCCGCAGCCAAAGGCAAGCGCAACGCCGCCGCCGCACTAGCGCCAGCCCCAACGGCCATCGTATCCGGCGCCGCAATCGGACGCTCATAACGCGGCCCCTCCTCCGCAATCGCGTGCGCCGGAATCGCAGAGGCCACTTCCCCATGATTCAACACGCGCAAAATCCCATCTTCCGTCACGCGCCCAATCTCCACCGCGTCCAATCCCCACTTGTGAAACACATCAAAAACTTCGCGCTCCCGCCCGCGCTCCGCCACCAGCAGCATCCGCTCCTGCGATTCACTCAACATAATTTCGTACGGTGTCATCCCCGTCTCGCGCTGCGGCACCCGCGCCAGATCAATCTCAATCCCCAGCCCGCCGCGCGACGCCATCTCCGAACTCGAACTCGTCAACCCCGCCGCGCCCATATCCTGAATCGCCACCACCGCGCCCGTGCGCATCGCCTCCAGGCACGCCTCCAGCAGCAATTTTTCCATGAACGGGTCACCCATCTGCACGTTCGGCCGTTTCTGCTGCGATTCCTCGCTGAACTCCGCCGAAGCCAGCAGCGACGCCCCATGAATTCCGTCGCGCCCCGTTTTCGCGCCCACGTAAATCACCGGATTCCCCGCGCCCCTTGCCTTCGCAAAAAATAATTCCTCGCGCCGGCAAATTCCCAGCGCCAACGCGTTCACCAGCGGATTATTCGAATAGCACGCCTCGAACACCACCTCGCCCCCCACCGTCGGCACTCCAAAACAATTCCCATAAAATCCAATCCCGCGTATCACCCCATCCAGAATATGCCGGTTCCGCGCAATCTCTTCCGCCGTCGCCCCGCCGTCGCCAGGTCCCACCGCAATCGGCCCAAACCGCAGCGAATCCATCACCGCTATCGGCCGCGCCCCCATGGTGAAAATATCCCGCAGAATCCCGCCCACTCCGGTGGCCGCGCCCTGAAACGGCTCCACAAAACTCGGATGGTTGTGCGATTCAATCTTGAAAACCGCCACCATCCCGTCGCCGATATCCACCACGCCTGCGTTTTCCCCCGGCCCTTGCACCACGTGCGTCCCGCACGTCGGCAATCGTCTCAAATGCACGCGCGAAGATTTATACGAGCAGTGCTCGCTCCACATCACGCTGAAAATTCCCAGCTCCGTAAACGAGGGATCGCGCCCCAAAAGTTTCTGCGTGCGCGCGTATTCTTCAGGTGTGAGGCCGTGCTCGGCCGCAATCTGCGGGGTAACCTTAATTTCGGTATCAATCATTTTTTGTGGGCATCGTTAAACAAACAAGAGCTAGAAGCTCTAAGCCGGAACCGCCGCCGTCACTCCCGACGCGCGCCCCGGCGCACTCGCCTCAGCCGCCAAGCTAGCCAGCAGCGACCGGAAAATCGCGAGCCCATCCGCCGATCCCAGCCCCAACTCCACCGCGCGCTCCGGATGCGGCATCAAACCCAGCACATTTCGCTCGCGGTTGCAGATCCCCGCAATCGCCTGCAACGACCCGTTCGGATTCGCCTCGCGGTCACTCGCGTCCACCTCGCCGCCGTCCGCCCGCACGTAACGAAAAATAATCTGGTTGTTGCGCTCCAGCTCCGCCAGTTCCGCCGCCTCGCAAAAATAATTTCCTTCCATGTGCGCAATAGGAATTTCCAGCACTTGCCCGCGCTTCGCCGCAGAAGTAAACGGCGTATCGGTCGCTTCCACGCGTATGTGCACCTGCCTGCACAGAAAACGCAGCCCCTGATTCCGCATCATCGCGCCCGGCAACAACCCCGCTTCCAGCAACATCTGAAATCCGTTGCAAATCCCCAGCACCAGCCCGCCGCCGTGCGCAAACCGCTCCACCGCCTTCATCACCGGCGAAAATCGCGCGATCGCCCCCGTCCGCAGATAATCCCCAAATGCAAATCCGCCAGGCAAAATCACAGCATCGCAACCAGCCAGATTTTCCGACTGGTGCCAGATAAACTCCACAGGCTGCTGCACGATCGCGCTCACCGCATGGAAAGCGTCCGCATCGCAGTTCGACCCAGGAAATTGCACCACGCCAAATTTCATCGTCGCGCCTCGCCTTCACTCATTTTAGCATGTGCGCACGACATGCCACAGCCGGCGTTTTCGTGGCACGCCACTCACTCCTGGCTGTGCTCTAGCGGTTGTAGTTCACTTTGCCGCGGGATCCGTCCGTAGGATTTCTCTTCGCCCTCTGCGCCTCCGCGGTGAACCGCCCCTCTAAAATTTCGTAATCTCCGCCGCCACCAACCCCTTCTCCTCGCAATAATCATAATACCTCTTCAAAAATGTCTGCCAATTCTCCGTAGCGATCGTCTGCCCCTTCTCATCCACAAAATCCAGCGCCCCCTCGATCACCGCAAACACAATCGTATCTTCCTTCCCCACCATCCGCGGCGAATGTGTGGACCCCGCCACCTCGAACACCACATCTCCCGTCTCCGATACCCATCCCTCGTCGTAAGTCCAAGCCCCTTGCAGGGTGTACACCACCACCGTCCCCGGATGAAAATGCATCTGCAGCGCCGCTCCCGGCACCGACCGGATAAATAATATGATCTGCCCCGTCACCGGATTCAATTTGATCAGCTTGATAAAATGTCCCGGCGCCCAAGGCACCCAAGGCAAATCCCCAGGGTGCGTGTGGCTAGCCATCGCCTTGTGTACCGGATGTGTCCCAGCCCCCGCGCCACTCGTCATAGCAGTACCCCTCGCAGCAAAAATTCCAAGCGCAACCCAAAGCACCAGCCGATTCCGCCGCCATCGCCCCTACAAAACTCCAACCCGCCGGCCACGTCAAGCACATTATCCCGCCGCAGCCGCCAGCACGTCGCTCGGTCGCCCACATCACAAGTCCGATCTTCAGCACCGTTCCTGCTCGACATTCATCTTGACTCATTGTGACCGAAGGATAGAATTGCCCGATCGGCCGTGTGGTAGCCCGCGACTTACCACGCCGACCTTGAGCCAACGAGTGTTCGGAGGAGTATTCAAAACATGAGGAAAGCGCTGGGGAGTTTTGTCTCGCGAAAGCCGCGGATTGCATCGTGCGCGATGCCTGCGTTGGTGCTAGTTGCGATGTTCACCCCCGTTGCGGCGCGGGCTGATTCGTTCACGCAGACTTTCACTCAGACCGCGAACGATGCGTCAGGTATCGTGGTCAATTTCGTACCATTCAACCCTGCGCTGGGTACCCTGCAATCTCTCACCTTTCAGTTGGAAGGCAAGAGCACGATCACAGAACAGCAAACGTTTCCGTATACCCTCACCATAACGCTCGAAGACCCGTTCGCCGCGCCCTTAAGCGCCGCCTGTGACGTAGCGCCAGCGCAGACTACTGCTTGCAGTCTCCAAACGGCTCCTTTTGTCGATACCAACGCTGCCGACTTGGCGCTTGCGGAAAGTCTTCCCGTCATTTCGTTTAGCTCGCTTTTCAGCACCACCCCGACCGTCACTTTGGGAGCAGACTCGGTAGACTTTTCGCTGGTCTACACCTACGCGCCGGCCGTAGTGAGCACCACACCTGAACCCGGCACAACCGGACTTCTGTTTGCCGGGGTCGGGCTGTTGGCATTGATAAGCCTCACCCGCAAGCGGATTTCTCTGGCCCGCTGATAGGCCGATCGATCGCGTCACTCACAGTTACGTCGCGGAAACACTGAGCACCCTGCGCGCTGCAGGTATCCGGCCAAGCAAGTCCCGAGCGCCGTAAGTGCGGCATCCTCGCGAGGATAAATCTCGGTAGTCTTGAACCCCTTGAAATCCCCAGCCAGGTATGATAAATAGTAATCAGCAAGAAAAAGTAACCAGCGCGTGCAGCGCACCCCTAAAAACTAACTAGCTGACGACCGGACGAGCGAAACCGCCCCTGGTGCTCAGGGACTTCTCCGCCCGCCTCGCTGCGGGATTCGCTCGCCCGCGCGCTTCCGCTCGTCCGCAAACCAGGTCACCATGGACGAAGCTCCCACCAGGAAGGGCTTCTCGGACTGACCGCACGGGCTCTACAACTTGTCCGACTCGCGCTTCGGTCCCTCCAGTGGAAATGTATGCCCGTAGCAGAAAGAAACGCACAAATTGCCGAAGAAAAACGCATCGCCGCCGAAAAGCTAGCTGCCGCCCACGCCGCCGCTGACGCTGCAGCCGCATCATCGCCGGAACAGCTTTCCGCCGCTCCTCCCGTCCCTCTCGACCCCTCAGCCCCTCCCGATTTCTCCCGCCACCCCCGCCGCTGCGCCATCTGCTCTCACCCCGATCGCGACGCCATCGAAGGCGACTTCATCCGCTGGCGCAGCCCCGACCGAATTAAACGCGACTACAACCTCCCCGATCGCGCCTCCGTCTATCGCCACGCCCACTACGCCGGCCTCTTCCGGCGGCGCAAGCGCGAAGTCGCTCGCGTCCTCGAAAGCCTGCTCGAATCCGCCGACAGCTGCCCCGTCGAGGCCGCCGACGTTATCATCCGCGCCACGCGCCTGTACGTCCGCAGCAATGAGCACGGTGACTGGACCGAAGCCCCGCGCACGCAATACCTGATCACCGGCTCAATGGATCCCGCCGCACCGCCCGACCCACCTGCCGCCCCTCCACGTTCAAAGCGCAGTCGCACTGCCGCAAAACCGAGTCCCACTGCTCCCAAACCCGACCGCCGCCAGCGCAGCCGCAAAATCCTAACCGCAACAGACCCGGATTCAGAAATTTCGCAAACCCAAGAAAACAAATGAGAAACGATTTTCTAGCCGCAACAAAAAACATGTCATCCCTAAAATGGCCAACAGAAAAAGGGCTCCAGAGTATGCGTGAGAACTCGACAGTCTTTGTAGGTCGTCGGTTTTGCCACGACATGAAACCAGCAAAAGCCGAGCGGCTTCAGCCGCTGCAGTACCAATTTTGCTTTTGCAACGGAGTTCTAACGGCGGGAGCGCTTCGAGGATTTTCTTTTTCGCGCGCCGGCGCGATTTCGCTTTCGCTCTGCGCACAACTTTGCCGCGGCGCTTCGACTTTCTTGCGCCCTTCGTCGCGCTCAGCCCGCGCCATCTCCCGCCGCCGCGCCGCCGCCCAACCGGGCTTGTTGTCTGCCGTCCGCGCGCCACTCCCAGCGCATCCGCCGGAACATTTTCGGTGATCGTGGACCCCGCCGCGACGTACGCGCCATCACCAATCCGCACCGGCGCCACCAGCGCGGTATCGCTGCCAATGAAAACGCGCTTGCCAATCGTAGTTTGGTGCTTCGCCACGCCGTCGTAATTGCAAGTGATCGTTCCCGCGCCGATGTTCGCTTCCCGCCCGATGGACGCATCGCCCAGATAAGTCAGGTGCCCGGCCTTCGCGCCTTCGTGCACCACGCGAATTTTTCACTTCCACGAAATTTCCAATGTGCGCGCCCGCGCGAATGTCCGCTCCAGGACGCAGCCGCGCAAACGGCCCCACCTGCGCCTCGTGCCCGAGCGCGGCTGGAATCCAGAACGAATGCGCGCCGATCAACACATCATCATCCAGCGCGCGTATCGCGCAGCACGCTGCCCGTCTGAATCGTGCAGCGCGCGCCGATGCGCGTCTTGCCCAGCAATTGCACGCACGGATCGATCACCGTGTCCGGTCCCGCGCTCACTTCCGGATCGATCACCACCGTCTCCGGCAGATAAATCGTCACGCCCGCTTCCATCAGCTCGCGCGGCTTTGCGCGCGCGGAAAATCCGGTCCACGTCGGCCAGATTCGCGCGCGTATTGCATCCCAGAATTTCGTTCGCGTCCGGAGCGACTTGCGCCAGCACGCGTTCGTTGCGCTGCCGCAGCAAAGCGATCGCATCAGTCAGATACAACTCGCGATGCGCGTTGTCCGGCCGCAACGCGTTCAGGCACGGCCACAGTTTTTCCAGCGTGAAGCAATAAATGCTGGAATTCACTTCGCGGATGGCGCGCTGCTCCGGCGTCGCGGCTTTTTCCTCCACCATGGCTTGCACGCGGCCTTCGGAATCGCGCACCACGCGGCCGTAATCCGTAGGCTCGTTCGAGCTCCGCGCTCAAAATCGTTGCAGCCGCTTCGCCGCGGCGATGCGTATCCAGCAACGCCAGCAGAGTTTCCGCGCGCAGCAGCGGCGCATCGCCCGGAACCACGATCACCAGCTTCGCGCTTTTGCGCATCGCGCGCCGCGCCACTTGCAACGCGTGTCCGGTGCCGCGCTGCGGCTGCTGCTTCACCGTGTCCGCGCCCAGCGATTCGGCCAGCGCGCCCACTTCTTCCGCCTGGTGCCCAACCACGGCCAGCACCTGCGCGGCTTTCAGCGGCTGGCAAGCGCGAATCACATGCTCCAGCAGCGGCCGTCCTCCCGCGCGATGCAACACTTTCGCCAGGTCGGAACGCATCCGCGTCCCTTTTCCAGCAGCCAGAATCACTATCGACAGTGTCAGCGGCAGCCATGCGAGAGTTATTGTCGCTTCCTTGCAGCTTTGGCAATGGAAACAGGGCACGCATTCCGCCACAAATTCCGTGCATTTGTTAACCAAAGCGATATATTCCCTCGCAGGCAGAAGCGGAGGTGCGCGATGTTTTGTCCAAGCTGCGGAATGGCCAATCCCGATTCCGGGAAATATTGCTCGAAATGCGGACAGTCCGCTTCCTGCCGCTGGCGCCCGTACCGCGCCTGGCCCCGACGCCAGTCCCCGGAAGTTCATTCGCCACTCCGCCGCCCTTCGCCGGCAACGCGCCCACCAGCGGCAAAGCCATCGCCAGCCTGGTCTGCGGGATCTTTACGTTTTTCTTACCCGCTTCCATCGCCGCGATTATTCTCGGCCACCTGTCGCTTTCGGAAATCCGCAAATCCGCAGGCCGCATCGGCGGCCAGGGCATCGCCATCACCGGCTTGGTTCTGGGATATCTCGGCATCGTCATCATTCCCTTCATTCTGATCATCGCCGCGATCGCCATTCCCAATCTTCTGCGCGCGCGTATGGCCGCGAACGAAGCCTCCGCCGTCGGCTCGCTTCGCACCATTAATATTGGCGCGATGTCTATGCGATCGACGTTCGAAAATGGATTTCCCGTCCAGTTTGGAAGTCGTTTGGACGGCGCCACGGCGGGGACTGAACTGCAATCACGCTGCGTTTCTCGATCCATCGCTAGACTTCCGGCCACAAGAGCGGATACATTTTCACTTACACGCCGCAATTTCCCGGACGGAGCCACTGCGCCAGTCATTTCACCCAAGGCCGCAGCGAAGGGCTGCACTGCGGGAGGCGCTTCCGGTTACACCGTGACCGCGGATCCCATGCAGCGCGGCACGACTGGACAGCGCAGTTTCTTTACCGATCAGACCGGAGTCATTCGCTTTTCAAGCTAACGGCGAATCCGCTACCGCGGACAGTCCGGCGACTCAGTAGCCGCAATTTCACAGGACAATTTGGCCGCTACATTCGGATAGCGCGGATTTCCCGCGCCGGATAATTTGTGCGAGCATCAAAAGAGCAACGATGAAAACTCAGGAAGCTTTCGAAACGCCGAAGACGATGCACAGCCTGGACAATCCGATCTGGAATTCGCTCTCGACGTTGCACGCGCACTTCGCGCGAAGGCGACGAACTCGCGAAACGCTATCCGCCCGAAGTAACTCTGCTCGCCGGGATGGGCGAACCAACCGATGAAGCGTACGCTTCGCTCGCGAAGACTCTGCAGCGTGCCGGCGCGGCGTTGTTTCTGGATCAGCCGCCACAGATTCCCTCGGGATGGATCACCGTCCATTCATCTGCCGCTCGTGCAGATGGTCTGCGAAAAACCCAATCTCGCGCAGGATGGTTTTCCAGCCGAAAAATTGGCTCCGGCTGGATGTTCCGGAAATGGTCGCGCTCGCCGAATTGACCAAGCCCGGACCGTTCGGCACGCGCACCCGCGAACTGGGTGAATACCTGGGAATCCGTAAAACCAAGCGTCTGGTGGCCATGGCGGGCGAACGGCTGCATCTGCCGGGTTACACCGAAGTCAGCGCAGTCTGCACTCATCCAGATTTTCAAGGCCGCGGCTACGCCCGCGAATTGATGTCCATTCTGCATGCGCAAAATCATCGAGCGCCGTGAAACGCCTATTCTTCACGTACGCCAGGAAAACGTGTCCGCAATTCATCTGTACGAAAAGCTAGGCTTCCGCACACGCCGCCTGATTCATTTTGTGATTATTCGCAGCGCCTGAAAATTTCATAGAAGCTACGATGCTGCGGGGAGAGAGTCGGCAACGGAAGGCCGAACGTCCGGGGAATCGTGCGGCGCAGTCGTCTCGGTCCAGAGCGTGTGGTCGGCAAGCAAGCGAGTAACCAGCTGCGTGTGCAGCGCGTGACCCGCTTTGTGCGCCACGATGCGCGCTTTCAGCGGCCGACCAACCAGCGCCAGATCGCCGATCAAGTCCAGCGCTTTGTGCCGCCCGAATTCATCCGGAAAGCGCAGCGGGCCGTTCAGTATTCCTTCTTCGTCCAGGACAATCGCGTTTTCCACCGAGCCGCCGCGAATCAATCCCATCGCTTGCAACCCCGCAAAATCCTTCATGAACCCGAACGTGCGCGCCGGCGCCAGCTCGCGGCTGAACGACTGGCGATCCACCGTCATCTCCACTTCCTGCGGACCCACGTTCGGATGCTTGTAGTCCACGAAGCAGTGCACGCGGAATTCATCGGCGGGATAAATCCCGATGCGGCGGTCGCCGTCGGAAAACTCCAACGGCTTGATCACGTGGATGTAACGCCGCTGCCGGCGCAGTTTGCGAATCCCGGCTTGCGCCAGCAGTTCGATGAAGGGTTTCGAAGAGCCATCCAGAATCGGAAGTTCCAGCGCGTCCAGCTCCACGTACACGTTGTCCACGCCGCAAGAGTACAGCGCCGCGAGCAGATGCTCCACGGTCGAGAGCAGCACGCCCTGCTTCATCAAGCTGGTGGCATAGCTCACCCGCGCGACGTTGCGCACGTGCGCTTCGATCTCGAAATTGTCTAGGTCTGTGCGCCGGAAGACGATGCCGGTATCTGCGGGAGCCGGAACCAGCCGCAGGTTGCAGCGCACGGCGGTGTGAAGCCCGACGCCATGAGTTTCGACCGGACGTTGAATTGTTAGTTGGTGAGGCATTAGCTGGGCCCGGTAATTCCATGCACTTCGGTGGCCCCTCATCCCCAATTATAGCCCTTTACAATCAATAGCTTATACCAGTAAAGACAGATACGTTCGCGTCGATGTGGTAAGAGTACAACATATCGGTATGTAGGTACGTGGTTCAGCTTGAACAGGTTACGAACTGGTGTGGAGGGTTAGGCGGAGAGGTTAAGGATCTGCCCTTGCGGCGTTGTGCTACCTGGGCTGGCAGCGGGCCAAGTTTCCGTCGTGCCGCCAGGCGCGAGCGAGTCTTGCAGCTTCTGGAATTGCACAACCGCGGTCGCATTCTGCTGCGTTGTCGCGGCGCTTTGATTCAAAGCGTTCGTGTTCGCGCTACTCGCCGCTGACGAACTGCCGGAAGCCGGATCCGCATCCTGCACTGAGGCTTGCGGCTGATTTTGCGTTTGCGATGGGATCTGATTTTGGTTGGCACCCGCCACAAAGAGTTGCTCGATGCGTAGCGCCGGATTCGCGACGCCGGCCGCAGCTTTTTCCTGCGAGCTATGGGCGGCGGATTGCACGTTCTGCACGATTTGCCGAAGTGCCGCGGGATCGTTGACCCAGTTCAACATTCCTTCGCGGCTGATGCGGCTAAGACGTTGTGGATCGATGCCGAGCTGCTGCAGCATTCGGTCAAGCCGCTTAAGAGTCTGCTGCGGCGGAGCCGTGCTCGGGGCGTTTGTCGGCGATGCAGTCGCGGTCGCAGGCGCCGTGGCTGTTGCGCTGGGGGATTGAGTACCCGCAGTGGTTTGCGCGCCAGACGTCGCAATTACATTTGCGGCTGCAGCATTCGGCGCGGAAGTCGCGATCACAGCAGGAGGTTGATTCTGGCCAGCCGACGGTGTCGCTTCCGGTGGGAAAGCAGCCGTAGTGAAAGCAGCAGTGGAATTTTGGTCCGGCGGAAATGTGATCGTGTGAGCCAGCAATGTGAACGTCGCAGGTTGGGCGTTGCTGCGTGATGGCGCGTTTTGTCGCCCTGGTTGTGGCCGGAGTGTTCCGGACAGGGACACAGTATCCCGCTGCGCTTTGGGCGAGGAACCGGCTGGGATCTCATTCGCCGCAGGCACGTCGCTCATCGCCTGCGCAGCTTGGGCGTTCTCGGCCGCTTGACTAGCCAACCCGTCATAAAGCGCCGCGACTTGAAAGCCGATGGAGCCCATCTAAACCTCAATCGAGCCAGTTAAGTCGTGCACAATCAACTTTTCGGCCGGTCCAACGGATACGCGCCTTCCAAATAGGCATCCCGTTCGAGACCTATCTTTCCTGTCCAGCCTATCGGCGGACACGCTTACGGCGTTAGGCCAACTTGGCCCTCCCAGCCCGGTTGTCTCGCCTGGGCCGTTCCGCGTACAATGGCTTTTCACCCAAACGCACATGGCCACGCCCTTTACAATACTTCCGAATTCCACGCCGCCGCCCGCGGCGCAGACGCGGCCGTCCTGGTTGCGCGTGCGATTTTTCGGCGGACCCAAATATCAGGAACTGAAGCGCACCATGCGCACCCTGGATCTGCACACGGTGTGCGAAAGCGCGCGTTGCCCCAACATGGGCGAATGTTGGGAGCACGGCACGGCCACATTCATGATTTTGGGCGACATTTGCACGCGGGCTTGCGGATTTTGCGCGGTGCCAAGCGGCAAACCTCTGGGCCCGCCTGCGGAAGACGAACCGGAGCGTGTGGCGGAAGCAGTGGCGCGGATGGGATTGCGCTACGCGGTGGTGACTTCGGTGAATCGCGACGATCAACCGGATGGCGGCGCGAAGATTTTTGCACGCACGATCACGGAAATTCGTGCGCGCGTGCCGGGATGCAAAGTCGAAGTGTTGATTCCTGATTTTCGCGGCGATTGGAGCGCGTTGGAAACGGTGATGACGGCGAGACCCGATGTATTGAATCACAATATGGAAACGGTGCCGCGACTTTATCGCCAGGTGCGCAAAGGCGCGGTGTACGGGCGGTCGCTGGAATTATTGCGGCGGGCTGGAGAAATGATTCCGGGGCTGCCCACGAAAACAGGAATGATGCTGGGGCTGGGCGAAACGCGCGACGAAGCGCTGGCGGCAATGGAGGATATCGCGGCCCAAGGCACGCACATTTTGACGCTTGGGCAGTACCTGCAGCCGACGCACGAGCATTTGCCGATCGAACGTTACGTTCATCCCGACGAATTCGCGGAGTTCAAGCGATTGGGTGAAGCGATGGGATTCAAGCACGTGGAAGCCGGGCCACTGGTGCGGTCTTCCTATCACGCGTTTGAGCAGGAAGAAGCAGCACATTCGTAAGCTACCGACCTGAGAACTGGCGCCGCGACACTGAGCGGGCTGCATTTCGTTTCGAATACTTCAAAGAATACCGCCGGCGAGACGCCGGCGCTACCCTCCTATGAATCCCTGGCGCGGACTGAAAAATCTTCCAGGAGACATGTGGATTCTCTCGGCGGCGACGCTGGTGAACCGCTCCGGAACAATGGTGCTGGCGTTTCTGGTTTTGTACGTGACGCACACATTGGGTGTGACGCCGGCACGGGCGGCCCTGGCGTTGATGGTGTATGGCCTGGCAGCGCTGCTGGCGATGCCGCTGGCGGGAATTTTGTCCGACCGCGTAGGGCCGCTGCCGATCATGAAGGCTTCGCTATTTCTCACAGGCTTTCTGCTGTTGTTATTTCCTTTGGCGAAAAGTTACAGCGCGATTTTGCTGATGACGTTTGCGTTTGCGGTGCTGAATGAATCGGTAAGGCCGGCAAGCCTTTCGATGGTTTCGGATCTAGTGCCGCCCGCGCAACGCAAGTCGGCATTCGCGCTCAGCAGGCTCGCGGCTAATCTTGGGATGAGTGTGGGGCCGGCGATCGGTGGAATTCTGGCGGTGTATTCGTTTCGTTGGCTGTTTCTGGTGGATGGCACGACTTCGCTGCTGGCGGGAGCGGTGCTGGCGCTGGCGCCCATGCGCAATCTGGGACGGCAAAAAACGCACGAGCCGGAGTGGACGGACGCGACGGACCTGGGACGGGAAATCGAAGCCGATAGTTCCGCGCCGCTGGTCGCGTTGCATCCCGCAGCAGATCTGCGCGCATTCCGCAATCCGCGGATGCTCTATTTTCTGGCGGCGCTGATTCCGGTGCAGCTGGTGTTTTTTCAATTTACCTCCACGCTGCCGTTGTTCCTGGTGCGGTATCTGCATTTTCCGGAATCCGTGTACGGGACGATTTTCACGCTTAACACCTTGCTGATCGTAGCGCTGGAAGTTCCGTTGAATACGGCGATGGCGCATTGGACGCACCGTCGATCTCTGATGCTGGGGGCCTTTTTGTACGCGGTGGGATTCGGATCGTATGCACTGGTGGGGATTGCGCCGTTCGGGAAAACCGCGGGTGTGTTTGCGGCGGTGGTGATCTGGACGTTCGGCGAAATGATTCTGATGCCGGGAAGTTCGGCGTACGCGGCGGAAATTGCGCCACCGGAAAGGCGCGGAGAATATATGGGGCTGTACACGATGTCGTTCAACATCGCGTTTGCAGTGGGTCCATGGCTAGGCGCGAGCGTTCTGGGAAAGTGGGGAGCGAGCACGGTATGGAGCGCGGCGTTTGTATCGGGATGCATTTCAACGTTGATGATGAGCTACACGGAGCCGCGTAAGGGCCGGAACTCATAGACATCGATTACCAAGTCAAAGGCTCCGGCGGGACGCCGGAGCTACCAAAAGCAGATCCTATTGCGCTGAGTTGAGGAAGGCTTTTGCGATTTCATGGACGCGGGCGAAGCACGTGGGGCAGGAAGGGCACGCAGGGCGCCAATCCGCAGCAGCGGGCTGGCTTGAGATTTTTAGGGCGGCTTGAAAATATTCCGCCGTTTTGACGGGGCGGCCCATTTCGGCATTCAGATTTCCGAGCAGCAATTGGAAAACCGGATTTCCCGGATAACGTTCGACGAGCGGTTGCGCCACTGCAATGGCGCGTTCGTATTGATAGTCAAAGATGCGCAAATTTCGCGCGAGATGGAAGCGCATTTCCACGGGCGTCACCACGCCGCGATCAATTCCGATTTGCATCTGGCGAATTCCTTCCGTGCGGTTGCCGCCGGGGATGCCCATGAAGAAGCGCAGAATTTTCACGGTGGTGGAAAGCGAATCCACGTAGTAGTTGTAGAGGCCCAAACCGGCGGTGGCGTCCGGCATCTGCGGGTCGAGCTCCAGAGCGCGCAGAAATTCAGAACGCGCGGCGACTCCGGCGTGTGCCACGGCGCGATTTTCCCCGCGCAGGACTTCGAGGCGCACTTTCAACGCTAAACCCATGCCAGCGTAGAAGCGCATATCCGCTGAATCGGATTTAGTGATTTGCGCGTGGGCCAGATCAATTACTTTGTCCGCGAGCAGTAGGAAGCTCTCGTCTTCCGGCCTCTTTCCGCGCTTCCAAGCGTCGATCATGCCGTACTTGATTTCCAAGTTGGCGCAGTAAATCTTCCACCAGCGCGCTTCGCCTTCGAGCAGGAACGCGAGAGGATTTTCGGGCTCGGACTGTTCGAGATTGCGCAGGATGGCGATAGCGGCGTCCGGATCGCCGCTGTACATTTTGTCCATGGCTTGCGCTGCTTCGGGAGGAAGCTTGATATCGCTGGCACGCGCGGGCGGGGTGGCGAGCGGCACGGCGATTATCGCGGCGAAGAGCGCGAAGGCAAGACTGATCCGAGAAATCCTATGGCGCACGGTATTCACTTTACTCTCTTTACCCAACCGAGCAGCCATGCGGCGGTGACGTACATGACGAAACAGTCCAGGGCAAAGGGAAGGAAGCCGAGAAATCCGGGCGCGGGCATTTCGAAAATTTTCCAGTGCTGAAACATCGGGAACGTATAGAGCCATTTTGCGCGAGCCCAATAATTCCAAAATTCCCACAGCCAGCCGCAAATCCAACCTGCCAGCAGGAATCCGTAGAAGCGCCGCGGCATGCCTTCAGCCAAATCGCCGATAAAAGACGGCAGGCCGAGGCGATGATTGAGAGGATCGAGGAGCAGGAGAAAGCCGATCCAGACCTGCGCGAAGAGGTACGCGGCAAGATGCCGCGGCACGAGCAGCGGAATGAGTAGGCATGCCGCGCCGGAAATCATCAATAAGGATTCGACGGTGCTAGAAATTTTCCACGAAGCCCGAGAGAGTTCCAGCGATAAGCGAGGCGACGCCTCCGGGAGGACGGCTTGGACGAGGTCCGCGGTTTCGAACACGGCGGGGGTGATGGTCGCAAAGGACCAGGCGTAACCGAAAAGAGCGGCGGGCCAGGCGTGCGGCAGGCCGACGTAGGTCCAATTTTGCAGCCGGAGATTGTAGGCTTCGAAAATCAGCCAGAGAGGAATCGAGAGTAAGGCGAGGCGCGCGACGACGATGGGCGCATCGTTCAGGCGCGAGCGATTGGTGAGGGCGAGGACTGCGGCATCGGCGATGAGGATGTAGGCACTCCAGGCGATGGGGGTGAAATACGTGGCGATGGGTTCGATGCGCGCGAACAGCAGTGCTTCGGCGGAGAGCAAGGCAAGCCATCCGAGCCACCCGTGAGCAGGGAATGCGCGAAGGCGGCGGGCGCGGAAGTATCCGAGGAAGAGGAGCGCGACTGTGGCGAATGTGAGAGCGAGGCCGAGCGTCGTGTGAGTGTTTAGCATGAGCGTGAAGGGCGCGGTGCTCCACTTCATGATAACGCAGAGTGATGAAGTCTTCGGTGCGGCGAGTTGAAGCGAGATCCTTCGCTAGGCTCAGGATGACGAACTAAAGAAGGAGCACAGGCAGGATTGCCGATGCTAGCAGAACGCGCAGAGTGGCGCAGTTTTCGGGGTGCTGCGTTCGCATTCTTGTTATGCTGACTTTTCTGTTTTTGTGGAAAACATCGGCAGATGAAGGAAATTTTAGCGACGCAAAATGAGTGAACCGGAAAAACTCGAGCGCGGGTTGGGGTTGGTCGAAGCAACGTCATTGAACATGACGTTCATGGTGGGGATTGGGCCGTTCATTGTGATTCCGTTCATCGTGCGGGCGATGGGCGGGCCGCAGTGCATTCTGGCCTGGGTGGTGGGGGCGGTGCTGGCGGCGTTAGACGGATGCGTGTGGGCAGAATTGGGCGCTGCGATGCCGCAGGCGGGAGGGAGTTACGTTTTTCTGCGCGAAGCGTACGGAGCGAACCGGCTGGGCAGGCTGATGTCGTTCCTGTTTATCTGGCAGACGCTGTTTCAAGCGCCGTTGAGCATTTCTTCGGGCGCGCTGGGATTCGCGGATTACTCGATTTACCTGGCGATGAAAATTCCGGGCGTGACAGCGTGGCTGAACACGCATACGGAAATCAGCAAGTGGGTGGTGTTGAATTACGACAAGGTGATCGCGGTGCTGCTGATCGCGATTGCGGTGATACTGCTGTACCGGCGCATTACGGCGATCGGGAAAATTTCGACTGTGCTGTGGGTGATCGTGCTGGGGACGATTTTGTGGCTGATTTACGGCGGGGCGACGCATTTCAATGCCAGCAATTTATTCAGTTTCCCGCCCGGAGCATGGAGTTTTTCGTGGATATTTTTCGCGGGGCTGGGGCACGCGTCGGTGCAGACGGTGTACAGCTATCTGGGCTATTACAACGTATGCAATCTGGGCGGAGAGATGAAGGACCCGGGAAAGAATATTCCACGGGCGATTTTCATTTCGATTTTCGGGATCGCGATTTTGTATTTTCTGATGCAGACGAGCATTTTGAGCGTGGTGCCGTGGCAGGAAGTGCAACGCTCGAGTTTCGTGGTGAGCTTGTTCGTGGAGCGGACGTTTGGAATGAACTGGGCGACGCTCGCGACTGCGTTGATATTGGTGCTGGCGTTCGGGTCGGTGTTTTCGGCGACCCTAGGATATTCGCGAGTACCGTACGCAGCGGCGTTGGACGGAAATTTCTTTTCGATATTTGCACGTGTGCATCCGACGAAACGTTTTCCGCATGTGGCGCTTTTGGCGCTGGGCGCAACTTCGATGGTGGTGTGCTTGTTCTTCGATCTTTTCTCGGTGATTCGCGCCATCCTGGCGATGCGATGCCTCATCCAATTCGTCGGCCAGGCAGGGGGATTGCTGCTGCTGCACCGGCGCTGGAAAGCTGAGCACTGGCCTTTCCACATGTGGTTTTATCCGGTGCCGGTGGTGCTGGCGATCGCGGGATGGATCGCAGTTTTTATTTCCACGGGACGCAGACCGATGCTGGCCTCGCTTGCGGCGATGGCAGCGGGTATTCTGGTGTACATGGGACGCGCGCGAATGCTGCGACAGTGGCCCTTTGAGGAGGCCGGCACTTGAATTGGATTATGAGGCGGGGATTTTTTGGCGTGGCTGCGTTGATTTTTTCTATGTTTTCGTTCGGGTGCGCAGTGGCACGGCCAGCTGGCGCGCAGTCGCTGTCGGAAACGGTGGAGGCGATTCATAAAGCGCGAGTCAGCACGCGCATTCTTTTTATTACGGCGCATCCCGATGACGAATGGTCGAGCCTGCTCGCATATCTTTCGCATGGATTGAACGCGGACGTGGCGCTGCTCACGATTACGCGCGGACAGGGTGGGCAGAACGCGATCGGGCCGGAGCAGGATGGAGAGTTGGGTGTGGTGCGCACGGAGGAATTGCTGGCAGCGGGAGAACATTATGGCGTGCATCAATATTTCACGCGTGCTCTCGATACTGGATATTTGAAGAGTCCGGATCAGGCGCTGAAAGTGTGGGGAAATGTGGCGCTGGAAGACATGGTGCGCGTGATACGGACGTACCGACCGGACGTGGTGATCAACGGCTGGGGCGGGGTGCATTCCGGGCACGGGCATCATCAGGAGAGCGGAATCTTGACGCCGCAAGCGGTGGCGGCGGCGGCCGATCCGAAAATGTTTCCGGAACAAATCGCGGAAGGGCTGCCGGCGTGGAAGGTGACGCTGGAAACGCGCGTGGCGCGCGGCGGAAACGCTGGGAACGCCGTGGCATTGCCGGCCGATGAAGTATCGCCGTTGTGGGGGAAAACCTACGTCGAGATGGGGATGGAGGGGCACGCGCAGCACCGCTCGCAGGGAACGCCCGCGTTTTTCGGGAATGCGTTTTTCCGGCGGCCGGTATTTCTGGTGGCGGAGAACGAGAAGGGCGAAACGGGAAAATTTGACGCGCAACTGCTGGCTGAACCGATCGGGTCGTTGGCGGCGCGATTTGCGGATTTGCAGGCGACGATGGCTCCGGCGCTGAATACCGCGGAGCAGGAATTGACGGCGGCTGCGAAATCCGCGCTGGAGCAGGATCGCGCGGCTGCGGCGAAATCGCTGGCTGACGCAGCGAAAGAAATTGCGGCATTGCGCGAGCATCTTACCAAGCAGACTGGCGACGGCGCGAAGGCCGTGGTGTGGGAACTGGACGGCGTGCGGAAGCGGATTGACTTGGCGCTGGCCGATGATGTGGCGATTCCGGTGGATGCGCAAGCCAGCCGGCACGAACTAGTGGCTGGGGAAAATGTTTCAGTCGAGGTGTCGGTTGCGGGGGTTCCGGCTGTGCCGGTGAAGTGGACGTTGAACGCGAGCAGCCTTTTGGTGCCGAGTGGATGGAGCGTCACCCCTGAGGGAGCGAAGGAAGCGAGCGGCGCGGCAAAATTCACCGTGGCAATTCCGGCGGGTGCGCGGCGAACTCTAACGCCTGCGGATGCGATTTTGCCATTTCCGCCACCGCTCGTGCGGCTGGCGCTGCCCGTGGAGGTTGCGGGATATCAGTTCGCGATCGAACGGCCGGTGAATTCGATGGAGGCGACTACTACCGGAATACAAACGTATCCGCTGGAGCTGGTGCCGGCGGTGACGTTGACCGTCGAGCCGAAGCAGGTGATGGCGCCGGAGAAACAGGCGGCGATGCCGGTTAAACTTTTCGCACGGGTGCGTTATCACGGCACGGCGGCAACGAAGGTTGCGGTGGGATTGGAAGCGCCGAAAGGTTGGACGGTGCAAACGCCGAACGTGCAGGGGCCGCTAGAATTTGCGAAGGGCGGAGACCGGTTGATTCAGTTTGTGGTGACGGCGCCGGCGCAGACCGCGGCGGGGGCTTACACGCTGCATCCGTTTGCGCGGATCGGTGAGGAAACTTTTCGCACGTCGCTCGAGCCAATTCCCACTTTGCCGACGCGAAACTGGAGCGAGCCGGCGGACGCGACGGTGCACGTGCTGAATCTGACGGTGCCGGCGGGATTGCGCATCGGTTACATCGCAGCGGAAAACGACACTTTGCCGGAGATCCTGCGGCAGATCGGGATTCGCCTGGACATGCTGGATGAGGTGGCGCTGGCGTTTGGAGATTTGAGCAAGTACGACGCGATTACGGTGGGAATACGCGCGTACGAACTGCGTCCGGATCTGTTGCGGGCGAACACGCGGCTGCTGGATTACGTGAAGCGCGGCGGGACGCTGCTGGTGCAGTATCAGCGCGATTTTGCGTGGAATGAGGAGTTGCCAGCGCCGTTCAAGGCGACGATGCCGGAGCAGACTTCGCGCGTGACAGATGCAAATTCGCCAGTGCGATTTCTGGAGCCGGATGATCCGCTGTTGAACTCCCCGAACAAGATCACGCTAGAGGATTTTCGCGGCTGGGTGCAGGAGCGCGGGCTGTATTTTTGGGGCACGTTTGACGCGAAATATACGCCGGTGCTGGGGTTGACGGATCCGGGCGAGCCGGAGACCAAGGGGTCGTTGGTTTACGTGCGCGACGGGAAGGGTCTGTACATTTATGCGGGACTATCGTTTTTTAGGGAGTTGCCGGCGGGAGTGCCGGGGGCTTACCGGTTGTTTGTGAATTTGTTGAGCCAGACGAGACATGCGGCGGGACAGGATTGAGGACGTGAGCGGGGCTGCAGATGGACGGGCGGGCGGCGCGATTGATTCGAGCTCGTGCGTGGACAGGAGCGCTAGCGAGCCGCAGATGGTCACGATTCCCGAGGGATGGTTTTTGATGGGGAGCGAGACCGGTCAGGAGAATGAGCGGCCGGTGCATCGGGTTTGGGTGGACGCGTTTGAGATGGCGGAATGCCAGGTGACGAACGCAGCGTATGGGAAGTTTTTGGCCGCGACGAAGCATCGCACGCCGTTGCACTGGAGCGATGTGAACTTTTCACATCCGGAGCAGCCTGTGGTGGCACCTTCTTGGTTTGATGCTGTGGTTTACTGCCAGTGGCTGAGCGCGGCTAGCGGGCGAAGATACCGTTTGCCGACGGAGGCGGAATGGGAACACGCGGCGCGCGGCGGAGTGGAGCAGAAACAATTTCCTTGGGGTGATGAGCCACCGGAGCATTTGACGAATTATTCTGCGCGATGGAAGAACGGGCCGGAGCCGGTGGGACGCGCGGAACGGAATGCTTACCGGCTTTGCGATATTGGCGCGAACGTGCACGAGTGGTGCGCGGACTGGTTTGCGGCGGAATATTATCGAGGATCGCCGGAGTGTAATCCGCAGGGGCCGACGGACGGGCTGCGGCGAAGTTCGCGCGGCGGATCATGGCGCCATCAGATCAAGGTGTCGCGCTGTGCGGCGCGTGCGAGTATTGCTCCGGAATTTCAGTACGCGGATTACGGATTTCGCGTTGCGCGGGATTTGAAGAAGTAGGCAGCGCCCAGCAAACCTCTCGAAGTGAAATTCCAAGGCAGTTTTTTCAGGCGCAACATCTCCGGCGATGGCTGCAGTTGCGTCTGGAGGCTCGTGCTATGCTCCGGCCGGGGCTCGCGAGGAGGAAAAGCGAATGAGGGGACTTGAGGTGAGGTGGACGCAGGTGCGCGTGGGAACGATCCGTGCGTTGGCGGGTGTGGCTGTGATTTTGCTGGTTTGCTCGGGAGCGTGGGCGCAGAAAAACAAGAAGAATCAGAGCGTTTCCGACCAGCCGATGCCGTCCATGCCGATGTCGCCCAGTGAAGAGATCGAGCGTGACATCGGCCAAATGCTGGCGGCGCAGCAGTTGGGAAATATGGAGCTGATGCACAAATATTATTCGGATAGCGCGACGTTTGTGAGCAGCGATTACGGTCCGCCGATCGTGGGATGGAAAAATTGGGCGGCAGGGTACGAACGGCAGAGAGCGGCGTTCCAGCAGATGCAGATTATCCGGCGAAACACGTTCATTTACACGCACGCAGACGTGGCCTGGGCGACCTACCAGTGGGATTTTGCGGCGATGCTGGCGACGGGAAAAGGTTACGATGCGCGCGGGCAGACGACGCTGGTGTTCAACAAAGTGGGCAACGATTGGCTGATTGTGCACAACCATACGGCGGTGGATTGCAGTTCGCTTGCACCGGCCGTGGCGACCCCGCCAACGGCCGCGACACCGGGGATGACAGCACAGCCGAAGCCGCAGAATTGAAACGCATATGACGATTGCAAGACCGGTACTTCAGGGGCTAAGGCCGCGCGTATTTTGCTGTGTTTATATCGTGGCGAAAGCCACGACCTACAAAGATTATTGCGAATCGCATTGCCGGGCGATTCAGGACGTCGGTGACAGAGTCAGGATCAGAAATTCTTGAAGCCTTCGAAGAGAAAGACTCCGAGGGCTGTTAGCAGCAGGACGATGGAAAGAATCATTAGAAGCTTGATGGGTTTGGAGAGCTTATCGATGCGGGCGACGATTTCGCGCTGCTCGTTGGCCATGGAATCGCCCGCGTGCCCCAGAAAAATCTGATCGTCCTCGCGAATTTCAAGAGTGCCGCGATAGGCGAGAAGACCGACGAGAACGGCAGTTACCGCTCCCCAAAGAACCAAAATGCCCAAAAGTGCGCCGTGAATCGCTTCCATGGGTGCCTCCCGCCCGCCGGCCGTGAAGAGTGCCCCAGTGCAGACGGCCGTGCAGGCCCGAGTTCTGAGCTGGAATGGGGGGATTATGCACCCCGAACGGCGGTGGTTTCAAGCAGGAACGCGGTCGTCTGGGAACTGGATGCCCCAGAACTTTCGGGCGGGGTAGAGCATCTCGAGGCCGAGTTCGAAGACGCCGGGATCTTTGGTGTGGGTGACGCGAATGACACGAAATTCCTGGGTTTCCTGCGAAATGCCGTTCAGGACTTCGAGGCGCGAGCCGAGGCCCGGCTCGAGCGAAGCGCGAATTAGCGCGCCACAGCGGCTAACGGCGATCGCTTCGGCGAGAGTGACCAGAGGTTCGCCGTCCACGCCATTGCTGAAAAGTTGTACCGGGATGCGAATGAAAACGCGCGACGAGCGACGGCGTTCCAACATCGCGCGGGTGGTAGCCATGTGTTCGTCTCCTGTTCGCCGCGAGCCCAGCGATTCAATGTAGTGCGATCGTCGGGGCGGGTCAAGACTTCCTGATGGTGGTGTGCTGCGTTGACAAACCGCGGGGCACGGGTCAATATGTGTGGGCCTCGTAGTTTTGATTTGCCACATACCAGCATGGCCCGAGTGGCGGAATTGGCAGACGCGCTAGCTTCAGGAGCTAGTTCTCGCAAGGGAGTGGAGGTTCGAGTCCTCTCTCGGGCACCATTCATTCTTAATCGCTTACGTCGAAACCGTCGATCGGAAGGTCGACGTGTAATTTGTGCTGGTGGCTGTTCTGGTGGCAGTTGAGAAGTCGTCTCCAGCACCTTTGGGGCGACCAAACGCTCGACGGCTTCCTGCAGATGAGCCTCTCCCAGATGGGAATATCGCAAAGTCATCTCGATCTGTTTGTGTCCGAGAAGCGTTTGAACCGCCCTTAACGGAACTCCAGCCATCACGAGACGACTCGCAAATGTGTGGCGCAGCTCGTGCCATCGGAAGTCTGAGATGTTTGCCTCTTTCATAGCTTTTTCAAAGCAGCGCCTTCTGTCTTTCTTTCTTCCGTCTTCCAGGCCAGGACACAGGTATCCCAAGCCGTTGCTCGCGTTCTTCAGCTCTAGCAGGGCGCTACGGGCGGCAGAATTAAACTGAATGTAGCGAGCTTCTCCGTGCTTGCTTCGGCGGATACCTTCGGAGAGATCTCCGAGTAAACCGGTAGGTCGATCATCACTGTGTGGCACCACTACGATCGAGGTCTTCGACGGTTGCGGGACCTGATTACGAAAAAGCGATCCAAGAAAACGACCCAGGCACATCGAGAGACCGTGGCAAACGCATGACTCCTACGAATCTTTGTCACGACCCTCTTGCCATTCATCAGGCGCGACTGTTCTCAAGACAAACGAATAATTCCAGGGAAGCCGTCAAACCCGGAATCGAAGCTCAAAATTCGCTCGACTCCGTGTTGCTCCATGATCGCCAAGTGCACCGCATCACGCGCGGACAACTGACGGTGCCCCATCAAAATCTCTTTTGCTCGTTCTGCCGCGGCCCGATCAACGGCCAGCACTTGATCGGCAATGCCGAGCAGAGCGTCAAACGCAGGCTGAATGGCATCGCGGCGGTTTATGGCCACATAACGGTGGAGGATCTCCTGCAGGACCTCAGCATCGGTAACCAAGCGCTGCCGGTCGCTGATGAGGTTCTCAAGCAGTCGCTGTGCGTCCGCCTTGTGTGGATGAGGCGCGCCAACAAGATACATCGGGATATTTGAATCAACCAGAATCAAGGCTGCGGCCCTGCGCGGTATCCGCTTTCGATCTCCGCCAGCATGCTGTCGATTTCACCTGACGGATAGTCGTGTCGTGCCGCGGCACGAATCACTTCGAGCTTCTTCCCCACCGCAACGCCAGGTTCGCGTCGGCGTGCCAATTCGAGAGCTTGGCGCACCCACTCCGCAATCGACATGCGGCGAGAGCGAGCCACGCGCTGAATTTCCCGGTATTCAGGATCTTTGAGAATTACTTGTAATCGCTTAGCCATGCTATGAGCCTATCTGACTCATACTCATGAGTCAAGAGAGTAGCGAGTGTTAGTACGCTGTCTCTGAAATGGGGAACCCGTTCTTCCTCCTTTAGCTGCCTGCGCGATGGACTCCTTCGATACGATCTTCTGGTTTTGAGCCTGCAGGCTTGGAATTGTAAGCAATCAACAACCCAGGACGACGAGCGATTGGAAATACTCCACTGAGTCTCAGCTTTCAAGATTCCCGATTCCATACTTACCGCGAGCCACGAGCAGCCCAGAAGGGCTACGCTAGACGCCGTTCGCCAATTCTGACGCCATTTGTAACAGGAGCCGGCGGTTCCGATCATTCACGCGTGCGAAGAATTTGGCGAAAACCACAGCTTTTTGCCATAGAGGCAAGGCGGGAATGTCGCGGCGCGAGTGGGCAACAAGGTCCGTATAGTTGCCGGGCGCGAAGGAAGCTTGTGCAGATTCCGCGGGTAGAAGCAGAGGTGGTCCTGGGGCGGGAGCGGGTGAAGCTTTTTACGACTTTGCCTTTTGTTTTTTGCCCTGACTGCCTTTGTTCCCTGCCCAGCGCTGCGTTGCCTTTTTCCGGCTGTCAAGCTGCAGTTGTCTATTAATGCCACCAGCCTCCGGATATTTGTGCATCGGGGCGACTGACCCTTCCGATTGGGACTGGCCCTGAATTCTTGCTCGCCGAGCCTGAGTCACGATCGCTCGAAAATTGAGTGGGTCTCTGAGGTTTTGTAGTTCCCGGTAATAGTAGAGCGCAGTGGGCTGTTTTCCCTTGATTCTCAGCTTTTTTAGAAACTCAATTTCTTCCTCGGTCGCACCACGGCTCAGGGACGTGTCACGAAAGAATTCTTTCAGCCCACGCTCTTCCTCCAGTTGGCCAGGCTCCCTTTCGACAAACTCAAATTTCTTTGGGTCGCCTGGGGCCAGTCTCCCGTTTAGCACAATTTCCATACCAAAGGTCGCAAGGTCCATGTCCCAGGATTCGATCAGCGGATCCAGGAAGGTAACGCAGTTCTCAATTGATAAGTTCAAGGCATCCGTGTCTAGGAATTCGAGGATGCTGACTCGCATTTCTTCATAGCTTCGGCCGGTGAGCCGAGCCACTTGGTGAACCCAGTTTTCGCTTTCCAATTCTTCTTTGGCGACTCTCTTGGCAACGTCCAAGAGCTTTTGTATGACTAGGCGTTCGACTTCACCGAAGGGATGTTTCTCAAACATGACCCGAAATTGTTTTGCTTTGTCGGGAGCGCACTTGCGGAGAACCAACTCTCGAATTTCCTTAAACAAGGGCGGCGGCGCGTCCCCTAAGGTTCGCTTCAATTCCTCCTTGCGCTGGTGGTCAGCTAGCTTCGAAAGCTCAGCACCTGGGAGTTTCAGGAATTTTCCAATTTTGTCGTAAATATCTGTTCGGCCGGCCGCGGGGGGCAATTTCTTCCGCGTAAGCAATTGAGAAATGTAAGACTCGGTAACCTCGGCAGCAGCCGCTAGATCTCTCTGCTCAAACCCCAATTCCTCCAGCCGCTGCTTGATCACTAAACAAACATCCACAGGGCGCCTCTGCTCGATTAACTGGATTGGATTAATAGCTCAAAATAATCCCAGATTCCCCTTGACACGTCAAGTTAATTCACCTACGGTTGTTAAGTGACTGAGGGTTTCATTAGATAATCTGAACTAAATGTGGTTATCTAGACCTGCCCCTTGGCCAGGAGAAGCAAGGAGGTTGCATGTTTGCACGCAGAGTTGCCATTCAACTGAAACCCAACAGCGTTGCCGAATTCACCGAGAGAATCGAAAAGGACATCCTTCCCCTGCTTCGAAAACAGACCGGGTTCAAGGACGAGATCACGTTTATCGGCCCGGGCGAAACGAAAGCGTTCGCAATCAGTTTGTGGGAAAACAAAGAAAATGCCGAAGCCTATAACCGCGGAACGTATCCAGAAGTGACGAAGATCCTGGCGAGAGTCGTTGAGGGAACTCCTCAGGTCGAGAACTATGAGGTTTCCAACTCGACCTTCCACAAAATTGCCGCTGCGGTAGCAGCCTAGAGCCAATCGTTCTCTTCGTTCGGTGAGGGCCGGGTTCAGTCCGCCCCTCCGGGAACATTCGGGCTGAGTATCGCAATGGAATCTTGAGCCTGCACATGGCGAAGCGTGAAGAATCTAAGCCGAAGCAGGGAAAGATCAGCGTCGCAGCAAACGGCAAGTAATTTGAATCTCAACTGTGGCGCTCGGGAGTCCGGCGCTCGCACTGACAGCCACGGAGGTTGCCATGTTTGCACGCAGAGAACCATCGGAAGAAGAGATCTCTCGCCGAGCTTATGAGCTGTATCTGCAACGGAGCGCCGAACCGGGAAAAGATGTTGATGACTGGATGAGGGCCGAAAGAGAGTTGAGCGACGAACCTGTTGGGGGACTACCGAAAACGAGGGCCGCCCAAGCAGGGCAATAGTCCTCTTGGCTTGGCCGACAAATATTTGGTTCGACAGCCAGGTCAAGTCCGCCTCTCAATCTTGCTGTGAAGGGCAAAGTGGGCGGAGAAACGAGGTTGCCAATGGTCACGAGGAGCTTTACTGGGGTTTCCATCACGGCGTTGCTCCTGGTGATGATATTGCGCCCCTCTGCCAGTCACCAACTAGCGCTGGACTTTTTGGCTTGTGCGGGCGCGTTCATGATTGTCCTGGCTTTATTCTTGACCACACGAAGAATGGACCTCCTAGAACGCCAATAAGAGATCGGATCCTGGGGGAGCGAGTCACTGAAAGGCTGTGAGTTGGTGATCCGGAGCGCCGCTGTAAACACAGCCTTCGCCCACGCGACGCTACCAGATGCCACACGATACTCCCGAGTTGGGACGAGCCTGCACCCAAGGGGTGGCCCGATTTTCTGACGAATCGTCCACAGTGAACACTGCTGCGCTGTCCGGCGCCGGTTGCTGCGAAACGACGGATCATTGTAGAGCGCCGAGGAATACTCAAACGGCAGGAGCATTCACGACGGGGACCATGCTGATCAAAGATGGCACACTGTGGCCGGACGCGCCGCAGATCGAGAGTGAGCCCTGCGCGAGTGGCTGGAGAATAGTCAAGAATCTCGATGCGTCCGGATTAGGTCGAAAAATCCACGAGGCAGGATAGAACTTTTTCTGCGTGGCCGGGGAGGTCAAAGGAACCATCTTCGGCTTCGACGGGCAAGTCGCTGTGCGCAGAGCATTGAAGCGGATCTTAGCGAATCTGAAATTAGAGAGGTTCAACGGTTTGGAAATTACGCAAGTTGAGGTAAAGCGATTTCTGGGCTTGCCCTATGCAAGTGTCTGCGCCCATTCCCGACATATCGAAGAGAACCCGTTCCTTTTGCGTGCTAAGGACCATCAGGAGTGGGACCGAGCAAAATTGGCAGACGTCTGAGCGAAGTCAGGGCGTTCGCTAGCAGAGGAGCTGCTGGGAGACTGGAAGAAAAAGGAAGTCGATGACCTTGATATCGCGCAACAAAAGAATATGAGGCCCTTCGGCCGACAATGTCGGCCGAGGTCATAGCGAGCTTACTCCTGGAATCTTCAGAATGGATTAAACGGAGGTTGAGAAATGACTGTGAATGTGACTCCCCTGCACGACCGAGTCCTGGTGAGGCGGTTGGAAGAGAGAGAAACAGCGAAGGGCGGCATCATCATCCCGGACACGGCTAAAGAAAAGCCTCAAGAGGGTGAAGTGATGGCCGTGGGTGCCGGAAAAATCGAGAAAGGCCGACGCGTTCCGGTAGATGTGAAGGTCGGCGACCGGATCCTGTTCGGCAAATATACCGGCAGTGACATCACGATCAGTGACCAGGAGTATCTGATCCTCCGCGAAGAGGAAATCCTGGCGAAGATTAGCGGGATGGCCAAAGCGGCATCCAGCAAGAAATAGTTTAGCCGATCCACGCGGTTTTGGACCGGCCACAAGTACCCATTCACCCAGGAGGGTGAAATCCAATGGCAAAACAAATTGTAACTGGTGAGAATTCACGTCAGGCAATTCTGCGCGGCGTAAATATTCTGGCAGACGCGGTGAAGATCACGCTCGGCCCGAAGGGGCGCAATGCGGTGATCGAGAAGAAGTTCGGCGCGCCGATCATCACCAAGGACGGCGTAACCGTAGCGAAGGAAATCGAGCTACAGGATCCGCTCGAGAACATGGGCGCGCAGATGGTGCGCGAGGTCGCTTCGAAGACCTCCGACGTTGCAGGCGACGGCACGACCACTGCGACCGTCCTGGCACAGGCCATCTTCCGCGAAGGTGTGCGGACGGTAGCAGCTGGCGCTAGCCCGATGGCACTCAAGCGCGGCATTGAGAAGGCCGTCGAAGTAGCCGTGGAGGAGATTAAGAGGCTCCACAAGGACGTGAAGGGCGACATGATCGCCCAGGTGGGCACGATTAGCGCCAACACCGACCAGCAGGTCGGCAGCATCATTGCGGAGGCGATGAAGAAGGTCGGCAAGGACGGGGTTATAACCGTTGAAGAATCCAAAACGATGGAAACGACGCTGGAAGTCGTGGAAGGAATGCAGTTCGATCGCGGGTACCTCTCGCCTTACTTCGTCACCGACCCGGAGCGCATGGAGTGCTTGATGGAAGACGTTCGCATCCTGATCCACGAAAAGAAAATCAGCTCGATGAAGGACCTGCTGCCGTTGCTCGAGCAGACTGCCAAAATAGGCAAGCCGCTACTGATCATAGCTGAGGACCTTGAGGGCGAAGCGCTCGCAACGCTCGTTGTGAATAAGCTGCGCGGGACGCTGCAGTGCGCAACGGTGAAAGCTCCCGGTTTCGGTGACCGACGCAAGGCAATGCTGGAAGATATTGCAATCCTCACGAGCGGCAAGGCCATCACGGAAGACCTCGGCATCAAGCTTGAGAACGTGAAGGAGGAGGATCTCGGCCGCGCCAAGAAGGTGACTATCGACAAGGACAACACAACGATCATCGAGGGAGGCGGTAAGGCCAGAGAGATCGAGGGCCGTATCAAGCAGCTCCGCGCGCAGGTCGAAGACTCCACTTCGGACTACGATAAGGAAAAGCTGCAGGAGCGGCTCGCGAAGCTGGTGGGCGGCGTCGCGGTGATTAAAGTCGGCGCTGCAACGGAGACCGAGCTGAAAGAGAAGAAGGCTCGTGTTGAGGATGCCATGCATGCAACGCGTGCTGCTGTCGAGGAAGGCATTGTTGCTGGCGGGGGAGTGGCCTTGCTTCGGTGCATCCCAGCACTCGAAAAGCTCAAGCTTCACGGTGACGAAGCCGTCGGGGTAAACATTGTAAAGCGCGCGCTCGAAGAGCCCACACGCCAGATTGCCAAGAACGCCGGGCACGAGGGCGCGGTGGTTGTCGGGCGCATCCGCGACTCGAATGATGAGAGCTTTGGTTTCAACGCGGAGACCGGGGAATTCGGCGACATGATAAAGGCTGGAGTGATTGATCCGGCGAAGGTGACTCGTTTGGCATTACAGAACGCGGCATCCATTGCCGCGCTGATGCTGACCACCGAAGCTCTCGTGGCGGACATCAAGGAAGAGGGAATGATGGCCGCGGCAGGCGTGGGCCAGGGCGGCATGGGCGGAATGTACTAAAGCTGCCAAGCTTCTTGCACTACGTCTGCGCCACGTGGGGTGAGATCGCACTTCGCACGGCGAGGTCTGTTCGATTTGGGTTTGCCAAATCGTTTGCGTTGCGGCCCTGGGAGAGGATTTGCTGGTTGGCGTTATTTCATTAAGCATCGATAAGTGGTAACAAGCGAATATTCGAAAGGGAGACGAGTATGGCGCAATCACAAACGGCTCAGATCACCTGTAGTCAATGCAACGCTTGGTACGATTCGGAAAGGGAGCTGCACGAGCACATGACGGCGGCTCATCGCGAACACGGTTCAGAACAGGACAGCGCCAATATTCAACCGCGTGAACAACAGACGGCACGTGAAGGTGAGGGCGACTCAGGATATGGTGGCTCGGGGGGAGGCGGATCCCGGCGCGGCGATTAGACGGGTGGTGCCCGCTCCGGCTTTGAAGTGCTCGCGCCTGGAAAGAAAATCCAGTACTTCGATGACGTGGTAGCAGCGCTACCACAGGAACATGGGATCTGCGTTCGTGTGATTCAAGACCGTTGCGTTTCCAACGTAAAAATATCGAGACAAGGAAACTGTGCCCTGCTATGGTTGCTGGCCCCTGTTGAAACCTTGGCAATGGCTTTTTTGCACGTTCAGCGAAAGTGTAACTTAGGGAGCGGCGCGAGTTTCGTCCCACTTCGTGGGAAAAATCGGCAGAAAATTCCGCGTCGATGGTGTATGTTGGCACGAACGATGGTCAGGCGCGCAGCGCGCAATCTCTACCCACTACTCCGAACTTGGAGGGGTGGAGAGCAATGACGGACTTTGTGTCGGATCTTTTGAAGGTCCAAGAACAAATCGGGGCACAACTTCGAGAAGCTGATCGAGAAGCGGTAATGCTTGCTTCGGCCGATATTAACTCTGCAGAGGCTGTGCAGGCCATTGACAGCGAGTTGAAGTTGAAAGAGCTAAAGCGAAAGATCGATGACCTTGTCAACCAGGTTTTCGAGATTTTCCCGTAGCACACCACATAATGCCGGGATCGTTTCTTTTCGAACTAGCAAGCCTTGAGTGAACTGCCTCGATTGAGTAGCTGCCGATTGCCGCTAGCGCTTTGCAGGATCGCAGCTAGCCTGTTTCAACAGCCCGCAGACGAGTTTTGGCACAAAGTCCGTCAGCACAGCTGCACAGCTTAGAGCGGCCACTCATCCGAATCGAAAACTCGTCACCAATCCGTCACCAAAACTAGGCTGTTTTATAGACTCTTGGTGCCCTGCGAAAACGGAAAAGCAAGACAGGCAAAGGGTTTTAGCTTCTTTACCTCCGAATTGACACCGTTGAGGTCTGCGGTTTGGACGGCCGGGAGATTTCTCACTAGCCCAGATGCTCGGTAGGGGTAGGTGCAGGTGCGGGTGCAATTAGATGAAGAATCAATGGCTCCCAGTTTCTCGTAAGCGACACCAGACGGGACGTTTAGATTTTAGCCTCCAACGGCTGTTAACCGAAGGCCGTTCGGTTTGAGCCGGGCGGGGATGGTGCTGGATCAAACCATCGAGAGCGAGGAATGCTCATGGCAAATACGGTGGCAGTTCTGGTGGCAGTTGGCTTGTAATTTCGTGGGGGTACTGGTCCAGAGTAGGCGATTCTGGAATTTTGAATGTCGCTCATAACGCACGAGCTGGCATAGTCAGGCTAGGAGAGTCAGTCTACGGAACATCGTCCAATTCGGATTCAGGAGCTAGTTCTCGCAAGGGAGTGGAGGTTCGAGTCCTCTCTCGGGCACCATTGAGTCTTCGTAACGTACGCTGAATTCGGCGATCAGTGAGAAGAGGCGTCATTCTCGCTGGTGGCACTTGAATTGGCGTTTCCTGGCTCGGCATCGACGCTTCCGCTGCGACCAAACGTTCAACTGCATTCCGCAAGTGATCTTCGCCCAGGTGAGAGTAGCGCAGGGTCGTTTCAATTCTCTTGTGGCCTATAAGAACTTGGACGGCGCGTAGCGGCACGCCCGCCATCACAAGCCGACTGGCGAAGGTGTGCCGCAAGTCGTGCCCGTGAAAATTTGAAATATTCGCCTTTTCGCTGAATTCTTCAAACCACGGTCTTGAATATCTCTTTCGCGAGTTATCCAGGCCCGGGCACATATAGCCGGCTTCGCTGGAGCGCTCTCTCAACGTAAGCAAGGCAGCGCGAGCGATCGAATTGATTTGAATGTAGCGAGTGTCTCCATGTTTGCTGCGAGGAATTGTGATAATGCCATTCGAGCGGTCGATATTCTCCCAGCGCAACGGGTATTGCTCGCCCCGGCGCATACCGGTGTGAAGAACCAAGTCAAACTCTGCTTCCCGCTCTGCATAGAGTTCTCGGATCTTTTCGCGAACAGCCAGTTCTTCTCTCTCCTCCAGGAACCGCACGCGTTCGTTATTTTCCTTGCGCCGTTTCACCTTCCGCACAGGATTGATCAAGAGCTTGCCGTTGCGAATGGCGAGAGAGTAGATGAGGCTCAGGAGCGTACGATAGCGGTTCAAGGTTGCAGGCTTCAGACCGGTATCGGCGAGCGTGGTCAACTTTCGCTCGATGCCTTGGGCCGTTATCTCCTCAGCCGAACGGCCTTGAAACCAACCGAGGATGGTCTCCATCTTCCAACCGTCAATTCGACAAGCCTCCTCGACCTTGGTCGCTTTCGAATACTCGAGCGTGTCCTTGGCTATCTCGGCGAAGGGCACCGCACGCCATCGTTCGCAGGTGGGCTAACGTTCTGCGGTTATGATCTCCGTTCCATCTGTCCATCGGCTGACAAGCGTATTAAATTGCGTAATTTACGTCAGCAGAATAAACTTGTAGTCACACGGCACGATTGACTTGTTATGGCACGACATAATATACTTGTAACCGAGAGGCACAATAAACTTGTACTGACACAGGCCGACTATGCCTACGCCGAACGAAAAACTAGCCGAATCTCTCGACGCACTCAACGCGCTCCAGCAGGAGAGGCGTCGTGTGTTCCGGTCCCAGGACCTAAGCCGCGTCAATCGCGAACGATTGCTAACAAACGGATTTCTGCAGGAAGTCATGAAAGGCTGGCTGATTTCCTCTAGCCCAAGCGCGCGTGATGGCGACAGCACACCCTGGTATGCGTCGTTCTGGGAATTCTGTGCGCGCTATTGCAAGGAACGCTTCGCCGACGAGTGGCACCTTTCACCCGAGCAGTCGCTTCTGCTGCACGGCGAGAGAACGGTGATTCCTGACCAGGTTGTCATCAACAGCCCAAGGGGCACGAACAATGCGATAAAGCTTCTGTTTGGGACGTCGCTATACGATCTGAAAGTGGCGGCGATGCCCGCAAAATCGGATCTTGTGACGCGAGACGGACTGCGCCTTTTCTCCCCGGTGGCTTCGCTGGTGAGAGTAGGCCAATCCTTCTTCGCTCGCAACCCGGTCGAGTCGCAGGTCGTTCTCGCGAGCCCCCGAGATGCCGGCGACCTACTCCGGCTTCTGCTGAACGGTGGACACTCGGCCAAGGCGGGCTATCTCGCTGGCGCGTTCCGCCAAACCGGACGCGCAGCGCTCGCGGACGAAATTATGGCCGCCATGTCCGGTGCCGGGTACGACGTGCGCGAACGCAATGCATTCCAGGCTGGTCAGGCCTTCGCGGCACCGCGTCCGGCCGTTGCTGCGATTGTCGGCCGCATCGAAATGCTGTGGGAGTCCATGCGCGGCAGCGTCATCGAGAATTTCCCGAAAGCCCCGGGACTGCCGAAAGACAAGCGCGCATATTTGCATTTCATCGACGAAATCTACAAGAGTGACGCCTATCACTCGCTGTCGATCGAGGGATATTCAGTTACCGCGGCACTGATCGAGAGAGTGCGCCAAGGCAACTGGGATCCGGAGCATCACGCGGATGACCGCAAGAGCCGTGACGCGCTAGCCGCGCGCGGATACTGGCAGGCCTTCCAGGTAGTGAAGCGATCCGTCGAGAAAGTGATCGGGGGAGAAAATCCCGGCACGCGCGCGCGGGCCGCGCACAAGGACTGGTATCGCGAACTGTTCCAGCCCTGCGTCGCAGCTGGCCTCATCGAACCGGGGGCACTCGCCGGATACCGCGACAGCCCTGTGTACCTGCGCACGTCGCGCTACGTACCGCCACGGTGGGAAGCCGTGCGCGACGCCATGCCAGCGTACTTCGACCTGCTCGAAAAAGAAACGGAACCGTGCGTGCGCGCCGTTCTCGGCCACTGGTTGTTCGGTTACATCCATCCTTATCCGGACGGCAACGGGCGCATGGCCCGGTTCCTGATGAACGTGATGCTCGCTTCAGGCGGTTACCCATGGACCGTCATCCGAGTCAGGGATCGCAACGCCTATCTGACGGCGCTCGACCACGCCAGCATCGATATGGACATCAAACCGTTCGCGGCGTTTGTGGCCGAGCGCGTCCGCTGGTCGCTTGGGCAACACGACCTGACATTCCCGAAGCCGGACGAGAAATACATCGTGGACCGCCATGTCGTAGTGTTCTCGGGAATGGACGGCAAAACCCGGGTGCGCTGCGCCATCAGCAGCGAAGCGCTGGACGACCATTTCAAGGGCGACGCCCGGGACAAGCTCGACGTGTTCAGAAGACACCGCAAAATAATCGAGCAAGAGTCACGGCGAAAATATCTGGCCGACGATACGGAAGCGGACGGGTCTATTCTCATCCGAACCGGTGATCTCGGGAACTAAAAATGCCTCCGTTGGGTGTCTCTCCGAGAGGCCCGGAATGTGTGTTTTCTCTGAAAGCGTCCTGTGTACGACGCGTGCAAGAATGCATCGTTTTTGACAGATTCGAGTTAACTTTGAGTGAAAAGCCTGGCTATGCACCGTCGCTTTCATTTGTTCTCTTAGGATTGAGCTTTGTCCTCGTTGGTTTGATCCCTTGGCCAAAATCGAGCCAGTCGAAGAAACACAGATGAGGATTCCACTTTTCCGAATAGCGCGTTTTATCAGGACCTATCGAACGGAGAGATTCAATTCGCTCTTACGGTGAAGTCGACTCTCTATAGTGTGTCGAACGAGACGGTGTGTGCGCCGTCACACGAGCTTCTCGTCACCTAAACCGGAGAAAGTCAACTGCATGATGAAGTAATTGCGCTTACCGTTGCTTAGGCGCGGAGCTTCGTTGGCATTCAAACTGCCATACCCTAGGCGTCCCTCATCGGCCAATAAAGGAGGTGCGATGAATCACCGGGGTCTCTTTCTCATAATTGCTCTAGTTACGGTGCTGGCGGCTGAACCTTACACCAGCGCAGCCCAGGAGGTTACGGCCGCCACGGTCCCGGGAATGCTCAACACGTTCAACGAGTATCTTGCCTTCAGCAAAGACGGACGCCTCCTGCGCGAGATCGGGACGGTCAGCATCGACGGCACCCAGCAGAACGGCCATGCGTACGCAGTCACCTATGTTGCCGCGACCGGCGCAGTAAGGCACGTTTGGAATCTACCAGTCGATACGTGGATCTGTTCGACCACTGCCGACGAGAGCTTCGCTGTCGTTTCGGCCGATCGCGACCGACCGGGTGCCCAAGTCCATTTATTACTCCTCAACGTCGAAACCGCGCGAACTCAGGACATCCCACGTATGTGGTTTGATGCTGACGAAAACTCCCCCTACGCGCAGATTTCGGGGGATGGGAAGCTCATCTCCGCCTATTCCGAGTCGAACGACGGCATGCAAGTGAGCGTATATCAATGGCGAACAAGAAAGCTCGTCGCCAAACAAACCGGCGGATTCTTTGCGGGTGGCTTTATGTGGGGCGGCGTGACGTCAGACGGAAAAATCGCGTTTTCGAACAACCGCTCCGGCAGCAGCGTGGTCGACCCGAAAACCGGCCGCGCGCTAGTTTCTTATGGACCGCACGCCGTTCGCTCTGCCGACGGCAAATGGATCGTCGACTATCCGAATCCAAGTTATGGAGACGACGGCACAGACGCACACATCCGCGACGGCATCACCGGCCAAACTATTGCAAACGTCGATCTTCGTATGACGGACGACGAAGTTAACATGTGGTGGACCGGCGGCTTCTGCGGCACCATGGGCCGGTTTGTCGCCTCCGGCCCGGACAAAGTTTTTGTCTTCGAAATTCCCTTAGGAACGATAATTGCCACGATACCTCTCGACAAATGGAAGGACCCAAAGATGACCGAAAAGGACGTCGCCCGAGTCGCATGCAGTGCGAATGGCAAGCGCATCGCCATCCGCTCAGGCTCCCGACTTACGATCCACGATCTGAATTGAAGAAAGCTACTGGCTAATCGCCAAAGACGGACCGCAACGACGAAAAGCTACTTGGGCGCGTAACCGGAAACTAAGAGTCGGTTTCCGGTAAGTGCATTACCCAGGCATTGACTACATTGGTGGAAGGTTTTCCTGCCTACCTTGATGACCCGCCGCAAGCACCGCCAACTCTTTCGTTCTGGGGCCCATAAACCTCCATGCCGCTCTGAGGCTCGCCTTTCTATAAATCAAGGGGTCGAGTATCGCAATCCCGAGTAGGTCTCTACTGACGTTTGGGTCTGGAGAATTGGCCATATCCTCAAAGAAGAGGAACAGGCGAGTTAGCAACCTTTCATCCTGACCACTTTCAAGAAGCTCGAAAACTACCTCCTCTACGACACTTTCAAAAATGGGGGTACGCTTCCGGCGTTTCTTCCTTTGTTCCCTTTTCTAACTCGTAGTACGAACCGAAGGTGCTCCAAACCCGTTCCAATAGCTCTGGAAACGCTGAAAGGAGTGCTGCACCAACGCCATCGAATGTCAGATTTTTTTCACACATCTTTGACAAAAAAATATCACAGCCCGGCAGCAAAGTCGCCGGAGAATGAGGGTCAGTTTCCGATTAGCGTTTATCAGAGTTGGCCTTTCGCCAGTCGCTCTTCATCTTCCGCTTCGCCCGGAACTCCTACGTATGGCACCATCAGCGTCATGAAGACGAACCAAAACATGCGCCGATTCTTGGCAGAGCGGCAAACCAACCAGTCTGTGCTTTCGCCAGAATTGTCGAGTATCTTAGCTTCCGGTTTCGTGGAAGAAAAGGGTTGCGTGCTGCTTCGCATCAGAAGAACACGATTCCGCGTTTGACCGTGCGGCCACCCACGATGAGACCGGATACGAATGCTTCATCAACCATGTCCACGTCGAGAGGTTGGGCGAAGCCCTAGAATTCGCACGGCGATTGAAGAAGGCTCTCGCCGCATCCTTCGCTGGTGATTTTGTTGTTATCGTGTCGTTTGATGGCCAAAAAGCAACAGTCCGATTCCATCGCCTCCGGGCGGGTCAGACATGGTTGAACGATAATCTCGAAGAATACCGAGAAGAAGGAATTGCAGTAATAGATTCAAATTAGCCGGTTACTTTCTCGCGTAACCGGTAACTTGGATACTGGGACCCACTTTACCGATAAAGCGTTAATCGGGTATGTGACTTTCTTCCGAGTCTTGTCACGCTCCCGCGATGGACGGCTATTTTCACCTGGCCCTCATCACCCCACACCAGCCGGTATAGCTCACTTGGCGGAAAGGAATCGGAGGATTTCGCGCATCACTCGCTCTGTTTGACCCGTTTGGAAGAGATATTGCGCGTGCGCCGAGCCATCCAGAACGATGAGTTCCTTCGCTTCGGGAGCTTTCTCATACTGCTCCTGAAACCTGGGCAGACGTGGTCCATCTCCGCTGGAATCGTCGCGCGCAACGATAAACAGAGTGGACGACTTGAGCTTTTCGGCTGGGCCATCCGGCGCCCCGCCAAGTAATACCAGACGATCGATTTCCCCTGGCCGCGAAGCGATCGACGCGTCGCCAGCGGCGCCTGCTCCCATGCTTCCGCCGACTACCGACACGCTCTTCGCACCGGTTTCGCGCAGCTAGCGTACAGCGGAGAGCACATCCAATCGGAGTGGCGCACTCAATGGATCTGAATCGCCCGGACCTCGTGACTTACCGTAGCCGCGGAAGTCGATCGCCAACACTCGAAATCCACCCGACGCGAGTGTTCGAGCCTGTTCGCCCCAGCTCTCCTTGTTGAACCGGCCGCCATGGGCCAGCACGACGCCTCTGTCCGCTTTTCCGTAATCATCAGCGTAAATTACGCTTCCGTCCTGGGTCGCAATGGAAATATTTTTTTGCGCGGGCCGAGGCCCCAGCAAGCAACATCGCCAAGATCGCATTAATGAGCGCACGCACGCTGTAAATGTATCACTGCTGAGGCGGGGTTCGCGCAAGCGGCGCACCGCACGTAAGTTTCGCTGCGGGGTTCCTACAGACGGTGCGTCGCGTAATCGGACAAGTGCCTTGTTGTTCCCGAGTTGGCTACAGGTTCAATTCGGTGGCGAAGTCAATCTGTGGCAGACGTGACACGAAATCGACGAGGAAAGTTCTAAAATCGTCCCCTTGGGCGCACCATATAAATAGGAAGAATCCCCGTTTTGGTAGCCGTGTTTCTACTCGTCACCCGTTTTGCTGGTGCTAATCGGAACAGACTCCTACTTTTTTGAGTTGTGATGCTGTCGGCTTCGCGCTGGCTGACGATTTTGCGCGCTCGCGATAATTGTTGCGGGCGTTGCGCCAGTTGACGCTGGGGAGGATCAGCGAGGTGTCAATGCGGTCGCGGTATTTCACGGCGACTTTGAGGAGCGAGTCGAGCATAGCGTCTGACAGAAGGTGTGGCTGGAGGCCGAGGTCAACCAGCTTGGAGTGCTTGGCGTTGTAGTAATGATCTTCGGCTTCGACGCGTGGATCGGGAAGGTGGCTGATTTCGACGGCCAGGTTGATTTTTTTAGCAGCGGCCTGAACGATTCCCGCGATGTCCATGATGGAAAAACTTTCCGTGAATTGATTGTAGACGCGGCACTCGTGGCGCGCGGCGGGATTCTGGCAGGCGATTTCGATGCAGCGCACTGTATCTCGGATATCGAGGAAGCCACGGCGCTGACCGCCTTTGCCGTACACGGTGAGCGGATGTCCGACGACGGCTTCGACGCAGAAGCGATTGAGGACTGTGCCGAAAACTTCGTCGTAATCGAAACGGTTGATCAGCGCTTCGTCGAGCGCGACTTCGTCGGTGATGGTGCCGTAGACCACGCCCTGATTCAGGTCGGTGGCGCGCAAGCCCCAGATTTTGCAGGCGAACATGATGTTGTGGCTGTCGTGCACTTTGGAGAGGTGGTAGAAGGAGCCGGGCTGCTTGGGAAACGGCAGAACGTCCTTGCGGCCATTGTGTTCGATGGCGATGTAGCCTTCTTCGATGTCGATATTCGGAGTGCCGTACTCGCCCATGGTGCCGAGTTTGATGAGGTGGCAATCGGGCTGGAGTTCGCGCAGAGCGAAAACGAGATTCAGCGTGCCGACGACGTTGTTGACCTGCGTGTACACGGCGTGGCCGCGGTCAATCATGGAATAAGGGGCGGAGCGTTGTTCGGCGAAATGGACTACGGCTTCTGGTTCGAAATTCTTGATGAAGGTGCTGAGGAATTCGTAGTCGGTGATGTCGCCGACGTAGGATTCGATGGTTCGGCCGGTGAGACGGTGCCAGGCAGTGAGGCGGTCGGAGAGCGGGCTTATGGGAGTGAGGGTTTGTGCGCCCAGCTCGTGATCCCATTGCCGACGGACGAAGTTGTCCACGATGGCAATTTCGTGACCCTGCTTGGACAAATAGAGGGCCGTGGCCCAACCGCAATATCCGTCTCCGCCTAGGACTGCAATCTTCATACTTCCTCCGCGTGTCATCGCGCTTTTGTTTTAGTTTGAGCGCTGCTGGTTGAGGCTGGCAGGCGCTATAGGCAGCGATGGATTGCTGCGGCCAAACAGCTTTACATCTTACCGTTCTTGGTTGCATCTGGCGAGTGCGGCGAGGACGCAAAGGGCTGACGCGGGCACCGCACGCCGTTCGCCTACGAGCCTGGTTGCAGAGCGGGCGAGGTCGCATCGGGCAGCGGATGATTGGTTAGCAGGAGCTTGCCGCCGCTTTGGGAGACGATGTTCAGGTTTGCGGCGCCGACGAGATTTTGCAGACGCGGCAGACTGGTCTGAGCGCAAACCAAATAGAAGCGCGGCTGAGTCATCCAGAGATTTGCGAATTTTGTGTCGTCGATGAAGACGTCGGCGGCGCCCGGAGCGTTCGAACCGTATTCGAGATTCAGGACGCGGCCATTCAGGAGCAGGGCTGGGCGATTCGTGTAAAAGAAAATTGAGGAGGTGGGGTAGTAGTGGCGTTCGACGATCAGGGCGCCGTCTGGAGATTTCAGAAGTACGTCGGCGAGGGGGCGCGAGGAAAGATAGGGATCGAACACGACCATGGCGGCGCGAGCTGCGTGGAAAAATAGCACCATCATTACGGCGGAGGCCAGAAAGGCGCGCAGACCTGTGAAGCGGAAATCCCCGATCGCGCCGACCAGAAAAGCGATGGATGCGAGGAGGAGCGGAATTCGCAGATAGGCGAAGGATGGGAGGGTGAGGTCGAGCATGTGCCCTAAGGAGAGGCTATAGGATTTCGGATTGCTCGACAGCGCGGAGGAAATATCACCGGGAGCGGGCAGGTTGCGCACGTTCCAATAAATGACGAAGGCCGCGATTGCCGCGCTGGCGGCAATGATGGCGAGTGCGCGAGTGCCGCGACGGACCCAAACGTTTTCCGTGGCCATGGCGGAGCCGATGAGCAAGGCCAGCGCGGGGTAGCACGGCATCGAATAATATTCCTGCGTTGTGGAGAACGTGAAGAAGATGAGGACGAAGCCAAGCCAGCAGAGAGCGAGCAAACGCGCGCGGCCGGCGCGGTCAATCGGCTTAAAGGAAAGTTTGGCTACGGCTGGGAGATAAACGCTCCAGGGGAAGAGCCAGATCAAATGGAATAGCCAGAAGTAGAGGCGCGGGACTGTATTGTAATCGCGCGGGTAGCGAAGATTGAGGAAGCGGAGCACTTGCTCGTTGATGAAAAAGAACCAGAGAAATCCGTGATAGGAATTGGGGCCGCTGTGCAGGGTGAAAACGAAATACGGTGGATTGCCCAAAGTGGCGAGGATGTGCCAAGGAGCGGCGATGAGAAGAATGACGAGCGTGCCGGTGAAAGGATGAAGGCGTTTCCAGATTTTCCAGGAAAAGAGCTGGCCAGTGCAGAGGAGATAGACGATCGCAGCGCCTACCGGAAAAACGATCGCGATGAGGCTTTTCAGGAGCAGGCCGGCGCCGAGACTGGCGGCAAAGAGAAAAGCCCAGAGGCGCGGGTGAGGTTCTTCGTCGTCAATCGCGCGAAGAAACGCCCACATGGCCAGGGCCGTGGTGAATGTCAGGGTGACGTCTGGAATTAGAACGCGAGTGAAGAGAAACAGGCCGACGCAGGTAGTGATGCATAAGCCCGCATAGAATCCCGCGCGTTTGCCAAAGGCCCAGACGCCGAAAGCCGCGGTGAACCAACAGAGAGCCAGCGCGGAGAGCGCGATGGGAATGCGCGCGGACCAATCATGCACTCCGAAAATTTTGTAGGAGAGCGCGATGGTCCAATAGATCAGCGCGGGCTTTTCGAGATAGGGGACGCCGTCGAGGCGAGCGGTGACCCAATCGCCGGAGATGAGCATATTGCGCGCGATTTGCGCTTGCACGGAGTCAACGTCGTCCATGAGAGACGGCGGAGAAACGATGCAGCCTAGATAAATCGCTCCGGCGAAAAGTAAAACGATTAAGTAGAGATACCCGTTCTTTCCGGGGCCGAATAATGGCTGGCCGGAGAGGGTGCTGCTTGAATCCGCCATTCTTTCATCCATAGGAAAAGTATCAGCAAGCCCCACAGGTGATAACCCAGATTGGCGCGCCTGTCCATGTGGGCTTGCAAAAGTGATTGCACGGCTTTCGGTTGAAATAGTCCGGGATGCTCGGCTAGGCCGGTGTTCAGGGTGTCTGTTAGTAAGTCGCGCAGAGGGCCGCGCAGCCATTCGTGCGCGGGGATGTCGAAGCCGACTTTCTTGCGCGTGAGTACCGCTGACGGCAGCTTATTTTTCATAAGCTCTTTGAGGACAAATTTTTGGCGCGAGCCTTGGATTTTCAGGGACGCGGGCAGAGTGGCGGCGAATTCCACGATACGATGATCGAGGAACGGAGGGCGGACTTCGACGGAGTGCGCCATGCTCATGCGATCTACTTTCGTGAGGATATCGCCGGGAAGGTAATATTTTTGATCGAACCAGAGGAAGGGCGCGAGCTGGTCTGCGGAGGTGAATTTTCCGCGCAGGTCGCCTAGGATTCCGTTCAGAGCATTTGGCAGCGGATTTTGCAGCAGGGAGTGTTTTTCTTTATCGGAGAACGTGCCGTTCCAGAAAACATGGGCGCGTTCGGGCGACATGATGCTGCCTTCCAGGAAGCGTTTTAATTTGTATTCGAAGCTGATTTTGTCGTCGGATACGGGCCAGTAGCTGACGGCTTGCAGCGCGAGGCGCACGGCGGGTCCGGGTAGGTGTCTGGCGGTGCGCGCCAGTGCGTTGGCGCGATAGGTGAGGTAGCCGCCGAATAGTTCGTCGGCGCCTTCGCCGCTGAGCGCGACCGTGGTTCGGCGTTTGCACATTTTGGAGAGGAACCAGACTGGGAGAGCGCCGGCGTCGGCGGTGGGTTCGTCGGAGTAGTACGCGAATTCGGCGATCGCGCCGGCGAGATCTTCATCCGGAGTGAGGTCCAATTCTTCGTGTTCCGTTTCGTAGTGGTTCACGACCTTGCGGATGTATTCGCTTTCATCGAAGCTGCGGCCTCGGAAAGAGATGGAGAAAGTTTTCAGGCGCGACGTGGAAACTTGCGCGGCGTAGTGGAGGATCGTGGACGAGTCCACGCCGCCGCTGAGCCATACGCCGAGGGGAACGTCGGAGAGCAGATGTTCGCGCGTGGATTGCTGAAGGAGCGAGTCGAGTTCTTCTGTCGCGGAAGCGAGAGTCCAGTCGCCCGGCTTTTCGAAGGGCAATTGCCAGTAACTATCTGAGCGAATTTTTCCATCGCGCCATTCGAGCCAGTTTCCCGGCGCGAGTTTTTCGATTCCGTCAACCAGCGTCCACGGACACGGAACATAGTTGAGAGACAGGTAGCAATCGAGGCCGGCGAGGCTGAGGCGGCGCGTGATTTCCGGATGGATGAAAAGCGCCTTTAGCTCCGAGCCGAACAGCAAATCCTGGCCGAGATGTGTGATGTACAGCGGTTTGATGCCGAGGCGATCGCGGGCGAGGACGAGGCGGCGCGAGGATTCGGTCCACAGAGCAACGGCGAACATGCCGCGCAGCCGGGCGAAGCATTGCGTGTCCCACTCGAGAAAAGCGTGTAAGACAGTTTCGGTGTCGGAATGTGAGTGGAAACGATGGCCGAGCGATTCGAGTTCGGCGCGCAATCCCAGGTGATTGTAGATTTCGCCGTTGAAGACGATTACCGCGTCGCCATTCGCCGAAAATATCGGTTGATCGCCGCCTTCGAGGTCAATAATTTTCAGACGCGTGGCGCCGAGGGAGCAGATTTCGGATTGGAAGACGCCCTGCTGGTCTGGGCCGCGATGAACGAGGGTCGCCGCGGCGCGCCGGATGCGGTCTGGATCGGGCGACCAATTTTTATGGGTAAAGCCGGCGATGCCGCACAAATTCTGAAGCTCCTCAGTGTTCTGATTCTATCAATCGTAACCAGAGTTTAGCGCATCGTCCATATTATAGATGCGGCGGCGCGGTTGCGGGATTGGCGCGGACGATCGCGCTACGAGTCGTTTATTGAGCCGCTACTTTCTGCCGAGGAAGACTAACGTAACGCCGATGCAGACAAGCAGAACGCCGAGCCAACGTCTGCGCGACACGCGCTCGCCGAGGAAAAACTGGCCGCCCAGCGCTCCGGCGGCGTAGCTGAGGGCTGTGACGGGCACGACGAAGCTGACGTTTTCCAGGGAGAGAGCGCCGAGCAGGGAGAAGAACGCTACGGCCATGAGCGCCACGCCGAGCCACATCCAGGGAACCTGTATGGCGCCGAACATAACGCGCAGGAGCGAGCTGGGACGGAAGTCGTGAACTTCGCCGATGGTTTTCATCGCGCGCGTGACGCAGAGTTCACCGGACGTACCGGCGAAGACGATCAGCAGCAGCAATACAGTTTCCCAAGCCATTATTTTTGCTCCGTGGTGCGCGGCGAGGTGTGGCCGACGATCAGCACACCCAGACATATGACGCAAACGCCGGCCCAACGAGTAGGGGAAATCGGTTCATGCAAGAGAAAGTAGGCCCAAAGGGCGACTACGGCATAGGCAAAGGAGCCGGCCGGCTGAACGAAACTGTAGTCGGCCCAGGACAAGACGAGCATATAGGCGAGGAAAAACATCAGCTGGAGCAGGATGCCGAGCCAGATGAACGGAGAATGGAGAATTTGCAACCCGACGTGGAGCAGGTCTGCGGGCTGATGTAGCGAAATGGCGCCGATCGTCTTCATACCTTTGCTCAGAGAAACGTTGCCGAGCGGGCCGAACAGGATCATCAGGAATATCAGGACGAAAGTTTTCAGGTGCAAGCCGACGGATGACGTCATGCGGGGCGAAACCGTCCGGCGAACAGGGCGCACGGATGCGACGTGAGCACGGTGAATAGATGCGAATTTATTGTCATGGTATGCAAATTATTTTACTCGATTTCTAGAGGCAGTGGCTAGTGATGAGTGGCTCGTGACTCGAAAAGCCCAACGCTTCGCTCACGCGCAAATCGCTTGTTTTTTTAGCGCGAGACATTTGGTGCGTTGCAGGGAGCGACGGCGGTGAGTTTGCCTTCGCGCAGATAATAATTGATGCCGCGCCAGCGGATGGTATGGCGGGCGAAGCTGGCTAGCCAAATGGCGAAGGCGATGGCGTCCCAGAGCGGGATCAGTGGCATTTTTTTCCAGACGCGCGGTTGTTTCATTCCCCAGATGCCGATGAGCCACGTCATGATGATGCGCAGGAATAAATAAGTGCCGAGGTATGCGGCGGCGACGGTGCTGGAGGGATGGATCGCGATGGCGACGAGCGACCACGGCAATCCCCAGGTGAAGATGAGGCCGAGGTGGCCCCAGGGGCGCATCAGGCGCATGACCGTCATCCAGCGCAGGCGTTTGTAGAGAAATTCGCGGAGGGAATCGAAATCCGCGACCGAGTGCACGACGTAGGGCAGGAGTTTGACTTCGTAGCCCTGGTCGGCGACGAGGCGGCCGGCGTAAACATCGTCGGCGGGGCGGTCTTCGATTGTGGGGTAGCCGCCGTAGCCTGCGATTGCCTGACGCGTGGTGACGATGCTTTGGCCGAAGGTGAATTTGATTCCATCGAGTTGCCAGGCGACCATGACGCCAGCGAAAAAATCGGAGATCATGCCAATGGACTGCAATTTTTCGGTGAGATTTTTTTCGACAGTAGAACTGTACAAGCAGGTGGCGGCGCCTACGTGGGGATCACGGAAGGGCGAGATGACGGTGCGCAAATAATCCGGTTGGACGCGCACGTCGCTGTCGGTGATGACGAAGAAATCGTGCTGAGCTTCGGCGACCAGGCGAGTGAGGCGCGCGACTTTGTCATTGACAGCGTCACGACCGGAGCCGAAGAGCAGGCGGATGCGGCGCTGGGGAAAATCGCGGATGAGTTTCTCGAGAATCGGGAGCGTCGGGTCGCCAGGATCCACGCAAAAAACAATTTCGTAGTCGGGGTAGTCCTGTCGGCAGAAGCTGGCGTAATTTTCGTAGGCCTCGGCGTCGAGGCCCTTTATGGGCTTCAGGCAACTGATGGGGGGCGTGAAATCATTGTTCGGTCGGCTGTGGCTACGCGATGCGTGGAAATAGCGCACCGTGCTGTAAAGGGAGAGGAGGTAGTAGATGAAGGGAATGGCGGCGAGGGCCAGGAATGCGTATGCGACAAACGTCAAAATCTTCTTACCTCGCGAAGAATGCGGGAATCGTTCGGGCGGAAAATCCTAACATGAAATGGGGAAAGTAGTTCTCAGCTGGCTATCTTCCTTATCTGGCTCGACCTACGAGCGCGGAATTCGATGAGAGAGCGGGCGCCGGGCGATAGGTAACACAGCTGTAACACAACCGCGATAGAATCGTCGGCTGCAAGGACGTCATGAAAAACATTGATGTAGCGGACCCACAATATATTTTCAACCGGCACCATTCGTGGATGCAATTCAACGAGCGAGTGCTGGAAGAGGCGCGTGACCAACGGAATCCGCTGCTTGAGCGGGTGAAGTTTCTGGCGATCACCGCGAGCAATCTGGATGAGTTTGTAGAAGTGCGCGTCGCGGGCATCCTGCAGCAGGTGGAGCACGGAAAGTGCGAGCCCGGTCCGGATGGGCTCGTGCCGGCGGAAGTGCTGAAAGATTTGGCGGAGAAAATTCACAGCTTTGTGAAAGCGCAGTACGACTGCTGGCGCGAAGAGTTGCTGCCGGCGCTCGCGGCCGAATCCGTTCGCGTGGTGAGCTGGAAGAAACTGGGCCCTGCGGCGCGCTTGTACATTGAAAATTATTACGTGAAATCGGTGGAGCCCCTGCTGACTCCGGTGACGGTGGACCCGGCGCATCCATTTCCGCACGTGCTAAACAAGGCGCTGTGCCTGGCTTTCTTGCTGAAACGCAAGCGCCGCGGCGTGCAGACTTATTTAGGAGTGGTGACGGTGCCGCGCGCGCTGCCTCGGCTGGTGCTGCTGCCCGCGAAGGATGGGACCGTCGAGTATGTGTTTTTGTCGGATGTGATCCAGGCGTTTGCGAATCGCTTGTATCACGGGTACGAAGTGCTTTCGGCGGCGGCGTTTCGCGTGACGCGCAACAGCAATTTGTATCTGGAAGAAGAAGAGTCGCGCAGCATCATGGACACGGTAGACGCGCAATTGCACCGGCGTCGCAAGGGCGAAGCGGTGCGGCTGGAGATCGAGGCGAGCGCGAATCAGGAAATTATTGACCGGCTGGTGGCGAATTTTCGTCTGGCGCCGTGGCAGATTTTTCGCGTGGACGGGCCACCGAACCTGGCGCGCATTTCGTACCTGTATGATCAAGCGCCGCGGCCGGACTTGAAGTTCCAGCCGTTCGTGCCGCGGGAGCTGGCGCTGAAGCCGGGCGCAACTTCTCTTTTCGAGCTGATTCGCAAGCGCGATTTGCTGCTGCATCATCCGTATGATTCGTATTCGGCCGTGGTGCGGCTGATTGAGAGCGCGGCGAAAGATCCGGACGTACTTTCAATCAAGCAGACGCTGTACCGCACCAGCGAGAATTCGCCGATCGTTCGCGCGTTGATTGAGGCAGCGGCGAAAAAAGAAGTGGCGGTGGTCGTGGAACTGAAAGCGCGGTTTGACGAGGCTTCCAACATTCGCTGGGCACGCAATTTGCAGGAAGCGGGCGTGCAGGTATTTCACGGAGTGGTGGGACTCAAAACGCACTGCAAGTTGGCGCTGATTGCGCGGCGGGAAAGCGACGGACAGATTCGACGGTACGCGCACCTAGGCACTGGGAATTACAATCCTTCGACGGCGCGTTATTACACCGATTTGAGCCTGCTGACGAGCGACGCGCATATCACACATGCCGTGCATCACGTGTTCAATTATTTGACGGCTTATTCCGAGAGGCCGAATTACGAGCCGCTGTTTGTGGCGCCGTTAAACTTGGGTAAAAGCTGTCTGAAATTGATCGAGCGCGAGACGGCTCATGCGAAGGCGGGGAGGCCGGCGTTTATTTTCGCAAAAGTGAATGCCCTGCTTGACGAGAAAACAATTCAAGCGCTGTACCGCGCTTCGCAGATGGGCGTGCAAATTGAGCTGGTGGTGCGTGGAGCGTGTGCGTTGCGGCCGGGAGTGCGCGGTGTCAGCAGCCGGATTCGAGTGCGCAGCGTGGTGGGACGGTTTTTGGAGCACAGCCGCATTTTCATGTTCGGAAACGGCGCGAAGACCGAACTTTATCTGGGTAGCGCTGATTGGATGCACCGGAACATTTACGAGCGCGTGGAGGTGATGTTCCACGTGCGCGATACGGAATTGTGCAAGCAGGTGTTTAGCCAGGTGATTGAACCGTATCTGGCGGACACGGAGAAGACCCGGATATTGCTGGCGGATGGACGATACGTGCGCTCGGGCGATGATGGAGCTGCTCTGCATTCGCGGAACGGACATCGTTTTAATGTGCAGGAATTTTTGATTGGATTGGCGGAAGGGCGAGAGACGATTGGGGAGGTGCCGCGAGCGCCTAGTTTCGTGAAACTTGCTCCTGTCGATAAAAGCGCTGCCTCTGTATAGCTTTTAGCGGCCCGGAACTTCCCTTCCCTGGAGCGCTGAACTTTCCCGAGCACTGCAAACTTTCGCCGTATAATCGCAGGCCATGGAAGACGGATTTCTGCAGGGCGTAGTGAATTGGCTGCTGGGACCGGAGCCGATCACCGAAAGACGACCGGGGCATCTGTGGCCGCGCTGGATTTTCCTGCGCGCGCTGGGATTGATCTATCTTTCCGCTTTTTATTCGCTGCTATTCCAGATCAAGGGATTGATCGGGCCGAATGGAATCCTGCCGGCGGCGGATTATCTGCAGGCGATGCATGCGGCTTTGGAAATGCGGAGCTATTGGAGCGCGCCGAGTTTGCTGTGGTTCGGCGCGAGCAACGGCGCGTTGATGACGCTGTGCTGGGTTGGGTTGGTGGCGTCGCTGCTGGTGACGCTGAACCTGTGGCCGCGCGCGTCGCTGCTGACATGTTTCGTGTGCATTGTTTCGTTTGTGAGCGTGGCGCGGGATTTTTCCGGATATCAGTCCGATGGAATGCTGCTGGAGGCGGGATTTATTGCGTTGTTTTTCGCGCCAGCGGGTTTGCGCCCGCGGTTGGGAACGGAGAATCCCCCTTCGCGGGCGAGTCTTTTCCTGCTGCAGTGGGAATGGTTCCGGATTTATTTCGAATCGGGCGTAGCGAAAATCGGAAGCGGGGATCTGGCGTGGCGGCAATTCACCGCGATGGACGATTACTATCAGAATGGGCCGCTGCCGACATGGATCGGATGGTACGTGCAGCATTTGCCGCACTGGTTTCACGCTTCGGCGACGGTTTACACGCTGGTGACGGAAATACTGATTGTGTGGATGCTGTTTCTGCCGCGGCGATTTCGGATTGTATGTTTCTTTATTGTGACGCCGTTTGAAATTTCGATCATCGCTACGGCGAATTATACGTTTCTGAATTATCTGGTTTTGCTGCTGGGAGTGCTGCTGCTGGACGACCGATTTCTGGAATGGATTTTGCCGTTGCAGATCCGTGAATGGATGCGCGGGAAGGGTGTGCTGGGATCGGCAGGTGCTGGCGGCGCTGCGGCGGGAGTGCCAGACCGTTTGAGTGCTCGAGCGGAATGGCGAGAGCGATTTACGCCGCTGCGCAGAGCGTTTGCGGGTTTGTGTCTTGGACTGGTTTTTTATTGCACGACGGCGCTGCTTTTGTGGATGTTCATGCCTGGGCTGCCACTGCTGGAAGGGCCAGTGCAGGCGCTCGAACCGTTTAGAATCGCGAATTCCTATGGATTGTTTGCGGTAATGACGCACGAGCGATACGAGATCGAGTTTCAGGGCACGCTGGATGGGAAAACGTGGGTTGCGTATCCGTTTCGCTACAAACCGCAAGCGATTGATAAAGCGCCGGGGATTTATGCGCCGTACCAGCCGCGATTTGAATGGAATTTGTGGTTTGCATCGCTGGATCACTGGCAGCAATCACGTTTTGTGGTCTGGACGGAAGAGCGGTTGCTGAAGAACGAGCTGGACGTGCTGGCGCTGTTTGCCGACAATCCGTTCGCCAGCGCGCCACCGCGAGAGGTGCGCACGGTGAAGTATCAATATTGGTTTACGGACATGCGGACGAAGCGCGAGACTGGAAATTGGTGGAGGCGTGAGGAAGTGGGTCAATACGCTCCAGCATTGGAGCGCGAAGCGGACGGCAAGATCGTCGTGCTTGATCTGGCTGAACGCGAGCTCGACCAACCTTGAGATGCTCTGCTGTTGAAAAATCACGCGGTGCAGGTAAAGCAGGTTTTGCTACGCGGGTGCAAATCCGTTAGCCTGTGCGAGACCGTATGACACCCCAACGCCATTCCGACGAACCCCGAGAAGCGACCATCGCGGACGAAGTTACTCCGGAGCTGGTGCTCGCACATCTTGCCACGCTTTCGCAGCCCGCGAGCATCCGGCACATCGCGCACGGCATGGGGCTGAAGCATCGCGGGCGCCGCTTTTTACCACGCGTGCTGCAAAAACTGAAGCAGCACGGCGAAGTGGAAGAAACGCAGGGCGGAAGATTCCGGCTGGCGGGGACGAAACACGCGAAGAAGGAAGCGGCTGGGCAGGCGGCAGCGGCAAGACGTGTTAGCGCTGCGAATGCAGTGGCCGCGGCGAGTGAGTCATTGGAGCAGGGGCCGCTGGGTGCGGCTGCGGCTGGCGATGGGGATACTGCGGCTGGCGCCGCTGCGCGCGCGACACCGGCGGCTGATAGATCAAAAATCACATCGCTGCGGGGACGCGATCCGAATCTAGTGTCGGGCAGAATCGTGGCGCATCGCGACGGGTATGCTTTTCTGGTGCCGGATTCGCCGATACCGCGCGTGGAGGGAGATTTATTTATCGGGCGCGATGGGTTGGGAGATGCGATGCACGGCGATCGCGTGCTGGCGCGCGTCGAGCGCAGGCGCGCCGACGGCCGGGCGGAAGGCCGCGTGGTGCAGATTGTGGCGCGCGAGCATCCGACGATCGTCGGAATGTTCCGCTACGGGCCGCACGGAAATGTGGTGCTGCCTTACGATGTGCGTATTTTGCATGAGGTGGTGATTCCGCCGGGCGCGGAGTTGACGCCGGAGCTGCGGCAAAAAGCTGGCGAGGCTGAGAGTGGCGGCGGGGCAAGGGCCGGGAACAGCCGAATGCGATATAGGGAACTGGATGGCGCGGTGGTGAATGTGGAGCTCACACGCTTTCCGAAGGGCGGTCTGGCTCCGGCCGGACGCGTGATTGAAATTCTGGGACGGCCGGGCCAGATCGGCGTGGATGTTGAAATTATCATTCGCAAACACCATCTGCCGAACATTTTTCCTGACGAAGTGCAACACGAAGCTCGCGCGACGCAAGCGCAGGTGGCGGAGAAAGATCTTGCGGGGCGGCGCGATTTCCGGCATTTGCCGATTGTGACGATTGACGGCGAAACGGCGCGCGATTTTGATGATGCGGTACATGTGACGGCGCTGCCCAATGGGCATTACGAATTGCAGGTGCACATCGCGGATGTGGCGCACTACGTTGCGCGCGGTTCGGGGCTGGATCGGGAGGCGCGGTTGCGCGGCACGTCGGTTTATTTTCCCAATCGTGCGGTGCCGATGCTGCCCGAGGAGCTTTCGAATGGGATTTGTTCGCTGAATCCGAAAGTGGACCGGCTGGTGATGAGCGTCGTGATGGAATTGGACGGGGCGGCAAAATTGCTGCGGGCGGAATTTTTTCAGGGAGTGATCCGTTCGGCGGAGCGGATGACGTACACGAACGTCAACAAAGTGATTGGAGGCGATGTAGAAATCACGGCGCGCTATGCGCCGCTGGTGAGCGAGTTCAAGAAGATGAAGGAGTTGGCGTTGCTGTTGAACAAGCGGCGGCGGGCGCGAGGCTCGATTGATTTCGATTTGCCCGAGGCGGTGATCGAGTTTGACGATGAAGGACGCATGCTGAGCATCGTGCGCAGCGAGCGGAACATCGCGCACCGTTTGATCGAGGAGTTCATGCTGGCGGCGAATGAAGCCGTGGCGGAATATCTGGAGAAGCGGGGCGTGGCGTCGCTGCATCGCGTGCATGAGAAGCCGGACCCGAAGAAAGTGATGGAGTTCGAGGAACTGGCGCAGGCGTTTGGATATTCGCTAGGAGTGGAGGATTTGGCAGAGCGGCGGGTGATGGTGCGGCATGGGCGGGCGCGTCCGCAAGCACGCGAGGGGCGCGGCGGTGGCGGCGGACGCGGCGGGCGTGGACGCACGCGGCCGATGAGCGTGACGATGCCAGCGGCGGAGGAAGTGGATATACGGCCGCAGCATTACCAGCGATTAACGGAAAAGATCGCGGGTAAGCCGGAAGAGCGGATACTTTCGTACCTGATGTTGCGTTCGCTGAAACAGGCGCGCTATGCGGTGGATGTGTTGGGGCATTTTGCGCTCGCGACGAAGGAGTACACGCACTTCACTTCGCCGATCCGGCGCTATCCGGATTTGATCGTGCACCGGGCGCTGAAATGGGCGCTGGAAAACCCGGACGTGGTGCCACTGCGCGCGCACGTGGAGAACGCGCGCACGGGGAAACAGGAAACTGTGGCGGTGCTCGGGCCGTACCGCCGCGTGGAATTGCAGGATATCGCCGCGGAAAGCTCCGAGGCGGAGAGACGGGCGGATGCGGCGGAGCGGGAATTGATGGAATGGAAGACGGCGCAATTCATGGAAAGCCATCTGGGCGAAGAGTATTCGGCGCTGATTATTTCGGTGCAGAAGTTTGGATTTTTCGTGGAACTGGTGGAGATTTTCGTGGAAGGACTGGTGAGCATTGACCGGCTGGAGGAATTTGCAGGCCAGCGATGCGCTTATCGCGATCGCGACCATTCGATTGTTTGCGAGCCGTATCGCGGTTCGCGTCGCGGCGGAGTTGCGAGACGGACTTTTCGGCTGGGAGATCGCGTGCGGGTGCGGGCGGAGCGAATCGATCCCTTCCGTCATCGTGTGGAGTTTTCGGTGATCGAGGACGGTGCGAGCGATAGTCGTTGATTCTGTGGAGGTGCAGGATGGCGGCAAAACAATGTCCTAACTGCGGCGCGGTGATGGCTGCGGGAAAAGTGGCGGCGGAATCGTATGATTTAGTATGCGCGAGCTGCCAGCATCCGTTGGGGATTTCAGAACTGAGCCGAAATGTCGCAGCTTTCGCCGGGTTGGCTGCCGGGGCGATCGCGTGGTGGATTGTTACGCTGAGATTTGTAAGCCGGCCGTCAGAGTTGGGTTGGGTGTGGCCGGTGTTCCTGGCCTATTTGGCGGCGAGCGCGGTGGCTGCGTTGACGTTGATGCTGGCGGCCAATTTGGAATTGAGAACCCCTGATCCCGCGCCGGAAAGCCACAGTGTTACACCTCAGATACCTCATCATTAACGAAGTATAATTTAGTTATTGATTTGTATATACTGCCGCAGTGGGCGCGATGACGGATGCGCGTTATTCGGCCGACTGGGGTGGAATGGCACGATATACCGCTCTTTTGAAGAAGCGCGTGGAAGTACACTATCGCGCAGGAGACATGCAGCTCTCGACGAGTGGGACGCTGGCATCCGATACGGGCGCAGCAATTTTCGTGCAGGAGCATTTTTCGTCGGGCGGGAAAGAGAAAACCATGCGCGTGGAAATCCCTTATGCGTATGTGATTCGTGTGGCTGAAGTCCTTGACGAAACCACGCAGTCACGGAGCGCGCCGAAGCCCACGAAGAAAAAATAGAGTCGCCGCTGGAGAAGTTCCCACCGCTTTTCGTGCAAACCGCCGCAGATACTGGAAATCGCCTGGCGCATTCGCATTTGTGCGTCCGCGCGGGTATATTTTTGTGCTGATACGGGAGGCGAGAAATGAAACCGACGATTGGATTGATTGGCCTGGGACTGATGGGCAAGCCGATGGGGCGCAATTTGCTGAAAGCGGGATTTCCACTGGTGGTGTGGAATCGGACGGCGGCACGAGCGGAAGAACTGGTGAGCGAGGGCGCCAAGCTCGCAGCGAATCCGCGCAACACCGCTGCCGCTGCGGACGTGCTGATCACGATCGTGAGCGATCCGCCGGCACTGGAAGAAGTGTTGTGGGGCGCACAGGGCGCGATGGACGGATTGCGGCGCGGCAGCATTTATATGGATTCGAGCACGATTTCACCGGAGTTGGCGCGGCGTGCAGCGGCGGCGTGCGGCGAACGTGGAGTGGATTTTTTGGACGCGCCCGTGACGGGCGGAGACTGGGGCGCGAAGAAAGGCGAGTTGGTGTTCATGATTGGCGGCAAGGCGGAGGTCCTGGAGCGCGTGAAGCCGGTGCTGGAAGTGCTGGGCAAGAAATTTTTCTTGCTGGGTCCGAATGGGGCAGGACAGACGGTGAAGCTGGCGATGAACTTGATTTTGGCGCTGGAGGTGGAGGCGCTGGCGGAAGCGTTGGCGCTGGCTAGGTCAGGGGGCGTGGCCGGCGAGAAGCTGGTAGAGGTGATGCAATCGAGCATGGCGCGAGCCGGGGTGCTGGATGTGAAAGCGCCGCTGATGCTGAAGAACGAATATGCGGCGAGTTTTCCATTGCGGCTAATGCATAAGGATATGCGGCTGGCGTTGGAATTGGCGCGGCAGCAAGGTGTTACTTTGCCTGCGGCTGCTGCGGCATATGGCACATACAGCGCGGTGAAAGATGCGTCGGAGGATGATCCGGATTACTCGGCGGTGGCGCGATTTTGGAGTAAGGCTGCAGGCTGAGCTTACGGTTTGGCGTTGGGCGCGAAGAAAGTTAGGGGAAGGTCCCGCGAAGTGCGCAGGCCGGCATTGGCAGCCAGGATTGCGGGGATGGAATTGACGACTACGGCGGCCGTGGCTACGTCGCCGTGCGTGCCGCCGGGGATTGTGAGCGTGAGATGCGGTTCACCCTTTAGTACGACGGTGTCGGCGGGATGGCGCGCGCCGACGTACATTTTTAGTTCCATGAAGATTTTTTCTTTGCCTGCCGAGACGCCGCGCGCGATTTGATGCACGCCGGCTACCTGGCCGGGCGCCACTTCCAGAAATTCCGTTTTGATAATTTCTTCAGCGATTACCGGCTCGATGGTTTCAGAAATATCGTCCAGAGAAAATCCCAGGCCATCGGCCACCATGGCGATGGATTCCGGCAGACCGTGATGTTTGATTACTCCGGCGGCGACTTGCGCGCGGAATTCTTCGGGTGTCATGCCAGCGCCGATTTTTTTCTGCAGCGGCAGGCGACGCTTGGAGGCGTCCACGATCCGCACGGCGCTGAGCCAATCAATGCGCTGCGCGATGGCGCTGAGGGTGAGAGCGAGCTTGTCCATTACGAAGCCGGGATTCACGCCGGTGCCGACCAGAGCGACGCCTTCTTCTTTTGCGGCGGCGTCTAGTTTTTGGGAAAGCTCGGGGTGTTTGCGGAAGGGATAGGCGAGCTCCTCGCAGGTGGAAACGATGCAAGAGCCTGCGGCGATGCACTCGAGCAGCTGGTCCATCACGCTGGTGAGGTAGGAAGAGGTGGAGTGGACGATCACGTCCAGTGGTTTTCCTAGGACATTCGCGGCATCCGGTGAAACGAGAACACCCCACGGCGCATCGGCGGCGCCGACTACTTCTCCGAGGTCGCGCCCAGATTTGGCGGGGTCTTTGTCAATGGCGGCGACGATTTCCAGAGAATCTTTTTGACGCATCAGGCGGACGATGGAAGAGCCGATGGGGCCGAGGCCGTATTGGGCGACGCGGATTTTCTTTTTCACTTTGCAGTTCCTGAACGATCTAAGGAGCCAATACGTTAAAGGGTTGGCGGACGGACTGCAACCGAATTTGCAGCGCGCGATGACGCGCGGTGCGGACACGCTCCGCACCTCGGCATCAATCAGTCACAGCGTGGCGCCAGGTTAGTGCGCGGTCGAGTATTTGGAATAATCCGGGTAGGCCGGGTGCTTCACCGGCGGGGGCGGATTTTTCGCCAGCTCCTGCATGGCCACTTCGACGGCTTTTTCGAGTTGGGTGTCGTGGCCCTGGCGCCACGCTGCAGGCTCCATTTCGATATCAATGTCGGGCGCGACGCCGTGATTTTCCACGTCCCAAGTTCCTTCGGTGGTGAAAAAAGCGAAGCGGGGAGCGGTGACGAACCCATCGTCAATCAGGCTGGGATATCCGCCAATGCCGACCAGGCCGCCCCAAGTGCGTTTGCCGACGAGCATGCCCAGACTGACGTGGCGGAAATACCAGGGAAGCGCGTCGCCACCGGAACCGGCAAATTCATTGGTGATCATCACCTTGGGTCCGTAAATTCCGCTGAGCGGCGTGGAATAATCGGCGCCTTCGCGCGCGGTCCAGTAATTCCAAATTTTTCGCTGCATGTACTGGATGATGTAATCGGCAGCCTGCCCTCCGGAGTTGAAGCGCTCGTCGATGACTGCGCCCTGCCTGCCGAGTTGCGCGAAGTAATAGCGATTGAAATTCGTGAAGCCGCCCGCGCCGGTGTTGGGAAGATAGACATAGGCGAGCTTGCCGCCGCTGAGCTCGGTTACTTTGCGAAGATTGTCTTCCATCCAGGCGCGAGTGCGCAGAGCAGATTCGTCCGGCACCGGAACGACGGTGACTTCGCGCGAACCGGTGCCGTCAGGGTGCGGTCCGACTTTCAGGACTGTTTGCTTGCCGGCGGTTTCCTGAAAATAACTGTAAACGTCTTGCTCGGCGCGAACTTCACGTCCGTTGACAGCGAGAAGATAATCGCCGGCGATGACATTCACGCCGGGTTGCGTCAGCGGCGCATGGAGTTGCGGATTCCAGTTTTCGCCGTTGTACACGCGAGCGAAACGGTAGCGTCCATTTTCTACACTGTAATCGGCGCCGAGCAGGCCGACCTGGAGCGGCTGTACCTCGGGGACGTCTCCGCCGCCGACGAACATGTGGCCGACGTTGATTTCGCTCAGCATTTGCTGGAAGAGATAATTTAGATCGTCGCGCGTGGCGATACGATCGAGATAAGGCTCATATTCCTTGGCGAGGGCTTGCAGGTTGACGCCGTGATGATGCGGGTCGTAGAAGAAATCGCGTTCGATGCGCCAGATTTCGTCGTACATCTGCTTCCATTCGGAGCGCGGCTCGACCCAAACTTCCATGGAGTCGAGCTTGAGCGCGCCCTCGCCCGGCTTGGCGGCCGCAGCGGTGGGAGCGATGAACCAGGATTCGCCCTGTTGATAGAGAAATTTTTCGCCGTTGAAAGAGACGGAAGCGTTTTGGATGCCGGCAACGATTTGTTCGGATTTGCGTTTGCTGAGGTCGAATTTCGCGAAAACGAGACTAGGCGGTCCTTGTGAGTCCGGGGCCGGAGGAAGTTCGAGAGTGAAAAGATCACCGGTCTTGCCGGGAGATAGATCTACGTAATTTCTAGCGGGAAGCGGAAGTGCGAGAATGCGCTGGCTGATGTTGTCGAAGTCAATCGTGACTTTGACTGGTTCTTTGTCTTTATCCTTATCCTTGTCTTTGCCCTTCTCCTTGTCCTTACTCTTGTCATTATCCGCGTCCTGATCCGGTTTCTTGTCGGTATCTTTCTTGTCCTGATCGGACTTGGAGCTGTCCGCGTCTTTTTTATCCGTCGCGGGCTTTTCTTCATCGCTTTCTGGCGCGAGGGGCGACGGAAGATCTTTGCGGAGCACGATGACGTACACGCTGCGCGTGACTTCCTTGCCGTCGGACGACATGTCGAGGCCGCCAATCGTGGGTCCGGCATTGGTGCTGGCGGCAAAGTAAAGATATTTTCCATTTTTGTCGAAGACGGCGAAGCGTGTGTCGCTCATGCCGTCGGTGATCTGCGTCGATTTTTGAGTATCGAGCGAATAGACAAAGACAGCGCGGAAGTGGCTGGGCAGAAGCTTGGTGTAGGCAATCCAGCGATTGTCGGGAGACCATGCCGGATTGAGGCCCTGGGCATCGTAATAATCGGTGTCCACTTTCACGGGAGTGGGTTTGTCTAGATCCACGTACCAGAGATTGAGCCATTTGTCGGTGTAGGCGATTTTCTTGCTGTCTGGCGCCCAGGTGAGGCCGTAGAAATACGATGGCGGAATTCCGAGATCGATTTTACGGACTTCACCCAAGCCGTTTTGCGCGCGCAGATGCAGAGCGTATTCGCCGGACTCGTCGGAAAAGTAGGCGATGGACTTTCCATCGGGGGACCAGGCGGGGCTGCGGTCGGCGACGCCAGGAGAATTGGTGATATTGCGAATGTCGCCCTTCTCAGCCGGGACGGTGAGAATTTCGCCATGGGCTTCGCATACAGCGCGCACGCCATTAGGCGAAATCGCTGCGTCGTTGATGTGCTTCGCGACTTTTTCGAAATGGGGGCGGACTTCCGCAAGGTCGGGGTCAATTTGGACCTGGATAGCTTGCGGGTGGTGAGTGGAGAGATCGTACAGGTGGAGTGAGCCGAATTGTTCGTACACAATCGCGCCCGGGCCGGAGTCTGCGGACTTAATGGGCAAGCCGGAATTTTCGATGAGCTGCGATTCCTTCTGGGATTTTGTGTCATAGGCGAAGAGCGTGTAGGCGCCGTTGCGATCGGAGAGGAAATAAATTATGTCGCCGATCCAAAGCGGATTGAGATCGTTCCAATCGTCGTGCGGAAGTTTCACGATGCTGGAGTCTGCGAGGTTCGCGATCCAGATGCGCGGAGAGGTACCGCCGCGGTAGTGGCTCCAATTGCCGAAGGGCGCAGCGGTGGGGCGATAGGCGAGATATTTTCCGTCGGGAGAGTAGGAGCCTTCCCAGCCGATCGGCAGAGGAACTTTCGTGGGGAAGCCTCCCGTGGCGGGGACGGTGAAGAGGGCCAGCGTGCCGTTGGGGAAGCTTTCGCGCGGCGATGCGAAGAGAATATTTTTGCCGTCTGGGGTCCATCCGGCGACGATGTCCGGGCCCGCGTGGAATGTGACGCGGCGCGGCGTGCCTCCGCTCGCGGAAATAATGTACACGTTTAACTTGCCGTCATACTCGCCTGTGAAAGCGATCCACTGACCATCGGGTGAAAAATGCGGGCCGCGCTTGATGCCGAGCCCGGCGGTGAGGCGGATCGCGTCGCCACCTTCACGGCTAACTTTCCAGAGGTCGTTGCCGTACATGAACGCGACCTCGGTGCGGCTCAACGTGGGCTGGCGCAGCAGCAGTGGTTTGGCGTCTTGCGCTTGCGCGAACGATGTGGACGCGAACGCGAGTGAAATCGAAACTATGGCGAGGGCGAGCACAGCCTTCTTCATCGAGCAGTCTCCTGGAAGTCACTTTGGTGCTTTTGGATAATACGTCAGCGTGGGCAAAACCGTTTCAACCGGGATTAGACGCGGCGGGTGGGCGCGGGATAGCTGAATTTCGCGAAGTTTGCAGCCCGAGCGGAAATTTGGATTAGAAACGCGAGCGGCTGGAGCGGTAGAACTCGCGGAGCGTGGTAACGTTGGGACCGTAAGAGCCAACGCGGCCGGCGTCCACGGGCAGACCGAGATATTCGGCTTGCTCGATGCTCAAGCCAGCCTGATCCAGTTCGGCTAGGCTGTAGCCTTCGGTGGGCACCAAGCGGTTGCGATGAGATAGATCCACGGGACGCGGAGGGCGATGCGCGCTCCACCGTTTCCGCACAATCAAGAAGAAGTCGTCCCAGTCTCGTCTGTTCCACATACGTTTCTCCCCTGCTGCCCTGGTGGATGGATTGGATGCACGCCGGGCGTTTTGGGTAGCATGAAGATTCGCGCCAGCTTGGCATCCAGTCTTGGTGGCATGGCTGCGGGGTTGCCGCGCAGGCCGGGCCGCTCCAGGGACGGGAGCGGTGCCGATAATAACCCCATAAGTAGTGGAAAGTCGCCTGGGAACATTTGCTGTAGCTATAAAGTTATCGGCGGATTGTGCGCGGCGCGGAGGCCGGGTGCTGCGCCGCGGATGCAGCAGCGCAGTGTTATACTTTTAGGAAGGCCTGACCGCATGAGCGGCGCGTGAAACTTTCATGAGTAATCCAATTATTGTCGTTCACTATCACGAGCTGTGGCTAAAAGGCCGCAACCGGCGATTTTTTCTGCGCAAGTTGCATACGGCGCTACGCATCGCGCTACAGGGAATTTCGGTGGAGAGGATCGAGCAGCCGGGCGATCGCATGGTGGTATGGCTGGGCGATGGGGCTTCGCTTGCTGAAGTGACGGCGCGAGTGGACCGCGTGATGGGAGTGGCGTTCTACGCGGTGGCGCGAGCGGTAGAACGGAACATGGACGAATTGTGCAAGGCCGCATGGGAAGAGATGGAGCCGTTGCGTTTTGAATCCTTTGCGGTGCGGGCGAAGCGCAGCGACAAGCAATTTCCAACGACTAGCCTGGAGGCAGAAGTAATCATCGGGCGCTACCTGCTGGAAAAATTGCGCGCGCAGAATCGCAACGTGCGCGTGCGCTTGAACCAGCCGGAGATGACTTGCTACGTGGAAATCACCAAGAGCATGGCGCTGATTTACGCGCGGAAGATTTCCGGCGCGGGTGGATTGCCCCCGAACACGGCGGGGCGAATGATGTGCCTGCTTTCCGGTGGCTACGATTCGGCTGTAGCGGCTTATCACATGATGAAGCGCGGAGCACATCTGAGCTTCGTGCATTTTTACGGCACGGGCGCGAAGGCTGGGGAGTCTTCGCTGCATGTGGCGAGCGGATTGGCGCGCACCCTGGTGCCGTACCAGTTTCACGCGAAGCTTTACCGCGTGCCGTTTGAAGCAATTCAGCGGGAAATCGTGCGTTACGCGCCGGAAGTTTATCGCGTGCTGCTTTATCGGCGGATGATGTTGCGCATCGCAGAGGCGTTGGCGAGGCGAGATCGCAGCTTGGCGCTGGTTACGGGCGACAGTTTGGGCCAGGTGGCGTCACAGACGCTGCGGAATCTGGTGGCTGTGGATGCAGCTTCGCGAATGGTGGTGTTCCGGCCGCTGATTGGTACCGACAAGATGGATATTCTGGCGACGGCGAAGAAAATCGGGACGTACGATATTTCGTCGGAGCCATTTCACGATTGCTGTCCTGTGTTCTTGCCTAAGAACCCCGCGCTGTATGCTTCCGCGGAAGATTTGGCGGAGGCGGAGGCGAAGTTGGACGTGGGCGCGCTGGTGGCGCAGGGAGTGCGAGGCGCGACGCTGATGCGCTATGAGTATAAGGGTGGCGAGATCACGGAAGTCGAGACGCCGGTTCCGCGGGCATTGGCGCAGGAACGTAAGGCGATCGCTTAGATCGCGGGTTTGCGCCGGATAATTTTTTGAGAAAAGAGCCGGCGAGACGCCGGCGCTACGAAAACAGGAACGGGCGCGCTTGATGCGCGCCCGTCTTGGCTGAAAGAAATTTTATGGATGTGAACTAGCGATCGCGGCCGCCTCCGCCACCACCACCACCACCGTATCCGCCGCCTCCACCTCGTCCTCCACGGCCACCGCCACCACCACCGCCGTGACCGCCGCGCCCACCACCACCGCCTCCTCCACCGTGGCCGCCACGTCCGCCGCCGGCGCCTCCGCCTTCACGCTGCGGACGCGCTTCGTTGACGACCAACGCACGGCCCAGAAAATCCTTGCCGTTGAGCGCTTCGATCGCTTTGTCTGCTTCGGCGTCATTGCCAATTTCGGCGAAACCGAATCCACGCGGCTGGCCGGTGAAACGATCGCGCAACAACGTGAGCGAATCAGGTTGCACACCAATTTCCGAAAACAGCGCCGCTATCTGCTCTTCCGTGGCCTTGAACGACAGATTACCAACGTACAATTTCTTCACGGTCGTTCTCCCTTTGCGTCTGGCGAGTGCGCCGGCGCAAAACACGAGGCTGAAGAGACAGGAAATCGGCCGCGCGGCCAGCGACCGCCTGACCCCACCCGGCTGAAGCGAGCGCTCCAGTTGCTCAGGAGCATCTTGCTGCAATAGGCTGCGGCAGTCAACAACAGCGGATGGCGAGAGGGCTTAGCGGACTAGGTGCGGTAGCTGGCGTTGATATGAACGTATTCGGCGGTGAAATCGCAGGTCCAGACGCGCGCGCGTCCGTCGCCGGAATGCAGCGAGACGACGATAGGGACATATTTTGCGAGCATCTTGCGATGTGCGGTGCGCTCGTCGAAGGGATTTTCTTGGCCACGGCGGCAGACTTTCACTCCGGCGAGGGAAATATCGGCACGTTCGAAATCGAACGCGATACCAGCACGGCCGGCAGCTGCGAGGATGCGGCCCCAATTGGGATCGGCGCCGGCGATGGCGGTTTTTACCAGTGGCGAATTCGCAATGGTGAGTGCGATTTGTTTTGCGGCGCGATCGGTGGGAGCGCCGCGGACTTCGATTTCGATTACGTGGCGGGCGCCTTCGCCATCGGCGACGATTTGCAAGGCGAGGGATTGGCAGACGAGTTCCAGCGCGGCACAGAATTTTTTCCAGTCGTCATTTGAGCCTGTGATTTTTCGCGCGCCGGATGCGCCGTTGGCGAGCAGCGTGACGGTGTCGTTGGTGGAGGTATCGCCATCCACGGTGATCGCATTGAAAGTTCGCTCGACAATTGTGCGCAAGACGCGGGAGAGTAGCGCGGGAGAAATGGCCGCATCGGTGGCAAGAAAGCCGAGCATGGTGGCCATGTTGGGATGAATCATGCCGGCGCCTTTGGTGCAGCCCAGGATGCGAACTTGTTTGCCGCCGATGCGGCATTTGGCCGCGGCCCATTTGGGGCGCGTGTCCGTGGTCATGATGGCGCGAGTGAATTCGGCGAAAGATTTTGCGGTGCGATGGCGCGCGCGGACGAGGCGCGGAATCGCGTTGACAATTTTTTGCCAACGCAGCGGCGCGCCGATCACGCCGGTGGAGCACACCAGAATTTGCGACGGGTGCAGGCGGCCCAGTTCACGTGCGAGCTTCAGCGCGGTGGTGGCAGCGGCTGAAAGACCTTCCGAGCCGGTGCAGCAATTCGCGTTGCCGGAATTGACGATTACACCGCGCATGCGATGTGCCGATTGCCGCAGATGCAACTGCGAGGCGATTACGGGCGCAGCTTTCACCCGATTGGTGGTGAAGACAGCGGCAGCGGACGCGGGCGTCTCGCTGATCAGTATCGCCAAATCGAGTTTCGATTTTTTCAGGCCGCAGTGAGTGGCGGCGAAAGTGAAACCTTGCGGGACGTCAGCGTTGGATAGGCGCGTAGTCATGGTTTGTAGATTAGCAGGCCGGCGTCGGGGCGGCGGACTCGGAGAGAATGGGCAGCATCTCGCGTTCGGGAATTACCGTGGCGATGACGGCAACCAGTTTGCAAGTGCGCTGCTGGGAGCATGTGCGGCAATCGCGTTCGATCTTTTCAGTCAGCGACTGGCGCGCGGTTGCCGTAAATCCTTGGCGCTCGAAAAACTTGGGTGCGTGAGTGACAGCGAAAACGCGGGCGATTCCGCGGCGGCGAGCTTCGGCTAGAGCGGACGCGATCAGGCGAGCGCCGAGCCCCTGGCCGCGATTTTCGGGATCTACCGCGATGGAGCGGATTTCAGCGAGATCGGCGGTGTAACTTTCCAGCGAGAGGCAGCTGACGACACGATCGCGATCTTCCTGAACGATGAAATGACCGACATTGGCACGAATTTCTTCCGCGGCGCGAGGAAGCAGCAGGCCCTGCGCAGCATAGTGCGCGACGAGAGCATGGATCGCCGGGGCGTCTGAAACTTTTGCGCGGCGCGTTCTCATGGGTTTTCCTCGAGCTTGGCGAGGCGTGCTTTGAAATCCTGCAAGGCGGAACGGACGGCTCCCGGAGCAGTTCCGCCGCGCGTGGCACGACGCGCGAGTGCTGATTCGAGCGCGAGCGCGGTGCTCAAGCTAGGTCCGAACGCCGGGGAGAATTCCTGCAGCCGTTTCATCGGCATCTCGCGGATGGATATCCCTTCCTGTTCGGCTGCGCGCAGAACTTTTCCGACGATTTCATGCGCGTCGCGAAAGGGCACACCGAAAGTGACGAGATAATCCGCGACTTCCGTGGCGACGAGCGCAGGATCTTGCGCGGCCTGGCAAAGACGAGCGGTGCGAAAACGTGTGGCCGCGAGCGTGGCAGCGGCGATCTGGATCATGGACAAAGCTTGGTCGTGCGCGCTGAAAAGCGGTTCCTTATCTTCCTGCAGATCGCGTTGATAGCTGGAAGGCAGGCCCTTGCAGGTAGTCAGCAGCGCGACGAGCGAGCCGTAGATGCGGCCGGTCTTGCCGCGAATTAATTCCCAGGCGTCCGGATTCTTTTTCTGCGGCATGAGGCTGCTGCCGGTGGAGAATTCGTCGGGAAGTTCAATGAAAGCGAATTCGGGAGAGGCGAACAAGACGAAATCTTCGGCGAGGCGCGAGAGATGCATCGCGAGAGTGGAAAGCGCGAAGAGAAATTCGAGCGCGAAGTCGCGGTCGCTGACGGCATCCAGGCTATTGGCCGTGGTGCGGGAAAATCCCAGATCGCGCGCCAGAGCGTTGCGGTCGAGCGGAAAAGCGCAGCCGGCGAGCGCGCCGGAGCCGAGCGGGCAATCATCGGCGCGCGCCGCGGCGGTGGCAAGGCGTTCGGCGTCGCGATGGAATGCTTCGCCATGCGCCAGTAGCCAGTGCGAAAGCAGAATCGGCTGCGCGTGCTGCATGTGCGTGGTGCCGGGCATGGGAGTTTGCAGATTGCTTTCGGCCTGCGCGGCGATGGCGCGTTCGAGGGAAGCGAGCGCGCGGCGGAGGTCTTGAGCGGCTTCCCGCACGTACATGCGAAATTCGGTGGCGACCATTTCGTTGCGGCTGCGGCCGGTGTGCAGCTTGGCGCCGAGCGTGCCGAGTTTTTCAATCAGCGCGGATTCGACGAAGTGATGAACGTCTTCGGCCGGCGAAGCGTTGAGCCACGCAGCATCGGATTGCGCGCGCAACGCGATTTCGCCGAGCGCGGTCACGATCTTCTGGCCTTCTTCCTCGGTGAGGATTCCCGCGGCGATGATGGCGCGCGCCCACGCGCGATCGAGCGCCAGCTCCTGCGGGAGCATGCGGCGATCGAAACTCCAGGAGCGCTCGAATTCGTAGAAAGATGCGTCGGGGCCGCGTTCGAAGCGGCCGCCCCACATCTTCTGTTCGCGGGGAGCGGTCATCAGGCGTTGGCCTTCTGCGGAATTTTCTTTGCGGCGGCCACGGCCGGTTCCTGCGGCACAGTGATGGGCAGCGCGAAAAGATTGATGAAGCCTTCGGCATCTTTCGGGTTGTAGCCGGTCATGGTGAAGCTCGCGAGATTCGTGCGATAGAGCGAATAGGGCGATTGGCGCGAGGCGACGTTGACGTTGCCCTTGCAAAGCGTTAGCGAGACCGAGCCGGTGACGCGACGCTGGGCGCTGCGTGAAAAACGCGTCGAGCGCTTCGCGCAAAGGCGTGAACCACATGCCGTAATAAACCATTTCGGCGTAGCGCAGCGAGAGCAGTTGCTGGTAATGCGCGGTTTCGCGATCGAGCGCGAGCGATTCGAGTTCGCGATGCGCGGTGACGAGCAAAGTTCCGCCCGGAGTTTCATACGCGCCGCGGGATTTAATTCCGACCAGGCGATTTTCGACAATGTCCATGCGGCCGACGCCATTGGCGGCCGCGATTTCGTTGAGTTGATCGAGGAGCGCGATCGGCGCGAGATTTTTTCCATTGACGGAAACGGGAGTGCCGCCGTCGAATCCGATTTCGACGGTGGTGGGTTGCGCGGGCGCATTCGCCGGCGAAGCGACCCATTGCCACATGGCTTCGTCGGGCGCGTTCGCCGGATCTTCGAGCACTCCGCCTTCGTGGCTGAGGTGCCAGATGTTGCGATCGCGGCTGTAGATATTTTTCTTGGTCTGCTCGACGGGAATATTGTGCGCCTGCGCGTAGGCGATGGCTTCTTCGCGCGAAACGATATTCCATTCGCGCCAGGGCGCGATGATTTGCAATTCGGGCGCGAGGGCTTTGGCGGCCAGCTCGAAGCGGACTTGATCGTTGCCCTTGCCGGTGCAGCCGTGCGCGACGGCATCGGCGCCGAGTTCCTTGGCAAGTTGCACCTGGCGCTGCGCGAGCAGCGGACGCGCGAAAGACGTGCCCAGGAGATATTTGTGTTCGTACACGGCGCCGGCGCGCAGCGTGGGCCAGATGTAGCCGGTGATGAATTCCTCGCGGAGATCTTCGACGTAGGCGGAGCTTGCGCCGGTCGCGAGAGCTTTTTTTCGCGCTGCTTCGAGATCTTCCTGCTGGCCCAGGTCGCCGATCATGGCGATCACTTCGCAGCCTGGATAGTTTTCCTTGAGCCAGGGAATAATGATGGAGGTGTCCAGACCTCCTGAATATGCGAGCACAATTTTCTTGGGCAACACGTTCTCCTTAATTTGGGTGCGAAATTAGTTGAGCAACGTCAGCAGAATCGCTTTTTGCACGTGCAGGCGATTTTCGGCCTGTTCGAAAACGATGGAGCGCGGCGAATCCATGACGGCTTCGCTGACTTCCGAGCCGCGATGGGCCGGAAGACAGTGCATGAAGATCGCGTCGGGCGCGGCGTGGGCGAACAGTGCGTCGTTAACCTGGTAGCCGGCAAAGGCGGCGTCGCGCGCGGCGGCTTCCTGTTCCTGGCCCATGCTGGTCCAAGTGTCGGTGTAAATTGCTTGCGCGCCTGCGACAGCTTCGGCGGGCGAGCGCAGGATTTCGATTTTGCCGCGAGTTTCGCGCACGACGCGCTTGGCTTCGGCGACGATATTCGGATCCGGCTCGTAGCCCGCCGGAGTGGCGACGCGAATGTGCGCGCCGGCGCGCGCACCGATGCTGAGCAGCGAGTGGCAGATGTTATTGCCATCGCCAACGTAAGCGACTTTCAGGCCGCGCAGGTTTCCGAAGCGTTCTTCGAGCGTGAAGAAATCGGCGAACGCCTGGCAGGGATGATAGCGATCGGAAAGCGCGTTGATCACTGGGACGCCAGCGTTCGCGGCCAGCTGGTCGAGCGATTCCTGCTTGAAGACGCGGGCGACGATGCCGTGCTACCCAGCGCTCCAGGCTTTTCGCGACGTCCGGGATGGATTCGCGTTCGCCGAGATGCGCGACGGTGTGATCGAGAAAAACGGACGAGCCGCCCAGGCTCGCGATGCCGACTTCGAAAGTGACGCGCGTGCGCAGCGAGGGCTTTTCGAAAATCAGCGCGAAGAAACGGCCGGCGAGCGCGCCGCGGTAACGGTCGGGATGCGCTTTCACGTCCGCGGCGAGATGCAGAAAGCTGCGGACTTGCGCGGGGCTCCATTCCATTCCGGTGAGGAGATCGTTCGAGAGAGTGACGGATGCGGCGGCAGCGGTCGTGTTCATGTTTTTCTTTACCTCGCGGCAGCCAGAGCCATCGGCTGCGCTTGCGCTTTTGCGTTTTGGGTCGCTTGGAGTCTTGCGGCTTGTTTCAGGGCCTTTTCGAACTTGTTGAGAAATTCCGCGACGTCCTTGCGCCGGATGATGAATGGCGGCAGCAGGCGCAGGATATGTTCGTGGGTGCAATTGATGAGCAAGCCGCCGCGCAGGGCTTCGGTGACGATCGCGGCGCCGTCCATCGAGAGATCGATGCCGAGAATCAAACCTTCGCCGCGCACTTCGCGGATGAAGTCGAACTTGGCGGCGAGCTTTTCGATGCCCTGGCGCAGTTCGGCGCCGCGTTCGCGAATGTTTGCGAGAAGATTTGAGTCTTCGATAATGTTCAGGAATTCCAGCGCCACAGCGCAAATGAGCGGGCCGCCGCCGAAAGTGGTGCCGTGCATTCCGGGGACGAACGCGGACGCAAATTTTTCGTTGGCGATGATGGCGCCCAGCGGCAGGCCTCCGGCGAGAGGCTTCGCTACCGCGAGAATATCCGGACGCGACGTGAACTTCTGGTAGGCGAAGTGACGGCCGGTGCGCCCCAAGCCGCATTGAATTTCATCGGCGATCAGCGCGGCGTCATGTTGGGTTGCGAGGGCGCGCGCGCGTTGCCAGAAAGCTTCGCTGACGGGAAAAATGCCGCCTTCGCCTTGAATGGTTTCGAGGACGAGCGCGCAAACGGTGTCGTCGAATTTGGCTTCGAGATCGGCGACATCATTGAAGCGCACGAATTCCACGCCGGGAACTAGCGGCGCGAACGGCTCGCGGTACTTTTCCGGATGGGTGATGGAAAGCGCGCCGAAAGTGCGGCCGTGAAAGGAATTTTCCAGCGCGAGGATACGAGTCTTCGGCGCGGCGTTTGTGGCTTGTGATTTAGCGTGAGCGTAGGCGCGGGCGAGCTTCAGCGCGCCGTCAATCGCTTCGGTGCCGCTATTGGTGAAGAAAACGCGGTCGAGGCCGGACCATTCGACGAGCTTGCGCGCGAGCGGCGCTTGGAACGGGTTCTGAAAGAGATTCGATAGATGAATGGCGCGGCCGGCTTCGCGGCGGATCACGCGCACCAGGCGCGGATGAGCGTGGCCGAGCGCGTTGACGGCGATGCCTCCTAGAAAATCCAGATATTCGCGGCCTTGCGAATCGTAAAGGCGGCAGCCGCGGCCGTGCGTGAACACCAGCGGAGGGCGCCGGTAGGTGTTCATCAGGTAGCGCGCTTCGGCTGCGCGAATCTGCGCGGGAGAGAGCGCTTTCCCTTTCGCCGCATTTTTTTTGTGCGCCATTTTCAACACTTTCAACACCGCGCTTCGTGGGCGGCCTTGGTGGCCGCGTGAACGATGGGCAGAACGCGCGTGCCGGGGCAACGCGCGCCGTTCACAGCAGAAAGCAGGGCGCGGGAAACAGTGCCGCCGACGATGCGCACTTCGGAGACGCCGCCGGAGAGGGCGCGTTTGGCAGCTTCGAGTTTCAGGATCATGCCGCCGGAAACTTTGTTCTGGCGAATGAGCTGTTCGATTTCGCCGCCGCGCACGGCGCGCAGAACCTTTTGGCCGTCGAGAACGCCGGCAACGTCGGTGAGGAAAATCAGGCGATCGGCGCGGATAAATTCCGCGGCGGCCGCGGCCATGTGATCCGCGTTGATGTTGTAAAGCTCGCCGTCGGCGCCGAGGCCCAGGCAGGAAGCGACCGGGACGATGCCGGAGCGCCACAGGGAGCGCAGAAAATCCACATTCACTTCGGTGAGATAGCCGACGAAGCCGAGGCTGCCCTCGCGTTCATCGAGCTGCATCGGCTCGGCGAGAAAACACGCCGCATCGGAAGCGCTGATGCCGACGGCGGGCTGTCCGGCGAGGGAGATCGCGCCGGCGAGGCGCTTGTTGAGCAGGCCGCCGAATACCATGACGGCTGCGTCGCGCGTTTCGCGATCGGTGACGCGCAGACCGCTGACGAAACGGCTGTTGATGCCCATGCGCGTGAGAGTTGCGGTGAAAATTTTTCCGCCGCCGTGAATCACCAGCAATTCGTGGCCGGCGCGCGCGAGTTCGGTGATCTGCCGCGCGATGGTCTGCACGGTTTCTTCACTTTCGAGCAGCGCGCCTGCAATTTTGATTACCAGTCTCATAGTAAACCTGCCGTTTCCGGGTAACCCCACATCCGGTTCATGTTTTGTACTGCCTGACCTGCCGCGCCTTTGCCCAGATTGTCGAGGCAGGAGACGACGACGAGGCGTTCGCCCGCGGGGTCGAGCGCGAATCCGATGTCGCAGAAATTGGTGTGGGTTACGTGTTGCAATTCCGGCAAGCGGCCCTGCGGGAGAACCCGGACCATCGGCCGCGCCGCGAAAAATTTGCGATATAGCGCTTCGATTTCATCTGCCCGGCGAGCGGTATTGAGCCACATATATAAGGTAGACAGAATTCCGCGCTCGACCGGGAGCAAATGCGTGGTGAAAATAAAATTTTCCGATGTCATGCCACTATGTTCGATGATTTCCGGCGTGTGCCGATGCGTGAATAATCCATAGGCGCGAAAATTTTCGTTCACTTCGACGAAGTGGGTTTCGCGCTTGGGCTCCTTGCCTGCGCCGCTGACGCCGGATTTGCAATCGCAGACGATTCCGCGCGCGGTGTTGATCCAGCCGGCTTCGACGAGAGGCCGCAGCCCCAGAATCACCGACGTGGGATAGCAGCCAGGATTGGCGACGATGCGCGCCGCGGGAAGAGCGTCGGCGTAAAGTTCCGGCAAGCCGTAAACAGCTTCGGCGAGCGTCGCGGAATCCGGTGCGGCAAGCTTGTACCAGTGTGCGAAAGTTTCTGCATCGCGGAAACGAAACGCGCCGCTGAGGTCCACGATGCGCAGATCAGGATTCGCAGCGAGCAGTGCGGGCACGAGTTCGAGCGACGCTTCGTGAGGCGTCGAAAGGAAGACGACCTGCGCGCCGCTGCTGGCGATGGCGTCGACCGATAGCGGTTTGCAGGCAGCTTCGCCCCATCCCCGCAGCTGCGGATATAGTTCGGTGAGGCAGCGGACGCCGGCGTGGCCTTCGCGGAGATAGAACACCGGTTTTTCGATTTTGGGGTGCCGAAGAAGGAGGCGGGCCAGCTCAAATCCTGCGTAGCCCGTTGCTCCGACGACGGCGACCCGTAACGGGTCTGTCATCGGAGCATTTCCTCCACGCGTTTTTGAATTGCGCCGCGCGCGGTGCGCGACGGGGTGATGATGAGAACGGTATCGTCGCCTGCCAGAGTGCCGGCAACTTCCTTCCAATGCTCGGAGTCCACCGCGGCGGCGAGCGGCTGCGCGCCCCCGGGAGGAGTCTTGAGCACGAGCATATTCTGCGCGGGGCGGATATCGAGCAAGAACTCTTTCAGGGCACGCGCGAGAGCAGGAACTGGCGATGCTTCGTCAGCTTTAGCGGCGGCGAGCGGCTTGTAGCCATCCACCGTCTTGACCAGGCGCAACTCGCGCAGGTCGCGCGAGAGCGTGGCCTGGGTGACGCGCACACCGAGGTGAATGAGCTGGCGGCGCAGATCGTCCTGACTGGCGACTGCTTCGCCCGTGAGGAGCTTCAGGATCTGACCCTGCCGGAATTTTTTGTGTGCGCCCATTTTTGATTATGCACATTTATGCATAACACTGCATAATCATACAGCATCTACGCCGCGTGTCAAGCGTTGATCAAAAATAATTGCAGACAATTTTCCGCACGCTTGATTGCTGTTCAGGACCGCGTCGAGAAATAAAATAGTGCCGGAAAACCTCGCGCGAGAGGGATACAATCCCACGCGCTGCGAAGTCCGCGACGAAATCGGGAGGTGTAGGAATGGAGCGTCTGGGAATTCTGGTTTTTTTGATTTCGAATTTGGCTGGAGTGTGCGGTGCGCAGACGACGAAGAGTGCGGCGCCCGCTGAAATTGCGATCCACGCGGGAAAAGTACTGGATGTGCGCACGGGAAATTATCTGAGCGATCAGACGATCTGGATTGAAGGCGATCGGATTAAGGCGATCGGCAAGACCGCGGAAATTTCCAGCCAGTTGCCGGCTGGGACGAAGATGATTGACCTCTCGAATTCGACAGTTCTGCCGGGACTGATTGATTGCCACACGCACTTGACGATGACACCCTACGATTCCGGCCCGGCAGGGCTACATGCGTCGTATCCGCGGCAGGCGCTGACCGGCGCGCATAACGCTCGCGTGACGCTGGAGGCTGGCTTCACGACGGTGCGCAATGTGGGTGCCAACGGCTATTCCGACATCGCGCTGCGCGACGCGATCAAGGCCGGCGATGTGCCGGGGCCGCGGATGCTGGTGTCCGGCCCGGCGCTGGGGATTACGGGTGGGCACGCGGACAACAATTTCCTCGGGCCGCAATATCATTGGTCGGACGACGGTGTCGCTGACGGCGTGGATGGCGTGACGCTGAAAGTGCGAGAAGACATCAAGTACGGCGCGGACGTGATCAAGTTCATGGCGACGGGCGGCGTGCTCTCGGAGGGCGATAATCCGGCGCTCGCGCAGTACAGTCCCGAAGAAATGAAAGCGATCGTGGACACGGCGCACGGACTGGGACGCAAAGTCGCGGCGCACGCGCACGGCGCGACGGGGATCAAGTACGCAGTGCTGGCGGGCGTGGATTCCATCGAGCACGGCAGCTACATCAATGATGAGGACATTCAATTGATGAAGGAACACGGGACGTATCTGGTCCCCACAGTGTATTTGGAAGACTGGCTGATGGAGAATCTGCAGACGTTGGGATTGACGCCGAGCATGATCGAGAAGGCAAAGACGGTGCTGCCTATCGCGCAAAAAAATATTTCGCACGCGTTCAAAGAAGGAGTGAAAGTGGCGTTTGGCACGGACGCGGCGGTGTATCCGCACGGATTGAACGCGCACGAGTTCGGCAAAATGGTCTCGATGGGGCTAACACCGCTGCAATCCATTCAGGCGGCGACGGTGAATGCTGCGGATCTGATCGGATGGTCTGATCGCGTGGGGACGCTCGAGATCGGAAAGTTTGCGGACATCGTGGCGGTGCACGGCGACCCGCTGGCGGATGTGCACGTGCTGGAAAATGTGCAGTTCGTGATGAAGGGCGGCGAAGTGATCAAGAACCAGTAGCTGCGACGGGCGAACCGCGCGCCGCCGCTGTGTTAATATTGTCAGCAGTCAGTAGGCCCGTAGCTCAGTTGGCTAGAGCGCCACCTTGACACGGTGGAGGTCTGCGGTTCGAGCCCGCACGGGCCTACCATCCCATCCTATTGACCTGCTCCATCTTGCAAAATGAACTGAAACCCGCCAAGGCCCCAGGAAAAGCGGACGTAGTGGAAAACGTAGTAAGTATCTGTCTTGATTCACATCGACTTATTCGTATACCCATGCGAATTCGCGAGATTTTCAGGAAAGATTAGCGAGGCGGCAACGCCATCGAGAAACGAGCGGGGACCGGTCTCCGCCAATAAAAACGGCAGATTCTGGACCTGGGTTTGTTGCGGGGAAAATTTGAAAACGGCGTTCACTACAAATGGGGTAAGAACCAATCAGCTAGCCGGCCGAAAGGTGACCTTGCACAGGTCCAGTAAACGCGCCAAGGGACGCCAGGCGGAACGCTGCTAAAGCGTCTGGGCTTAGGTACGTGATTCAGCTATTTAGAATCAGCATTTACGAGAAAACCGGAGTGGGGGGTGGCAGAAACAGGCTCATGAGGACAGTTCTCCGTCAACCGCTTCTACCTTCTCAGTTTTCGCTATTCACTACCAACTCTCTCCTACAATATCCGCGCCCCTCATTCGTCTACAGCACTGGATGGATGAGCCCGTAAGCGTCCTCTCGATGGCCGAGCAAGATCGCCAAATCTCCGAAGTCGTCGCGGAACAGCGCGACCGGCTCCGCAACTTCATCCGCCGCCGCGTACCCGATCCACGCGACGTCGAGGACATCGTGCAGGAAGTCTTCTACGAACTGGTGGAAGCCAATCGCCTGCTGATGCCCATCGGGCACGTCACGGGCTGGCTTTTTCGCGTCGCGCGCAATCGCATCACGGACCTCTTTCGCAAGAAAAAGCCCGTGCCTTTCAGCGACGCGGCGCTCGAAGACGAGGACGGTGCCCTGCTGCGGCTCGAAGATTTGTTGCCATCGCCCGATGCCGGGCCCGAGGCGGTCTACTTCCGCAACGTGCTCCTCGATGAGCTGGATTTTGCGCTCGCCGAGCTTCCCGATGAGCAGCGCGAAGTCTTCGTCGCCCACGAACTCGAAGGGCGCAGCTTCAAAGAGCTCTCGGCGGAATCCGGCGTGAACATCAACACTTTGCACGCGCGCAAGCGTTACGCCGTGCTCCATCTCCGCGAACGGTTGCAGAGCATCCACGACGAATTCATGAAGAAATGATGCGAAAGAATGCTGTGAAGTAATTGTTCGGAGAAATGAGGCAGACAAAATGAAAAAGAAATGGATTCTTCTCGTCCCGCTAGCGATTGTCGCGATCCCGCTTTTCATCTGGATCGGTGGCGAACTGGTTATGCATCTTTGGAACTGGCTGCTGCCGCCCCTCTTCGGATGGCGGCTCATCACCTTCTGGCAGGCTCTTGCGCTGCTGGCACTCTGCCGCATTTTGTTCGGAAGCTGGAATAGCAGTGGCGGCGGCCATCGCTCCAGAATGGGGCGGCGAATGCGGGAGCGCATGGACGAGCGTTGGGAAAAGATGACGCCCGAGGAACGCGAAAAGTTCCGCCAAAGTTGGCGCTCACGCTGCAGCGGTTTTGAACCCTCAACCGGCGAAACTCCATCAGGTGCTACCAAGTAAAGTGCTCGCCCTGCACGTCCTACGCGGGAGGGAACGACACCTCAGCGAGAGCTTTCTCCGTACAATTACGGCGAGGGTGACCTGACCGGGGATTTTTGTACCAGCGGGAATGAGAGAGAATTTGCTCGGTGATCCGCCGCTGTCCCACTTCGCGAGGGTTGCTAGGTCGAATCTAGCCCGGGGAGTCAACCTCTGATTTATCACAACGCATGATAGGACGAGAACATTCTGCTCCCCATCCGTGACTAGCCACCGTCGAGAAGGGAGGTCACGATATCAAGCGCGTCCGTTCTTAAGGCTAGTATGCCTATAATTTCCTGAGTTCGCGGCAGGTCTCGGTAAGGACGCACAGTTTGTTACGGGTGATATCGAGCGGCACATGTCCGAAACCGCACTCGCTGGTGAGCAGCAAGCGATCCGAAGAAAAATATGCGAGCGCCGGCGTCAGCCGTTCGCGAATGAGCTGCGGAGTTTCAATCGGATCGCTGCGCTGGTCAATCACGCCGAGCGCCAGATCGCCTTTGAAAGGCCACTGTTTCCACAGCTCCATCAAATCGTAGCTGAGCGTGCAGTGCTCCAGAGAGACTTCATCAATCTTGACGGCACGGAAGGCCGGCACGATGTCTGTATATTTGGTGAAATAAATCCGTTTTCGCCTGGGGTTACCGCCGCAGACGTGCAGTCCGAACTTGACTCGCGGCAGAGAATCGATGAGTTCATTCAATATTCCTGCGGCCCACAAACTGTCTTCGGGCGATTCGGTCCACATCGGTTCATCGAACTGAATGTAGTCGCATCCGGCGGCAATCACCTCGCGCAGTTCCGGCGCCAAAACCTCCGCGTAAGCACGACACAAAGTTTGCTCGTCTGGATACAGGTCCGGGCGCTGATTCACGCTAAAGCGCGTAAGTACATGCGGTCCCGTCACAGTTTGCTTGACGCGGCAGCGGGATGGAGCCGCAGCGCGCGCCAGTTTCCAATTGCGCGCCAACTCGAAGCGCGAATTCTTGATCTCGCCGATCACACGCGCGCATTCGATGCCGAATCCCGCCGTGCCGAAGGATTGCTTCACCATTGCTTCGAAAGTGATTCCATCAAGCCGCTTCTGATAAAAATAATACATATTTTCGCGATAGCCCTCGCCATCCGTAATGATGTCGAGTCCGAGGTCCGCCTGATCGCGCGCCGCCCATTCGATCAGTTCATCAATTTCCCTGCGGCTGAGCGAGGGTTTCTTCATCGTATCTTCCACGCTGGTATTTCGTGGATAGCTGCCTACTACGGTGCTGAGGAATGGTGGCATCGGTCGTTGGCCAGCGTGCTAGACAGGCGACAAGCCCGCTCCTGAGCGCGCCTCGTTAATGTGCGCCCTCACGCCTTCTTCCAGGGGGTGTGGCGCAAAATCAATCTCGCGAATCAAACGCGTGCCGTCTTGATCGTCGATCAAGGGCGTCCCGGCCCCGTCCGTGAAATTGATTTGCGCGTCGGGAATCCATTTTCTGACGATCGTCGCGATTTGTGAGGCGCTAACGCAGTGACCGCCATTATTGTAAATGAAGTGGGCGATCCTGGGCTTCAACGCCAGCCGCACCAGTTGTTCCGCGCAGTCGTCTTTATAGATCCAGGTATCGCGTGTTTGCGCACTGAACGGCAAAGTGACGGGTTCGCCGATCGCAGGCTTGGAAGCGAAATGCTCGGCCCACATCACGGCGCTGCGCTTCCGGCCATGACCGAAAACAACAGGCGGTCGCGTACACGCGATGTTCGCGGCATACCGCTCAACATATCGCCGGCCCATGTGCTCGTTCAGCAGCTTCATCACCGCATACGTGAATGCGTGAGAAGCCGGATCGCAGAAATCGTCCTCGGTCACTGCCCGATCACCATAAACACGCTGCGATGGACCGGCTACGGTTTCACTGCTCGTGAACACCAGGCGCATCAGTTTACGTTGTACCGCCGCTTCGAACATATGGGTCATGCCCAGAATATTGACGCGAGTCGAGAGCGAAGTATTTTCATCAACCAGCGGCCCCATCACATAGGCCAGGTGAATGGCGTGGGTGATGTCAGGATGCCTGTTAAAGACAGCCAGCACATCGCGGAAGTCGCTGACGTCCATGGAAACAGAATCGAAAGTCGCGCCAGCGCGGCTGGCCACCGCACGCAAGCCGGCTTGAGCTTCGGCATTTGCGGATTGATCGGCGGCGACACTGGAAATGCCGCGCTCGAGGAGATTGCGGACGACCGATTGGCCGATGAAGCCCAAGCCACCCGTTACCAGGAACTTCGCGCGTTCGCTCATGGGGTCGCTCGCTTAGTCATCTGCCGTTGCCAGCGATGGTTTATAACCGACGAAAGAAAAATAAATCACGATGGCGTAGCAGAACAGCGGAACTGCAAAGGCCGCCTGGATCGAGTTATGGTCCGAAATGTAGCCCATTGCGGCCGGAACGATCGCGCCACCGATGATGGACATCACCAGAAGAGAAGAGCCAAGCTTTGTGTACACGCCGAGGTTTTTGATGCTCAGCGCAAAAATCGTCGGGAACATGATGGAATCAAAAAAACCAAGCAGCACCAAAGCCCACACGGGCGCCATTCCGACCGCGAAAATCGCGACGATGGTGCACACGGCGGCAGCTGTAGAGAAAAGGCCAAGAAGCCGGGGAGGCGCAACACGTTTCATTATCGCGGCACCCGCGAAGCGGCCGATCATGAATCCGAAGAGGTGCCATTTCAGGTAATCCGCTGCGGTTTTTTCCGGGGTGCCGGGAAGCGCATGCTGCGTAAAGCGAATTACGAAGCTGGTGACGCCCACCTGCGCACCCACGTAGAAGAATTCGGTAACGACGCCACGAATCAGATGTTTGTAATGCCAGATGCCTTTGTGCGTCTTCGGCGCGGCCTCCGGCGCGGGCAACGCCTCGCCGCTCGATTCGCGCACTTCCGGCAGGTGAGCAAAATAGATCAGCGCCGCGACAAACAGAAAAATTCCGGCAATTACAAGATACGTGCCTCTGACCCGATTTGCTTCTGAAGCTGAATAAACCTGCCATTGCTCCGGAGTCATCGCAGCGAGCTTGGCAGCGGAGTACTCGATTCCCGAAAGAATAAAGGCTCTGCCGATGAATGGAGTTACCCAAGCGCCCACGGCGTTGAAAGATTGCGCGAGGTTCAGGCGGCGTTCTGAGGATTCTGGAGGGCCGAGAATCGTGACGTAAGGATTGGCGGCGACTTCGAGAATTCCTTGTCCGCAGGCCATTACAAACAACGCGAACAGAAAAAATCCGTAGGTCCGAATCGAAGCGGCGGGGATGAATAGGAGCGCGCCAACAGCACAGGTTCCCAGCCCAACCAGAATCCCTTTTCGATAGCCGATACGCTCCATCAGCCATCCAGCCGGCAGCGCCGCGAGGAAATAACCGCCAAAAAAAGCAGTTTGAATCAGCGACGACTGAAAATCGGTGAGGTTGAAAGTCTTCTTTAAATGCGGAATCAGTATGTCGTTGAGGTTGACCCCGAGCGCCCAGAGAAAAAACAGGCTCGTGACCAGCACGAAAGGAACCACATACTTCCGCTCTGTAATGGCGCAGAAGGTTTTCCCATGCGTCTCCGTTAGGCCAAGGCTCGGTCGAGGTGCACGTAACCGCCGTCCACATGCATGTGTTGCCCGGTGATATGCGAAGCCTGCGCGGAGATCAGGAAGATGACCATTGCAGCGATCTCATCTGGTGTCGTCATTCTTTTTTCAAAGGGAATTCTGGCCGTGATGGTTTTGAGTTTCGCCTCGGGATCAGGAAATCCGCTAAGCCACTGCTCATATAGAGGAGTCATCACCTCAGCCGGAACCACCGCGTTGACGCGGATGGCATGAGGCAGAAGCTCCACCGCCCACTCTCGCGTAAGCGCCAGGATCGCGCCCTTCGACGCCACGTAACCCGAAGTATTTCCTTGCCCCGTCACTGCGGTCTTGGAACTGATGCTGACGACCGATCCTCGCGTAAGTTTTAAATGAGGAAGGGCGAAGTGCGTCATGTTGTAGTAGTGCAAAAGATTGAGTCTCAGCGAGGCTACGAATTTTTCGGGACTGCCGAGTTCGAGGCCGACGCCGTCGTTCACGCCCGCGTTGTTGATGAGCGCATCAATTCGGCCGAACGTACGAATCGTCTCCTCGACGACTTTCGCGCAATTCTCCGCAGGCTGCAGATCCGCGACGACGCGGAGGCCGCGGCCGCGTTCCAGCCGCAATTCGGCAAAGAATTTGTCGCAGGCTTCCTGGTCGCGATCTACGATCACAGGGATTGCGCCTTCACGCACCGACTCTGGTGATCGCCGCGCCGATGCCCTTCGCACCGCCAGTTACGATCACGACTTTGTCTTTTAGCCGCAAATCCATGCACTGCTCCCGGACCAGCTCAGACGAAAGGGAATGGCTATCCACGAAGATTGAAGAAGCCTCCGTCGAAAGGAAAGTCCACCCCGTCACGAAGGACGCTGCGTCGGAACAAAGGTAGAGAGCAAGGGCCGCGACCTCGTGCGGCTCGGCCATCCTGCCGATCGGCTGCGAATGGGCCAGTTTGCCGAACATTTCTTCTTCGCGGCCGGGATAGTGCTGTCGCAGGTAGTCGTCAACAAACGGCGTATGGACTCGAGCGGGCGAGATGCAATTGCAGCGGATGTTGCAGGCGAGGTAATCCCTGGCGACCGAATAAGTCATGGCAATCACCGCGCCTTTGCTCGTCGAATAAGCAAAGCGGTCCGCCAGGCCAGACGAGCCCGCGATGGAAGCCATATTGAGAATTACGCCGCCGCCGTTGACCTTCATGTGCGCGACGGCGGCGAGCATGCAGTGATAGATGCCTTTTACGTTCACTTGCAAAACTCGATCGAAGTCGCGCTCCGTGGTTGATTCGAGTTTGCCAACATGGGAGATGCCTGCATTGTTCACTAAGGTGTCGATTCCGCCGCGCTTCGCAAGTTCTTGAAATACCGCCCGAACTTCCTCCTGGTTGGTTACGTCACATTCATGAGCGGACGCTTTGCCGCCGGCGTCCAGAATCTCCTGGACGGTCTCCTGCGCCCCGTTTGAATGGATGTCCAGCACATATACGTGCGCGCCGCTCGTCGCAAAAAGGTGGGCGATTGCTCTACCGATGCCGCTCGCACCGCCCGTAACGATCACCGTTTTGCCGTCGAGGCGAAACCCATTCGAATTCTTGACGGGATTGTTCAGAGAGAGACTCCTCTTTTCCACGGAATGAAGTCATTTTGGCCCAGTACTTCTGCTTTTGTCTTGACTTGGCCGCTGGCTACCTCGATCACCCTCTCCAGAATTGCTTCCCCCATCTGCTCGATCGTCACTTCTCCGTCGATGATAGGACCTGCGTCAAAATCCACGATATCCGCCATGCGCCGCGCCAAGTTCGAATTTGTCGAGATCTTTACAACCGGCGCAATTGGGTTTCCGGTGGGCGTACCTAGTCCGGTGGTAAAAAGCACAACGTTCGCACCTGCCCCCACCTGGGCGGTGACGCATTCCACGTCATTCCCCGGTGTGCACTGCAAATTCAGTCCCGGTTCAGTTGAGTATTCGGGATAATCAAGCACGGCTGTGACAGGAGACGTTCCACCTTTCTTTGCAGCACCGGCCGACTTCATCGCGTCCGTAACGAGCCCGTCACGGATATTTCCGGGCGAGGGATTCATGTCGAACCCAGAGCGAACCGCCTTCGCTCATTGCGGCATAATCACGCATCAGTTGGATGAATCGATCACCGACTTCCTTGCGGGTGCTACGGTCGATCATTTCTTGTTCGACGCCGCAAAGCTCGGGAAATTCTGACAAGATCGTGCGACCACCCAGCGCCGCCAGAATATCAGAAACGTGACCGATCGCAGGATTAGCGGAAATGCCGGAAAAACCGTCGGAGCCACCACACTTTAGGCCGACGCACAATCGAGCGAGGGGCGCCGGCGCCCGCCGGCAGTTTTCGTTCATCTCCATCAGCCTGACAAAGGTCTTACGAATTGCTTCCGACATCATTGCAAGTTCCGACCCGCTCTGTTGCTGCTCGAGCACCAGAAGAGGCTTGGAGAACTCTGGTCACGCTTCTTAACCTGTTCGAGGAGGATTGCGACCTGCGAGTGCTGACAGCCGAGACTTAGAATGGTGGCACCAGCTACGTTGGGGTGGTGGATGTAACCGGCAATCAGAGAGCAAAGATTGTCTGAATCCTCTCGCGTCCCGCCGCAACCACCCTCGTGCATCAGGAACTTGATCCCGTCAACATTCTCGAACACTCGCGGTGTCGGCGGACGAGCGTCGGTCGCCACAGGGCCATGGCTTTCGATTTCATGGGAGCGGCCCGCTTGATACAGGCGGACGAATTCGGCGACCTGCTGACGGTAGATTTGCGGCGCCGCAAACCCTAACTCGTCTTCAAAGGCCTGCTTCAGGACCGCTATATTCCGGTTTTCGCAGAAGACCAGCGGAACGACGAGCCAATAATTCCGCGTCCCGACTTGACCGTCCGCGCGGTGGTATCCTAGGAACGTTTTGTGCCGCCATCGTGAAACGTCAGGAGGGGTCCAGCAATACTCTATGGTTTTTTCGTGAAAGGGCGCAGCCTCGTGATGAATATTGTGTGGCGTCAAGACTTCACCTGGGAGGATCGGCCTGACGGCCTTCCCGACAAGGACGCCATACATGATGACATCGCTGCCTGGCGTTAGAGGCTCCGCCGCAAACTTGTGTTTGGCCGGGACGTCGGTTACCAGCGTGTAGGATGTACCCGAGAACGTGAGGTGGTTGCCCTTTCGTAAGTCCGAGAGGGCGACCAGAACGTTGTCTGTGGGTCTTAGCTTGAGCACGCCTTCTTGTTTGCGGCTGCCTGATATAGCCATCGAAAAGTACCTGAGACCAGCGACAGATGCCGCGACGCTTTCCAGAGTCGCGTCAAGCGATATAGCAAGCGCGTCGGGAATATTCAAGATAAAAAATTCACTTTTCACATTTCGAAATCTTCGATATATAGTGCTCGCAGCGGGGCGCCCTGGAAGAATGTCCGTTCCTAGGAGCACTTCGAGTTTCTATTGGGGGACCGCATGATCCGAGCACGCCAATCGAAATCAGCTCCCGTGGGAGTCGTCTCCAAAGTTCTGAGAGTGTTCGAAGCCTTGGGTGCGGCTCCGAGGGACTGCCGCTCAAGGACGTTGCGCTGCGAACCGGCATTAACAAAAGCACGGCATACAGATTCCTCGCTCATTTGGAGTTCGAGGGCTATCTTTTCCGGGACGATGCGGGATCTTACCTGGTTGGCCCTAAGTTGGTGCGCTTGGGCTCCGGGATCGGCTACCAAACGTCGCTGAGAAAGATCAGCCGGCCCGTTCTGCAGGATTTATGGAAAGTGACGGGCGAAACCGTGAACCTGGGAACTCTGGATGGGCAGGACGTTTTCTACTTGGACGTTCTGCAAAGCCCTCACCCGTTCCGCATGGCATCGCCCATCGGGAGCTGGCGGCCGATCTATTGTACCGCGATGGGAAAAGCGTTGGCCGCGTTCTTGCCGCCGGAAGACAAGGAGCACGTGCTGGGATCGTTGAAGTTTGAAAAGCTGACCCCCCACACGATCACGCAACCGCTGCGGCTGAGACGGGAACTCGAAAGCATCCGCCAGCGGGGCTATGGACTCGACGACGAAGAAGCCACTCTGGGCGCGCGCTGCATCAGCGCTCCGATCGTAGCTGATCAAGGGAAAGTGGTGGCGGCTATCAGCGTGGCGGGACCGGTGACGCGGATCGGCCGTGACAAGATCCCCTTTCTGGCGAAAGCAGTGATGACCAGCGCGAAAGCGATCTCCGCGCTCCTGGATGCATCCGCGTTCCTGGAGATGGAATTTGCCGGTGGACCTCAGCAGTAGCATCGCATCCATGAAGACATCTCTGCACAAGTAACGCTCTGGCCGACTCTATGAAACTCACCCGATTTGGCGATCGCGGGGAAGAAAAGCCCGGCCTTCTTTTGAAGGATGGAACTCGCGTGGATGTCTCCGCCGCTGTGACCGACTACAACGAGGAGTTTTTTGGAACGGGCGGACTCGAAAGATTGCGCCGATGGGTGGAAAACAATTCTGGAGACTTACGCCGCGTGGATTCGTCAGTCGGCTGGGAGCGCCGATTTGCCGTCCCAGCAAGATTGTTTGCATCGGGTTGAATTATAGGGATCACGCAGCAGAGACCGGGCAGGAAGTCCCCAGGGAGCCGGTGATTTTTTTCAAGGCAACCAGCTCATTGTCGGGTCCGAACGACAAGGTGGTGATCCCCCTAGGCTCTACGAAACTCGATTGGGAAGTGGAGCTTGCGTTCGTCATCGGGAGGGAAGCTCGGTACGTCGCGAAGCGGGACGCTCTCGATCACATCGCGGGCTACGTCCTGCACAATGACTACTCCGAGCGAGCGTTTCAACTCGAGCGAGGCGGTCAATGGGTGAGGGCAGAGGCCGACACGTTTGCTCCGCTCGGACCGTTTCTCGCCACACGCGATGAAATTCCCGACCCCGGCCATTTGGACTTGTGGCTAACGGTCAATGGGGCGACGCGCCAGAAGAGCAACACCGAACAGATGGTCTTCGGCGTTAGCGATCTCGTTAGTTATGTGAGCCAATTCATGACCCTGCTTCCGGGTGATGTGATCAGCACCGGAACACCCCGGGAGTGGGGCTGGGCATGAATCCGCCGGCTTACTTGAAGCCCGGAGACGTCGTTGCGCTGGGGATTCAAGGCCTCGGCGAGTCTCGACAAGAGGTTGTGGTCTACCAGGAATGAATATTTAGACGCTCTACCTCTGCCTCTGATCGGATTTTCCACCGAGCAATCGATGCCGAGTTCAGAGGGGACCCGATGAACCGAAGGCCTTCGGACTTCCGCTTCCCGCGGCGATTGTTGTCGGCAATCTCGCGGGCCTTGGCACGGGAGATCTTCTCGATCCAGTCAATCCCCTGCTCCCGGCCGCCGTACAACCTGGAGTTGTACATTTCGAAGATATCGCGAGCGCGCGGGCATTACCATGAGGAACTTCTACGGAAGCGATACGCATAAAGAATTCATCATTGAAACAACCGGGAACGGCAGCATTGTTTTCGACTACGACAACGACGGCTGGCCGGACATCTTCTTGCGAATGGTTCCAGCGTGGAAGGTTTTCCGAAAGGCAAGGAACCG
>CAVVGA010000013.1:0-162634 GCA_963747605.1 uncultured Acidobacteriota bacterium | reverse complement strand
CTCTGCCACCGGCCCGGTAAAGCTGCAAATCCTCGACGCCAACGGAAGAATCGTCCGCGCATTTTCCAGCACGGATAAACCCGAAGCCACGATGGAGCAACTCGGAAAGGAATTAAATGTCCCGCTCTACTGGATTCGCCCGCCGCAAATTCTCTCGGACGCCGCCGGCGCGCACCGCTTCGTGTGGGATCTGCGCACTCCCCCGCCCGCGTCGCTCCGCCACGAATATCCCATCTCCGCCATCGTGCACGATACGCCGCGCCTTCCCGTCGGCCCAGCCGTCATGCCGGGAATGTACACCGTGAAACTCGACGTCGCCGGCCAAACCTACACTCAGCCCCTCGAAATCAAAATGGATCCGCGCATCACCGCGCCCGTGGACCACCTCGACCAGCAATTCCGCCTCGCCTCGCGCATCTGCGAAGCCATGAACGCCAGCTACGCCTCGCTAGGCCAGGTTCGTGCCGTCCGCGCGCAATTGCGCGATCTCGAACACCAGGCGCCGAAAGGCGAAACAGCCGATGCGATCCGCGCGCTAGAACAAAAGATTGCGCCATTGGAAGGAGCCGCCCCAGGATTCGGCCAAGCCAGTCACCAGGACAGCTTCGCGCAATTGAATGGTCAATTCGGCCAGATGCTAGGCGTAGTTGACGGCGCCGACGCCGCCCCCACGCAAACCGCGCAGGACACAACCGGAGATTTGCAGCGCTCCCTAACCGTGCTAGAGAATCAGTGGGACGACCTAAAATCCCGCGACATCAATGCCCTGAACGACCAACTCCGCCGCGCCAACCTGCCCATCATCAATCTAGCCGCAACCCTCGAACCCGAGCAAGAAACCGCCGGCGACGACGAGCCCTAAATCCCGTCAATCTTCGCTGCCAAAATAAAATCACTCTCCGTCAATCCATTAATCTTGTGCGTCCACGTCGTAATCTCCGCTTTTCCCCATCCCAACAAAATATCTGGATGATGTCCCTGCTCCTCCGCAATCGCCCCCACCTTGTTCACGAACGCCAGCGCCTGCTTGAAATCCGGAAACGTAAACGTCCGCACAATATGATGCCCATCCACAACCTTCCACTGTGGCACCTCTTTAGCCAAAGCTGCCAAATCGCCACCAGCCAGCGGCGGAACTCCACCACGGCACGGCACACAACTCTTCTTCGCAAGCTCGCTCATAATTCGCATCCTCCTCGAATCACACTAGGCTCTGATTCTACAAGAACCGCCGGGACAGAGGTTATCTCGCGCAAACCCCACCACGAAAAATCCCGCGATGGCATCGCCCCAACCCCTTCTGCTATTCTCTTGCGCGCGACAATTCCCTAACCGCCGCTGAAGCGACTCGTCGCAAACCCTGCTCCTGTGAGGACCAAACATGCCCGATGAAATCGGCGAACTAAAAGAACACGCGGAAGAAGGCGCGCACGAACCCAGCCTCGCACCCGTCACTCTCACCATGGCCATTCTCGCCGTGGTCATCGCCACCGTCACTTTGCTCGGTCACCGCGCCCACACCGAGGAAGTCCTGCTGCAAACGCGCGCCGCCGACCAATGGGCCTACTTTCAAGCCAAGGAAATTCGCCGCCGCAATTACGAACTATTCCTCGACGAGCTTTCCGTTTTCTCTCTTCAGGACGCCAAGCAAGTGGAGACAATCAAGGAAAAGTACCAGAAGGAAGTGGAGCGCTACTCCGAAGAGCTAAAAGAAATCGAAGCTGAAGCCCGCAAGGGAGAAGCTGAAGTAAAAGTCGAGGAAGCCCGCGCCGATCGCTACGATCTTTCCGAAGTCCTGCTCGAAGCCGCCCTGGTGATCTCCTCGATCACTCTACTGACGCGCAAAAAAATCTTCTGGCTCTTCGGCATCGTACTTGCCGTAGCCGGATTAGTCCTAGGCGTCACCGGACTGATGATCCACTAACACGACCTGGCGCGCAGCTCATCTTGGACTGCGGCGGCTTGCCGCCGCTTTTGCCGAATCTTTACGCCCGGAAACAAAACGATCTAGGCGAGGCTCGCCTACTCACCCTACCGAGAAGCCGCCGACCGCACCTCAAGATACTGCCGCACATACTCCCCAAACGCCTTCTCCAATTTCAAAGTAATCGCCCCCGGAGCTGTCGCGATCGCATGCCCGTTCACCTCGCTCACTCCCAACATGCTCCGGTTCGTCGAAGAAATAAAAACCTCATCCGCCGCATACAAATCCTCGGGCCGCAAGATGCGCTCTTCCACCGGAGCGCCCACACCAGCCCCAATCTCCAGCAACATGCTGCGCGTAATCCCCTGCAAACATCCCGCCGACACAGGAGGAGTCGCCACTCGCCCACCCTTCACGCAAAAAATATTCGCCGCGGTGCATTCCGCCACTTCTCCGCGCTCGTTCAGCAGCACTACTTCATCGAATCCCGCTTGCTGCGCCTCGTAATAATTCCAGACGTTGTCGAGCCACGAAATCACCTTCACTCCAGCCAAAGGAGAAGCCGCGTTCCGTCCATGCTCCCGCAATCCCAGCCGTGCCGGCTCGCGATACGAAGGCAAATCCGCCGAGCACACCAGCAAATCCACGCGCGGAAAATGTTCGTCGCTGCGCCAGAATCCCACCTGGTTGTAAATCATATAAATCCGCGCCGCGCCTTCGCGCACATGATTCGCGCGCAGCACTTCGCCCAGCTGCCCGCGCACCACATTTTCTTCAAATGGAAACGGGCAATGCGTCCGTTCCGCATCGCGTAGCAAACGCTTCCAATGCCGCTCGAACGCAAACGGAATTCCTTCGTAAATCCGAACCGTCGTGAAGAGTCCCCAGCCATTCAAAAGCCCCGCCTGCCCCGGAGAAAGCCGCACCTCCGCCACCGGCAGCAGCCGGTCATTATGAAATACAAAACGATGAATCATGCGGCCTCCAAAGTGCTCTATATTCTAGCGCAGAACGCCTCTGCCGCACGTAGCTTCGGCAAAGACCCGGCGAATCTGCTTCGCGCGCCTTCGTTTTCAGCCGATGAAGAGGTCGATGAAGAGGAGTTCAAGTCTATTGACACCGACCGCGTCTGCGCCTAGATTGATATTGTTCATAGGAGGTTGCCGTGCGATACGCCCTTAGATCTTTCCTAGTCGCCATCCTTTCCGTGGGCCTGCTCAACGTTCCCAGCTTCGCCGCAAATGAAAAACCGCTTGGCATGGTCACTCAGGCCACCGAGGCCCATTTGGGGTCCGCCACGGTCGCAATCGGGACTACGGTGTACCCCGGCGATACACTCGCAACGGACGAAGGCGGCACCGTTCGCCTCAAAGTCGGCGGCAGCCAGTTCTATTTGCTCTCATCCAGCAGCGCCACTCTTTCCACAAGCTCGGCTGTCGTGAATGCTTCGGTCGCGCGCGGCACGGTCGGATTTTCTTCCAACGGCACGGACCAACTCGCGCTGGAAATTCCGGAGGGAATTGTGCGCGCTGCCAACGGCCAGCCGGGATACGGACAGGTCACCATGCTCGGTCCGCGCGAAGTGATCGTTTCCGCGTACCGCGGCACGCTGGTCTTGGACAACGAAGGTGATCTCCACGAAATTCCCGCCGGGAAATCTTATCGCGTCACCATGGACCTGGATCCCGCTTCAGAACCGCAAGGCCCCGCAGGCGCTGGCGGCGGCAACCAAAAAGTTGTAGCTCCTCGCCATCGCCACTTGCTCTTCGACCTCATCATTCTCGGCGCAGTCGGCGGCGCCAGCTACGCGCTTTGGTATCACCTGAGCGAAAGCCCCTCCAACCCCAATTAATAGTTTTTCTGCATCAGTAACGCACCACGTCTCTAGTGGTGTGCCAACTCGTCGCGGAAGGAATGTTTTACCGAAGGTCTCAAGCTCGGGGTCTACAAAATAACGCGGGTGTCATCCCGAGCCCGCGACAGCGAGTGAGGGATCGGTTTTCCCTACCCGCGGCGGAATCGTGCGGCCCGCCAAACTCGCCTACGTATGGCAAGCCCGATTCCCCGTCTTCTCGAAGTATTGCTGATGATATTCCTCGGCCCGATAAAACTCCCCCGCCGGCACAATCTCCGTCACAATCGGCTTCTTAAAAACGTGGTCCTTCTCCAGCACCGCCTTCGACGCCCGAGCCTCTTCCTCCTGCTCCGCATCGTGATAAAAAATCGCCGACCTGTACTGCGTCCCCACGTCCGGCCCCTGCCGGTTCATCGTCGTCGGATCATGACTCTTCCAAAAAACCGCCAGCAATTCCAGATAAGAAACCTGCAAGGGATCAAACTTCACCTCCACCGCCTCCGTATGGCCGGTCCGCCCCGTGCACACCTCTTTGTAGTTAGGATTCTTCGCTGTCCCGCCGGTATAACCCACAGTAGTCGAAGTCACCCCCGCCACCTGCCGAAACTCATCCTCCACTCCCCAAAAACATCCCGCCGCAAAAGTTGCCTGAGCCATAATTAGAAATCTCCTTCAATCAGTAGTGTCCCAACGTTTTGCCTCTTGCCTTCCGTAAATTATTGATGAGAAAAGCATAAGCCGCAAATTCTCTTGGTCTCGATTTGAACTCGGAACACGGGTTCTGCGACCCTGCGAAGCATAACTTCGTGGGGGCATCGATGAACCGAGGCAAGCTGGTGTTTGCGCAGCTGATGCAACATCTTCCGTTGACCACCTTCCGTCGTTGCGTCACCCGCTATCGAGGCGCTTTCAAAGTGAAGTCCTTCTCGTGCCTGGATCAATTCCTGTGCATGGCGTTCGCTCAGTTGACCTTTCGGGAGAGCCTTCGAGACATCGAAGTATGTCTGCGCGCGCAAAGTTCCAAGCTCTATCACCTCGGGATTCGTTCGGCGGTGGCTCGTAATACGCTGGCCAATGCCAACGCTGTGCGCGACTGGCGCATCTATGCCGATTTCGCCCAGAGCCTGATCGGCATCGCCCGGCCGTTGTATGCGCAAGAGTCCTTCGGTGTCGATCTGCACGAAACCGTCTACGCGCTCGACACCACGACGATCGATCTGTGTCTGTCGGTATTTCCGTGGGCGGTGTTCCGCACGGCCAAGGCAGCCATCAAGCTGCATACGCTGCTCGATCTGCGCGGCAACATCCCTACCTTCATTCACATCAGTGATGGCAAGGTGCACGAGGTCAACATCCTCGACCAACTGCTGCCCGAGCCCGGCGCCTTCTACATCATGGATCGTGGGTTCCTCGACTTCGAGCGCCTCTATCGCTTTCACCAAGCCGGCAGCTTTTTCGTGACCCGCGCCAAGTCGAACCTCAAGGTCCAACGCCGCTACTCGCATCCGGTCGATCGCACGACGGGGTTGATCTGTGACCAAAGTGTCGTCCTTACTGGCTTCTACTCGCACCAAGGCTTCGAGGCACCGTTGCGCCGCATCCGCCTCAAGGACCCCGAAACCGCCAAGACCCTCATCTTTCTGACCAACAACTTCGTCTTGCCAGCATTTACGATCACCGAACTATACCGCTGCCGCTGGCAAGTAGAGCTCTTTTTCAAATGGATCAAGCAGCATCTGCGAATCAAGGCTTTCTTCGGAACTTCCGAGAACGCGGTCAGGTCACAAATCTGGATCGCCGTCTCCGCCTACGTTCTGGTCGCCATCGTCAAAAAGAGATTGCATCTCTCGGCCAGCCTGTATGAAATCCTACAGATCCTCAGCCTGACCATGTTCGAGAAAATCCCGTTGGATCAACTACTTGCACAAACGATGAGCGACGAAATTCAACCGGTTTCCGACAACCAATTGATTTTGTTCGCATAACGTTGGGACACTAGTGCGCCGCCATGATGATTTAAAATGCGCCGCATGGTTCGTAGCTTCGGCGAAGCTGTTCTCTTCGTAGGCATAATCGTCGACATCCTGATTGGATATAACATTCCGAATTGGCTCTACCAGGTGGTCCGGCAAGGACCAACAGAGCAAGCCATTTACGCTCTCACGCCCGATTTAGTCATCGCGCATTGCGGAACGCCGATCAGCCACAACACGACCACGCATCCTGGCCCGCAAAGTACGGTTATGGTCTTCCGCAAAATGAACTACCACAACGGAACAGGAACTGTAGCGCTCGCGTTTGCCCGCACGGACGACGGAACAAACCAAGGGAGATGGGTGCTGAACGCGATGATCGATCCCGTAAACCATATCCGGTATCGCTCGGCAAAGTCGAAACTCGCCGCCCTACCCTGGCTCGCTGGCAAATAGCTCGGAGGTTCTTGCAAGCGAAACAGGCGACTCGAATCCCACGTCCTGATAATCACATTTATCGCAGCCTGAACTACCGACGCCCATTCAGCCCCCAAACTCAATGGTGTATACTCCGCGAGCGAAAAAACAAACTATGAACACTTCGATAAGATTCCGCGCGTCATTTTTGGTCGCATTAGCTTCGGCCGCAGTGATTTTCTGCCCGCAGCAAGCATTCTCGCAGCAGCAAGACTCACAATCTTTGTTCCCCGAAATGCAGTGGCGCATGATTGGCCCCTTCCGTGGCGGCCGAGTCCTCCCCGCGCTAGGCGTTCCTGGCAAGCCCAACGAATATCTGTTTGGCGCAGTAGACGGCGGCGTCTGGAAAACAGAAAACGCCGGCCGCACCTGGCATCCAATTTTCGACGCCGAGCCGACCGCCTCCATCGGCGCGATCGCTATCGCGCCCTCCGACCCTCAAACCATCTACGTCGGCACCGGCGAAACAGACATGCGGTCCGACATTTCCGTCGGCGATGGCGTGTACAAATCCACCGACGGCGGCGTCACCTGGCGCAACATCGGCCTGCGCGATTCGCGCCAAATCGGTAGCATCCTGGTGGACCCGCACGACCCGAACATCGTCCTCGTCGCCGCGCTGGGCCACGCCTTCGGCCCCAATCCCGAGCGCGGCGTCTATCGCTCCACCGACGGCGGTGTCACCTGGAAAAAAGCTCTCGGCAAAGATGACGATACCGGCGCAATCGACCTCTGCTCCGACCCCGCCGATCCCCAAACCATCTACGCCTCGCTCTGGCAAGCCCGCCGCCCGCCCTGGAATGTTTACGCGCCCACCAACGGCCCGGGCAGCGGCCTCTACAAATCCACCGACGGCGGCGTCACCTGGAATCAAATCACCGGAAACGGATTCCCCAGCGAAGGCCTGGGCCGTATCGGAATCGCGATCGCTCCTGGCAACAGCGGAAGTCGCATTTACGCCGTCGTTGATGCGCGCGAAGGCGGTATCTATCGCTCCGACGATGCCGGCCAAAATTGGCGTCGCGTCTCCTCCGACTCCCGCGTCTGGCAACGCGGCTGGTATTTCGGCGGCATCACCACAGATCCGCGCGAACCAAACATCGTGTACGTCGCCGACACTGCGCTCTATCGCTCCACCGACGGCGGCGAAAATTTCGAAGCGATAAAAGGCGCGCCCGGCGGCGACGATTACCACACTCTCTGGATCGCTCCCGACGATCCTTCGCGCATGATTCTCGGCAGCGATCAGGGTGCCGCCGTCAGCGTGGATCGCGGCGCCACCTGGACTTCCTGGTTCAATCAACCAACGGCGCAGTTCTATCACGTCACCACCGACAATCGCTTCCCCTATCGCATTTACGGCGCGCAACAGGATAGCGGCACCGCCGCCGTCGCCAGCCGCAGCGATTACGGCCAAATCACTTTTCGCGATTGGTCTCCCATCGGCGGAGAAGAAAGCGGCTACATCGTCATAGATCGCACCAACCCAGATATCGTGTACGGCGGCGGCCCCTTCGGCGTCCTGCGCCGTTTCAATTGGACAACCGGGCAAAGCTTCGACATTTCTCCCGCCGCAATTCCCTTCAACGGCAGCAAGCTGCGCTTCACCTGGACGTCCCCGGTCATAGACTCGCCGCAAAATCCCCACGTCCTCTATTTCGGCGCCCAATTCGTGCTGCGCTCCGAAGATGCCGGCCAAACCTGGCAAGCCATCAGCCCCGACCTCACGTTAAGAAATCCCGCACCAGCAGCAAACGCCGGGCCAAAAGAAGGCGAGGTCGGTGGCGTGGTGTACACGATCGCGCCATCTCCCGTAGTCGCCGGCGAAATTTGGGCTGGCACAGATAATGGTTTGATCCAACTTACGCTCGATGCAGGCGCGCACTGGTTCAACGTCACTCCACCAGATGTAGAAAACTGGAGCCAGATCAGCCTGATCGAAGCTTCACGCTACAGCGCAGCCACTGCCTACGCCGCAGTTGACCGCCATCAGCTGGACGACCTTCATCCTTATATCTTCCGCACGCACAATTCCGGCAAGACCTGGGAAAAAATCGTCACGGGCCTCCCCGAAAACGCTTACGTCCACGCAGTCCGCGAAGATCCCGTGCGCAAAGGTCTGCTCTTCGCCGGCACCGAAATCGGCGTCTTCATTTCCTTCGACGACGGCTCTTCCTGGCGCCCGTTGCAAAATAATTTGCCCGTCAGCTCCGTCCGCGATCTCGTAATTCACGGTGACGACCTCGTCATCGCTACCCACGGCCGCGCGTTCTGGATCCTCGACGACATCGCGCCCCTCCGCGGATGGAACGAAGACGCCACAAAACAAATCGTGCACCTCTTCCCTCCCGCGCACGCGATCCGCATCCGCCGCAGCGAAAATCACGATTCGCCGCTGCCGCCGGAAACGCCCGTCGGAACGAATCCGCCCGCCGGCGCCATCTTCGATTACTTCCTGAAATCACCGGCCCCAGGCGCAGAAGTCACGCTCGAGATCCGCGACCAGCAAGACAATCTCGTCTGCAAATTCTCCAGCGAGGATAAGGCTTCGCAGCCTGCCGAGCCGCCCGAATTCCCCAAATTCTGGCTGCCCAAGTTCGTCGCGCTCTCGAACGCTCCCGGAATGCACCGCTTCGTATGGGATCTGCGCTACACACCGCCCGCCGCTCTGCACACCGAATATTCCATGACGGCGATCATCGGCGTTGGCACCATCACCGAGCCGCAAGGTCCCCTCGCGCTTCCGGGCGAGTACGAAGTCGTACTGACCAGCGGCGGCCAAATCTATAAAGCCGCTCTGACAATTGACCTGGACCCACGCGTAAAAATCCCGCGCGAAGAATTGGTCAATCAACTCGAACTCGAACAGAAACTAGACATCGCGCTAACCAAAGCTACCGACGCCGCGAAATCCATCGCCATTCTCCGCGACCAGCTCAAAGCCCTCCACGCACACTTGAATGAAAAGCCAGACGCAAAATCCATCCTCGATGAAGTGGACGCCCTCGACAAACGCGCCAAGCCCATTCAAGGCAACGCCGAAGCCCATTGGCCCGCCACCCCCGGCGGCCTGCTCGGCGAGGACGCCACGCTGGCCTCCCTGGCCATAGCAGTAGGCAGCGCCGACAGCACCCCCACAGCAACAGTCTCCGCCGCCTTCGCAGAATCCACCAAACATCTCAACGACCTGCTATCCCAATACGACCAACTCCAAAAAGACTTCGCGGCGCTTCGTCAAAAATTAAGCAACTGAAGGCAGCTACCGCAAAAACTCTGTAGATACCTCGAGGATATTTCTAGGGCGCGGCTATAGCCGTGCGGGAAAGTGATCCCGGGCCCACGTTTTGACTCTGTAGCTGCGGCCTTCAGGCCGGCGCCTTTGCCATTGCTCCAGAATTTGTAGCGGCCGCCTGCCTTTTAGGCGGGCGTAGTTGAACTTGCCTCTGAATTTCCGAACTCCGCCGCCGCGCAAGTATGCGCTCAACTCTTAGCGGTCCCCACTATTTCTGCCACACTCGCGTTGCTCTCCAAAATCTGCTCCAGCATGCCCGGAATCTCAAACACCGCCTGGTTCTTCAATCCGCCCGCATTCGCCCTAAACCGCGCCAAATTCGCCGGCTCGATCATCCGTCCCACCGCCGGCACGATCTCACTAAAACTCCGCAGCACCACCCCCACTTCATTCTCCAGCAGCCAATCCGCGTTATAACGTTCCTGCGGCAAAGTCCAAGCATTGCGCGCCACGATCACCGGCAAATGCATCGCCAAGGCCTCACTCACGCTCCCCGGCCCCGGCTTGCCAATAAAAAAATCCGCCAGATGCATGTACCGGTTCACGTCTTTCGTAAATCCCTCGACGAACCGCGGCAACCGCGACTTCCCCGCCCGCAGCGCACTAGCCAATTTTTCATTTCGCCCGCAAATAAATATCAATTGCAGCTCCAGCTTCGAATCATCCAGCCGCTCCGCAATCTCCAACATCGCCTGCGAACCATAGCCACCAAAAAGTACAACGGCCGTAGGCAAGTTCGCGCGCAACCCCAATCGCGCCCGACCCGCCACGCGCTCTTCGACCGGTGCCTCATAAAACCGCGGATGCAAAATCATTCCCGAAGCGCGAAAAATCCGGTTGTCCATGTGCCCGTGCTCGCGCGCCTGCTCCATCGCGCGCCCCGACCCACACACCAAATATTGCCTCTGCCGCTCGATCCAGAAATGCGGCGGATAATCGGCGATATCCGTGAGTACTGTAACGAGTGGCCGTCCTGGACACGCATTCGCGAAACTTTCATATAGCGCCCGGTTGAAGTGCGGAATGAATGACACAACCATGCCCGGCTGAGTCTCCCGCCAATGCCGCTCCAGCACGCGCACCATCGCCGCATGCCGCGACCAAATCACAAATTGCAACACTTTCATCAAATAAACGCTGCCCAGAGTCCATCCGCTGCGCAGCATCCAGTTGTAGTAGTCCTCGATGCGTATCCCCGCGTATTTCTTGAGGATATCCAGCTCCTCGAGCAACTCTTGTATGTTGAGGAGGCGAACATCCCACGAACATTGTTGAGCCTCGATGGACATCTGGAGGGCTGTGGCTGCCGCACGGTGCCCGCCGCCGGCGTCGAAAAAGCAAAACTCGATTCGTTGCATGAACGCGGAGTCTCGCATTCGCAATGCCGAGATCTGCTACGGAATGGTTAAAAGAGTGTGACTGTGTCGAAAGAGTTAAATATCTGTATTTTCAGAACTTTAGCACACATGTCATCTGCGGGTAACACAGCTCCGCTATTTTCATTCACGTGAGATGCGACCTGCATGTTCACTCGTACTTCTCCGGTGCCTGTACGACCCCCTTTGTCCGAAAGTTTTGCCGCGAAAGTTATAGCGATCCCCACGCCGTTTATTCCTTGCTGCAGCGCCGCGGCATGAACCTGTTCACTCTCACTGATCACGATTCCGTCGAAGGTGCCGAACAATTGCGCCACCATCCCGATTTTTTCATCAGCGAAGAGCTAACCTGCAAAATGCCCAGCGGCACCGAAGTGCACATCGGCGTGTACGACATCACCGACCGCCAGCATCAACAATTGCAACAGCGCCGCAACGACATCGTCGCGCTCCTCATGTACCTCACCGAGCGCCGCCTCTTTTTCAGCATCAATCACGTTTTCTCCAGCGTCACCGGGCGCCGCGAGCGCGAGGACTTCGCTTGGTTCCAAGAATATTTTCCCGCCGTCGAAACGCGCAATAGCCACATGCTCGAAAGCGCCAACCAGCGCGCCGCACAGTTCGCCAAACAATGGGACAAAATCGTTATCGGCGGCAGTGACGCGCACGCGCTGCCCTCCGCCGGCACCGCTTACACCGAAGTTCCGGGCGCGCGCGATAAGGAAGAATTCTTCGAAGGTCTGCGCGCGGGCATGGGCCGCGTCGGCGGCGAATCCGGCAGCTTCAGCAAACTCACGCGCGACGTCTTCGTAATCGCCTACGAAATGATGCGCGAAAAATCCTGGACCGCACTGCTCTCACCGCTGGCCGTGCTGATCCCGGTAATCACTTATTGGAATTATCACGACGAACGCGCTTTCGGCCGCCGCTGGGCCGCGGAAATTCTGGGCACGCCTGAAACCCGCAAACATCCCCGCTGGATATCGGTGCCGCAATCTGCGGCGGAGGAATGGGTATGACAGTCGGCAAAGCTGTCTGGAACCAGATTCAGTCGAACGACCACCGCCTGATGCGCCGCGTGCACCGCTGGCGCGCCCCGCGCTGGTTTCGCATCTTGATGATATTAATGACGCGCATGGGCGACGGCTGGCTGTGGTATTCGCTCGGCCTGATTCTGCTCGTCTACGGCGGCGAACAGCGTTTCCTCGCCATCGGCGCGGCCACTTCCGCAGCGTTCGTAGGAATTTTTCTTTTTCGCGCCCTGAAAAAAACCAGCAAGCGTCAGCGCCCCTGCGAAATCGAGCCGCACTGCTGGTCCTTGATCCTTCCGCCCGACAAATACTCCTTCCCGTCAGGCCATACCATCACCGCTTTCGCCATCGCGCTTTCACTAGGCCTGTTCTACCCGCACATTCAAGGCGTCCTGCTAGCCGTAGCGCTGCTCATCGCATCCTCGCGCATCATCCTGGGAATGCACTTCCTCAGCGACGTCCTGGCCGGCTCCGCTATCGGAATCCTGCTCGGCACCGTGAGCTATCACATCTTCGCGGCTCTCTGACCGCATGCGACACGAACGCTGGCGCCTCCCCGCCGCACGCCTCGCAAAATTCCGCACCTGGTTCGACCCGAAATATTTCCTAACAAACGGTCGCAAGCGCCGCGTCCGGCTTTTCGCACCTCCGCAACGCCTCACTCGTCACTTCTTCGTCTGATCCTCCCGCCCCCCGAGCCCACGCACCATCACAATCACAGTCCTCGCCGCCGCCTTCCGGTCCTCCGCAATCTCCTGATACTCCGGCGACTCTGCCCAATCCCGAAACGACGCCTCGTCCGGAAACGAAAGCACCACGATTCGATTTCCATCCCAAGACCCTTCGAACACCACCGGGCTCGCATCTGCCGCCAGCACGCTTCCCTTATATTTCTTGAACACATCCATAAACCGCTCCACATATCGCCTGTACCGCGCCGGATCATGAATCCACAATTCCGCAATCACATAAACGCTCATCACTGCTCCTCACCACGCGCGCCGTGCGGTTTAGCAAGAAACTAATTTCCTCCACACACTCCCGTCTTCACTCCCGAGGTCGCCACGCCGTACTGATTCGCTCCCGCCACCCGCGTGCCTCCGCCCAACAGCACCACGCTATCCACCGGGGCCGGCCAATTCATCTCGTATAATCCCCGCGACGCATCCACCGCCCGCCACGTCCCGCGATACGACCCACTGACGAACGTCCCGTTCGGCGACACGTCCACGTTCCATCCATTCGTCCAGTGCCACGTTCCCGCCAGTCCCACACTCCCCGTCACACGCCCGCCCGAAATCGGATACCCGTACTGATTTCCTCCGCTCATCGATCGCTGGTCAGGCGAAACCGTCAGCGTCTCAATCATCACGGGCCAGGTAAACGTGTAAGCCCGCCGCTGCGCGTCCATCAGCCGCCAATGCCCCGTGAACGGCCCCGCGCCAATCGTACCGTCGGCACGAATCACCACAGCTGAATTGTTGATCCATTGATAGCAACCCACGATCGGATCCGCATTTGCGTTCGAGCCTGACGATTTCGGTGATGGCGTGCTCTTCGGAGCCGCCGTCACAGTTTTCGCTCCGCCAGCATTCGGATCGGTCGCTGCATCTCCGCCGCCCGCAGGATTCGTCGCATCCGTGGCGTCCGGCGTAACTGTTGACCCGCCTCCCGAGCTCCCTCCGCTGTGCATCAGCGTCATTCCCATCACCACCGCCGCCAGCACCACCGCCGCCGCCACCCCAATCCAAATCTTTTTCGCCGATAATCCAGCGCCACGCGCGCCACCACCCGCGGACAGCGTCGCACTCGATCCCGTCATCGGCGTCTCCTTCGCTGCTGCACCCCCGGCGACTGCAGCAGCCGCCGCGCCGCGCTGCCACATCACCGTGCCATCCGAAAAGCCTGCCGCCGACCCGCCCGTCGCCGTTCCCCCCGCATTCGAAGGAATCAGCTTGTGCACCGTCGCCGCCAGGTGATCCAGATGCTGCTCCATCGGCGGCGTCATCGCATCCAGCCAATGCACAGACCCGATGAAATAATCCAGCGATTTCCCCGGCGCCACGTCCTCAATCCTGAACGGCAGAATCGCCACTCCGTTGCTCACCGCGCGTTCCACTTCCTTCGGAATATGTCCCGAAGCATTCGCGCTCGAGGAAAACACCAGCACCATCACCTTCGCGCCGTGGATCGCGTCAATAATCGCTTCGCCGTACGACGTGCCCGCCACAATATCCCGCGGCGCGATCCAGCAGCGAATCCCCGCAGCCTCCAGCCGCGCGCACACCGCGTCCGCCACAATCTTATCTTTCGACGCATAACTGATGAACACATCGAACGCCACGAGAAACTCCTCCGCACTACGCCAGGCGCACTGCACTCGACGCTCTACCCACAACACAACCGGTCAGCGCATCGTCATCCTCGCCGCGCCCCGGCTGCGCACCGAATCTTATCACTCACACGCCAAGCGATAATTTCCAACTTGCGCCCGTCGCTCGCGCATCGTACAGTGCTCCGGCCCGCGGCACAACGATTTCGCAATTGAGCACGTAGCAGCAACGTCAGCAGCTTGTGTCACCAGGGAGAGCGCACGTCTTGGCGAATCGCGGGTCTTGATCGCGAGGAATACACCCTATGCTCAGCAACAAACGCGCCCGCTGTTTAATTGCCGCGGTTCTACTTTGCTCCGCCGCGGCTCCAGCTCAACAAAGCGCTCCGCCAGGTCAGCCCGCCGCCAATAAAATCCTGTTGGACGTCGTCGTCACCCCAAAATCCGGTCCGCCCGTTGGCGATCTCACGCAGCAAGACTTCACCCTGCTGGACAACAAAGCGTCGCAGACCATCACCTCCTTCAAAGCCGTCCCCGGCCGCGCGGCCCCTATTGAAGTGCTTCTGGTGATCGATGCGGTCAACGTTACCGCCCCGACCATCGCTCGGGAACGCGTCAACATAGACAAGGTCCTCCGCGCCGAGGGTGGTCGCCTCGCCTACCGTCTCGCCATCGCAGTTTTCGGGGACAAAGGCACGCAGATCCTGGGCGGTGGCTTTTCTACCGACGGAAACGCGATCGCTACTCAGCTCGATCAAACTGAAATCGGTCTCCGTGACCTCGGACGTTCCGCCGGCTTCAATGGGGCCACCGAACGCTGGCAGCTTTCCCTGAAGACCCTGGCCCAGCTCGTCGCAGGCTTGGGTCAGCGTCCGGGGCGTAAGCTCATTCTTTGGCTATCTCCCGGATGGCCTCTCCTCTCCGGTCCAACCGTGGACCTCGATGCCAGATTGCAAACAATGATGTTCGGACATATAGTGAATCTTTCCAGCCAGCTCCGGGAGGCCCGTGTCACCCTCTACAGCGTCGATCCGCTGGGCAACAGCGAGTCTGTCAGCCGCGCTTCGTTCTATCAGGAATTCGTCAAAGGAGTCACCAAGCCCAGTCAGATTGAAGCCGGTGATCTGGGTCTCCCAGTTATCGCCACCCAGAGCGGCGGTCTCGCGCTCAACTTCAACAACGATGTCGCCGCTCTGTTGCAGCAGTGCATCGCGGATGCCGCCCCGTATTACGAGATTTCCTTCGTCGCAGCCGCCGCCGAACGCCCCGACGAATATCACCACCTTGAGCTCATGCTCGCAAAGCCCGGGCTAACCGCCCGCACTCGTCAGGGTTATTACGCACAACCTGCACCGCACAACTAGCTAGTCCCGGCAGTTTGCCCGACGGACGAGGCTTTGGAGCAAGACGCACCGCACTCACGTACACTTGCTGTCCGCCCCACGACACTCCTGTCCCAAAACCGAGCATCTCAGCACGCCCTCCCGCCTCAACCAATTGATACAACGAGCTTTACGCACATCAGCCACGGAACCATACGTGCCTCCAGGCCATGGAGCTTACGGTTCGTAAGGCCGTGGTGTTTGATTTCATTCTCATTGTGGTACAAAAGGCCCCTAGGACGCTCCTCTGTATCCTGGATAGCCAGGAGGTCAAACGACGATGCCCACACTAGACCTACTCCTCCGCGATTTGAAAGTTGCGCTGCGCTCGCTGGCGCGCACCAAGGGTCTGGCGATCACCGTGATCCTCACCCTCGCATTGGGTATAGGCGCCAATGCCGCCATCTTCAGCGTGGTCCGCGGTGTACTCCTCCGCCCGCTCGTCAATCGCGACGAGAACCGCCTGATCTACATTCGCCAGAGCGCCCCCGGCATCGGCGTCGAAGACGAAGCCTTCTCCGTCCCCGAGATCCAGGATATAGAGTCACGCGTCAAGACCGTCAGCCAGTTCGGCGACTTCTCCGAGATCGGCTTCAGTATGGTCGGCCTCGGCGAACCGCGCGAAGTTCGTGCTGGCGTTGTGGACGGCGCCTATTTCCAAGTTATGGGATTGCGTCCAGTCCTCGGCCGCTTGCTCGACGCCCACGATGACGGTCCCAACGCCGCCGGCGCCGTCGTCCTAACCTATCGCTTTTGGACCAATTCGCTCCATAGTGATCCCTCCGTGCTTGGCAAAACTCTCAAACTCGACACCGGCGATCCCAGCGGCGCGCGCACTGCCACCATCGTCGGCGTTCTCGAACCTTCTGTCCCGTACCCTGCCGAAACCGAACTCATCGCCAACATCGTCACCAGCCCGCACCATCTGTCGGCCACCATGGTCACGGGTCGCGTCCATCGCATGACCGAACTTTTCGGCCGCCTGGCCCCCGGCGCGGATATCAACCAAGCGCGTGCCGAGCTGCGCACCGTTTACGGCTCGATGGTCGCCCAACATCCCGAAGCCTATCCGCACGGCGAGAACTTCCAAATCAGCGCCGTATTTCTGCGCGAACAAATCACCGCGCGCGCCAAGACCGTACTGTGGGTTCTGCTCGCAGCATCAATACTCGTCTTCGTCATCGCCTGCTCCAACGCCGCCAATCTGATTCTCGCGCGCACCGTTCGCCGCGAAGGTGAGCTCTCCATCCGCGCCGCTCTCGGCGCCAGCACCGCTTCGCTGCGCAGGACGCTGCTCATGGATAGCCTCCTGCTTTGCGGCGCCGGCGCTGCACTCGGCATATTGATCGCGCGGCCCATGGTCGCTATCCTCGCGCGTTACGCTTCGCGCTTTTCCGTCCGCGCGCTCGACCTTACCGTGGACTCCAGCATGCTCTGGGTCGGCGCGCTGCTCGCAGTCGTGGCCGCGGTGCTCCTCGCATTCGTCCCGCGCCTGCCCTCGGCGGAATCTTCCAACGGATTGAGCCTCGCCAGCGGCGGCGTGCGCATCACCGGCAGCACCGGCCGCCGCCTGCGCGTCTTCGCCGTCACGCAGATCGCCGCCTGCTTCATGCTGCTCGCCGGCGCCGGGATGTTGCTCAAGACACTCCTCGCTCTGCAAACCGTCCATACTGGTTTCGACACGCACAATGTTCTCGCCTTGAACGTTCCCGTCGTTTCCTACGGCCGCACTCCCGATCAGATCCTCGGTTTCTACAAAGAATCCATGCGTCAGATCGCCGCTCTTCCGGGGGTGGATCGCGTCGCAGTCGGCACCGCCGTACCCTGGCGCGACAAAGGCATCTTTGGCCCCGGCTTCCAGTTCTCCGCCGAAGGCCACGTGCGCGCCAACGGTGAAGAAGATCCCCACGCGCAATTCCGCACCATATCGCCTGGATTTTTCGCCGCGCTAGGCGTCCCCATCATCGAAGGCCGCGACTTCAACGATTCCGATCGCAAGGACAGCGAGAAAGTCGTCATCGTCAGCCAGAGCGTCGCGCTCCGCATGTTCCCCACCAGCGACGCGCTCAACCAGCACATCATGTGGACCGATCCAGTGATGCAATTTATTGACGTTGGCACCGGGCCGCGCCGCATCGTCGGCATCTCCGCAGATGTGGACGATGAAAACGTAGTCCCCGGCGCCGCTCTCACCGTCTATCATCCGCTCGATCAGGAAATCGGAGGCGGCCGCCTCTTCGTCCACACCCACACCGATCCCTACGCACTGGTAAAGCCCATCACGCGCATCATTCGTGACTTGTCGGTAGATCAGCCGGTAGAAAAAGCCGCCACGCTCGACGACGTCCGCGCCGAAGTCCTCACCCCCGATCGTCTGAACGCGCTAGTCTTCGGCGGCTTCGCTGCGGTGGCTCTGGCAATTGCTGTGATTGGCGTAGCAGGCGTGCTGGTTTTTTCAGTCAGCGGCAGGACGCGCGAGTTCGGCATTCGCCTGGCGCTAGGCGCGCAACCGCGCAATCTGCTCACGAGCGTGATCGCCCAAGGCGCCCTGATGGCCGCGGTCGGCATCGTGGCCGGCGCGGTGTTCGGCTACCTCCTCGCGCGCCTCGCCAATAGCTACGTCTTGGACATGCGCATGCCCGACGCAGTGCCAGTAATAGCCTCAGCCGCGGTCCTGCTAGCCGCAGCAGTAGTAGCATCCGTGCTGCCAGCAGCCCGCGCCGCCCGCATACATGTGATGGACGCCCTGCGCTCCGAGTAACCCACCCAACCTGTCGAGCGTGCGCAACAGCGCGCAAAGCTTGGTAGGCCGTGAGTTTAGCCACTCGGGCAGATTAAAGCGCCGGCTCTTTGGCCTTCACTCCGTCATGGCCGAAGCCCGCGGGCTTGTCCTTCCATGATCGGCGCGTCTCTCGCCACGCGAACACGACGCCGGTGTCAGCCGCCTTCCGCCGCTCACTGCGTCAGTTTCTGTGGCGCCTCGGCTTCGGTGGATATGCTTGCCTGCAGACTGCTGCGAAGCACCCGCTCAATCGTAGCGAACAACTCAGTCGCGCGGATCGGCTTCGAAACGTGCGCGCCACACCGCGCGCGGACATCACTCTTCCCGCCAGGTCCAGCGCCGCATACGATGCCATCATCGCAATCAGCACCGACACCACGACCAGACGATAATCGTAAGCGCCGGCCATCGCGAGCGCAGGCACGTGCATGATTCCACCTCTTTTTTATTTCGGGAATTCAGGAAGTGTTTTCAGTCCCAAGCCCCAGCTGAAAAACTCCCCGCGTCGGCCCATGACTCGGAAGGAGGCAGTCTTAGGCAAGGGCAACACTTTTGGAAGGGATCTCTATTTTGACTCACCAGCGCGCGAAGTCAACGCCAATCACCCACTCGCACCGCATCAGTCAACCACGGTGAACAAGTCAAACACGATCGTTGCCCCTGCGCTCCGCCTCCTTGTGATTTGAATGAACGCAAATTGACATCACCCCGAGGGCATGCCCCAACCTTCGGTTTTTGAAAGGTGGGGGTTGAGACGCGACACCCGCGACCAAAAAGACAAACAAAACAACAATCTCCCAATTACCGCAACCGCAAAACCACGCCGCAACCACTATCCCCTTGACATTGAAATATTTTAGAATTAAGTACTCAAGTCGGTGATCGGTCTTGTCAAACAGTCCATTCAAGGCCGATGATTCCCTCGCGGCATGAAGTACGGAGGAAGCATTGAATCGTTTGCGCAAGGCTATAAATTCCAGCTATATCTTGTCTACGCTCCCACGATCGCTTGGTAGCAAGCTCGGCCCCTACTTTGAGCCTGGCAATCTCGCGACCATCGCCTTCGTGGCGTTCATCTACTTCGTCGTAGGCAAAATCGGTCTGCGGCCCGCTACGCCGAACCATTCCGTCACCGCGATTTGGCTTCCCGCGGGCATATCTCTGGCGGCTTTGCTTTTACGAGGGCACCGGGCGTGGCCCGGCATCTATCTCGGGGCGGCTCTCCTCAGCGTTGCCATCACCGGGTCATTTTTGTTTTCATTGCCGCTGGCACTTGGCAATACTCTGACGGCCCTCCTGGCAACTTATCTCATCAACAAATATGCCCACGGCAAGAGCGCCTTCTTTAAAGCGCCTGACGCTTTGCGTTTTGTTTTCTTTGGCGCAATGCTGGCCCCCGCGCTGGGCGCCATCTGGGGAGTCAGCTTTCTCTGCCTGGGTGGTTTTGCCAAGCTCACTGATCTCCCCTCGCTCTGGTTCGTGTGGTGGGTTGGCGATATGTTGGGCGTACTTTTTGTCACGCCGTTTCTTGTGCTCTTGTTGGGGCATAAGCACCGTTTCTTCGGTCTGGCGGAACCGCTCGAAATTACTGCTCTAATTGCAGGTCTCAGTATTATGTGCGTGCTGAATTTTGGACATCAGCCGATCTCCTGGATACCGGGAAACGGGCTACTGTTTCTGTGCGCTCCCTTCTTGGTATGGTCAGCCCTCCGCTTTTGTCCGCTCGAAGCGGCCGGAGCAACACTGGTCATGGGTGGATTTGCGATGTGGGGTTCTCTGCATGGATTGGGGCCTTTTGAGAATGCCACCGGCCTGCCACTCTTCGTCGGTGCTTTTATGGCCGTGGGCACGGCTTCCACCTTGACGGTCGCCGCGGCATGCGCCGAACAGAAAAGCGCGACAAAAGACGTGTTGGGCATGTACTGTGTTCTTAAGGACGTAAAGGAAGGCGAAATTCGCGTGCTGCAAGATACCGTGGAGGCTCTTCAGCTGGAGCTGGCAAGGAAAAGCGCCCGTCGAACAAGTGACTCGTCTCCTGAGGCGATGTCTTCAGGTGGTGTCCCTGTAAACTTTGATGGCCGCACTCCTTGAATCCTGATTAATGAAACGCACGTCATCCTCAATGCCGGCGACTTCCGCTTGACCGACATGTTCGGCGGCGGGCAGTACGCCAAAAAGGTGTCTCAAATGATTATTGGTGAAAGGTTGCGTACTTTGCGGGAGCAAAAGAATCTATCGCAGGGGGATATCGAGAAGCGCACCGGATTGCTCCGCTGCTATATCTCGCGCGTCGAAAACGGCCACACCGTTCCGGCCGTCGAAACGCTGGAAAAAATGGCGCGTGCGCTGGAAGTTCCTCTCTATCAACTCTTCTATGATGGAGAGCAGCCCCCAAAGCTTCCGGATTTCGCCTTGCGCAAGAAGGGCGACGATCTCCCCTGGGGCAGCTCCGGCAAGGACGCTCGGGTCCTCAGCGCCTTCCGCAAGCTTCTGCAGCGGGTCAGCGAAAATGACCGCAAGCTACTGGCATTCATAGCCCAGAAAATGGTCCGTCAAACCACGGTCCGCTCGAAAGCTTAGCAACTCAACTCGCGCGAGCGCAGTTACCGGTACAAAAAATCGCAAGCGCCAAAGGTGCGCAGCCCGCCGCCGCGCCGCTCAATCGAGACCGAAGTCTCCGCAGTTGTAGTCTGGGCTTCGCCTGGAAACCCCAGCTCAACAGCAAGAGACTTGGAAACAGAAGCCTGCCGCGCCTCGGTTCACCTGGACTAGCTCACTACGCTTATCGCATGATTCGCTTCACAAAATCGAGTTTTTCGTTGAGCCAACCGATTAGCTTGAGATCAGAACCAATCGAAGCCGGGGGTGCGAAATAAGGCTATCGAGGGCGATCAAGCGTGCGAAATCAACGTGTAGCGGAAATGTCCGTTTCGTTTTTCCATTCGGCGAATAGAATTCCATTCCGGCGGTTTCCATAATGTCCACCAGCTCCTGCGCGATGAGCCCGTATCCGAGCGTCGTCGGGTGGACGCCATCCAACGCGAACAGGCCGCCGGCCAGCCGTCCGTTTGTCCCGGCGGAAAAAAATCGAGAATCCGGTACAGGGTTGAGCGCCGTGAGCTCCGGGGCAATGGATATGGGGTCCACCAACTGGGGCGTGCGCCCGGGTCCTTGATGTATCGGCGCGAAGCCAATCGATCGAGTAACCCGGCCATGTCGAAAAGATACCCGTCACGCGGAGCGGCAGCTGACCGAGCCTTGTGGACGACGTCGCTAATCGCGTCATTAGTATTGATCGATTGCGCTGTCGATCGCTCGTGCCTGGTTGTCCGTGATCTGTGGATCCTCCGATGGATCGAAATCATGATCGCTGATCCATGGTCGTGTGAAAAAAGCAAAATATCGCGATCCTTGCCGGACCTTTCTGCCGACCCCTCGAGCTACCGGCGCAATCGTGACGTGAGGCACGGTCGCCCCGATTACGTGGTCGGCTTTAATATCTTTTACTTTGTTTTCCACCAGCGCTAATTCGGTCTCAATGTGCGCGGGATTCCAGATTGTGAATGCATCTTTCGCACCGAGGTTCTGCTCCGCCGGAGCCTCACTCCACAATACTTTCAATTCCGTCACGGCGCGAAGCGCGTTGTTTGCGCCCAGCATCACGATCAGCGTCCCAATCCTCCCTCCATCTTTGGTTAACTCTACCGCGGCATCCAGCGTACTGAGCGTGCTCCGAGCTGGGTCATTCGGGAGAACGCGGAGCGCTGCTCTCTCGTTGGCGTTCGATATCGTTGGCAGGAAGTGGCTGTCCTTCGGAGCCTGAATGCGCTTTCTTGCAACCTCCGCTGCGAAGGACAAAGCATCACGCAAGTCCCAGCCGTAAACCCTCAGATTGTCCATAATGTGTTTGAAGTTGGGCTCGACCGAGCCTGCGCCATGCTCCCACCAATGCTCGGCCTGGGCCAGGTGGTCTCGGACGGCAAAAGCAGCCAGCGGTAACTCCCATATTGGAAGAGCGCTGCCGAATTTCATTTCCAAATCGCGCGCTAAGAACTCTAGGTTGAGGGGCAGGCCGCCGAAACCCTGGTAGGTTGGAAATCGAAAAGACGCAAGCCATCCCATTTCCCAAGCGATGATCGCGGCGTACGAGATGTCAGTGTTGTAGATAGCGCCGCTCTGAAATCCGTGCGATATCGAGTCGCCAATTACGGAGAGTCGGCGCCGACTGCGGAACGATTTTGGCCACCGCGATGCCCAAAGTAGAGTCCGCTTCCGGTTTCCGCGGCTCCATTTTGACAGTTACTTCCGGCGGTGTTGCGGGATCGCAATTTGATTTTTTTACGTCCATTTGTCACCTCGGATTTTCATGCCCCGCAGCATGTCGCTTTCCGAACAAGAGTACGCCTATTCCAAAGAGAGAATAAATTCCAATGATTCCGAGCCGAGCCCACCTGGTGAGCCTGAGAACCGTGGCAGCGGAATCTGTGAGCGCCATCTCCTGTCGTAGTGTCATTTCAGCGCGGAAGCAAAATTCAACACCCACCATGTACGCAATCGCACTCACCGCTATCGCACCCACCACTAACCAAAATACCTTGGCGATCTGCTCGCGAAAGGCTCGTGTGCCAAGCGAATACAGGAAGGCGAGCATCTGCAGAACCGAAAACGCTACAATCGCGTTCCCAACTTCCCAGTACTTCTGCGCAAGGTCAGATTGCACTCTCTTCTCCCAAAACGCACATCCGTCGGGTTCACTTCAGTGTAAGGTGCGCTTAAGTTAGCTCCCACCTGGTAACGTGTCAATCATATTTACTAAGCGTGCGTAGAGGGCGTGTGAATATCCGGCGGCGTGTGGCTCATCGTTGCGCTTGTCGATCATTTTCCGTTCGACGCGCGCCACAATTCGCGCGCCGGTGCCCCACCCACCGATTTTTGAAGCGTGGAGGTTTAAGCGCCGAATCACCGACGCCACTCCTACCAGCGTGTTCTTTTCCGCGAATCTCTGCGCCTCAGAGGCAAGACCTCCTCAGTTCTGCCGGCCGCGCGCCCGCCCTAATTTCCCATTTTCCTTTTTTCTCATTTTCGCTTTCAGGCCAGCGGGTACTAGTGCTGTTCCACTTCTGTCCGAACCGACAGCTGTGCTTCCTCCGCGCGCGTGCTAACGTTGTTGGCACTCAAAAACAAACATGGAAATTTTTCAAAGTTCGCGCGACCCCGGAAGATTCGCACCAGCGTCGCCCTCTCACACTCCACCGAACGAGCTTGCTGCTCCCGCCGAAGTATTCCGAACCTCACGCCGGCAAACATCACAACCCGTGCCTTTCCGCCCACTCGATCGTAAAACAACGGAGATTCTAATCGTCGCAGCGGCGATTAGAAACCTAACCCAAATCACTGAAAACAAACAGCAGAGCTCAATTCTAATCGACACTAATTCTTGCTGTTTGGCCACCGCCCGCGCACCCAGTCCAAAATCACCACGCTTGCCTATGCGTATTTTCTGGTACAGAATTGCAATGCTAATGAAAAATGCCGAAGCGCAAAAAAACCGCGACGCCCGCCCCACGGTCGTGAGCATCAACAAGGCGCACGCCAATTCGCGCGAGGATTCGCTCGGCGCGACCGTCGAAGAGCTGCTGACTGCGGGCAGAGCTTTGCGCGAACGCCTGCCGCGGAATTCTCACGCGAAGTGGACACCGTCGCCCGATCGCCCCGAGCCGGTGACGCTGCTGAAGGATTCCGATCGCGGCCGATTGCCCGAACTGTTGCCAATCCGCTATGGACGCATGCGCCAGTCCCCATTCGCATTTTTCCGCGGCGCCGCAGCGGTGATGGCGTGGGATCTGGCGGCGACTCCTGTGACGAAAATTCGCGTGCAGGCCTGCGGCGATTGCCACCTGATGAATTTCGGCGGATACGGATCGCCGGAGCGCCGACTCGTTTTTGACATCAACGATTTCGACGAAACTCTTCCCGCGCCGTGGGAGTGGGACGTCAAGCGCCTCGCTGCCAGCGTCGTGCTGGCAGGCCGGCAAAAAGGAATAAAGGAACGGCGTTGCGGCGATGCGGCGCGCGCCGTGGTGGCCTCCTATCGCACGCATATGCGCGAATACGCGCGCATGCCCTACCTGGAGGCATGGTATTCGCATATTGATGTGGACATTTTTATCGAGAAAGCGAAAACCGCGCGCGACAAAAAGTATTGGAAAAGAGTGGAACTCAGCGCCCTGATGCAGACGGCCGAATACATCCTGCCGAAAATTACCGAGGTCTCGAAAGGCAAGCGGCGCATCATTGATCACCCTCCCCTCGTGTATCATCCGCGTGATATCGCCAGAATTGACGAGCACGTCCGCGCTTTATTTCACCGCTATCGCTTGACGCTGCCCGAAGAACGCCGCGTGATTCTGGATCGCTATCGCATCGTGGATATCGCGCGGAAAGTAGTAGGGGTCGGCAGTGTGGGGACGCGCTGCGATGTGGCGCTGCTGATGGCCGGAAAAGACGACGCGATGGTACTGCAGTTGAAAGAAGCGCTGCCTTCGGTGCTGGAAGCTCATGCCGGCAAGAGCCGTTACCCAAATCATGGCGAGCGCGTCGTCACCGGGCAGCGCATGTTGCAGGCTGCCAGCGACGTGTTTCTGGGCTGGACGCGCGCCGACGACGGCCGCGATTATTATTTTCGCCAGCTGCGCGACATGAAAATGAAATTCGATCTGGAAAGCATGACTAAATCGGAATGGCTGGAGTACGTGCAGATTTGCGGTTGGACTCTGGCGCGTGCGCATGCGCGGACGGGCGACGCGGCGCGCATCGGCGGCTACATGGGCAAGAACGCCTCGTTCGACGACGCGATCGGCGAATTTGCAGTGACCTATGCGGACCAGACCGAGCGGGACCACGCCGCGCTGCGGAAGGCGATTCGCGCGGGCCAGGTGCGTGCGGCCGAATCTTCGGCGGCGTGATTCACAAATCCAGCGGCAGCGGATTTTTTCCGGTGATCAGCCGCGCGGAGCGGCTGAAAGTCAAATATAGCCATGCCCATTGCAACATCACCAGCACGCGATTTTGAAATTGAATGATGTAAAGCAAGTGCACGAAAACCCAAATCAGCCAAGCAGGCCAGCCTGAAAGTCGCAGCCAATTTAAATCCGCGACGGCCGCGCCGCGCCCGATGGTCGCCAGATTTCCTTTGTCAAAATAATGAAACGCGGGAAGTTTTTGTCCGCGCAGACGGGCGCGAATTAATTTCGCGACGTAATGGCCCTGCTGAATCGCAGGCTGCGCGACGCCGGGAAGCGGCTGGCCGGTCTGGTGGCTGTAATTGGAAAGATCGCCGATCACGAAAATCTCCGGATGCCCTGCGATGCTCATGTCTGGCTCGACAATCACGCGCTGCGCGCGATCCAGTTTCGCGCCAGCTTCCTGCGAAAGAATCACGCCGAGCGGCGAAGCCAGCACGCCCGCGGCCCACAGCACCGTGCGCGTGGGAATGATTTCGTCGTGATCGCCAACGCGAATGGTGACGCCGTCCGCGCGAATGTCCGTGACCATCGCTCCGGTTCTGACTGTCACGCCGAGGCGCACCAGCATTTTTCGCGCAGCTTCGGAGAGTTTCGGCGGATACGATGGCAGCGCGCGGTCCGTGCCTTCCACCAAGATGATGCGAGTTTGCGACGGATCGATCGCGCGGAAATCGTGGCGCAGCGTGTCGTGCGCGATTTCTCCGAGCGCGCCGGCGAGTTCCGCCCCCGTGGGACCCGCGCCCACGATGACGAACGTCATCCACGCGCGCAGCTTCTCAGGATCGCGTTCGCGCTCGGCGGCTTCGAATGCGAGCAGGATGCGGCCGCGCATGGCCGTGGCGTCGTCGAGATTTTTAAGTCCCGGCGCAAATTGCTCCCATTCGTCGTGGCCAAAATATTGATGCGTCGCGCCGGTGGCGACGATCAGCGTGTCGTAGTCCAACGCGCCGTCGCTGAGAATCACGCGGCGCTTCGCTGGATCAATGTGGACGGCTTCACCCAGCAGCACTTGCGTGTTCTTTTGTTTGCGCAGAACCTGGCGCAGCGGGCCGGCGACATTCGCGGGGGAAAGCGAGCCGGTCGCCACCTGGTAAAGCAGCGGCTGGAAAAGATGATAGTTGCAGCGGTCCACGAGCGTTACTTGCACCGGCGCGTTTTTCAGAGTTTGCGCGGCAGTGAGCCCGCCGAAGCCGCCGCCGAGGATCACGACTTTGTGTGGGTCAGACATTCGTCAGCGAACTCCTCAACGAGCGCGAGAAAAAAGATCGCGATTCGCCGCAACACTTCTACGTTATCAGATGCACGAACGTGACTGGAAGAGGCAGGCAGAAAATCGCCGGCACCGGCGCGCGCGGATGAGGAGGAGGCCTGAAACACCTGGAAAAGGGCCGTCGGAATCGTCATCACGCCGTGAGGGCTGCATCCGGGATAGACTGAACGGCGCGCGAGGAGTGGAACGCCTGGCATGAAATCGCGATTGTGGAAGGCCACGACGTCTTTGGCGCTAATCGTAGTGATTGCGCTGGGAGCGCGGGTGACGTTCGCGTGGAATCAGGAACACAAAATGCGCGCCGATCTCGTTGGCTTGGTGCCGTTCCTGAATGAGACCGGAAACATCGCGTATTCACTCGCGGCGGGGCATGGATTCAGCTCGCCGTATTGGCAGGAGACCGGGCCGACGGCGTGGTTGACCCCGGTTTATCCAGTGCTTGTCGCCGCAGTGTTTCGCGTATTCGGGATTCACACGCCGCACTCGTTTTTCGCGATTGTATTTTTGAACATTTTATTTTCCGCTGCGGCTTGCGTGCCAATATTTTATGCCGGCAAACGCGTGGGCGGTTTGGCGGTGGGCGCCGGAGCGGCGTGGCTGTGGGCGATTTTTCCCAACGCGGTGGTTATTCCTTACGAATGGGTGTGGGATACCTCGCTGGCAGTGTTGCTGATGGCGACGATATTGTGGGCGACGCTTGAACTCGCGGAACCGCAGGGCGTGCGCGGTTGGTGCGGATATGGATTGTTGTGGGGATTCGCATTGATGACAAATCCCACACTGGGCATTGTGTTGCCAGTGCTGCTGGGTTGGGCGGCGTATCGCGCGTGGAAACAAAGAAATCTACGCCTGAGCCGTCCGCTGCTGGCATGCGGAATTGCGATGCTGTGCTGCGTGCCGTGGACGGTACGGAATTATTTGACGTTCCACAGATTCATTCCGCTGCGCTCCAACTTCGCTTTTGAATTGTGGCTGGGAAACAACGAACAATTCGACGAACAATCGCAGGTTGTGCCGGCGGCGAATCCGGAGAGGGCGGAAATTCGCAATTACATTCATATGGGCGAGATGGCCTTCATGCAGGACAAGTGGCGGAGGGCGACTGCTTTCATCAAGACGCATCCAGGGTTGGAAATCATTCTTTTCGGGCGGCGCTTTGTGGCGACCTGGATTGGACTGGAAAAGCCTATCGAGGGTTTCCGCGACGCTGACGAGCCGCTGGTGCGATTGGTGTTGGTCACTAATACGCTCGCGGCGATCGGAGCGTTGTGCGGGATTTTGGCGATGGTGCGGTCGCGGAATTTGTACGCGTTTCCACTGGCGGCATGTCCGATTGTGTATCCCGTGGTTTACTACCTGACGCACACTTCGCTGCGGTACAGACACCCGATTGATCCGGTGGAGCTCTTGCTGGGGGCAGTCGCAATCGCCGCGGTATTGCAGAGGCGCAAAGATCGCCTCGAAACGGCGTCGCTAGCCGCCTAAAGTGCTTCGGGACAGCGTTTCCTGCCGCAAATCCTTACGAAATCCTTATACCTCGCTTACAGATTCCTGACACAACGCGAGTAACGTAAAACTTTCCACCGTCAGCAACATCAAACGGATGCGTGCGGACGGCCAGGACAGCTGTGCGCCTGGCGGCCTCCGACAGAGCGGCATTCGCAGCCGCGCTTCGACCACATGCTCAGCAGTGGAAGGGGCAGGCGCGTTGAAGGATGAGTTTTATGGTAGTGCTTGCATTTTTGGTGGTGGCGACGGCATGCGTGTTTTTCTTGCATGTGCTGGCGCAATTCTGGCAGGAAGAACGGCGCGAGAGGCGAAGGCGTGAAGCGCCGTTGGGATTTCCGGTGATTTCTTCCGGACAAATCGTAACGCCACTAGCAACGCCGCGCGAGGAGCGGCGCGCAAATTCTGCAAATCAGAAAACGCAGGACGAAAGCGAGAACAGGAGATGACTTCCATGTTGAAGCGTTTGATCAGGTACAGGACCAAGATCGTTTTTGGCATTCTGGTTCTTGCGCTGGGGCAATTTCCTTGCTTCGCGCAAAGCAGCGGCGACACAGCTAACCAGCAAACCAGCGGCGCTGACCAACAGATACCCGCCGCAATCGCCAAGGAATTGGATGCGATGCGGAAACGCATCGACGAACTGGAAGCGGAGCTGAAAAACGCCAAGGCGCCGGAGCGGCCGACAACGCCGGCGACGAGCGCAAAAATGTCCATACCGGTTCCGCAGGTAGTCACGGCTCCTGCAGCGCCCGCGACCGCGGCTACGACACCTGAGTCGGCCAGCTGGACCAAGGCCGCAACCGAGGTCCCGCCGGCCAAAATCGAGCCTTTCTCAGATGCGGATTGGACGTGGCTGAACGGCAACCCGCGCACCAAGGAAACATTCTGGGACACGAAATTCTTCACGCCAGAAATTCGGGCGGACACGGTCTACGTCTTCGACTTCAACCGTCCGACGGACCATTCGATGGGCGGGTCGAGCGAACTCTTCCGGTCGCAAGAAGTGCAACTGACGCAGCTTGGCGTGGGCGGCGATTTCCACTATGACAACGTGCGCGCGCGGCTGATGACGCAGTTCGGCATGTATTCCACGACGACCCCGCGAAACGACCCGAGCCCAGGGCACGGGCAATGGGACCTCGCCGATGCGTACCGCTACATCTCGGAAGCCTACGGTGGATACCACTTCGACGTGATGCACGGGATCAATGTGGACGCGGGAATTTTCATGTCTTATATCGGCCTGTTCAGTTACTACAATTTCGACAATTGGGCCTATCAACCGTCGTATGTTTCCTCGAACACGCCGTGGTTTTTCAACGGCGTGCGCGTGCAGATTTTCCCCACCGCGCATTTGAAGATTGAGCCGTGGTTCATCAACGGATGGCAAGCGTACGGTTCGGCCAATCACACGCCGGGGATCGGGGGCCAAATCAAATGGACTCCGACGCCCTGGATGAACGTCATCTCCAATAACTACGGCATTGGCCAGGATGATCTTTTTGTGCCGCACCGCAAGCGCATCCACAGCGACAACAGCATTGAGGTTAAGTATTTCGACAAACCGTACCAGCCGCTGGACAAGATGGCGTTCTCGCTGACTGGCGATATCGGTTGCGAGTACGGCGGCGGAGTGAGTTGCTACGGCAATAAAGCGGGCGGACCCAAGCAAAGTTTTCTGGGGTTCATGCTCTACAACCGTTTCTGGTTCCATCACGACTTGTTCGGCGTGACGCTGGGCGGCGGGAAGATCAACAATCCGGGACGCTACCTGGTGCTGCTGCCGCCGATCAATGGCGAGAGCGCGATTACGGCGGCCACGAATTCTCCGTACTTCACGGAGAATCCGGGAGATCCGTTTAAGGCGTGGGACTCTTCCATCACGTTTGACTACATGCCCAAGCAATACATTACGTTCCGTTGGGAGTACGACTACCGCCACGCGAACGTGCCGTACTGGACTGGCCGCGGCGGCATTACGCCTCCGGGCGGAAACAACGGTTCGCCGACGGATTTCGTTTGCAATAACGGCGTTTCGTCCGGAGAAACGGCGCTGGGGCCTGCGACGACGTTCTGTGGCAGCGCGCCGCAGAATTCCAGCGTGTGGTTCCCGGATCTGCGAAAGGATGAATCGTTTATTGATATGTCGATCATGGTGAAGTTCTAAGCGCGGCGGAAATCGCCGCCGCTGTTTTTGCGGAGGTTTCGTTCATGCAGGACATTGTGTTCGTGGTGGTGACGATCTGTTTTTTTGCGGTCGCGCTCGCGTATGTGCGCGGGTGCGAACGGTTGAAGTAGGGGGATCGAAAACATGCTGGGCAACATTGTTCTGCTGGTGATTTGCGTTTTGATTCTGGGTTATTTGCTGGCGGCCTTGCTCTGGCCGGAGAGGTTCTGACGATGACGGCGAATGGCTGGTTGCAAATATTTTTGTTCTTGCTGGTGATGTTCGCGATCACGAAGCCGATGGGGCTTTTCATGGCGCGAGTGTTCAGCGCGCGAGAAGACGTTTCTGGACCCGTTGCTGCGGCCATTCGAGCGACTGCTGTATCGCTGACGGGCGTGGACGAAAAGCAGGAAATGCGCTGGACGGAATATGCCATCGCCATGCTGCTGTTCAGCGGCGTCTCGATGATGCTGCTGTATGTGATCGAGCGCGTGCAGCATTGGCTGCCGTGGAATCCGCAGAACCTCGTGGGCAGTGCCGGCGGATCTGGCGTTCAACACGGCGGCTTCGTTCACCACGAATACGAACTGGCAGGCTTATTCCCGCGAAGTCGACGATGAGCTTATTTCACGCAGATGGCGGGACTGGCGTATCACAATTTTTTGTCGGCGGCGGTGGGAATTGCGCTGGCGATCGCGGTGATTCGCGGAATCGCGCGGCGAGAGCAAGAGACCATTGGAAATTTCTGGGTGGACCTGACGCGGACGATTCTGTGGGTGCTGCTGCCGGTGTGCTTGGTGGTCGCGCTGTTTTTCGTTTCGCAGGGCGCGATTCAAAATCTGAAGCCCTACACGACGGCGCAGCTGGTGGATGCGCAAACAGTGACAACCACGGGCGCGACGGCAAGACGACCACGCAGCAGGTGAACGAACAAGTGATCCCGCAGGGGCCGGTGGCTTCGCAGGAAGCCATCAAGATGTACGGCACCAACGGCGGCGGATTTTTCAATGCCAACAGCGCGCATCCTTTCGAAAATCCCACGCCTTTGACGAATTTCCTGCAGATGGTGCTGATTTTTGCGATTCCCTCGGGACTGACTTACACGCTGGGGCGCATGACCGGTTCGCAGCGGCACGGCTGGGCGGTGTGGGGCGCGATGGCTGCGCTTTTTCTTGCAGGCGTGGTTTCGGCGTACAGGGCGGAAGCGCGGGGAAATCCTTTGTTGCATGGCGTGGACCAACATGTGAGCGCGACGCAATCGGGCGGCAATATGGAAGGGAAAGAAGTGCGGTTCGGAATCGCGAATTCCGCGCTGTTTGCGACGGTCACGACCGATGCGAGCTGCGGCGCGGTGAATGGGATGCACGATTCGTTCACGCCGCTGGGCGGGATGATTCCGCTGATCAACATTATGCTAGGTGAAGTGGTGTTCGGCGGCGTGGGCTCGGGACTCTACGGAATGATCGTGTTCGTGATTCTTTCCGTGTTTATCGCGGGGCTGATGGTGGGAAGGACGCCGGAATATCTGGGGAAAAAGATCGAAGCTTATGACGTGAAGATGGCGATGCTTTCGGTGCTGATTTTCCCGCTGGTGATTCTGACGTTCACGGCGATTTCCGTGGTCGCGAAATCGTTTGGGACGCCTTCGATTTCGAATCCGGGGCCGCACGGGCTTTCGCAGATTCTGTATGCATACACTTCGGCCACGGGAAATAACGGTTCGGCGTTCGGCGGATTTAACGGGAACACGCTCTGGTACAACATGACGATCGGGTTCGCGACTTTGTTCGGGAGATTTTTCACTGTGCTTCCGATTCTGGCGATTGCGGGAAGTCTGGCGAAAAAGAAATATCGTGCCGGAATCGGCCGGAACGTTTCCTGTGACGACGCCGCTATTCACGGTGCTGCTGGTTTCCGTGGTTCTGATCGTGAGCGCGCTGACATTTTTCCCGGCGCTGAGCCTGGGACCGATTCTGGAACATTTGATGATGCATGCGGGAAAGGTGTTTTAAGGACACATGGCTACTAAAACGAGCAGCAAAGAGAAATCGCGCTGGGGACAGGAAATTGTGGCGCAGGCGGTGTGGGATTCGTTTGTGAAGCTGCACCCGCGGACGCTGGTGAAGAATCCGGTGATGTTTGTGGTGGAAGTGGGCGCGGCTGCTTACGTCCATTGATTTGGTGCGTGGAGTGGTGCAACACACGCACGGGTTCGGGTTCTCGCTGCAGATCACTTTGTGGCTGTGGTTCACGGTGCTGTTTGCGAATTTCGCGGAGGCGATGGCGGAAGGGCGCGGGAAGGCGCAGGCAGAGGCGTTGCGCAAATCGCGCGCAGATACCATGGCACGCAGGCTGAAACAGGATGGCAGCATCGAATCGGTGCCGGGATCGCAATTGCGGGCAGGCGATTTGGTGATGGTTACGGCGGGGGAATTCGTTCCCGGTGATGGTGAAGTGATCGAGGGCGTCGCTTCCGTGGATGAATCCGCGATTACCGGGGAATCGGCGCCGGTGATTCGGGAATGCGGCGGCGACCGGTCGGCGGTGACGGGCGGAACGCGCGTGCTTTCCGATGAAATCAAGGTGCGCATCACTTCGAATCCGGGCGAAACATTTTTGGACCGGATGATCAAGCTGGTGGAGGGCGCTTCGCGGCAGAAGACGCCGAACGAAATTGCGCTGAATATTTTGCTGGCGGGATTGACGATTATATTTTTGCTGGCGGTGGTTTCGTTGCAGCCGATGGCGATTTATTCGGGGGCGCCGCAGTCGGTGTTTGTGCTGGTGGCGTTGCTGGTGTGCCTGATCCCGACGACGATTGGCGGATTGCTTTCGGCGATTGGGATTGCGGGGATGGATCGCGTGCTGCAGAAGAATGTGCTGGCGATGTCGGGCCGGGCGGTGGAAGCGGCCGGGGACGTGGATACTTTGCTGCTGGATAAGACGGGGACGATTACTTTGGGGAATCGGTTTGCGACGGAATTTATTCCGGCGCCGGGCGTGAGCGAGAGCGAATTGGCCGATGCGGCGCAACTGGCTTCGCTGGCGGATGAGACGCCGGAGGGGCGTTCGATCGTGGTGCTGGCGAAAGATAAGTACGGGTTGCGCGGGCGGGAGCTGGGATCGGTGGCGGCGACGTTCATTCCGTTTTCGGCGGTGACACGCATGTCTGGCGTGGATATGGACGGGCGCAAAATTCGCAAGGGCGCGCGAGATGCGATTGTGAAATATATCAAGGAGGCTGGCGGGACGGTGCCGCAGGAAACGATGGAGGCGGTGGACCGCATTTCGAATTCCGGCGGGACGCCGCTGCTAGTGGCGGAGGATGCGCGGGCGCTGGGCGTGATCCATTTGAAGGATATTGTGAAGGGCGGCATGCGCGAGCGGTTCGAACATTTGCGCGTGATGGGAATTCGCACGGTGATGATTACGGGCGACAACCCATTGACGGCGGCGGCGATTGCGCGCGAGGCGGGCGTGGATGATTTTCTGGCGGAGGCGAAGCCGGAAGACAAGTTGGCGTTGATTCGCCGCGAGCAAGCCAAGGGAAAATTGGTGGCGATGACCGGCGACGGCACGAATGACGCGCCGGCGTTGGCGCAGGCGGACGTGGGCTGGCGATGAATGCCGGCACGCAGGCCGCGAAAGAAGCCGGAAACATGGTGGATCTGGATTCGAATCCGACGAAACTGATCGAGATTGTGGAGATTGGGAAACAACTGCTGATTACGCGCGGGGCGTTGACGACATTTTCGGTGGCGAACGACGTGGCGAAATATTTCGCGATTATTCCGGCGATGTTTGCGGCGGCGTTTCCGGAGCTGGAAGTATTGAACGTGATGGGTCTGAAGAATCCGCAGTCGGCGATTCTTTCGGCGGTGATTTTCAATGCGCTGATTATTATTGCGCTGGTGCCGCTGGCTTTGCGCGGCGTGAAATACCGGCCGCTGGGCGCGGAGGCTTTGCTGCGGCGGAATTTACTGGTGTACGGGCTGGGCGGAATTATCGCGCCGTTCATCGGGATCAAAATAATTGATGTGATTATCACGCACGTGGGATTGGCTTAGGGGTGATTCGGTGATGAAAAAGAACTTGCTGATTTCGATTTGGATGACGCTGGCGACGACTGTGCTGCTGGGGATTTTGTATCCGCTGGCGGTGACTGTGCTGGCGCAATGGGCTTTTCCGCGGCAGGCGAATGGAGAAATCATTCACCTGGGCGGCGGAAATGGTGGGATCGAGCCTGATTGGGCAGCCGTTTACTTCAGCGGGATATTTTCATTCGCGGCCTTCGGCTGCGGGGGCTGCAGGATACGATCCGGATGCGTCCAGTGGAGGAGCGTCAAATTTGGGGCCGACGAATTCGGCGTTGATGACGCGCGTGAATGGTGACGTGCAGAAGCTTGCAGGCGGAAAATCCGGGGGCGCGGATTCCTGTGGATTTGGTTACTACATCGGGCTCGGGATTGGACCCGCACATTTCGCCTGCGTCGGCGGAATTTCAGATTACGCGGGTGGCGCGGGAACGGGGGATGAGTGAGGGGGATGTGCGCGCTTTGGTGGCGCAGCATACGGAGGGGCGGCAGTGGGGATTCCTCGGAGAGCCGCGCGTGAACGTGCTGGAATTGAATCTGGAGTTGGATGCGGTGCATCCGTTGCATCAGAAATGATGGCGTAAGCGGCTAATTATTTTTCGGTGCGGTGGGCTGCGGGATTTTGGTTTGGGTGGGTCGAAGCGATAGCCGATCCAGGGTTCGGTGTGGATGTAACGCGGATGGCGCGGGTCGGGCTCGATTTTGCGACGCAATTGATTGATGAAGACGCGCAAGTATTCGGTTTCTTCTCCGTAGTCGGGTCCCCAGACAGCTTGCAGGAGGCGGCGGTGCGCCTGCGCCTTGCCGGAATTCGAGACGAGCTGGCGCAGCAGTTCAAATTCCTTCGGCGTGAGGCGGACGGGCTTTTCCTGCACCATCACGGTGCGCTTTTCGAAGTCAATCTTCAGATCCTCGGATGCGAATGGAGGAGTGGCGTCTCCCGGCGCGGCACGGCGCAGCGCGGCACGAATGCGCGCCATCAGCTCTTCGACGCCGAAAGGTTTGACGACGTAATCGTCGGCGCCGGCGTCGAGAGCCTGCACTTTGTCGCGTTCGGTATTGCGCACGGTGAGCATGATGATGGGGACGTCGCAGGTGGCGCGAATTTCGCGGCAGGTTTCGAGGCCGGAAATCCCCGGCAAATTCACGTCGAGAAGAATTAAATCGGGCGCTCATGCCGCGAACTTTTTCGAGCGCTTCTTCGCCGCTGCGCACTTCGACGACGGAATAGCCCTGCGACGCGAGCGTGGTGAGCATGACGCGGCGGATCTGCGGTTCATCATCCACAACGAGAATGGTGGCGGCGTTCATCAGTCTCTGGTCCGGCCGCGTTCGGTGGGCAGCGTGAAGGAAAAAACGGAGCCTTGGCCGCGCTGGCTGGTGAGGCTCATGGTGCCGCCATGCGCTTCGATGATGGCTTTGGCGATGGGCAGGCCCATGCCCGTGCCCTGCACCAGGTAGCGCTGATCCTTACCGCGATAAAATTTCTCGAAGATGAGGCTTTGCTCGAGGTCGTCAATGCCGGCACCACGATCGGCGACGCTGGTGACGACGAAATCACCGGCGAGCTCCGCGGTGATGGTGATGGGCTGAGCAGCGGGCGAATATTGATTGGCGTTTTCAAGCAGATGGACCAGAGCTTCGCGGGCGCGAGAAATATCCACGCGGACGCGAGGCAGGCCGGGTTGTACGTTCACGTTCACGACGCGATCTCCGAGCGCGAACTGACATTTGCTCGATGGCGGCGGCAATAACGTCTTCGATGGGCCGCGGTTCAAGTTCGAGTTCGACTTCGCCGGCGTCCAGGCGCGCCATTTCGCCGGCTTCGCCGACGAGGCGATTCAAACGATCGGCTTCTTCGTTGATGATGGTGAGAAGTTCCTGGCGCTGGCGATCGGTGACGCTGGAGTTCGAGAGCAAGTTCGTAACGGACGCTTTGATGGAAGTGAGCGGGGTGCGCAGCGCGTGGGTGACGGAATCAAGCAGCGCGGTGCGCAAGCGCTCGCCTTCGCGGGCGGCTTCGGTGAGGCCGAGCTGCTCGATGGCGCGGGCGCGTTCGATGGCGACGGCGACGAGCGTGCCGATGGCTTCCAGAGTCTGGCGCGAGAGCATCGTGCCGGAAATACCCAGGCTGCCGATGGAGCGTCCGCCGAGACGAACCGGGACGAAGCAGAGACTATTCGGGACGTCTATCACGGGCTCTTCGCGGAGAACGATGGCATTCAGGCTTTCAAGATCAAGCTTAGCAACGACCGGGCCGGAGCGATAGATTTTTTGTTTTTCGGCCAGGAGGAGGGCGGCGGCGCCGACTTCGAAGATATCCACGATCTGCGAGGGGATGCGGTTGAGCAATTGGATTACGTTGCCGGATTCGAGCAGGCCCTGGCTGAAGGAATAGAGTTTTTCGATTTCACGGCGGCGTTGCGAGGCGTCTTCGGCTTTCTGGCGGGCGCGAGTGGAAAGATGGCTGGCCAGCACGGAGACCACCAGAAAAGCGAAGAGCGCGACCCAATTTTGCGGGTCGGCGACCGTGAATCGGCCGACTGGCGGCAGGAAATAATAGTTGAACGCGAGCATTGCCACTACGGACATGAAAACCGAAACGGCGATGCCCCATACGGTGGAAACAGCTAGAATGGCGAGCAGAAAACTCAGCGCTACAGTGGTGGGATTGACGATGAGAATGTGGCGGTAGACAAGAGCAATACCCAGCACCAGAGCGAAAGCAGCCAGAAATCGCAGGAATCGAGTGAACCAGTGCACGCGCACGCTGCCATTCTAACGTAGCTTTCACAGCGTTCGTAGAAGAGAATACACCGATGCCAAAGACCCCCGAACAGTGGCTGGCCGCGGCGAACCCGGCCGAAAAAACAAAAGGCGCGCTGAAACTATTTCTGGGATATGCGCCGGGCGTGGGCAAGACGTTCAGCATGCTGAGCGAGGCGATCCGGCGGCACAGCCGCGGCGAAGACGTGGTGATCGGCGTGGTGGAAACGCACGGACGAAAAGGCATCGCGGAACTTGCCGCGCAACTGGAGACCGTTCCGCGGCGAATGATTGATTACAAGGGCACGCTCTTCGCAGAGCTGGATCTCGACGGGATTCTGGCGCGGAAACCGCGGGTGGTGCTGGTGGACGAACTGGCGCACACGAATATTCCGGGTTGCCGGCATCGCAAGCGGTACGAGGACGTGCTGGAATTGTTGGATGCGAACATTGATGTGATCTCGACGGTGAACATCCAGCACATCGAAAGCATCGCGCCGACGGTGCGCGCAATTACCGGAGTGGCGGTGCGCGAGACGGTGCCGGACTGGGTGCTGCAGGTGTCCGATGAAACCGTAATGGTGGACTTGACGCCGGAAGCGCTGCAGAACCGCATGAGGCGCGGAGATGTTTACGGAAAAGAAAAAGTGGAGCAGGCGCTGAAGAATTTTTTCCGGCGCGGGAATTTGATCGCGTTGCGGGAACTGGCGCTACGGCAGGTGGCGGAACAGGTGGATCGCAGCCTGGAATCGTACATGGTGGAGAAGGATATACAGGAAGCGTGGGCGGTGCGCGAGCGGCTGGCAGTGTGCATAAGCGAAAATCCGAAGGCGCAGTATTTGGTGGCTAGGGCGGCACGCATGGCGCGGCGGATGGACGCGGAGCTTTACGCGGTGCACGTGGATTTGGATAGTGAGAGCGAGCAGGAAGAATCGAAATCGCTCGCGGCTAATTTACAGTTTGCGGAGAATTTGGGAGCGAAGCCGGTAAGGTTGAAGGGGCATCACGTGGCGGAGGCGATGGCGCAATTTGTGCGGGAGAAACATATTACGCATGTGATTTTTGGGAGGTCGGCTACGGAGGGATGGCGGAAACTTTTGTACATGAATGCAATTAATAAGTTTTTGAACGATGCGCCGGCGGTGGATGTGCATATTGTTACGCAGGAAGCGGAGTGATGGGGGTGCGGAATATTGCGCGGTCGGTGGATTTGCGTCTAACCCCCCACCCTTCAAAAAGCGAACAGTGGGGCACCCGCTCGCGCTGAGTAAGTTCTGCGTCTTTGCCGATTGTTTCGCGTTCGGTTTCAGCGATTTTGCGAGCCATAAATTGGCCTATCTGGCTGCTGATGCTCATTAGAAAATTGTTGAGCTCTTCGTGCATGATTTTTTTTTCGTGGCTGAAGAAGGCCATGACGCCGAAGATCTCCTGAAACAAGCCGAGCGGAATGGCGAACGCACCGCGAATTCCGGCGGCTGTGGCGGCAGGCAGGCACGTGAAATAGTCACTGGCGGCTACGTCTTCAATCGACTGCGGCACACGCATCTGCCAGACGCGGCCGGGAAGACCTTCGCCACAGCGGAAGTTCGCGTTCTGGCTCAGCGCTTGAAACTCCATGTGCTTGCGGGACGGCACGCACTAGGACTGCACGTGGAGCAAGCGGTCGGCCGACGCATCGAATTGCCAGATTTCAGCGAGGTCGAAATTCTGGATTCGCAGAGGACACGAAGAATTCCGTCGCAGGCGTCGGGGAGATTTTGCGATTCGACGAGGACGCGCGAGAGCGCGAGTTGCAAATCCGCCTGGGGCGGCGGACGCCGTGGCGTTCGATGGCGTAGGAGAGCACGCGTTCGTACGCAGCCGAATTCATGCGGCTCTTCACGACATAACCGTCGGCTCCGGCGCGGACGACTTCCAGGGCTTGCGATGGGTCATGAACGCTGGTGAGGATGATGCCCGGGGTATTCTTGGCGACGGCGATCAGGCGCTGCAGGCCCGGAATGCCATCGGAATCCGGAACGGCGAGATCAATCACGAAAACGTCGAAACAGTTCTTGGCGATTTGTTGAAATGCCGCGGACATGCTGGCGACGGCGTGTACTGCGAACGAACTGTTGCGAGCCTCGCCAAGTTTTTGGCGGATATCGGCCTCGTCTTGAGTACCTGCGATGATCAAGAGAACGTTCCGGGGGTCTGGGATCCATGGTTTGAGATGCACTGAAATGAAACAGCCCTGTGCCGCGGCGCGACGCTCGGAAGATTTGAGAATGGGAGGCTGCGTCGGCAAGAGCTCCCGGAAGCCTCTGTCGGAATAATCGTCCGATTGGGACGAAAGGATTAGCGCGGGGTAAGTCGAGCGTCATTGGGGTCACAAACTGATGCCAATGGTGCGATTTGCGCCGACGAGCGCTCGCGAAAATCAGTTTTCGTCGGGAGGAATATCGAAGTTCACCAACTCGGCCTGAAAGCCGCGGGTTTTTATTGCGCCGTAGGTCATCCCCAAGACCATCCAGATGGCGCCGAGCTTGAGGGCGGGACCGCTCAAGTGGGTCCAGATGAACGCACAAATCAGGAAACCGAGCAGCGGCGAAAGGAGGTTTAGGATTTGCTTTTTTTCTTCGCGCACGTAGTAACGGACGAGCGCGGCTAGGTTGACGCCCATGAAAGCGAGGAGGGCGCCGAAGTTGAGGAGGTCCGCGCCCTGGTCGTAGGTGATGATGAATGAGCCGGCGAGGGCGATGGCGCCTACCAGGATGACGTTATTGCGCGGGATGTGATTTTTCGGATCGAGCGCGCCGAAGAATTTTTTGGGGATGCCGTTGCTGCGGCCCATGCCGTAAAGGAGGCGGGCGGCGCCGAGTTGCGAGCCTAGGCCGGAGCCGATGTTGGCGATGAGGATGGTGAAGTTGATGAGCTGGAAGAGAAAATAGCCGCCGGCAGTCTGGGCGACTAGCGGGAAGGCAGAGGTGATTTTGTCCGGGGGAAACGGCTGGTCGCGCCAGACAAGTTGCGCGGCATAGACCTCGAGCGAGGCGAGGACGCCGGTGATCAGGCAGACCAGGACAGTGGCCAGCATGATGTTGCGGCGGGGATTTTCGACTTCTTCGGAGAAGGTGGAGATGGCGTCGAAGCCGATGTAGGTGAGGACGGCGACAGAAGTTCCGTGGAAAACATTTTTGAAGCTGAAGGTGGCGGGATTGTAGAACGGATGAGTGAAAAAGCCCTGGCCGTATTCATGGATGCTCCAGAGAAAATGAATCACGAAGGCGAAAAAGATCACGACGACGATGGACATTCCGGCGGCCATAACATCGTTGATGCGAGCGGAGGTCTTGACGCCGCGGATATTCAGGAGCGTGAAAGCGCCGGCGTAGAAGACGGCGAGAGTCCAATAGGGCATGAACGGAAGAATATTCTGGGTGAGCTGACTGCAGATGATGGTGCAAATTAACGGATTCAGAATGTAATCCATCACGATGGCCCAGCCGGTGACGTAGCCGAGGGCGGGATTGAGTTCCTGGCCGACGTAAGTGTAGGCGGAGCCGGCGGAAGGATATGCGCGAGCCATTTTCCCGTAGCTGATGGCGGTGAAGAGCATGGCGACCATGGCGATGAGGATGGTGGTGACGACGTGGCCGCGTGCGTCGTTGCTGATGACGCCGTAGATGCCCATGGGCGCGATCGGTTGAATGATCACGATGCCGATGACGATCAGGTCCCAGAGGGTCAGGACGCGGCGTAGTTTTACGGTGGATTGCGCGGATTCGTTGGCCATCGGTCCTTTTTTGAATGCGTGGTGCGTTTCAGTTATTGTGGCCGCGTTTTCAGAATGCGATCGGTGATTGCCTCACGAACAATGGCGCACTAAAGTGCGCCGCTACGAAGGAAAAGTCAAAGGCGACGGCAAGCGAGCCACGCGTCATTCGGTGATCACGGATTTGACTAGATTTCTGGGGCGGTCCACGTCGCAGCCGTTCAGGACGGCGAAGTAATAGGCGAAGAGCTGCAGCGGGACTACTTCCAGAATCGGCAGGAGCAGTTCCGTGGCCGGGGGCACGAAAATGGCGCGATCGGCTACCGTGGTGACTTCGCGATCGCCTTCTGTGGCGATGGCGATGGATTTTCCGCCGCGGCTCTTTACATATTCTAGGACTGATACGGTTTTTTGGTAGCGGAGGACGGAATCGGGATCGGCGGCGTCGCGCGTGGCTAGGACTACTATCACTAGATTTTCGTCCACCAGAGCGTTCGAGCCGTGACGCAGTTCGCCGGCGGGGAGACCTTCGGCTTGCACGTAGGAAATTTCCTTGAGCTTGAGCGCGCCTTCGCGGGCGATGGCGTAATGGACGCCGCGGCCGAGGAACATGAAGGTGCGGCCTTGCTGGAATTCGCGCGCGCAACCGTAAGCCTGGGCGTCCCAACTCGGCAGAAACTTTTCGATGTGGTGCGGCAGCTCAGCCAGGAAGTTCAGGTGCGTGCGGGTGACTTCGGCGGTCATGCGTCCGCGCTGGCGGGCGAGGAACAGCGCCAGGAGATAGAGCATTGTGAGCTGCGAGGTGAAACTTTTTGTCGCGGGGATGGCTTTTTCCAGGCCGGCGCAGGTTTGCAGATTGGCGCTGGCTTCGCGGGAGATGGTGGAATCGGCGACGTTTGAAATGGCGACCGTTTTCGCGCCGCGGTTCAGAGCTTCGCGTTGCGCGGCGGTGGTGTCCGCGGTTTCGCCAGACTGAGTGATTACGACCACGATCGGGTCGGTGTCTGAGTGCGTGGAGCGGTAGCAATATTCGCTGGCATATTCCACGTCCACGGCGACGCCTGCGAGATCTTCCATCATGATTTCGCCGGCGAGACCGGCATTGCGGCTGGAACCGCTGGCGGCGATGATGATTTTCTTGAACGCGAAGAGCGCTTTTTCGATGGGCTGGAGCGAGTTCGAAAAAATTACGTCGTCTGCAACATTTTGGCGAATGGTTTCGCGAATAGCCTGGGGCTGCTCGTAAATTTCGCGCAGCATGTGATTCGGAAATTGCCCCGGAGGAATGATTGGTGGCCCGCCCTGCTCGCTGGACATCAGTGCCCTGCTCCAGTGGATGACGCGGGCATGCCGCGGCCTTCTTTCAGCAGAATGGTGGCGGGCGCGATGTTCCAGCCGGAGACTGTCAGCTCCGAACCGCCGAAGATGGGCGAGGTCGGGAGATAGCGCGCGGTAAGTTCGCGAGATTCGCCGGGCATCAACTCGATGTAATTATCGTCCCAGAAGACGGGCAAGATTTCATCGGACTGACCGCTCTTGTGAATGCCCAGGTGAATCTGAAAAGCGAGATGGTCGCTGGGATTTTTCAGCAGGACGTGAGCGACGGGGCCATCGGGACCTGGCAACAAGCTGGCGTTGACGTCCACTGCGACTTTTTCGAGCGATTTCAAGGCAGTTAAATCTTCGTACGACGAAACCGGCGTGAAGCGATAGGTGGTCTTGGTCCAATCGTAAGTGTTTTTCTTGGCCGAGAGCCAGTAGAAATTCTGGCTGACGATTTTTCCGTCGCTGGTTTGCAATTGCAGCTGGACGAAATAGGCAGACGAGGCGGGGCTGAAAGATTCCGCGGGAAGTGCGAAAGCTTTCTGGACGCCGTCGGCGTCAACTTCAATTTGTACCTGCTTTGAAAATCGTTCGTGCAGAGAAACATCGTAGAGCTTGGCGGTGACGGTGAGGCCCGCGGCCTTTTCGTAGCGGCTATTGACGACGGCGATGCTGTTGTCGTCGTAGGAATATTGCACGTGCAGCGGCTCGCAGGCTTTTTTCGTACCGAAATATCCGCCGGCGGGCTGCAGGTAATAATCGAACAGGTGCCAGATCGTCGAAGGCCAAGCGTTGTTCAGCATCCACTGAATGATACCGGTGGTGGCGTACTTGTTGCGAGAGTAAGCCTCGAACATGGCGCGCTCGCCTTCGTAGGCCATGGCTTGGGATTTCACGAGGTAGTCGTCGAGGCCGGCGGGCGGCCCGTAGATCGCGTCCATGGCGCTATTGAAATGCGTGAGGTCCTTGAAGCCTTCGGAGCCGGCGTGAAAATTCCAGAATGAATCCTGTGGCCACATGTGATCGGCAGGAATGAATTGCTTCAGGCAACTTTCGAGCGAAGGCGCGGGGCCCGGGCTGGTCTCGGTGTTGAAACCGAAGGCGCCGCCGTATTTATTGGTGTCAACGAGCCAGTAATCGGGCGGAACGTAATCGTAGGGGCCGGTCATCTTCACACCGGAGGGGCCGGTAACGGTTGTGGGCGTGGCGGACGCTGAAGAAATGTAAGGATTGGGCCACGAGGAATCTTTCAGGACTTTTATGTAAGCGGTTTCGACGTTGGCGGGCGGAGGATTGTCACTGCCATTGAGCCAGACGAGCATGCTGGGATGGCTGCGCATGCGCATGATCTGAGAATGCAGCGAGGCGGTAGCGATTTCCAGATGTTCGGGCTGCCAATGCTTCCATTGTTCCCAAATATCGCAGCAGCACCAGCCGGCCATGATGAGTACGCCGCGCTGGTCGGCGAGATTGTAGAATTCGTCGGATTCGAGCTTCCCTTCCAGGCGAATGGTATTCAGGTTCATGTCGCGGACGTAGCGAAATTCGTTGTGCAGGCGGTCCATATCTTGGCGCAGGAGCATGTCCGGAGACCAGCCGCCGCCGCGGATGAGGATTTTCTTGCCGTTGATGGAAAATTGCAGGGCTCCGGTGGAATTCAGCGCGGCGGTGATTTCGCGGATGCCGAATTTTACGTTTTGCGCGTCGGATTCCTGATTGTTTGTTCGGAAGCCGACGGAAAGTTCGTGCAGGTCTTGCGCGCCCATGCCGTAGGGCCACCAGAGTTTGGGATTTTTGATTTGCAGTTGCGGGTAGGCGTCGGAGAGGAAGCGGGCGGTGCGTGTTTCGTTCGGCTTCAGCGTAATGGACTGATGAAGCTGCACGTCATCGAACTGGGCTTCGAGGGTGCCAGTGACTTCTTGGTTTGTGGCGTTGTGCAGTTCTGCTTCGATTCCTAGATTGGCTTGGGCAAGAGACGTAGTTGGGAAATGTGTGACGACTTGGGGGTAGCGGATGGCTACAGGGCCGCTGGCTTGAAGATAAACCGGGCGCCACAAGCCCATGTCTTTATCGGGCGGCGCGGGATTCCAGTCAACCCAATTGATACCGAGATCTTTGTCGGTTTGCGCGAAGGTTTCGACGGCTAGTGAATTTGATTGGCCTGACGTGAGCTGGGCGGAGATTTCGTATTCATAGGTGCGATAGGCGCCGGCTATGTCTTTGGCGTCAGCGATTTTGTGGCCGTTGAGCCAGATGTTGGCACGGTTGTTGATGCCGCCAAAGTGGAGCCACACTTTGCGCCCAGCAAAATTTTCGGGGAGCTTGAAATCGGTGCGATACCACCAGGAACAGCGGAAGGGGCTATCTTGCGGCATGGGCAGCAGCGAAAAATTCTTGCCGATGGGATATTCGGTGCCGGGAATATCGCGAAGGTTTTTTGCATAGTAGGGATCGGGGTAGGTCTTGTCGGCGACTAGCGCGGCTACGACTGTGGAGGGGACGGTAGTCGAATGCCAGCCGGTGGTGTTGAAGCCGGCGGTGGAGATTTGTTCTGCGGTGGCGTTTATTTGGCAGGAGGACTGGAGGGTCCAGTCGGAGTGGAGGAACAGTTTTTTGCCTTCTTCTGCAGCAGGATCGGCGAGGAGGCGGGTGGGCGCGAGTGCGAGAGCCAGGGTAATAAGGATGGTGGCGGCTGTGGCGCGATTCAGATGCTCGCGAACGACTTGATTTTTGCGCAAGGTGCCTTGACCTCCTGGGAGCGTCATCGAGCAGTAAGGGGTTTTGTGTGACGACTGCAAAACCGGAACTTCATCGGCTATAGCCGCGCGCATTTCTTATGCTTAGTGTCGTGGCCCTTCGACCCTGCCTCAGGCAGGTTCTCAGGATGAACTGAAGCCACGACCTACAAGGATACTCGTGCAACGGCGAAACCAACGGCAACGTCAAAGGCGCCCATCCCGCAACGGCGGGATCGGCGCTACAAAGTGAAAAACATGAGATTCATTAAAATTTATTAAAGCGAGTATTATGCGCGCGTCGCTTGCAAGTCAAGAGCAAAACCTACGTCGCGTGGCAAATTCATGCGCCCGAGGGACGGCGCTGAGCACAATTCTACGCCCAAGAAACGGCGCGCGTGGATTCGCGCACTACCAGTTCGGGCGCGAGCAGCCGATGCAGGGCTGGGGATTCGCGTTCCTCGATAGCGGCGTTGACGGCGTCCAGAATGATGCCTACGGCGGCGTTGCCGAGTGCTTCCATCGGTTGGCGGACGGTGGTGAGCGATGGAACGGAAAGGCCTGCGGGGATTACGTCGTCGAAGCCGATGACGGAGCAATCTTCGGGAACTTTCATGCCGGCGCGAGCGAGGCAGCGGATTACGCCGAAGGCGGTCATGTCGTCGAAGGCCATCACAGCGGTGAAACGTTTTTTGTGTTTGAGGAATTCCTCGGTGAGTTTGAGGCCGCCTTCGTAACTGGAATTGGGATCGAAGGCGTCAGGCAGGTCGAGAATGAGCGCGGGATCGATTTCCAGATTGACGGAGCGGGCGAAGGCGCGGACACCGCGCCAGCGGGGAGAACTATCGCCAAGCATTTTCGGACCGCGAATGAATGCAATTTTGCGGTGGCCGAGGGAGTGGAGATGTTCCATGGCGAGATGTGCGCCGGCTTCGTTGTCCACCATGACGGAGCTGACGGCGCCGGAGCGGAGTTCGCGGCCAATCATGACGGCGGGGATGTTGCGCTTTTCGACGTCGGCGAGGAGGTCGATATCCACGAAGAGCCAGTTGGCGACGACGATGAGGGCTTCGACGGGACGCGCGAGGAGCATTTCGAGATAGCGTTCGAAGCGGCCGCGCTGATTGTGCACGTCGGTGAGGATGGGGAGGTAGGAGGCCTGGTAGAGCGCGTTCTCGATGCCGCGAAGAATTAAAGTGCAATACGGGTCGGTGATGTCGAAGACCATGACGCCTACGGTGCGATTGCGTTTGGCGCTGAGGAAGCGCGAGACGACTTTCGGGCGGTAGGCAAGTTTTTTTGCGGCGCGCTCGATGCGATCTTTGGTGGTGGGCGGGATGTAGCGGGAGAGCGGGGCGTTATTGAGGACGATGGAAACGGTGGCGGGAGAGACGCCGCTTTCCAGCGCGACGTCGCGCAGAGTGACGGCGGTACTTTTAACTTTTCGACGAGTCAAGAATGGCTCCGAGATTGCTGACGATGATGGCGCACGTAGAGTGAATATCTTTATCACAGGCGGTGCGGGGAGGCTAGCGCTACGAGGGGTTGGTAGCGGGTCGGATGCGGTCACACTGGGTCGGCATCATGCAAAGCTCTTGCGATTCCTTCGAGATATGTTTGATCTATCTCAAACTCGAAACGAAGCTGATTCTTTCTTTCAAAAAGATTCTGCACAGTGCCGAGCACCGTGCCCTGCCCCTTTCCGTCTCCGGTAAGTTCCAGAGTGATATTGGGTTCCTGCGGCTGCAGCTGCGCCATACCCCGCAGATCCCGATGAAGAACTTCAATTTCCCGCGCGAATGCTGCGCGTTCGCCCTTCGAAAAACTCCACTTCACGCTGCCCGACAATCCGTCGCTATGAACATCTATTTTAACTGTCGACCAAGCCGGCTCTCGCCGCACAAATCGGAGCGCAACGAAATCTGCGCCCTTGTTGCCAATGACGATCTCATTGTTCTTAGCCATGTTGTGGCGAAAACGATACATACAACTAGCCGATGCTCCCTAGCTCGCCTGTTCGTAGACCTCGCGCGCTTTTCCTATTGACATTCTATAGGTGGGTGGTAGTATTCGTATAGAACGACGATAGGAGAGTACGAGTGAGCCCTGAACAGACGAGCCTTTTGCAGGGGACTTTGGATTTGCTGATATTGAAATCGCTGCGGGCGGGGGAGATGCACGGGTTGGGGATTTCGCGCAGGATTCAACAGATTACCGGCGGGACGTTTGTGGTGAAGCCGGGGTCACTGTTCCCTGCTCTCCACCGGATGGAAGAAGAAGGATGGATTACGGCGTTTTGGGGAGAGTCGGAGAACAACCGGCGGGCGAAATATTACAGGCTATCGAAACCGGGAAGGAAGCAACTGGAAGCGGAGACGAAGCGCTGGAGCCGGATTTCCCTGGCAATTGGGCAGGCGTTGGAAACGTCGTAAGGCATCGTAGGAGATCGCAGGACATCGTAGAGCATTGTAGAGAGGTAACGCACATGCCGCTGTTAGTGAAAGCTCGCAGTTTTCTGCGCAATTTGTTTTTTACCCGGCGGGTGGATGCGGATTTGGATCAGGAGGTTCATGCGCATCTGGAGCTGCTGATCGAGGAAAAGATGCGCGCCGGGATGCCGGCGGGGGAAGCGCGGCGGGCGGCGCGGATCGAGCTGGGCGGAGTGGAGCAGGTGAAGGAGCAGGTGCGCGATTCGCGGACGGGTGCGTTCCTGGATTCGCTGGTGCAGGATTTGCGGTTCGCGATACGGAGTTTGCGGCGTACGGCTGGACTTACGGCATTCGTCGTGATCACGCTGGCGCTGGGGATCGGGATGACGTCTGCGACATTCAGCATGGTGGACGCGCTGATTTTCCGGCCGTATCCGGTGCCGCATGCGGGCACAGTGGTCACTCTGGCAGCCACGACGCACGAAAGTAAGTTCGAGGAATTTTCCTACCGCGAATACCTGGACATCCGCGACAACACTAAAAGCTACGACGGCGTAATCGCCTACGCGGATATGCAGGCTGTGGGGTTCAGCGCCGAGATCGGCATCACACCGCGGATCAAGGGCGGGGTGATGGTTTCCGGCAACTTCTTTCGCGTGCTGGGAGTGGAGCCGCGGCTGGGACGCGGATTTCGCGTGGAGGAAGACCAGGTGCCGGGCCGCAACGCCGTGGTGGTGCTGGGGCCGGACTTCTGGAGGCACGAATTCGCGGGCGACCCAGGCGTGGTGGGAAGGACGATTCGCCTGAACGGCACGGCGTTCACGGTGATTGGCGTGGCTCGGGACAGCTTCCCGGGGATGCAGGTATTCGAGGATCCCGACATGTACGTGCCGCTGGCGATGGCACCGGTGTTTTCGACCAACCTGCGAAAGAATTTTTTCGAGGACCGCGACGATCGCGAGTTGAGCGTGAAGGCGCGTTTGAAACCGGATGCGAGTTTGCAGGACGCGCGCAACGAACTCGCCGTGCTGGCGAAAAACTTCGAGCGGGATTATCCGGATGTGACGCGCAGCCGGGGCGCGGCGGTTTACACGCAATTTCAAACGCGGACGACCGAAGACCAGAATTGGAAATTCGGAGTGGTCTTCGTGATTCTGGCGCTGGCGGTGCTGCTGGTGGCTTGCACCAACGTTGCGGGACTGCTGCTGAGCCGTGCGCGCGAGCGAGCGCGTGAAATCGCTGTGCGCCTGGCGCTGGGCGCAGGGCGTTTGCGGTTGATCCGGCTGCTGCTGACGGAAAGCCTGATACTGGCGACTCTGGGCGGACTCGCGGGGATCGCCATCGGCTACGGCGTGATCGAATGGTTCCACTCGAAAGACGCGATCATTTTTGCGACGGAGTTGCCGATGGCCGTGCCGTTCCAAATGGACAAGCGCGTGCTGCTGTTATGCGTCGGACTGTCGGTGTTGAGCTCGTTCTTGTGCGGCTTGGCTCCGGCGTTGCAGAGCACCCGCGTGGACTTGGTGAACGCACTCAAGTCTGCCGATATAGACGTACCCGGACGCAAGCGCTTGTGGGGCCGCAATATGCTGGTGGTGGCGCAGGTGGCCATGTCGCTGATGCTGCTGACTGCGTCTTTCCTGATGGCGCGCGGTTTCCAACACGACTTATTGGTGGGTACCGGTTTTACGAAAGACCATCTGCTGATGACCAGGTTTGATCCGCGCCTCATTCAGTACAACGCAACCCAGACGCAGCAGTTTTACAAGCTGCTGGCCGAACGCATGCGGGAAACTCCCGGGGTACAGAGCGAAGCCCTGACGCAGAATATTCCGCTGGGACAGGACGATTTTGACGGCATGACGTTTGTGCCGGACGGTATCACCATGCCGCCGGATCGCGAGAATTTCACTTCGACGATGGATGCGGTCGATGAAGGATATTTCCAGACGATGGGAATTCCGATCTTGCGCGGACGTGCATTTTTGACGACCGATACCGCCGATGCGCCACGCGTGGTCATCGTGAATGCACACTTCGCGAAGCACTACTGGCCGAGCGGCGACGCCGTAGGCAAACACATCCGCCTAGATAACAGCGCCGGGGTGCCGCTGGAGATCGTCGGCGTAGCCGAGACCATTAAGTATCAAACGATGACCGACCCGATCGATTTCGTGTACTTGCCGCTCGCGCAGCATCCTGTGGCGCGAATGGTATTGATGCTGCGCTCGAGCGGCGACCCGTTGCAATTGGTGCAGCCCGTGAAGGACGCTGTGCGTAGCCTCGATCCGAACCTGCCGCTGCTGCAGACACGCACTTATGAGGAGTTCTACGTGAACCAAGCCGTGCGCGGGCCACAAATCGCAATTGATCTGGTGGGCACGATGGGCATGGTGGGACTGCTGCTGGCCATCGCCGGTTTGTATGGACTGGTCGCATATAACGTGAGCCGCAGGACGCACGAGATCGGAATTCGCGTGGCGCTGGGCGCGGTGAGTTCGGATGTGCTGCGGCTGGTGATGGGCAAGGGCTTCGCGCTGGTGGGGATTGGAACGGGGCTGGGACTGGTGATGGGTTTTGCGCTGGAGCAGCTGATGAATTCCATGCTGTTCAATTCCGGCGGAGTGGACGTGGTGGCATACGTGATCGTGGTGCCGACACTATTTATGGTGGCGATGCTGGCGGCGTACGTGCCGGCGCGACGTGCGTGCAGGATTGCGCCGACGCAGGCGCTGAGATACGAGTAGCAGATACGGTGTGCGGAGTCGCGAAATGTTGCGGTAAATGTCCGGTTATGCGACGGGGCGGACACTTCGCAGCCGCTGCTAGTGCGGCGATTTCGAATCTTCGGCCGATTCTTCGGTGAGTTTTCTTCTGCTGTCATCTTTCTGCTAACAATTGCGGGGCTCTGTTCGTCCATACAGCAACAGGAATAGCCGCTTCCAGCGCGTAAAGGGTGTGTACCAAGGAGGTAGCCATGTTCACCTTCGTGCAAGACGTTCGCTATGCGCTGCGCACTTTGCTCAAGAGCCCGGGATTTATGATTGTGGCGGTGCTGACATTGGCGTTGGGGATTGGCGCGAACGTCGCGATTTTCAGCGTGGTGTATGGAGTGCTGCTGCGGCCGCTTCCCTTCCCGCATCCGGAGCAGCTGGTGCGGATCTTCGACGACCTGAATGGGCCGCACTCGCAGGATGTGGGCATGTCCGCGCCGGAGCTTTGGGATTTGGAGGAGCGCTCGGGTGTGTTTCAGGAAGTTTCGGCGGTGGCGCCCGGTAATTCTGCGGTAGGCGGCGGAGAGCGCATGGTACGCGCCGAGGCAGTGATCACCAGCCCCGATTATTTTGAGTTGCTCGGAGCGAAGCCGGAACTGGGGCGAGTTTATACACGTCAGGATTCCGTGCCGGGATTTCTGGAGCCTGTGGTAATCAGCGACGGGTTTTGGCGGCGGAATTATGGTTCGGATCCGAAGATCATCGGGCGAAAAATGTCGCTTGACCGTGATCTGTACACGATTGTGGGCGTGATGCCGCCGGGATTTCGCCATCCGGGGCGGACGCTGGATACAGACGTGGAAGTGTGGCTCGCTACCGAGTTCAAGGGACTGCCATTTCCTGTGCCAGCGGATCGGTCGTTGCGAATCATTCCCGCCACGATCGGACGGCTGAAGCTGGGGGTGACGGTGGCGCAGGCGCAATCGCAGTTGGATGGTTACGTGGCGCTGCTCGCGCGGCAGTATCCCGCTGCGTATCCGGCGACGTCGCGATGGACGCTGCGGCTGGTACCGGTGAAAGAAGATTTGGTGGGGCCGCAGCGGACGGAACTGTTTATTCTTTTTGGCGCGGTGGGATTTGTGTTGCTGATCGCGTGCGTGAACATTGCGAATTTGCTGCTGGCGCGATCTTCGGGACGGCGGCGCGAGATTGCGATTCGGCTGGCGATGGGAGCGAGTCGCGCGCGGCTGGCGCGGCAGCTTTTGACGGAGAGCGCACTTTTAGCGGTAATTTCTGGCGTGGTGGCGCTGGTTATGGTTTTGTTTTTGAAGAATGCGATTGTGAGTTTGGCTCCTGCGGATATTCCTCGGCTGAATGAGGTGGACGTCAGCGGTAAAGTGCTGTTTTTTGCTTTTGTGATTTCGATATTTACGGGCGTGTTGTTTGGGCTGGCGCCGGCGCTGCAGGCTTCGAATCCCAATCAGGTGGAAAATCTCAGGGAAGGTGGGCGTGGGTCGGGAGCGAGCAGGCGGCATACGCGGCTTTCGCGGATTCTTGTCGTGTCGGAGGTAGCGCTCTCGATTATTTTGCTGGCGGGCGCGGGATTGTTGCTGCGAAGTTTCTGGCGGGTGCTCGAGGTGCGTCCGGGATTCAATCCCAGCCATCTGACGACCTTGCAAATCTGGATTCCGCAACCTAACGATCCGAAAACGGATCCTTACGCAGACATGGATAAGCGCGCCGCTTTTCTGATGGAGATTTACCGGCGCGTGGCGGAGCTGCCGGGCGTGGAACAGTCCGCGATTGCAGGCAACGACACTCTGCCCATGAATTCCGGGCGAAACTATTCTCAATTTTCGATTCAAGGGCGCGCTTCGGATTCCGATCGCGGTCCGATCGCAGATATTGCCATCGTTGATACGCGGTATTTTCACACGATGGAAGTTCCTTTGATGGCCGGACGAAATTTCACAGTGAGCGATACGAGTACGACCCAGGCGGTGGCTGTGATTGACCAGACTCTCGCGCGGCGTTATTGGCCGGACCAAGATCCGATTGGGCAACAAGTCACATTTGGATTTGGACCAGGTCCCAAAGGCGTGACGATTGTCGGTGTGGTGGGCGATATCAAATCGGACGGATTCGAAGCGCCCAGCGTGCCGCATCTATATGTTGCGTTGGGACAGTTCGCGCCGATCAACGCGGTGCTGTTTCTGCGCAGCCGGGCAGACGCGGAACATCTGGGCGAAGCGGTGAGGAAAGTAGTGGGAAGCGTTGATCCGAATGTGCCGGTGCACAGCGTTAGCTCGATGGATCAAATCATTTCGCGGTCCGTCGCAGACCGCCGGTTTGCGCTGGAGCTGCTGGGAATATTTGCGGCGGTGGCACTGCTGCTCGCGGCGATCGGGATTTACGGGGTAATGTCTTATGCGTTCAGCCAGCGCACGCATGAGGTGGGAATCCGCATGGCCTTGGGCGCGCAGCGGCTGGATATTTTGCGCATGGCGTTGGCGGAAGGCATGCGGATCGTGGTGATCGGATTGGTTGTGGGCCTTGTGGGAGCTGCGGTAATGACGCGATTTTTCCAGTCCATGCTTTTCGATGTACCGGCCTCCGATCCGATTGCTTTTCTTTCGGCCTCGGCGGTGCTGGCAGGCGCGGCGTTTTTCGCCTGCTACATTCCAGCTCGGCGTGCCACAGCTGTAAATCCCTTGGTGGCCTTGCGCGAAGAATAAGGCGCGCACCGATCAGGACTTGCGCCGAACGAGGTCAGTGCTGAATGGCCCGCGACGGCAATGGAATAACGCCGAGAAAGATCAGAATCATGGAGATTCCGAGAACCAAAATGATTATTGTCGGAACCCAGAAATTAATTGGATCTTCGACGCGATCGAAGCCGCCGGGCGGACAGCCCTTGTAGTGGCCCTTTCCTGTGATCAGACTAAAGCCGGCCCAGACGACGGCGGCAAGTCCTAGCAGCAAGAATGGCACGGGCACGCTCCTAAATGGAATTACAGCTTATGGTGCGTTGTGGCCACCCACTCCCGAACGCTCCATGCGTAAGTTTCCGACTGCACTTTGCGTTCTGCGCGCCAAATGCGAGCTAGTATATGCGCAATGGTCCGAGCGCGAACCGTTTTCACTAGGGGGTGCGCTCATCGCTCCTGAGAAGGCGAAGCACGCTGTTCCCCTTGACATTCTACTGGTAGATTTGTACCCTTACCTAGAATGTCTACCAAAGAACAACGCGAACGCATTGAGTTGTTGCAAGGGACGCTGGACCTGCTGATTCTGCGCACATTAATCCTGGGGCCGACGCACGGGCACGCCATCGCCAAGGCCATCGAATTCAAATCTGACGACGTATTGCAGGTGGAGCAGGGATCGCTGTATCCGGCGCTGCACCGGCTGATCAAGCGGGGATGGATTTCGGCGGAAGAAGGCACGTCTGAAAATAACCGGCGCGCGAAATTTTACCGGCTGACGGCGAAGGGGCGGCGGCAACTGGTGGTGGAGACCGGCAAGTGGGACAAGCTGGCGGGAGCGATCGCTCGGATTCTGCGGCCGTCGGAGCAGGAGGGCAAATGATGAAGCGGCGCAAGCGCATGATGGATGGGCTCGAACAGGATATTCGCGCACACATCGAGATGGAGACGCAGGACAACATCGCGCGCGGCATGTCTCCGGAGGAAGCCCGTTATGCGGCCGTGCGGAAATTCGGCAACGTGACGCGCGTGCAGGAAGACGCGCGGGACGTGTGGAGTTTCGTGTGGCTGGAGCAGCTATGGCAGGACGTTCGGTTCGGGCTGCGCATGCTGCACAAAAGTCCGGTGTTTACCGCGGTGGCGGTGCTAACGCTCGCGTTTGGAATCGGCGCGAACACGGCGATTTTCAGTCTGATTGATGCGGTGATGCTGAGGTCGTTGCCGGTGGCGAATCCGGGCCAATTGGTGCTGCTGAAGTGGAGCGCCCGAAAGGCGCCGAATCTGTTCGGGATGATGTCCTCGGGCGATTGCCCCAGCGATATGTTCGGCAGCCGCCTGAATCCAGCGGGCTGTTCGTTCTCCGAGCCGATGTTTCGCGAAATCGCGGCTGCCAATATTTTTTCGGGGACGGCTGCGTTTGCCAATAGCGGGCGGCTGGATTTGACCGGCAACGGGCCTGCGAGCGTGATCAACGGGCAGCTGGTGTCCGGGGATTTTTTCCGCACGTTGGGATTGAAAGCGGTGCTGGGTCGGCTGATTGATGCGAGCGACGACACTTCTTCGGCTGCGGCGGTCACCGTACTGAATTATGGTTACTGGCAGAGCGCGTTCGGCGGCTCGAGCGAAGTTATCGGCCGGACGATTGAATTGAACACTGTGCCATTCACGATTGTCGGCGTGGCCGAGCAGCGGTTTACGGGAATTACTCCGGGCAGTGATTACGACGTGTGGATACCGCTCTTCGCAGGGCCGAAAATCAATAGATTGCAGGGCCCGCTGGGCGCGCAAGACCGCCAGAACGATGTGGCGAATTGGTGGCTGACGATTGTGGGCAGGATTAAGACTGGAACTTTGCCGGCACAGGCGCAAGCGGTGGTGAGCGGTATGTTTCGTAACGAAGTGCTGCATGGAGCAGTTCGGCTGTTCCCTGGCGGCGAGATGGGAGCCCTGCTGGAGCCGAGGATGGGAAGGTCGAACGTTGCCGCAAACGCGCCGATGCTGGCGCCGATGCAACCTGGGCCCGGAAACGCTGCGATTCAGTTTCATAGCGAAAGCGGCGGTGGGCCGCCGCCGCAAGCTACTGGGAATGGGAACGCGCGGATGATGCTACCCGCGCCTCAAGCAGCGCCGGCGGCTTCTGGAGGTGCGAATCCTGGCGATACACCGAGCGCGAACATCCCCAAGACGCTTTCAACGGCCGAGGATAATCCGCAAGTGACGCTGATTTCCGCGCAGACTGGGCTCGTTGGAACGCGCGCAAGATATTCCGATCCGTTGTACGTGCTGATGCTTGCCGTCGGAATTATTTTGTTGATCGCTTGCGCGAACGTGGCGGGGTTGATGCTGGCACGCGCGGCGGCGCGGCAAAAAGAGATGGCGGTGCGATTGGCATTGGGCGCGGGACGCGCGCGGATCGTGCGGCAACTGCTGACGGAGAGCTTGATGCTGTCGGTGCTGGGCGGCGCGTTGGGAGTTCTGTTTGCGTATTGGGGCGCGCACACGATTATTTCGTTCGTGTCGAGCAATCAGACGCGTCCGCTGGGATTCGCGACGGGCGTGGATCTGCGTGTGCTGGCATTCACGGTAAGCGTGTCGCTCTTCACCGGAATACTTTTCGGCGTGGCGCCGGCGTTTCGCAGTGCCCGCGTGGATTTGACCCCGACGCTGAAGGAGGGCGAGGGCAGTTCGGCAGGATCCGGACGTTTCGGAGCAAAATGGCTCAGCGCCGGAAACGCGCTGGTAGTAACGCAAGTAGCGCTGGCCGTCGTGGTGTTGGTGGGAGCGGGATTGCTGGTGCGCACGCTGCAGAATTTGCGTAGCGTGGACTTGGGGTTCGATGCGCACAATGTTTTAATTTTCGCAATTGATCCGGCGCTGGCAGGTTACAAAGCTGCGCAGGCGGACAACTTGTACCGCGATTTGCAAGGGCGGCTGGCGGAAACCCCTGGCGTGAAATCGGCGAGCTATTCGATGACGCCGCTGCTGAGCAACGGGCTGATGATCACGATGTTCCACTGGCCGGGTACGCCGGAGGGTCAGACGGCGGAATCGGACACTCTGGACGTGGGGCCGCACTTTTTCCAGACGCTGCACATTCCGTTGCTGGCGGGGCGCGAATTCAGCGCAGCGGATTTCGAGCTGGCCGCGGCCAACGGCGGGGAGAAGCCGGCATCGGCGCCGACGCCGGTGATTGTGAACCAGACGTTCGTGCAGAAATATCTGGGGAAGGAAAATCCGATCGGGAAGGCGTATGGCGCAGCGGCGGCGGGCCCGATAGGCCCGGCGAGTCCCGGGTACGAAATCGTTGGCGTGGTGCGCGACGCGAAATACAACGATCTGCGGCGGGAAATCCACCCGATGATGTACCAGCCGCATCACGTGGGAGTAGCGACTTTTGAACTGCGCACGGCGGCGGACCCGCAGGCGTTGCTGCCGGCGATTCGCGAAGCGGTGGGGCAAGTGAACGCGGATCTGCCGCTCTTCAACGTGACCACGCAATCGCAGCAAATTGACCGGCTGCTGTTTCAGGAGCGGCTGGTGGCGCGGCTGGCGGGATTTTTCGGCGCGCTGGCGCTGGTGCTGGCGTGCATCGGATTGTACGGATTGCTTTCCTATGAAGTGTCGCGGCGCACCCGCGAGATTGGGATTCGGATTGCGTTGGGCGCGCAGCCGGAAAGAGTGCTGAAGCTGGTGCTGCGGCAAGGAATTGTGCTGGCGCTGGCGGGCGCGGCGGTGGGGATTGGCGTGGCGCTGGGCGTGACGCGTTATTTAGGCTCGATGTTGTTTAATGTGCGTGCGAGCGATCCGCTGACGATCTGCGCGGTGGCTATGCTGCTGGCTTTGGTGGCGCTGGCGGCGTGCTACATTCCCGCGCGCCGCGCCACGCGCGTTGATCCGATGGTGGCCTTGCGATACGAATAGTAAGCATATCGGTTAACCTACCGATGGTATACTCACGGCAAATGCGCGACTTGATGCCGCCTCGCAGGTTTTCCGTGACCTTCGCTGCGATCCTCGCGATCATCACCGGATTTTATTGGCTCGCTGTTACTGTAGGACTCCTCGTTTCGGTTAACGATCCTGACGTTTGCCACCGCGTTCTCCGGCTAAAACAAATTGCCGCGCTGGTGTTTGTGGGCTGCGGAGGCGTTGGTGCCGTGATTGGCGGGTTCGGAATTTTATTTCGCCGCAATTGGGGACGCATTTTCGCAATTGTTGCGGCAGGACCACCGATATTCGAGGGCTGTGGGACCTTTACGGATTGCGAGAGCTACTTCCTTCCCTTGTCCGCAGTGAGTTGATCGCGAGGCTTTTTCCGGTTCTAGTTTTGCCGTTGCTAGCGGCGATTGCTTGGCTGATGCTACTCATCGGCAAAAAAGTCAGGGCAGAATTTCTGCCACCCGCGATGGTGGAAATTTACCTGAACTTGCTGAATGAAGGCACGCCGCGCAAAACAGCAACGCTGGCGTTCACGTTGAGAAACGGACTCTTCGAGTTGCTTCCGGCGGAAGGGTACGATCCGGACGTCGAACATTGGGAGTTTCGACCTGGCTCGATCGTGCGAGGGATAGAGCAAACGCCGAGACGGCGAGGCCTATCTGCTAGCAACTTCGTTTGGACGCTAAAGAACAAGCGAACCGGAATCGGATTCTAGAGGTGAGACTGATCCGGTTGAGGGACGTTGGCGCCGGAGAGCAGGGCGCTGTCGTTGTAGCCGGGTTTTACGATGATGTTGCTTTGCTCGCGGAGTTCGGCGAGGTAATCGCGTATGAGGGGTTGAACTTTCTGGGCGTGGATGATGTTCTGGATGTCGGGTTCGACTCTTTCGAACGGCTGCAAACCCGCCGCTAGATGATCTTCGACTTTGAAGAATTCAAAACCGGCGCGGGTCTGGATCACTTCGGTGATCTGGCCTTTGCTCATCTGGAAAACTATCGCTTCGATCTGAGGCGCAAGTTCGCCTTTTTTGAAGGAGCCGAGGCCGCCGCCGGCTTTCGCGGTGCTGCCTTCGGAGTAAAGGCTGGCGACCTGGCTGAAATTGTCGCCGTTGAGGATGCTGGTGCGCAGGCCCTCGGCTTTGCTGCGCACAGCGGCAAATTCTTCGGGCTTCTTTCCGTCGGTGCTGAGTGAAATTTCGGAAAGCGTCACGCGTTCAGGCAGCGTGAACTCCCCAGGGTGAGCATCGTAATATTGCTTCACTTCGTCTTTGGTAATTTCCACGTGCGAACCGACTTCGCGGCGCACGACTTCCTTCTGCAGCAGCCCGTTGCGAATGGCGGTCTTGTAATCTTCCCAGCTGAGACCGGAAGCTTCGACGCCTTTTTGCAGATCCGCGAGGGTGGCGAGACCGTTCTGCTGACGGACTTCGTCGAGGCGCTTGTTGACGTCCGCTTCCACGTTGATGCCCATATCTTTGGCGCGCTGGACCATCAGGGATTCGTCAATCATGCCGCGCAGCAGATCTTTCTGCTGTTCTTTGAACTGCGCTCCAATTTTTTCCGGCGGGCAATCCACGCAATCGCGGCTTATTTCGTCGCGTATTTGCTGTACGGCTTTCTGATAGGCCGCGAGAGTGATAACGTCGTTGTTTACGCGCGCGACAATTTCCGCCGGTGCGGGGTTGGCTTGTGCGCGCACTGCTGAAGGAACCAGCGTCGCGAGCAACGCCAGCACGCCGAGGGTGATGCCCACGGCGATGCCGGATGCAAGATTGCGATTATTCATCGTGTAGGGTCGCCTCAAGTATTGTCCCCACGATTGTAGCTGGAAATTGAGATTCCGGAGCATATCGCGCGGGTTGTACGCGGGGCCTGCGCGCGGCACTGTGAATTTGCAAAAGAAGAGGATGGCGCGACGGGGCGTAAGTTCTAGCGGAGGTAGCGCACATCGCTGAACGGGGGCTGGGGCGCATTTCCGCAGCCCTTCTTGAATCGCAGGATCGAGATCGTAATGGGGAACCGGAGACAATTGCGCTTCTTTAAAACATTTTTCGGCGCGCTCCGGGCTGGCAAGATGGGCGACGCAGATTTGTCCTGCAGAGACGAGCGCAGAGGCTGCAGCGCGCTCGGCGGGAAATGCCCGCGCGAGTTTTTCGTATTCTTCGACGGCTAGTTCCCAGCGCTGCTCGCGCTCGAAGTAGCGGCAAAGTTCCAGCCACACGCCGCGCGGCAACTTGTCGCCACCCAGGTTCTTGTACATTTCGTAATCGGCCGCGGCGGCTTCCATGCTCTCCGGCCGTCACACGGAGGCGGCAAAGCATGGCGAGAGTGTCTTTTTGCCCTTCATGATCTTTTCTTTGCTCCTGAGCCTTGAACAGTAGGTCCCAGCCATCAACTGAGTCCGGCTTTTCCTGAAGGTGTTGGCGCAGGCTGGCTATCGCGCCGGCGGGATTGTTTTCGCCGAGCGAGTCGGTGGCGCGAACGATCAACGGATCGGCGGTCCAGCTGACTCTTGCTTCGATGGCGCGATCCGCGGATTGCTCGAGGCCAGTGACCCGGAGAGCGTATGCGCCCAGAGCGCCGAAGGCAAAGCCGCCGATGTGCGCCCAGTAGGCAATTCCTGCTTCCGCTCCGACGAGTCGAGCCAGCAAGCCCGAAGATAAATTCATCAGCAGCCACAGCGGCAGAATGACGTATGCCGGAACGTCGAATTTAATAATTTTCACCCACAGAATCCAGCCCATGCGAATGCGTGTTGTGGGAAAGCGGACAAGGAAAGCTCCCATCAGGCCCGCGATTGCTCCCGAGGCCCCGAGCGCGGGAACGAAACTGTGCGGAAAGACGGCGCCGTGTACTGCCCACGCGAGAACGCCCGCCGCGAGGTAGAAAACCGGATAGATGATGCGGCCCCAGAGATCTTCCAGAATCGTGCCGGCAATCCAGAGAAACCACATGTTGAAAATGATATGGAGCCAGCCGGTGTGGAGGAACGTAGCAGTGAGGTAGGTTCGCGCGTAGGGATGCACGGAGTGAAAAGCGTATTGCCAGCCGATGGAGCTGGCCTGCTGCTGTGCGAGCCGCGCGCAAAGCGCATTCATCTGGGTATTCGCGTCGCTGGCCGAAAAATCATCGCCATGAATCTGTTTGTCCCACGCGTCAATGAAATGGTTTCGGTCGGGATTTTCCATTTGGGAGTAGATGTCGGCGTGCTCGAACTTGTACGCGCGCACGATTTCGGACGCGGCGGGCGTCAGCGGCACATCGGGATAAATAGCGCTCAATAGCATGATGTGCAGTTCGGTCTGACCGAGCTGCGCCAACTGCTCGTCCATGGGACTGATGGTGACGAGGAAAATGACGGAGCACAGCAGGATGATTGCGGTGGTGACCCAGGGCCAGCGGCGACCGCGCAAATTTTCATGGCCAATGGGAATGATCATCGCGCCAATCTCCTGTCAACCGTGCAGCGCGCGGGCGGCCGGGATGGTGCAAACCGGAACAGGCGCGGCGAACGGTGTACTCAATTGTTATGAGAATGAAACGATAAAGCCAATAGGACTCGGGCAGCTGTGCGTGTTCAGAAGGTAACCGTTTCGAGGGAGGCGAGGGGCGAGCAGGCGGGTGGCGTGCCCGGAAAATCTAAAGGCAATCGTCTTGGAGTAGTGAACGAGTATGCCACCCACGCATCGTTGGTTCGTTAGGCGTTGGTGCCACCATCAACTGTGAGATTCGCGCCAGTGATGTAGGACGCTTCGGGACTTGCCACGAAGGCTACCAACGCGGAGACTTCGTCAACAGTTCCGTAACGGGCGAGCGCTGTATTGGCTATTTGCGGAGTGGCCCAATCGCCTGTGGCAGGATTCAAATCCGTGTCAATCGGACCAGGCTGAACATTGTTCACCGTGATGCCCCGAGCGCCCACTTCTCTGGAGAGTCCCTGGGTGAACATCTTGACGGCGCCCTTTGTGGCGGAGTAGGCCACGAGGCCGGGCGTCATTAAGCGCTCGCCGACGCATGAGCCCATATTGATGATGCGGCCTCCGTTCTTCATGTGCTTCAGCGCCGCTTGCGTTGCGACGAAGGCGCCGCGGATATTGAGAGCAATCATGTGGTCCATGTCTTGCAGTGTGGTCTCTTCGAACGGCTTCGGAATGGCTGTGCCGGCATTGTTGACGAGGATGTCGATCCGGCCGAAAGTCGCTGCGGTCTTTTCTACCGCGGAATTGACGGCGGCGGCATCGGTCGCGTCCGCCTGAATTGCGATGGCTTTTCCGCCGGCGCGTTCGATCTCCTTGACGACCGCCGCGGCCGCGTCGGCACCTTTAGTATAGGTAATGGCCACGCTCGCGCCGTCTGCGGCCAGACGCTTAGCGACTCCAGCGCCGATGCCGCGTGAGCCGCCAGTAATGAGTGCAATCTTTCCTTCGAGTTTCTTGGACATTCGTTTTCTCCTGTTTTTCCAAATTGCTTTTTTGGCGACGCAATCGCTGTAGAAACTAGACGTGGGGAATTTGTGAGACATTCCAGCCTCCGCCGAGGGCTTTGACCAGCAGGACGCTGGCGGCCAGGCGACGGGTGAGGATGTTTACCGCGGTGACTTCATCGGAGAGCGCGGCGCTTTGCGCGGTGGTGACTTCCAGATAATTGGTGACGCCGCCGCGATAGCGAGTGATCGAGAGCGAAAGGGAGTGCTGCGCGGCGGCTACCGCTTCGGCTTCTTGATTGGCTTCGTTTTCGAGAATGCGCAGCGCGGCAAGATTATCTTCGACTTCCTGGAACGCGACCAACACTGTCTGGCGATAATTATCCACCGATTGGTTCCATGCCGCTTTGGCTTGATCGGACGCGCCGCGCCGGGCGCCGCCATCGAACAAAGTTTCCGCAGCCTGTCCGCCGAGCATCCAGAAACCGCTGGGCCCCTGAAGCAGCGTGGTGAACACGGCGCTTTCAAAGCCGCCGCTGCCGCCGAGAGTGATCTGTGGATAATATGCGGCGCGGGCGACCCCGATCTGCGCGTTCTGTTCTTGCACGCGCCTTTCTGCGGCGGAAATATCGGGCCGGCGTTCGAGCAAATCCGATGGCAGGCCGGAAGGAATTACCGGCGGCGGCTCGGTCAGCGGAATGGGCGGCAGGCTGAACTGCGATGCAGGCTTGCCTACCAACACGGCAATGGCGTGCTCGAATGCGGCGCGCTGCACGCCGACGTCAGTGGCTTCCGCGCGCGTTGTGTCCAGAATTGTTTGGGCCTGGGCGACGTCTACGGCCGAAGCGAGGCCGCCGTGAAAACGGCTCTGTGTCAAGTCGAGCGCCTTTTCGAAGGCCTCGACAGTGGAATCCAGCAGGTGCTTCTGCGCATCGAGACCGCGCAACTGAAAATAATCCGCCGCCAGTTCGGCGTGCAGACTGAGACTTACGTTTGCTAGATCCGCGCCGGTGGCTTGGGCTTCGGAGCGGCTGGCTTCGACGCTGCGGCGGACGCGGCCCCAGAGATCAGGCTCGTAGGAAACGTCCACGGGAATGGTGAAGGTGTTGTAGTCCTTGGTTTCGGTGGCCGCATTGAAAAGTGGCTGGTTGGGCGCGAGATGGGTGCGCGAGACCGCAGGAGTGGCGCCGACGGTCGGAAAGAAATTCGAGCGAGTGATCCGCAACGCAGCGCGGGCCTGGGCGAATTGCTCCTGTTCGGCTTTCAGAGTTTGGTTGGAGACGTTGATCTGCTCTTCAAGCTCGTTCAAGCGTGGGTCCTGATAAATTTCCCACCATTTGCCTTTAGAAATTGCGTCGCTGGGCTGGGCTTGTTTCCAGTTGGGGGGAGTTTCTTTGAAGTCGGTGGGGACTTCGGCGGTGGGATGGACGTAGTTCGGCCCCACGGTGCAGCCCGCGAAAAATAAAATCGCAGCGGCGCACGACAACGCGAGCCGGGCATGGCGCGGCGTGCCGGGACGCGCGTACGTGAAGTTGTGGTGCGCGTCAGCGAGATTGAGATTGGGGCGATGCACTGCCGGAGGCTCCTTGCTGGTTTGATTGCGTGATCTGCACTTGCTCGCCGTCAACAAGCGAATCGGGCGGACTGACGATCACTTGGTCCGCGTCGGTAAGGCCCGAGACGACCTCCACGGTGGCGCCGAGATCACGGCCCAATACAATCGTGATGAGCTTGGCGCGATTGTCATCTCCGACCGTAGCAACTTGCAAACCTTGCGCGCGGAAAATGAGCGCGCTCACCGGAAGAATGTAAGACGGGATATCGGTGGGTATCTTCAGATGAACCTCGGTGAAGGCACCGGGAAGCAGCTCTCCGGTGGAATTATCAACGTCCACTTCCACCAGAAGGGTGCGGGAAGCCAGGTCAATGGCGTTGGCGGTGCGCACTAATTTTCCCTGGAATTTCCGGCCCGGAAACTGCGCGAGCGTTAAGTCCGCGAGGATACCGGGCTTGGCCGCCACCGAATATTGCTGCGGGACGTTGATGTAAACACGCAGAGTGCGGATCGCAGCAACGTGAAACAGTTCCTTGGCGACGCCACCCGACGAACCGGAGTCAATCAATTGGCCCACGTCGGTATTGCGCGCGGTAATCACACCATCAAACGGCGCGTAGATCTTCTCGAAAGATTGCAGGTCTTCAAGCCGGTTCACATTGGACCGCGCCGAATCCACGATGGCCTTCTTCGCGGCGTAGTCCCCTGCGGCATTGTCCACATCTTGAACGGCGACGGAATCGGTATTCTTCAAGCCTTCAAATCTGTTGAAGGTGATTTGGGACAAATTTTCGTTCGCTTGTGCGGTGTTCAGGTCTGCGCGCGCTTGCAGGAGTTGTTGATCCACTTCGGGCGTTTCGATTTCGGCAAGGAGCTGGCCCTTTTTCACGTGGGCGCCGATGTCGAAGTACCAGACTTTGAGATATCCGTTGGTGCGGGCGTAGATCGGCGCGTCAATGAAGGCCTGAATGTTGCCGGGCAGGATGATTTCCTGCGCAGTGGAGCCGCGCTTGGGCTGAATTACCCCGACCTCGGGAACGGCGAGCGTGTCTGTTTCTTTTTTCAGGGCGGTCTTGGCACGCAAGCGCGGAACGACTCCGGCGACGACGATGGCAATCACGACGATCACCGCGATGACGGCGATCAGTACCCCGTGGCCGGATTTTTCCGCGCCGATGTGGTGTGGATTGGGCTGCGGCGATTTATTTTCAGCTGGCTCTGTCATTGCGTCCTCTTGAGTTTCCGCTTCGCGATCTTGTGTACACGCACGTTCATTTATTCCGGCGGCAGTTCGGTCTGCGCGGCGCCTGCTTTCTTCTCGCGCGCGCCATGCACGATGCTGAAAGTTACCGGCACGAAAAACAGCGTCGCTACGGTGGCAAACATCAGGCCACCGATCACGGCGCGCCCCAGCGGCGCGTTCTGTTCGCCGCCCTCGCCCAAGCCCAGAGACATCGGCAACATGCCGATGATCATTGCGAGGGCGGTCATGAGCACGGGACGAAAGCGCGTGAAGCCAGATTCCGAAGCGGCTTCGGCGGCCGTCTTCCCTTCTCCGAGGCGTTCTTTGGAAAAGCTGACGACCAGAATGCTATTGGCGGTGGCCACGCCCATGCACATGATCGCGCCGGTGAGCGCCGGCACGCTGACGGTGGTGCGCGTGATGAAAAGAAACCAGACGATTCCGGCGAGCGCGGCTGGCAGCGCCATCAGAATAATAAAGGGGTCGAGCCAGGATTGAAAATTCACGACGATCAACAAATAGACCAGCACGATGGAAAAGGCCAAGCCCCAAAGCAATCCGGAAAAGGACGAAGCCATGGTGAGAATTTGCCCGCGCACGATGATTTGCGAACCGCGGGGCAAATCTTTTTTGCTGCTATTGATAATCGGGAGCATTTCGCGAGAAAGACCGCCCAGGTCGCGCCCTTGCACGGCGCCATAGATGTCAATTACCGGCATGATGTTGTAGTGCGAGACCACGCCCATCTCCGCGCCGCGGCTGAAAGAGGCCACGCTGGCCATGATTTGGGATTGCGGCGTGCCGGGGCCGGTGACCGGAATATTTTCCAGATCCTGCAAGGTGTCAGCGTTGTACTGCGGTGTTTGCGCCGCGATGTTGTAGCTCACCCCAGTGCGCAGGTCGAGCCAGTAGTTGGGCGTCGTCTGAAAACTGCCGCTGAGTGAAATCAGCACGTTGTTCGCAATGTCGCGCGTCGAATAGCCGATCTGCTGCGCTTTGGTGCGGTCCACTTCGATGTGCAATTTGGGCTGGTCGAAGGCCTGCTGGATGCGCAGGTCCACAGTACCCGGGACAAATTTCAGGCGATTCAGGAGATTGTCGGCGAAGACCCGGTTGGCCCCAAGATCGCGCCCGAGGATTTGGATATCAATGGGAGCGGGAAGGCCGAAATTGAGGATCTGGCTAACGATGTCCGCGGGCAAGAAATAAAAAGTGACTCCGGGAAAATCCTTGGCCAGTTCGATGCGCAGATCGTGCACGTACTCAGCGGTCGGATGATGATCTTTGGATAACTCGGCTAGGATATCGGCGTCGCCGGTGCCGATCGGCGCCGAATTGCTGTAGGAAAGATTGATGCTGCTGTAGGGCAGGCCGACGTTGTCAATCAGGCTGACCAATTCGGACTTCGGAATCTGATTGCGAATGACCGCTTCCACTTGGTCGCAGAGCGCAGCGGTTTCTTCGATGCGTGTGCCGGTAGGAGCGCGCATGTGCAATTTGAATTCGCCGCTATCCACGGCCGGGAAAAAGTCCTGGCCCAGCAGCGGCAGGAGCGCGAAGGAAAGCACGCAAAAAGCCAAGAAGCAGATGGCGAAGATTACGCGGTGATGGATGCAGCGTTCGAGCAAGCGGTGATAGCGATCGCGCAGCCCATCGAAATGAACTTCGAACGACTGTTGCATGCGCACGAAGGGATTGGAAGAGTGTTGCGCCGGCGCGTTTGGATCTTCTTCGGTGCGAGCTTCCAATAAATATTTCGCCATCGTGGGCACGAGAGTTCGAGAGAGCAAGTAAGAGGCCAGCATGGCGAAGCAGACCGCTTCGGCGAGCGGAACGAAGAGGTAACGCGCGACGCCGGAAAGAAAAAACATGGGCACAAAGACGATGCAAATGGCGAGAGTGGAGACCAAGGCGGGCACGGCAATCTGCGAAGCGCCATCCAGAATGGCCTGTACGATTTCCTTGCCCTGATCAATATTGCGATTGATGTTTTCGATTTCCACGGTCGCATCATCCACCAGAATTCCGACGGCTAGCGCGAGGCCGCCGAGCGTCATGATATTGATGGTTTCGCCCAGGGCACTGAGAACGATCAGCGACGTAAGGATTGAGAGCGGAATCGAGACTGCGATGATCAGCGTGCTGCGCCAGCTTCCCAGGAAAACCAGAATCATGAACCCGGTGAGGCAGGCGGCGATGATCGCTTCGCGAACCACACCGACAATGGAGGCCTTCACGAAAACGGACTGATCGGAAAGCGGATCAATTACCAGCGCGGGCGGCAAGGACGATTTGATCGTCGGCAGAAGCGATTTGACGCTAGAGATGATGTCCAGCGTGGAAGCGTCGCCGGATTTCAGGATGGTCATTAGGGCGGAGCGCTGGCCGTTGACGCGGACGATGTTGGTTTGAGGTGGGAAGCCATCGCGCACATTTGCGACGTCGTGAATATAGATGGTGGTGGTGCCGACGGTCTTGACGGGCAGGTCGTTTAATTCGGGAACGGTCTGCGGCGCGCCGTTCATATCCACTTCGTATTCGAAGCTGCCGATTTTGGCGGTTCCGGCGGGAAGAATCAGGTTTTGGAGGTTGATGGCGGAGACGACGTCGTTGGGCGAAAGACCCTTTGATTGCAATGCCGCGGTATTGAGGTCCACCTGAATCTGGCGCTGCTTGCCGCCGTAGGGATATGGAATTGCGGCGCCGGGGACGCTGACCAATCCGGTGCGCACGAAATTCAGCCCGATGTCGCCGAGCTGCTGCTCGGAGAGACCCTCTCCCGATAGCGCGAGTTGCAGAATCGGAACGCTGGATGCGTTGTACTGGATGATGAGCGGAGGAGTGGTTCCCGCAGGTAGGGTGCGCAAGAGCGTTTGCGAAACTGCAGTTACCTGCGCGACGGCGTTGCCAATATCCACGCCGGAATGAAAAAAGATTTTGACGACGCCGATTCCATTCAGGGATTGCGATTCAATGTGCTCGATGTTGTTGACGGTAGTGGTCAGAACGCGTTCGTACTGAAAGACGATCCGGTTGGACATTTCCTCCGGCGAAAGTCCGGTGTAGTTCCAGAGAACGCTGACGACCGGGATATCGATGTTCGGGAAAATATCCGTGGGGGTGCGCAGAATTGCTACAGGTCCCAGAATCAACAGAAGGATAGACGTTACGATGAACGTATAGGGCCGACGTAATGCGAGTCGAACAATCCACATCGACAATGGCTCCCGAAATGCCCAGCAAGTACGGTACCTCCGTGATGCGGAGATTTACGAACCCGCGTGGGTGAGGTTCAGTATCGCACGCCCGAACCCACAGCTAAACGCCGAGGTCTACGGCATACCTTAAGAGATTCGCGGCGAACCTAAAGAGATTCAAAACGAATTAACCGACATAGCTTGGACGGCTGAGCTGGTGATCTGGTTACGACCGTGGAAGGAATTGATTTTGCGGATGTTGCGACGTGGCTGGGGCGGTGAGCGGCGGGGATTTTTGGCGTACGTTTCACGAGATTGCCAGGCCAAAATGCCGGCCCGCTCTGGCGATAATCCCATGGCCGTTCTCGGTGAAACCGGGGGGTCGAACGGATAGATAAATGTGAAAAGCGGCAGTAACTTTCTGTACCCCGCAGTGTTGTTAATAGCATCCAAAGAGGTGAGTCCGCGCTTTGTTGCGCCATGGGTTGGGTCGACTGTTGGGCCAAGGGCGAGGAGAACTCGGTTCTAGGGTGGGAGCGAGAAAGAGCAATGCCAGCCATTGTGATTGTTCTCCTGTTTCTGGTGCTGTTCTTATTGGCCTTTTTGGTAGTGCTAATCGGTCCCTTTTTGGGACTGGGATTTGCAGTCTGGAAGCATGGCAAGAATGAAGTGGCGCTGGGATCGGCCAGAGCGTCGCGGGAACAATCTCCCAAATTGGATGATTGAGCGGAACAGATTCCCAGCTCTGCTTCCACGTGAAGATGGTCGAACTACTAAAAATCCCGCTGAAAAGTCGCGTCCGATCGGCAGGGTGCGTCTAGAACTTCCGTACCATTTACGGGAAACATTCTTCTCTCAATTCCTCGAAGACACTGCGCCTTTGCAAGAATCCAGCGCGTTTCGAAAAACTTCCCCTTTGTTTACATTGAGTTCGCGCCTGCCATGAGGGCTGGCTGCGGTGTCTCAAAGTGGGTCCGTTGGCAGGACGATTGCGTACTACCGCTGCGGGGAACACTTTCGGCAATGGGGATTGCCGAATCGTACAAAGGGGAAATGGGGAAGGGTTGGACGATCGCGGCGAGATTCGCCGAAAAAATTGATCGCCGTCGCGTGGGGGCGTTGGCGGTCCTGTTTCTGGAAATCGTACTGGTATCGGGGACGCTTCCGTACAACTACGCTGAAGCTCACGGTAGTTCTACCGTTTGGAATGCCTCCGGAACACTGAAACAAGCTTCTACCGACGGCGACTGGCTCGTGCCAACTCCAGAATTACGCAAGACAGACCGCGTCCTTTATCCGTACTCCGTGATTCCCGGCGGAGTGAGAAGTTCGGCTGAACTGCAGAATGCGGTCGCGCACGACGAGGTGGTGGCGCGGCACTATTTGGATTTTGATCTGCGTGATCTACGCGTGACGCGCTTGCCAGAAGCGCGCGCGGTTTTCGTCTCCTATCGCGTCGGCAGCCAAATTTTCTGGACGAAGAACAGAGTGACGCTGCCCGCGGGGGAAACCGTGGTAACCGACGGCGAGCACATGGCCAGGACTCGCTGCGGAAACCGGGTTTCCGAGGCTCCCATCGGGCCGGTGCTGATTCCTGAGCCATCGCCGGAAGCGATGGAAATTCCCGCAGATGGCGGGCTGCTGGCCGCTCCGGAATCTTTGCCGGAATTACCGCTGGCTGTGCCTCCGGCAACCACGATTGCGGTGCCGCAGCCGTCTCCTGGATCCATCTTCATCCCGATCATTCCGCCGCTTTTCCCCATCGGCGGCACGCCTTCTTCTCCTGGAATTTCCACGGGACCGCTGCCACCTCCGAGCGGTCCACCACCACCGTCGAGTCCGCCGCCACCACCTCCGTCTGTAACGCCGCCGCCAGCAATCAGTACGCCGGAACCCTCCGATATTCTGATGCTCATGGCGGGTCTCGCGTGCGTATGGCTGCTGCGAAGAAAAGCTCGAGCGTAAGTTTCCAGATTCTGTGCCTCGCCAATTCTCAGCGTCCGTCTCGCAATTCCATTTCTTGACAAAATTTCGTCGGCGGGATATGCAACGTCCACAAAGTCGTCGCTGGTAACGAACCCATGCTGCTCCAAGGGGGTTGGTATGAGTTGGACGCAAGTTTATGATCCCGCTGGAATTTGGTGGGTCTCGACGCTGATTGCGGCTCTTCCGATCCTGGTTCTCTTCACTCTGCTGGCCGGCCTGAAAGTGAAACCACACTGGTGCGCAATTGCCGCTGCGTTTACGGCGGTGATGCTGGCGACTCTGGTTTTCAAAATGCCCGCGCTGCTGGCGGCATCGGCCTTTACGTATGGCGTGGCGTATGGAATTTTGAAAATTGCGTGGATCGTGCTCGCGGCAGTCTATCTCTACGATATTTCGGTGGAGACTGGTCAGTTCGAGATCATGAAGGAATCCATCGCGGGAATTACGCCGGATCGCAGGCTGCAGGTGTTGCTGGTGGCGTTTTGCTTTGGCGCGTTCATTGAAGGGGCGGCGGGGTTTGGCGCGCCGGTAGCGATCGCGGGCGCGTTCATGATCGGGCTGGGATTCCGGCCGTTTCATGCGGCGGCGCTGAACTTGATTGCGAACACCGCGCCGGTCGCATGGGGCGCGATTGGGACTCCGGTGCACGCGCTGGCGGCGGTCTCGGGTTTGCCGGAGTCGGATCTGAGCGCGATGATCGGGCGCATTCTGCCATTCACGGCGGTAATCGTGCCGTTCTGGCTGGTGCGCACGATGGTGAGCTGGTCGGAAACTTTTGAAGTGCTGCCCGCGATTCTGGTGGTGGGGGTTTCTTTCGCGGGCACACAGTATGTGTGGTCGAACTATCGTGACAGTAATTTGGTGGACATCATGTCTGCCGTGGTGTCCATCCTGTGCACAGTTGCGTTCCTACATTTTTGGAAGCCGAAGAAAATCTGGCGGTTCGATTACGACCGGGAAGGCGCGAAGCCCGTGGAAGTGGATGGAAAAATTGTGGACGACATGGGCGGCGAGTGGAACGCGAAGGAATACGACGGATACGTGGCGCCGCGCAAATATCCTGTTCGCACGGTCGTGAAGGCATGGATGCCGTTTGCCATGCTTTCGATTTTCGTGTTGGCGTGGGGTCTGCCCTCGGTGAAGCTGGCCATCAACAAAGCCACGACGCCCGCATTCATTGTGGTGCAGGCTGACGGCAAAGTGCGGCCGGGCGCCCCTGGATGGAATTGGCCTTATCTTCACAACGCCATCACGCGCGCGGCGCCCGTGGTGAGCAAGCCGACTCCGGAAGGGGCGCGCTACGATTTCAATTGGCTATCGGCGACTGGCAGCGGCTGCTTTTTGGCTGCGATTGTTTCTGGATTATTGTTGGGGCTCAGTCCGGTAAAGTTGATGAAAATATTTTGGCGTACGCTAGTACGCATGCGTCTGGCCATGATCGCGATTTCGTTCATGCTGGGCTTGGGATACGTGACGCGCTACTCCGGACTGGACGCAGTGTTGGGGCTGGCGTTCACGCGAACGGGATGGCTGTATCCGTTTTTCGGAACGTTTCTGGGCTGGCTGGGCGTGGCGTTGACTGGAAGCGATACTTCCTCGAACGCACTGTTCGGCAGTTTGCAGCGGATCACTTCACAACAATTGGGGATTGACCCGATTTTGATGTGCGCAGCTAACAGCGCGGGCGGCGTGATGGGGAAAATGGTGGATGCGCAGTCCATTACCATTGCTACGTCCGCGACCGAGCAAGTGGGCAATGAAGGAATAATTTTTCGATTTGTGTTTTGGCATTCGATCGCGCTGGGTTCAATCGTCGGCGTGATTGTGATGCTCTACGCTTACGTGTTTCCGCATTTCGTGCCGCACGGTTTGACGTTTGTGAAGTGATCCTGCTGCGTGCGGCCGGCGATTTTCAAACCGGACTAGACGATTTTTTTGTTAGCGGTTTGCCGGCTACGCGCATTCCTGTTTGAGCCACGGCCAAATTGCGGACGGTCGAGGATAGGCCGCGGCGTTCAAAGTGGCCGGCGATCGCTTTTCCGATTTGGGCGAAGTTTTTGGTGGCGAGCGCGATCACGGTCGGCCCGGCGCCGCTGAGAGCGACGCCCAGCAGCCCCGGCATGCGCGGAATCGCGAGAACCTCGGCGAGACCGGGAATTAGTGCCTGGCGATAGGATTGATGCAGGCGATCCTGCATGGCGTCCCAGAGCTGATCGTAGCGTTTGTCGTCGAGGGCCGCGAGAAATAGCGCGGAGCGCTGGAGATTGTGCACGGCGGCGGCGAATTCGATTGTTTGTGGCAAGGCGGCGCGGGACGCGGCGGTCTGCAACGCCATTCTCGGCGTGACGGCGACTACGCGGATTTGCCTCGGCCAATTTTTGCGCAGCGCGATGACGTTGCCATCTGCGCCAACAAATGAGACAACCAGGCCGGCGAGCAACGCAGCTCCCACGTTGTCCGTGTGGTGTTCCATTTCGGCGGCGAGGCGCAGAGCGTTTTCCTGCGTCAATTTTTTCCCGCAGACTGCGAAACTTAGTGCGGTGCCGGCGACGATGGCCGCGGCACTGCTGCCTAGACCTCCGGCGATCGGAATTTGGTTTTGTACCGCGAGATGAACGGCCGGCAGACGCAGACCGTCGCGTTCCGCCGCGTGTTGCATGGCGCGCAGGATCAGATTTTCTTCTGGGGCGCTTGGCAAAGAATCGCTGCCGTCAACGCCGCTGCTGCGGGCTTCGCTGCGAGCGCCCGGTTCGGAGTGCACGGTGGCGCGCACCGTGAGGAAAAGCTCGAGCGCCAGTCCAAAACAATCGAAGCCCGCGCCGAGATTGGCGCTGGATGCAGGGACGCGGACCTCGTAGGAACGGGGCTTGGATTTTTTCATAGATGTTTGCGTATTCGCCCGGGAAATCTCATACCGGCGCTTTTCCCGTGGCCGAATTCCCGGCTCTAGTGGCGGCTCTCCAGACTTTTGAGAATGGCTTCCTTGGTTGCGGCAACTTTTTCGGGCGCGTTGCGAAATGCGCCGACGATTGGTACGGACTTTGTTGTTCCATCGGCGGCGACGGATTCAAACGAAAGAATTCCTCGGTGATAGTGACTCACGTAGTCGGTATCTTTCAGGACGTGGCCGGTCAAAACCGCGATGACGGATTCGTCGGCTCGAATTTTTCCCGCCGCGACCAATTTGCGGATGCCCGCCACCGTGGTTGCGGACGCCGGCTCGCAGCCGATACCGTCGCGTCCGATGATGGCTTTGGCGTCGGCAATTTCCTGCTCGCTGACGGTGATTATGCTGCCCTGCGTGCGCAGGACGGCACGCAATGCTTTCTTCCAGGAAACGGGGGCGCCAATTTTTATGGCGGTGGCGAGCGTGCGCGGATTCGCGACGGGCGCGATCTCGTCCGATAACGCTAAGTCCGCCGCGAATTCCGATGGTTTCAAACCGGCGAACAAATGCGCGAGCGGCGCCGAGCCTTCAGCTTGGATAATGCTGATCTTCGGCAAACGATCAATCAATCCCAAGCGCAACATTTCGTCGAAACCTTTTCCGTGCGCCGAACTATTGCCCATGTTTCCGCCGGGAACGACGACGTGGTCCGGCACACGCCAGTCGCATTGTTCGAGCAGCTCGAAGGCTACGGTTTTTTGGCCTTCGATGCGAAAGGGATTGATGGAGTTCGCGATGTAAATCGAGGGCACATCGGCCAGCTCCGAAATCAGTCTCATGCAATCGTCGAAATTTCCGGCGATCTCGCAAACGACGGCGCCGTAATCCATGCTCTGCGCGAGCTTCGCAGGACTGATCTGCCCCTGCGGCAGCAGAATCGCGCATTGCAGCTCCGCGCGCGCGGCGTACGCAGCGAGGCTTGCCGCGGTGTTCCCCGTGCTGGCGCAGACGACGGTGCGCGCACCGAGCAATTTCGCCTGGGTGACCGCCGTCGTCATGCCCGTATCTTTGAAAGACGCAGTGGGATTGCAGCCCTGGTGTTTCAGACGCAGCGCGGTGAGGCCGGCGTACTTCGCGGAGCGCGGAGCATCGTACATCGGCGTATTGCCTTCGAAGAGTGTGACGACCGGCGCGTCGTCATCAAACGGCAGCAATTCGCGGAAACGCCACACGCCACTGCGATCGCGCGGATCTTGCGAACGAGCGCGCGTGTGCCAGCGCTCGCGCAGATCCGGAACAGATTTCAGCAGTTCGAGCGGGATTTCAATTTCCAGCGGACCGCTGCAACGAGGGCAAACGTAAATTTGTTCACGGATGCCAAATGTCGCGGCGCATTTGGGCAAGATGCAACGCTGCACCGCCGCTGTGCCGGCCTTCTGCGCGGTTTTTGCGATGGCGTCGGTCATTGCGAGGCCGATGATGTTTCCTGCGAATTGCGCGTGTCCAGCGCAAATTCCTGATGCACGGCCAGCAGCGCTCTTTTCATGTCCCGGCTGGACACCACAAACGAAATATTGGTTTCCGAAGAGCCCTGAGCGATGGCAATTATATTTATATTTTCGCGGCCGAGCACGCTGAAGGTGCGGCCGGCCATGCCCACGGTACCACGCATATTTTCGCCGACGACGGCGACGATGGCGATGTTGGGATCGAGGGTGATGTGCTCGACTTTTTGATGCATCAGATCCTGCGCGAATTGCTGGCGTAGCGCGTCCACGGTGCGTTTGGCGTCGGAAGAAAAAACGATAAAGCAAATATCGTTCTGCGATGAGGATTGCGAAATAAGCAGCACGTTTGCGCGCACGTTGGAGGTGGTGGAGAATGTCCGGCCGACGACGTCTGGCAGGCCGACAATTCCCGGGCCTCCCACGGCGATGAGCGAAACGTCGCGAATGGCGGTGAGCGCTTTCACTCCGGCGCTGGAACTGCAGCCCTGCGGCGTAATTTTTGTGCCGGGATGTTCGGGTTCGAAGGTATTGCGAATCCACACGGGAATGCCGGATTGGGTGACGGCGCGCAACGTCTTGGGATGCAGGACTTTGGCGCCGAAATGCGCGAGTTCCGCCGCCTCGCGATAGGAAATTTCGGGAATGGTGCGCGCGCCGGGAACCAGGCGCGGATCGGCGGTGAGCACGCCGTTCACGTCGGTCCAGATGATCACTTCGTCGGCGCAGAGCGCGCCGCCGAGAATTGTGGCGGAATAATCCGAGCCACCGCGGCCGAGCGTCGTGAGCACGCCTTCGGCGGTGGCGCCGATAAATCCGGTGACGACCGGAACAACTCCTTGCCGCAGCAAGGGGCGGAGCCGCGCTTCGCAACGAATTTGCGTGGGCTCCATCAAAGGTTCGGCTGCGCCGTGATAGGAATCGGTGACGATCAATCCAGTGGCTTCAACGGCTTCGCTGCGCACGCCACGTTCGCTTAAAGCGCCGGCAACCAGAGGCGCGGAGAGGCGTTCGCCGAGGCTGGAAACGGAATCGAGCGTGCGCACCGTGAGTTCGTGGATTAGCGCGGTGCCTTCGCAGAGGCGATGCGCTTCGCGGAGAAGTTCCTCGATGCCCAGGGCGATTAAATTTCTGGTTTCCGGATTCTGAATCAAGATTTTCAGCGCTTCGAAATGCTGTTCGCGCAACGCTTCCAGCAGTTCAGTGGCGCGCTCGCGATCTCCGGTCTCCGAGCAAGTGGCAGCTTCGATCAGGCGATTGGTGACGCCGCTCATCGCTGAAACAACCACGACTAGGGGGCCGACGCGCGAGGCCTTAGCGACAATTTCGGCGACGCGCGCGATGCAGGAAGCGTCGCCCACCGATGTGCCGCCGAATTTCATGACCTGCAAATGTGCTTTCATTTGGGATAGACCTGTGGCGAGGCGAATCGATGTTGCCTGCAGCAAATCTGCCTTTTGGAATGGCCGCGCCTGAAAAAACTATACACTACCGCGCCGGATTCTGAGAGGACGGCGAAGCGGCGGTGTTTCGGAACTAAAAAGAGCGAAAGAGCGGGAAGGCTGATTGGGAGACCTTGCGGAGGTGGTACGCGAAAATCGGGTCGCGAGCCACCGCGAAAATTTGGCGGCGGCTCGCGACCAAGATTAAAGCTGCGTGATTACGGACGGGCGGCCAATGCTGGGATCAATACTTTGGATTGCGGCGTGCCGAGGCCGGTGACGTAATCGTATCCGGTAAGGGCATCGCACATTGTGCCGCAGGAACCATTGGTGCCGCTGGTGACCGCGTGAAAATTGCCGGTCAGGCTCGATTTTCCTACCGCGTAGATGGAAGTTCCGGTGGCGCTCAAGTTTGTTTTGCGGGCAGCAACTCGTTGCGAATTAGTAATGGCGATCAGCGCGGCCCACTGCGGCGCCGCGGCGCTGGTGCCGCCTACTTGGAACCAACCGCGGTAGCCGCTGACTCCGACTGAATCGTAAATGGCGTAACCGGTCCCGGGATTGGCGTTGTAGGAAACGTCTGGCACGCCGCGCGTACCGTGAATGTCGTTGGCGATCGGAAACTGCGCCTGGGAGACCGACTCATATTCGTACTTGCTGAGCCCGCCGCCGCTGCCGCTCCACGCTGATTCGCTGCTGTAATTTCCGGAGTTGTCGCGGGTCAGCGAAGTGCCGCCAACGGCGATCACCTCCGGCGAAGCGGCCGGATAGTTGACGCCGGTGCCGCTATCGCCGGAAGCGGCGAGGAAAGTCACGCCAGTGGAAACGAAGTGATTGTCCAGATTGCGCTCGCTGGAAAGCTCGGCGGAGGTCCAGCTCATGGAAACGACGGACGCGCCGTTGCGCACCGCAAAATCCACGCCGACGAGCAAGTCGCTCAGATTATTTGAAGGCGCTTCGACCAGCAGAATCTTAGCTTGCGGCGCGATGGCGTGCGCCCACTGGATATCGAGCGAAATTTCGACGGCCCAGTTGGCGTTGGCGGCGGGCTTGCGGCCGCTGGAATACAGCTGGCGAAAGCAACCGTTGGCGGTGGTGCAGGCCGGCAGGTTGAACTGCTTGCTGAACACAGCCAAATCGTTCGCGGCGTTGGCGTCGTCGTAAGCATCTACGAGCGCGATGATCTGGCCGGCGCCCTGGTTGGTGACTAGGTCGAAACCGTAGGCGTGGCGAATTTGGGACGGGGTAAAAGCCGTCGTTGGCGGTGTGCTGAGGCTCGCGCCGGCGGCTTGGTGGATGAAGTAATGCGGACCCATGAATGCGATCGGATCCTGGCCGTTTTCTCCCATATGTATCTGTAAATTAAAGGTTTGCTGTCCCTGCGCCGCCTGGCTGGCGACGAGAATCGTACAGGCTACTAACAGGCTACGGACGATGTTGCGGATTCCCCCAGATTGCATCTAAACCCCCGTTTGGCGTGTCCCCCTGGTGCAGGGCTTGGTTGCTTGTGCTTGCTTCCAACTTGGCCAGGATACGGTCCGGGAGCGACGGTGGCGATAGACCGGGACTCTCAATCGGCTGGTACCAACGTCAGGAATGGCGGGCAGTGCCATTGTCAAACATGCGAGGAAATTCTCCCATGATCGGAAAGCGGGTGTTTTTATACCAAAGCTCCTTTTTTCGATAACTTGACGTTTGAGAGGAAGCCCACCGTCCCTGCAAGCCGTTTGGCTCTGGGTGGACGCGCTATTAGGGTTTATTCGAGTGGCAGGCCTACGTAGTTTTCGGCGAGTGACTGGGACGCGGCGCGCGAGCTGGTGACGTAATCCAGCTCGGCAAGCTGGCGGCGGTGGTCGAAGGCGTTCTCGTCGTTGAAGCGGTGAAGCATGGAGGTCATCCACCAAGAGAAGCGCTGCACCTTCCAGACGCGGCGCAGGCAGGTTTCAGAGTAGGCATCGAGCAGGTCGCAGCGGCCGGTGGAATAGAAGTCGCTGAGGGCGTGAGCGAGGATGCGCACGTCGGCGACGGCCAGGTTGAGGCCTTTGGCTCCGGTGGGGGGGACGATGTGCGCAGCGTCTCCGGCGAGGAAGAGCTTGCCGTATTGCATCGGCTCGATGACAAAGCTGCGCATGCCGGTGACGCCTCTTTGCAGCACCGTGCCTTCGACCAGTTTCCAATTGTCTTCGCCCGCGAGCCTGATGCGCAACTCCTGCCAGATCTTCTCGTCCGGCCAATTTGCGATCTCTTCGTCGGGGCGGCACTGGAGATACAGGCGGCTGATGTGCGGCGAGCGCATGCTGAGCAGAGCGAAACCGCGTTCATGGTAAGCGTAGATCAGCTCTTCCGAAGACGGCGGGGCGGCCGCGAGAATGCCCAGCCACGCGAACGGATACACGCGATCGAAAGCGGTGAGAATGCCTTCCGGCACCGACGGGCGGCAGATGCCGTGATAGCCGTCGCAGCCGGCGATGAAGTCGCAGACCAGTTCGTGCGGTTCGCCATCCTTGCGAAAGCGGATCGTCGGTTTGCTGGAATTTTGCGAGCCGTCGAAATTGTGGATACTGGTGTCTGCTACTTCAAAATGAACCTGGCCGCCAGCGGCGAGCCTCGCATCGGTGAGGTCTTTCACCACTTCATGCTGCGCGTAGATGGTGACCGCTTTTCCGCCGGTGAGGTCCGCGAAATCAATCCGATGCGTGCGTCGGCCGAAACGCAGATTCACTCCGTAGTGCACCAGGCCTTCGCGCTGCAGGCGTTCGCCGACGCCGGTTTCCTTCAGCAGATCCACCGTGCCTTGCTCTAGAACGCCGGCACGCACGCGTTCTTGCACGTACTGACGGCTACGATTTTCGAGGACTACGGACTCGATGCCGTGGAGGTGAAGTAAGTGCGAGAGAACCAGGCCCGCGGGCCCGGCGCCGATGATGCCTATTTGCGTGCGCATAGAGATGCGACCTAGCGTGAATCTTTCTAAACCATAGCAGAAGGGACGCGCGTGGCGGAACGATATCGTGGGATGGCCCAAATAGTGTTCGTAGCAAGTTAAAAGGTCCGGTTTTTGTAGTAAGTGAGTTGTCCGGTTGACTGTTAATCACCCGCCGCCGTCGCGGCTGTGGGGAAGTGGGAATCCCGCGCGTTGGGCGGGATTTCCAAGCGCGCTGGGAAAGTCGGCTTTGCGACTTTTCCACCGCGCGGCTTCTCCACAGCCTTTTGCCGATCGCTACCGATCCAAGGCAGTCCCTCGGCGTTGTAGCACCCCACGCCATGCGGCCCATAGCGCAGGCTCAGCGTTCCATCCAGGTGCTGATGCACGGTCACCGTACAGCCTGCCAGGGTGGCTCGCCAGCGTACCGGCTGGATCTGCAAAGACAGATTTTGAAAGTTCACCGTGTTGTCGTGGTTCACCGTGCGTTCAAATTGCAACGAAAAGATCCCTTCCAAATCTCGCTGCCGACACACCGTAAAGGCACTGCCCGCCTGCGTCGCTGGCACCCCAAAGCGCAGGTTAAACGCCGCAATGTACTCTTCCTGCAGAAAAGCGTTCGCCGCCTGCACTGTCGGGATGGCCCGCAAGCGCAACTCTTGCGGCAGCCGTCCCTGCCAAGTCCCGAAATTACGCTCGCTGCGTCCCCGTGCCTGCGGCGAGTAGGCCGGAATCATCCGCACTCCCAACTCGCGTAGCGCCCGTCCTACCTGCGTCACACGCGCCTGGTCTACCTTCTGGCCCGCCTTGGGCGTCAGCCAATAATGGCTGCCCCGGTCGCTATACAAGGCGCAGAACAATCCCTGCTGCTCGATCACCTCGCGCAAAGCGGTCATCACTGTTTGCGTCGATTCCTCCTGCACCAGTTGTGCGTAGTAAATCTCACTGGTGGCATCATCCAGAATCACAATCAGATCGTGCCAGCGCTCGTCGCCCAACCAACGGTGCCGGCTGCCGTCGATGTGCAACAGCATCCCCGGCAAGGGTCGTCGCGGTCGTCGTTTGCGGTGTGTTCCGCGCTTGCGCCCACGGGCCACCATCCCCGCTCCTTGCAGAATCCCTTTCACCCAGCTGTAGCTGAGCCCAATCTGATGCTCGGCCCCCAGCTTCTCGTGAAAGTGCTGCACATTCAGATCGAAATAACGCTCTCGGTACAGCTCCAGCACCCGCTCCACGGTCGCTACCGCCACGCGCTTGGGCGAGGGCCTTCCTCGCCTGCGGTCGAACAACCCGCGGAATCCGAACTCCTCATAACGCTCCCGCCAGCGCCGCATGTGCCGGTCGCTGATGCCCAGGATCTCGGACGCTTGCCACCAGCTGATCTTCTTGGCCATCGCCTGCAACATCACTTCCTGTACTTTCATCGCCCGCTCCATGGCGGCTTGTGTGTAGGAGTTCATGCTTGGCATGCTCCCCTACCACCGCCCGAAAAGCGGACATATCACTTGCTATCTCAACCGGACATATCATGTGCTACTGACAGGGATGGCCCAAATAGTTGGAGGGTCGCGGAAGTGAGTGTTACCATGCGTCGTTGAATTCGGATGTTTTCGTTGCGCGGCGATTTCGGCACCCGACTGGTATGTTTTTTGGGGGCGTCAGGCGATGTTCGTTAGCAAGAAGCATCTATTGGTGGAATGGGGGCATTGCGATCCGGCGGGAATTGTTTTCTATCCGCAGTACCTGGCGTGGTTTGACGATTGCACCACTGCGCTTTTTACGAACGCCGGAATGCCCACACGCGCTTTATTCAGGGAGCACGCGATTTTGGGAGTTCCGCTGGTGGATGTGCGCGTGCGGTTTCTCGTTCCTTCGACCTTCGGCGACGAACTGCTCGCCGAATCCACGGTCACGGAATTTCGCCGCAGCAGTTTTATCATCCGGCATCAATTCTTCAAGGCAGGGGCGCTGGCCGTCGAGGGTTTTGAAACGCGCGTATGGGCCGGCACGGATCCCACGAATCCGGAACGCATGAAATCGCGTCCCGTCCCTGCAGAAGTGATCGAGCGGCTTTCCAAGGCTGGCGCGGCAGAAGGCCAGGCGAAGTTTTAAAAGCTTGACGCGCCCACGACGTGACAGTTTCTATGTGAATTGCAGCGGCTTCGGTTTTGCTGGATCGCTGTAATCGTAAAATCCGCGTCCGGCTTTGCGGCCATTCCATCCCATCAGAACCATGCGTTTCAGCAGCGGCGGCGGCGCGAAGCGCTGCTCCTTGAATTCATCGAACATGATATTCGCGATGTAGTAGGTGGTGTCGTGTCCGACGAAATCGAGCAGCGTGAGCGGACCCATGGGATGGCCGCAACCGAGCTTCATGGAATTATCGATGTCTTCGATGGAGCCGATGCCTTCTTCCAGCGCGCGCACGGCGTCGAGCAGATAGGGGACGAGCAGGCGATTGACGATGAAGCCGGTACGATCCGTGGTACGCACGGGCGTCTTGCCGAAGCGAGCAGCGAGCGCGACGGCGGCTTCGTCTACTTTTGGATCCGTGGCGATGGTGCGGATTACTTCAACCAATTTCATCACCGGCACCGGATTGAAAAAGTGCAGTCCGAGAAAGCGGTCTGGCCGCTGCGTGAACATGGCCATTTCCGTGATGGAAAGCGACGAAGTGTTGCTGGCGAAGATGGTGTGCTTGGGGCAGATTTTGTCGAGCCCGGTCCAGAGTTCGCGCTTTGCGGGCAGCTGCTCGATGATCGCTTCGATCACCAGATCTGAATCCTTCAGGTCTTCGAGATTGGTGGTGCCGTGCAGGCGCGCGCGAACCTGATCGCGATCGGCGGCAGCAAGCGTGCCTTTATCCACGAGGCGCTGCAGATTTTTTTCGATGGATTGCAAGCCTTTATCGAGGAGCTGCTGGGAAACTTCGCGGACAGTGACCTGGCAGCCCGATTGAGCCGCCACTTGTGCGATTCCTGAGCCCATCAGACCGCACCCTACGACTGCAACTTTTTCGATCGACATTTATGATTCCTCCTGAAATTGGCGCCGCTGCGGTATGTGGAGGCGCTGGTTGATATTCGATGACGCAGAATTACGCGCAATAACTTGAAATTGTGTCAACGCGTGGCGTCAATCTCCGCAAAAACTTCCTGCGCCAGGTGAAACGCCGCGTTCGCCGCCGGGACGCCGCAATAAATCGCGCTTTGCAGCAACACTTCCTGGATTTCCTCGCGCGTGACTTTATTATTCAGCGCGGCGCGCACGTGCATGCGAAATTCTTCGCTGCGATTGAGCGCGATCATCATGGAAAGCGTCAACAGGCTGCGCGTATGGCGCGAAAGGCCGGGGCGCGACCAGATTTCGCCCCACGCATAGCGGGTGATCAAATCCTGGAATGGCTCGCTGAAAGAATTTGGCGCCGCTTCGGCCCTGTCCACGTGCGCATCGCCCAGAACCGCGCGGCGCAATTTCATTCCAGCGGCATGACGCTCACGCTCGTCCATTATTTCGCCTCCTGTTGTCCGAGGAATTTCAGCAGCGCCGGTGTGAACTGTTCGGCTGCTTCGATATTCGAAAGATGCGCGGAGTTTAGTTCCAGGTATTGCGCGCCGGGGATTTTTCCCGCCAGATATCGACCGTCTGCCGCGGTCGTCGCCGAGTCTCGCGCACCAGAAATCACCAGTGTCGGAAGACTCACGCGCGAAATTGTCTCGCGCAAATCCTCGTCGCGAAGCGCGGCACAAGTTGCAACGTAGCCCTCCGGCAGCGTGTGCAGCAGCATTTGCCGCGCAGCTTCCACCGATGTGGGCGCGCGCTTTGCGAAATCTTCGGTGAACCAACGGGACACCACCCCATTTGCGATGGCAGCCATGCCGCCTGCCCGGACGGTATCTATGCGCGAGTTCCAGCCGTCCGTTGAGCCGATGCGGGCGGCGGTGTTGCAGAGCGTCAAACTTTTGAAACGCTTCGCCGCGTTGATGCCCAACCACTGGCCGATCAATCCACCGACCGAGAGGCCGCAATAATGCGCCGTTGAAACTTGCAGCGCGTCTAGCAAGCCAACCACGTCTTGGGCCAGCCCCGCAATCGTGCACGGCCCCGGTGTGACGTCCGAGAGGCCGTGTCCGCGGGAATCGTAGCGCAGGACGCGAAACTCTTGCTCGAGCGCGGGAATTTGCGCGTCCCACATCGCGAGATTCGTGCCGAGGGAATTTGAAAGCACCACGACTGGACCGTTCGCCGCTCCGTCCGACTGGTAGTGAAAACGCGCGCCGCCAATTTGGGTAAAAGTCATATCGGGGTCTTCGTAAACAATAATTTACCGGTTCTTCTTTTCGACAGCCAGTACTCGCTGGATCATGGATGCAGCAGCACCGGTGTAGTTTCCGGGATCCAGCAATGCATCAATTTCCGCGGACGACAAATGCGCGTGCACCTCCTGGTCTTCGAGCAGCAGCTCGCGCAGCGGGCGGCCGCATTCGAGCGCGCGATGCGCGGCGCGTTCGACAAGTTGATGCGCGGGCGAGCGTCCGATGTGTTTCGCCAGGGCAATCGCCAACGCTTCGCTGAGGATGAGGCCGTGCGTCGCCGCAAGATTGAGCGTCATGCGCTCTTCGAACACTTCCAGGCCATCCACCACGTGCGCCAGATGAGCCAGCGCGCCGGCGGCGAGCAGAAAAATCTCCGGCAGAGTTTGCCATTCAGCGTGCCAGCCGCCCAAGCCGCGTTCGTGTTCCTGCACCATCGCGGTGAGCATCACCGAAACCAGCGCGGGAACGCGAATCGCGGCGGCGAGAACGACCGTCGAACCCACCGGATTGCGTTTATGCGGCAGGGTGGAAGATCCGCCCCGGCCTGTTTCCGCCGGCTCCAGAACTTCGCCGACTTCGGTTTGTGCGAGCAGCGAAATATCGCGCGCAATTTTTCCCAGCGTGCCCACCAGGAGGCCAAGCGAGGTGGCGACTTCCGCGAAACGGTCGCGATGCGTGTGCCACGGAATGCTGGGCAGCTCCAATTTCAGTTCGGATGCTAGAGCTGCGGCTACCGTTGGACCTTTTTCTCCGAGCGCCGCCAAAGTGCCCACCGCGCCGCCGAACTGCAGCGTCGAGACTTCGTTACGCGCTTGCGCGATTCGCGCTTGCTGGCGATGAATTGCATCCAGCCATCCGGCAACTTTCAGGCCCAGAGTTACGGGACTCGCTTGCTGCAACCAGGTGCGGCCTGCAAGCAGCGTGGATTGATGCTTTTCGGCGACGCGAGCGAGCGCGCTGGAAAATTGCGCAAGTTCCCGCTGCAGCGAATCGAGCGCGTCGCGCAATTGCAGGACGAGGCCGGTATCAATCACGTCCTGACTGGTGGCGCCCCAATGAACGAAGCCGGCGGCGTTTGGATCGGATTTCGCCACGGCCGCGGTGAGCGCCTTCACCAGAGGAATCGCCAAATTTCCGGCGAGAGCTGCTTCGCGCGCCAGCACGTCCATCGCAAACTTATCCGCGCTGCAATGCGCTGCTATGGCTGGCGCGGATTCAGCCGACGCAACGCCTGCACGCGCTAGCGCTCGCGCCAGGGCAGCTTCGAAATCGAGCATGCCCTGCAGCGTGCGTCGATCTGAGAAAATTTCACGCATGGAATCCGTGGTGAACAGGGGATCGAGCAGACGGGCTGTTTGTTTTTGGCTCAAGTGATTCAAATCCCGGCGTAGCAGCGCGTCAGGAATGCGCACAACACATCATTTCCAGTGCAATATATCACTTTATTGCCGGCTGCCTTACGCGTCGGCCACGCGTGTGAATCGCGAGACTTCATTCACTGCGCGGTACGCCTGATCAATGGCCGCGTTGGTGTATGCAAGCGCTTCCGCGTCTGAATTGGCAATCGAGATGCGCCCGAACGGCTGGCGGCCGATGACGCAGGGCTGTTGCTCCTCCGGCCAATCGGGATCGTACAAGGAATTGTATTCGTAGGCGTAGCCGTGCGGCCAGCGATTTACGGTGATGGCCTGAATATCCGCAGCGGGATCGAATCCGCCGGGCGCCAGCATCGCTCCGAGCTGCTCGCGAATATTTCGCTCGAAAGTTGCGAAGCTGGTGTTGAGAAGTTCGCGGCGGCCGGCCTTTTGCTGCTCGCGCGCGGGCAGACCCGCTTTGCACGGCACGCGTTCCAGATGCAGCACGCAAGGCTCGGCTGGATTCGCGGGGTATTTGTAATCGCCCATGCTGACCGGGAAATCCAGTGTGACAGTCTCGAAATAACTTCCAGGGCAACGTACGCCGCTCACTCCCAGTTTCTTAAACGACTGCCAATTGCGGATCAACACATTGGTGTAAACCAGCGGAACTTTCACGCCGTAGGCGAGCGCGTCCTTCTGCTTGTCCGGCAAATCGGGGCACAGGTACGGAATTACCATGTTCCAGCACGCCAGTACGCAGCTGGCGCCACGCACGCTGCGGGCGCGGCCGTCTCGCACATAAGTGATTTCAACTTCTTTCGCGGCGCTCGCGTCACCGATATTGCGCGCGAGGATAACAGTGCTGTTCAGGCGGAGACGCACAGAAGACGCAGGATCATCCAACGTGGCGTAATCGAGCTTGGCCGTGACGATATCTTCCATCGTGTGGCCCGGCGCAGAAGCGGGAATCAGCGAGCGCACCAGGAGCCGCGCGATGGAAGTGTTGCCATCCGGAAAATGAAAAATGTACGGCTCGTCTTCTTCCTGTTTGGTGATCTCCACGCCCAGGCCCGGTCCTGGCGGGCCGGAAAGATCCATGCCTGCAAATCCGGGGTAGCCGAGCCCCGCGAGATCGCCAGCCGGGACCGCGTCAATGCCCACGCCGTAAAGACCGTATGTCTCGGTCTGCAGAAAAGGAATCGCTTCGGGACTAAGCTTGACGTACTGCAGCAGATAATCTTTGTAACTGGTCCTGGCGAGCAGCACTTTTTTGCCCCACGAGAACATGCCCGGCAGATAATCAACTTTTTCGGTGTGCAGGCGCGCGATATCTTTCTGGACCTGCGCGGAAAGCGGCGTCTTGGCTAGAAACGCGGACCACGTGGGCTCGCCTGTGCCGGCGACAAGCTTGTCTTCGCCGAATGTTTTCTTGTCGAAAAAAGTGCCACGCGCCAGGCCATGGGATTTCTCGAAATTTCTGTCGTAATACTTGTAGAAGCGCTGCACGTCAATACCGAGTTCGACGAACAGCTGCTTGGCTTGCTTGCTGTAAACTTTCGGGCCGGCGATGGATTGCGTGCCGCCGTAACCGAGGATCATGCGCTGGCTGGTCTGGAATTCGTTGCGACGTGCGTGGCCACCGAAATCGTCGTGATTTTCGAGGATCAGAATTTTGGCTTTCGGTCCGGCCATCCGGCGGAAGAAATATGCCGCGGAAAGGCCGCTGATTCCGCCGCCGACCACGATCAGGTCGTACGATTCGGAGTCGGGCGTGGGGGTGTTCCAGGTATTCCCGTCGCGCAGGGCGTGGCCGACTTCCATCACTGCGTCGGTGGTGCCGCGCATGCCTGTCAGCTTGGGTGGATAGTAGGCAGAGGATTTATCAGGAGAGAGGGGCGACCGCGTTAGGCCGAAGCGTTCGAACCATTTCTTATCTGGAGGTATCAGGGATGCGCCTACCGCGACGCCGAACCCGTTGAGGAAGTCTCGCCTGGCAATCTTGCTTCCCATGCCGATTTTTTGATCGCGTTTTTCACCACTCACCTGCTCCCCCGCGGATTTGACCACCGGCAAAACGAGCGAAATAGGCTCTAACCGGCTTTAGATTTATAGGCAAAGAGCATACCCCAGAGGTCAGCGCGGCGCAGGCCTAAACTTTCGATAATGGGCGATGCTGGGCCGAAGTTGGGAGCGATACGGCGGCTATTGGTGCGAGCGGATACTGACGCGGAGGGTGGAGGTTCCAATTCGGAATTCGGTCGCATCATCGATCTGTGTCGCCAGCACGCGCTTTTCAGCGACGTATGTGCCGTTGGTCGAGCGCAGGTCGCGGAGGTAAACCGTGTCGTTCTTCACTTCCACCGCGCAGTGCAGCCGCGAAATCATGGGATCGTCAATTTCGAAATCAGCGCCGCCACGCAGGCGTCCGATGGTTACCAGCGGCATCGTCAACCCGCGCTCCAGGCCCAGAGAGGAACCTCCCACCACCGAAATCGCGATTGACTTGCCCTCAGGGAGATCGAGCGTCGCGATCCTGGAACTCTCGGATTGCTCGAGACGCGTCGCGGCGGAAGGGCGATCTTGCGGCGCGACTGGATCGGTGATGATTGTGGAGGATTTAACGTCGGGGGGCACCAGGTCCACAACGGAACTCTGCGCACACATCCAACAGCGGATCTGAGCCATTTTGCGGCCCTTTACTCGCCGGTCGTCGAGCTCAACCTGGGCGGCGCAATGGAGGCATCTGACGCGCATGACTAACTTTAGCACTACGAGTACGGGTGTCCGCGATGGTCCCTTCGTACCATTTTCTCGCCAATTGCCTGGTGTGGACAGGCGCAGACAGCGGGTAAGAGTGGCCGGCTGAATTGGTAGTATGTTGCACATTAGGGTGCTGTCTAGCGCTGATTCGACTCTTCCAAAGTGATGGTAAGTGTTTTACTATCTGTTTGTATACAGAGATTGTTTCCGCCAAAGCGTATCTCAGCCTTCGCACGAGCTCTCCGCGTATTGGTTGACATGACTCTCATTATATGTATTATACTGCATGTTGCACGAGTGCATATAACATGAACCCAGGAACGCAATCCGGCGCTGTCTTGCCTTCTCCGCCCGCACATCCTAGCGACGAGGAATTCCTGCGCTTGCTTGGGCTGAGGGTGCGCGAGCTGCGCAGCCGCCGCGGCATGACGCGGAAGATGGTGGCGCAAGAGTCCGACGTCTCCGAACGCCATCTGGCGCAGCTGGAACTGGGCGATGGCAACGTCTCGGTCGTGCTGCTGCGGCGAATCGCGACTGCGCTGAACGTCTCGTTGGCCGACCTGTTTGGCGCTGAAGCCCCTGATTCCGAAGCGAAACGCTCGATACAGAAGCTCCTCGATCGTCTTCCTGCGCAACAACTCAGCGCGGTGCTGGCACGCCTCGTGCACGAATTTGGCGCGGCGCCGCAGGACCGGTACTCGCGCATCGCATTGATCGGCCTGCGTGGCGCGGGGAAATCCACTCTGGGCATGAAGCTGGCGCAAGCGGTGAAGGCGCCGTTCATCGAGCTGGACCGCGAGATCGCTAAAGAAGCGGGGATGGATTTGTCGGAGATTTTTTCACTGTACGGGCAAGGCGGGTACCGCCGGATCGAGCAGCGCGTGCTCGAGCGCATCCTGCGGGAATACAAGCGCGCCGTGCTCTCGGTCGGCGGTGGCGTGGTTTCCGAAAAAGAAACGTACGACCGGCTGCTCGCAAGTTGTTACACCGTTTGGGTGAAGGCGAATCCGGAAGATTATATGGCGCGGGTAATGGCACAGGGCGATTTTCGCGCGATGGCCGAAAACGATGAAGCGATGGAAGATTTGCGCCAGATTCTAGAAGCGCGCGAACCTTTTTACCGCAAAGCGGATTTGCATCTGGACACTGCGGGCGAATCCGCGGAGCAGAGTTTTCTGAAACTCAAGCAGGCATTGCAAACCGAAATCGGATAGGAGGCACGCGTGGACGTCGCAACGACACACGATTCGCAAATTAAAACCGCGCCGGTGGATTATCAGACCGAGCCGGCGAAATACAAACATTGGCGCGTGGCCTACGAAGGGCCGGTGGCCACGCTGACGATGGACGTGAACGAAGATGGCGGTCTGCGTCCGGGCTACAAGTTGAAACTGAATTCCTACGATCTGGGCGTGGACATCGAACTGCACGACGTGCTGCAGAGAATCCGCTTCGAGCATCCGGAAATTCGCTGCGTGATGCTCACCAGCGCGAAGAACCGCGTTTTTTGCTCGGGAGCCAACATTTATATGCTGGGACTTTCCTCGCACGCGTGGAAAGTGAATTTCTGCAAGTTCACGAATGAGACGCGCAACGGCATTGAGGATTCCAGCGCGCATTCGGGGCTGAAATTTCTGGCGGCATTGAATGGAACCACCGCCGGAGGCGGATACGAGCTGGCTCTGGCGTGCGATGAAATTATTCTAGTGGATGACCGCTCTTCCGCGGTGAGTCTGCCGGAAGTTCCGTTGCTGGGCGTGCTTCCGGGCACGGGCGGCCTGACGCGCGTGACGGATAAGCGCAAAGTGCGGCGCGACCACGTCGACATTTTTTGCACCACGGCGGATGGAGTGAAGGGCCAGCGCGCAAAAGATTGGGGGCTGGTGGACGACGTGGTGAAAACACAGCAATTTGCGGAGCACGTGAAGCAGCGGGCGCTGGATCTGGCGAATCGCAGCGACCGTCCCGCGAACGCGCAGGGCGTGGCGCTGACGCCATTGCAAAGAACCATTGACGACGCCGGACGGCACTACGAATTTGTGGACGCGCAGGTGAATCGCGAAGCGCGCACCGTGACTTTAACCGTGCGCGCGCCGGAATTCGTGGTGGCGCTAACTTTGGAGAGTGCTTTGGCTGCAGGCGCTCGTTGGTGGCCGTTGCAAATGGCGCGCGAATTGGACGATGCCATCCTCGGCTTGCGCACCAGCGAAGCCGAGCTCGGTTTGTGGATAATGGAAACCGCTGGAAATCCGGATGCAGTTCTGGCGTTCGACAATTTCATTCTAAATAATCAGGGCAACTGGTTTCGTGCGCGAGGTTTTGGGCATGATGCGGCGCACGTTTGCGCGGCTGGATGTTTCCTCGCGTTCGATTTACGCGCTGGTGAAGCCGAATTCGTGTTTTGCGGGAACTTTGCTGGAGCTGGCGCTCGCGGCGGACCGCGTTTACATGCTCGACACGCAGGAGGGCGAGGCGCGGGCGGCGATGTGGCTATCGGGAATGAATTTCGGGGCGCTGCCGATGGTGAATCATCTTTCGCGTGTGGCGGCGCGCTTTTATCAGGAGCCAACGCGAATCGAAGCACTGCGAAAACAGATAGGGCACGTGCTGCAAGTGAAGGACGCCGTCGAATTGGAACTGGTGACCGCCGCGCCCGACGATCTCGATTGGCAGGATGAAGTGCGGCAGGCGATCGAATCCAGAATCGCGCTTTCGCCGGATGCGCTGACCGGCATGGAAGCGAATCTACGTTTTGGATTGCCGGAAACGACGGAGACGCGGATTTTTGGCCGGCTGTCCGCGTGGCAGAATTGGATTTTTATTCGCCCGAACGCCGTCGGTGAAAGCGGCGCGCTGAAGATTTACGGTACGGGCGCGCCGGTGAAATTTAATTGGGAGCGAGTCTGAAGCTCAGGCGCCACGGCGCCGGTTTTTATTATTTTTCATGCTCAGGAGATCGCCATGATTGATTACACCGAAAAAATCCCGAATAACGTGGACCTGGGCAGGGACCGCGTGCTGCAGCGCGCGCTGGAGCACTGGCAGCCCGCCTACATGAACTGGTGGTACGACATGGGCCCGAGCGAAAGCCACGCGCTGGAAGTGTATCTGCGCACGGCGACGAGCGTGGAGCCAGATGGCTGGGCGCAGTTTGGTTACGTGCGCATGCCCGAATATCGCTGGGGCATTTTTCTGCAGCCGCGCGACGCCGCGCGCCAGGTAAATTTCGGTGTGCATAAGGGGCAGCCGGCCTGGCAGGAAGTTCCCGGCGAATACCGCTCGACTTTGCGGCGCGTGATCGTGACGCAGGGCGATACGGAGCCGGCGTCCGTGGAACAGCAGCGGCTGCTGGGAATGTGCTGCCCGTCTTTATACGATTTGCGAAATATTTTTCAGGTGAACGTGGAAGAAGGGCGGCACCTGTGGGCCATGGTTTATTTGCTGCACCGCTATTTTGGCCGCGATGGACGCGAAGAAGCCGAAGCGCTGCTCGAGCGGCGCTCCGGTGACGCTGACAACCCGCGCATTTTGGGAGCGTTCAACGAGCCGACGCCGGATTGGCTGGCGTTTTACATGTTTACGTTTTTCACCGACCGTGACGGAAAATTTCAGCTATGCGCGCTGGCCGAATCCGGCTTCGATCCGCTGGCGCGCACTTGCCGCTTCATGCTCACCGAAGAAGCGCATCACATGTTCGTCGGCGAGACGGGCATCAGCCGCATCTTGCAGCGCACCTGTGAGGTGATGAAGGAACATAAAGTTGAGAACGCCAGTGACGTGCGCGCGCTCGGCGTGATTGACCTGCAAACGATGCAGAAATATTTGAATTTTCATTTTAGCGTGACGATTGATCTTTTTGGCTCGGATGCGTCGTCGAATGCCGCCAGCTACTACACCACCGGGTTGAAGGGGCGATACGAGGAAACGAAAATCGAGGACGACCACACGCTGCAGAACGCCGAATATCCCGTGCTGGAAGTTTCCGGCAACAAAATCATCACCCGTCACGTTTCTGCTTTGACGGCGCTGAATGAACGGCTGCGCGACGATTACATCGCGGAGATTCAAGGTGGAGTGGATCGCTGGAATAAAATCATGGAGCAGGCCGGCTTTTCGTTCCGCCTGACGCTGCCGCACAAGGGATTTCACCGTGCGATCGGTAATTTCGCCGGGCACTTCATCAGCCCCGAAGGCGAAGTGCTGACGAAGGAAGCATGGGAGAATAGTCGAGACAGGTGGATGCCCAGCCCGGAGGATCAGAAGTTCGTGCAATCGCTGATGACGGGGCGCGTGATCGAGCCGGGACAATTCGCCAATTGGATTGCACCGCCGATCCGCGGCGTGAATCGCCAGCCGTTGAATTTCGAATACGTGCGATTTAATTAGACTGCTGACAGCGTTTCCCGTGCAGTTCGTGCGCCGCACGGGCGGCTTGCAGGCATGTCACGACACGGCACTCCACCGCGACTTCGCTGAACTCTTCTGGAGTTTTACATGTACTCTTTCCGGGACGGAACAACCAAGGATCCCGGCCGACCCATGCCCAAGCTGAACTATTTGCTCTCGCTGCCCACCGACGACAATGATTATCAGCAGGAACAAGCTACCGCCGCGAAGGAAACTGCGCAGCGTCTGGGCTTGGACCTGCAAGTCGTGTACGCCGACAACGACGCGATCAAGCAGAGCGATCAAATTCTGAAAGCGATTCAATCGCCGGCGGGCGCGCGGCCTGACGCCATACTCTTCGAACCACTGGGCTCGACAGCGTTGCCGCAAGTAGCTCGAGCGGCGTCCGGCGCTGGAATTGCATGGGTGGTTCTGAATCGCAACGCGGAATATTTACCCGAACTGCGCCGCTCCGGGCGGGCTCCGGCTTTTGCGGTCAGCTCCGATCATCTGGAGATCGGGCGGATTCAGGGGCTGCAGTTTGCGGCGCTGCTGCCGAACGGCGGATCCGTTCTCTACATTCAAGGACCCTCGGAAAATTCCGCTGCGAAAGAGCGGACTACCGGAATGCAGCAGACCAAACCTGCGAACATAAAAATAAATATGTTGAAGGGCCAGTGGACCGAAGAAAGCGCTTACAAAGCGGTGAGTTCGTGGATGCGCTTGTCCACTTCGGTGAAACAGTTTGTAGATCTGGTGGGAGCGCAGGACGATTCGATGGCCATTGGCGCGCGCAAAGCGATGCAGGAGAGTGCGGACGAGGCTGCGCGGGAAAAGTGGCTGGGCGTGCCGTTCACGGGTTGCGACGGATTGATCGCCACCGGTCAGCAGTATGTGCGCAGCGGGTTGCTCGCTGCCACCGTGGTGGTCCCACCAAATACGAAGCTAGCGCTAGAAATGTTGTTTGCGGCGATGCAGAGCGGGAAGAATCCGCCGGAATTGGCGTTGACGGCGCCTACGTCGTTTCCGTCGGTGGAAGATTTGAAGCGTGCGTCGAAAGACAAGAAGCCGCGAACTTCGTAACGACGAATCCCGCCGAGTGAGAAATTTCCATGGACCAATTCAAAGTGGTGGGGCTGGTCGGAATTGAACCGACGACCTACGCGTTAGGAGTGCGTCGCTCTATCCAACTGAGCTACAGCCCCACAGCGGCATTTTAACACGGCGAATGCTGTTACTAAATCGTCAGGCATTTTGTTTGTGCGCTGCCAGGACTTCGCGCTCGATCGCTTCGCCCATATCGCTGGTGGTGGATTTGCCGCCGATATCGGGCGTGCGCACTTTCGAATTCGCCAGCACTTTGACGATCGCTTGCTCGACGGCGTTCGCCGCATCCTCTTCGTCGAGGTGACGCAACATCATCGCGCCGGACCAGATTTGCCCGATCGGATTGGCGATGCCCTGCCCCGCGATATCGGGCGCGGAGCCGTGCACTGGTTCGAACATGGATGGAAATTCACGTTCCGGATTTAGGTTCGCCGAGGGCGCAATGCCGATGGAACCGACGACCGCCGGCCCCAGATCGGAAAGAATATCGCCGAAGAGATTCGAGCCGACCACAACATCGAACCATTCCGGATGGCGGACGAAGTTCGCGGTGAGAATGTCTATGTGATATTGATCCGTACGAACATCGGGAAAGTCCTTCGCGATGCGGCGAAAACGCTCGTCCCAGAAGGGCATGGTGTGAATGATGCCGTTCGATTTTGTCGCGGAGGTCACGTGCGATTTCCGCGTTTTGGCGAGGCGAAAAGCGTAACGCAGGATGCGATCCACGCCGCGGCGAGTGAAAACGGTCTGTTGAATTGCGAGTTCCTCGTCCGTGCCCTCGTATAATCTGCCGCCGATTTCCGAATACTCGCCCTCGTTATTTTCCCGGACGATCACCATGTCAATCTGGCCGGGCCGGATATTTTTCAGCGGAGAATCCAAGCCTTCGAGCAAGAGCACTGGCCGCAAATTGACGTACTGGCGAAAATGGCGGCGAATCGGAATCAGCAGGCCCCAAAGCGACATGTGGTCGGGAACGTCGGGATGACCGACCGCACCCAGAAAAATCGCGTCGAAGGGGCGCAGCTGCGCGAGGCCGTTTTCCGGCATCATGCGGCCCGTGCGCCGGTAGGTTTCGCAGCTCCAATCGAAATTCTGCCACGTGAATGAAAATCCGAAGCGCTTGGCGGCGGCTTCGAGCACGCGAATTCCCTGCGGCACAACTTCAAGGCCGATTCCGTCTCCCGGGATTACCGCAATTTTGTAACTCTTCGCTGGCACGTTTACATTTCCTCCGAAATTGAATTGGAAAAGCTCGCGCTGCGCTGCACGATCAGGACGCTTGCCCGGCGGCGCGTACGCGCACTGCATACACACGGTCCATCAGCGCCTTCACGCGATGCACGTCCACGGCGTTTTCCATCACGCCATCTTGCTTCAGGCTTGTTCCCACGATAATTCCATCCGCATGTTGCAGCAACGCAGCTGCATTTTCCGCACTGCTGCCGCTGCCGATCAGGATCGGGCGCGTCGCCAAGCGCTTTGCTTCGCGGACTTTCTCCACATCCGGAGCAGTGCCGGTAAATTTTCCGGAAACGATTAGCGCATCCGCGCCGTAAAATTCGGTCCACTGGATGTGCGTGGCCATATCAATGCCGGGAAACGGGACGGAGTGCTTCTTGTCCACGTCGGCAAAAATATGAATGTTGCCCGCGGCAAGCTCTTTGCGTTTGCGCATTAGCTCCGCGGCGCAGCCGTGATCGAATTCGCCGGTATCCCACACGCGCGCACCGGTAAGAATGCAGACGCGTATGAAGCGCGCTTTGGCCGCGAGGGCGATGGCCAGACACACAACGCCGCCGTTGTGAATCACGTTGATGCCGACCGGTACAGGAGAATTTTTCACAACTTCTGCGGCGGCCACGGCATGCGCGGTCATCGCCTCGGGCTTCACATCATTGCCAACGTAGTACGGCAGGTCCCACATATTTTCGACCATCAGGCCGTCCACGCCGCCGTGGAGCAATGCATCGGCATCGTGCAAGGCGTGATCAATGATCGGTTGCATTCCGTATCCGTTGTAACCGGGCGCGCCGGGAAGCGGCCACAAGTGGACCATGCCGATCACGGGCTTCGGCGCGGGAAAAAGATCCGTTAGCGAGCGCATTCTCTGGCGATCCATTTCTTTTTTCCACTCGGGCAGGGGCGTGTTTTCGGGTGTTCGCGTCATACGGAACTCCTTCCTCGCAGTGACCGGTCGTGCTGAGGGCCGTGTCGAAGTCGCGCCAGAATTCGCTTGCGCGCTTCATCCCATTTTCCTTTTAATCGCTGCGCGCTCAGCAGCGCCGCTACTTCGCGCTGGCCCGGCAGATACTGTCCTGCGCCGACGACCGTAGTCGCCAGCGCACCGGCGGCGTTCGCGGCGATGGCGCCTTCGATCGCGGACCAGCCGCGCAATCGCGCTTGCAGAAATGCGGCGACGAAAGCGTCTCCTGCTCCGGTGGAGTCTTTAACGCGCACGGAGAAAGACGGAACCAGTACGGACCGATCCTTTTCGCTGATCATGCAGCCGCGGCGGCCAATTTTCAGCACGACTTCGTGGGCGCCGGCCTTGCGGAGTGCTCCGAACGCTTTGAAAGGATCGCGCGTGCCAGTTAGCGCGGCGGCTTCGTCCAGGCTGACGAGCAGAATATCCACGGTGCGCGCCATTTGCAAAATTTTCTGCGGAATTGTCTTGCTCGGCTCCATGCCCACGTCCAGCGAGACCCAGCCTCCGCGCGCGTGGAAGGCCGTGATCAAGTGTTTGGCGGCTCGTGCCGGGCCGCGATCGAGAAAGCTATGGCCCGCGATGTGTGCGGCAAATGCTCCCTTCGTAAAGGCCGAGCCGCGGTGTGGCAATCGCAGCATCGCATTCGCACCGCGGCCGCCGAAAAATGTGCGCTCCCCGTCGGGCGTCACATTGATGTAGAACATTCCAGTCATGGCGGCTGTAGTTCCTTGCACCGAGCGCGTCTCCACGTTACTTGCGCGAAGAATTTTCAGCACATACTCGCTGAAGATATCCCGGCCGACGCAGCCGAGCAGTCGCGTCGCAACACCCCAGCGCGCCAAACCAAATGCGCAATTGGCGCCCACGCCGCCGCAGCCAATTGCCAGTTTTTGCGCGAGGCAATCTTCTCCGGGCTTCGGCCACGCTTTTACACGTCCCACGATGTCCACATTTATGTCACCGAGCACGACGATGCTCGGCTGACGGATTGATTTGCGGCTCATGGAATCGAAATCCTAGCACGCCCCAGAACGTTCTTCGCGCGATCTTCGCGCTCGGCGGCGTTTTGTGATAAGACCGGAAGGATCTCGGAGGCTTTCTTGAATACCACGTTGGTGATTCGCGAGGACGTGGCTGCCGCGTTGCAGGCGGGCCGCCCAATCGTTGCGCTGGAATCCACGGTGATCGCGCACGGTCTGCCGCGGCCGCAAAATCTTGAGACGGCGCGCAAAATGGAAGCGGTCGTGCGCGAGGAAGGCGCGATACCCGCGACGATTGCCATTACCGAAGGATCTCTTGTCGTAGGCCTTTCCTCCGACCAACTCGCAACTTTTGCCGCAACCGATGGAATCGCGAAAGTCAGTCGCGCCGACCTCGCCGCGGTGCGGGCTGCGCGGCAAACCGGAGCCACGACGGTGGCCGCGACGATGCTGATTGCCGCGCGTGCCGGCATCCGTGTATTTGCGACCGGCGGAATCGGCGGCGTCCACCGCGGAGCGGAATTGAGCTTCGACATTTCCGCGGACCTGCCTGAAATCGCGCGCACGCCCGTAGCTGTGGTATGCGCGGGCGCGAAAGCCATTCTCGATCTTCCACGCACGTTGGAAATGCTGGAAACGCTCGGCGTGCCGGTCGTCGGCTATCGCACAAACAAATTTCCAGCTTTCTACGTGGAGGACAGCGGCCTGCTTTTGCAATCGCGCGTGGATGCGCCCGCCGACGCCGCTCGGCTGATGCAGATTCACTGGGAGCTGGGATTGTCGTCGGGAGTTGTGTTCTGCAATCAGCCGCCTTCCGCCAGCGCGCTGCGGAAGCAGGAAGTCGACGCGTGGATCGCGCAAGCTTTGCAGTCGGCCGCGGCCGAGGGAATTCGTGGGAAGGCCGTCACGCCTCATCTGCTGGATCATCTGGCCAAGGCGAGCCGCGGCCAGACGCTGCAAACGAATATCGCCTTGCTGGTGCACAACGCGCGAGTGGCGGCTCAAATTGCGAGGGCTTACAGCGCCCTAAATTCCGCTTGAGGCCGGCACGACGATACTGCACCGCGGGAAACGCCGAGGCGGGCTGCTTACGAGTTTTCGTTGAATCGATCGCGCCTGGTATAGGCGAGGTAAGCGATCCCGGTGGTGATCAGCAGCGGCGGAAACATTAGAATCAAGATGCCCAGCTTCAGAGCGTGAATCGAACGCGGACCGGAAGCAGCCGCGCTTTGGTAGCACATCGCGCAACTCTGCGCGCAGAGGGCTGCGGGGCTTGCGATCACGAGCAGTGCGGCAGCCGCGCGTCCCAGGAAACCGGCGATCGTCCCTGTCGTTCTGCTCATGGCACTCAAGCCCCCTTTGGATGCGTGCATTCCCCCGAATGACGCTTTGCTTCCAACCACAGCCACCGCCCACAGCAACGCGCCTGCAAATTACGAACTACTGGATCGGCACCCTCATATTCGCCATGCGATAGGCGTCCGGCCAAATGTGATTCATCATGAATAGCACAAAGATCACCGCCGGCACCAGCGACCAGAACAGATTCGGCTTTTCGTATTTCAGGTGCATGAAATACAGCAGCGCGATTCCGGCCTCGATAAAAGCCAGCACCAGCAGCGACGCGAGCAGTTCATGGGTGGACAAATTCATCGAAGTAAGAAAAGTTTCGATGCCGACGATGCACAGCAAGCCAACCCAGATGGCGATGTACTCCTTCTTACCAGGTTCGTGATTCGTTTCCGTCACGGCAGCGCCTCCCTGTTTTTCAGCGGACCCGATTCAGCGGGCCACGTTCATCAGATACAGCAGCGGAAAGACAAACATCCAGACCAAGTCCACAAAGTGCCAGTACAAGCCGGTGGTTTCGACGTGTCCGGCGTCCAGCCAGTCGGTGTTGTAGCCGATGGCGATCACAATCAGCGCGATGATTCCGGAAATCACGTGCATAAGATGCAGACCGGTGATGCTGAAAAAAGTAGCGCCAAACTGCACCGATCCACCCAGCGGATTTTTGGACAGGCTCCATCCCTGCTCGAACATATGGAACCATTCGCGAAGGTGGAGCGTCGCAAAAACGATTCCCAGCACGACGGTGGCTCCCAGCCATTGCAGGCAGGACGATTTGCGTCCCTGTTTCGCGGCAGCGTCAGCAGCCAGCATTGTCAAGCTGCTGCTGAGCAACACAAACGTCATGATCAAGCCATTGACAATGTTCGGCGAAAAGTGAAACGGAGTGGACCAGTTCGGCGTTCCGATTCGCAAGTAGGCGTAACCGAAGAGGATCGCTCCAAAGGTGACCGCGTCTGAGATGATGAACAGCCACATCGTCAGTTTTTTCGACTGAACGTCGTAAGGCGAGGGCTCCAGCGCCGCCGCGTGACCCGCATCTAATGTGATTTCCGATTCGCTCACAGCTCCTCCTCTAATTTCCAGTTACACGCGGATCGCCAGAAGCAATAGCAGGTATACCCACAGCAAATCCATGAAGTGCCAGTAAATCGAAAACGCGCTTAGCCCGCTGGTTTCGCCGGCGCCGCCACTACGCACGAGCTTCCGCAGCACATAAAACAGGCCCCCCATTCCACCCAGCAAATGCACGGCGTGCAAAGCCGTGAAAACGTAGAAGAAGGAAGAACTCGGATTCGTCGCGAGGAACAGTCCCTGGGCCGCCAGATTCCGCCAAGCCAGGATCTGGCCGAGAACGAAAATCAGTCCCAGGGCCGCGGTGAAGTACAACCAGTAGATCCCGTTGGCCAACAAAGTCTTCGCGGACGCGGATGCGTGCGGCGCGGCGTCCGGAATCGCGGCGATGCGCTGGCGCGACAGTTCCAGCGTCACGCTACTCCCGAGTAGAATCAGCGTATTCAGGTACAGCACGTGCGGCAACTGAAAGTGCTGCCAATCGGTGGATGAATCCTGCCGCACGATCATCGCGCTGGTGAACGCCGCAAAAGACATCCCGATGGCCGAAACAGCCACCCACATCCCAGTCTCGGATTTCTGGCCATGCGAACTCGACCCAGTCACATGTCCCGGACGAGGAGTAATTTCTGGCGGTCCGCCAGAGCCGTGATCGTCTAGGGAAATATCAGCGCCCGGAGGTAGGGTTGTAGTAGCCATCGTGAGTTGCCCTCGTCAACGCGCCGTAACCTTTTCAGGCGACGTCTGCATTATGTAGTCTTTGCCGTCCCTGCTCTCGACTCCGTATTCGTCCGGGCCGTTATACACGACCATGTGCCTACCACCAAAATTGTCAAAGGGAGGAGGCGAAGTGGTGGACCATTCGAGCGAAGTCGCCTCCCAGGGATTCTCGGAGGCGATGGGGCCCTTGAAGCGGCTCCAGATCAAGTTGAACAAGAAGATGAATTGCGCGGCGCCAGTCAAGAGAGCCGCAATCGTGATGAATCTGTGAACCGGTATCAGAGGTATCAGATAGTCGTCAGTGAACGCTGAGTACCGCCGAACATTGCCCGCCAGTCCTAGATAATGCATCGGCATGAAGATGCAGTACACACCGATGAACGTAAGCCAGAAGTGCAATTTTCCCAGCCCTTCGTTCATCATCCGGCCGAACATCTTAGGGAACCAGAAGTATGTTCCCGCAAACACGCCGAATATCGAAGCTACCGCCATCACGAAGTGAAAGTGGGCCACCACGAAATAGGTGGCGTGCAGATAAATGTCAATGGAGGGCTGCGCCAGGAAGAAGCCGCTGATGCCTCCGCTGATAAACACGGAGATAAATCCCAGGCAAAAGAGCGAAGCCGCCGTGAAGCGCATCTTCGCTCCGTAAACCGAACCGATCAGCAGGAGAGTCAAGATGGTCATCGGAATGGTGATGAACAGGGTCGGGATGGAAAACAAGTTAGCGGAGAACGGACTCATTCCGCTCACAAACATGTGATGTCCCCACACCATGTAGCTCAAAAAGCCGGTGGCCATGATGCAACCAATAGCGGCTCGCGGGCCAAGTAGCGGTTTGCGCGCGAATACCGGGATGATGTGAGAGACGATTCCGATGGAAGGCAAAATCGCGATGTAGACTTCCGGGTGGCCAAAGAACCAGAAGAGGTGCTGCCACAACAGCGGGGAACCGCCGGAATGCGGCTGCAGCCTATCGCTAAGCACCAATCCCGCGGGGATGAAGAAACTGGTGCCGGCGGTGCGATCCAGTATCAGAAGAATCGTGGCGGGAAGCAGAGCGGCAAAGGCCAGCAATGCGATCACGGCAGTTACGAACCAAGCCCATGTACTTAAAGGCATACGCGCCAACGACATTCCCTTAGTGCGCAGGTCCAGCGTGGTGGCGATGAAGTTGAGCGCGCCCAGAAGAGATGAAATGCAGAAGATTGCAATCGAGACAGCCCACAAGGTCTGGCCCAACTTCATACCGGGACCAGCGTCGCCACCCACGGCGCTGAGCGGAGCATAGGACGTCCATCCGGCAATTGGCGGCCCGTCGGTAATGAAAAATGCCGCCATCATCACCGTGAAAGCCACGAATATGGTCCAGAAGGACATCATGTTGAATCGTGGAAAAGCCATGTCCTCCGCGCCGATTTGAATGGGCAGGAAGTAATTCCCGAATGCGGAGAAGGGTGCATTCGTGAGCACGAAAAACACCATGATGGTTCCGTGCATGGTCATCAGCGAAAGATAGTACTCCGGCGTCATCACGCCGCCCGGAGCGCCAACGGCTGAGAGTTTATCCAGCAGCGGAATTGGCCAGCTGGGCCAGCCTAGATGAAGACGCATGAACCAGGAGAGACCCATCCCGATGAACACCGCGACGAGCGCAAGGTCGTAGTACTGCTTTCCGATCACCTTGTGATCGAGGCTGAAAACATGCTTTCGAATAAAGCTGGTCGGCGCCGTGTGCTGGTGCGCAGCGTGTGATGCGGGTGTCTCATGCATATGTGGACCTCGAAGAGAGCAACTTGACCGCTCGCGTGAGAGGACGCGCTAACAACTGAATTCTCTGTGGTGCTTACTGCCCTTCTTGACCTTTTAACCACTGTTCGTAATCGGCTTCGGACATCACTTGCAGGTACGCCTTCATGTTGTAGTGGCCCAGCCCGCACAGCTGCGTGCACACTACTTCAAATTTGCCGGTTTGCGTGGCGGTGAAGTGCACGGGTATTTCGATGCCGGGGACAAAGTCCTGTTGGATCCGCAACTCCGGGACATAGAAAGAGTGCCCTACGTCCTTGGAATGCAGGGTCAGCAGAATCGGGCGATTCACAGGTATCACTAGCGAACCCACCACCACGTCGTCGCGAGCCGCTATATCGTTTGCCGGATCCAAACCGAAGTAGTTGCCGCTGCCGTCGTCGATCTTATCGGGATGGAGGCCGCCAAATTGGCCGTCCGGGCCCGCGTAGCGAAAATAAAATGCGAACTGCTCGGCCTGCACGTCAATATGCAAGGAATCCGCAGCGGCGGGCACCAGGTTTACGGCGGCCCAGGCCTTGGAACCCACGAAGGTGAGCGTCAGAATTTCGATGCCCACCAGGATGATCGCAGCCGCGACGAGAGGGTTGGCGCCACCGGGGAATATCTTGATCTTTCGCGCTGGATTCTTATCGCTGGACTGCCACACGAAAAGACCTAGCAACAGCTGCCCGCCCAGAAACAGCAGCCCCGAGCCGGTCATCGTCTCTTCCAGTTGATGATCAATCGCCGGGCCAGTGGTGGAGACGTCCACCGGCATCCACCAGGTGTGCATCACGAAAAACGACACCGAAAGGAGCGTGATCACGGTCACGGCCACTGCAAACAGTTTGCCCATAATTTGTTCGCCTCGATGCACTGCGCTCAAAACCAAAGCGTCTTTGAATATCCGCACCCCTCTATTAACGCGAGGGGTGCGGCTGTCTGAAACACTGGCACTTCTAGCTCAGTACGGTGTGGCCGTGAAAACGAAATTCGCAGTGGCGGCTCCGGTCCCAACCGTTACGTCCTGCGTTTTTGTGCCGTACTGCTCTTGCCAAGCGGTTACGGTGTACTTCCCCGGAGGAAGCCCCTTAATATCGAAAGTGCCATCCTCGCCTGTAACCGAAACGTGAGAAGTTTTCAACACCGCGAAGTATCCGTGCATCCACGGATGGATATTGCACTTCACCGCGATGAATTCCGGCTTGTCCCACTTCGTGTCAATTGGAGGCGATCCGGGAGGCTGCGATTTGTTCCATTCCTGGTTCACCTTGGCCAAAGGATGGATGTTGTGGGAGGTTTGATCGTCGTTATAAATCTGCAGTTGCTGGCCGGCCAGCATCGGCAGGACGTGGGGCAAATACTGGCAGCCTTTCTGGTCATAGCGGACGCCCTGGGAGGGCGTCGTGGTGCCTTCATCACCCGCCGAAATGTAAACCACTACCCATTCCAACGTGTTTCCCGGCCCGGTCGCTACGTTCTCCGTCGTTACCGGCGTCGAATGCTGCTTGGCGCACGATGGCTCCTTGGACATATCAATGGGTTTCATCTTCATGGGCGTTCCGGTGTAGGTCACCTTGCCGGTGATGGACCCGGAGCCCGCCGGTGGCGTTGCGAATACCATTAGTGCGCTGCCCATCGCTACGGTTAGGCCAATGCTGCAAAAAATTTCATACGCATCGAATCAGTCCCTCCTTCTTATCTAGAATTACTGCGCGCCGCCCGCTGAATCCGGACCGATCGGTTTCAGATCCTTACCATGAGCGGCTTTGTAAGTTTGCCAGAGCGTCAACTCCGGGTTGTTCGGGAGCGCCATTTGCAGAGTTCGCAGGAAATGCACAAGGTCCCACGCGTCGTTCGGCTGAATTACGTCTGCAAAGGACGGCATGGGCGATCCATCCAGGCCGGTCATGAAGATTCGGTACAAATCGCGGTTGCTATCACCGCACATAAATCGCTCGCCCGTCGAAAAATTAAAGGGCATGATGGGATTGCCCTTGCTATCCGTCAGCGTAGAAGCTGATGGGCCATCCGCGTGACCCTCCGGGCCGTGGCACTTCCAGCATTCCAACTTCTGGAACAGTTCCCGACCGTGCAGGATGCTTTCGATTGTTATAGCCGTCTCCGGCGGGATGTTCAGCGTGGCCCCGGGCTTTTCCTTGGCCCACCGCGGTGACCAAGTCTTAATGAAGGCGACCAAATCGGCACGCTGCTGGGGATTCAGCGGCCGCCAGGACGGCATGTTGGTGGTAACGAAGCCGCGCGTGATGGCGTTATAGAGGTCCTCGTCGGTGGGCAGAGTGCCGGTAGGCGTCGAGCGGCACTTGAACGTCGCTTCGGTGAAGTCCCGCGGCTTGGGATCAATCCATTGCGCGTTCATCCCCTGGCCGTTGCCGTCGGGTCCGTGGCAACCGATACAGAAACGCCGGTACTGATGCTTCCCATCTTCGGCATGACCGGTTATTCCGTCAATCTGGCTCGTCTCCGTCGCCACACTGGGCGTGCCAAGCAGAGGATCAGGTGAATTGACGTGCGATTGCGCCGTGCTAACCCGTCGCGCCGGCCGTAAGCAGAGCGATGGAGCCCAGCGCGAATGTCACTGCGAATTTTTTGAGTGTCATTGCTGGTCTCTCCCTTAAAAGTCGAAATCAATTCCGAAATAATAGCTATTGCTCCAGGTCGCGGCCGTGGGATTACCGATGACGCCGTCGCCGTCGCCGCTGAGCGGCTCCTGTCCGATGGTTCTTACGCGCGAGAATTCGCCGTCGAGCGCTACGCCAGCACGGCTGAACATGATCGGATACCAGCGATACCCAACCGCCAAAGCTGTGATATTGCCATTGCTCCCTGTCGCAGTCCGGTATTGAGGAACGCCTGCTGCCCCACGTTGACCTGTTCGACGCGGGCGAGCGCGACGTTCTGTGGATTGAAGTAGTAGTGAGCTTCCAGGAACCCGCCGTAAAAGGTTGGAGCCTGCGCGCCCGGGGGAAGCGGCGCTGTCGAAGGAATGCCCGCACCCAAGTACGGATTGTCGTGCCCGTACATAAACAAGGGCATGAGTTCCAGGTTCTTGTAAGAGAAATCGCCGGCAACGCCGATGCGATAGAACGGTTTATTATTAATGCCCACCAGCGGAGCGCCGCCTTGGTCAGAAATTGGTTGGCCGCTGGCCGATATAAGCAAACGCACCGACGCGCTCCAGACCGAAGCCGCTTTGGCCTGGCGGCCCGGGAGCATTGAAGGCCTGACTGAACGCCAAGTTTACGTCGTAGGTCCGATTGGAAGGGCTGCCTCCAGGCACCGACGTCGGTTGTAAAGTTAACGCCGCCTTCGTTGCTGCTGAGCACCGAAACGGAATAACGTGTGTAGCTATTCGCGGAATGGCCGGCCAATTCAACGCCGATCTGATTGTCCCCGTAACCGAAGTTGTTGCTGCTGCCTGGGTTGTCGAAGTGATAGATTTGGTAGAGGCCGCCGTTACCGGACAAGAAAAGGAATCGCTTCTCGGAAATCAAATTGTCGAGTTCAAATCTGCCAAACTTGATGTTGAACCAAGAGCTTCCCTTGAGATTATCGAATCGAATGAAAGCGCTCTCAAAATGCCACACCGCCGTTGAGTCGGAAGACGGCAGCAGCACGAAGGAAATGTTCTTATAAAGCGTCCCGGCCGACCACAGGTCCATTCCGGAAAGGTCGAATCCTGCCTGGTTCAACTGCCCGATTCCAGCAGTCGTGTCCAATGCCTGATTGGTAGTGGTCTCAGCATGCCAGGAAGGGGTGATGCGGAACGAAATCGGGAAGTAGGAAGGGTTCTGCCAAATCGGAGAGTCGCGATCATTCATCAACTGATAGCCGTTGTCGCGGAAGACCTGGCCGAAATTATTTAGTTCCGGCCAGGCGGTATGACACGCCGAACAGGGCAGGCCATATTTGCGCGCAAACGCCGGAATCGCCATCACCTTCCCCGTGGGCAAAGCGCTCGCCACGCGCGCGTCGCATAGTAGGATTGCCAAGACCAGAAACGCGCACGTTAAAACCGTCTTCCACCGCGACCATTTTGCATTCATAGGATTCGCACCCTTTCGAAACTTGGCTGACATACACCCTCCTGTTGCAACTGGCGGGATAGCATCCATGTGATTCGTGATTGTGTTGCGCACGGTTGTGGGAACAACGCGCAACCGCAAGGTGGCTGCTGAAATTAAGGCCGAATTGGACTTCATCTGCTCGCATTACAAGAACCGGGTCGTTCTCCCGTGGCCGGCGACGTATGGCCGCAAACACCCCAAACGCTCAGGAAATTACTCCCCACGAATTAAGAATGCAAGATAAAAATTAACAAAACTTAACAAATTGTTCTTTCCTCCCTTTTTGGTGTATTTTGCCCTGTGCCCTGCTCGGCCTCACCATTCGGCACGTCAGGGCAAGTCCGACCACAGTCTGATGATCTCGAAGAGCCAGTCGTGGCACGATCGCTGCGAATTCGGATGGGGTAATAGGTGAAATGATGGGTCGTAGGCCTCACGGAAAGTCGATATGGCACCGTGCCGCGCATAACCGAAGGCCAATTTCTCAGCCGAACAAGGCTGAGTGGCTGGGTCCGACCACTTTACTCTCGGTCTGTTGCGGTTTCGCGCTCGTTGCTCTCGCAATGGTCTTTGGAGCCGCCGCGAACGCTTTCCCCGCTTCGGTACCAGTTTCCGGCCAGAAAACATCCGACGTGCCCGAGGGCTTCGCGATTGACCTGAAGGCTTCCGAAGCAGACGTGCTGAAAGCCGTGGAGATCGTAACGCAAGATACCATCCTGCACGGAACCCAGGTCTATTCACGGGAAGATGAATTGACCGAAGCAGAGGCTGCGACAGGCTCGGCGTACTATGGGCCGTGGACGGGCCCCGGCCACGCCTTCTACAAGGAGCGCAAGCAGGCGCTTTCGCCGCAGCATTTCAAGAACAGCACCGATGTTGGAACCATCGCTGTGCGCTACATCGTTCTGGGAGTCGCCCCCAATCGCACCCATCTGCAAATTGACGCCATCTTCGTCGAAGACGGCTCGAAGAGAGTCCACCAGTCAGACACCACGGTGGAAACCAGCGAATTCGCAGAAATCCAAAGCCACATCGTGCGCATCCAGCGCGAGGAACGGCAGACCGCTGATGGCCTGCAGCGGCGGCAGCTGCAAGTGGCTGCGCAATCGAACGCGAAGGAGCGCGACGCCGAAGCCGTGCGCTTGAAGGACGCCGAATCCTCCATCCAGGGCCTGGAATTGCGCCTGCACGAGTTGCAGCATCAAGCCGAATTGCGCGTGAAAGCCCAGGCCAATTTGAAGTCAGCTCCCTTCGAACATGCCGCCACGCTGCAGTCCGTGCCGGCAAATTCAGACGTTCTCATTGAGATCGTCACGCACTATTGGTACGGGGTGGAAACTGTGGACGGGCATCGCGGATGGCTGCGGCACGACCAGGTGGAACCCATACCGTGAAGAAAACCCTTCGGCCCACATTCCATTTTGGGACTCTGCTGCTTGCTTCGGCAGTCCTAGCCGCGCTCGCCGGGGCACAGGCTGCTCCTTACGAACGAACTTATTCCAGCGCCACGGTAGACGTTGAGCGCGTGGTGCGCAATCTTCGCCCCAGTTCCAGCGGACGCCTGCCCACGGTTGACGGCTTTGTACAAGCCACCGACCTGCCGGTCGATCGTTACGAGCGCGGCTACTACGAATGCACGTTCCAGGTTGTGGCCACGCCGACGGGCGGCGCTACCGTCCGCGCCAGCGCCAAAATCACAGCCTGGTACGACGATCCCACGCCGGGGCGCTCCGGCTATCGCGTGCTGGTTTCCAACGGTCACATCGAAAATGATTTTCTGGACCAGATTCAGGACGCTTTGGGTCCCGCTTCCGTCGCAAAACATTCCGACCCGGCCGCTGTTGCGCTTGCGCCGAAATCCAGCAACGCTTCTACGCCACCGGTCAGCAACGGAGGTTTGCGGCCGCAGACCAGGCTCGATCCCACGGCTTCGGACCTGGGCGAATCATCGTCGAACAAGAGCGGCGTCGCCGGAAACCTCTCGAGCGTGCCGCGCCAGCCGCCGGAGCCTGCGGCACCGGTTGCACCGAGCGGTGAAAGCCTGGAAACATTGAAGCTGCAGCGGGCGGCGGTGGAGAAACGAGCGCAGGAACTTTCGGCTGATATTAAGAACTTCGAAGAGATTCTTCACAATCAGGTGCGTCCGGTTGATCTGGCAACCGTGAAAAAGGCTGGCACGCACGTGCTATCCAAACCCGCCGAGGGATCTCCGGTGCTATTTTCCGCTGATGCCGAAGATGAATTCCAGGTGCTGGAACTCGACGGCGCTTGGGTACACTTGCAGATTTCCGGCTCGTCGCGCGGTTGGATTCGCCGCGCGCAGCTGGATATGCCGGCGGAGTTCAAGGAAAGTTCGGCCGACACCGCCGACCCACCTTCCGGGGCGGGCGCAGCGGCGCTCTTCAACCTCAGCAAGGACGAGACGACTACTTTTGGCGGCAAGTGGGCGCCGCTAGCAAGCAAGAAAGTTCGCGTGATCTGGCTCGAGCCCGCTTCGCCTGTGGCGACTTCCACGGCTCGGGAGAAACTTATATATGCCAGAGCGCTCTTCGAGAAAACATATCGCGAATTAAAATCGCCTGCACCCGCCGTGGATGGCGTGGTGATCGTATTTGATTCGGCCGACGGCGGACAAATCGCGGCCACTCTTTCCAGCTTGAAGCAGCTCACGGACGGCGGCATATCCGAAAGCGCTTTTTGGAGACAGTGCTCGCTGGATCCACCGGAATCGTTTCAGGCTTCTGCCAAGCCGTAGCCGCGCTGATCCCCGTTCAATAAACACAGTGCGTCACGCGCAATCCCACGGTCCTGCGGCGGATTCGTTCCAGCACCCCGATTCGTTGTATAACAATCACGAGGAGATCAAATGAAATACCGCAAGCTCGGGCGCACAGGATTCGATGTGAGTGACATCGCCCACGGACTTTGGGGCATGAGCGGATGGAGCGGTTCCGAAGATCAGGAATCCCTGCAGGCGATGCAATCGGCGATTGACCTGGGCTGCAATTTCTTCGATACCGCCTGGGCCTACGGAGAAGGCAAGAGCGATGGCCTGCTCGGCAGAATATTTGCCCGCAACAAAGGCAAACGGCTTTATGCCGCGTCGAAAATTCCGCCGCTGAATGGCCGCTGGCCGGCCACGCCAGAATACAAATATCGCGACGTATTTCCCGCCGCGCATGTTCTCAGCCATGCGCAAAAAATCCGCGAAAAACTTGGCACGGAATCCATTGATATCCTGCAATTCCACGTGTGGGACGACAGCTGGGCCAACGAAGCGGAATTTCGCGAAACCGTGGAGAAGCTGAAAAGCGAAAAGCTGATTCGCTTCTTCGGCCTCAGCCTGAATCGCTGGCAGCCCAACAACGGAATCGCGGCGCTGCGCACCGGCCTGGTGGACGTGGTGCAGGTGATCTACAACATTTTCGACCAATCCCCGGAAGACAAGCTTTTTCCGATTTGCCGGGAATTGAATGTCGGCGTGATCGCGCGCGTTCCACTCGACGAAGGCAGCCTAGGCGGAAAAATGACGCGCGAGACAAGATTTCCCCCGAACGACTGGCGCGCGAAATATTTTGGCCCGGCAAATTTGGCGCAGACGCTGGCGCGCGTGGATGAATTGAAGAAAATCGTGCCGCCGGGAATGACGCTGCCGGAAATGTCGCTGCGGTTCATCCTGTCAAATCCCGACGTCGGCACCACGATTATCGGAATGAGAAAACTTGCGCACGTGCAAGAGAACATCGCCGTTAGCGACGCAGGGCCGCTGGATGAGGCGCTGCTGCAAAAGCTGAAAGCGCATCGCTGGGATCGCTTTCCGCAGGGGTGGTCGGACTGACGCCCAGCCCGCAGGCTGCTGCGCAGCATTTTCGGCATCGCGGAAGCGATCCTCCGGGGACGGCCTCTGCGGATATGGCATAATAATTCAGACGAAATCAGCTCTGCGCACCTATGCGCAGCCTGGTCTCCAGCAAACAGTGACCACTCGCACAAAAATTCGCAAAAAGCTGCTCGCGGCGCATCGCAAACTGCGCGAGACGCGCATGCTCGTCAAGGGCCTGGTCTCGACGCGCCATCCGGTGCTGGTGCACATTATTCCGATACGCCGCTGCAATCTGGCCTGCACCTACTGTAACGAATTCGACGATTTCTCAAAGCCCGTGCCGCTGGAGGAAATGTTCCGCCGCATTGACCGGCTAGGCGCGATGGGCACCTCCGTCATCACCATCAGCGGCGGCGAACCTCTGCTTCATCCAGAGCTGGACGCGATCATCGCGCGCATCCGCGAGAACGGCATCATGGCCGGGCTGATCACCAACGGCTATCTGCTCGTCGCCGATCGCATCAAAGCGCTGAACCGCGCCGGTCTGGAGTACCTGCAGATCAGCATTGATAACGTCAATCCAGACGAAGTTTCCATGAAGAGCCTGAAAGTGCTGGATCAGAAACTGAAACTATTGGCCGAACACGCCGAATTTCAGATCAACATCAATTCCGTGCTGGGCGGAGGCGTCGCCAATTCCGAGGATGCCTTGACCGTCGCGCACCGCGCCGTCGAGCTGGGCTTCACTTCCACGGTCGGAATTCTGCACGACCACAACGGCCAGCTGCAGCCGCTCGGCCCGCGCGAGCAGGAAATTTTCGAAGAGATCATGTCGCTCGGCAAGCAGTCTTTCACGCGCATCAATCAATTCCAGCACAATATCGCCAAGGGCCTCGAAAACAACTGGCGATGTCGCGCCGGTTCGCGTTATCTCTACATTTGCGAAGACGGACTGGTGCATTATTGCTCGCAGCAGCGCGGTTATCCCGGCGTCCCGCTGGCGGAATACACCGACGAGCAACGCCACCGTGAATTTCTCACCAAAAAAGGCTGCGCCCCGCGTTGTACCGTTTCCTGCGTGCATCAAACTTCGGCGATGGATTTCTGGCGCGCGCCGCAAACGTTCGAGCCTGGCGCCACGCCTCCCATGACCGCAGCGGAAAACCTGGTACAACTCACCGGCCCGTCGAATCGTCCCTCGTAATATCGTCGTGCGTCCGCAATTCCTAACAATCCGTCTTTCGCTCCCCCGTTTCTCTTCCGCGGCGCACCGCGCTAATTGCTTGGGCAAATCCTCATCCAACTGATTAAAGTTTCCTGTTGCAAAGAGTTACACGTGAGCGTAAAAGTCACGCATCTGTCCATTCTTCTGCTCCGCGGGGTCCGGAGCGCATCCACAAAATTTTAATGCGGACGCGGCAACGCGGTCGAATGTCCGGCAAAGCAATTGCGAGTTCCCTTGGGGGTGTGACGATGAGCCTGCGCAAATTTATGGCTTTGATGATACTGCTTTGTGCCATCTTCGTGGGGGTTCCCACGCGCAGTTCCGCGCAAGTGAACACCGTGAATTTGTCGGGCACGGTGCTGGATCCGCAGAACCTCGCGGTGAAAGACGCAAAGCTCACGCTGCAAAATCCCGCCAAGGGCATCGCAGCGCACCGCCGCCAGCGACGCCAACGGTAGATACGAATTCGTCGGCGTGTCGCCCGGCACCTACACGCTCACCGTCGAAGCGGCAGGATTCGCGACTCTCACCGACACGTCGCTTGTTTTGACGCTTGGGCAAGTGGCTGCATACAACCCTCAGCTGCAACTTAAGACCACGGCCGCGTCTGTAAGCGTTTCGGCCGCGCCGGACCTGGTGGAAACCAGCAAGACGGACGTTTCCATGACCGTCTCGCAGAATCAGATTGATAATTTGCCGATCGACGGACGAAATTACATCAACTTCACGCTGCTGGATTCGCGTGCGGCGCGCGATAACACACCTTCGATCGGCGCGGCACCAAATACCGGCCTGAACTTGGGCGGCCAGCGCGGCCGCTCCAATGAAATATCGGTGGACGGCGCGGACGCCATAGACAGTTCGGTGAATGGAGTGCGCGCTACGGTATCGCAGGAAGGCGTACAGGAATTTCAGGTAATCAGCAGCAGCTACATGCCGGAATACGGGCGCGCGATGGGCGGGGTCGTCAACATCGTCACGAAATCAGGCTCGAACGAATTTCACGGCAACGCTTTTGGTTTCCTGCGCAACGGCGCGATTCAGGCGCAAAATCCATTTTCGGACACGGCGTCCTGCGATCCGACTACGTTTCAATGCGGCATCACTCCCGTCAAACAGTCCTACACGCGCGTACAGGCCGGCCTCACGTTGGGCGGCCCGATCCAGAAGGACAAAACATTTTTCTTTTTCAGTTACGAGCTCACGCGCCGCGAAGAAACCGGATTCACTGCGATCGGCCAGGATAATTTTGGGCTTATCAAGTCGAATATTCTGCCGCCGTTTTCGGCGCCGTGCCCTCTGCCTGCATATCTGGTGACGCCCGCGCAGAACGCGTTTTTACAGGCGCTGCCGCGCCGGAGCCGGCATTCCCTATCTTTGCGCGGCGGCGGCGAGTTCGTTCACGGCGATTTTCGGCAACACGCAGTTCTTCCCGGGCGCCACATTTCCCAGCACCGGCGCGCCGCTGCCTGCTTCATTCACAGGATTGGGTCAACCATCGGGAATTTTCCCATATCCGAGAAGGGCAGCATCTACTCGCTGCGCCTCGACCACATCTGGAATTCACGGAACAGCACTTTCGTGCGCGGCATGATTTCACCCGATAGCGTGGACGGCATCCAAGTGAACGCGCAGAACCAGACGTTCGGCCAGAATTCCGGGAACCGCACTTCCACCCAGCAGACGCATGATTGGGCTGTAATCGCGCAGCACACCACCACCATCAGCAGCAATGTGTTCAATGAAGTTCACTTCCAGTTCGCGCGCCGCAGTCTTTTTTATGGCTTCTCGAATCTTCCAGGCGGCTCCGATCCCGCCGTCAACATCGCCGGCGCGGCGTATATCGGGCGCGAACCATTCTCCACCGAAGATCGCCTGGAAAAGCGCTATCAACTCACGGACAATCTGACCTGGATTAAGGGAAAGCACTCGCTGAAGTTCGGAGTGGATTTCAACTTCATTCAACTGCAGTCCCCTTCCTCGCAGATTTTCACGCTGAACTACGGCGGCGTTTATGATTTTGGCAGCGTCTCGATCGCAGCGCGCGCTCCCAGCTTGACTCCTGTGCAAGCCTACGGCTTCGGCACGCCTACGATTTTTTTCCAGGGCATCGGCCAGTCGGATAGCCCGTTCAACAATAAATTGCTGGGAGTTTTCGTGCAGGATAGCTGGAAAATAAATGGCCGGCTCACGCTGAATTACGGGGTGCGTTACGACATTGGCTGGCAGCCCACCTTTGCGGCTGCCACAGCGTCCAATGCTGCGGCGGAGAAAGCCTTCGGAGTCCAGGAAGGCGTCCCAATTGATAGCAACAACGTCTCGCCGCGCATCGGAATTGCCTGGGATCCGTGGGGCAACGGCAAGACTGTGATTCGCGCAGGCTATGGATTCTTCTACGACAATCCGGCGCTCGCGCTCACTTTCCTCGCGACGGCTGAAGACGGCGCGCGTTCTGCCCTACTGCAATTCCCCGGCGGCACACCGGATGGCTCGTTGAATGCCGCGTCGATTTTTCAGGGAATATTGAATGTGCCGGACATGGGCTGCTCCACGGCCACGCCGAACATGTGCTATCTGCCAAATCAGCAGCGATTTAATGCGTTGCAACCCAATTCCCTGTTTATCAACCAGAATTATCTGACGGTGCCAAACCCACTTGTGCCCCCGTCGGTGCCGCCAGTCTTAGGCTATCCGCTAGTAGGCATCCCCTACACGATTCCGATCAAAAGCAACTTCCAATTCGCGCTGGCACAGCAAGCGAACCTCTCCATCGAACATGAGCTTTCGCGCGACTGGAAAGTCAGCGCCGGTTACAACTACACGCACGGCACGCATCTCGATCGCACCATCAATATTAACGTCACCAATCCAGCCATTCTCGATTCCAACGCGACGAACGCAATCGAGGCCGGGCTGATCACGCCGGGAACGAATCCTTTGACTGTTCAGGTTCCCGCCAACGGAGGCGTGCCAGGTTGCATGAACACCGGAACGGGCAGCGTTCTGGTTGAGGCTCCCGGTGTTTTCGGTATCGGCTCTTCCGCGCCCGGATGCGGAACGCCCATCGGAGCGATCGGCACGGCGGCCGCGTTTAATTTCTTCCGGCCGTCGGGTCCGAATCCGTCGTTCGCGGGACTCGTCGGGGGTTACGCGAATCTGCTTGGGTTTGCGGCAGCGGGTGGCTTTCCCGCGGGCTTCCCGGGTGTGCAGGTGCCATGGAGCGACGTGAACCCGCAAACTTCTACGGGCAATTCTCTGTACAACGGTTTCACTTTGACGGTGACCAAGCGCTTTTCGCACGGATTTGAAATGCTGTCCGGCTGGACGTATTCGCACACGATTGACGATTCCACCGACCTTTCCACTTTGCTGAATCCGCAGGACAACAGCAATCCTAATGGCGACCGCGGAAATTCGGATTTCGATCAGCGTCATCGTTGGATCACTAGCGCGGTGTATCAGACGCCTTTCCACCAGAGTGATTCCGAGTGGTGGAAAAAATTCCTTTCGAATTTTACGATCTCGCCAGTGATCGAAGTCGCCTCGGGACGGCCTTACAACGTTCTGCTCGGCTATGATACCAACCTCGATTTCGGTTCCTCGACAGGCCGTCCGTCCGTGCTTCCCGCTGGCGCAACGGTTCCCGCAGGATTCCTGGCGGCGACCACCTCGCCTTTCATTCGCAACGCCGAGTTCATTATTCCGACGAATTGCTTCGGCAGCGACGGCTCCGCGATTCCGTTCAGCGCCGTCGTGCCAGTTCCGCCGACGGGCTGCACGGGAGATCTTGGCCGCAACGCTTTCACCCAGCCCGGCTTTTTCGAGATTGACCTGCGGATCGCCAAGCAAATCCCGATCAACGAGCGCATTAATCTGCAGGTGATCGCCGATGGCTTCAATATGCTGAACCACTTCAACGTGAGCGGCGTGAACCCCGTCTGTGATTCCACCGCGGGCGCGACTACTTGCGCTGCCGGCCAGCCGACATCGGCGTACGACCCGCGAACGTTTCAGTTCGCGCTAAAGCTTAATTTCTAGACGATCTGCGAGCATTCGGTCGGCTCGCGGCGAATTTCGCGCGAGCTCCTGCGTTACTTGCATCGCGATCGGGCCGCTGCCTATTCACGTGAGCTTTTGCGCTCGGCGGACGTTCGCGCTAAAGTATTTGTAAGCGCTCGGCGGGAGCGTTCACTTCAATAGGAACATAATTGATGAGCCCCATCGTGTGGTTGATCCTCGGCTCGGTTGCCATTGGCGTCGTCGCGGCCATCGTGTGGTCCGCGGCGCGGCGTTCCGCTGCTCAACTCTCCGCAGTGCGTCAGGAAATGCAAAATTCGCTCGCCACACAAGGCCAGTCCGTTAACGCGCAAATCAATCACTTGATGCAATCGGTCACCGCGCAACTCGGCCAGGTGCGGCAGGAGCTGCAAACCGGAGTCGCATCGTCCGGCAAACTCGCCAGCGACGCGCAAATCGCCATGGCGCAGCAGCTGCAATCCTCGAACGAGACGATTCGCAAGATCAGCGTGCAGATCGCGGAAGTGCAGCAGGCGGGAAACGCGATGTCGCAGTCCGCGCAGACGCTGCAAAATGTGCTGGGCGGCGCGAAAACGCGCGGCGTGCTCGGCGAAGTGGTGCTGGAGCGCTTGCTGCAGGATGCTTTGCCGCGGAGCGCCTACGAGACGCAGTACCGTTTCGATTCCACCGGCGCGATCGTGGACGCGATAGTGCGCAGCGGCGACCGCCTTCTCTGCGTGGACTCGAAATTTCCGCTGGACGCTTACCGTAGGCTTTTCGACGCGGGCGAATCCGCGCGGCGTGAATTTTCGCTCGCCGTTCGCAAGCACGCCGACGCCATCGCCGAAAAATATATTCTGCCGGACGAGCACACTTTCGATTACGCGCTTATGTTCGTGCCGTCGGAGGGCGTGTATTACGAGTTGCTGATGACCGAAGATGCAAAATACGGACAGATTGATGAATATTGTCGCGCCAAGCGCGTGTTTCCCGTTTCGCCGAACACTTTTTATGCGTGCCTTAGCGCCGTGGCCATCAGCCTGCAAGGCCAGAAAATCGAGGAAAACACGCGGCATTTGCTGGCTGGCATGGGTGGATTGAAAAAACAATTCGAAACGTTCGCCGAAGTTTACGACCGGCTCGGCACGCATCTGCGCCACGCGCAGCAGAGTTACGAAGACGCGGACAGCCGCTTGAGCCGCGCGCGTAACGCACTGGAACAGATGGCGCAGGGCGCGCTTCCGGAAGGCCAAGCGCCGCCGACAGTCCTTAGCGCCACGAACGAAGATTAATTCTGACGGGCTGGACTTTTTGTTTCAGGTCGTCGCGCCGGTGGTCGCGTCGCGCAGCCTTCACCAAACATAATCCGCTGGTAATTCTTACTGCATCGCCGCGGCCGCGCATTCCAGCAGCGTGCGAAAATCCCCCGCCATCGTGGTAGAAAGAATCGCTTCTGCATCGCGCCACACTTTTTGCGTATCGGCCGGATGGTGCGTGAGCCGGTCCGCCAAGCCTTTCACCAAGTGTTGCAGCTCTTTGGGCGCGATGCTTTCCGCGGCGGTGAGGTAGCGGCGCGCGGCGACGGCATCAGGCGCGGCTAGAATCCGCCCGTGAAACGAAAAATCCCCCGCGGCGACGGCTTGCACTTCCATCTCGGCGGAATTCTGCGGACCGCCGGACGTCAGCACTTCCTGCCGGTCGCCGCGCAAAAATCGCAGCACGCCGGGAGTTTGATTTTCTACCCACACGCGCAACGCCTGGTCCGTTCCCTGCGCGTGCAAGGCGAGCTTGCTGCGCTTTTCTGGAACCAGCGGCGGCAACGGAGGATCAAAATGCAAACTTGCCAGCGTGGTCGTTGCCGTCCACGGGCCGCCCGGCGTCTCGATCAATAATTTCGCCGGGCCGGGAAGCGCGCGCGGGCTCGCCAGCACCACAATGCATTCGGGCGAAGCAGCCAGCACGAACGCGCGGTCGCCATTGATGCTCACGCGATTCGCATCCACGTCGCCGCGAAATCCGCCGCCACAGACTGAAAACCGATCCACCTGCGACACCACCGGCGCGACGATGGCGGCCCGTTCGCCCATACCCGTCGTGGGCGCGTCTATAAGCGCCGCGGCAGAATTTCCCGCAGCGCTCACAATCACCACCGACCCATCCGTGGGAGCAGTGAAAAATGCGCGCCCGGATTTGTCCGTCGTCACGCGCTGCCCTTCTCCGACATCGACGTTAATGCCGCTCGCAAGCCGCCCATCCACGCCAAGAACCGCAAGAGTGGCCGGTTGCCCCGCGACCAATCGCGGAGGCAGCACGATCGAAACGGTCCATGTGGTAGCGGCGGTGGATTGAGCTCGCGCCGCGGGTGCGCAAGCGAACAACAAGCAGTTGCCGGCGATGCATGCACAAACGACGCGCACAACAAACGCATGAATCCGCACGCGCGGCGTCGTGGTGGCCACAAATCGGAAAAAAGTTCGCATCTCTCGCATTATTTGGGGGGCGGCGGCGGCATCACGCGCTCGTATACCTTCGATTCGCGGAACAGCCGGAAAAGCTCGGAATCAATTTCGTTGGCGCGCACGCATTCGTCCAAGATGCTCAGGGCACGCTCGACGGGGACCGCGCGCTTGTACGGCCGGTCGGAAGCCGTCAACGCGTCGAAAATATCGCAAATGGTCATCATTTTGGTGGGCAGCGGAATCTGATCGCCATGCAACTTGTAAGGATAACCGGAACCATTCAACTTTTCATGATGCGCGCGCGCAATTTCCGGCACGCCGCGCAATTCTTTGGTCCACGGAATCTGGCTCAGAAAATTAAACGTGTAGACCACGTGCGATTCGATCTGCTGCCGTTCGGAAGCGTCGAGGCTGCCCTTGGGAATGGAAAGCAGCCGTGTTTCGTCCGCATTGATGTACGGCAGTTCCCTGCCCTTGCTGTCCTCGAAAAATTGGTGCGCGATTTCATTCAGCTTGCGAAATTGCCCCTGCTCCATCAGCGTCGGCTCATTCGCTTCCAGGATGAACTGCAGATAATCCTGAATGCGCGCCAGGCGCTGCTCGAAATCTTCGCTGAGTCGCGCGATTTCGCTGAGCGCGTCCCCGCGATCGCGTTCCAAAAACATCTGCAGCTTGCGCCGCACCATGCCCACTTCCACTTCCTTGCGGATGTAATCGAAGCGCTGCTTCACCAGTTCCATTTGCAGTGGATACAACTTTTTCGCCTTCACCAGCACGTCTTCGCGCACACCTACCTTTCCGAAATCGTGCAGCAGCGCGGCATAGCGGATTTCTTTCATCTGCTCGTGATCGAAGTGGCTACCGCGGTACGGGCCCGTCGAAACCTGATCCACAATTTCCGCCAAACCCTGCGTGTACGCGGCCACCCGCAGCGAATGTCCAGAGGTTGTGGGGTCGCGTTGCTCGATTGCGGTCACGGCGGCCTTAACGAAGCCTTCGAACAGCGTTTGAATATCGTTGTAGAGCTTGCGATTTTCATACGCCACCGCGGCTTGTGATGCGAGCGACAGGGCCAGCCGAACGGACCGTTCGTGGAACGGCTGCACGTGCTGCGCGACGTCTGCTTCGTTGCGCAACCGCGCCGCAGGATCGTTTTTTGCGTTGATCAGCTGCAGCACGCCCAGCACTTCGCCCTTGGCGTTGCACATCGGCAAGGTGAGCAGGGATCTTGTGCGGTAACCTGATTCGCGGTCGTAATGGTCATTGAAGTGAAACGGCATTTCCGGCGGGATGTGGTACGCATCCGCAAAATTCACCACTTTGCCGCGCAACGCGGCATAGCCGGCCATGGAATCTTCTGCCATCGGCAGCGCAAATTCCTTGAACGGAAACACCAGGCTGTCGTTCTGCGTCAGCATGAATCGCAAATGCCGTCCACCCTCGCCTTCATCCTCAATCAGGTAGAGCGAGCCGGCATCCGCCCGCGTGATTTCCCGGGCTTTGGCCAGAATCAGGTTGAGCAATTCGCGCACATCGCGCTGCGAGGAAAGTGCGATCCCGATTTCGTTCAGCTGTTCGCGCTCGCGTTCGGCACTTTCCAGTTCTTCGCGCGCCATGCGTTCGCGCGCCACGAGTTCGATATTCTCGAAAGCAATCCCCAGCGTCTTTTCCAATTCCTCGCCGGAAGCGCTGGCAGAAACAAACGCGAAAACGGACGCCCCCGCTTTCGCGCCGTGTGATTCGGACGGCTTCACAAACCCCAAGCCAGCCGCAGGCACTACCCCGATCACGCGATAATTGCTGCCCGAACCATTCCAGGAAGCAGGCAGCACCGGTGCTCCATCGCGCATGTCCGCGAGCACCACGCCGTAGTTTGCCGCGCCTTCCCGCGCGGGTTTACCGCTCGCATCGCTCTGCTTCGTTGCAGTGAGGCTGCGCAAATCATAGTTCCGGCGCAAGGGCGCAACGAGTTTCTCCGCCGTCGAGCCTTCCATGAACCAAATTTCTTTCTTTTCGCCCATACGTTCTTGCGTGGTGCGCCCCAGCCTCAGTATAGCGGAACCACCGAGAGTGCCACAGACAGGCGATTCTATATCTTTTTTGTTCGCCTGGAGCGGGCGTCGTGCCCGCCGCACATCTGCCGGCCTCGTGCCTTGAATCGGACGCAAGCGTTTGTTAGCCTTGCGCGGATTTGAATTTCCATCCTTGTAAGCGCGGCACACTGCATTCGCGGCAAATATGGCCGAACCCACACACATAACCAGCCGCATCGCGAGACTGCTTCGCGAATGGTGGGACCACAAAGGCTCGTTCGCCATCAGCCTGCTAGTCACTTTGTTCGCGCTGGCCACTTATTACGTCACGTTCGTGGGCGAACGGCCCATGCCCATATCCGATTTCGTTTATCGCATGGAATGGTCCAGCCTGGACACCCGTTTCCAGTTTCGCGGCCGCACGCGCACCGATCCGCGCATCATCATCGTGGATGTGGACCAGCAATCGCAGGAACAGCTGGGCCGCTGGCCGTTTCCGCGCATCCATTTCGCCCATTTGCTGGATGCGCTGCGAGAAGACGGTGCGAGCGTCGTGGCATTCGATATGACTTTCAGCAAGCCCGACCAAACGGTGCTGCCGCTGCAGGAACTTTCCGGCGATCTGGCAGCGCAGCAAAAAAACGGACAAGCAGTCAGCCCTGCGATCCTCTCGACCATTGAAAAAAAGGAAAGGCAGTACAACTATGACCAGCAAGTAGCCGAAGCTATTCAACGCTTTGGCAACGTGGTGCTGGGAAGTTATTTCCTCTACACCAAGGCGGACCTCGCGGGAGTCTCGAGCCAGGCGCTGGATGAATACGCGAACCTGATTGCGTATTTTCCTTTTCCGCAGGTGCGACCTTTGGCCTCCGCCGAAGGCGAACAAGGCCGCGTTCACGTGATCCAGCTTTACGAGGATCTGAATTATCTGCCGCGCGGCGCCGAAGCCAATGCCGCGATTTTCACCGAAGCGGTCGCCGCAAAAAAAGGCGTGGGCTTCTTCAACATCTTTCTCGACGCCGACTCGGTGGTGCGCCGCGTGCCGCTCGCAATTCCCTACGGCCGCGACCCGGATCGCACCAACTGGGATTTTTACGCCTCGCTCGAGGTGCAGGCGTTGCGGCTGTATCTCAGTCTAAGTGATGAACAAGTTGCACTGACCTACGGCGGCAGCGGAATCGTCGGCGTGGAATTCGGGAAGCACAATTTCGTACGCACGGACGACATCAGCCGCTTGTTGGTGAATTTTCACGGCCCGGCGCGCACGTATCCTTACGTTTCGTTCGGCAACGTTGCGCTGAAGAAATTTCCTCCCGGGACATTCAAGGACAAGATCGTGCTGGTTGGCGCCTCCGCCACCGGTATTGGCGATTTGCGCGCTACGCCGTTTGGCGGCATCGATTTCCCCGGCACCGAAATTCATGCCAACGTGATTGACAATATTCTGAACCAGCAGTTCATCGTGCGCCGCGGCCTGCAGGCGCTCACTGACGTGGGATTTATTCTCCTGTTTGGCATTCCGCTAGGAATTTGGCTCGCGATGGTGCAGCCGCGGTGGATGATTCTGGGGCTCGCATTTGTTTTTCCGTTCGGCGGAATTGTGTATTGGGCGTTTCTGCACGGCTGGTGGTTGAACTTCATCGTTCCGGCCGTGTTCGTGCTGATCCCCAACGTTAGCCTGGTGGGCCTCTACCGCGTGCTCATCGAGGAACAGGAAAAACGCAAAGTGCGCGGCGCGTTCCAGCAGTACGTGCCACCGGAAGTAGTCCGCCGTTTGCTGATCGACCCCGAGCGGGTGAAGCCGCGCAAAACCGAAGTAAGCGTGCTCTTCAGCGACATTCGCGGCTTCACTACCATTTCCGAGACGCTCGACGCGCAAACTCTGGCCGGCCTGCTGAATGGCTACCTGACGGAAATGACCCGCATCATTTTTCGTCATCAGGGCACGCTCGATAAATATATCGGTGACGCGGTAATGGCCATCTGGGGCGCTCCGTTCGACGAGCCCAATCACGCCGAGCGCTGCTGCCTGGGCGCGGTGAGCATGCTGGCGCGCCTGGCGGAATTGCAAGTGCAGTGGCGCGCGCAAAGAAGCCCCGTGCTGGAAATCGGCATCGGCATCAATACCGGAATCGCTTCGGTGGGAAACATGGGCTCGTCGTTGCGTTACGGATATACGGCGATGGGAGACGCAGTGAATCTGGCCGCGCGCTTGGAAGGCTTGAACAAGGAATACGGTACGCAAATATTAATCAGCGAATTCACGCGACGCGCGCTGCGCGACGATCAATTCATTTTTCGCGAAATTGATTTCATCCGCGTGAAAGGCAAGCTGCAGCCCGTGACGATTTACGAAATTCTTGGTCCGCGCGCGAAGGAAAATAACGGCGAGCAGCTTGTTGCGCTATTTTCCAACGCGCGTGAAGCGTACAAACAACGCGACTGGCGCGCTGCGACGTCTGCTTGGACCGGGATCCTGGAGCGCTGGCCGGATGATGGCCCTTCGCGCGTGTTTCTGGCACGCTGCGAGGAATACATCGCGGAAGAACCGCCTGTCGAGTGGGACGGCGTTTACGCGATGAAACACAAATAGAAGGTGCGCGCGCTGCGAAAAAGGTTAATCGTCCAAACGGACGACGAACGTGGTGAGCTGTTCGGCATTGTGCAGCTGGTCCGCCAGCTTTTGCGCAGCATCTTCGCTAGGCAAGCGGCCGATGCGCACGCGATAAAATGTTCCGTTCGGCGAGTCGTACGTGGCAATGCTCACCGGCGGATAGGTCACTTCCATCTGCGTTTTCAGCCGCTCCGCATTTTCCTGCACTTTAAACGCGCCAACCTGTACTGCGAAAAATCCTACATTCGGGTTTGGCCCCGAGAGAATTTCCAGACGCACGTTTGCCGTGCCGGGCCCCACAATTTCGATTGCTTGCGCGGCGGAGAGCGAGAGGTCAATCACGCGGTTGGCCACGAATGGTCCGCGATCATTGATGCGCACTTCGGTGTGTTTGCCGTTGTTCAGATTGGTGACGCGCACCACGCAATTGAAAGGCAGCGTGCGGTGCGCCGCAGTGAATTCGTGCATATCGTAGATTTCGCCGTTGGATGTGCGCCGCCCGTTGAACGGCACGCCGTACCACGACGCGACACCTTCTTCGACATATTCGCCGGGCACTGCGGGTTGACGCTCCTTCGCAGGCGCAGGGCCGGATTTACGCGACGCTCCCGGCTGGCCCGGCTGCGGTGCTGCTGTTGATGGAGAACCAGACGGTTGTGAAGTAGGAGTGCTCGCCGGCTGATGCGCGGCCACATTGTGTTTTGCGCATCCGACGACGGCCACCAGCGCGAAAAATATTATTAGCGTAAGACGCACGAAACCGGTTCGTTCGCCGCGCAAGCCCTGCATCAATTGTGTGTGGAATTTCTCCAGCTGACTAGCTGGCCTCACGCAGTTTCCCGATTCACAGCTTTTCTCGCATTTCTGTATTATATGAATGCACTCACACTCTCGCAAGGAACCCTATTGGATATCTCGCCGCGTCTGCGTTGGAAGCTGGACCGATTTAAGGAACAGATGAGCGGTTTCTTTGGCGGCGGAGCGAAAGAAAACCCTCGCCCCAAGCTTTGCCCCGCCTGCGGCACGCTCGTCGGCGCTACGGCCACGAAGTGCCATCAATGCGGAGCGAGCTTGACGTTTGGAATGGCCGCCGCCAGCCGCTCTCTCAGCCGCCTGATGCCCACCACGTCGCCCGTAACTTACGGAATTTTGACTCTGAGTTGCTTGCTGTACGGCGTGAGCTTGCTCGCTACGATTCGCACCAGCGGATTTCAGCCGCCGGCAGGCGGAGGGCTTTCCGCGCTCATGAATCTTGGCGCAATCAGCGGCGAGGTCCTAGCTAAGCTCGGCGCTTCATTGCCATGGCCCTACGATCTAAGGTACCCGTGGCGTTTGATCATGGCCACGTTTCTTCACGGCAGTCTTCTGCACATCGGATTCAACATGTGGGTGCTGATGGACATCGGCCCGCAAATCGAAGAGCTCTACGGTTCCGCACGATATCTCTTCATGTACGTCCTTACCGGCGTCGGGGCTTATCTTCTAAGTAGCCTCACTGGTCGTTTCAGCATCGGCGGTTCTGGTGCGTTGCTTGGATTGATCGGGGTACTTATGGCCATCACCACGAACCGGCGAAGCGCTTCCATGCAAATGCTGCGGAGCCAATTGATCCGCTGGCTGATCTACATCGCCGTAATGGGATTCTTGATGCCGGGAATTGATAATTTCGCTCACCTGGGAGGATTCATCAGCGGTTTCGCGCTCGGAAAAATCATGGTGGATCGCGCGCCGTCTTCGCCCGAAGAATGGAAGCGCGCGAATCTGATGGGCTGGGCGACTGGGCTGGTGATTGCGGCAAGCCTGGGGGTGGTGGCCCTCGGCGTATTTAGCGCACGCTAGGAATTCGCAGGAAAGTACTCGCAGGACAATGCGTTGGCGCTGTTTTCCGGAAGTTGTTGAGGCGCGATGAGCGACGCTGCCACGCGCGTCATCCACCCGTGTGCAGCCGGCGCGATACCACGATGCTGTAGTGCACTCCCGAAAGACAGACGAACACCGCAACGCAATACCCGCAAATCTCTTTCAGCACGAACAGCACGTGGTTATCGCGCAGCGCCAGTACGAGCACCAGAAAAATCATCGTGATCTCGAAAAACGTAGTGGCCTTCCCGTACATGCTGGGCGGCAGCGACATGTATCCCACCGTGAGCAGGATCACCGCGCTCGCCACCAGCAGCAGCACGTCGCGGCCCAGCACCAGAATCGTCAGCCACCACGCGACTTTCCCATGCAGCGCCAACTCGAAATACGAAGAGGACAGCAGCAATTTATCGGCGATGGGATCCAGATAGGCGCCGAGCGGAGTTTTCTGATTCAGCCCGCGCGCCAGAAATCCATCCAGCGCGTCGGTGAAGCCCGCCACAATCAGAATGGCGAGGCCCCAGTTATACCGCTCGTAGTGAATCGCCATAATGAAAAACGGCAGGAAGGCCAGGCGCAGAAAAGTGAGCTGATTGGGAACTGTAAGGATTCGGCTCTTCATGAATGTATTTTGTAAAGCGCTGGAAACGGCCGCCTATGCAAACTGCGCCAAGTAATCCTCAAGCGAGCGGCCGGTCTTCTTCGCAAACACTTCCGCCAGCGACGGGATCGAGCCGCGCGATTCATCCAGGGCAATGCGTTCGATCCGCAGCATCGGAAAAAAAAGCGTGGGCAGACCCATGCGGTCGCCTTCCGGATGCAGCACTTGGCTGACGAAATCGTCGAACGAGCTCAGGTCAATCCCGCGCAAAGTCACTCCGGAGCTGGACATATCCATCAACTCGCCCCAGATTCTTTCCTTCGGCGTGTGCAGACTGATCACCACTATTGAATGCGGCTCCATCAACTCTCCTGGACGGTCCCGTTCTCTGCATGGTATCGCAATTCGCGATTGCCGCGCAGCCCCGCTACGCAAGAAGTAACTTTGTTGCGTGTTCGCTACGCAGACATTGTTTTCAAATCCGCCGCGCGCTTCAACTGCGGCTCCGTGGCTTTCTGGACATCATCGGGCGTGACGCCAGGCGCCAGTTCCCGCAATAGCAATCCTTGCGGCGTCACTTCAATCACGCCCAGCTCGGTAACGATCAGTTTCACGACGCCCACACCCGTGAGCGGCAGGCTGCATTTCTGCACAATTTTCGGCTCGCCGTCTTTTGTGGTGTGCTCCATTGCGATGATCACGCGTTTCGCCCCGGCCACCAAATCCATTGCGCCGCCCATGCCCTTCAACATTTTCCCGGGGATCGCCCAGTTCGCCAGGTTTCCGGCTTCGTCCACCTGCAACGCGCCGAGCACCGTCAGATCCACTCGCCCGCTGCGAATCATGCCGAATGAATCAGAGCTAGAGAAATAGCAGCAGCCCGGAATTTCTGTAATCGTCTCCTTGCCCGCGTTGATCAGGTCCGGATCTTCCTCGCCCGCGAATGGATACGGCCCAATGCCCAACATGCCGTTTTCGGATTGCAGAATCACTTCGATTCCTGGCGGCAAATAATTCGGTATCAGCGTGGGCAGGCCGATGCCCAGATTCACGTAGTATCCGTCGCGCAATTCCTGCGCCACGCGCCGTGCAATCACTTCGCGCTTGTCAATTTCCGCTGGCATTCGCTGCTCCTAACGCTTGCGCACAGTGCGCCGCTCGATTCTCTTCTCGTACTTTTCGCCTTGAAAAATTGCGTCCACGAAAATTCCCGGGGTGTGCACGCAATCCGGATTCAGTTTTCCCAGCTCCACGATTTCTTCCACTTCGGCAATCGTGTAATCTGCCGCCGTGGCCATCACCGCGTTATAATTCCGCGCGGTCTTGCGATAGATCAGGTTTCCCCAGCGATCGCCCTTCCATGCTTTGACGAACGCGAAATTCCCCCGCAGCGCCGACACCAGCACGTGCGGGCGGTCGTTGAACTCACGAACCTCTTTGCCTTCCGCCGCGAGCGTTCCGTAGCCGGTGGGCGTATAAAACGCAGGAATGCCTGCACCGCCGCAGCGAATGCGTTCTGCGAGCGTTCCCTGCGGATTCAACTCCACTTCGATTTCGTTCTTCAGCGCGAGTTGCTCGAACGTCTTATTTTCGCCCACGTAACTGGCAATCATTTTTTTTACCTGCTTGCTTTGCAGCAGCAGGCCGATGCCGAAATCGTCTACGCCCGCATTGTTCGACGCCAAAGTCAGGTCCTTGGTGCCCTTGCGGCGCAGCGCGGCAATCAAATTTTCAGGGATTCCGCACAGGCCGAAGCCGCCCAGCAAAATCGTCGCGCCGTCCTGAATGCCCGCTATGGCGGCGTCCGCGTTGGCCACGCGCTTGTCCATCTGTTCTCCTCAAATCAAGAATCCGGTTTTTCAATGCGCATGGAGTTTACTGCAAACGAGGAAGCTTTTCGCAACGTTCGTTTCTGGTCCGGCTGGCCGGTCGTGAGCGATTCGCCGGTGCTACGGCGCTTCAATACTGCGACGGCTGACGCCTTTACGCGCTGCGGATTTCAGCACGCGGATGCGTTCGGCGACGGCCGCTGCCGCAGCGTCGGGCGACGCGGCTTTCTCGATTTCAGCCATTAGCGCACTGCCAACCACGGCGGCGTCGGCAATCCCGCCGAGCACCGTAACGTGCGTCGGCAGTGAGATGCCGAAACCCACAGCGATGGGCAGCCTTGTAAATTTTCGAACCCGGCGGATCAACGCCGGCAATTCCGCAGGCAGCTCCGCACGTTCCCCAGTAACGCCAGCACGCGAAATCACGTACAGAAAGCCGCTGGACGCCGCGCCGATCTGCGCCAGGCGCCCGTCCGTGGACGTAGGCGCCGCGAGAAAAATCGTGTCCAGGCCATGCGCTTGCAGCGTGACGCGATATTCAACCGCTTCCTCGGGCGTCAAGTCCGTCGCCAGCACGCCATCCGCGCCGGCTGCTGCTGCAGCGGCGGCAAACTTCTCGAGGCCCATCTGCAAAATCGGGTTGAAGTAACTGAAGAGCACAAGCGGAACTTCCGAATGCGCGCGAATGCGGCGGACGAGTTCGAGCACACCTGCAAGAGTGGTTCCGCTGCGCAGCGCGCGATCGCTGGCGCGTTGAATCGTCGGGCCGTCGGCGACAGGATCACTGAACGGCACGCCCAGCTCAATCACGTCCGCACCTGCGTTCGCAGCCGCGAGCACGATCTTTTCGGTGGCCGCAAGCGACGGATCGCCCGCGGTGATGTAGGCGACGAGGCCCATCTCGCCGGATTCGGAGAGTGCGCGGAAGCGTTTTGCAATGCGCCCGGCGGGGTTTGTGGCCGCCACCGCGGTTTGCGACGGAGCGAAGTTTTCAGACATAGCGCGAGAAAATTTCCATATCCTTGTCCCCGCGTCCGGAAAGATTCAGGATCACGAGTTCATCTTTCTTCATGCAAGGCGCGCGACGAATCAATTCCGCCAGCGCGTGCGCCGATTCCAGCGCTGGAATAATTCCTTCGTGGCGCGCCAGAGTGCGCGCGGCTTCCACGGCTTCCATATCGCTTACCGCGCAATATTCCGCGCGGCCCTGTTCCGCCAGCCATGCGTGCTCGGGGCCGACGCCGGGGTAATCCAGGCCCGCGGAAACCGAATGTGTCGTCGCAATCTGCCCGTCGGTGGTCTGCAAAACGTAGGTGTAAGTTCCCTGCAACACTCCGGGCCGCGCGCCGCTGAAACCGCTGGCCACTGCCAGGCGCGCGGCGTGTTCACCCAGAGTAGTGCCGCGCCCGCCCGCTTCCACGCCGATCATTTTCACGGACGCATCGGGCAAAAACGCGTGAAAAAGTCCAATCGCATTCGAGCCGCCGCCCACGCAGGCGATCAAAGTGTCCGGTAGACGCCCTGCGGCTTGCACGATTTGCCGGCGCGCTTCTTCGCCAATCACTTTTTGAAAATCGCGCACGATTTGCGGATAGGGATGCGCCCCAAGCACCGAGCCCAGCAAATAATGCGAGCTTGCGACGTTCGTCACCCAATCCCGCATCGCTTCGTTGATCGCGTCTTTCAGCGTGCGGCTGCCGGAATCCACTCCCACCACTTCCGCGCCGAGCAAGCGCATGCGAAACACATTCAGCCGCTGGCGCTGCATATCTTCCGTGCCCATGTACACGGTGCACGTGAGGCCGAGCTTCGCCGCGACGGTAGCGGTGGCGACACCGTGCTGGCCCGCGCCGGTTTCCGCGATGATGCGCTTTTTGCCCATGCGCGTGACGAGCAGCCCCTGGCCCAGCGCGTTGTTAATTTTGTGTGCGCCGGTGTGCAGCAAATCTTCGCGCTTGATGTAAATGCGCGGACCGCCCAGATGCGCGGTCAGTCGTTCGGCGAATTGCAATGGTGTGGGGCGTCCCGCGAAATTGTGTAGCAGCCAATCGAGCTCGGCCTGAAATTTGCTCTCCGCCCGCGCCGCTGCGTAGGCGCGTTCAAGTTCTTCCAGCGGCGCCATCAGCGTCTCTGGCACGTAGCGCCCGCCGTAGCGGCCGTATCTGCCGCGTGCATCAGGAACCATCTGTGCGATGGCACTCATGTTCGTCGTTTCCTCCGCGCCCGACTCGCTGCGCGCTTCGTAGTCGTCGGGCGCGTCAATGTCATCGGGCGCACGGCTGCCACCAGCGCGCGCATCCGCGCCGCATCTTTTTTGCCGGGCCGCGATTCCACTCCGCTGCAGACGTCAATCGCGAAAGGGCGCGCTGCGGACACTGCCTCTGCCGCATTTTCCGGCGTCAGCCCGCCCGCCAGAAATATTTGCCGCTCACGCCCCGCGCTTTTTGCCAGATTCCAGTTAAAACTCTTTCCCGTGCCGCCGCGCAGGCGCGAATCAAAGCCGTCGAGCAGAAGGGACGACGCTCGCTGGAATTTCGCAAGCTGCGCAGCGTTCAATGAACCACGCACGCGGATCGCCTTGATCACGCGAAAGCTGCGCCGCATGCGCGACACCACTTCCGCAGTTTCGTCTCCGTGCAGCTGCACGTAATCGAGGCCCACCCGCCGCGCAATCGCCAGCATCTCCGGTTCCGCTTCATTCACGAAAACTCCCACAGATGCCACGCCCTGGGGCAAGCGTTGCACAATGCGCCGAGCCGCGGCGGGCGTGATGTAGCGCGAGCTTTCGCGGTAAAAATTAAACCCCAGAAAGTCCGCGCCGGCTGCGACGGCGCCTCGCGCGTCGCTCCAATTAGTGATCCCGCAGATTTTTACTTTCACCATGCCGCTCCGCTACTCATGGCGCCGTATGCCCCGCGCCAGCCGGCAGCAGCAACGCCCGCAGCGCCGCCGCCGGATCGGCGCTCTGCATTACATGTTCACCGATCAAGAACGCGTCGAACCCCGCGCCCTGCAATCGCACCAGATCGTCATGTGTACGCAACCCGGATTCGCTCACCGCAATGCAATCTTCCGGAATCGCCTCGGCCAATACCAACGACGTTTCCAGGTGCACCTGAAAATCGCGCAGATCCCGATTATTCACACCGATAATTCGAGCGCCGGCCGCAAGCACGCGTTCGAGCTCCTCACGCGAGTGCACTTCTACCAGCGGCTCCATTTTCAACGTGCGTCCCAACTCCAGCAATTCTCGCAGCTCCGCTTCGTTCAGCACCGCAGCGATCAGCAAGAATGAATCGGCGCCCGCGGCGCGCGTTTCCCACACTTGCCAAGGATCCACGATGAAGTCCTTGCGCAGGATGGGAATCTTGGTCACGCGACTCGCTTCTTTCAGGTCGCCGAGCGAGCCGGAAAAGAAATCTTCCTCGGTGAGCACCGACAAAGCAGCTGCGCCCGCTTCTTCCAGACTCGCCGCCAGCACCGCCGGAGCATATTCCTCGCGAATCACGCCGCGCGAAGGCGAAGCTTTTTTCAATTCCGAAATAATATTCATTTTGCCGGCCCGCGAGAGCGCGCTCACGAAATCGCGCGGCGGCGCAACTTTCTTTTCCACAGCCAGCTTCAACGCAACATTTGGAAGCACGCGTTTGCGGTGCGCCACCGACGCGCGGCGCGCTTCGACAATACGGTCCAGAATATTTTGCGAACGCGAGCTAGTTTGCATGGCGCAAGATCCGGTGTTACCGATTTCGGCAGGCACACCTTCGGGGCCGCCTCCGACGGAACAATCGCTCCAACTATGCTAGCTGCGCGGAGCACGCCGTGTCAATTTCGCGAAAGCACATTCAATAGGGCGGTTTTCGATCCCGCGGCTAACCCAAAGCTTGGCGCTGAATGGACACGGCGGGGTGGCGTTTTCGCTGAACAGAATGATCTTCAAACGTCCGATTGCATTCCGAGGTAAGTGCTTCGTCAGTGCAACCCTTCCACGAACGCCCAAAAATCCTTGTCGCTCTTGAACGGAGTGAAGGAATCATCCTTCGTTGGGTCCGGCATGTTCTCTCCAGCGATCATGTTCGCCTTGCGGGCAAAGGCATCCTGAAGATGGATGCGCGCACTCGCAAGATTCTTTTCCTCAGCGTCGGCGCAGGCAAGATTGTAATAATACATGGGGTAATCAGGGTCCTTAGCGCTGGCCGCCTCGAAGATCGCACGAGCCTTCGGAATATCGCCGGACATTCCATATGAAATTCCGGCCTGATCGGTGGTCACTCGTCGCATTGTCTGCTGCGCATTATCGTCGCCGAGCTTCGCTAGCGCCTGCTCAAAAATCGGCGCCGCAGCCTTGTACATCTGGTGCTTATAGAGGATCTGCGCATAGATAAAGATGTCTTTGAACTTCGGCGTGTAATTTGGGTCCAGGCGATAGCTTTCAAGAATCTTCCGGAGATCTGGATCATCCGCGCTGATTGAGGATTCGCTGTAAAATACCAAGTCTCCACAAATGTCACCCGTGGCTACGGAGCCGCGCACGGTGTACCACTTCTTGCTGTCTCGGCTCTTGGCCGAATAAGTCACAAGCGCGACGGGCGGATCTTTCGAACCTTCCATTTGAGAAGTTGCTAGGATCTCTAAAGTGGGATTGCCCTTCTCTTCGCTGAGAGCCCCATCGCGGCATTTCGCGCTCGATAGCGGTGCCTCCTCAGGGATCAGAAACAGAAACCCCAGAAATCTAACACGCTCCGCCGCATCCTCGCCCCGCAGCCCAATTTCTTGTCCTTTCGATTTGGCGGAGGTTTCGATGATCTTGTAACTGTCCGCCTGCCATTGAAGTTGCCCGGGATGGTTCGGAAGAGAAATTTTGAAACTTGTGTCGAGCGCTGATTGATCGACGGAAGCTTGACCAAGTGCGTGAGACGAGAACCCAAGTATGCACATGAACAATATAGATAGTCGTATCATGCGCGGCAGTCTATCTTCGTGCTTCTAACCCCGCAAGCTAGTTTCTGGTGGTTCCGCGTTCAGGACTAAGGCAAAATCCGATCGCGGCATCAACAAATATTTTGCGTTCTGCGATGATCGGTGCAATTCTCCCGCGGGGAGAAAAACCGGCCATGTGTTTTTCCGCAACCGCAAACTTTGTAGGCAGCACGGCGTTGGGCGCCGTGGGCGTCGTCACGTTGACGAAAGTGAAGCACCGGCGCGAATTGCTTTTCGCTTCGCTGCCGCTGCTATTTGCCATCCACCAATTCATTGAAGGATTCGTGTGGCTGGGATTGGACGGATATCTTTCGCCAACGTTGACGCACAACATGGGCGCGGCGTTCATGCTGTATGCGCAGGGACTGTTGCCTTTCCTGTTGCCGCTGAGCGTGCTGCTGTTTGAGCCTGACGGTAAAGGCCGCCGGCGCATGTTGCCGTTCCTGGCAATCGGCGTTGGAACGACGCTTTATATTCTGTGGGCGCTCACAGCGTATCCGTTGCAGGTGTATGTGCGCGGAAACAGCATCGTGTACATCAATCAAGCGACCAACAATACCGCCGTTGCGATTCTGTACGTGATCGCCACCTGCGGTTCGTTGTTTTTCTCCAAGGTCCGAGCCATGGTGCTTTTCGGCATCGCAAATATGGCGATTCTGCTAGTGGTAATGGCGTTCAAGCGCTATGCGTTCACATCGCTGTGGTGCGCGTATGCAGCGATCGCCAGCGTGATCATCCTCGCCTACTTCTGGAGAACGAGCAAAATCCGGCCGCTCATCTACGCATTGCCTTTGTGGAGCTCATAAAGTAACAGCGCGACCCTGCTCCGTTGTGGGAACAGGGCCGCGCCCGGCAAAAACACAGCGCTACAGCGAGTTCAGGAACGCTTTGAACCGCTCTTTTTCTTCCTGGGTCAAATTCATCTGAAAACGCTGGTTGTAGAATTCGAGCAGTTCGTTCAAATCTCGCGCGGCTCCATTGTGGAAATAGGGAGCGCGTGACGCTAGGCCGCGTAGGATTGGGCCTTTGGTGCGGACCATGTCGCTGCACAAGCCGCTGATCAGCCCTTTGCCGGGATCCGTGGTGAAGATGATCCGCGGTTTCAGGAACTGTTGCGGGGCGTGGGCTTGGCGCAATAGCCTTTTTTGCCGGAGAGGATTTGCGCAAACTTCGCGCGACGAATGCGGCTGCGCGTGTGGGTAGCTATTTCGATAGCAGGGGTTGCGAGAAGCGGATGGGAATGCCAAAATTCGAGCCGCCGAAGCCTTTCAAGATTGCTACGGTAACTCCGATAACTTTTCCATCGCGGTTGAAGAGTGGGCCGCCTGAGCCTCCGGAAGTTGTTTGCGCGTCGAACACAATTTTGTCGGGCAGAATGTCGCCGATGTGGCCTTGCGTGATTAGCGGGTGAATCAAATTGCGTTTGGCGAGTTCGTTAAGCACTTGCGCAACGTCGCTGCCGCTTTTTTTCAGGATGTCCTGCGCGGATTCTTCATCGGTGCGCGCCAGGATTGCGGCCAGGCCCGTGGCGTAACCCATCAGGATGACGGGTTGTCCGCTCAAGGCTGAATTCTTGCCCGTGTCAATCGCCAGTACCGGGCGCTTCAGATCTTGCAAATCCACGCGCACGGAGGCGAGGTCCGTCACGTCCGAAATGTCCTGGATTTCGGCATGGAACGCGCGCGGATCGCCGGGGAAATAAGCGCGTATCGCGGAAATCTGCGGCTGCAAACCCTGGCTGGTAATCGAGGTGATTTCCTCATTCTTCCACCACGGCTCGGCTACGTGGCGATTGGTGATTATTCGGCCGCTCGGTCCCGCGATGAAGCCCGTGCCGAAAACATCGAGCTTCACTTCCGGGCCTTTTCCGTCGAGCGTCAATACCGGATTGCCTTCGCTATCTTGTATCGGCTCGCCTTGTTCGTTGAGGCCGCCGTAACGCAAGCGGCGCCCGGACGTTTGATCGTTGAACGCGACGGAGACGTGCAGCAGGCAGACGGACTGGACATCCAGCGGAATAATACTCTGCGCAGCTTGGCCTTGCGCTTCGAGCCTTTGCAGACGCGAATTGGTTTCCTGCAATTGCTTTTGCAGGCCGGCTGCGTCGTCTGAATTGGCGGTGGCCATTTTCGCTTTCAGATCTTCGGCCTGTTTCTTCAGATCGTCCGTGCCAGCGGGGTCCACGGCTCCCGGCTGGATGTTTTGTTGGGCCCGGAGCTTGCGCGCTTCGGCGATTAGATCCTGCTGGCGGACAATTCCGCCTTCGAGCTTGGCGAGCATCGCATTCGACCGCTGTGTAACTTTCTGCGCGCTGTGGGCGAACAGAAAATAAATTCCGGCCATCACGATCGCCACAGCGAGCACGGCCGCGAAACCGGTTTTGAGTTTGCGATCGAGCGAGAACGCGTCACTGGTCATCTTTTCCGTTACGGCAAGGGCTTCGAAAGCCGTGTGCGCGATTTGCTGGCCTTCTTCGGCGATGCGCATCTTTTCGCGGAGTTCGTTTTCGGCGCGTTGCATGCGTAGGCGCGCGCGAATGCGCGCGAGCAACTCACGGGAATCGCATGGGCGTGAAATGGCGTCGTCCGCGCCCAGATCTAAAGCCGAAGCGCGCTGCTCGCTTCCGGCCGCAACGAGCAGGAGTACGCGAATCCCCGCGGTTTTCGCGGCGCCGCGAATCGTCGCCAGTACTTCGCCGGCGCTGGGTTCTTGCATTGTCGCGTCAAGCAACAGAACATCGGCGCCTGCTTGGTGAATTGCGGCGAGGCCTTCGCGAGTGAAGGCAAAGACGGCGACATCGTATCCGGCGGATTGCAGCGCGGCGCGCATATCTTCGCGACTGTGCTGGTCGGCATCGAGGATGATGATTTTTTCGGGCGTGTTAACCATTGAGATCTGTTGGCTCCGAAGTCTTCGATGCGCTGCGCTTAAGGGACACTCCGCAAGTTACTAGCAATCGTGGTTCACGCAATCGCGATCGTCGTGCCGCAGCGTTTCGGTCTTACGTGCGTTAGACGCTTGAGAGGGTTGGCTGGGTTCATGATAACTTTCCAGCGGGAGCGACTCTTGAGCGAATTGGAAAAGCTGAATCAGGAAATTATCCGCTGCCGTGCTTGCCCGAGGCTGGTACGGTATCGCGAACAGGTCGCGCGGGACAAGCGGCGTTCGTTCCTGGCATGGGATTATTGGGGCAAGCCGGTTCCTGGGTTCGGGGATCGGCGCGGGGAGCTTTTGATACTGGGGCTTGCGCCCGCGGCTCACGGAGCGAATCGCACTGGACGGATGTTCACCGGCGATCGGTCTGGCGATTTTCTGTACAAGGCGCTGTATCGCGCGGGATTTGCCAATCAGCCGACTTCGACGAATCGGGAAGACGGTCTGGCGTTGCAGAATGCTTATATGGCTGCGACCTTGCGTTGTGCACCGCCCGCGAACAAGCCGTTGCCCGCGGAGCTTGCGAATTGCCGGCATTTTTTGGAAAGCGAACTGAAAGTTTTGCGGCCACGCGCTGTGCTGGTGCTGGGCAGCATCGCGATGCGGGCGTATTTGGGATTGTTGAAAGAGCGCAGGCGGATTGCGACTTTGGCTGCATTTCCTTTTCGGCATGGAGCTAGTTATGAGTTGCCTGGTGATTTGCCGCGCTTGTTCGCGTCTTACCATCCTAGCCAGCAGAATACATTTACTGGAAAGCTTACGGATGCGATGTTGTTTAAAGTTTTGCGCGATGTGCGAAAATTTCTGGCGCAATGATTTTTCGCCGCGCATCATTTCGACGCACGCTCGCGCGAACTGCGCATCAACAATAGATAGACGAAAAATGAGACGGCGAAGCCTACGAACCAGGCGTAGGGGTAGAGGCCGTGGAGCGCGGGGATTTCCAGGCCGCTGAGCGCTACGGCTACGCCTGCCAGCAGCGCGGCGATGGCGCGCCAATTGAAGCCGCGCGAAAATTCGTAGGCGCCTCCGCGCTGGTATAGATCGTCGGCGAGAATCACTCGTTTGTGCAGGACGTAGTAGTCCGCGATCATCACGCCGGCGATCGGACCGAGAAAACTGGAATAGCCGACCAGCCAGCCCATCACGTAGCTGCCGTGGCTGGAGAGCCAGCGCCACGGCTGCATCAGCAGGCCGATAAAACAGGTGATGACGCCGCCAAGTTTGAAACTGATCTTGCGCGGGTAGAGATTCGAGAAATCGTTCGAGGGGGAGACGACGTTGGCGGCGACGTTCACGTTGACAGTGGCGAGCAGCAGCGCGAGCATCGCGACTACGACGGCGATCGGATTTCCCAGGCGGCTGAGCACTTCCACCGGATCCCAAATCGCGCGGCCGAAGACAACGACCGTTGCGGATGTGACTGCGATGCCGATGAACGAGTAAAACGTCATCGTCGTCGGAAGGCCCAGCGCCTGGCCGAGCATTTGTTCGCGCTGGCCTTTGGCGTAACGTGTGAAATCCGGGATATTCAGCGCAACCGTGGCCCAGAACGCTACTACGCCGGTGAGCGACGGAATGAAGAAGGCGAAAAATTCGCCGAAGGTGTGGAATTGCGACGGCGTCGAGAGCATGGGGCCGAGGCCGCCGGCTTTGGTGTAGGCCCAGCCGAGCATCGCGAGACCCAGAACGAGCAGGGCGGGAGCCGTGATTCCTTGCAGGTAACGGATGGCTTCGATACCGCGCAGAATTACCGCGAGATTCAGGAGCCAGAACAGAAAGAAGCAAAGCCACGCGTGGTCCCAGCCGTGGATCATGGCGGCTAGCAGCGTGTTGATGGCTTCGCCGCCGATCCAGGTTTGGATTCCGAACCAGCCGCAGGCTACCAGTGCGCGCAGTACGGCAGGGACGTTTGCGCCGAGCACGCCGAAAGATGCGCGCGCGAAAACCGGAAATGGAATGCCGTATTCGGCGCCGGCGTGCGCGTTGAGCAGCATGGGAATCAGCACGATAATGTTGCCCAGGAAGACAGTGAAGATGGCTTGTTTCCAATTCATGCCGCCCGCGATCATGGCGCTGGCGAGCATATAGGTGGGGATGTTGACGCTCATGGCGACCCAGAGCGCGGCGTAATTGTAGGTTCCCCAGGTGCGTTGGTTGCGCGGGATGGGGGCCAGGTCTTTATTCCAGAGAGAGCTGAAGACGGCGGCTGGCTCTGAATTTGTGCGTTCCGTCATCGGCTGGCTGCTCTTGTCATTTGGCACCCCAAAGAATTGCGCCGCTTATACCTTTGCGGCTAGTTGAGCGCAACAGGTTTCTGAGCGGGACAAGCACAACAAAAACTAGCGATTGATTTGAGGCGCTGGTGTTTGTTTTCAAAGGTTTACACCTGTTTTCGATTTTGTTTCGCTAGCGATTGATTTGGGCGGTAACGAGTGGCGAGTGATGAGAGATGAGAGATGAGAGATGAGAGAAAGAAGCGGTTGCGGTCCGACTGTAGACGCGGGCGTCACGACCGATGCGTTGGGACGCGGGACAGACTGTTCTGTTTGCGTAGCAAGCAAGCCGAAAGGTTCAGGGAGCCTCGGTTTCTCCTTTTTGGCCTGGTTGCGCATGTAGCGTCCTTTGGAGGCCTCCATAGTGCCCCGACTCACGTTAACACAATTAGGGATTGATAACTATTCGTATAACTACTTAGAGAGGTAACTTATAGATAGGATTGGAGTAGGTCTAGCAGGTTCGCGCTGGGCAGTCGTTGAGGGGCTAGCGAAGGCCCGCGCCCTTCCCAGAATGCAGTCGAGGTTACGCCAACGCGGGCACGGCACGCCGTGCCCCTACAAATTCAAAAGCGATGCTGACGGGTCTGACGTCGTGCCGAGACGCGGCGCAGCCCTTCGATCCCGCACTGCGGGTTCTCAGGATGGATCGCGCTGCAGCACGATTCACAGGCAGCGCGTCCCTACCTCCGCACAAACGCAATTTGGTTCAGCGGATACGGGTTAGCGGAGGCCGCCGGTGGCGAGGAGTTGCTCGCCGGTTAGCCAGGCGGAATCGTCTGAGGCTAGGAAGACGGCGACGGGAGCGATGTCGCCGGGTTGGCCGGTGCGACCTAGCGGGGTCTGCGCGACGACGCCCTTCTCGAAATCTGAGCCGATGAAGCCGCCGGTGTGCGTGCCTTCGGTCTCGACGACGCCTGGGTTGATGCTATTTACGCGGATCTTTTTGGGACCGAGTTCGCGAGCGAGAACGCCGGTGATGGCGTCAACGGCGCCCTTGGTGGCGGTGTAGACGGCGCTGCTGGGAGGAGTAATGCGGCTGGCGCCGGAGCCGATATTAATGATGCTGGCGCCTGCGCCGAGATGCTTGGCGGCGGCTTGAGTGACGAGGAGGAGGCCGAGCACGTTGATATTGAACATACGGTGGAAGGAATCCTCGGTGACGGCTTCGAGAGGCGCGAATTCGTAGACGCCGGAATTGTTTACGAGGATGTCGAGGCGCCCGTAGTTTTTGACCGCTGCTGCGATGATGCCCTGGGCTTCGGCGACTTTGGAAACGTCGCCGCCTACGGCGATGGCTTTGCCACCGGCCGCGGTGATGGCTGAGACGACTTTTTCGGCGCCTTCCTTGCTGGACGCGTAGTTGACGACTACGGATGCACCTTCGGCTGCTAGCGCTTTGGCGATGGCTGCGCCGATGCCTTTCGAGGCACCGGTCACTACTGCGACTTTACCTTTTAGTTTGCTCACTTGAGACTCCCTCGGATGTGGTTGTGTCTGTCTATTACTGTCTTATGAGATGAGACTTGATGCGGGCAGGATTCTTTAGTTCTGGGCAGAGGAACTACCGAACAATGTTTCGCGCAGAGACGCGGCCGGCGTTTGACAGTGCTGGCGGCGCTTGTTAGCCTGCGCGGGACGCGGCATTTGTTGTGCGCCGGCGTCAACTGCATGAGCGCTGACAACGAACTTACTTCCGGGCGCGGTTCCCTTCCCGATTCGCAACCTGCTATTGAATTTCGTCATGCGGGTTACAAGCTGCCTGACGGGCGGGCGCTTTTGCGTGATTTGAATTTGGTGGTGCAGCGCGGCGAGACTTTGGTTTTGCTGGGGCGCAGCGGGGCGGGAAAATCCACGGCTTTGAAATTGATCAACCGGATGCTGGAGCCTAGCGAAGGCGCGGTGCTGGTGGAGGGGCGTTCGACGCTGGAAGGCGATCCGATCGAGTTGCGGCGGCGGATTGGTTACGTGATTCAGGAAGTTGGACTATTTCCGCATTTCACGGTGGAACAAAATATTTCTTTGGTGCCGCGGCTGGAGCATTGGCCGGAGGAGCGGATTCGCGCGCGAGTTACGGAGCTTCTGCTACTGGTGGGGTTGAGTGAGGCGGAATTTTTGCATCGTTACCCGCACCAACTTTCCGGAGGGCAGCGGCAGCGTGTGGGAGTGGCGCGGGCGCTCGCGGCGGACCCGCCAATTCTGCTGATGGACGAGCCATTTGGGGCGCTGGATCCGCTGACGCGGGCAGAGGTGCAGGCCGAATTTCAAGATTTGCAGCGGCGGTTGAAGAAGACGATTGTGATCGTGACGCATCATGTGGCGGAAGCGCTGCTGCTGGGAGATCACATCGGCGTGATTGATGCGGGGGCGCTGGTGGGACTTCATACACCGAAGGATTTTATGAATGCGACGGAGCCGTTGACCGCCGCTTACATTGCGAACGTGCGGATGCTCGAAAAGCTGGAGGGACCGGCATGAATCTGCTGGAATATTTTGCGCGACATCATCGGGAAATTCTGGAAGCGACGCTGGAACATGTGTGGTTGGTGGGGATTGCGATGCTGCTGGCAGTGGCGGTGGGCGTGCCGCTGGGCGTGCTGGTGGCGCGACGGCCGTGGCTATCGAAACCGATCTTGGGCAGCGCGAATATCGCAGAAACGATTCCGAGCCTGGCACTTTTTGGTTTTTTGCTGCCGGTGCCGTGGTTGGGTGACCGTGCTGAGCGGATAGCAATCGCGGCGCTGGCATTGTATGCGCTGCTGCCGATTATACGGAATACCGCAGCGGGAATTACGGGCGTGGACAGGGCGGTACGCGAGGCTGCGCGCGGCATGGGGATGACGGAGCGGCAAATTTTGCTGCAGGTGGAATTGCCGTTATCGTTTTCGACGATGCTGGCGGGGATACGCGTGGCGACGGTGTTGACGGTGGGGATTGCGACGATTGCGGCGGCGGTGGGAGCGGGAGGACTGGGAGAATTTATTTTTCGCGGGCTGGCGATGGTGAACAACCAATTGATATTGGCGGGGGCGATTCCGGCGGCGCTGCTGGCGTTGATCGCAGATTTTTTGCTGGGCGTGTGCGAGCGCAAATTGCAGCCCGCGCGATCATGATTCGCTTTGCGGGATTGCGGCTGGGCGTATTCGCTTACTTGGTAGTTGCGTGGGCGATCGGGCTCGGTTCGTGCGGGGCGGCGCGGCACGATGAGATTGTTGTGGGGTCGAAGAATTTTTCCGAGCAGGCGCTGCTTGGGGAAATTGTGGCGCAACATTTGGAGGCGCGGACGCATCGCGAGGTTACGCGGCGATTTTATCTGGCGGGATCTTATATTTGCCAGCAGGCGCTGCTGGCGGGGCGAATTGATTTGTATGTGGAGTACACGGGCACGGCGCTGACCGCGATTTTGCACGATCCACTGGAGTCTGATCCCACGGCAGTGTTGCAGCGGGTGCGGAGTGAGTATCAGCGGCGATTTGGATTGGAAGTGCTGCCTTCGCTGGGATTCAACAATACTTTTGCGATTGTGGTGCGGGGGGAGGATGCGCGGCGGTTGCATCTGAGAACTATTTCGGATGCGGCGCCATTTGCGCGCGAGTGGCGGGCTGGATTTGGATACGAGTTCGTGGAAAGGCCGGACGGATTTGCGGGGTTGGCGCGAACTTACGGGCTTGCGTTTCGAGAGACGCCGCGGATTCTGGATTTGGGATTGCTTTATCGGGCGCTGCTGGAGAAGCAGGTGGATTTTGTGGCGGGAAATTCGACTGATGGATTGCTGGCGGCGCGGGATTTGACGATGCTCGAGGATGATAGGCATTATTTTCCGCCTTATGAGGCGGTGCCGGTGGTGAGGGGGGATGCGCTGGCGCGGTTTCCTGAGATGCGGGCGGCTTTAGTGGAACTGGCGGGGAAGATTAGTGATGAGGAAATGCGTCGGATGAATTATGAGGTGGATGGGGAGCATCGGGATATTGCGGATGTGGCGCGGGAATTTTTGCGCGCGCAGAAATTGGAGTGAGGGCGTAGAGAAACTCAAAGACGACGGCAAAGAATTACCGCCGAGACGCAGAAGGCGCAGAGAAAGGCAACGGCGAAGAGCCGGCGGGACGCCGGCGCTACGAGCGGCGACGTTATTCGGTTTCTTGCATGGACTTGAAGTCGGCTTCGAGGGCGGCACAGTATTGTTTTTGGGCTTCTAGTTCGGCTTGGAGTTTTTTAACTAGCAGCTCAAGGCGGCGGATTTCGTGGCGCAGTTTTTGAGTGTCGGCTGAGGGTGGCGCTGCTGCTGCGCGTTGCGGCTGTGCTGTTGGCGCAAGCGGACGTGGAGCTGGTGGCGCGGGGCGTTGCGGCGCGAATGTTTGGGCAGGTTCCGCGGGCCATGCGGACGTCGCGGCAAGATTGGCAGGCGCGAAATTTGCAGACGCGAAGTTTGGCTGGGCGAGATTTTGGGGCGCACCATTTTGCAGCGCGCCGGGCGGCGAGAAGAGGCCGCTGAGAACTCGGCTGGCGGCTTGCGATGAGTTTGTTTCTTCTTCGCGCAGCGAGCCGCGTGCTGCTGCGAGGGATCCGGCTGGATTCAGAAGGCTTTTCACGCGGGCGATCAGATCTTGCGGCTGGAAGGGCTTGCGCACCAGTTCATCGGCTTTCACCTGCATGGCTTTTTCCGCTACGGTGCGATTCACGACGCCGGACATCAGGATAACCGGAGTTTTTCCGAAGCGTTCGTGTTCCTTGATGAATTGGCAGACTTCGTAGCCATCTTTGTCGGGCATGATCACGTCGGTGATGACAGCGTCGGGAGCGGAGTCGTTGAATTGAGCGAGGGCTGAGGCGGCGTCGGCGCAGGTGATGACATTAATATTTTCCTTACGGAAGGCGATCTTGATCACTTCGCGCATGGTGGCGCTGTCGTCAATGAAATAGACCGTGGGAGTGCGCGCGGCGGTGAGAATTTGCGTTTCGCTCATTGCGATTCCTTTTCGACTTGATCGTCTTCAGCGATTTGCGGGCCTTCCTCGGAGTCTCTCTGCGATTCATCGAATTCGCGCATGGCGTCTAGGAGCAGATCGGTGGCGGAGCGCAGCACGGTGCGCTGCGTGGCGGTGGCGCCGTAGACGAATTTGTAAACGCCTTCATTGGCGCTCTGGCAGGTGGCGACGATTTGGGTGACGGCTTCGTCACCGAAGAGCATGCCGCATTCGGCGTGAGTGATTTCGCCGCCCTCGAAGAAAATAATTCCGTCGGCATCCACGGCGTTGATGTGCAGAGCGCCGGTCTGGCGAGCCTGGCCGAGCATTTGGATTACGCCGGGGAGATCGAGATGCTGGAGATTGCCGCTCAAATCGGTTTCGGCGCTGGTGAGCATTTGCGTCGGCTGAAAACCGTCCTGACGGCTGACGAGAAAACTGCGCACGTGCGCGGCGATGTCTGAAGGCGAGCGGCGGCGGTCCACAAAATCGTCGCAGCCGGCGCGATAGGCTTCGAGCAGGGCTTGTTCGCCGGCGTTTGTGCCGCCGACGGCGATGAGCGGAATGTGCGCGGTGTTGGGATCGGCGCGCAGGATCGGAGCCATTTCGAGCGCGCCCATTTCGCGGAGATTGGTGGCGCATAAAATCGCAGCGGGCGCGTTCCATTCGAGCATGGTGAGCGCATAGGCGGCTTGCGTGCAGGGTACCACTTCGAAGCCGACCTGCTGGAGCGCTTCGCCGACGCGCTTGGCGAAATAGACGTTGCTATCCACGAGCAGGATGCGCGGAAGATTGGTGAGGGCGTTCATGGGCGCGGCTCCGCTTGATTTGCGGCGCTGGGAATATTGCTGGCGGCGCTTCCTACGAGCTTTTGCAAATCGAGGACATCTATTTTTTCGTTTTCGATAGCGAGGGTGCCGGCGAAGTAGGGTGGAGCGTTTTCGTCGGGCGGCTGTATTTCGCCGTTAGCCAGTTCGCATTCGCCGTTTACGGGGATCGCGCTGGGCTCGCTGGCTTCTGTGCCAGCGCCCGTTCCGAACGCGCGTTCGGCGATTAGATAAAAGCGATGCACAGAGGATTCGCGGCCGCAGAGTACTTGGGCTACGTCGTAGACCGGAACGATGCGACCGCGACGGACGATTACGCCGGCGATGAGCTGCGAAGTGTGAGGAAAATTGTGCAGACGCACGGGCGGCGCGAGTTCCATGACGGATTCGGCGGGGAGCGCGAAGCGGCGGTTGCCTACGTGCAGGAGCACCCAGGATTTGCGCACGTGATTTGGTGCGGCGCTCATGCTTGCACGGCTCCTTCGAATTCGTGGCGAGGTTCGATGGATTTCGCAGCGCGATCGAGGCGCGCGAATTCCTCGGGCGTGAGAAAGCCGTGCGGCTTGATGACCGGAATCACGCGATCCTCGAGATAGGTGAGGCCGCGATACCACTGGCGCTCCTGGCCTTGGAAGGCTTGAGGCAGCGCGTGGACTTTGGAAACGTCCGCCATTCTTTCGATGGAGTCTACGAGAACGGCGGTGCGAATTTGACGCAAGATCAGAACCAGAGTGGGACGCGTGACGCGCAAGCCGAAATGGGCGCAGCCGCTGACGACGTAATAGGTGCGATGGCTGCGTTCGACGAGGTGGCGCACTTTGGGAACTTCGGCAAGTTCCATTTCGATGGCGGCCGTGGCCAAGCTGTCTGTGCTGCGAATTTCCTGGACGGCGTCGGCCGCGATGGCGAAGGTTTGCGTGCCGATGCAAAAAAGAATTACGGCTTCGCTGGAGCGGGAGCGGCGCGACTTCGCTGCGTCTTGCGTGGCGATTTTCATCGCGCACCTATGGGAGCGAGGCGAGTGATTTTCGCGACGCGCTTTTCGATCGCGGCGCTGATTTGATCAAGCGGGAGAATTTCGTCCACTGAGCCCGTTTTGATCGCTTCGGCGGGCATGCCGAAAATCACGGAGGTGGCTTCGTCTTGCACGATCACGTGGCCGCCGGCGGCCTTCACTGCTTGAACACCTTTGGAGGCATCGTTGCCCATTCCGGTGAGAACTACGGCTACCGTGAGCGGGCGCGCGAAGGCGGCGGCGGATTCCAGGGCGACGTCGGCGCAGGGGCGATAGCCTTCGATGCGCGGGCCGCCATCGAGCGCGATTTTTCCAGTGGAAGAAATTCGCAGGTGATTAGCGCCGGGGCAGAGATAGATTACGCCGGGCTGCGGAGCTTCGTGCGATTCGGCTTCTTTCACTGGCATGCGGGATACTTCCGCCAGCTGGATTGTGAATTGGCTGGTGAAGGCAGCGGGCATGTGCAGGACCAGAAGCACGGCAGCCTGTAAGTCTTTTGGCAAACCAGCTACGACGCGCATGACTGCAGCGGGTCCGCCGGTGGACGCGGCGATTACGACGATCGGAAATCTTGTGCCGTTGCCGGCGTTGCTGTGTGCGGCACGGTCTGCGTTGTGTGCCGAGGCCGACGAGAGTGGGACTGGCGCGTGAACCGTCAGCTTGGACATGGTGGCGGTGCGCACCACGCGAACTTTGGACGCCATTTTCAATTTGCGCGTTAGTTCTTCGCGGATATTGCGCATGTCGAGATCAATGCCGTTGGTGGGCTTGGGTACGAAGTCGATGGCGCCGAGTTCGAGGGCGCGCAGGGTGCTGGCGGCGCCTTCGCGGGACTCGGAGCTGACAATCACTACCGGTCGCGGATGCTGCGACATGATCAGTTCGGTGGCTTGCAGGCCATCGAGATGCGGCATGTTGATGTCCATCGTTATCACATCGGGGCGCAACGATTCGGCTAGCGCCACGGCTTCGCGGCCGTCGCGGGCGGTGCCAGCGACTTCCAGTTGCGCGTCTGAATTGATGATTTCCTTCAGCACCTTGCACATGAAGGCGGAGTCATCGGCGACAAGGACGCGAATTTTCTTTTCTGGGACCTTAATCATTTCAATCCTGCCGCACTGGCACGTTTAGCGTGCGACGTGTTTCTGGTTTTTCGGCACCAATCAAATCGTCAACTGTAGAAACCAGCTGATCTTCCTGCACGGGCTTCGTTAGAAATGCTGCTGCGCCTTCTTTCATGGCGCGGTCGCGATGTTTGGCGCCCGCGCGGGAGGTGACGACGAGCACGGGAATTTTTTGCGTGACGGGATTCTGGCGCAGATGGGCCATCAGTTCGTAGCCATTCATGCGCGGCATTTCGAGGTCAGTGATGACCAAGTGGCAGCCGATTTGGGCGACTATTTCGGAGGCTTCGAGGCCGTCTGAGGCGAGTTTCACGCGATAGCCGGCTTTTTCGAGCATGCGTCCGACGAATTTGCGGACGCTGATGGAATCGTCGGCAACTACTACGACGCGATCGTTCTCGATAGAGTCCACTGCTCCGGCTGGGATGCTTCCGGCGGCTACTGCTTCGGCGCCTGGCGCGAAAACTCGGGCTGCGGGCGACGAGACGGGAAGCGCGTTGCGTTCGGCGGTGTCTGCGGACGCGAGGCGATTCAAATCAATCAGCAGAATCAGGCTGCCATCCGGCGCGATGGTGGTGCCGGGGAAAAGTTTTACGCTGCGGAGATAATCGCCGAGGTTCTTGATGACGATTTCGTCTTTGCCTAGAACTTCTTCGACAACTACGCCCACTTGTTTTCCGGCAACTTTCACGATGACCATGTGGAAATAGCCGTTGAGCGGCTCGAGCGGAGGCAGTGCTAGCTGAACGTCGAGGCGCACGACTTCGGTGACTACGTCGCGCACGCGAGTGAGAAGCTTTCCGCCGACATCTTCGATTTCTTCGGGCTTGAGGCGGCGAATTTCTTCGACTACGGCCAACGGCAAAGCGAAGACGGATGTGCCGCAACGCACGAAGAGCGCTTGCGAGATGATTAATGTGAGCGGAACTTTTACGGTGAAGGCGGCACCGTGGCCGGGCTCGGAGCGGACTTCGATTTCGCCGTTGAGGGCGTGCACGTTGGCGCGGACGACATCGAGGCCGACACCGCGGCCGGCAAGCTCCGTCATGGAAGAGGCGGTGGTGAAGCCGGGGCGGAAAAGAAATTCGCGAAGTTCGCGGTCGGTTAGTTCGGCGGCAGCGACGGAGGACATGGCGCCCATTTCGACGACGCGGCGGCGGGCTCCGTCGTAATCAATGCCGCGGCCGTCGTCTTCCACTTCAATGAAGATGTGATTTCCGCGGTGATAGGCGCGGACACTGACCGAACCCTTTTCGGATTTGCCGGAGCGTTGCCGAGTGCGGCGATCTTCGATGCCGTGCGCGACGGCATTGCGCACCAGGTGAATGAGCGGGTCGGAAACGTGCTGAATAATATTGTTGTCGAGTTCGGTGTCCGCGCCTTCGAGAGAAAGCTCGACGAGTTTGCCGGTGGCGTTGGCGGCATCGCGCACGGTGCGAGAAAGGCGCGTGTAAAGATTTCCGATCGGGACCATGCGTGCGGCAGTGATTTCGTCCTGGAGGTGGTGCGCGAGCTTGGTGAATTCGTCAATGTCTGAATCCACGCGGCCCATGAAACCTTCGAGCTGGGTGAGGACGACATTGACGTCGGCGGAAATTTCGGTGAGCGAGCGGGAAAGAATGTTGACGTCGTCGTAACGATCCATTTCAAGGTCGCTGAATTCGAGCAGATCGTTGGAAGTGACCGAAGGCATGCCCGGGAAATTCCCGCGGAAGGTGTCCATTTGCGGAGCGTGGCTTCCGGGCACGAGCAGCGGCTGGATTTTGCTGAACTCGTGCTTTTCCTGGAATTCGGAAACCTTTCCGGAGAGGCGGCTCTTCGAGAAATTCAGGACTTCGACCAGTCTTGCTAGTTCGGCGAGACGGCCGACCATGCGGGTGCGGTTGATGACGAGTTCGCCGACGGCGTTCATCATGCGGTCGAGGCGCTCGAGGGAAATGCGCACGGATTTTGCTTGCGGCAGGGCTTCGGGAGCGGCGCGGCGTTTTTCTGGCGCGGTGATTCCGGTTTCTGTGGTTGGTGCGTCGGTGCCCGTCACCGGCGCGGATTGGGCCGGAGCTGCGACTTCGTATTCTTCAGGCGCTAGTTCGGCGATTTGCGCGAGGAGCGGATCCACGGCGGCGCGCATTTCGTCGTCGCTAGTCCATTGGCGATGCAGGAATTTTTTCAGGACGTCCACGGATTCGAGGCAGATGTCCACGATGTTGGCGCTGGGTTTGAGTTCGCCATCGCGCAGGCGGCCGATGAGATCTTCGACGCGATGCGCGACGGCCGAAAGGCGGTGTAGACCCACTTGCGCGGCGGAACCTTTTACGGTGTGCATGGAGCGGAAGAGGCGGTTGATATCCTCCGCATTCGGATTCGCTTCGAGCGCGAGCAAGCATTCGGTGACCGCTTGGAGATGTTCTTCGGCTTCGGGAACGAAAAATTCCAGGACTTCGGCCGGGACGTCGCTGTCCTGCGGGAGATTGTCAACATATGAGTAAGGGGGCGGCGCATCGGCAACAGGTTCTTCGGCCGCGACTTCGGCGGCGGCTTCACGTGCGGCGCGTGAGGCGGGCGGAGCTGGAAACGCGAAAGAGTAGCGCTGTTTGAACGCGAGGATGTCGCCATCGGTTTCGGTGCCACCGGAGCTGATCTGCAGCAAATCGAATTCGAGAACGGATATTGCGTCAGAAATAAATTCGGTGAGCGGGCCGTGCATGTCCGCGGTGAGCGTGGCGTTCATGGCGTAGTGAAAGATGTGGGCCATTTTCGCGGCCACTTCGGAAAATTGCGGGAAGCCGTAGCTGGCGGACGTGCCGGCGAGAGTGTGCGCGGCGATATAAAGTTTTTCGAGATCTTCAGGCTTGGTCTGCGGCTCCTGCAACATCCCGGAATATTCGCGCAGATACTGGAGGTTTTCGGACGCCTCCTGGAGGAAGAGCTCGACGGATTCCTGATTGGGCCCGTTCACAGGCTTTCCTCCACCAACATGGTTGCAGCGCGTGATTCAGCGGCGACCGGCTTGCGATAGATGAGGCAATCGCCGACCACCATGGACTCAAATTTCATGGGCGCGTTGGAGAGCGTCTCCGAGTGACCCAAAAGAAAATAACCGCCCGGTTCCAGGGCGTCGTAAAAGCGCCGCAGAATCGCGAGGCGCCGTTCTTCCGAAAAATACATGAGCACGTTCATGCAGAAGATGCAGTCCAGTTTGCCAACGTAAACCGGCTCGACCAGATTCATTTGCGCGAACGAAATCATTTTTCGAATGCGCGGCCTGATCTGGAAGCCGTGCTTGGTGCTCGTAAAATGAGTATCCACTTGCCCGAGCGAGACATCCTGCAGGCTGCGCTTGCTGTACAGGCCGCGTTCGGCGTGACGTAGCGCACGGCGGCTGATGTCCGTCGCGAGAATTTCGATTTCCCAGGCTTCGACAAATTTCAGCGCGTCGCACAGTGTGATGGCGATGGAGTAGGCCTCTTCACCGGTGGAGCAGCCGGCGCTCCAGATGCGCAGGGCGCGCGGATTCTGCCAGAATTTGCGTTCCTGCACCTCCGGCAAAATGCGTTTTTCCACCGCGTCATAGACGGCTGGATAACGAAAGAAAGATGTTTCCTGCGTCAGCAGGCGCTCCAGCAGGGCTTCGTATTCCGTGCTGGAACTTTTCACTAGCTCGAACAATACAGCGCCGCCGGTTAATTCTTTTTCTTCGACGTATTCGCGGATGCGGGTGGAGAAGAATCGTTCGCGCGACGCATCGAAAAGAATGGCCGAGCGCTGCTCGATCAGCGTGCGGATATCATCGAGTTCGGGCTCGCTGAGCTTCGTCGTCGTTGCTGAATGTGGTTTCATGTTCGGCGCACGTTCGGGACCGGCAGGCTGCGCCGGCGCCCGCAATCACTGCGACCTAACGATGCGCACCCACGGGCGCAGCCGGACGCGGTTCTTCGGCCGCTTCGCCCGCGCGACCGGAACGGAATTGCGCGAGCGCTTCATTTAATTGTTCCGAGAGCTTGACCATGTTACCGACGGTGGAAGCGGTCTGGCGCGCGCCCTGAGTGGTCTGGCGCGTGATGCCAGAAATGATTTGCATCGCGTTGGCCACACCTTCCGTGCCTCGCACCTGCTGCTTCGAGGCCAAGGAAATTTCCTGGACGAGTTCGGCCGATTGACGCACGACGCTAGAAATTGCTTCCAGCGCTTTACCGGCTTGATCGGCCAGGCCTGCACCGACTTCCACTTCGCGCGTGCCGTCTTCCATGACGACGACGGCTTCGTTTGTTTCGGCTTGAATCGCTTTGATGAGCGCAGCGATGTCTTTGGTGGCGCTGCGGGAGTGTTCGGCGAGTTTGCGGACTTCGTCGGCGACGACGGCGAAACCGCGGCCGGCATCTCCGGCGCGGGCTGCTTCAATCGCCGCGTTCAGAGCCAGCAAGTTCGTTTGTTCGGTGATGTCGTTAATCACGTTGATGATTTCGGAAATTTCGAGCGAGCGATCGCCGAGCGATTTGATTTTCTTGGCGGTGGCTTGCACGGAGGCGCGAATGCGCTGCATGCCTTCGAGCGTATCGCGCACGGCGCGGTTGCCTTGTTCGGCGGCGTCGAGCGCGCGGCGTGCGGCTTCGGCGCTAGCTTCGGCGTTGTTGGACACTTGTTTCATGGAAACCGTAAGCTCTTCGACGGCGGAAGAGGTGTTGGTGATTTCCTGGTCTTGCTGGGTGGCGCCGGCGGTCATGTCGTCTGCCGCATCGAGAATTTGATTGGCGCTGCCGCTGACGTCCACGGCGGCTTTGCGAACGCGCTCGAGAACTTTGGTGAAGTTGTCGAGCATGAAGTTGACGGAGTCTACGACATTGCCGAGAGCGTCGTTGGTGACTTTGCCGCGGATCGTCAGGTCGCCGCGGGCTACCTGGTTGATAGTGTTGAGGAGGTCGGTGATGCTGCGCTGCAGGGAGTCTTGCGCCTGCTGATTGGTGACGGCGTGAGCGACTTTGGCGGCGCTGCGATTGAAATTTTCGGCGATGAAACCGAATTCGTCGTTGGAATTGATTTCGACGCGAGCGCGGACGTCTCCTGAGACCACTCGTTCGGAGAATTTCGCGAGTTCGTCCACGGGAGTGAGGACGCGCTTGCTGAGCACGTAGACGATGGAGATCACCGCGACGAGGCCGAGCACGACCGCGCCTAGCAGCGCGCCACTGGCACCGCCAGGCACCGCGGCGTCTGCGCCTGGAGCCACGGAGTGGGCGCCTGCGTAGTAAGACGAACCGACGGCGGCGAACAGCAGCAGTGTGACCCAGAATACGAGCAGCCAGACTGCGGAACTCAAACGAGCTTTCATGACTTCCTCCCAAGAACTTGTGCGCCCAATTACGTTTGCCCTGCCCGTCCGTGATGCGGAACGGAAAGTGCGCGCGGCCTAAAGCTTTGCGACCCCCAAACTTGTTGCCTATTTCGCGTGTTACATTTACCGCCGGCGTTAAATTACCGGCACTGGAAAAACGTCAACCAGGCGGCGCAAGTCCACTACTAGCGCGAGGCGGTCGTCGTGGCGCAACATGCCGCGGCAGTGCGGGACGTCGGCGGGCGCTTGATCTAGCAGCGCCTCTTCGGTGGCGGAGAATGTGCCGATGACCTCGTCGGTGGCAATTCCCAGCCGCAAATCTTCGCGGTGCGCGTCGCCTTTCAGGAGCGCGACTACAACATGCTTCGGCAGAAGGCCAGGGCGGCGGCCTTCGGTGAAGGCGATATCAATCAGCGGAACGATGGTGCCGCGCAGGTTGAACACTCCCATGAGGAAGGCGGGAGTGAGCGGAATGCGCGTGACGATGGGCCAGTCCACCACCTCTTCCACTTCTAGAACCGAAAAACAAAAACGTTCGCGGCCGGCGCGGAAGACGCAGTACTGACGCTCGGGCAGACGCTCCTCGGAAAAAACTTCGCTTTCGAGGAATGCGCCGCCATCGAGTTCAGCGGAAAGCGCCGCGTTGTCGCCTTCAAGGGACATCAGGCAAACCTTTTCACCGCGTTGAGCAATTCATCCGGCGTGAAGGGCTTGGTAACGTAGCCATTCGCGCCCTGCTGCTCGCCCCAGTAGCGATCGCTCGGTGCGGATTTCGAGGTGACGAGAATCACGGGAATATTCGAGTACGGCTGCTGGCTCTTCAGATCGCGGCAGGCCTGGAAACCATTGCGGCGCGGCATGACGACATCGAGCAGGATGACGTTGGGGCGCTCTTCTTCGATGGCCTCTTCGATTTTGGTGGGATCGGAGATTCCCACGGAATGAAAACCGCCCTGCTGCAACATGGATTGCATAAGGTGGAGTTCCGCCTGGGAATCATCCACGATCAGAATTTTTTTCGACATCGACGGACCTCCACAGAAATACCCGCAGATAGAAATGCAAGTGCAGGACCATGCGCGGAGCGTTTTTCTTGTTCTGCGACTAGATTGCAACAGTGTTCTTTTTCAGCTGGTTACGCGGGGGCGGGTCGGCGCGCGAGGCCAGCTGCGGAAATCTGAGATACGTTGGTTGTCTCAGCTTGAGATTCTTTCTCACCGGCGCGCATTTCGGCGGCGACCGATGAGAAACGCTGCATGATTTCGTTGAGGCGCAAGGCCATGGTGTGAATGGTGCGGATTTGCTCGCGCGCGTCGGGATGGATTGATTCGGCGTCCAGGAGCAGGAGGTCGGCGTTGCCGAGGACACTCGTGAGCGCGTTGTTTACGCTGGGACGCATGTCGAGCATGTAGCGGCCGAGGACGGCGTTGCGTTGTTGTTCTGCGGATGCGCGCTCGGCGCGTTGGGCGCGGGCGGTGGCGGCGGCGCGGCGCAGGGCTTCGCCTGCGACGAGAATCAGCGTGCCGATCCAGCCGTCTTCGCCGGGGATTATCAGGACGTACGGATGTTCAGCGGCTAGTTGCTGCGCGTCGCGGGCTTCTGCTTCGCTGCAGACGTGTATGGTGGCGGCGGTGGTTGCGGTTGCGTTGAGCGCGGACAGGATGGAGCTGATTTTATTGTTGCGAACTGGGCCTACGATTACCAGGTTGTAGCCTTCGGCGGCGGAGGCTTCCCAGACGTCGCTGGTGGTGAGGGTAATCTCGGGGACACGGCGTTCGGCTTGCCAGCGAGCGGCTACGGTGCGCGCGAATTCAGTGTCGTCCGAGACGATCAGGACACTGGAGTGAGTCAACGGCTTTCCCCCAAGACGTTTTTTGTTGCCGGACCTGTGTGGCAACCGTGAAACCGTACTTCAGCGGCTGAAGCCGCTTCGTTCTGGTGTGCGTGATGTCGTGGCTAAAGCCACGACCTACAAAGATTTTCCGTCACCGATAAAATAGCTTCAGGGCTGCAATTTTTCGGCTTCCTCGATGAAAGAGAGGAGGCGTTTGGTGCTGATGCCGAGATTGACGGCGGCTTCGGTGTTCTTGGCGCGCTTGGCTTGTTCGACGCGGCCCTGGAAATAGGAAACTTCGACTTTCGCAAGCGTTAGGGCTGCTGCCAGTTGGCTGAGGTCGCCGGAACGTTTGCGTTCTTCGGTGGCGACGGCTAGAAGAGCGCGAGCGACGACGGCGCGGCGCAGGTCCTCTGCCTCCTGATCACCTTCGGCGACGAAGGCTGCGACTTCCCAGGAGGAGAGTAGGACTTTTGTATTTTGCAAAACGATCGTGGACATGGAACGTCCGCGAGAGGGAGGCTCGGCGATGAGCTGCTCCCAGATTGATTCGAGGCATTTTTCCTTATCGAGCGCGCCGGCTGGCGGTGCAGGTGCGTCGGTAGCTGATTTTTCTGTTTTGTCGGCGGTTGCGGACGCATTCGCTGATTTTGCTGGTGCGGATTTCTCTGCTGGAGCTGCGGCGGACTGCTTTGGCTCCGGGGAATTCGTTGCGGACGCCTGGGGCGCAGCGGCACGTGGCGCGGGCGGTTCCGCGGGCTTGGACGCTTGATCCACTGTTGAACGCTTGTCTGGTTGGCGCGTTGCTGGGCTGCCCGCAGTTGCTGACGCGCCGGATTGGCCGCGCGCTAGAGCCTCTTCGAGGTCGGCGCGTAAGGCCAGGAGTTGTTCGAAAGCGTGAGTGACGGAAGTTTCGGTGTAGTCCTTGTGAAAGGGCTGCTTCCAATTTTCGCAGTAGTAGCGCAGCTGGGTGGTGGTTTCGGCGGCGGAGAAACCGGCACGGCGGCAGTCAACCGTCTTCACGCCGTTGGCGTCGAGAGTTTCGGCGGCCTGACGCACGGCGCTCAAGTCCGCGTGCAACATGCGGATGAATGCGCGGCGGAGAAGAAAATTGAAACGGCAGAAAGCCACGAGCGCAGCAGGGTCGTAGAACATGGCGCCGGCGGATTCTTTTACCAGGCGGCCTTGCTCAAGGAGGCCGAGTTCCATCATGTCGCGCAAGCTTTCGCAGTTGGCGACTTTGTCGAGAATTTTGTCCAGCGGTTCACACCATTCCAGGCGGGTGGCGTCGGCCCCGGCGAGGACCGGCTGCAAGACTTCCGCAACGTCTTCGAGGTGAATTTCCTTGCGATAGAGTTCTTCGGGGGCGCAGAGAGCGAAATACTGGACCAGGAGCAGGTCAATTTTGTCGCGATCGGCGGTGGTTTTTTCCTGTTTGCGCAATTGGCGCTGGAGAAACGCGCGCAGGTTTTGTTCGCTGGCATTGAGAGTTTCCGACGGAAGCTGGCGGATCTGGAATGCGCGGACGCGTGCGTCAATGCCATCGAGCCATTTCAAAACGGTATCAAAAACATCGCGCATGGGACGCTGCGGCGGCAATTCGCCGGCGGGTTGCGGCAGCGGGCCGAAATTGAATTGAGTGGCGAGCGCCGCGTATAGAGGATACGCGTTGCGCGCTTCGGACCATTGCGCGACAAAATCCGCGGAGCCCGCTTGCACGGCTGTGGGCGGCTTCAACGTAGTGACGTCTGATTTAGGGGTCATTGTTTTATGATCCAGTTGCCCACTTCTCCCACGAACCGGGCAGCGACGGCTTTTCGTCCGTCGTGATAGCGCACGGCGACGACCGTCGCGCGCGCGTCGAGCGAACCATCGGAGTTCAGGACGCGCACGCCATCTTCAAATTCCAGCGGGAGCGTCGAAGCGAACAGGACTTCTTGCGCGGTTCCGAATTCGATAACGGTTTGTTCTTCTAAGGGGCGGCGCGCTGTCGCGAGCGTGACCACGCGCACGGGAATTCGCATGGGCGAAGCGCTGGGGAATAATTGCGACAATTTTTCGACGCAGCTTTGTGTGGCTTCGGCCGTGTCTAGTGCGGCTTCGGTGATCACGGAACCCCCAGAGTGTTGGTTGCGCCGCGGCCGCGCTGAATGACGTAGCGCTTCGATCCCGCACAGAAGAATCAAAGGGTGATTCGCCCTGCGGGGCGATTCACACGCAGTGGTACCGGACGCAGAAAGACTTCCGGGGAGATGTTTGCACGAAGACGGCCAAAGACGAGCAGCGGAGTAGCTCGTTAAGCAGTTTGTTATGTGGCGTTTACGAATTGAGGCTTGAGGGCAGGGTCTTGCCAGTGTCTCAGGGTGATACAGATACGTCTCACGATGCGGCGAGAGTCCGAATGCGGAATGGATTGTGTGGGCTCGGGTTTCTTCTTACGACGCCATTTTGATTTCGTGTTTGTGTGAGGCGCGCAGGGGGATGTTGTAGAGCTTTAGCTTGCGATAGAGGGTGGCGCGGCTGATGCCTAGCATTCTGCCGGCAAGGGCTTTATCGCCACCGGCTTTTTCGAAAACGCGAAGGATGGTCATGCGCTCGAGGTCGGCTAGCGCGGTGGTGGATAGCGAGGTGGAATCGCCCGACGCTATGTTGCTATCGTGCCGGGCGCGGATGGCGGGAGGGAGATCTTCGACGTCAACGCTCTGATGGTCTCCGAGAGCGACGGCGCGTGCTATGCAATTTTCGAGTTCGCGGACGTTGCCCGGCCATTCGTACTGCAGAAAACTTTTCATCGCTGAGGGCGTGACTTGAATATTTTCTCCTGCGGCGTAGCGATCGAGGAAGTAATGTGCCAGCTGGGGGATATCGGAGCGGCGTTCGCGTAGGCCCGGGACGTGGACCGTTACGACGTTGAGACGAAAATAGAGATCTTTGCGAAAAGTTCCGGCGCGGTAGGAAGACTCTAGATCGCGATTGGTGGCGGCGATCACCCGGACGTCCACCGGGACTTTTTCATTGCTGCCTACGGGACGGACTTCTTTTTCCTGCAGGACGCGGAGGAGCTTGGCTTGCAACTCCAACGGCAACTCGCCGATTTCATCGAGAAAAATTGTGCCGCCGTTGGCTGCCTGGAAGAGGCCGGCTTTGGTTTTCAGAGCGCCGGTGAAAGAGCCTTTTTCGTGACCGAAAAGTTCGCTTTCCATAAGCGTGGGGACGAGCGAGCCGCAATCGACGGCGACGAATGGCATTTCGGCCAGCGGACCGCGGAAGTGGATGGCGCGGGCGACGAGTTCCTTGCCGGTGCCGCTTTCTCCGGTAATGAGCACGGGTGTGCGAGTTTCTTTCAGGCGCGAAATCATGCGTAGGACGTCTTGAATTTTGGCGGAGGTGCCGACGATGCCGTCCATATCGGTGACGGTATTCACGCGCTCGCGCAGGAATTGATTTTCGGTTACGAGGCGGACTTTTTCTGCCATGCGCTGCAGGAGCTGGCGCAGGCGCTCGACGCGAAACGGTTTCTCGATGTAATCGTAGGCGCCCTGACGCATGGCGTCCACGGCGGTTTCGACGGAGCCGTGGCCGGTCATGATGGCGACTTCGGTGCGCGGCAATAATTCTTTAATTTTGCGCAGCAGTTCGACGCCCGAGAGGCTGGGAAGCTTCAGGTCCGTGACGACCAGATCGGGAGCGCTGGTTTCCAGGGATTCGAGCGCTGCTTCGGCGGTCTCGGCTTCGGCGCAGCTATATCCGAGCCCCTGGCCCACGGTGATGCACAGGCGGCGAATGCTTTGCTCGTCGTCCACAATCAAAAAGCGAAGTTTCAGTTCGTCGGTCATGGTTTTCCAATGGTCTTTTCGACCGCGTCCATTAATTGCTGAACGCGGAAGGGTTTTTCAACGCAGGGAGTGCCAGCGAGAGCCAGCAGCGCGATGGTCTCGTCGCTGGCGGTGTCGCCGGTGATAAAGATGATGCGCGTAGCCATTTCGGGCCGGTGACGCTGAAGCCAATCGTGCACATCGGAGCCGGTGATGCCTCCGGGAGTGCGGAAATCGGAAATGACGCCGCGAAAATCATGGAGCGCGAGAAGGCGCAGGCCCTCGACCGCGGAGGAAGATGAAGTGACTTCGTAGCCGTGGCGTTCGAGCGCGGCGCGCACAAAGGCGGCGACGGAAGGCTCGTCTTCGATGACGAGGATGCGCGAGCGGGTGGAAGAAACGGGCGCGGGAGTGGCCGTCATTCGGCAGCCTTCGCGGCGTGCATTTCCGCAGCTTTTTCGGCGATGGGCAAGCGCACTATAAATGTGGAGCCGTCGCCATCGGGATTATTTCTGGCAATGATTTCACCGCGATGGGCCTGGATGATTCCGTAGCAAATGCTGAGGCCGAGGCCGGTGCCCTTGCCGACTTCTTTGGTCGTGAAAAAAGGATCGAAGATGCGATCAATTTGAGAGATTCCGGGACCATTATCGCGGAAAAGGATTTCGATTTTGTCGGAGCGATGGACGGTCTGGACTTCGATTTTTCCGGTGCGGCGAGTTTCTTGCACGGCGTCGTAGGCGTTGTTCAAAATATTCAGGAAGACTTGCTGAAGCTGGTGCGGATCGCCGATGACCATGGGAAGCTCGGCGGCATATTTTTCGGTTAGCTCGACTCCGTGGTTTTCCAGGTCGTAGGCACGGAGTTTCATGGTTTGCTTCAGGATCGTGTTTACTTGCGCAGGCTCGCGTTGGGCGGGCATCTGGCGCGCGAAGCTGAGCAGATTCTGCACAATTACGCGGGTGCGCTGGGCTTCCTGCAGGATTACTTGCAGCTCTTCTTTCGCGGCGTCGGGAACCGCGGGATTTTCCAGCAATAGATCGGTGAAACCGACGATGGCGGCTAGCGGATTATTTACTTCGTGGGCGACGCCAGAGACAAGTTGACCTAGTGCGGCCATTTTTTCGGTGTGCATTAGTTTGGCTTGCAGGCTGGCGGCGTCGGTGATGTCGGTCATGACGACTACGACGCTGTTGATTTCGCCCTGCTCGTCGCGCATGGGGCTGAGGCTGATGGAAAATTGTCCGGGAGTGCCGCTGCCGCGGAAGAGCGGGATTTCGAGATTATCAAGCGCGGCGCCTTGCAGAGTGCGCTCGAGCGCTTCGGCTAGCAGAGGACGGCGCGCGGGCGGAACCATGCCCACGAGAGCCTGACCTAGCAAATCCTGTTCGCGGTAGCCGGCTTCGAAACAACGGCGGTTCGCATAACTGACCAGACCGGCGGTATCGAGAACCAGGATCATGCTTTGCGTATTGTTGAGGATGTTTTTGTTGAAATCGCGCTCGCGACGATAGCGGCGTTCGGCGACGCGGCGATCGGTGATGTCCTTCATTACGTGAATGGTGCGCCAGTCGTTGCCTTGCGCGTTGTGAATGCGCGATGCGGAGATTAAAAAGGTGCGCTCGGCGGCTTCGTGAATGAATTCCTCGTGCGCGAGGCGCGGATTGCGGCAGAACGGGCATTGCCCTTCCTTGGGCGGCGCGTCGAGGATTTCCAGGCGGTCAATTTCGTAGCCGATGGCTTCGGTGGGACGAAGTCCGAGGGCTTCAGCGAGGGCGCGATTCAAGCGCAGAACGTGATTTCCGGCGTCGTGAACGACGATGAAGTCAGAGATGGCGTCGAAATCTTCGACCCATTGCTTACGCGATTGTTCTACGCGCGAGAAAAGTCTGACATTTTCCAGCGCCATGGCGGCGTGGCCTGCCAGAGCTTCGAGGAGTTGGCGTTCGGTGGCGGAAAGTTCGCGCGCTACATCTACCAGGCACAAGACGCCGAGCAACTCACCTTGACTGCCGGAGAGACGCGCGAGAACGAGCTCTTCCCACACCAGCGCATCGGCGAGACCGCGACCTAACAACGTTATGGCTGAGCCTTCGCGCAATTTTTCGCCGGGAACGCGAGCTTGTTCGGCGAGAATGCCGGCTAGATGGTGCTGCGTCATCGGATCCCAACGATGCGCGGGGCCACTGAGGGCTGCGATTTCCCATTCGGCGTCATTCGCTATTGCGAGAACTGCCGCGCGCGCGCCCAGCATTTCCGCAGCGCGTGCGGTGAGACGCCGTGAGAATTCCGCGGCACCGAGAGAAGGATTCAGCTCCAGTGTGGTGGCGGAGAACTGCGCAAGCAGGCTCTCGAAAGAGCCATTGAGACGAGGTGAGACATCGCGACTTCTTTTTAGTGCACGCATGGAGGTCTAGGGGGCATTGCGCGCGCTACGCCTATACGAGAAAGACGTTACGGTGTGTTCTCAATTTGAGTCAAGCGAACGGGCGGCGGCAGTTGCCTTATTGAGCAATCTCGCTGCGTCGCAAGGTGAGACGAGGGGGTGGGCTGCGGGAGGCATTTGAGACGAATCGGTGGGTAGAGCGCGGCGCATGGGATGGGCGGACTTCTCCGTAAGTGCTTCCCGTTCATAGTTATACCAGCTAGGTTGATGAATTTTCAACGTAGCGTAAGAACACTTTCCCGATGGCATCCTCATTGCAATTTCCGATGCGGGACCTTTCCCTCGATTGAGGAGGCGCACGCATGAACGGCAAGAGACGACTGCTTGGATTGGGATTGGCGATGATCCTTGGGGGATCACTGGCAGCGGTACCGCGCGCAAACGCACAGGAAAATTCGGCGGAAAGCGCGAAGCGAAAAGTGAAGACGAAGACGGTGCCGGAATATCCAGAGCTGGCGCGGCAGATGAACGCGACCGGCAAAGTGAAAATAGAAGCAACAATTTCCGCGGATGGGAAAGTGATGAACACGAAAGTGATCGGCGGAAGTCCGTTGCTGGTGGGCGCCGCACAGGACGCTTTGAAGAAATGGCGATTCGAGCCGGCGGTGAAGGAATCAGTGGAAGTGATCGAGTTTGATTTCTCGGGGCACAACTGAGGGCGGGTGAATGGGGGCCTGTGACTGCGTTCACAGGCGGGGAGCGGAGGCATTTCTCATGACAATCGGGAAGAAACTCTATTTCGGGTTTGGCGCGATTTTGGCAATCATGCTGGTTTTGTTCTTCATCAATGTGATCACGGTGCGCCGTGAGTACAGTGCGCAGGACACGGCGAAGGCCACGCAATTGACCAAGACGGCGATCAGCAACGCGCGCTCACAGATGATGCAGGACCGCTTGTATCTGAGCAATTACTTGCTGAGCGGCGATCTGAGGGATGAAGACAAGACCAACAAGGGCGTGGGCGATTTGCTGGCGTTGCTGAAAGAGGCGGAAACCACATCGAGCGATCCCAGCCTACGTAGCACTTTGGCGCAAGTGGGAGACGCGGAAACGAGCTGGTCGGAGAATTTCGCGAAGCCGATGATCGCGAAACGGCATCAGGTGGACGCCGGGGACGCGACGGTTTCGGATTTGCAGATATATTATCTGCAGCACGATCCGGCTTCCTGGTTGAACAAGTCCACGGTGATGCTGGATCAGGCCGATAACACCGCGCAAAAATCGCTGGACGATTCGAACAATTCGGCGAAAGCAGCTACGACGTGGAGCACCGGCATCACCACCGCGGGGACGTTGCTGGCGGTGCTGCTAGGATTGCTGATCGCCTTCTACACGGCGAAGTCCATCAAGGAGCCGATCTACCATTTGATCGAAGTGGCGCGGCGCATTGGGGAGACCGGTGACCTGGAGCAGACGATTGATACGCATCGCGACGACGAAGTGGGCGTGCTGGCGGAGAACTTCAACAAGATGATCGTGCATTTGAAGGATATGGCTGCGGTTTCGGCGGCGATTGCGGAAGGACAGTTGTCTGTGACGGTGCAACCGAGATCGCAGCAGGACACGATGGCGAAGGCCTTTGCGCAGATGACGCGTGGATTGCGGGACCTGGTGCGGCAAGTTCGGGATAGCGCGGCGCAGGTCGCGAGCGGATCGGGACAAATGGCCAGCGCTTCGGATGAATCGGCGAAGGTGAGCGTGCAGGCTGCCTCTGCGATTGACGAAGTCACCAGCACGATGCACGAGATGAGCATCAACGTGCAGAACGTGGTGAAGAACACGCAGGTGCAGGCGTCAAGCGTGGCGGAAACTTCGGCTTCGATTGACCAGATGGTGACTTCGATCGAGCGGGTGGCGGATACGGCGAAGCTGCTGGTGGATATATCGCACCGGTCGCGCGAGGAAGTTCAAACCGGCATGGTGACGATGAACAAGGCTACCGAGGGATTGAACCGGACGAGTCACGCGATTCAGTCTTCAGCGGAGATTATTGACGTGCTGGGACGGCGCGCGGACGACATCGGCAAGATCATCGAAGTGATTGACGATCTGGCGGAGCAAACCAATTTACTGGCTTTGAACGCGGCGATTGAAGCGGCGCGCGCGGGCGAGCACGGATTGGGTTTTGCGGTCGTTGCCGAGGAAGTGCGCAAGCTGGCGGAAAAGTCCACGCAGTCCACCAAGGAAATTTCCGAATTGATTCAGGGCATTCAGAAGGAAGCACGCGAAGCCGTGGACAACATGGAAAAGAGCACGACCATGGTCCAGGAAGGCTTGCTGCTGAATAAGGACCTAAGTTTTGCGCTGGAGAAGATTTCGGATGTGGTGTCCGAGGTTTACAAGTTCTCGCAGGAGATTGGTGCGGCTACCACGGAACAATCCAGCGGATCATCGCAGATTGCGAAGGCGACCAACCGGCTGACGGAGATCACGCAGGAAATTAATTCGTCGGTGGAAGAGCAGGCTTCGGGTTCACAGGCTGTGGTGCGCGCGATGGAGAAGATGCGAGAGCTGGTGCAGCAGTCCACGTCAAGTTCGACGGAATTGGCTGCGGCGGCTGAGCAGATGTCTAAACTTTCGCGCGTGCTGCTGGAATCCATGGACCGTTTTGTGCTGGACGAAGGCTTTCCTGAGGGCCGGCGCCATTTCGGGCAGCGACCGGGACCGGGTGGCGCGTTCGGCCGCGCTGGTTCGAGCGAGAACGAACGGCATGCTCCGGCCGAATATGCTGAAGTTTCGCGTTCCTAGTACGCGTTCACAGACAACATGGACAAAGACATCCAAATCGTAGGATTCCGGATCGGACGGGAGACTTTTGGATTGCCGATCGCGATGGTGCGGGAAATCGTGCGCGTGCCGGAGATTACTTCGGTGCCGAACGCGCCGGATTACATCGAGGGCGTGATCAATCTGCGCGGGCGAATTATTCCAGTGGTGGATCTGCGCAAACGATTTGGCGAGAAAGTGATCGAGGCGAGCAAGAGAAACAGGATTGTGGTGGTGGAGCTGGAAAGCCGATGCATCGGATTGATCGTGAATTCGGCTTCGGAAGTAATAAAAATTCCGCCTTCGGATATTGAGGCGCCGCACTCGGTGTTTCAGGAAGGCGAATTGAATTACATCACCGGCGTGGGAAAACTCCGCGGACGGCTGGTGATGATGCTCGATCTGAGCAAGATACTGCAACGCGGAGAGCTGCGGCGGCTGGAAGACGCGGCTGAAACCGCCGCAGCGCTGTCCACAGGAAATCTGGCACGCGTCTAGTGGTAGCCGCTGGCGCCAGCAAGACCTAGCGCGAGAACAAAAACGACGAGGAGCGAATGTCCACTCTCACAGCACAGGTTCCGCTCACCGAACCCGAATTGAAGCTCCTGCAGACGCTGGTGTATCAGGAATGCGGCATGTATTTCGATGAACGGCGCACGCATTTCCTGCGCGATCGCCTGCAACGCCGCCTAAAAGCCTGCCAGATGGATTCGTTCTATACGTATTACCGGCTGCTAACGAGCCGCGAAGGCAAGCAGGAGCTGGTGGCGCTGCTGGAAAACCTGACGGTGAACGAAACGAGCTTTTTTCGAATTCGTCCGCAGCTGGAATTATTTCAGAAACACGTGTTGGAAGAGCTTTTGCGGCGCAAGCAGGAGCGGCGCGATTGGTCATTGCGAATATGGAGCGCGGGGTGTTCGACCGGGCAGGAACCTTACACGCTGGCGATTTTGATTTGCGACGCGCTGGCTTATTACTACCTGCGGAATCCGTTGCCTTTTGAGATGCCCACGCCGAAGCCGCTGATTCCCCCGCCTTGGAAAGTGGAGATTGTGGCTTCGGATATCAGTTATTCGGCTTTGCTGGCGGCGCAACAGGGGATCTACACCGAAACACAGATGGAGACGGTGGACTATACCTGCCGGCTGCGCTACTTCGACAAGGTGGGCGATAAATATTCGGTAAAGCCGGCGCTGAAGAGCCTGGTGCAATTCGACTTTCACAATCTGAAGACAGAATATTTGCCGCAGCGCAATGACGCGATTTTCTGCCGCAACGTAATGATTTACTTCGACGAAGCGGAACAGAAACGGCTGATTGATAAATTTCATCGCTGCTTGAACCCGGAGGGCTATCTGTTTGTGGGGCACGCGGAGAGTTTGTTTGGCCTGACCAAGAGATTCCACATGATTCATCAGAACAACGCGACGGTGTACCAGCGAATCGAGGGACCGCATTGACGTTTTCACCCGACGATCGAGCCTCGGAACTTCGCGATCTCTTTTTCGAGAGCGCGGAGGAAATTCTGCAGGCGATGAATGACGCGGGCTTGGCGCTGGAAGAACGGCCCAGCGACAAGGAAAGCCTGCGTAGCGTACGGAGAGCTGTGCACACGTTGAAGGGAGATTCGGCGGCGTGCGGATATCGGGAGCTGAGTGAGCTGGCGCACGAGCTAGAAGACGTTCTGACTCCCGATCTGGTGAAAGAACATGCGGGGTTGATTGCCGAGGTGGTGCTGACGGCGGCCGATACGTTCCGCGACATGCTGGCGGCTTATCGCAACAATCTGCAGCCTCCGGACGGCGGAGCGTTGCGCGAATACGTGCAGAGGTTGTTGCACAAGCCGGCGACGGGGCGGGGTGAAAAGCCTCTGGAAGAAGCAGCTGCGACTTTTAGTTGGACGGAATATGAGCGATTGCTGATTGCGGAATCGTTCCGCCGTGGCGAGACGGTCTATCAGGTGGCGATGCATTTGGCGGGTGAGGCGGTATTGCCCGCGGCGGCTTACGAGCTTGCGAAGAAGGCGCTGGAGCGCGCGGGGAAGATTTTGGCGCTGCGTCCTGAGACCAGCGGTGAGGTGGTAAGCGGCGGATTGCTGGAAGCGGCGCTTGCGAGTACGAAGCCGGCCGATTGGATTCGCAAGCGGTGCCAAGTGCCTTCCGTGGTGGCGCAGATTTCGGTGAATCGCATCCCGCTGATGGAGACGGGGCCGCGCGACGTGCTGGACATTCTGGTGGAATCGGAAGCGGCAGCGGTTTCGGCGAGCGTTGCGGGAGAATCCGCGGACGCGGGCGAGACCGATGAAGACGATGAAACGCAAACCTCGAGCGCGCCTACCGGATTGGCACATGCGGTGGCGGAGAACACGCTGCGCGTGGACGCCGGTCGGATTGATACGGTGATGAACCTGGTAGGCGAACTGATCATCGGGAAATCCATGCTACAGCGCACCATTGCGGAATTCGAGCGGCGCTTTGCGAAGGATGCTTTGCGCGGGAAGTTTTCGGATGCGCTGGCGTTTCAATCGCGGATTCTGAACGAGCTGCAGAAATCGGTGATGAAGATTCGCATGGTGCCGGTGGAGCAGCTGTTCCGAAGATTTCCACGCATCGTGCGCGACGTGGCCAAACACCTGAACAAAGAGATCGCGCTGGAAATCGCGGGCAGAACACGGATCTGGACAAAAGCATTCTGGACGCGCTGGCGGAGCCGCTGGCGCACCTGATTCGCAATGCGGCGGATCATGGAATCGAGACGGCGAGCGAACGCGCGGCGGCTGGTAAACCGGGCAGCGGCACGGTGCGGCTTGACGCTTATCACGAAGGCGATCAGGTGGTGATTGAAGTTTCCGACAATGGACGCGGCATCGATCGCGAAAAGATAATCCGGCGGGCCATCGAGCGCGGACTGATGAGCGCGACGGAAACTTCGCGGATGAACGAAGCGGAAATCAATCATTTGATATTCACACCGGGATTCAGCACGGCGGAAAACGTAACGGAGATTTCAGGCCGCGGCGTGGGACTGGACGTGGTGAAGTCAGCGCTCGATAACTTGAAAGGCTCGATCGAGATTGAAACCGAGGCTGGCAAGGGGACGACGTTCCGGCTGATCGTGCCGCTGACGCTGGCGAGCATTCAGGCGCTGCTGTTCCACGTGGCCGGGCGGCTGTACGCGGTGCCGATTGCTTCCGTGGTGGAGATTACGCGGATCACGGAAGCGGAAGTTCATCGAGTGGACAATCACGAGGTTTTTCAACTGCGGCAGCAGGTGTTGACGTTGGTGCGGCTGGACCGGCTGGAAAATTCGCAGTCATGCGAACGATCGAAGAGAGTTTTCGTGGTGGTGATTGGAGCGGGGAGCCGGCGGTTTGGATTAGCGGTGGACAAGCTGATGGGTGAAGAAGAACTGGTCATCAAGGCGTTGGAGGACCAATTGGTCACTTCTCCGTTGGTGAGTGGAGCTTCGATACTGGGCGACGGGACGATCGTGCTGATTCTGAACATTCCCGCGGTGGTGTCGCATCTGGCACTGATTCAGCCGGTGGGAGCGACGGCATGAGCGAAAAGATCCGCGTCCTGGTGGTGGATGATTCGGCGCTGATGCGCAAACTGATTCCGCAGGTGTTGCAGCGGTATCCTACGATTGAAGTGGTGGGCACGGCGATGGACGGCGAAGTGGGATTGCGAAAATTGGAGGAACTGCGC